>NZ_JBXAIV010000006.1:0-367066 GCF_058796615.1 Pseudomonas sp. GW823-FHT04A03
GATCTTGATCTACAACCAGGAGCGCCCGCACCTGTCCTTAAAATACAAAACGCCCGATGCGGTGCATCGGGCGTTAGGGTGAAACAGGTGTAAACCTATTTCAGGACTAGACACGCACAACACTACCCACTTATTTCACTGACAGACACCCAGCGCCGCTCCTCAGCAGCGACCCGAATCGCCGTCGCCAGCCTCTCTACTTCAAATGCCTCCTCGAAATCAGTCCCGGTTTGCCCATTCCCGGCCAGCGCCATGATCAGCTCATGCACTTCCAGCGTCTTCAGCTCGTTGTAGCCCAACTGATGCCCCGGCGCCGGGCTGAACGCGGCGTAGCCGGGCAAGTCCGGTCCGGCCAGTAAACGCTGGAAGCCGCCCTGGCCGGCGCGACACAGGCGTAGCTCGTTCAGGCGCTCCTGGTCAAACGCCAGGGTGCCTCGGGTGCCGCTGATCTCGAAGCTCAGATGATTCTTGTAGCCATGCTTCAGCCAGCTGCTGCTGAAGGTGCCGCGCGCGCCGCTGGCAAAGCGCAGCAGCGCATGGGCCTGATCGTCGACCGCAATGCGGCGTTGTTCCTGGCTGCCAGTTGTGGCTGGGCGTTGGCGATGGACGGTCTGGGCGTCGGCACACACCGCTTCGACATCACCCATTAGAAAGCGCGCCATAGCGAGCAGGTGACTGCCCAGATCCGCCAGTGCTCCACCGGCATGTTCCGGTTCGCAGCGCCACGACCAGGGGGAGGCTGGATCGGCCATGAAGTCTTCGCTGAATTCACCTTGAAAGCTGATGATCTCGCCGAGTTCGCCACTCAGGATCAGCTCGCGTGCCAGGCCGATAATCGGGTTGTGCTGGTAGTTGTAGCCGACCCGGGTGACGACGCCGGCATGCTTCGCCGCTACGTGCATGGCATGAGCTTGTTCAAGATTCACCGCCAATGGCTTTTCGCAGTAAACCGGTTTGCCGGCAGCAAGGGCGGCCATGGCCATCGGGTAGTGCAGGTGATTGGGAGTGGTGATGGCGATCAGATTGACCTTGGGGTCGTCGATCAATCGCTGCCAGTCGCCATGGGCCTGCTCGAAGCCCCAGGCGGTGGCGCAGGCTTGGGCGCGTGCGGGATCGGCGTCAGCCAGGGCGGCAAGGCGAAGGGTGAAGGGCAGTTCGAATGCCCCGCTGACGTTGCGAAAGGCCAGAGCGTGGGCGCGCCCCATGAAGCCCGTACCGATAAGGCCGATTCCGAGTTCACGCATGACAGGATCCTTTGAGTTCTTGTTTTCAGAGATCCTGTTTATAGAATAAATATTCCCTGCATTCAAATTATGGAATAAATATTTTGAATACCGCATTCGCTGGGATGGCGGTCTGGTCAGTCTTCAAACCCGACCTGCTCGTGAATCTCGTCCACCTTCAACTCCAGTCGATAGGCCACAGCGATAAACAGCGCCTGGCACAGGCACAAGGTCGCACTCAGAGAACGGAACGCAAACGAACTGCCTTCATTGACCAGCAGCAGGGTGTTGGCGCGTTTGGCCAGGGGCGAGAGATTGCTGTCAGTGATGATCAGGGTTTTCGCCTGATGATGCTGGGCGATGCGCAGGCAATGCTGGGTTTCCTTGCCGTACGGCGTGAAGCTGATGGCGATCACCAGGTCATTGGCGCGCACGCTGCGCATCTGCTCGCGATAGCTGCCGCCGAGGCCCGAGACCAGGTGGATGCGCTTGTTGGTGTGTTGCAGGTTGTAGACCAGATAGTCAGCCACGGCGAACGAGCGGCGAACGCCGACCACGTAGATATTGTCGGCATTGACCACCAGGTCCACGGCCTTTTCGAAGGCCTGGTCATCGAGTTCCTGGCCCAGGCGTTCGATGCCCGAAAGGGTGGCGTCGATGCACTCGCGGGCCAGGTCGCCGCCGCTGGCTTTCTGCGACTTGTTGGCGATCATGCTGCGAATGCGCTGCTGGTAGTTCTGTACCGGCGTGGCTTTGTGGGTATACGCCTCGCGGAACAGCGCCTGCATTTCACTGAATCCGCTGAAACCGAAACGCTGGGAAAACCGCACGATGGCCGACGGATGCACTTCGCACTCGCGGGCGATGTCGCTGATGCGGTCGACCATGATCCGGTCGCTTTGCTGGCTCATGTAACTGGCGATGCGTTTGAGCTGGCGCGGCAGGCTTTCGTATTCAGTGGTGATGAGCTGCAGCAGGCGCTCGGCATTGATCGGGGGGCTGGCAAGATCGCTCTCGGGCGTGCTCTCGGCGGTAGCCGGCTGATCGGTGCTGGACATAAATAATCCTTCTGGCTTGTTCTTATAGGGACGGTTACGTCTCGTCCCCTGACAATAGGTTGGCTGTGCGCAGTCTACAGGCTCGGCCTGGACAAAATCTTGGGCTTGCGCCAGCGCGATGCCTGCTGAAACGATGCACTGCGTCTGGAGCGCCTGCACTGAAGTTTATTGGAAAAAATATTCCACGCGAAAAATAATTGGAATATTTATTGATTGTTCGATCCGGCTCGTTTTAGTCTGCATCCACCAAGAGTGTCCGGCGCGGTCACCGCGTTGGGCACGGGCTGATAAAAATAACAGGAGCCAGCATGGGCCAGACTCGTTTTGCCAGTGGACGTCAATTGGATCTGATTTGCCTCGGACGCCTCGGCGTCGACCTCTATGCGCAGCAAGTCGGGGCACGGCTGGAGGATGTGAGCAGCTTCGCCAAATACCTCGGCGGCTCGTCCGCCAACATCGCGTTCGGCACCGCCCGGCTGGGGCTCAGGTCGGCGATGCTGAGCCGCACTGGCGACGATCACATGGGGCGTTTCCTGATCGAGTCGCTGGCCCGTGAAGGTTGTGACGTCAGCGGCATTAAGGTCGATCCGGAGCGTCTGACCGCCATGGTGCTGCTCGGTCTCAAGGATCGGGAAACCTTTCCCCTGGTCTTCTACCGTGAAAATTGCGCCGACATGGCGCTGCGGGCCGAAGACATCAGCGAAGCCTTTATCGCCTCCAGCAAGGCCTTGCTGATCACCGGCACCCATTTCTCCACCGACGGTGTCTACAAGGCGAGCATCCAGGCGCTGGACTACGCCGAAAAGCACAACGTCAAACGGGTGCTGGACATCGACTACCGCCCGGTCCTGTGGGGGCTCGCCGGCAAGGCGGACGGCGAAACCCGTTTCGTTGCCGATCAGAACGTCACTCAGCATGTGCAACAAATCCTCCCGCGCTTCGATCTTGTGGTCGGAACCGAAGAAGAGTTCCTGATGGCCGGCGGTTCTGAGGATTTGCTCACCGCGCTGTGCAATGTCCGGCGGCTGAGCGCGGCGACGCTGGTGGTCAAGCTCGGGCCGCAAGGTTGCACGGTGATCCGCGGAGAGATTCCACAGCGTCTTGAAGACGGCGCGATTTATCCCGGCGTGCGCGTCGAAGTGCTGAACGTACTGGGCGCCGGCGATGCGTTCATGTCGGGTTTCCTCAGCGGTTGGCTGGAGGATGCCAGCGACGAGCGTTGCTGCCAGTTGGCCAATGCCTGCGGTGGTCTGGTGGTGTCGCGCCATGCCTGCGCGCCGGCGATGCCGACCCGTGCCGAACTCGATTATCTGTTCAGCAGCCCGGTGCCGATTACCCGGCCGGACAAGGACGTCACCCTGCAACGCCTGCATCAGGTCAGTGTGCCGCGCAAACAGTGGAAGCAATTGTTCATCTTTGCCTTCGACCATCGCGGGCAACTGGTGGAACTGGCCCAGAAGGGCGGACGCGACCTCGGCGCCATCGGCGAACTCAAGCAACTGTTCATCAAGGCCGTGGAACGAGTCGAAAGCGATTTGCGCGAGCAGGGCATTGAAGCCGATGTCGGGCTGCTGGCGGATCAGCGTTTCGGCCAGGACTCGCTGAACGCCGCCACCGGTCGTGGCTGGTGGGTGGCGCGTCCGGTTGAAGTGCAGGGCTCGCGGCCGCTGGCCTTCGAACACGGGCGCTCGGTCGGCAGCAACCTGATCGCCTGGCCGCAGGAACAAATCATCAAATGCCTGGTGCAATTCCACCCGGACGACGAACCGATGCTGCGGCTGGAACAGGAAGCGCAGATCAAGGCGCTGTATCAGGCCTCGCAGGTCAGCGGTCATGAACTGCTGCTGGAAATCATCCCGCCCAAGGATCACCCCTCACCGCATCCCGACGTGCTGTATCGGGCGCTCAAACGCCTCTACAACCTGGGCATTTACCCGGCGTGGTGGAAGATCGAAGCGCAGAGCGCCGAGGAGTGGAAGCAGCTCGACGAACTGATCCAGGCGCGCGATCCCTATTGCCGGGGTGTGGTGCTGCTGGGCCTGAATGCCCCGGCGTCAGCGTTGGCCGAGGGCTTTCAACAGGCCAGTCAGAGCCAGACCTGTCGCGGGTTCGCCGTGGGCCGGACGATTTTTCAGGAGCCGAGTCGCGCCTGGCTGGCCGGGGAAATCGACGACGAGACGCTGATCCGCCAGGTACAGGGCACCTTCGTCGAGCTGATCGATGCCTGGCGCACGGCCCGGGCCTGAGCCGCGGTTGAACATTCTAGAAATAACAATAAAAGGTGCAGCCATGCCCGCTATCCGAATTGGCATCAACCCGATTTCCTGGAGCAACGACGACCTGCCGTCCCTCGGCGGTGAAACACCGCTGAGCACCGCCCTCAGCGAAGGCAAGGCCATCGGTTATGAAGGCTTCGAACTCAACGGCAAGTTTCCCAAGGATGCCAAAGGCGTTGGCGACGTGCTGCGCCCGTATGACCTGGCGCTGGTGTCCGGCTGGTATTCCAGTCGCCTCGCGCGCCGTTCGGTAGCCGAGGAAATCGACGCGATTGCCAGCCATGTCGAGCTGCTGGCCAAGAACGGCGCGAACGTGCTGGTTTACGGTGAAGTGGCCGACTCCATTCAGGGCCAACGGATTCCGCTGGTCGAGCGCCCGCGTTTTCACACTGAACAGGCGTGGCAGCAGTACGCCGACAAGCTGACCGAACTGGCGCGCTTCACCCTGTCCCAGGGCGTGCGTCTGGCGTATCACCACCATATGGGCGCCTACGTCGAATCGCCGTCGGACATCGACACCCTGATGGCGTTGACCGGTAATGAAGTCGGGCTGCTGTTCGATTCGGGCCATTGCTACATGGGCGGAGGCGAGCCCTTGCAGGTACTGCGCAAACACCTGTCGCGCATCTGCCACGTGCATTTCAAGGACGTGCGCAAACCGGTGGTGCAGCTGTCTCGCAACAACCTGTGGAGCTTCCCCGACTGCATCATCAACGGCACTTTTACCGTTCCAGGGGACGGTGACATCGACTTCGCTGAGCTGCTGAACGTGCTGCTGGCGGCCGATTACCACGGCTGGCTGGTGGTCGAGGCCGAGCAGGATCCGGCAGTGGCGCCGAGTTATGCCTACGCGAAGAAAGGCTTCGACACCTTGCGTGCATTGCTCGACGCGAGGACTGCACGATGAGCCTGCTGGTCAAAAGCAATGCCCGTGGCCGGACCATGGTCGAGCTGGCTGAAGGTGAGTTGCAGTACGTCGGTTTCGCCGCCTACCGGTTGAGCCTGGGTGAAATCTTGCCTGTTGCGGCGGGCGATAAAGAGCTGTGCCTGGTGCTGCTCAGCGGTCGTGTCGGCATCCACGGCGAAGCGCCGGGGCAGGGGGCCTTCAACTGGGACAACCTCGGTGATCGCCAGTCGGTGTTCGAAGACAAATCCCCGTTCGCCGCGTACCTGCCACCCGGCAGTCAGGCACAGGTGGTGGCATTGAGTGATGCGCAAGTGGCGGTTTGCGCCGCTCCCGGTTCGAGCACCACGGGCCTCGGTCCGCGCCTGATCAGGCCTGAAACCATGAAGCGCAGCGTGCGCGGCAAGGGCGCCAACACCCGCTATGTCTGCGACATCCTGCCGGACAGCGAGCCGGCCCATTCGCTGCTGGTGGTGGAAGTGCGCACGCCGTCGGGGCACTCGTCGAGCTATCCGCCGCACAAGCACGACACCGACGATCTGCCGCACCAGAGCTTTCTCGAAGAAACCTACTACCACCAGATCAACCCGCCCCAGGGCTTCGTGTTCCAGCGGGTCTACACCGACGACCGCAGCATCGATCAAGCCATGGCCGTGGAAAACAGCGACCTCGTCGTTGTGCCCAAGGGCTATCACCCGGTCAGCGTGCCGTATGGCTACGAGTCCTACTACCTGAACGTGATGGCCGGGCCGAAACGCGTCTGGCAGTTCCATAACGACCCGCAGCACAGCTGGCTGCTGGATCTCTGAATTCCAACTTTCGCACGGAGAACAAGAACAATGAGCGACGCCCCGGTCATAGGCCATTACCTCGACGGTCAGGTGCAGGACAGCGGTAGCGAACGATTCAGCGATGTCTTCAATCCGGCCACCGGCTCTGTTCAGGCGCGGGTCGGGCTGGCCAGCCAGAAGACTGTGGATGCTGCCGTCGCTTCGGCGCTCAAGGCATTTCCGGCCTGGTCCGAGCAATCGTCCCTGCGCCGTTCGCGGGTGATGTTCAAGTTCAAGGAATTGCTCGATCGTCATCACGACGAACTGGCCGAAATCATCAGCCGTGAACACGGCAAGGTGTTTTCCGACGCCAAGGGCGAAGTCACCCGAGGCATTGAAATCGTCGAGTACGCCTGCGGTGCACCGAACCTGTTGAAGACCGAGTTCAGCGACAACATCGGCGGCGGCATCGACAACTGGAACCTGCGTCAGCCGCTCGGCGTCTGTGCCGGGGTCACGCCGTTCAACTTCCCGGTGATGGTGCCGCTGTGGATGATTCCGCTGGCGCTGGTCACCGGCAACTGCTTCATCCTCAAACCGTCCGAGCGCGATCCGTCCGCCAGTTTGCTGATGGCTCGCCTGTTGACCGAAGCCGGTTTGCCGGACGGCGTGTTCAACGTGGTGCAGGGCGACAAGACGGCGGTCGACGCCTTGCTGCAGCACCCGGACATCGAGGCGATTTCGTTTGTCGGTTCGACGCCGATTGCCGAGTACATCCACCAGCAGGCCACCGCGCGCGGCAAGCGGGTGCAGGCGCTGGGCGGCGCGAAGAATCACATGATCGTCATGCCTGACGCGGATCTGGACCAGGCGGCGGATGCCTTGATCGGCGCGGCTTACGGATCGGCCGGTGAGCGCTGCATGGCGATTTCGATTGCGGTCGCGGTCGGCGAAGTCGGCGATCAACTGATCGCCAAACTGCTGCCGCGTATCGATCAGTTGAAAGTCGGCAACGGTCTGCAAGGCGACAACGACATGGGCCCGCTGGTCACCGCCGAACACAAGGCCAGGGTGGAAGGTTTTATCGATCAGGGCGTGACCCAGGGCGCGCAGCTGATTGTCGACGGCCGTCACTTCAAGGTACCGGGGGCCGAGGCGGGCTTTTTCGTCGGCGCGACGCTGTTCGATCACGTCACCACCGACATGAGCATCTATCAGCAGGAAATCTTCGGCCCGGTGCTGGGCATCGTGCGCGTGCCGGATTTCGCCAGTGCCGTGGCGCTGATCAACGCCCATGAATTCGGCAATGGCGTGTCGTGCTTCACCAGCGATGGCGGGATCGCTCGCGCCTTCGCCCGCAGCATCAAGGTCGGGATGGTCGGCATCAACGTGCCGATTCCGGTGCCCATGGCCTGGCACTCGTTCGGTGGCTGGAAGCGCTCGCTGTTCGGCGATCACCATGCCTACGGGGAAGAAGGCATTCGTTTCTACAGTCGCTACAAAAGCGTGATGCAGCGCTGGCCCGACAGCATTGCCAAGGGCCCGGAATTCAGCATGCCGACGGCCAAATAATTCATCTGCGCGGAGAACAACAAGAATGAGTACTCCCCTGCGTTTTGCCCTGAACCGAATGGTCGCTCCACGTTTGTCCCTGCCGGCGTTCATCGAGTTGGCGGTGACCCTCAAAGCCGACGCCATCGAGATCCGCAACGACCTTAAAGGCATCGAGATCGAGGACGGCACCGCACCCGAACACGTGCGTGAGTTGTGCACGGCCCACGGGATCAGCGTGCTGTCGATCAACGCGCTGTATCCGTTCGACATGTGGAATGACGAGCGCCGCGCGCAGGCCTTGAAGCTGGCTGGCTATGCCCGCGATTGTGGTGCGAGGGGGCTGGTGATGTGCCCGTTGAACGACCGCGCCGATCCGCGCAGCGTCGCCGAACGTGCGTCGGGCCTGCGCACCGCGCTGAGCGAGCTGGCGCCGATCCTGCGCGATCACGGCCTGCTGGGTTTCATCGAGCCGCTGGGTTTCAAAGCCTGCTCGCTGCGCCGCAAACGCGCGGCGGTGGAGGCGATCAAGGCAGTCGGCGGGCTGGATGTGTTCCGCCTGGTGCACGATACCTTTCACCATCACCTGGCCGGTGAACAAGAGTTTTTCCCCGAGCTGACCGGGCTGGTGCACATCTCCGGTGTCGAGGAAACCGAGGCACCGCTGGCAACCCTTAGCGATGGCCACCGGGTGCTGGTGGGCGCGGACGACATTCTCGGCAACGCGGTACAAATCAACAGCCTGCTCGCTGGCGGCTACAGCGGCTACCTGTCGTTTGAACCGTTCGCCGACAGCGTCCATGGCCTGGCGGATATCCAGACGGCGATCGGCGCCAGCATGGACCACCTGAGCAAATCCCTGAGTTGACAGTGCCCCTCGCAGGGATCGGATCTGAATTTGAAAGGTGCGGTTATGACCACAACAAGACTGACCATGGCCCAGGCCCTGGTGAAATTCCTCGACAACCAGTACATCGAGGTCGATGGCGTTCAGAGCAAGTTCGTCGCCGGGATCTTTACCATTTTCGGCCACGGCAATGTGCTGGGTCTGGGGCAGGCGCTGGAGCAGGACAGCGGTGACCTGATCGTCCATCAGGGCCGCAACGAACAAGGCATGGCCCATGCGGCGATCGGTTTCGCCAAGCAGCATCTGCGGCGCAAGATCTACGCCTGCACCTCGTCCGTGGGGCCGGGCGCGGCGAACATGCTGACCGCTGCCGCCACCGCGACTGCCAACCGGATTCCCTTGCTGCTGTTGCCGGGTGATGTCTATGCCTGCCGTCAACCGGACCCGGTGTTGCAACAGATCGAGCAGTTCCACGACCTGAGCATCAGCACCAACGATGCGTTCAAGGCCGTGAGCAAGTACTGGGATCGCATCAACCGTCCCGAACAATTGATGACCGCAGCGATCCACGCCATGCGCGTGCTCACCGACCCCGCCGAAACCGGCGCCGTGACCCTGGCCCTGCCGCAGGACGTGCAGGCCGAGGCCTACGACTATCCCGATTATTTCCTGCAAAAACGCGTGCACCGCATCGAGCGTCGTCCGGCTACTGAAGCGATGCTCGGCGATGCCGTGGCACTGTTCAAAGGCAAACGCAAACCGCTGATCATCTGTGGCGGCGGCGTCAAATACTCGGGCGCCAACGTGGCGTTGCAGGCGTTTGCCGAGCGCTTCGATATTCCCTTCGCCGAAACCCAGGCCGGCAAAAGCGCGCTGGTGTCCAGCCATCGGCTGAACGTCGGCGGTATCGGCGAAACCGGTTGCCTGGCGGCGAATCTGCTGGCCAAAGAGGCAGATCTGATCATCGGGGTCGGCACCCGCTACAGCGATTTCACCACCGCGTCGAAATCCTTGTTCCAGCACCCTGACGTGCAATTTCTCAACCTCAACATCAGCCCGTGCGACGCCCTGAAACTCGACGGCGTGCAACTGCTGGCGGATGCCCGGACAGGCTTGTCGGCGCTGGCCGAAGCGCTGGGCGACTACCGTTCCGGCTGGGGCGATCAACCTCTTCAGGCCCGGGCGCAACTGGATGAAGAAGTGAATCGTCTGTATCAGATCGACTATCAGGCACGGGATTTCATCCCGGAAATCAACGACCACCTCGATCCGGCGGTGTTGCGCGAATTCATCGAACTGACCGGTTCCTGCCTGACCCAGAGCCGCGTGCTCGGCGTACTCAATGAAACCCTCGCCGATGACGCGGTGATCGTCGCCGCTGCCGGCAGTCTGCCCGGCGACTTGCAGCGCAGCTGGCGCAGCAAGGGGGTGAACACCTATCACGTCGAGTATGGATATTCGTGCATGGGCTATGAGGTGAACGCCGCGCTGGGCGTGAAGCTCGCCGAGCCCGAGCGCGAGGTCTATGCGCTGGTGGGCGACGGCTCTTACATGATGCTGCACTCGGAACTCGCCACCTCGATCCAGGAGCGACGCAAGATCAACGTGGTGCTGTTCGACAACATGACCTTCGGTTGCATCAACAACCTGCAGATGGGCAACGGGATGGACAGCTTTGCCACCGAGTTCCGTTTCCGTAACCCGCAAAGCGGCAAGCTCGACGGCGCTTTCGTGCCGGTGGATTTCGCCATGAGCGCGGCGGCCTACGGCTGCAAGACCTACAAGGTGAACACCGTTGAAGAGTTGCAGGCGGCGCTGGCCGATGCACGTTTGCAGACGGTCTCGACCCTGATCGACATCAAGGTTCTGCCCAAGACCATGATTCACGGTTACCTGTCGTGGTGGCGGGTCGGCGTGGCGCAAGTCTCGACCAGCGCCCGCACCGACTCGGTGGCCAAAACCCTGAACGAACGACTGGCCAAGGCCCGTCAGTACTGATTGCCCTGAATCGAACAACCACAAGGAATCCTTTCATGTCATTGCTTTCCCAAGTGTTGCGGCTAGGCGTCATCGGCACCGGTGCCATCGGCCAGGATCACATCCGTCGTTGCAGCCAGACCTTGCTCAACAGTCAGGTCGTGGCGGTTACCGACATCAATCTGCAGCAGGCGGCCAAAGTCGTCGCTGACCTGAAACTGACCGCCGAGGTGTATCCCGACGGCCACGCGCTGATCCAGGCGCCGGACGTCGACGCGATCCTCGTCACTTCCTGGGGCCCGAGCCACGAAGAGTTCGTGCTGGCCGCCATCGCGGCGGGCAAACCGGTGTTCTGCGAGAAGCCACTGGCGGTCACCGCCGAAGGTTGCCGCAAGATCGTCGAGGCAGAAGTGGCCCACGGCAAACGGCTGGTGCAGGTCGGTTTCATGCGTCCGTACGACGAAGGTTATCGCGCGTTGAAGTCGGTGATCGACAGTGGCCAGATCGGCGAACCGTTGATGCTGCATTGCGCGCACCGCAACCCGAGCGTGGGTGAAAACTACAAGACCGACATGGCGATCACCGACACGTTGATCCATGAGCTGGACGTACTGCGCTGGTTGCTCGATGACGATTACGTCTCGGTGCAGGTGGTGTTCCCGCGCAAGAGCAGCAAAGCCCTCGCGCACCTGAAGGATCCGCAGATCGTGCTGTTGGAAACCGCCAAGGGCACGCGCATCGACGTGGAGGTTTTCGTCAATTGCCAGTACGGCTACGACATCCAGTGCGAAGTGGTGGGGGAGACCGGCATCGCCAAACTGCCGGAGCCGTCCCAGGTTCAATTGCGCAGTGGGGCCAAGCTGTCCAACGCGATTCTGATGGACTGGAAGGATCGCTTTATCGCGGCCTATGACGTCGAGTTGCAGGCGTTCATCGATGGCGTGCGGGCAGGGCAGGTCGGTGGACCGTCGGCGTGGGATGGCTTCGCGGCCGCGGTTGCCGCCGATGCGTGCATCGAAGCGCAGAACAGCGGCGCGATCGTCAAGGTCGCGCTGCCTGATCGCCCCCATTTCTACAGCTGACGCAAATCCCTGTGGGAGCGAGCTTGCTCGCGATTGCGGTCTATCAGGGCACATCAATGTGGAATGTGCCGCCGCCATCGCGGGCAAGCCCGCTCCCACAGGGTCCGCGTTTTATTCAGGGAAATACTTGTATGCGCATCGGACTTGTCGGTTATGGCCATGGCGGCCGGTTTTTTCATGCTCCGCTGATCAGCAGCCTGCTGGCGGCGACGTTCGTCGGCGTGGTCACCCGTTCAGCGGAGCGCCGACAGTTGCTGGCGGCGGAGCATCCGGGTGTGCCGGCCTTCGACAGCATCGGCCAGTTGGTGGAAGCCGGGATCGATGTGCTGGTGGTATCGACGCCCCTCAAAGGGCGGCCGGCACTGGTGCTGGACGGCATCGAACACGGGGTGGCGGTGGTCAGCGACAAGCCGTTCGCCGCCGACTGGCAGCAGGCGCAAACCCTGATCACTATGGCCGAGCGCCAGAATGTACCGCTCAGCGTCTATCAGAACCGGCGCTGGGATTCGGACTTTTTAACCGTGCGCAAACTCATCGAATCCGGCGCGCTGGGCCAGGTCAGCCGGTTCGAATCGCGGATCGAGCGTTATTCGCCGTCGTCGGTTAACAACGGCAGCGGCGGTGGTTTCCTGCGCGATCTGGGCAGTCATCTGGTAGATCAGGCGCTGTTGCTGTTCGGCCCGGTGACCCGGGTTTACGCCGAACTGGATTACCTGGAAAAAGACCAGGCCTTCGATCACGGCTTCTTCATGTCCCTGACCCACGCCAGCGGCGTGACCTCGCATCTGGGCGGCAGCTGCCTGCAAAACAGCCCCGGTCCGCGCTTTCGGGTGAGCGGTACGCTGGGTTGTTACAGCGTCGAGGGGCTGGACGGGCAAGAGGCCCAGGCACTGGCCGGGCTCTCGCCGAAAACCGAAGGCGAGCGCTGGGGCGTCGAGGAACATCGACGTTGGGGCTGGTTCGAGCACGGAGAAGAGCGCGAACGGGTTCCGTCTGAGCGCGGCTGCTGGAGTCAGTTCTATTTACAGCTACAAATCGCGTTGCAAAACGGTGGCCCACTGCCCGTGGACGCACGTGATGCACTGGCGACAACCCGCGTGCTAGACGCTGCGCGCCTGAGTTTCAAACGTCATCAGGTGGTGGAGTTGAGTGAGTTTGCAAGCCATGGAATAAAATCATAATAAAATTCTAAAACAGGTTGATATGGAAAATATTTTCCAATAAAGTCGAGTCCAGATTCACTGTCTCGCTACACGTTCCAACGCCTCGACTGCTTGTCCGCTTACTGAAATCGTCATGCCTCATCCATAAAACCAACAAGAATGTGGAGAAAGACTTTTCATGAAGACCAAGACCCGTTTTGCCTCACTGGCCTTGTCCCTGATGTTCGCCAGCGGCGCTGCGCTGGCCGATATGAAGATCGGCGTCAGCATGTCCCAGTTCGATGACACCTGGCTGACCTACCTGCGTGAATCCATGGACAAGAAAGCCAAGTCCTATCCCGACGGCGTCAAGCTGCAGTTCGAAGACGCCCGCAGCGACGTGGTCAAGCAACTGAGCCAGGTCGAAAGCTTCATCAGCCAGAAGGTCGACGCCATCGTGGTCAATCCGGTGGATACCGCCGCCACCAAAAAGATCACCGAAGCCGCAGTGAAGGCCGGCATTCCGCTGGTCTACGTCAACCGCCGCCCCGATGACCTGAACCTGCCCAAAGGCGTGGTAACCGTTGCTTCCAACGACCTGGAGGCCGGCGAGATGCAGATGCAGTACCTGGCCGACAAGATGGGCGGCAAGGGCGACATCGTGATTCTGCTGGGCGATCTGGCGAACAACTCCACCACCAACCGCACCAAGGGCGTCAAAGAGGTCCTGGCCAAATACCCGGACATCAAGGTCGAGCAGGAACAGAGCGGCGTCTGGCTGCGGGATAAGGGCATGACCCTGGTCAATGACTGGCTGACCCAGGGCCGCAAGTTCGACGCGGTCGTCTCCAACAACGACGAAATGGCGATCGGTGCCGCCATGGCCCTGCAACAGGCCGGCGTCGCCAAAGGCAGCGTGCTGATTGCGGGTGTCGACGGTACGCCGGACGGCTTGAACGCCGTGAAGAAGGGCTCGCTGGCCGCTTCCGTGTTCCAGGACGCCAAGGGTCAGGCCGACGGCTCCATCGATACCGCGGTGAGAATGGCGAAGAACGAGCCGGTCGAGCCGGCAGTCTGGGTGCCGTTCCGCCTGATCACGCCGCAAAACGTTGACCAGTTCAAATAGTCCGTCCGTTCAATAACAACAATAAGCCCGCAAGGTGGCGATCGCGACCTTGCTGATGGAGTACCTGATCATGTTCGCTTCAGCGACTGCTTCGAGCACCCCTGTGACGGGGAGCCCGCCCACAGCAATACCTGTCGAAGAGCCGTACCTGCTGGAGATCCTCAACGTCAGCAAGGGTTTCCCCGGTGTGGTGGCGTTGTCCGATGTGCAACTGCGGGTACGCCCCGGTTCCGTGCTGGCGCTGATGGGCGAGAATGGCGCGGGCAAATCCACCCTGATGAAAATCATCGCCGGCATCTACCAGCCAGACGCCGGAGAGCTGCGCCTGCGGGGCAAGCCGGTGGTGTTCGAAACGCCACTGGCAGCGCTTCAGGCCGGGATCGCGATGATCCACCAGGAACTCAACCTGATGCCGCACATGAGCATCGCCGAAAACATCTGGATCGGCCGCGAGCAGCTCAACGGCTTTCACATGATCGATCACCGGGAAATGCACCGCTGCACCGCAAAACTGCTGGAGCGTTTGCGGATCAACCTTGATCCCGAAGAGCTGGTCGGCAACCTGAGTATCGCCGAGCGGCAGATGGTCGAGATCGCCAAAGCCGTGTCCTACGACTCCGACATCCTGATCATGGACGAACCGACGTCGGCCATCACCGACAAGGAAGTCGCCCATCTGTTCTCGATCATTGCCGACCTGAAAAGCCAAGGCAAAGGCATCATCTACATCACCCACAAAATGAACGAAGTGTTCGCGATCGCCGATGAAGTGGCGGTGTTTCGCGACGGTGCCTACATCGGCCTGCAGCGGGCCGATTCCATGGACAGCGACAGCCTGATCTCGATGATGGTCGGTCGTGAGTTGAGCCAGTTGTTTCCGGTGCGGGAAAAGCCGATCGGCGATTTGTTTCTGTCGGTGCGCGACCTCAAGCTCGATGGCATCTTCAAGGGTGTTTCCTTCGACCTGCACGCCGGGGAAATCCTCGGCATTGCTGGATTGATGGGTTCCGGCCGGACCAACGTGGCCGAAGCGATCTTCGGCATCACGCCCAGCGACGGTGGCGAGATCCGTCTCGATGGCGAGGTGGTGCGCATCAGCGATCCGCACATGGCGATCGAGAAGGGCTTCGCGCTGTTGACCGAGGATCGCAAGCTCAGCGGCCTGTTCCCGTGCCTCTCGGTGCTGGAAAACATGGAAATGGCCGTCCTGCCGCACTACGCCGGCCACGGGTTCATCCAGCAGAAAGCCTTGCGCGCCTTGTGTGAAGACATGTGCAAGAAGCTGCGGGTGAAAACCCCGTCGCTGGAGCAGTGCATCGACACCCTGTCGGGTGGCAATCAGCAGAAAGCCTTGCTGGCCCGCTGGCTAATGACCAACCCGCGAATCCTGATTCTCGACGAGCCGACCCGCGGCATCGACGTCGGCGCCAAGGCCGAGATTTACCGGCTCATCGCCTACCTCGCCAGCGAGGGCATGGCGGTGATCATGATTTCTTCGGAGCTGCCGGAAGTGCTCGGCATGAGCGACCGGGTGATGGTCATGCACGAGGGCGACCTGATGGGCACCCTCGACCGCAGCGAGGCGACTCAGGAGCGGGTGATGCAACTGGCTTCGGGCCTGTCCTCGGTTCATTAATGGATACCGCTGGTGGCCGAGGCCGCCGTCGATGATGCGATAGAAAGGTGAGTGGTTATGAACGCGATACTGGAAAACAAACCGGCCACGGCACCGGTCAAGAGTCGCCGGCGCTTTCCGACGGAACTGAGCATTTTCCTGGTGCTGATCGGCATTGGCCTGGTGTTCGAACTGTTCGGCTGGATCGTGCGCGACCAGAGCTTTCTGATGAACTCCCAGCGGCTGGTGTTGATGATCCTCCAAGTGTCGATCATCGGCCTGCTGGCGATTGGCGTGACCCAGGTGATCATCACCACCGGTATCGACCTGTCGTCGGGCTCGGTGCTCGCGTTGTCGGCGATGATCGCGGCGAGTCTGGCGCAGACCTCGGATTTCGCCCGGGCGGTGTTCCCGTCACTGACCGATTTGCCGGTCTGGATTCCGGTGATTGCCGGGCTCGGTGTCGGGCTGCTGGCGGGGGCGATCAACGGCAGCATCATCGCCATCACCGGGATTCCGCCGTTCATTGCCACGCTGGGCATGATGGTTTCGGCTCGCGGCCTGGCGCGTTACTACACCGAAGGCCAGCCGGTAAGCATGCTCTCGGATTCCTACACGGCGATCGGCCACGGCGCGATGCCGGTGATCATTTTTCTGGTGGTGGCGGTGATCTTCCACATCGCGCTGCGCTACACCAAGTACGGCAAATACACCTACGCCATCGGCGGCAACATGCAGGCGGCGCGCACCTCAGGCATCAACGTCAAACGCCATCTGGTCATCGTCTACAGTATCGCCGGGTTGCTGGCGGGGCTGGCAGGCGTAGTGGCTTCGGCCCGCGCCGCCACCGGGCAGGCCGGGATGGGCATGTCCTATGAGCTGGACGCGATTGCCGCTGCAGTTATCGGTGGTACCAGTCTGGCGGGCGGGGTGGGGCGCATCACCGGCACGGTGATTGGCGCACTGATTCTTGGGGTGATGGCCAGCGGTTTCACGTTCGTCGGGGTCGATGCCTACATCCAGGACATCATCAAGGGGCTGATCATCGTGGTCGCGGTGGTGATCGACCAATACCGCAACAAGCGCAAGCTCAAACGCTGAAATTCATCGTTCTGGCCTGCCAAGGCGGGATAAGCGTCATACACAAAAGCCGATCGGAGAGATCGGCTTTTTTATGCCAGCGATAACTGCTGAGGCGGCAAAGTCGTTCAGGGTTTCTTTTCTTCCATCCCATCCTTTGAGCCACTGGATGTTTGCGCATCCTTCTCTGTCTCGTGGGACTCTGCACCGGAGTTCGACCCCGAGGCTTCTTCACCCTTTTTGTCGGCCTTGTCTTCCTTTGATTCGGTGCCTCCCTGGTTGACCCCGGGAATACCCGTAGGCGGTACGGTGCTTCCCGCCATCGCCAGCGGTGCGGTGGCAGATAAAAGACTTCCAAGCATGAGGGCTGCAATGGTTCTGTTCATCGTCGGGCTTCCGCGTCAGGTGGGTAGGCGTTGGAAGTTCTGACGCGGGGTAAAGTGCCGGCCAGCTGACGGGCGGGAACTCGTAGCTATTGGTTCACGGACGCCCGCTGTAGATGTGGTTCAGCAAAAACAGCTCGATGATCGCCACAAAGACGCAGGTCACGACAAATCCGCGGGTGAAGACTCTGCGAGGCTTTTGGCCGGACGTCTGGAAGCCGTCAAGAATCGATAGCAGGTTTGAAAGAAAATCCAGTAAGTCCATCCGTGTTTGTCCTTCGTTCGGTGCCGGTATCGCGGTGCGGCGCAGTTTATCTCATCGACTCAATTGGTTACGGTCATGTTTCACTGCTCGCGCAACTGGCTCCAGTCAATGCCGAACCGTGCGAGGTACTTCCTCAATCGGTCCGCATCATTGGGCTGCGCCTTCGCCTGTCGCGACACGCCGAACAGGCGTCTGCCTGCATCCGACAAGCTGTCTGCCTGTCTGCAAACCTCCAGCACTGCCTTCAATTGCAATCGATCGAACAGGTCCAGCGTCTCGGCATCGCCCGGCAGCTCATTCGTCATTCCGGCCGGCTGCGCCAGCCCCCATGCATACCGCAGCCGATCAATTTCCTCCTCGACCTGCGCTTCATCGATTCGCCCGCTGTCGGCCAGTGTCGCCATGCGCGTAATCGAGGCCGAGAGTTCGCGAAAGTTACCCAGCCATGCAGCTTCCCGTGAGCTGGCGAAACTGAGGTAGCGCCGTCGGGCTTCAAGGTTGAAGCGCACCAGTTGGCCGTGTTCGCGAGCGTGGCGTTCAAGCTCAAAATCGATGTTGGGTTCGATGTCTTCGCGGCGCCCTGCCAGGCCTGGCAGGTCGAATGTCCAGAGGTTGATCCGCGCATAGAGATCTTCCCGGAACAGGCCTTCGGCGACGCGACTGCGCAGGTCGCGGTGGGTGCCGGCGATGATCAGGAAGTCGCTGTCGACTTCCTTGTCCGAGCCCAGCGGGAAGAAGCGCTTTTCTTCGATAGCCTTGAGCAGCATCGCTTGTTCGTCCGCCCCCAGCTCGCCGATCTCGTCGAGAAACAACATGCCGCCGTCAGCCGCTCGCAGCAGGCCGTCGCGGGCGTTTTGCGCGCCGGTAAAGGCGCCTTTGACGTGGCCGAACAGCGCGGACATTGCCCCGTCGCCACGCAGGGTGGCGCAGTTGACTTCAACGAAGCGTCCCTGCATTTGATGGCGACTGCGTTTGAGCTCGTAGATGCGTCGGGCGAGAAAGGACTTGCCGGCGCCGGTCGGGCCGATCAGCAGCATCGGCGCTTTGGAGCGCACGGCCACGCGTTCGATCTGCTCGATCGAGCGGTTGAACGCGGTGTTGCGGGTGGCAATGCCGGACTTGAGAAACTCCAGGCCTTCCAGACGTTTGTGGGTGAAGCGTGAGGCAATGCGGTCGTAGCGCGACAGATCCAGGTCGATCAGGGCGTGGGTGCCGGTGGCCGGTTCTTCTTCGCTCTTGCGGCGAGCGGGGGAGGTCTGGATCAGGCGTGCCGGCAGGTAGTGCGCCTCGGTCAGCAAGAACCAGCAGATCTGCGCGACGTGGGTCCCCGTGGTGATGTGCACCAGATAGTCCTCACGCTCGGTATCGAAGGTGTATTCGGAGGTGAAGTCGTGAAGTGCGCCGTAGACCTCTTCGAAATCCCAAGGGTTGCGCAACGCCATCGGGTGCAGGCGCACTTCTGTGCCCGGCGACACCTGACGGATGTCCTCGCGAATGCGTTCGGCCAGGCTCGCGTCCCGGGCGTCCGTGCCGTGTATCAGTTCCAGTCGATGGATCAAGACATCCGGCTGCTGGCACAGGCCCACGCTAGGCCGCCAATGGTTCCAGCGATTGGCGCCTTTGCCTACGCGATCAAGGGTGGCGCCGATGAAACCGATGGCGACGGTGCGCTTGCTGGACATTGATTATCCTGAAAGATAAATGACGATAGCTAATGATAGTGTTCGAGGGCGTTATTTGTCGTGACGAAAATTCAGGGACGCTCGTTTGTAAAATAAAAGCCTTTAAAATCAATTAGATAAAAATAATTCGCGAACGTTTTCGAAAACTGGCACAGCGGCTGCAATACCTGTCACAACGAACAGGACAACACAGCGAGACGCCACGATGGCCAACTTCAACCTCTTCAATACGCAATCGAAAAACCTGCCGGCGTGCGACACCTTGAATGCTTCCGGAGCTGCGGCTTATGCCTATACGCCCAAGCATCAACTGGCCCAGTTGGCAGTCACCGGTTGCCTGAATTCGACCTTTTACGCATCCGCTCAAAGTCAGTTGGATCAGGTGTTGAAGCTGGTGGCGGAGCTGGACAGCCGCTTTGTGGCGAATGCCGCTCTTTACGCCCGCCAGAAGGGTCATATGAAAGACATGCCGGCGTTGTTGCTGGCGGCGCTGACGGCTCAGCGTTCGGCCCTGGTGCCGGAGGTGTTCGGGCAGGTCGTGGACAGCGGCAAGATGCTGCGCAATTTCGTGCAGATATTGCGCAGTGGCGCCACCGGTCGCCGCTCCCTCGGTTCTCAACCCAAGCGTCTGGTGCAGAACTGGCTGAACAGCGCAACCGAGCGACAGCTGTTGCAGGCATCGATCGGCAATCAGCCTTCGCTGGCGGATGTGGTGAAGATGGTTCACCCAAAACCGTCCGAGGCCTGGCGCGAAGCGTTTTTTGCCTGGGTGATCGGCAAACCGGTGGATGCACAGGCGTTGCCCGCACTGACTCGCGATCTGCTGGCCTTTCGCAGCGGTGCGAGTGATCAAGTGCCTGAAGTGCCTTTTCAATTGCTCGGTAACGAAACCTTGAGCAAGGAACAATGGGCAGCTCAGGCGCGGAACATGGGCTGGCAGGGCCTGCGCATCAACCTCAATACGCTGGCGCGCCATGGTGCTTTTGACGTGCCGGGTTTCACCGAATACGTGGCCGCTCGGTTGGCGGATCCTGAAGCCGTAGCCAAGGCGCGGGTGTATCCGTACCAGTTGCTGGCGGCGTACCGGATGGTCGGCGATGACGTGCCGGCGCTGATTCGCGAGGCTTTGCAGGATGCGCTGGAGCTGTCGTTGACCAATGTGCCGAAGCTGCAGGGCGCGGTGGTGGTTTGTCCGGATGTTTCCGGCTCGATGGGCAGCCCGCTGACCGGTTACCGTCAGGGCGCGACCACGGCGGTGCGCTGTATCGATGTGGCGGCGCTTATTACGGCGGCGGTGTTGCGTAAACAGCCGACGGCACGGGTGATGCCGTTCGAATGGAAGGTGGTGGATATCACCCTCAACCCGCGCGACAGTGTGATCAGCAATGCCGAAAAGCTTGCAGGCATTTTCGGCGGCGGAACCTGCTGCTCGGCGCCGTTGAAGAAGCTGGCGGACAGCAAGGCCAGGGTCGATACGCTGATCATGGTGTCGGACAACGAATCCTGGATCGATGCGCGACGCCAGGGCGCCAGCGAGACGATGCTGCAATGGGAGCGGATAAAGCGGATCAACCCCCAGGCTCGCCTGATTTGCATTGACCTGCAACCGGGTTGGGCGACACCGGCGGCGGATCGCGATGACATTTTGAATGTCGGCGGTTTCAGTGACGCGGTGTTTGATGTGATCGAGCAGTTCACTGCCGGCCGGTACGGACCGCAGCACTGGGTCGAAGCGATTGAACGCATGGGGTGAGGCGATGAGCCGCCCAAAGAATTGATTTGTCACGGGCACTGAATGCCGGTGGGACTACATCCAGGACGTCTCACCAAACCCTTGTCAGTGCGCGTGACGGCACGAATGCCGATGGCTGTACATCTGAGGCCGGTTAACCCCGGTGCGCGGCAACGCGCAACAGTCATCAACCTTTGTCGTGCCACCTTTTTTGAATCTGCCGGCGAATGCCGGTGGAACTACCTGAAGAATCGAGATGATGAAAGAACACACTTACCAACTGCTGGAAGTCGCCAACGGCAAACCGATCAAGCTCTGGACCGAAGGCGTCCCGGTGGAAAACGAAGCGCGCGAGCAATTGATGAACACGGCGAAGATGCCCTTCATCTTCAAGCATCTGGCGGTCATGCCGGACGTCCATCTGGGCAAGGGCTCGACCATCGGCAGCGTGATTCCCACGGTCGGCGCGATCATCCCGGCAGCGGTCGGGGTGGACATCGGTTGCGGCATGATTGCCGCGCGAACCTCGCTGACTGCGGCCGATCTGCCGGACAACCTGCATGGCTTGCGCAGTGCCATCGAACAAGCGGTGCCCCATGGCCGCAGTTCAACCCGGTCGCGCCGTGACAAAGGCGCCTGGGACGAAATCCCGCAACAGGCCGATCAGGCCTGGGCGGCGCTGAATCCACGGTTCAAGGCGATCACCGACAAGTACCCGAAACTGGCCAACACCAACAACCGCGGGCATCTCGGAACACTGGGCAGCGGTAACCACTTCATCGAAGTGTGCCTGGATGAGGCCAACCGGGTCTGGTTCATGTTGCACAGCGGCTCGCGCGGTGTCGGCAACGCCATCGGCAACCTGTTCATCCAGATGGCCCAGGCGGATATGCGTCAGCACATTGCCAATTTGCCGGACCGTGATCTGGCGTACTTCGAAGAAGGCAGCCGGCATTTTGACGATTACGTGGAAGCCGTGGGTTGGGCTCAGGATTTCGCCAAGCAGAACCGTGCGCTGATGATGCAAGCGGTGATTCAGGCCACACGGCAGATCATCCGCAAGCCGTTCGAGGTCGCGCTGGAAGCGGTGAACTGCCACCACAACTACGTGCAGAAAGAGCGGCATTTCGGCGAGGACATTCTGGTCACCCGCAAAGGCGCGGTGTCAGCGAAGAAGGGCGAGTTGGGGATCATCCCCGGTTCGATGGGCGCCAAGAGTTTTATCGTGCGCGGTCTGGGCAACGAAGAATCGTTTTGCTCCTGCAGCCATGGTGCCGGTCGGACCATGAGCCGTACCAAGGCCAAAAACACCTTCACCGTCGAAGACCAGATCCGTGCCACCGCGCATGTTGAATGCCGCAAGGACGCTGCGGTGATCGATGAAATTCCGATGGCCTACAAGGACATCGACAAAGTCATGCACGCCCAGCGTGAGCTGGTTGAAGTGCTGCACACCCTGCGTCAGGTGGTGTGCGTCAAAGGGTAGCGCGTGTCGCAAGGCACGCCGGAACAAGGATTGAAGGACATGAAATTCGAAGAGCGTCACCCTCTGTGCAACACCATGCGCGCCCGGGTGCTGGAAGAACTGGCGCGCATAGAGCGCGAACGCAATGTCACGGTGCTGTATGCCTGCGAATCGGGCAGCCGGGCCTGGGGTTTTGCCTCGCCGGACAGTGATTACGATGTGCGCTTCGTTTATGTGGAGAAACCGGAATGGTTCGTCCAGGTCGATGCGCCAAGTGATGTGATCGAGCGGCCGCTGGATGATGAGCTGGATGTCAGTGGCTGGGAGCTGCGCAAGACCCTCGGGTTGTTGCGCAAATCCAACCCGACCTTGCTCGAATGGCTCGACTCACCGCTGGTTTATCGCAGCGAGGCCGCCGCGGTTTCTCAACTGCGGGCACTGGCCGAGGCGTTCTACAGTCCGCCGGCCGCGCGCAATCATTATCTGTCGATGGCGAAGAAGAACTTCCGTGGTTATCTGCAAGGCGACAGCGTGCGGTTCAAGAAGTATTTCTACGTACTGCGGCCGCTGCTGGCGGTGCGCTGGATCGACCAGGGGCGCGGTCGGCCGCCGATGACGTTCAGCGATCTGCTGAGCACCGTCGATGACCGGGCATTGCTCGAGGAGGTCGACGAACTGCTCGCGCTCAAGCGCAATGCCGACGAGAGCGCTTACGGTCCTCGTCGTCCGGCGCTGCATGCCTTCATCGAAGCGGAACTTGAGCGTGCCGTGCCGACATTGCCCAGAACTCGCGAGGACTCGCGGCAGCTCGATCGATACCTGCGGGAAACCGTTGGTTTGTACGCATAAGGAAAAAAATGAAACAGGACGTTATTGAACTGGACGGCGCTATCGGCGGTGGCCAGGTGTTGCGCAGTGCGCTGAGCCTGTCGATGGTGACGGGCCAGGCGTTTCGCATTGAGCGGATTCGGGCCAAGCGCAGTCGTCCGGGCCTGCTGCGCCAGCACCTGACTGCCGTGATGGCGGCAGCGCAGGTCTGCGGTGCAAAGATCCAGGGGGCTGAACTGGGCTCACAGACATTGAGCTTCGAGCCGGGGCCGATTCGTGGTGGCGAATACAGCTTTGCCATTGGAACCGCCGGCAGTTGCACACTGGTGTTGCAGACCTTGCTGCCCGCGTTGTTGCTGGCGCCACAAGCCAGTCGGGTGCGGATCAGCGGCGGCACGCATAATCCGCTGGCGCCACCGACCGATTTTCTCAACCGCAGCTGGTTGCCGCTGCTGCGACGCATGGGCGCGGAGGTTGAACTTACGTTGCTGCGCCACGGGTTCGTACCGGCGGGTGGCGGTGAAATCGACGTCAGCGTGCAACCATCGAAACTGTCAGCACTGCACCTGTGTGAGCGCGGCTTGCCGCGTTCGCGACAGGCGTTTGCGCTGACCGCCGGGCTGGCGCCGGGCGTCGGTGTGCGCGAGCTCGACCGGGTGGCGCGGCGATTGGACATGGCGTCAGCAGAATTGAACGCCGTCATCCTTGATCCGGCCTGTGGCCCGGGCAACGTGTTGCTGCTGGAGTATGCGTTTGAACACGTCACGGAGGTTTTCAGCGCTTTCGGTCAGGCCTCACTGCGTTCGGAGAAGGTGGCGGACGCCGCGATCAATCAGGCGGCCGATTGGTTGCACAGCGGTGCAGCGGTTGCAGAGCATCTGGCCGATCAACTGCTGTTGCCGATGGTGCTGGCAGGAGGCGGATCGTTTACCACGCCCAGGATGACCGAGCATTTGCACAGCAACATTTTGGTCATCGAGCGTTTTGTCCCGATCACGATCCAGTGCCAAGAAGAGGGTGCAGACCGGTTGAGGGTTGAAGTTCGCGCCCGGGCGCAACAGGCGGCAAATTGCTGGCCCCCGAATGTTTCAAGTCCCGGCAAACTCGCCTTTTTTCAAAAGGTTAGGTGGGCTATATGCGGACGATTGTCATCACCGTAGCAACGCTTTCCCTCGCTCTGTTCGCAGTGGAGGCCCAGGCCAGGGAACTGAGCAAGAGCCATCGATTTGCGTGTACCTGGGGTTCGGACATCGCCGCCGGTGCGCAACAGTCGAAGCTGTCAGGTATTTCGCTGTATGGCGCGCGCAAGCGCTTGCAGGCCCGCAAGTTCCAGCAACCGTGGATGCGCATGACCGCCATGGGCATCACCGAGCAGACCTACGACAGCGCGTCGCGGCTCAAGCCGGCGGCCGTCAAGCAGACCTACTACGAACAGTGCGTCCGGCACGAGTTGGCCCAACGTTGAATGAAAAAGCCCGACTTGAAGAGGTCGGGCTTTTTCATTTCCGGAGCAGTGGCAGCGTCATTTGTCACTTTCGCAATTGACCATCCACGACACGCCAAAACGATCCACCAGCATGCCGAAGCGTGCGGCCCAGAAGGTGGCTTCCAGCGGCATGTCGACACGACCGTCCCTAGCCAGGGCGTTAAACACCCGCTCGGCCTCGGCAATGCTGTCGACATTCAGGGAAATCGAGCAACCGCTCATGCCTTGGGTCGGGCGATCGGGGGTGGTGTCCGACGCCATGAGCATCTGATCGCCGACTTTCAGGCACGTATGGATGATCAGGTTGTGATGCTCTTTGGGGACATGTTCGGCGGCTGGGGTTTCGCCGAAGGTCATCATCGCTTCGAGCTTGCCTTGCAGGCATTGCTCGTAAAACGTGAAGGCTGCGCGGCAATCGCCGTTGAAGATCAGGTACGGGTTGATTTTCATGGTGGTGCTCCCGAATAGGCAGTGGAACGCCGCGCGGCCGGGTGTGCCGAAGCAGCGTCACGGATTGACTCCATCCAGCAAAGCGTTAGAACGCCGGATTGCCAGTCGATGCTGCAAGAATTTCCATTCGGGGTGACCGATGGTCTGCGGGGAGGGGGTGTCAGGAATCGCGCGGGTTCTTCTGCACTGCAGCGCCGGCCACTCGGGCGGCAGGCCGGGTTTGCATCAGCGCATCGATCGCCTTGCGATAGTTCTGTCCGCCCAGCGCCATGCTGTTGTTGTGTGTTGCGCCGGGCACCAGCAGCAGGCGTTTCGGTTGTCGTGCGGCGGCGAACAGTTGTTCGCTGAAGCGTGACGGCACGAATGCGTCGGCCAGGCCGTGCACCACCAGCAAGGGCATGTGGATCTCGGCGATCTTGTCGATGGAATCGAATTTCTGCGACAGCAACCAACGCACCGGAAGAGAGGTGTTGGCCACGGCAGCCGCCACATCCGCCAGTGACGTGAACGTGGATTCGATAACCAGTCCGCGCACCGGCAGTGGGGTGTGATTTCTGGCAGCATCGCGGCCAAGTTCGGCAGCCAGATCGATGGCGACAGCGCCCCCCAGCGAATGCCCGTAGATCAGGCGTTTGTTCGGGTCCGGTTGCAACAGCTGGAAGCGTTCCCAGGCCACCCGCGCATCTTCGTACACCGTGCTTTCCGACGGCAGGTCGCCATGGCTCTGGCCGAAGCCGCGATAGTCGATGGCCAGTACCGAATAACCTGCTGCGCGCAGTTGCTCGATGCGGAACAGTTGACCGGTGAGGTTCCAGCGCACGCCATGCAGATAAAGGATGGCCGGAGCATCGGCGCACTCCGCCGGCCACCACCAGGCGTGAATGTTTTGCCCGGCCTTGAAGCTTTTCGGTTGCAGGTCGAGTTCCTGCACGCTGCCGGGCAATCCGTGATACCAGCCGGCGGTGCCCGGTTCGATGCGAAACAACAGCTTGCGTTCGGTGTGTTCCAGCACGGCACAACTTGCCGGCACGCCAATGATCAGGGCGGCCATGCAGGCGAACGCCAGACGGCGGCGTCGAAGTCGGGTCATGAAGGCAAGGAACATTAAACGTTTCACCACGGCGCGGACAAAGAACGCTTTTTACCAGATGCCTTGACCCGCGCGTGACATTTTCGACCACCGCACGCCTGCAACGATTACAAAATGCTGCAACGACTCAGTCGATCTTCAGCACGATCTTGCCGATGTGGTCGCCCGCTTCCATGTGCGCATGGGCCATGGCTGCGCCGGTGAGCGGATAGACCTTGTCGATGATCGGCAGGCAGCGCCCGGCGGCCAGCACCGGCCAGACGTGTTCGCGCAATTGGTCGGCGATGGCGGCTTTTTCCGACGAGGTGCGGGCGCGAAGCAGGGAACCGGTGACCACCGCACGTTTGCCGAGGATCGCCAGCAGATCGATGTCATTGGCCCGCGCGCCACCGAGGAACCCGAGCATCACCAGCCGCCCATCCATCCCCAAGGCGCTGATGTTCCCGTTGAGGTAGGAGCCGCCCATTATGTCGAGGATCACATTGACGCCCTGGCCGGCGGTCTTCTCGGCGATGACAGCCGCGAAATCCTGTTCCCGGTAGTTGATCGCTTCACCACCCAGATTGTGGATCGCTGCGCATTTGTCGGCGCTGCCGGCGGTGGCGAAGGCTTCGATGCCAAACTCGCGGCATAGCATCAACGCCGTGGTGCCGATGCCGCTGGTGCCGCCGTGGATCAAGGCGCGCTGGCCACGGCTGGCGCTGCCGAGGCCGAACAGGTTGGCCCACACCGTGAAAAATGTTTCCGGAATTGCAGCTGCCTGAATCCAGTCCAGCCCATCGGGAATCGGCAGGGCCTGGCCGGCCGGAACCGTGCAGTATTCGGCGTAACCTCCGCCGTTGGTCAGCGCGCAGACCCGGTCACCGACCGCGAATGTGCTGACGCCGCTGCCAATCGCCATAACTTCGCCGGCCACTTCAAGGCCCGGAATCGGGTTCATGCCGGGCTTCATCGGGTATTTGCCGGCGCGTTGCAGGGCGTCGGGGCGATTAATGCCGGCGGCGTGCACGCGGATCAATATTTCGCCCTCTGCGGCGACCGGCAGCGGAACGCGTCGGGATTGCAGAACTTCGGGCCCGCCCGGTTCGGTGATTTCGATTCGGGTCATTTCAGTGGGCAACGTCATTTTCGATTCCTCTTGAAAAAGTGATCAGTAGATGGGAGCACCGTCAGGGCCTAATGATTCCCGTCATTGGGCGCAGCAGCGTTGTTCGACGGAGGACGGCAGCAGTTTCATGGCGTGCTCAAGTATCAGCGCGATCACGATGGCACCGCCGGCAATCACAAAGAGCAGCACATGCTGTCCGCCCGTGGCGTTGAACAGCGCCGAATAGGCGAAGCCGGCCAGCGCCTGAAACGTGGCGAACGACACCGTGGCGCGGCTCCACGCCACCTGCTGGCGATGATGATCCGGCACCAGCTCATGCACCCTTGCCAACGCCAGCGGGACAATGCCCGGCGGAAATGAGCCGAGGATCACTGCCAGCAGTGCCAGCGCCAGGAACGAATGCGAAATGCCCAGCATGCCAAGGGTGATCGCCTGCACCACCAGCACCAGACGAATGCCGGTCCGCGCGCCGAGATGATCGGCGAGGAAGCCATAACTCACCGGGCCGACGATGGCGCCCAGACCGTACATGATCCAGACCAGCGCGCCGACGTGCGCCCCGGCGCCCAGGCCACGGGCGACGTAATCCACCAGAAAGACCATGGCCGGCACCAGCCCGGCAGCCATGAACGCGTACTGGGCAAACAGCAGATAAACAGCAGGCGGTGTCGGCTCGACCGGTTCCACCTGAGCCGTTGCGGTGGTTGCATGGGGCAATTCCGAGGGCCAGCCGAACCAGCTCAATGCCGTCAGTGCCAGCGACAAAACGCCCAATCCCAGCCAGGTCGCCTGCAAACCCAGACTTAACAGCAGCGGAACAATCGTGCCCGAACCGGCGATGCCCAGACCTATGCCGAGGAAAATCGCCCCGCTGGCCAAACCCTTGCGCGCGGCCGGTACATGGGGCAATACGGTCGCGGCCACCAGCACCATGATCGCGCCGCCCGCGATTCCCGACAGCAGGCGCCAGCCGAAATACCAGCTCACCGACACCGGGTACGCACAGGCAAAAAACGCTACGGTCACCGCCAGCATCATCAGGCGCAGAGCGTTTCTCTGGGTAAGCCGGCGTGCCAACGGCCGGCCAAGGAGGGCACCGATCAGGTAACCGACCAGGTTGGCCGCGCCGAGATAGACCACATCATGGGCGGAAAACCATTGCGCCTGAATCAGCGAGGGGATCAGCGGCGTGTAGGCGAAACGTGCCAGACCGATGCTGACCAGGCTGGCGCAGAGTCCGGCGAAGATCGCCAGCCAGACACTCGTGTCCGGACGCTCGGGCGAAGCAGTTGAAGTGCGCATGACGGCAATCCTGTGAAAGGTTTATGGCGCCCAGCATATCGGCTATCGTTGCTGCGTTAATGCAGCGAGTTTGCGTGATTGTGATGCGTTTATGCATCAATGGAGAACGGTATGAACTGGGATGACGCACGGGTGTTTCTTGCGGTTTGCCGCGAGTCGACATTGCGTGGCGCCGCGCGTGTACTGGGCGTGGATCAGGCGACGGTCGGGCGACGCATCACGGCACTGGAAAAGTCGCTGGGCGCGACCTTGTTTCTGCGCACCTCCGAAGGCTATGCACTGACGGCAGTCGGTGAAGCGGCGCTCAAGTCGGTGGAAAAAATGGAGCATTCGGCGCTGGAGCTGGAGCGGCGTATCCAAGGCCTGGACGACCGCCTGACCGGTAGTGTGCGGGTCAGTACCACCGATTCGCTGGCCATCGATTTCCTGATCCCGGCCATCGCGCAGTTGCACGAACAGCATCCGGACGTGCGCGTGCACCTGGATGCCTCTACGCAGATCCTCTGTCTGGCCAAACGCGAAGCTGACATTGCCGTACGCAATACCCGCCCGGACAACCCGGACCTGATCGCCCGGCGCATCGCGCGTTGGCCCGTGGGGCTGTTTGCCTCGCAGGCCTATGTCGACCGCCATGGTGTGCCGGTGCCGGGCAGTGCGTTCGAGGGCCATGATCTGGTGGTGTACCAACCGTATCTGCAAGGCAACAAAGACCTGACCCTGGTGACCGAACCCGTGACTCGCGGGCGGATCGTCGCCGGTCTGAGCTCCAGCCTGCTGGTGCGCCGCTCGATTGCCGCCGGTCTGGGTGTAGGAGAAATCCCGGTCTACATGGGCGAGCGCGATGGTCTGGTCAGGCTGTGGCCGGAGCGTACGCGGCCGTTGCCTTATGAAGTGTGGCTGGTGACCCATGCGGATCTGCGCCATACCGCGCGGGTCAGGGCGGTGATCGAGCAGATTGTCGAGGCGTTTGCGCTGGAGAATGAGTAGTCCTTGATGCCTTGTAGGACGGCTACATCAGCTGACGATCTTGCCTACAACAGCGCCAGAATCCGCTGGCTTGTGCGTTTTTTGGCCGGGCCCTATCGTTTCTCACACCCGGAGTGAACAGGTGAAATGCTCCGAGGTGATCAATCCAGGGAAGTATTGATAAACGTCAGAGGTGCGGAATTGATTGCAAGGGAAGTCAGCCAATTTCAAGCAAGCGACATGGCCGGGCAAACGGATAGAACTGAGTCTATGAACTACATAACGCGAGACGAATTCAGCGCCAGGATCGAGGTCATCGAGACAAGAATCGATGCACGGATCGAATCCATGTCCGCCAAGATCGATGGCTTTCTGACCCAGCAGGCCGAGCGGGATCAGGCACGGCTGGAGCTTGAAAAAAGTCAGGAGCAGGCCCGGCTGGAGCAGAAACGCTCCATGGAGGAGGCACGGTTCGAGTGGGAGCGATCTCAGGAGGCGGCGCGGCTGGAGCAGAAGCGAGAGCAGGAAACGGCGCGGCAGGCGTGGGAGAAGGCTCAAGCGGTGGCGCGGCTGGAGCAGAAGCGAGAGCAGGAGACGGCGCGGCAGGCGTGGGAGAAGGCTCATGCGGTGGCGCGGCTGGAGCAGAAGCGAGAGCAGGAGGCTGCACGACAGGCGTGGGAGAAGTCTCAGGAAAAGTCGCGCCTTGAGCGGGAGGAGGCGCATGAGAAGGTGCACGCTGAGCGGGAGGCGGCGCAGGAGAAGGTGCGCGTTGAACGAGAGGAGGCCCAGGAGAAGGTTCGCGTTGAGCGAGAGGTGGCTCAGAAGAAGGTGCACCAGGAGCGGGAGCTGGCTCTGGAAAAAATTCAGCTGGCGCATGAGAAGAATCTCGAAAACCTGCGGCAGGAGCGCTTGAAGGCTCGGCTGGGGCATGAAAAGGTCTTGGAGACGTCCCGACAAGAGCGGGAAACCGCCCGGGTCGAGCGGGAGAAAGCCTACGAAAAGGTCAGACTGGAACAAGAAAAGGCTCACCTGGAGCGCGACCAGCGTTACGCGATCGTCTCGGCTCGCATTGACAGGTCTCTGGAGCGAATTGACGAAGCCGTCAGGCAGGTCTCGACGATCAAGGCGAATTACTGGGCGGCAACGGCCGTACATTTTCTCGGAATGGTTGCCATACTCGCGGGTTCTTACTACGCCAATCAGGCAAACGTGCTTGTCACGATGCAGACCACCCTGGCCATGATTCAATCGGTGAAAGAGGCTGGAAACCCTGCGCCGGCAGTGCTGATGACCTTGCCAGCAGAATGAAAAACGGCCTTCAACGAAGGCCGTTTTTTTCGAGCGATGAAAACCACGGGCTTATGGCATTTCCGGCAGTTCCTGCGGGCGCAGATCAAACACCAGAACTTCGGCATCCTGGCCATTGCTCAGGGTCAGTGCCTGTTCTTCACGAACCCGTACGCCGTCGCCTTCCTTCAATTGCACGCCGTTCAGTTCAACGCTGCCGCGAGCAACGTGCACATAGGCATAGCGGTTGGCAGGCAGCTTGAGTGTGGCGCTTTCCTCGCCATCGAACAGTCCGGCATACACTCGTGCATCCTGGCGCACTTTCAGCGAGCCGTGGCTGCCTTCGGGCGAAATGATCAGTTGCAGGCGACCGCGTTTTTTCTGTTCGCTGAAGTGCTCTTGCTGGTAACGCGGTTTCGCGCCGCTGACGTCCGGCACGATCCAGATCTGCAGGAAGTGCACAGGCTTGGTCGCCGAATGGTTGAACTCACTGTGGGCCACGCCGCTGCCAGCGCTCATCAGTTGCACATCGCCGGGGCGGATCACCGAACCGGTGCCGAGGGTGTCCTTGTGTTCCAAGGCGCCTTCGAGCACATAGGAGAAAATCTCCATGTCGCGGTGCGGGTGCTGGCCGAAGCCCTTGCCGGCGGCAACGCGGTCATCGTTGATCACCAGCAGGTCGGAGAAACCCTGTTCACGCGGGTCACGGTAGCTGGCGAAAGAAAAGGTGTGGAACGACTTCAACCAGCCATGATTGGCCAGACCACGGTCGGAAGCTTTACGAAGGGTCAGCATGATGAAATCTCCTTTCAGGACGTTGATTCGCCCGAGTGAGGAGAAGGTTACTGGTTACCCTGCGATGCAATAAGTAGATGAAAATTGAAATACTGTCCGGTTTGAGTTGACAGTTGTGAGCACTGGATCACGCATTCTTTTCCAACGGTTCCACCGTATCTGGCCATAATGCGCAGACTTATGATTCCACATAGATTTTGGTGATACCCCCATGAAGACCGTGGCAATGGTGCTGTTTCCGGAATTTCTGCTGCTCGACATGGCCGGGCCGCTGGAGGTCTTTTCGGTCGCCAACCGCTACCTGAAACCGGAAGCGCACTATCACCTGACCACCCTGGGTACCGAGCACGGGGCGTTGCGTGCGTCCAATGGCGTCCTCGTGCACACCGATCGGCATATCGACGAAGCCGATGAGCGCTACGACTTGTTGCTGGTGCCAGGCGGCCCTGGCGCCTACAACGAAAAACACCCGCCGTTGCTCGACTGGCTGCAAGGTGCGGTCACGCGCGTCGGGCAATATGGCTCGATTTGTACCGGCGCCTTTGTGCTGGGTCATGCCGGGTTGCTCGACGGCTATCGTGTGACCACCCACTGGAATTACACCGAACGCCTGATCAAGGGGTTTCCGAAAGCAAATGTCGCCACCGACCAGATTTTTGTCGAGGATCGCAACCTGATCACCTCCGGAGGCGTCACGGCCGGCATCGATATGGCGTTGGCGGTGGTCGCCCGCGATCATGGCAAAAAGATTGCCCAGGACGTGGCCAAGGTGCTGCTGGTGGTGATGAAACGTCAGGGCGGGCAAGCGCAGTTCAGCCCGTTGATGGCGGCAGTGGCGCCTCAGGAAACCCCGATCACCCGTGTGCAGAACCACGTGCTGGAACATCTGGAGGAAGCTTTCACCGTCGAGCGCATGGCGGGGCTTGCGAACATGAGTGCACGGCACTTCGCCCGGGTGTTCGCTCGCGAGGTCAACATGACGCCCATGGAATTCCTGCAAAGTGCGCGCATCGATTGCGCGCGAAATCTGCTGGAGACCAGCGATCTGCCATTGAAAACCGTGGCCTACAAAAGCGGTTTCGGCAGCGTGCGGCACATGCGTTTTCTGTTCGGCGAAAAGCTCGGGCTGACCCCGACGCAATATCGCGAACAGTTCAGCTAGAGCGGTTCTGTCCGTTACGGGCATCCGGATGTCCGTGCTGGACCCCGCGTGGTGGTTGTACCGTCATCGAGGCCTGCGAAGATAACGGACATGAACAGCCTCAACGAATTGAACTCGGCGTCGGTCCTGCGTTTCGGGCCGTACGCGTTCCATTTGCGTCAGCGGCTGATCCTCGAAGGGGATCGGCAATTGCGCATGGGCGGTCGTGCGCTGGACATTCTGCAAGTGCTGGTCGAGCGCGCCGGGCGGGTGGTCAGCAAAGAACAACTGATTGCGCTGGTGTGGCCGACCTCGGTGGTCGAGGAGATCAACCTGCGGGTGCACATCGCCGCATTGCGCCGGGCCCTCGGCGACGGGGAGAACGGTCAGCGCTATATCGTCAATGTGCCGCAATGCGGGTACAGCTTCGTGGCACCGGTGCAGGGCGACAGCGTCGCGCAGGTGGTGTTCGAAAGCCTGCAAGCACCCCAGCACAATTTGCCCGCACGGCTGACACCGGTCACCGGGCGCGATTCACTGGTCGGCTGTCTGGTGCGGCAACTCCCGTTATCCCGGCTCCTGACAGTGACGGGACCTGCCGGCGTTGGCAAAAGTACCGTGGCATTACGCGCAGCGGAATTGCTGCTGCAACATTTTCGCGACGGCGTGTGGCAGGTGGATCTGTCGCTGATCGACGAAGACACTCTGCTTCTCGATCACCTGCTGAAAACCCTCGATATCGATCTCCCCACCCTAGCAGCGCGCCACGCCTTGCTGGTGCTGGACAATTGCGAGCACTTACACGAAGCCTGCCGCAGTCTGCTGCAAACACTGCTCGACGCCGCACCCCGTCTATCGATCCTTGCCACCAGCCGCGAACCGTTGCGTCTAAGTCTGGAAGTCCTCCAGCCGTTGCCGCCTCTGACCCTTCCCAAAGCCTCGGCCCTCAATAGTGTCGCCGAGGTCATGGGCTATTCGGCGGTGCAGCTGTTTGTCAGTCGCGCCCGTGCGCGTCAACACGGCTTCAGTCTGCGTGAGCAGGATCTGGAAACAGTGCGCGATATCTGTCGGCGGCTCGACGGCCTTCCACTGGCGATCGAACTGGCAGCAGCGCAGATCGATGCGCTGGCGCTGGTCGGCCTTCAGACGCAACTGGATCAAGGCCTGCAAGTTCTGAGTCACGGTCGCCGCACCGCCGTGACACGCCATCAGTCGATGAAGGCTGCGCTGGACTGGAGCTATCAGCGCTTGAGCGAGCAGGAACAACGCGTGCTGCAACGCTTGTCGGTGTTCAAGATGGCATTCACCCTCGACGCCGCCATCGGCGTGATCAGTTGCGCGCAATTACCACCCTCGACACTGGTGGCAGTGGTCGAACAGCTGGCGGCCAAGTCGTTGCTGACAACAGACCGATCCAGCGGAACGCTGCGCTATCGAATGCTCAACACCACACGCCGCTATGCCCGCGAACAACTAGAGCAGGGCGGTGAACTGAATGATGTCGAGCGTCGGCACGCGCGCTACCTGGGTCGCTCGCGGCCAGCCTCAAGCGGCCGACTGACCGCGCAGTTCGTCGAGCAGTGAACGCACCTTGCGCAAGTCCGGGGTGGCATAGCCTTCGGTGAAGCGCTGGTAGATCGGTGTCAGCAATTCGAGTGCCTCGCAATAACGCGACTGGCGCTGCCATAACTGAGCCAGCGACGTCGCGCTGCGCATTTCCCAGGCCAGCGCACCTTGTTTCCGCGCAATCTCGAGCGATTGCTGCAAGGCGATTTCAACCGTGTGATGGCAGGGCGACTCCGCGGCCAGCAACCGCTCGGCCCGGGCCCGCAAAATCTCCGCCGTGCTCCAGCCGGCCGCGCCACTTTGCGCGCGTTCGAGCAAAGCATCATCAACGAAACCCGGATCCAGCGTGACCATTATTTCCCTGACCAGACCACTGTCGGCGGGCGGGATGGCGGGGGCCTTGTCGGCGTCGATCACCTGCGCGTAATGCCGCGCCCACGTGTAGAACAGCAGCACAGAATGCTTCTGCGCCTGTTCGAGCAACAGTTGCAGCAGCGCGCGGGCATTTTGTACGTCGCCGTTGTAATGGGCGATCAGGCACGAGGCGAGTGCCAGGGTGTAGCAGATCGAGGTGCCGTGGTTGATCTGCACCGCGATGTCCAGCGCCTGCCGCGCCGTACGCCAGGCCTGCTCGGGAAAACCTTGCAACCACAACACTCGGGCGAGAACGGTCAGCGAGGCGACGCTCTGATCGTATTGCACGCCGAAACCGTGGGTGAAACGGTTGAGGTGGCCGCTGTGGGCCATGCGCTGAATGACCTGTTCGGCGTGGATTCGCGCCTGATGCTGATCGCCGGCGTAATGCAGCGCGAGCACCCGCAAGCGATGGGTACTCAGGGACAACTGCGCATCGCCGTGCACACCGAGGCTTTCGAATTGCTCGCTCTGCTCCAGCGCCATCTGGTAATGCCCGCAACTGAGGTTGACCGCCATGTGCCCCGACACCGCGCGCAATTGTCCGGCCATGTCGTCGTGCCGTTGCGCCAGCAGCCGGGCGCTGACGAAGGCTTCGATGGTTTCCGGGGTGCCGCCCCAGGTGTGATAGCAGGCGCTGCCGAGGGCCAGTTTCAAGGCGATTTCCAGTCGCGGGCAGGGCGCGTCGGATGACGCCAGCAATGCGAGTGCCCGACGCACATGCACGCCGTACTCCTTGAGCAGGGACAACTCCTGCCACAACGGCGCCGACGTCGCCGTCAGTCGAACGCCGAGCGCGCGCGAGCCGTCATCGTTCAGCGTCCACTCAAGCGCCGCCCGCAGGTCTTCGAGGCCACGGGCGTAGCGCTCGATCCAGACTTCAGTCGCCGTGTTTTCCCAATCGGCCTGGGCCTGATGCATCAGCGCCAGGCTGCGTTCGGCATGTCGTTCGCGGGTTTCGCCGAGCTCCGCGGCCTGGTCGAGTTTTTCCAATGCATAGCGGCGAGTCGTGTCGAGCAGGCGATAGAACACCTCTTCATCGCCAACCTCGACGTTGAGCAGCGACTTGGCGACCAGTTGCGTGATCGAGGCAAACACTTCGTTCGACTCGATGTGCTGACCGACGATAACCGCCGCCGCCGATTCCAGCGTGAATGCGCCACGAAACACACCCAGTCGGCGCAGGCCGGTCTGTTCGCAGCTATTGAGCAGATTGAAGCTCCAGTCCAGCGTAGCGCGCAGGGTTTCATGCCGGCCGAGGCGAGTCTGATTGCCCGCCGGCAAACGCCCCTGAAGCTGACTCAGCAAACCGTCCAGCCCAAGGCCTGCCACCTGCGCGGCGGCCAGTTCCAGTGCCAGCGGTATGCCGTCCAGCCGTCGACAGATGTCGATGATCAGCGGCAGATCAGCGTTGCCCGGCTCGAAGTGTTCGTGCGCCGCCATCGCCCGTTCGACGAACAGTTGCAGCGCAGAGAATCCCATCGCCTGATCGCGGTCGAGCACCGCAATCGGCGGTGGACAGTCGAGAGACTCCAGACGCTGCACATACTCGCCCTCGGCGCGCAGGCTTTCGCGGCTGGTGGCCAGAATGTGCACCTGCGGCGCGCCACGCAGAATGCTTTCGCTGAGCAGTGCTACGGCGTCGATCAAGTGCTCGCAGTTATCGATCACCAGCAGCATCTGGCGCTCGCGCAGGCTGTTGATCAGGCAGGCCATCGGTTCACTGTCGTGCAGCGAAAGGTCGAGCAGGGCGGCTAGGTGCGAGCAGATCGAGCCGGGATCGTTGAGCGGTGCCAGATCCAGCAGACGAATCCCGTCGCGATAACGGCCGATCAGCTGTTCGGCGACGCGCAGGGCCACGGTGGTCTTGCCGATGCCGCCGGGGCCGACCAGGGTGATGCAGCGCTGGCGTGGCAGTTGGGTCATCAGGCTGTCGACCACCGACTGGCGTCCGATCATCCGCGTACGGCGCAATGGCAGGTTATGCCGGCCGAGGTTGGCGGCGGCGGGGCGTTGTTCGATGGATTGCAGCAGCACCGGCGCGACGAAACTGTAACCGCGCTGCGCCACCGTGACGATGTAACGCTGCCCGGCCTGACCGTCGCCGAGGGCCTTGCGCAGCGCCGCCATGTGCACCCGCAGGTTGATGTCTTCCACCACGCTGTCCGGCCAGACCCCGGCGATCAGTTGCTGCTTGCTCACCACCTCGCCGGCGTGGGCCAGCAGGATCAGCAGAATGTCCATGGCGCGGCGGCCCAGGCGCAAAGGCTGGTCGCCTTCAAGCACCAGCCGCTGGCCGGGGTGGATCCGATAGGGGCCGAAACCGATGGCCTGATTCGGGGAAAGACTCAACCGCTCACTCCTTCGACGTTTTTTATGATCCTGGTCCGCCTCGGTGAAGAATCCGTGACGGGCAGGGCGGGGAGCGACTCGAGGGTCACGCAAGCCGTCTAATCCGCAGTATCCGGGCATATTCCTCAGGATTTGTCGTCAGTGCAACGTGCGTGCAATGCACGCGCCCCGGCATCGCTCGGCATCCAGTGCCCTCACCACTGTATTTAAAGGCCGGAACCTGTGCCGGCTCACCCGACAGCCGGGAAAAATTAACAACGATTAACTCGTCCGCGCCCGCGTCAGAGCCAAAACTGCGGGGCAATGGAATGCATACGTCCGGAGGACGCTGCGATGAGCAAGGTAGTGGTGGTCTATCACAGTGGCTACGGGCACACCCGCGTCATTGCGCAGGCAGTGGCCCAAGGTGTGGAACGCCACTTGGGCAGCACCTGCCTGTTGCTGGCGGTGGAAGACGTGGAAGCCCACTGGGATGACCTGCACCGCGCCGACGCCATTATCTTCGGCGCGCCGACCTACATGGGCAGCGCCTCGGCGGCGTTCAAGCAATTCATGGAGGCCACGGCCTCGTTCTACCTCGCCCGGCCGTGGCGCGACAAGCTCGCGGCGGGCTTCACCAATTCCGGCAGCCTGTGTGGCGACAAACTCAATACGTTGCTGCAAATGGCAGTGTTCGCCGCCCAGCATTCGATGATCTGGGTCGGGCTCGATCTGCTGCCGGCGCGTGCGTGCGACGGTGTGTTCGACGGCCAGTTGAATCGCCTCGGCAGCTCCCTTGGCGCGATGTCCCAATCCTGCGTCGAGCAACCGCCCGAACAGGCACCTCCTGTGGAAGACCAACAAACCGCCGCACACCTGGGCGAGCGGGTGGCGCGACTGGCTCAGCGGATGGCTCGGGAGTGAAACCGTCTCAGCGGTTTTTCATGACCTGACAACGCCACGCAAACGGATTGATCCCTTCGCTGCGGGTGAAGATGTGGCAGAAGTGCGCCTGATCGCAGAAGCCGCATTCCAGGCTGATCTGCGTGAGGCTGTGGTTGGTCTGCTGGATCAACAGCTTGGCCCGGGCGATGCGCTGGGTGCGGATCCAGTCTTGCGGCGAGTACCCGGTGCTGCACTTGAACGCCCGGGAAAAATGACTGCGCGACAGTGAGCAGGCGCTGGCCAGTTCGGTGACTTCCAGGCTGTCGCCGAGGCGTTCGAGGATCAGCTGTTTCACCAGCCGCTCGCGTTGCGGGCTGAGGCCGCCGGTGCTGGTCTTGCGGGGTTCGCTGGCAGGGGCGCGGGCGACGGTTTGCTGTAAGTGAGCCATGGCCAAGGTCCGTGTCGGTGGGGAACGCACGGTCAGCGCTTTCCCTCAGGTCAATAAAACAACGCTGCGCAGAGGGATTCATTGTTTGGCGAGGGGCGAAGGCTGACGAGTTAAACGTTGTTAATTCCGCCACCGAAGCCGGCTTCGAATGACCGTCGATCAAGTAAAGTGCGCAGCACTTGCGCCTGGCCAATAAGGAAAACACGCCCATGAACCGAAACGATCTGCGCCGCGTCGACATGAACCTGCTGGTGATTTTCGAAGCGCTGATGTTCGAAAAGAACCTGACCCGCGTCGCCGAAAAACTGTTCATGGGCCAGCCGGCGGTGAGCGCGGCGCTGGGCCGCTTGCGCGATCTGTTCGACGATCCGCTGTTGCTGCGCAACGGTCGCGGCATGGAACCGACGGCGCGGGCGCTGGCGATTCTTCGGGAACTGCAACCGGCGATGGACGTGATTTCCGGCGCGGTCAGCCGGGCCAAGGAATTCGATCCGGCGACCAGTTGCGACGTGTTCCGCATCGGCCTGTCGGATGACGCCGAGTTCGGCCTGTTCCCGCCATTGCTGCGTCAGTTGCAGGAGGAGGCGCCGGGGATCGTAGTCGTGGTGCGCCGCGCCAACTATCTGCTGATGCCGACGTTGCTTGCCTCCGGGGAAATCTCCGTCGGCGTGAGCTACACCACCGATCTGCCGGCCAACGCCAAGCGCAAGAAACTGCGCGACATTCCCTGCAAGGTCCTGCGCGGCGATAACCGCCCTGGTCCGCTGACTCTCGACGAATACTGCGAGCGGCCTCATGCGATGGTGTCGTTCTCGGGGGATCTGAGCGGCAACATCGACGTGGATCTGGCCAAGGTTGGCCGCAGTCGCAGGGTGGTGCTCGGTGTTCCGCAATTCAGCGGTTTGCGCGCGCTGCTGGCCGGCACCGAGATGATCGCCACCGTGCCGGATTACGCCGCGTGCGCGTTGGTCGAAGGCTGTGCGTTGCGAGCTGAAGATCCGCCGTTTCCGATTGATGCGGCACAACTGTCGATGGCCTGGAGCGGGGTGCATGACAACGACCCGGCGGAGAAATGGCTGCGGTCGCGGATCAGTCAGTTCATGTCGGTGACGCTGGATATTCCGGTGTAACAAGACCTGAAACACAATTTGTTTCTCGTCTTATAACCCTGTGGGAGCAAGCTCGCTCCCACAATAATTTGTGTCGTTCGTGGGTTCTTTGTGTTCTCGCAAAAAGAGCACACCCATCCAATTTCCCCCCGATCAATCATTGCACTATTCCCTGCAATGATTGATCAAGGGTGGGCCCATGAACGCTGTACAACGCGATGACCAGGCGCAAAACCTCGGCCTGCTGTTCCTGCGGGTGACCGGCGGGTTGTTTCTGCTGTTCGTCCACGGCTTGCCCAAGCTGCTGGACTTCACCGCGCAGCTGCAACTGATCGAAGACCCGTTCCACCTCGGTGCTCACCTCACTTTGATTCTGGCGATCTTCGCCGAAGTCCTCTGTCCGCTACTGATCGTCGCCGGAGTGCTGGCGCGTCTGGCGTGCTTGCCTATTCTGTTTGTGCTGCTGGTGGCGCTGCTGCTTGTGCATCCGCAATGGAGTGTGGCCGAAGGGCAGTTCGGCTGGTTGCTGTTGATCCTCTTCACCACTGTTCTGATCGCCGGGCCGGGACGGCTGGCGCTCAATGTTCGTTTGCCCGGAGTACTCCGTTATGCCTGATGCCCAGACCCTGAAAAAACCGGGACCCGAAGAAACCGTGACGCTGATCGTCAAGCACCGGGTCAAGGCCGGTTTTGAAGCGCCTTACGAAGCCTGGCTGCGCAATATCGTCAGCGTGGCGGGGCGCGAAGAAGGGCATCTGGGTGTGGACGTGATGCGCAGCCAGCAGGGCGGGCTCGCGCTGTTCACCTGTGTGCTGCGTTATTGCTCGACCGAAGCGATGCAGCGCTGGCTCGATTCGCCGCAGCGTCAGAAGCTGATCGATGAAGCGGCGCCGATGCTCGCCGACGGCGACCAGACCGAAGTCAACGCAGCCAATGAATTCTGGTTCACGCCGACGGCCGAGGCCGGTTCGCCACCACCGCGCTGGAAGCAGGCCGTGGTGACGCTGCTGGTGATTCTGCCGCATACCTTGCTGGTGCCGCTGATCTGGGGGCCGCTGCTGCAACTCAATGCCTTTCTCTCCAACTACGTGGTCGCCACGTTCCTGATCACCCTGACCATCGTGGTGTCGGTGGTCTACGTGTTCATGCCGCCCGTGACCCGTCTGTTCGCGCCGTGGCTGGAAGCCGGTCAGTCAAAGAAACACCTCGAATCCAACGCCAATCCGCCACGCTGAAGCGGCGGATCCGGGCTCCGTTTCACTTATCTCGAAGGAACTGCGATGAACGCCGATCTGATTCTGTTCAATGGCCAATTTCATACGGTAGACCGCGAAAAACCCCTCGCCAGTGCCGTGGCGATCAAGGACGGCCGCTTTGTCGTCGTCGGTAACGATACGCAAGCCATGGCCCTGCGCGGCGCCGGTACGCAAGTGGTCGACCTCAAGGGCCGCTGCGTGATTCCCGGCCTCAACGACTCGCACTTGCACCTGATCCGTGGCGGTTTGAACTACAACCTCGAACTGCGCTGGGAAGGCGTGCCGTCGCTGGCCGATGCGCTGCGTATGCTCAAGGATCAGGCTGACCGCACGCCGACTCCGCAGTGGGTACGCGTGGTGGGTGGCTGGAACGAATTCCAGTTCGCCGAAAAGCGCATGCCGACCCTCGAAGAAATCAACCAGGCGGCGCCGGACACCCCGGTGTTCATCCTGCACCTGTACGACCGTGCGCTGCTCAACCGCGCTGCGTTGCGCGTCGCCGGCTACACCCGTGACACGCCAAACCCGCCGGGCGGCGAGATCGTGCGCGATGCCAACGGCAACCCGACCGGCATGCTGGTGGCGCGGCCGAACGCGATGATTCTGTACTCGACGCTGGCCAAGGGGCCGAAGCTGCCGCTGGAATATCAGGTCAACTCGACCCGCCAGTTCATGCGCGAACTCAATCGCCTCGGCCTGACCAGCGCCATCGATGCCGGCGGCGGTTTCCAGAACTACCCGGACGATTATCAGGTGATCGAACAACTGGCCAAAGACGACCAGTTGACCGTGCGCATCGCCTACAACCTGTTCACCCAGAAGCCGAAAGAAGAACTGACCGACTTCCAGAACTGGACCGGCAGCGTCAAGTTGCACCAGGGCGATGACTTCCTGCGTCACAACGGCGCCGGGGAAATGCTGGTGTTCTCGGCAGCCGACTTCGAAGACTTCCTCGAACCGCGCCCGGACCTGCCGCAGACCATGGAACAGGAGCTGGAGCCGGTGGTGCGCCACCTGGTCGAGCAGCGCTGGCCGTTCCGTCTGCACGCCACCTACAACGAATCGATCAGCCGCATGCTGGATGTGTTCGAGAAGGTCAACCGCGACATTCCGTTCAACGGCTTGCCGTGGTTCTTCGACCATGCCGAAACCATCACCCCGCAGAACATCGAGCGAGTGAAAGCGCTGGGCGGCGGCATCGCGATTCAGGATCGCATGGCGTTCCAGGGCGAATACTTCGTCGACCGCTACGGCAAACAAGCCGCCGAAGCCACGCCACCGATCAAACGCATGCTCGCCGAAGGCGTGCCGGTGGGTGCGGGCACCGATGCCACCCGCGTGTCGAGCTACAACCCGTGGACCTCGCTGTACTGGATGGTCAGCGGTCGCACCGTCGGCGGTCTGGCGCTGTACGAAGAAGGTTTGCCACGCACCACCGCGCTGGAACTGTTCACCCACGGCAGCGCCTGGTTCTCGTCCGAGCAGGGCAAGAAGGGCCAGATCAAGGTCGGACAACTGGCGGATCTGGCGGCGCTGAGCGCGGACTTTTTCCATGTCGAGGAAGAAGCGATCAAGTGGATCGAATCGGTGCTGACCGTGGTCGGCGGCAAAATCGTTTATTCCGCTGGCGACTTCGAAGACCTCGGCCCACGTGCATTGCCGGTGCTGCCGGACTGGTCGCCAGTGGTGAAAGTCCCGGGCCACTGGCGCCCGAATTCGCCCTTGCAAGCCCAGGTGCACCAGTGCAGCGGCCCGTGCGCGGTGCACACCCACAGCCATGAAAAGGCGCGGATGTCGAATGCGCCGGTCAGCGACTTCGCCGGTTTCTGGGGCGCGTTCGGTTGCTCTTGCTTCGCTTTCTGATCCCGTAAACGGCGCCGGCCTTCGTGGCCGGCGCTTGCCGCATCACCCATCCCCGAGGAGTTTCACATGAGCAACGTTCCTTACAAACGCTTGAACAAAGACGACGCCGTGGTTCTGCTGGTCGACCACCAGACCGGTCTGATCTCGCTGGTGCAGGATTTCTCGCCGAACGAATTCAAGAACAACGTGCTGGCGCTGGGTGACATCGCCAAGTTCTTCAACCTGCCGACCATCCTCACCACCAGCTTCGACAGCGGCCCGAACGGCCCGATCGTGCCTGAGCTGAAAGAGCAATTCCCGGACGCGCCGTTCATTGCCCGCCCTGGCCAGATCAACGCCTGGGACAACGAAGACTTCGTCAAGGCCATCAAGGCCACCGGCCGCAAGCAACTGATCATCGCCGGTGTGGTGACTGACGTGTGCGTGGCGTTCCCTACCCTGTCGGCGATTGCTGAAGGGTTTGAAGTGTTCGTGGTGACTGACGCTTCCGGCACTTTCAACACCACCGTGCAACAAGCGGCGTGGGCGCGCATGTCCGCTGCCGGCGCGCACCTGTTGAACTGGTTTGCTGTGGCTTGTGAGCTGCAGGGCGACTGGCGCAACGACATGGAAGGCCTGGCGAATCTGCTGTCGCAGCGTCTGCCTAACTATCGCAATCTGATCAACAGCTACACCAAGTTCACCGCTCAGTAAGTCTGTAACGAAGATGCCCGCCACATTGGCGGGCATCTTTTTGCCTGTTGAAAAGGGCTCAGCGCTTTTGCAACCACCCCAAAAACCCACCCTTACGAACCGGCACAGGCTTGGCCATCAACGCCAACCGACTGTTCTGCTGCCGCACCGCCTGCAATTTGTTCAACGCCCGACCCACTTCACTGCGCTGTTCCATGCATTGGCGAGTCAGATTCTTGTCGAGGCGATAAATGATCGAAGACGTCAGTGCGGTAAACGTCGCCTGCGAAGGCGTATCCGCGAGAATGCTCTGCTCACCCATGACCTCACTCGGCCCCATGCGCCCGGCCTCGGTGAAGCCATTGCCGTCCGGCACGCTGGCGCTGACCACGCCGGTGGCGATCACGAACAGGCTGTCCGGGACTTCCTCCAGATTGAGCACCACCTGCCCGGCGCTGTACTGCTGCGCGACCATCGACTCGGCGAGGCGATCGCGTTCCTCATGACTCAGCGAGCGGAAGATTTTCACTTCGTCGAGCAACGCGCGAGCGCGGGTCGACGGTTCGATCACGCCGTCCGGGTGCCGCGAGATGCCGGCCGCCTCGAGATGGCGGTGGGCGAGGTCGAACAGTTGATTGCGCACGTCGCTTTTCTTGCCCAGTTCGGCGATGAAACCGCTGGCCACGTATTCCGACATTTCGTCGCCGGCCTCTTTCAACACGGCTTTCGGCGCAGGCGACAGCAACAGGCTGCTGCTGCCTTGCAGCGTGCGGTCGAGGGCGTCGAGTACCCGGCGCGGGCGGATGTGGTTCGGCACCTTGATGCTGATCGAAACGCCGTGCAGGTTGTTCGGGCGGCTGAGGTTGACGATCTTGGCCTTGGCCGCCACCGAGTTCGGCACCACGGCCAGGGTGCCGGTGCTGGTCAGCAGGTGCGTGGCGCGCCAGTTGATGTCGAGCACCTTGCCTTCGACGCCGTCGATGACCACCAGATCATCCACCTGATACGGCTTGGTGGTGTTGAGCACGATGCCGGAAAACACGTCGGCCAAGGTGCTTTGCAGCGCGAGACCGATGACGATCGCCACCACGCCGGAGGTCGCGAGCAGGCCTTTGACCGGCAGATCCAGCACATAACCGGCAGCTGCAACAATGGCCGCCAGAAACACCAGCGCACCGATCACGTCCTGCAACAGCCGGCCGCTGTGGCCGATGCGGCGCATCAGGATCAGGCCGATGACTTCGGTCAGCACCCGCGCCGCGTACAGCCACCAGAGAATCCCCAGTGCCGTCGCCCCGAGTTGCGCCACCGGGTCATCGGCAAACAACGGCGCCTGCAATGGGCTGACACCGGCATTGATGGCCAATGCGTTGAAGGCCAGAAACAGCACCAGTCGCACAGCGACCCGTTGCGCGCGATGCTTGAACGGCGCGAGATGCCAGAGCAGGGTATCGAGCACCAGCAGCAGGGCGCTCCAGGACAGCAGGTGGGCAGAAAAAAGGCTCATGGGATGAACTCCGGCGGGCACAAAAGAAAACGCCACACCCGAAGGTGTGGCGAGGGGTTGCACTCAGTTCAGATGGGTCTTGAGTTCCGCTGCGGCCTGGCGCACGGCGGCTTTCACTTCAGGAATCCCGTTCAGCGGGTTGAGCAGGCCGAAGTCGTGAATCATCCCGTTGTAGCGCACCGAGGTCACCGGTACACCGGCCGCGTCGAGGTGGCGGGCGTAGCCTTCGCCTTCGTCACGCAGCACGTCGAACTCGGCGGTCTGCACCAGCGCGGCGGGCAGGCCCTTGAGCTGTTCGGCGCTGGCGTTGAGCGGCGAGGCATGGATCTGCGCACGCTCGGCCGGGTTGGTGGTGTAGTTGTCCCAGAACCACTGCATCATGCCCTTGGTCAGGAAGTGGCCCTCGGCGAACTGCTGGTACGAGCCGTTATCGAACCCGGCGTTGGTCACCGGCCACATCAGCAACTGGAAGCGCAGGGCCGGGGTTTTCTGTTCCTTGGCCATCAACGCCACGACTGCCGCCATGTTGCCGCCGACGCTGTTTCCGGCCACCGCCAGGCGCTTGCCGTCGACCCCGATGTCCTTGCCGTGCTCGGCGACCCATTTGGTTGCCGCGTAAGCCTGATTGATCGCGGTCGGGTACTGAGCTTCCGGCGACGGCGTGTAATCGACATACACCGCGACCGCGCCAGAGCCCACCACCAGATCACGAATCAAGCGTTGGTGCGTCGGGAAGTCGCCCAGCACCCAGCCACCACCGTGGAAGAACATGAACACCGGCAGCTCGCCTTTGACCTTGGCCGGACGCACCACTTTCAGGTTGATCGTCTGGCCATCGACCTTGATCGCCTTGTCGCTGACTTCAACGCCGGACAGATCAACCTTCACCGAAGCCTGAGCACCGGTCAGCACCGCACGGGCGTCTTTGGGGCTCAGTTGCTCGAGCGGTTTGCCACCGCCAGCGGCGAGGGCGTCGAGGAAGGCCTGAGTGGTGTGTTCGACCCCAGTGCCTTCGGCGGCGAATGCGTTGCCGATGGACAGGGCGAGGAGGGACGCGGCGAGGGTTTTCTTGATGTTCATGTGCAATTCCTTTTTAAGTCGTTTGAGTTTTTGTATGCCTTGGGATCGGGCTGCTGTGGCGCTGGGCTTCAGGCCTCAGCAACACCGTGAGCACAGATTAATGAGGTGCCGGAAAGTGAAAAAGCGGCTATAAAGCGTTTAACTGTCAACCAGAGAGTGACAATGAACCCGTTTGAAGACATGCGTATTTTTTGCCAGGTGATGGACTCCGGCAGCTTCACGGCGGCGGCCGATCAGTTGGGCCTGTCCAAGCAGTTTGTCAGCCGTCGGTTGATGCAACTGGAGGAGCGCCTCGGCGTGCGATTGCTCAACCGCTCGACCCGGCGCCTGGACGTGACGCCGCTGGGCCAGAGCTATTACGAGTCGGCGCTGCGCTTGCTTGGCGAAGTGGAATCGGTGGAGCAGGGCATTGCCGGGCAGACCGCCGAGCCGCGCGGGGCGATTCGCGTGAGTGCGCCGCTGTCGTTTGCGCTGGCGCATCTGGGCTGTTTGCTGCCGCCGTTTCTGCAACGTTATCGCGAGGTCACGGTGGAGGTGGATCTGAGCGACCGGCCGGTGGATCTGCTCGGCGAGGGTTACGACCTGGCGTTGCGCATTGGCGTACTGGAAGACTCGACCCTGATCGCCCGACGCATCGCGTCAATCGAGCGGGTGTATTGCGCCAGCCCCGCGTATCTGGCGGAGCGCGGCACGCCGGTCAAACCGGAAGACCTGCTCGGCCACGACTGCCTGCCTTACGGTCACGGGCGCTCGGTGCAATGGCGGTTCAACGCGGGGCAGGGCAAGCCGCTGCTGGTGAATGTCACCGGGCGGATGCGCGTCAACAACGGTGAGTTGCTGCGGGATGCGGCGGTGGCGGGGATGGGAATTACCTATCTGCCGACGTTCATTGTCGGCGCGGCGCTGAAGGATGGGCGACTGGTGCCGGTGCTGGACGAGTTTCGGCCGGAGCCGCTGACGCTGTCGGCGGTGTATCCGCAGCATCGTCAGGCGTCGCGGCCGGTGCAGGCGTTGATCGAGTTTTTGCGGGAGCGGCTGGATAAGGCACATGCGATTTTGTAGCCGCTGAAAAACATTGTGGGAGCTAGCAGGCTAGCTCCCACAGGGGGGAAGTATTTCAGGCTGAATCAGTTGGCGCGCTTGTCATCGCCAGGCTCACCGCCGACGTGAACCCCGCGATTGTCACCGGGTTCGCCCGCCGCATGCAGGCCGTGGTCATCACCGATTTCACCAGCGCGATGTACGCCATGGTCGTCACCGATTTCTCCAGCGCGATGCACGCCATGGTCATCACCGATTTCACCGGCTCGATGCACACCGTGGTCATCGCCGACCTCTCCGGACCGATGCACACCATGGTCGTCGCCGGGTTCTGAATGCGTGCCGCTGCGACCGGATGACGCCGTGTTGCCGGAATGGCCCGAGCCGTGGTCACTGCCGCTGTGGCCACTGTTGCCACCGCCGCCACTGCCACTGTTGCCGCCACTGCCGCTGCCGCCGTGACCACCTCCATTGCCACCGCTGCCACCGCCACCTCCATTACCGCCACCACCGCCACCGCTGCCGCCACCTCCATTACCGCCGCCACCGCCTCCGCTGCCACCCCCGCCATTTCCGCCTCCACCACCGCCACTACCTCCACCACCGCCCCCACTTCCCCCATCCTTGGCCTGAACACTCGACACCCCGGACAGGCTGTCCGGAATCAGTACGGTAGACGCCGACAGGACTGCGCCGATGGCCATTGCGAGCACGAGCTTTTTAATGTGCATATCGTTCTCCGTCTTTGTTGTCTTGATTGGGAACGTGGATGTGCCTTGTTTTTGCGTGTGATCCGACCCGTTCCCGAGGTCAGTGGATACTCGAAGCCAGTTCGAAGATCGGGATGTACATCAGGATCACGATCACCCCGATCAACAGGCCGATGAAGGTCATGAGCAGCGGTTCGAACAGACGCACGAACCACTCGATCCAGCGGCTGATTTCCTCGTCGTAGAAATCGGCGCTGCGTTCCATCATTTGCCCCAGGTTGCCGGACTGTTCGCCGGCGCGCAGCAGGCGCAGGGACACGGGCGTCACCAGACGGTTGAGCTCCAGCGCGGTGGACAGCGACTGCCCCTCGCGCACCCGCTCGCAGGCCTGATCCAGGCGTGCTCGCGAGGCCACGGTGAGCAGGCCGCGCACCATGCCCATGGCCGTCACCAGCGGAATCCCGCCTTGCAGCAGAATCCCCAGCGACCGGTAAAACCGCGCCAGCTCATACATGAAAATCCGCTGGTGCACGGCGGGCAGTTTCTCTACCAGCCGATCCAGCCCACGGCGAAACGCCGGTTGTTTCTGCAGCACGGCGAGGGCGATGATGATCGTCGCCAACAGGCCGAAAAACTCACCCTGATGGGCGTGCAGAAACATGCCGCTGCTCATCAGGATCTGCGACAGCCACGGCAGGTTCGAGCCCAGCCCTTCGAACACCAGGCTGAAGCGCGGCACCACGTAGCCCATCAAAAACAGCACCACGCCACCGCCGACCACCAGCAACAGCAGCGGGTAGATCGAGGCGCTGACGATCTTCTGCCGCACCTCGTCCATGCGCTGGCGATAGCTCACGTAACGGCCCAGCGCATCGCCGACCGCGCCGGTCTTCTCGCTGGACTGTACCAGCGCAACGTACAAGGGGGGGAAAACCGCCGACAACTGGCCCAGTGCCTGGGAGAAGGATTTGCCCTCGTACAGCAGCCGCACCAGCTCGCTCAAGGTTTTGCGGGCGGCGGGGGCGGTTTCTTTTTCGGCCAGGCTTTCCAGCGCATCGATCAGCGGCAGGCCGGCGTTGAGCAGGGTGGTCAGTTCCTGGCTGAACAGCACCAGGTTGAAGGTTTCACGCTTGCTCAGGCGCAACGAACGCCAGTGCCTCTCGGCGTGCAGGCTGACCACGCGCAAGCCCTGATCCTCGGCGATGCGCCGCGCTTCACTCTGACCCGGTGCCTCGACACTCAGCGACACCACCCCGGCCTTGCCCACTGCTTTGAGTTGAAATCGCATGCCGTGTGCTCCGCTTATTGCCAGTTGGTGACTTCGGCGTTTTCGCCTTCGCCGCCAGGCTGGCCGTCCTTGCCCATCGAGAGCAGGTCGTACTCGCTGTTTTCGCCGGGATAGCGGTAGGTGTAGTTACGCCCCCACGGATCCTGCGGCAGTTTTTTCTGCAAGTACGGGCCGGTCCATTTGGCTTCGTCGCTCGGTGCGGTCACCAGCGCCTGCAAACCCTGTTCGGTGGACGGGTAGTGGCCGACCTCCAGCCGATACAAATCAAGCGCCTTGCCCAGGCCTTCGATCTGCGCTTTGGCGACCTTCACCTCGGAACGCCCCAGCTGGGCGAAATATTTGGGCGCGACGATCCCGGCCAGCAGGCCGAGCACCACCAGCACCACGAGCAATTCGAGCAGGGTGAAACCGCGTTGGGCACGCGGACGAAAATGCAACTTCATGATGACCTCCCGTGAGTGGCAGCCGTGTCGCCGAAAGGGCTTATGCAATTGCCATGCTCAGCCCCCGATTATTTCGGCTGCCGGGCTGAAGCCCTTGTATTACGGGCTTTTCAAGAGTCGGCACAGTGCTTGCGTACGGCTGATTGACGACGGGTCAGTGGGGCATTTCCCCCAATTTTTCGGGGCCTGTCAGGGGAGGCCCAATGATCCATTCATTCACTGCAGGACTGCTCGGCTGCTTGATGTTAAGCGGTGCCGCGCAAGCCGATGTCTTCGTTTCCGTGGACGCCAAGGGCAGCTACGTGCTGTCCAACGTCCACCGTCCCGGACGCACTTACGAGCGGGTGATTCGTGAGTCCGATGCGCCCCTGGTCAGCCTTGACCGGCAACCGCAATTGATCGCCAACCAGCCTTACGCCGAGCTGGTGTCAGCGGCGGCCAGCGCCAATCACCTGCCCGAGGCTTTGCTGCACGCGGTGATCAAGTCCGAATCCAACTACAACCCCGGCGCCACCTCGCCCAAGGGCGCCGGCGGACTGATGCAATTGATGCCCGACACCGCGCGTGAGTTGGGGGTGAAAGACGTCTACGACCCCAAGGCCAACATCCAGGGCGGGGCCAAATACCTCAAACGCCTGATGACCCTGTTCGACAACGACATCGCCCTGGCCGTGGCGGCTTACAACGCCGGGCCTGACGCGGTGCTCAGCCGGGGCCGGGTGATTCCGCCGTTCGCCGAAACCCAGCGTTACGTGCCGAGCGTTTTGCGTCAGTACCGGCGTTTGCAGGGGCTGGCGGTGGATGCACCGTTGTAAAGCCTTTCTTTGTAAATCCAGCCCCGGCTTTCCCCACTATCGGGGCAAACCGATGGCCCCGGAAAAAGTGGGGAATCGGGTGGGGAATATCCCCCGGATTCTCAAGTGGTTTGTGTAACTGGTTGAGATGGAAAGCAATTTTTTGTGGCACGCGGATTGCTCCAAGGGGTTTATCGAGAATCGTTCCCTGTGAGCACCCACTACGAGGTTTCCGATCATGGTTGGCATTCACCACGCACCGTCCCTGTTGAACTGGCTGCTGTTGCTGGCTTCGATGCTCAGCGTCGAACTGGCCAGCGCCGCCGTGCGCTGCGAGCGCAATCTGGTGGCCAATGTGGTCGCCTTCGATCAACCGCTGATGTTCAACCGCCTCGGTGCGCAGAACGTCAACGGGATGATGTTCGCGTTGCGCCGCGATGTGGTCGATGACCATGACGTCTCGCTGGCCTACGGCGGCAGCGCGGTGCCGGGCAAGGTGTCGCTGCGTGCGGACAAGCGTCCGCGGCCATTGGTGCTGCGGGTGGCTGCCGGTGATTGCCTGACGATCAATCTGCAGAACCTGCTCGATTATCAGGCCAACCCCAACAAGCACTTCGAAGGGCCCGAGGGCGAAGAAGAAGGCGAGGAGGGCATCGAGAACGCCGGCGGCGCTGAAGACTTCAAGGTCGACGAGCAGGTCGCCGACCGCCATGTCGGTTTCCAGGTCAACGGCCTGCAAGCGGTGAACAGCATCGACGACATTTCCTCCTACACCGGGCGCAACGCCAACACCCTGGTGCCGCCGGGTGCAAGCCGTTCGTATGTTCTGTATGCGGAGCGCGAAGGGGCGTTTGCCGTCAGCAGCCGTGGCGCGACATTCGGCGGGGAGGGCGCGGCCGGGAACGTCGCCAACGGCCTGTTCGGCCAGGTCGTGGTGGTGCCGAAATCGGGACGCACCTATCGCAACACCCTCACCGAAGAAGAAATGCGTCTGGCAACCACCGGCCGCACACCAGCCGGTCACCCCATCGTCGATTACCAGGCCCGCTACCCGCAGCGCGAACCGTGGTTGCGTGAAGGCAAGGCCGGTACGCCGATTATCAGCATGGTCGACGGCAACGAAATCATCTCCAGCGAAAGCGATGCAATCGTCATGGGCAGCAACGCCGATGGCAGTTTTGCGCCCAGCACCTATCCACTGGAATCGGTGGGCAAACGCAACCCGGCGATCCCCAACCGCCTCGAGCCGTTTCGCGATTTCGCCTCGCAGTTCCAGGACGAAACCGCCGCTACCCAGGCATTCCCCGCCTACTGGGCCGACCCGGTCATGGCTCATGTGCTGGAGCCGACCCGCGACTCGTTCATGATCAACTACGGTTCCGGCGGCATGGGCGCTGAAGTGGTCGCCAACCGCCTCGGCGTAGGTCCGATGCACGACTGCCTGTCGTGCGCCTACGAAGAATTCTTCCTCAGCTCGCACACCGTCGGTGACGTGGCGATGCTGGTGGACGTGCCGGCCAACACCGGGCTTGAGAACATCGCCCCCGGCCAGACACCGAGCGCCGATCAGGTCGGCGTCAAGGCCACCATGGCCCTGTATCCGTCGGAGCCGTCGAACGTCAACCACAGCTACATCGGTGACTTCGTCAAATTCCGCAACACCCACAACGGCCACGAGCAGCACATCTTCCACCTGCATGGCCATCAGTGGCTGTTCAACCCCAACGACGACAACTCCGATTACGTCGATGCCCAAGGCATTGGCCCCGGCGCCGGCTATACCTACGAAATCGCCAACGGCGGCTCCGGCAACCGCAACCGGGTGGCCGGCGATGCGATCTATCACTGCCACTTCTACCCGCATTTCGCCCAGGGCATGTGGTCGATGTGGCGGGTGCACGATGTGTTCGAGGAAGGCACCCGGCTGGAAGTCTCGCAACAGGGCGCCGATGGTTATCACAGCGAACCTTACGCACTGCGCAGCGGTAAACCGGCCGCCGGTGCCCGCGCCTTGCCGGATGGCGAGATCATTGCCGGCACGCCGATTCCTGCCGTCGTGCCGCTGCCCGGCAAAGCCATGGCCCCGATGCCGGGCAAAGTGGTGGTGGTACCGAAAATCGGTGAAACCCTGGTCGCCGGCCACGATGACGACGATGAGGAAGAAGAGGGCGATGACGACGGCGAACACCATGGCGGCAACGGTGGTTCGCAAGCCATCGGTTCCCTGGCACTGGTCGATCGCAGCGAAGCCAACCGCAACGCCGACGGCAGCCTGAAAAACCCTGGCTATCCGTTCTGGATCGGCGGCATGGAAAGTTCGGTGGGCCAGCGTCCGCCAACCCCACCGCTGGACATGCTCGACGCTACCACCGCGCAATCGTTGAAAGCCAGCGGCAAAGCGCTGTGGGCCAACCTCGACCCGAATCAGTCCGGCGGCTGGGACGGCGGCTTGCAGCGTCACACCCTCGACGGGGTGTCGGCCGGAGGCGCGGCGCACACCGTGACCACCTCGCTGGACTTCTCCAAGGAAGTCACCCGCGCCAAACCGATTTACCTGCCCGAAGAGGGCACCGAAGTGGAACAGGCGGCGATGGCGTTCCACGCGAAAAAGGACCACCCAAGCTTTGCCTTGCTGCCCGGCAATCAGATCGTGGCCAAGGCTTTCCGCACCAATGGCGCCTTGCCGATTGCCGGCGCGCCGTACTACGAACCGTGCATGGACGACCGGCAAAAACGCCTGACCAGCAGCGCCGGCACCGGTGAGTTCGCCAGTGGTGATCGGCTGGACGGCATGTCCTTCGTCGGCGCCTCGACCTTCACCGCCGACCGGCCACGGATCTACAAGGCCGCCAATATCCAGTTCGACGCGGTCTACAACAAGGTCGGTTATCACTTCCCGCAAGCCCGGATTCTGGCGCTGTGGGAAGACGCCTGGCCGGTGATCACCAAGCAGCGTCCGCCAGAGCCGCTGGTGATGCGCATGAACACCTTCGACTGCGTGCAATACCAGCAAACCAACCTGGTGCCTGCCACCTACGAGATGGACGACTATCAGGTGCGCACCCCGACCGACGTAATCGGCCAGCATATTCATTTGCCGAAGTGGGACCTGACGTCCGCTGACGGTTCCTCCAACGGCTGGAACTACGAGGACGGCGTGCTCTCCCCAGGCGCTGTTCAGGAACGCATTCACGCGATCCGCGAATTCAACCAGTGCGAAGGCACCGACCCGCGCGACGGCACCCAGGCCTGTCCGAAAGCCAAGGCGCATCCGTTCTTCGGTCAGTTCGGGCGCAGTGACTGGATGGGCGCGCGCACGGCCATGCAACGCTGGTTCGTCGACCCGGTGGTCAACGCCAAGGGCGTGGATCGTGGGCTGGGCACCATCTTCACCCACGACCACCTCGGCCCATCGACTCACCAGCAGATCGGGCTGTATGCCACGGTGCTGGCGGAACCGGCCGGTTCCACCTGGTTCCACGCCGAAACCGGCGAGCCTCTCTACAGCGGCGCACGCCAGGACGGCGGGCCGACTTCGTGGCAGGCGGTGATCAACACCGGCGACCTCGACGGCGACGGCAAGAACGACAGCTTCCGTGAGTTCTTCCTCGAATACAGCGACTTCCAGCATGCCTATGAAGCCGGTGTGTACGTGGGCGCCGGCCCTAACGGCGTGCCTAATCCGCAAGCGTTCCCGGCTACCGCAGACAGCTTCCGCTACGCGATCAACCCGCCGGTGCGCAACAACGCCAGCACCCTGCTCGAAGGCGTGCTGGAAGTGCAGGGCGGCCAAGTGCCGGGCTGCCCGAGCCGGCCTTGCCCGCAAGCGATCTCCGTGGATGACCCGGGCATGTTTGTCGTCAACTATCGCAACGAGCCGCTGGCCCTGCGGGTCTACGACCCGAACAAGGTCGGCCCGGACGGCAAGCGCGGCATGCAGGCCGACGGCCTCGGCGGCGATCTGGCGTACGCCATGCAAAGCCGCACCGACCGCGCGATTCCGGCGATGAACCTGGCACCGAACCTGGTGACGGCCGCCACCGGCCCGACTGGCGGCACCACGCTGTTCCCGCCGCACATCAACAAGGGCGGCAGCGAGCCGGGCGATCCTTTCACCCCGATGCTGCGTACCTACACCGGCGACAACGTGCGTCTGCGGGTACATGCCGGCGGCCACGAGGAAGAGCACAACGTCACCCTGCACGGCGTGAAGTGGCTGCAGAGCGGTTCCGGTTTCGGCAACAGCTCCAACTCCGGCTGGCGCGCCTCGCAGATGATCGGCATCTCCGAACAGATGGGCTTCATCGCACCTGTGTCGATGCTGTCCAGCTCTGCGGCGACCACCGGTGACTATCTGTACTCGATGGACGCCTCGATCGAAGGCTACTGGAGCGGGATCTGGGGCGTGATGCGCAACTACACGGCCAAACGCAATGACTTGTTCGCCATCCCGAACAACCCGAGCCCGGCCGGCATGCGCAACACCGTGGCGTTCGAAGGCAGCTGCCCACGGATCAGCGCCAACCCCAACGGCATCGGCACCCGGCCGACGGTGCAGCGCAACTATGAAGTGGTCGCCGCGCTGGCCAACGACATCCTCGGCAATCCGCTGGGCCTGAGCATCGGCGATTCGGCCGGGCTCGGTCAGCATGTCGGCGGGCCGCTGAATCCGGTGGGCGGCACCCTGGTGCTGAACTCGCGCACGGTGAGCATCCCGCAAGTCACGGTCACTGATCCGGAGGACGGCGAGACCATCACCATTGGTGGTCAGAGCGGGCCGCTGCATGATCCGACGGCGATCCTGTACGTGCGCAAGTCCGACCTCGATCCGGTCAGCGGCAAGCTCAAACCCGGCATTCCGGTCGAACCGCTGGTGCTGCGCGCAGCGGCCGGGGACTGCATCAACATCACTCTGGAAAACCGTCTGCCGAGCGTGATGCCGGACCTGACCCAGACGGCGGTGATGCAAGGCATGGTCAAGCGCGACCGCAACAGCGGCCTGGGCTCGACCACGTTCAGCAACAACCTGATGCGGCCGTCCAGCCACGTGGGTCTGCACGCCCAACTGCTGGCCTATGACATCACCAAATCCGACGGCACCAACGTCGGCGCCAATCCGACCCAGACCGTACCGCCACGGGTTGGCAGCAGCGGCGCCTACCCGACCCGTACCTATCAGTACTACGCCGGGCACCTGGAGCGTGAAGGCAAACCGGTCACGCAACTGGGTCGCAGTGTCGACAACATCAACGCCACGGCCGTGGAGTTCGGTGGCCTGAACTTCACCCCGGCGGATGTGATCAAGCAGCCGCAAAAAGGCCTGGGTGGTGCGATGAGCATCCTGCCGATCGGCGCGACCTGGGTCGACGATGCGCGCAAGGTCAACGCCACGGTCACCGCTCCGGGGCAAACGACTTACCGCGACTTCGCGATGGTCTGGCACAAGGCGCTGAACACCCGCTGGGCCAATGGCCGGCCGGTCGAAGGCATCGCTGCGGAGGGCTTCGGCGTGCCGACCGATCCGCAGGACAACTCGAGCATGGCGATCAACTACAAGACCGAACCGCTGTGGTACCGCTTCGGCCTCGCTCCGGATGCGCCGTTCGGCCATGCCGATGGCGCGGGTTATGGCGACATGACCAACGCGCACATGGCCTACAGCAATGCGCTGGTGGGGGGCGATCCGCAGACGCCGGTGCTGTATGCCAAACCGGGTCAGCCGTTCCGTACGCACATCCTGATGCCGAGCGGCGGCAGTCGCGGCACGACGTTCCAGCTCGACGGACACGTCTGGTCGCTCAACCCGTTCCAGGCCGAGAAGAGCGACACCGGCGGCTACCCGATGGGTGCGCCGGGCGTGGGTTCGGTGCGCTTCGGCTACAACCCGATGTCGATGTACATCGGCGCTCACGAAAGCATCCTGCCGGCGGCGCACTTCAGCTTCATGATCCCGAGCGCCGGGGGCAGCAACGCGATACCGGGGGACTACCTGTTCCGCGATTACGCCGCCTATGGCAACACCTCGGGGCTGTGGGGATTGCTGCGGGTGACCAATGAGCCGGAGCCGGCGCCGCCTGCTCAATAGGCGCCAATGCGCGACCTGTGGGAACCGGTGAACCCGCTCCCACAGGTGGGGAAAGGTTTGTAGGGGAGAGATGTATGAACAGGATCATCAACATCATCGGCGTCTGCCTGCTGGCGATGGCCGGCGCGCTGCTCACGCTGAGCGAGATTGCCCTGGCGCAAACCAGTGCGGAGCAGGTGCTGACCCGCGACGGCGTGTCGATCGCCTTCGATCTGAAGCCGCTGGCCAGCGACGGTCAGCTGCGTGAAGGGGAGTTCGCCGACGTGCAGTTTCGCGTCACCGAAGGTGCGTCCGGCCAGCCGCTGTCCGGTGTGGCGCCGGGGGCGTGGATCGATCCGCAAGCCATCGCCGCCGATCAGGCCCAGGGCCGCGACCAGAGCTGCAAGTCGCGGGTCGGTACGTTCCTCAAATCCAACATCGGCGCGCGGCCGCTGCTCGACCTCAACAGCTATTTCCTGCTGGTGATGAACCGCGATGCCAGCGTTTCGGTGGTCGATCCGTCAGTCTCGGTCGGCGGCATCACCAGCACCCTGGCGCGGATCGAACTCAAGCAATCGCCGATGGACTGGGTCACGCCCAAAGACAACAAAAAGGTCTTCGTGTCGATGCCGACGGCGGGGGAAGTGGCGGTGATCGACAGCGAGCAATTCAAGGTCATCGACTCGGTGGCCGCCGGCAGCCAACCGGTGCGGGTCGCGCTGCAACCGGACGAGCGCCTGCTGTGGGTCGGCAACAACGCGAGCAAGGCTGAAGAATCCGGGGTCACGGTGATCGACACTCAGAGCCTCAAACCGCTGAAACACCTGGCGACCGGGCGCGGCCATCACGAAATCACCTTCAGCAAGGACAGCCGTTTCGCCTTCGTCAGCAACCGCGACGACGGCACCCTGAGCGTTATCGACATCGCCAGCCTGAGCCTGCTGCAACAGGTCAAGACCGGCTCCAGCCCGTTGTCGGTGGCATACTCGCCGCTGTCCGGCGCGGTATACGTGGCCGATGGCAAGGACGGCACCGTCACCGTGATCGACAGCAACAGCCGCGCCGTACGCCGGGTGATCAAGCTGCAACAGGGCCTCGGCCCGATGGGCTTCAGCGCCGACGGCCGTTTTGGCGTGGTGCTGAACACGCTGGAAAACCGCGCCACGGTGATCGACGCGGCCAACGATTCGGCGATCCATGATCTGGAGGTTTCAGCCGAACCCTATCAAGTGGTGTTCACCCAGGCCTATGCCTACGTACGCGGACTGGCCTCGCCGAAAGTCACCATGATCAACCTGTCCTCGCTGGGCGAAGGGCGTCAGCCGATTACTCAAGGTTTCGAGGCCGGGCCGCAGCCGCCACGCCTGGCCGGGGATCTACCGCTGGCATCGAGCCTCGCCGTATCGCGCGATGACAACGCGGTGTTCGTGGTCAACCCGGTGGACAACACCACCTATTTCTACGCCGAAGGCATGAACGCGCCGATGTCCGGTTACCCCAACCGGGGGCAGATCGCCCGCGCCGCGCTGGTGATCGATCGCAGCCTGCGCGAAGTGTCGCCGGGGCTCTATAGCGCCCGGGTGAAACTGCCGGCGGCGGGGCGCTTCGACGTGGCGTTCCTGCTCAACCAGCCGAACATCATTCATTGCTTCAGCGCCCAGGTGGCGTCCGACGGCGCGCCTGAAAAACATGTGGGGGCGCCCAAAGTCGAGTTCCTGCTGGACAAGACCGCCGTGGCCCTCAACGACCCCTACGTGGTGCGTTTTCGCATCGTCCAGGGCAAACAGAAGATCCAGCGCAGCGGCGTGACCGACGTGCAGTTGCGCTACTTCCTCGCGCCGACTTCCCGGCCCCGTGAAGTGGCCGCACGGGAAGTCGCCGACGGCGTGTACGAAGCGCCGGTGACCCTCGACCGCAGCGGCGCCTGGTACCTGCATGTGCGCGCGGCCTCGCTGGGCGCCGGTTTCGACGACAAGACATTTGCCAGTGTCCGGGTGCTGCCCGGCCAGACTCAGTGACGAGGAAAAGACCATGAACCGATTTGCATCCCGTGGCCTGCTGACCCTGTGCCTGTTGGCCGTCGGTATCCAGCAGGCCAGCGCCCACTCGGCGGACGAGCATGCCGGGCACACCGCACCGGCCGCCAACAGCCAGGAGCACGCCCAGGTCAAGTTCGCCGATGTGCCACTGCTCGACCAGAACGGCAAGACCGTGCACCTGGAGCAGGATCTGGTGCACAACAAGATCGTCGTCATGAGTTTCATCTACACCAGTTGCACCACGGTCTGCCCGGTGGTCTCGTCGATCATGGGCAAAGTACAGAAACAGCTCGGTGCCCGGGTCGGCGCGGAAGTGCAGCTGGTGTCGATCAGCATCGACCCGCAGCGCGACGACCCGAAACGCTTGCAGGATTACGCCCGCACCTTCCAGAAAGGCCCGGGCTGGAGCTGGCTCACCGGTTCGCCGCAATCGATCACCGCCACCCTCAAGGGCCTCGGCAGTTTCAGCGGCGACTTCAAGAATCACCAGCCGCTGATCCTCGTCGGTGACGGCAACAGCCGCCATTGGACGCGCTACTACGGCTTCACCGACCCGGCATTGCTGGCCAAGGAAGTCGAAAAACTCAGCGGCCTGCGCACCCACGCCAAACACACCGCGATTGCCATGGAGCAACAACCATGAGAACCCTGGACTGGATCACCCTGACGGTTTGTTTCTGGATTTTCAGCGCCATGGCCCTGGCTCACGAAGGCCACGAACAACCGGCACCGGCAACGACAACGACCAGCGCTGCGCCCGCACCGGCCAAAGGCACCCACGACGCGAAAACCTGGTTCACCGACACCCCGTTGCTCGACCAGCACGGCGACGTCCAGCGTTTCTACAGCGATGCGCTGCACAACCGCGTGGTGCTGCTCAACGTGATCTTCACCAGTTGCAATGACGCCTGCCCGCTGATCACCCGCAAGCTCAAGGAAGTCCGCGAGCTGCTGGGCGACAAGGCCGACGGCATCACCTTCATTTCCCTTACCAGTGATCCGCTGCGCGATACGCCGGCGGTGCTCAAGGCTTACACCTTGAAGCAGGGTGCCGATGACCCTCACTGGCTTTTCCTTACCGGCGACAAGGCGCAGATGGACCTGGTACTGGGCCGCATCGGGCAGATCGTGCCGACGCCCGAGCAGCACTCGACCCAGTTGATCGTCGGCGATGTGGCCAACAAACGCTGGAGCAAAATCCGTCCCGACGCCCCGGCCGCCGCCATTGCCCAGCGCTTGCAGCTGCTGACAATGCCTGTGGCCGGCCGCTGAGTCCGCGTCATGAACCTCGGCCGCGTCCTCGCCCTGATCCTGCTCGCTGGCGTCAGCCTCGGCGCGGCCGCGTTGCCGCTGACCGATGAAGAAAGCGCCGGCAAGCGCCTGTACCGTGAAGGCCTGTCCGCCAGCGGCGAGCCGATCATGGCGCGGGTCGGCGCGGCGGACGTGTTGCTGCCAGCCACTAGCCTGCCGTGCGCCAACTGCCACGGCGCCGATGGCCTCGGCCGGCCCGAAGGCGGGGTGCGTCCGCCGGAGCTCAACTGGTCGCGGCTGACCAGCATCCATGGGCAGCAACAGGTCAATGGCCGCAACTATCCGGCCTACACCGACAGCAGTCTGGCGCGGGTGATTCAGCAGGGCCGCGACCCCGGCAACAATCGCCTCGACCCGAGCATGCCGCGCTTCCTGCTGTCGATGAAGGATCAGCGCAACCTCACCGCGTACCTCAAGCGTCTGGCCGATGACCGCGATCCGGGGCTCGATGACCAGACCTTGCACCTGGGCACCTTGCTGCCCAGCCAGGGGCCGCTGGCCGAGGAGGGCGCCACCATCGCGGCGGTGCTCAACGGCAGCGTGGCACGGATCAATCAGGCCGGCGGCATTCACGGTCGGCAGTTGCGCCTGACCGTGGCCGATCCCGGCCCGGATCGCGCCAGTGCCGAACAGGCCCTGCAACGGCTGATCGAGGAAGAGAAAGTCTTTGCCCTGATCGCACCGCTGGCCCCGGCGCTGGACAGCGAACTGGCGCCGCGTCTGGAGCAGTCCGGCGTGCCGCTGATCGGGGCCATGTCGTTGCTCGGCCCGGTGCAGGCCAGCCCGCAGATTTTCGAACCGCTGCCGGGGCTGCGCGAGCAACTGATCGCGCTGGCCGATTACGCCACCGCCAGTTTGAGAGTGCTGCAAGGGCCGACGCTGATTGCCTATCCCGATGACCCGGCGCAAGTGCTGGCGGCGCAGACCCTCGGCCGCTATCTGCAGGATCACGGCTGGCAAAAAGTCCATTTGCAGGCCTACGACCCGGCGGCGGATAGCTTGCCCCTGGGCTCGCGCTCGGTGTTCTACCTGGGCAGCGGCGGTGGTTTCAGTCGGCTGGCGACCGGGTTGCAGAATGCCGGGCAGGTGCCGTACCTGTTTGCCGCGTCGAGCCAGGTGGCGGGGGATCTGCTGCAAGTGCCGGAGGGTTTTTCCCGGCGGGTGTTTCTGGCGTATCCGTTCGTGCCCAGCGACTGGACCCAGGCCGGGCGCATGGCGCTGACGCTGTTGCGCGAGCATCAAGGCCTTGGTGCCCAGCACGCGGTGCTGCAAGTCGGCGCCTACGCCTCGATGCTGTTGTTCAGCGAGGGCATGAAGCAGGCCGGCCGCGACGCCAGCCGCGAAAAACTGGTGGCGGCGCTCGAAGGCCTGCACGACTTCGACACCGGCCTGACCCCGCGCCTGAGCTTCGGTCCCGGCCGACGATTGGGCCTGAGCGGGGCGCACGTGGTCACCGTTGACTTGCCCGACCAGCGTTTTTATCTGGTCGCTCCCTACAAACCGATTATTGCCACGCCCTGACCGGAGGCCCTGATCATGAAGCTCAAAACCCTGTGTTTGCTGCTGACATGCTGGTTGCCGGTGGCGCTGGCGAACAATGAACCGGTGGCCGCCCGGGTCAACGGCGAGGCGATTTCCGAGTTTCGCCTGGAACGCTTTTTCGCCGAGTACCTGGAAGATCAGGGCCGCGCCGTGGCGAGCATCCGCAATCCCAAGGCCTATAAACAACTGCGTCAGGCCGCGCTGGACACGCTGATCGACAAGGAACTGCTCTGGCAGGAATCGCGCAAGCGCGGGGTGAAGATCGATGCGCAAGCCGTGCGCGAACAGGTCGAACAGACCCGCACCGCCATCGGCGGCACCGATAAATTCCTCCAGCGTTTGCAGGACGCCGGCTTCGACGAAGCCTCGTTCACCGAGTACACCCACCGCGAACTGGCGGCGCAGCGGATGTTCGCCGAGTTGACCAAAGTCCAGGCCCCGGACGAGCAAACGGTGCGGGCGTTTTTTGAGGAACACCGCGCTGAAATGGGCGCGCCTGAGCAGGTGCAGGCCCGGCACATTCTGATCAAGGTTGCCGGCGATGCCGATGCCACCACGGTTGAAACGGCACGACTACGCTTGATGCAGATGCATGCAGCTATCGCAGGGGGGCAAACCTTTGCTAGCGTCGCTCAATCGGGATCGGAAGATGTCACCGCCAGCCAGGGCGGGGACCTGGGGTATTTCGCCCGTGGGCAAATGGTGCCGGCCTTTGAAGCGGCGGCGTTTGCCCTCAAGCCTGGCGAAGTCAGCACGGCGGTGCGCACACCGTTCGGCTGGCATTTGATTTTTGTCGAGAACCACAAGGAGGCGGCCGATGTCCCAGAGGAGCAAGGGCTGGAATCAGTCAGGGCGTACCTCGCCCGACAGCAACAGACCCAGGCTCGTCGTCAGGTGCTCGCGCAATTACGGGCAGAGAACAGGATCGAACGAATTGACGACGACTGAAGGTTCCCCCCCAATAGTGGGGAATGGCTTCGATGCCCATTCAGGTGCTTCCCCGTTTCTGGGGAACGGGGTACCGGGACGAGCGGGCATTTCCATTCAATTCAAGGACATGAAGACAAAAAATTACCGGCACTCAGCCTGGCATGAAGTGTGCGTTACCTCTTGTGAGGCGCACTCCAGCAGGCTCCGCTTTCGGGATCTGTAGCTGCAAGGAGTTCACCTTGGTTAACAAAGTACTGGTTGTCGAAGACGAACAGCTGCTTGCACAGAACCTTCAGGATTATCTGTCGGCGCAAGGGCTGGAAGTCCGGATTGCACATGACGGCGCAGACGGAATCGGCCAGGCCGAGACTTTCGCCCCCGACGTGCTGGTGTTCGATTACCGCTTGCCCGATATGGAAGGGTTCGAGGTGCTCGACGCGGTTCGCCAGAACAGGACGTGTCATTTCGTGCTGATAACGGGTCACCCGACCGCTGAAGTCTGTGAGCGGGCGCGGCAACTGGGGGTCAGTCACATCCTGTTCAAACCGTTTCCTTTGGCGGAACTTGCCCGAGCTGTCTGCGACCTTCTGGGGATCCAGCGCGAAGCGAAACCCGGTGCGAGCCCATCCGAAGGCTTCGTCGAACGACGCCAGAGCAGGACCGAGAGCTTCCCGTTGCAGTTGTACGATGGCAGTTGGGTGCTGGCGGACCGCCGACGAAACAGGTCGGAGGCCATGGCACCGGACGACGATCAAATGCTCACCGGGGAGTAATGGCGCGATAGACGTTCCGGCACTCGCCGAATTCGCCTCCCGCGCCGTCAGGGCCTCAAGCCCCGGGTGTTGGAGAGCAAGCCATGGATCGTCTGTCCGTTGTCGTCGAACCGCTGTCGGTCAACCCTCCACAGGAGGCACAGACCCCGCCACGCTTTTCCAGTGAGCAACTGGCCCAGGCCCGGGCACGGGCCACCACTTCCGGAGAACGGGTGCTCGATGCACTGGCCGTACTCTGCGAACTGGCGCCGATGCCGTTCATTGCCAGCCTCGGCGCCACCCTGCATTACCCGGTGCTCGACACCGACACGCTGTTTCTGGCGACCCCGGTGTTCGACCGGGTCACCCTCGCGCAATGCCTCAAACGTGAATTCATCCTGCTGCGCCACAACGACGAAGTCATCGGTGTGTTCGCCGACCCCTTCGACCCGTCGCGCCTGGCCTGGATCGACGAATGCCTGCACGGCGCGCCGCTGTACCTGGTGCACGCCGATGACCTCAAGGCTTATCTGGCCCGCCACGAAGAAAGCTTCCACGCGGTGGAATCGCTCAACGCCCAGGCCGATGCCGGCAGCGAGACCGATACCCTGCAAAGCCTGTCGCTGACCAGCATCAGCGAAGACTCGAGCGTGGTGGTGAAACTGGTCAACTCGACCCTGTACGACGCGCTGAAAATGCACGCCAGCGACATCCACCTCGGCACCACCGGCCAGGGCCTGGTGATCAAGTACCGGATCGACGGCGTGCTGAACAACATCGGCAAGATCCAGGGCAGCGAATTCGCCGAGCAGGTGATCTCGCGGGTCAAGGTCATGGCCGAACTGGACATCGGCGAAAAACGCGTGCCCCAGGACGGTCGCTTCAAGATCGGCATCAGCGGCCGGCAGATCGACTTCCGGGTGTCGATCATGCCGAGCATCTTCGGCGAAGACGCGGTGCTGCGGGTGCTCGACAAACAGGACCTGGCCGACAAGGTCTGCGGCGTGCAACTGCAAGCGCTGGGCTTTGAAGACGAAACCCTGCGCCAACTGCGCCGCCTGGCCGCCGAACCCTACGGCATGGTGCTGGTGACCGGCCCCACCGGCAGCGGCAAGACCACCACGCTGTACGCGATGATCACCGAGATCAACCACGGCGTGGACAAGATCATCACCATCGAAGACCCGGTGGAATATCAGTTGCCCGGTGTGCTGCAAATCCCGGTCAACGAGAAAAAAGGCCTGACCTTCGCCCGGGGCCTGCGTTCGATCCTGCGTCACGACCCGGACAAGATCATGGTCGGCGAGATCCGCGACCCGGACACCGCGCAGATCGCCGTGCAATCGGCACTCACCGGTCACCTCGTCTTCACCACCATTCACGCCAACAACGTGTTCGACGTGATCGGCCGTTTCACCCAAATGGAAATCGACCCCTACAGCCTGGTCTCGGCGCTCAACGCGATTCTCGCCCAGCGCCTGATCCGGCTGGTGTGCAGCAGTTGCAGCACGCCGGTCAACCCGAGCGATGAAGAGCTGCGCGCCTCGGGCCTCGACCCACAGAAAGTCGATCACTACCACTTCGTCCACGGCAAGGGCTGCGGCCACTGCCGGGGCAGCGGCTATCGCGGGCGCACGGCGATTGCCGAGCTGCTGCACCTGGACGACGAACTGCGGCAGATGATCGTCGAGCGCCAACCCATCACCCAGATCAAAGCCCTGGCCTGCGCCCGTGGTTTGCGCCTGTTGCGCGAATCGGCGCTGGAGCTGGTGGAGCACGGTCGGACCACGCTGGAGGAGATCAATCGTGTCACTTTTATCGCGTGATCAATTTATCGCCGTGCTCGGCGCCAGCGGTGTCGGCCTCGGCCAGCGCCGGGGCAGCGACACCCTGTGGCTGGGCAGCGTCGGCTACATCGACGAAGGCTTCCAGAGCTACGCGGTGGCGCTGGACACCCTCGACCGCCTGCTCGGCGAACACACCCGCGCCGGTGCCGAACTGAGCGTGGTGATCTCCGGCCACTTCAGCCGCTTCTGCCTGGTGCCGTGGAGCGAGCAGATCAGCAGCCCTGACGAACTGCGCGGCTTCGCCCAACTGTGCTTCGAAGACCTGTTTGGCGCACCGACCCAACCGTGGAGCCTGGTGTTGTCGGCCGAGCCCGCCGGGTATGACCGGATCGCCAGTGCCTTGCCGCAGGACTTGCTGGAACGCCTGCGCACGCTGGTCACGGGGCGCGGCCTGCGCCTGCGTTCGGTGCAGCCGTACCTGATGACCGCGTTCAACCGCTTCGACAAAAGCCTCGACGCCGGCGACTTCCTGTTCATCGTCGCCGAACCGCAACGCAGCGTGTTGCTGCTGGCGCGCGAAGGGCGCTGGTCGTCGGTGCGCTCGGTGGGCGGCAGCGACAGCGACGCGGCACTCAGCGCGCTGATCGGTCGCGAACGGCAACTGCAAGCCTCCACCAGCGAGCGGGCTTTCAACGTTTATCTGCACGCCCCGGCGCGCCTCGATGCGCAGCCGGATTTGACGGGGGTGCACCTGCGCACCCTCGAAGACGACTCGATGACCGTGCGTGACGCCTTGTACGTCATGTCCCGGGCGGTGGCCTGACATGCGCGCCTTGAACCTCGACTTCCAGCCTCGTCCGCGTTCCGGCCCGTTGGGCTGGAGCCTGCTCGGCGGCGGTGTGTTGCTCGCGCTGGTGTGCTTCGGCGTGCAGCAGCACCTCGACGATCAGGCCGAACAACAGCAGGGTCACTTGCAGCACACCCAGCGTCAGCTCACCGGCGACAGCGGCGCCAAGACAACGCTGAGCCCGGCGGAAACCCGCGAGCAGGCGCAGAACCTCGCCGAAATGCGCAAGGTCTCGCAGCAACTGCGCCGGCCCTGGGAACGCCTGTTCGCCATGCTCGAAGCCATGCCGCGCGACGACATCGCCTTGCTGACCCTGACCCCGGATGCCCGCAAGGGCCAGGTGCGGATCAGCGCCGAAGCGCGGGATCTGCAAGCGATGCTGGATTTCCACAAACGGCTGGAGGCCAGTGACGAGCTGTCCGACGTGTCGCTGCTGAGCCACGAAATCGTCGTCAAATCGCCGGAGCAACCGGTGCAATTCAACCTGTCGGCGACCTGGGAGATAGGCGATGCGAATCCCTAGACTGATCATTCACGAATACCTGCAAGGCCTCGGCGTTCCGGGCCTGGCCGGTCTGGCGCTGCTGCTGGTCACGCTGGCCTGGGCACTCGGCGGTTTGCTGCCGGGCTGGCAGTCGCTGCAACAGCTCAGCCAGCAAACCCAGGAAGCCACCGAATACCTGGCCAAAGTCGAAGACGGCAGCATCGCGCCGCCGGTGGTGCCACAACGTCAGCTGGATGATTTTCGCAACAAGCTGCCGGCCCAGCCGCAAGCCACCGTCGCCATCGACCGCATCTACGCCCTGGCCGCCCAGGAACACATCACCCTGGCGCGCGGCGAATACGCCCTCGGCGTCGATCCCAAGACCCATCTGGCGCGCTACCAGATTCTGTTGCCGGTGCGTGGCAGCTACCCGCAACTGCGCCGCTTCCTCCATGCCTTGCTCGGCCAGTTGCCGGCGGTGGTGGTGGAAGACGTCGAGTTTCAACGCAAGAAGATTGCCGACACCGACCTCAGCGGCCGGATCCGTATGACCCTCTACCTGTCGAGGTCGTGATGGACACCAAACGCATAACCGGCTGGGTGGCGTTCTTCGGCGTGGCGGCGGCGCTGGCCTGGTTGCCGGAATATTTCTCGCCGAGCGACGACGCGGATTCGACCGAAGTCGCCGTGGCCAGCCCGGCAAAAGCCAGCGCCCGTGGCGCCTTGCCCGCCAGCAGTGCCAAGGCGAATGCGTCGCCGATCAAGGACCTGAGCCCGGCCGGCGACCTGTTTGCGAGCAAATCCTGGAAGGCCGCGCCGACCCTGGCGACGGTTACCGAACAAGCGATCAACCCGACCCCGGTGGTGCAAGCCCCGAGCCTGCCACCGGTGCCGTTCCAGTTCGTCGGCAGGCTGCATGACCGCAGCGACCTGCAGGTGTTCTTGCAGGACGGCGAGAAAATTTACGTCGTGCGCAGCGGGGATGTGATCGACGACACCTGGAAGATTGCGGCGATTTCCGATGTGGAACTGAGCCTGGTCTACCTGCCTTTGCATTTGTCGCAGACCTTGTCTGTGGGGAGTACGCAATGAACAGATCCCGTTTGCTGATGAGCCTCGGCCTGTGTGCCGGGCTGGCCGCGTGCAGTTCCGCGCAGGTCGCCAACAAGGAAGCCGCCGACCTGATCGATCAGGGGCAGTACGAGGCGGGCCTGGCCCGGATCGAGGAAGGCTTGCGGGAAAATCCGCGCGACACCGAGCTGCACCTGCTGCTCAACAGCGGTCGCGCCAAAGCCATCACCGCGCTGCTGACCTCCGGTGACACCGACCGCGCCCGCCGCGATTTCGCTTCGGCCCGCACCGCCTACAGCCGGGTGCTGACCATCGAGCCGAACAACCGCCGCGCCCAGGATGCCCTGCGCCAGCTCGACTACCTGCGCAGCATGGACGAGAAACTCGAACTGGCCCGTGGCGACCTGCGCCGGGGCGACATCTACGGCGCCGACCGTCAGGTCAAACAGATCCTCGAACTCGACCCGAAAAACGACGGCGCGCTGGAACTGCAAGGCAACATCCGTTTGGTGCAGAGCCGCAACGTGATCCAGTACCCGCAACTGCGCACCCGGCTTGATCGCCCGGTGACCCTGGAATTTCGCGACGCCAACCTCAAGACCATCTTCGAAGTGCTGTCGCAGGTCGCCGGCCTGAATTTCATCTTCGACAAGGACCTGCGTCCGGACATGAAAGCCACGATCTTCGTGCGTGACGTGCGCATTGAAGACGCCGTGCAACTGTTGCTGCAACAGAACCAGCTGCACCAGAAAGTGGTGAACGAAAACACCTTGCTGATCTTTCCGGACTCGCCGCAGAAGCTGAAGGATTACCAAGAGCTGGTGATGCGCACCTTCTACCTGACCAGCATCGACGCCAACACCGCGCTGAACATGATCAAGACCATGCTCAAGACCCGCGACGTGTTCGTCGACGAGCGCCTGAACACCCTGACCATGCGCGACACCGAAGACGCCGTGCGCATGGCCGAGAAACTCCTGCAATCGCAAGACCAGTCCAACCCCGAAGTGGTGCTGGAAGTGGAAGTGATGGAAGTCGCCACCCAGCGCATTCTCGACCTCGGCCTGCAATGGCCGAACACCTTCGGTGTGGTCAACAGCGACGGTTCGGCGGTGACCATTCTCGATCAACTGAAAGGCATCAACTCCAGCCGGATTTCGATCTCGCCGTCGCCGCAAGCCAAGATCAACGCACAGGACAACGACATCAACACCCTGGCCAGCCCGGTGATCCGCGTCAGCAACCGCGAACAGGCGCGCATCCACATCGGCCAGCGGGTGCCGATCATCAGCGCCACCTCGGTGCCTTCGACTCAAGGCCCGGTGATCACTGAAAGCGTCACCTACCTCGACGTCGGTCTGAAGCTCGAAGTGCAACCGACCGTGCACCTGAACAACGAAGTGGCGATCAAGATCGCTCTGGAAGTGAGTAACGCCACGCCGCTGGAGCCGACCCGCCAAGGGACGATTCCGGTGCAGGTCGATACCCGCAACGCCCAGACCTCGCTGCGTCTGCATGACGGCGAAACCCAGATCCTCGCCGGCCTGATGCGCAACGACCATGGCGCCACCGGCAACAAGATTCCGGGCCTCGGCGACATTCCGGGTCTGGGCCGGCTGTTCGGCAGCAACAAGGACACCATCGGCAAATCGGAGTTGGTGCTCTCGATCACTCCACGGATCGTGCGCAACCTGCCGTACCAAAGCCCGTCGGACATGGAATTCCCGACCGGCACTGAAACCAGCATGCACATCCAGGCACCGGACCGTTCGCAGAACTACACCATGCCAGCGCCTGCCGCGCAGCCTCGTGCAGTCGGTGAAGCGGCCGTGGCAACCACTCACGTCACCGTCGAGAAGCCTTGATCATGAACGCCTCCCAGCGCGGTTTTACCTTGATCGAAGTCGTGGTGACGCTGGCCCTGATCGGCCTGCTGGCCGGCATGGCCGCGCCACTGACCGAGACCCTGGTACGGCGTGGCAAGGAGCAGGAACTGCGCACCGCGCTGTATCAGATTCGCGATGGCATCGACGCCTACAAGCGTGCCTTCGATGCCGGCTACATCGAGAAATCCCTGAACAGCAGCGGCTATCCGCCGAACCTGAAAGTGCTGGTCGAAGGCGTGCGCGACGTGCGCAGTGCCAAGGGTGCGAAGTTCTACTTTCTGCGCCGGATACCGCGGGATCCGCTGGTGCCGGCCAAACGTGACGACAACGGCGGTTGGGGCCTGCGGGCCTACAACAGTTCGGCCCAGAACCCGCGCGATGGCGAGGACGTGTTCGACGTCTACTCCCACGCCCGGGGCAAGGGCCTCAACGGCATCGCGTACCGCGAGTGGTGATTCTCATGCGCCGGGAAAAGGGTTTTACCTTGCTCGAGCTGATGGTGGTGATGGCGATCATCGCAACCCTGATGACCATCGCCTTGCCACGCTACTTCAACAGCCTCGAGGCCTCGAAAGAGACCACGTTGCACCAGAGTCTGTCGGCCATGCGCGAGGCGCTGGATCACTATTACGGCGACACCGGGCGCTACCCCGATTCCATCGAACAACTGGTGGAAACCCGCTACCTGCGCAATGCGCCGCTGGACCCGATCACCGAACGCAATGACCAATGGGTGCTGATCGCGCCGCCGGACGGTGTGGCGGGCGGCGTTGCCGACATCAAGAGCGGAGCTACCGGGAGGGCGCGTGATGGCAGCCAGTATTCCGAGTGGTAAGCACGTGGAGCAGGGTGGGTTCACCTACCTGGGCGTGCTGTTCCTGATCGTGATCATGGGCATGGGCCTGGCCAGTGCCGGCGAGCTGTGGTCGACCGTGTCGCGCCGCGATCGCGAGAAGCAACTGCTGTGGGTCGGCACCCAGTACGCCCAGGCGCTGCGCAGCTACTACCGCAGTTCGCCGGGCCTGGCGCAGTACCCGAAAGAGCTGGTCGACCTGCTGCAGGACGAACGTTTTCCGGAAGCCCGGCACCATCTGCGTCAGCTCTATCCGGACCCGATCGGCGGCGGTGAATGGGCACTGCAACGGGGTTTCGACGGGCGCATCACCGGCATCAACAGTGCCTCCACCGAGGTGCCGTTGAAGCAGGCGGACTTCCCGTCGCAGTGGTCGGATTTCGAAGGCATGCAGCGTTATTCGGACTGGCAGTTTGTGGCCGAGAAAGCCTTTCTCGATGGCACCGGCCCTGGCAACGGGTCACCGGTCAAAGGCCAGTCGGCTCTGCCGCAGGCGTTGCAGCCATGAGCCGCCACGTGTGGTGTGCGTTGATCCTCGCGGCCGTGGCGTCTTTCGCCGGCGCCAGCGAGGAAGACGAAATGATGGGCTTCATCGTCGACGACACGATCTCGCACATCGGCCACGACTTTTACTACTCGTTCAGCGAGCGCCTGCGCGACACCAGCCGCATGGATTTCAACCTGGTGGTGCGCGAGCGCCCCGACGCACGCTGGGGGAGCCTGGTGACCGTCGAATATCAACAACGCCTGGTGTATCGGCGCTTCCTGCCGCCGAACACCGTGGAACTGAAGGACGAGGCCTACGAGGCCGCCGACTCGGTTCGACTGGAGGTCGTCCGGCGCAAGCTGGAAGCCTTGTTGCAGGACACCACCGACCTTGAGAAGGACGAACTATGAACACGACAACGTTCTCACGGCGCAGCGGATTCTGGATCTCGGGGTTGTTGATCGGGCTTGCCAGCGCCGCTGCCGTCCAGGCCACCGAACTGGTCTACACGCCGGTCAACCCGTCGTTCGGCGGCAACCCGCTCAACGGCACCTGGCTGCTCAACAACGCCCAGGCGCAAAACGATTACGACGATCCAGACCTCAAGAAACGTACGACTGTGGCCGGCACTTCGGCGCTCGAACGTTTCACCAGTCAATTGCAGTCGCGGTTGCTAGGGCAACTGCTGGACAACATCTCCACCGGCAACACGGGGAGCCTGTCCACCGACGCTTTTATCGTCAACGTTGTCGACGACTCGGGGGCACTCACGATTGAAGTGACCGACCGAGCGAGCGGCGAAGTTTCCGAAATTCAGGTGAACGGCCTCAACCCATGACGGGATGACGGTTCCGGGGAGTGATGGACATGAAAAAAATAATAGCGCTAGGGCTGATGTTGGCAGCATTACAAGGGTGCAGTCTGCGCGAGCCGATGCCGGCCGAGCAGGACACCGATACCCCGACCCTGACCCCCAGGGCCTCGACCTACTACGACTTGCTGAAAATGCCGCGACCCAAGGGCCGGCTGATGGCGGTGGTGTACGGCTTCCGTGACCAGACCGGGCAGTACAAACCTACGCCGGCGAGTTCGTTTTCCACCAGCGTTACCCAGGGCGCGGCGTCGATGTTGATGGACGCGATGCAGGCCAGCGGCTGGTTTGTGGTGCTCGAACGTGAGGGGCTGCAGAACCTGCTGACTGAACGCAAGATCATTCGTGCCTCTCAGAAGAAGCCGAATACGCCGGTGAACATTCAGGGTGAGCTGCCACCGTTGCAGGCGGCGAACATGATGCTCGAGGGCGGGATCATCGCTTATGACACCAACGTGCGCAGCGGTGGGGAAGGGGCGCGGTATCTGGGGATTGATCTGTCCCGTGAGTATCGGGTTGACCAGGTGACTGTGAATTTGCGGGCGGTGGATGTGCGTAGCGGGCAGGTGTTGGCGAATGTGATGACCAGCAAGACGATTTATTCGGTGGCGCGCAGTGCGGGGATTTTCAAGTTTATCGAGTTCAAGAAGTTGCTTGAGGCTGAGGTCGGGTATACGACTAATGAGCCGGCGCAGTTGTGTGTGTTGTCGGCGATTGAGGCGGCGGTGGGGCATATGGTGGCGCAGGGGATTGAGCGGCGGTTGTGGCAGGTGGCCGGGGATAGTTCTACGCCTTCGCAGGATGATGTTTTGAATCGGTATTTGACTCAGAACAAGATTGACCCGGATGCCGAGTGAGCGTGGCGGCCTTCGGGCCGACCAGGTTCTTGTTGGGTTGGGTGAATATCCGTTTCTTCGGGTGTTGCCGCTGGCGGTTCCGCTCTTACAGCGGCTCACTTTTTCAAACGCCAAAAAGTAAGCAAAAGGCTTGGCCCCGGCGTTCGGCCCCTCGCTGGGGCTCGGGGTTCCTTCGCTCCGGGATTCATCCGGGGGCATCGCCTCCGGTTTGCTTCGCTGCACCTCCTCTCGATGCATGCGGCTTCGCCGCACGGTCGCTGCGCTCCCACCCCCGGATGAATCCCTCCACTCCGCCTTCCGAAGGGGCCAGCACGTCAAAAGCTTTACTCGAGCTAACGCTCATCGTGTTGAGTGGTGAGAAGCAAAAAGCGAAAAGCGAAAAGCGAAAAGCGAAAAACAGAAAGCGGAAAACAGAAAGCGGAAAACAGAAAGCGGAAAACAGAAAGCCAAAAGCAGAAAGCGGATTGCTTTTGCTTTGATCGTTCCCACGCTCCGCGTGGGAATGCAGCCCGGGACGCTCCGCGTCCCATTCTTGAATGTTTAAAAGTTGTGTCTGTTTCAGCGATCCTTCCCACAAGGTTTTCAGGTTGTCCGTCGGAAGCGCGGGCTCTAGCCTGTTTCGGTCGCTGCCAATTCAGCGATCGGGTCTGGAAACCCGGATGTGTGAGAAAGCGAAATCGCTTTTCATAACGTATGCTTGCGCACCTTCATTGTGTGCACGCTGTTATGGCGGCTGTGCGCGGGAGACATTTATGTCTGCCGGGTCGCGTTCTCCCCGGATTTCCAGCCCGCGTACAGCTGCCACCCATTCTTCCTGGAAGTCGATTGGGCTGGCTGCGACCATCAATGAGGACGAAATGACCATGAAAAAACCAACACCCAACCCACCCGAAACCCAAGCCAACCCCGAAACCGACCCAACCTCCCCATACACCTCCACCCACTCCAAAAAACTCCACGAAGCCGCCGAACGCGCGCTCGATCATTACCTCTGCCCCGGCGCCCACATCATGGGCAGCGTCAACGAACCCGCCCCGATGTACCTCGCCAACCCGGTCTACAACACCGAATCCCTGCTCGCCAACGCCAGCGAATCCCTGGGCTCGGCCAGCGAAATGCTCAACAACTTCGCCGCCACCCTCGACCCCGCCCACCGCAAAACCGCCCTGGGCATCGCCCAGATCCTCATGCTGGGTGAACTGGCCGTAAATCAGGCCTTGGATCACGTCGAACTGAAGGACTGATCCAGCACATCCCCAATAAAAAACGCGACCCGGCAATGGGTCGCGTTTTTCACATTCAAACTGGAGTCACCATGGATCCCCTGATCTCCAAAATCGTTTCAGACTTCGAAAGCGAAGAGCAGGCCGCCAGCTACGACCGCTGGTTGATTGCCAAAATACAGGCTTCAATCGATGACCCACGACCCAGCATTCCGAATGAACAGGTGATGGCTGAAATGTCGGCCCTGATGGAGGACAAGCGAAGAAAGCATGAGGCTAGGTAAGTGCTTTGCGTTGCAGACGGCAAGAAGGCTCGAGACGCTATAAATCGCATGTTTCATCTCAATTAGCTGAGTACTGAGATACAAAAAAACCGTACCTCCATGGGAAGCACGGTTTTGGGTGTTGAGACGAGGACGCGATCTTAACTGGGGTCGCGTCGAGGGTATTCCTGACGCGCATGCAAGATGCTCACAATCTCAATTCGGTCCGCCACTTGATAAACGACGAGATAGTTCGGGCTTACCACAATCTCCCGAGTGCCGGGAGAGCGACCTTTGCGATAAAGGTGTGGATGCCAAGGAAGCGCAGATGTAGTTTTTACGACTGACTTGTGAAGTGCTGTCGCCGCTACAAAATTTCGCTCGCCAATGTACTTCAGTATTTTCGAGAGTTCGACCCGAGCCTTGGGTCGCCACTTAATCTGCATCCGCGCTTTTGCGCATTGATTCCATCAAGGCGTTTATTTCCGCCATCACTTGCTCATGGGGAATACTCGGACGCGGATCATCGAGAGAGGCCTGTACTTCGGCCCGAAACCAACGGTCATAACTCGCAGCCTGCTCTTCAGGACCAAGATCCGAAACAACCGGGCACAGTGGGTCGATCAAAGACGGGTCGATCATGGAACCTCCGGGTTTGGTGCCGGGAAGTCTATTCGGTAACGGTATCGCTGTCGTCGCTGTCTGGATGAATTGCATGTTGGCCAAGCTCCATGGGGATCAAGTTGTCCCGGCAAATCCTAGAGCCTGCACTTCCGACGGCCAACCGCCAGAATTCGTCAGAAAACTCTCCGAATTTCTGAAAACGTTCCGTTTTCCGTAGGACGCCACTCAAGCGTCAGCGCAAAAAAAACCGCGACCCTCAGCAGGTCGCGGTTTTCCAACACCCAGCACTTACTGCTGTAAAACCGTCGCCTGGTTAGCCGACCCGAACTGTTGAATGGTCGCGGTCTGTGTCATCCCGCTCTGATCCACATTGGCAATGTTCCCGGTGCCCCCCTGGGTCACATACGCCACGTTCATGGTGTCAGCCTGTTTCACGGTGATCATGTTGTCGCTGCCATACAGCTGCGCGGTGTACGCCTGGTTACCGGTGCCGGATTGATCGAATTCGGCGCTGTTGCCCGAGCCGTTCGACGAGCCTTGAACCAGGTTGGTGGTGCCGCGCTGGTCGGCGATGAGGATGTTGTCGCTGCCGTTCTGATCGAAGTACAGCTCGTTGTAGGAATCCGCCTGGCTGACCGTGGTTTTGTTGCCCGTGCCGGTCTGGTTGGTGGTCATGATGTGGCCGACGCCGTCCTGGGTGAAGCTGGCGATGTTGCCGTTGCCGGCCTGATTGACCGTCGCTCGCTGGTTGCTGCCGAACTGGCCGCCGTGTTGCGGGCCTTTCCAGTTGCTGGCGTAGACCTTGTTGTCGTTGCCCACCGAGGTGGCGTTGAGGGTGTGGCTGTCGCCGTTCTGGTAGGTGAAGTGCACGTTGCCGTTGCCGACCTGGTAGAGCGCCAGGGTCGAGTTGACCGATTCGAACTGGTCGGCATAGATGGCGTTGGTGTTGCCGACCTGAGTGACGGCGGCGGTGTTGTTTTCGCCGAAGCTCTGGTCGACCACGGTTTCGTTGCTGTCGCCGTACTGGTTGACGGTGGCCTGGCTGGCCAGTTGCGAGTCTTGCCAGATTTCAGTGCCGTTGAGGTTGCCGAACTGGTTGATGGTGATGTTGCCGCCGGTGCCGTTGCGCTGGTCGCCGTAGGCGTAGTTGTTTTCGCCGGCCTGGTTGATGCCGATCTGGCCGCCGTTGTGCAGCACTTGTTCGGCGGTGCCGTAGTTGGCGGTGCCGTACTGGGTGATCACCGAGCTGTTGCCGGTGCCTTCGTACAGTTGCTCGATGTTGGCTTCGTTGCTGTCGCCGAACTGGAAGGTCTTGCCTTCGCTGCCGTTCTGCGAGTCTTGATAGACGAACGAGAAGTTGCCGGTGCCTTGCTGTTGTTGCAGGGCCTGGTTGCCGGCGCCAAAACCCAGGGACTGGCTGGCGTGGGTGGTGTTGAAGGCGCCGACCTGTTGCTGGGTGATGGTGCTGTTGTCTTCGTAAAGCTGTTCGGCGTAACCGGCGTTGTAGTCGCCGACCGCGTCCTGGGTGATGACGCTGGTGGCGGTGTCTTGCACGGCGGCGGCGTCGTTGCCCTGGCCCAGTTGGGTCTGGGTGGCGGTGCTGAACGGGGCCTGGGTCTGTTTGACGTTGGCGATGTTGGCGGTGCCGAGCTGGCTCTGGGTGGAAATGCTGTCGTCGGCCATGGCCTGGGCACTGATCATGACCAGGATGGCGGCGGTGAGGGGCGTCAGTTTGAACATGATGAACTCTCCGATGATTGCAGTGCTTAGCGATATTGCTTGACCGAAACGCTCATGCCGTTGCCCGACTGGGTCACGGCGCTTTGCAGCCCCGTGCCGGCCTGCTCGATGCTGGCGTCGTTGTTGTTGCCGTTTTGCGAAATCTGCGCACGGTTGTGGCTGCCGGTTTGCGTGATGGACGCGGCGTTGCCGGAGCCGTTTTGCGTGATCAAGGCCATCAGGTCGCTGCCTTGTTGCAGGATGTACGCCTCCTGATTGCTGCCCGACTGCACGATCTTGCCCAGCAGCGACTGACCGTTCTGCGAGAGCAGGGCGAGGTTGACCTGGCCGTTCTGGTCGATCAGGGCTTGCTGGCCCACGGGGGGCGGCAGTTCGCCGAGATCGGCGCTGTTGGGCGCCAGGTCATCGTTTTCCATCAGGTCGTCGGCGCGCACGCCCGCACTGACGCACAGGGCGAGCAGGCAAAGCAGGGCGGCGGTCGGCGTGTTCATGGCGTTGTCCTGTGTTGTTGTGTGTTGCCTGAATCCGAAATCGCGGCTGAGTCAGCCCCACCCACCCCGCGCCTGGCGGTGTGGGTCGGGTGGGGCGTGGGCTCAGAGCGTGGTCACCGAGATGGTGCGAACGGTGCCCTGGGACGAACGGATGGTGGCGGTCGGGTTGGCTGATGGCACGACCGTCGTGTTGTTCAGCGTCAGCCGCCAGCGTCCGGTCACCGGTACCGTGGTTGTACCCAGCGTTACCAACCCGGTCGGGGTGGTGACCTGCACGGTGATGGTGTTGCCGGTGGTCACCGACGAGGTGCCGGCGAAGTCCCAGTTGAAGCGGCCGCCGGAACGGGCCTGCACGGTCGAGGTGGTGATCGTGAAGGTTTCCGCCGCTGGCCGTGGCGACACTTGCACCGTGACGGTCGCCGGCGTCGACTGGGCGCCGAAGCTGTCCCGGGCGATGTAGGTGAAGGTCGTGGTGAAGGCCGTGGTCACGGTGGCCGGTGGGGTGTAGGTGATCACCGTGCCGTCGGTGCTGACCGTGCCGCGTCCTGCTGGCGGTTGGGTCAGGCTGGCGACGCCCAGCGGCGTGTTGCCTTCCGGATCGGTGTCGTTGGCCAGGACGTTGATCGGGATTGCGACACCCAGGGTGGCGACGCTGTCGGCGACGGCGGTCGGTGGCCGGTTAGGCGCGACGGTCACCGTCACGGTCGCCGGGTTGGCCGAGGCCAGGCCTTTGCTGTCTTGCGCCTTGTAGGTGAAGGTCGTGGTCAACGGCGTCGTCACCACGGCTGGCGGGGTGTAGACCACCGAGGTGGTTCCGCTGAGCGCAACGGTGCCTTGGCCGGCAGCCGGTTGAGTCAACGCGGTGATCGTCAGCGGCACGTTGTTGTCCGGGTCGCTGTCGTTGGTCAGCAGGCTGAGGGTGATCGGCACGCCGAAGCTGGTGCTGCCGGTGTCGGCGACGGCCAGCGGTGCCTGGTTCTCACCGGTGTCCGGTGCTGCCCCGACCACCACTACCGGCTCGGTGTCGCTGCCGCCGGCGGCGGATTTGACCGTGACGGTGGCCGGAGGCTGGGTCAGGTCGGCGACGGTGATTTTTTGCAGCGTGCCGGTTTTCGACAGGCGTCCGTAGCCCTGGGCAACCATGTCCGGCACTGCGACTTCATCGGTCGACGTGGCTTCGATCAGCAGGCTGTGGTTGGCCCAGCTGTAGCGGGCGGTCTGGATTTTCACCACGTCGGTGAGCTTGGCCGAGACGGCCGTCGGCCGGGTAGTGCCGGCCGGGTTGGTCGCGGTCACAACCACCACAGACGGCAGGGTGCCGTTGCCCAGGCGCTGGCCGAAGAACAGCCCGTTGTTGTCACCCAGCAGACTGGTCTGGCACGGCGTCGGCGGCGGGCCGGGCAACAGCGCCAGGGTTTCGCGGAAGCACAGGGTCGTGCTGCTGTCAGCCTTGGCGAACACCTCGGCGCGCACACCGGCCGACGTCCGGCGATAGGTGGCGCGGTCGATGGCGACATGGGTCTGTTGACGGTTGTCGAGCACCTTGCCGGCGACGGTGAACAGGTTGGTCTGAATCGAGCCGGCACCTGACGGACCATCGATCCGCAGGAAGTTGGTGTTGAACGGGCTGCCGGTCACTGCTTCGGTGAGGTTCGGGTCGCCGACGAAGGTTTCGATGCCGCCGGTGTCCGGGTTCACTTCGGTGTACGGGCCGTTGATGCTGCGCAGGAACGGACCGATGGCGCCGTTGAGTGCACCGCTGAAGTTGCCCGGCGCGCCGATGCCGATGTCTTTGGTGATGTTGATCGCCCGCCGGCCCGGCGTGGTGACGTTGACGGTTTCAACGCCGTACGGGTGGGTGATGGTGTAGGTGCCTGCCACCGGGACGTTCACCCGGATACGGATCCGCGCGAAGCTTTGCTGATCGCCATCGACCGGATTCTCCGAGGCGAACGCCGCTTCGATCCCGGCCACGTAGGCGTCTACGCCAAAACCGGCGCCGTTGTTCGGGATATTGGTTTCCGCCAGGAACCAGAAGGCTTCCGGCGGCCAGTTGTCGGGGAACACCATCGGCAGGGTGTCATCGAACACGCCCGGTTCCGGCAGCAGGGTACACATGTACGCCGGCGGGGTGCTGACCGGCACCCGCGAACTGGCGGCGCGCGACTGGCAGAGCTCCATCGACAGCAGGTTGTTGTCCTGGTACCACATCGGGAATTTCCCGGTGGCGAAGGTGTAGGGGCCGGGATCGACGGCGGCCAGTTGCGCGAACGCACTGCCGGTCAGCGAGATTGTCAGCCCGAGCGCGTTGAGCGCGAAGCGTGGCCACTTGTTCATGATGCCTCCTGATGCGGATCTGGGCATGTGAGCGTTCATTGCACGATGACCACTTCTTCGGTATCGCTGCCGCCGTTGGACGATGTCACCCGAACCTTGGCCGGTGGAATCGGCGTGATCCCGGTGGCCAGGGTTTTCACCGCGCCGTCACCGCCCAGCGCACCGATGGTGGCGCCGGTGCCGGAGGTGGCGGTGAGCACCGGTGGCGAGGTTTCGTCACTGGTCGAGGCCACCACGGTCAATTGCCCGGAACTGAGGCTGTACTCGGCGCGCTGGATCACCACCAGGTCGGTCAGGGTCATGGGCAGGGTGGTCGGCGAGCTGGTGGCGATCGCCAGGTGGTTGTCGGCGGTAACCTGCAGCACGGTCGGCAAGGTCGGGTTGACCGCCGATTGCGCGTACCAGCTGCCGGTGCTGTCGGCTTCTTTCATGTTCACCACGGGCGTGCTGCTGGTGATGGCGGCGGTGCCCGGCGCTGGCGGGGCCTGGACGAACACGTCTTGCTGGGCCACCGGCGCACTGTCGCCCGGTTTGCGCGAGTAGGTGCTGCGCTGCGGGATCAGCGGGGTTGGCCGCACCACTGTCGACAACTTGCCGGACACGGCGAAGGTCGTGGTGCGCAGGTCAATGCCGCCCGGGCCTTCGATGCGCACGTAGTTGGTGTTGAACGGGCTGCCGGTCACGGCTTCGTTGAGGTTCGGGTCGCCGACAAACTGCTCGGCCGCGCCGCTCACCGGATTGGTCTCGGTGTACGGCCCGTTGACGCTGCGCAGGAACGGACCGATGTCGCCCTTGAGCGCTCCGTCGTAGGTTTTCGGAGTGCCGATGCCGATGTCGCGGGTCATGTTGATCGCGCGGCGACCGGGGGTGTCGACGTTGAACACATCGACACCGTAGGGGTGGGTGATGACGTAGGTACCAGCGGTCGGCACATCCACGCGAATGCGAATCCGCGCAAAGCTGACCTGATCGCCTTCCACCGGCTCTTCGGCGGCGAACGCGGCTTCGACGGCACTCACATAACCGAGGTTGATTCCGCGTGCGGCATCAACCAGCGAGGTCTCGCCGGTGAACCAGAACGCTTCATCGGGGAAGTTGGTGGGGAACACGATCGGTTGCGTGTCATCGAACACGCCGGGGGTCGGCAGCAGCGAGCACATGTACGACGGGGCGCCCGGTGTGCTCGGCACGCGGGAGCTGAGTGCTTTGGACAGGCACAGATCCAGAGTGCGACCGTGGGTGTCCTGATACCAGCTGGCGAAACCGCCATTGGCCGGTGTGTAGGGACCCGGGTCGACGGCGAACAGAGCGGCCTGGGCAATGCCCTGGGCCAAGGCGCTCACGACCAGGACGGTCGCGGTTTTGGACAGTAAAGGGTGCATGAGTTAATCCCTCTATCAAAGTACCTGCCCCTTGGGGATGGGTCAGTTGCAGAGGGCTTTACAACTTCCATACCAACGACGGGCCAACCGGCCGCAAACGCCCGTGGCGCAAGGCTTGGCGGCTTGGCGTGGGGCAAAGGGACGCAAGCCCGGATAGGGCGACTGTCCCCAGCATTGGGGATTGTGGGGGCATGAACGCCTGGCGGTTTTCGCCTGACCGGGAAATCGGCCGAGCGTGGGGCCGTTCACCCCCCGGATCCGGGCAAACACCCAACCGTGGGCTATAACCCTATAGGGACGTATCGGGAAGTCGCCGCCATGAACATGCAGTCAAAATCGCTACCGGTCGAGGAGAGCAGCCAGCGGCTGAACTCGCGCAAGCAGCCGTTCAACCTGTTGCGCTGGTTTTCATTGATCAGCATGGCAGTGATCGGCACCGTGGCCGTGGCGCTCGGGGCGGTGTCGACACGGTTCGTGATCGAAGAAAGCGTGCAGCGCGATGCCTTGCTGACCGCGCAGTTCATTCAGGCCATCGCGTCGGCGGAAGTGCGCCACGTCTCGATCCCCAATATCCGCACCATGGGCGAATTGCTCGACCCGCGCCAGGACAAGAACTTTCCCGACGTCGACCCGCAAGCCCGAGCCAGCGCCCGGGGCGAATTTCTCGATCACATCGAACACCTGCCGGACGTGATTCTCGCCAACATTTATGCGCCGGATCGTACCGTGATCTGGTCGACCAACCCGGCGCTGACCAACACTCGCATTCATGCCGACGAAGACCTCGACCGGGCGTTCGATGAAAAGATTCCGGTGTCGGCCAGCTATCACGATGTAGACAAGGGCCGTGAAGAACAGAAGTTCGTCGTGCCGCCGGAATACATCTTCATCGAAAACTACATCCCGCTGTTCGACGCCGAGGGCAAGAACGTCACGGCGATGGTCGAAATCTATAAAGAGCCGAAAGACCTGATCGCCCGCATGGAGCGCGGGCTGACGCTGATCTGGCTGGCCACCGCGCTGGGCGGCGGGCTGATTTACCTGGGGCTGTACTGGATCGTGCGACGGGCGGCGATCCTGCTGGCGGCCCAGCAAAAACAACTGATTGCCAACGAAACCTTTGTCGCGCTGGGCGAGATGTCTTCGGCGGTGGCCCACAGCTTGCGCAACCCGCTGGCGACCATTCGCTCGAGCGCCGAGCTGGCGCTGGAGTTCGACGCGGGGCCGGCACAGAAGAACATCAAGGACATCATCGGCCAGGTCGACCGCATGTCGAAGTGGGTGCGCGAACTGCTGCAATCGTTGCGACCGCTCAATGACGACCCGGAACCGGTGAACCTGGTGGCGGCGCTGCACGACAGCCTGATGGCCTTCGAGCAACAGATCGCCAAGGCCGGCGTGCATGTGGTGTTTCATCCCCAGCAGACGCCGATGGTGCTGAGTCAGCCGGTGCAGCTCACACAGATCCTCAACAGCCTGCTGGCCAACGCGCTGGAAGCCATGGACAAGGGCGGCACGCTGACCGTCACCCTCGAACCGAGCGACAGCCGTGGCGTGAGCGTGGTGCTCAGCGACACCGGCAAAGGCATGAACGAGGAACAGCGCAGCATGGCGTTCCGGCCGTTCTTCACCACCAAGCAGGGCGGCCTCGGCGTGGGGCTGGTGCTGGTCAAACGGATCATGGAGCGCTTCGGCGGCGGCGTGACACTGAATAGTCGCGAAGGCGAGGGCACCACCGTTCGTCTGGCTTTTCAGCTCGTTCAGTAGATTTGGGTGAACTTCCCCCCAGCAGTGGGTGTCAGGCCCCGGTCACCGGGGAGTGGGGAATGCAACAGCGCATGCAAGTCACTGTTACAACTGGAAATGATTTTTTGGCGAGGTAATTGCAAAACACCATCACCCCTTCCTTAGATGAGGCGGCTGGTGATGGACAGAGCAATGCGTGACCCCAAAAAGCTGTTCCTGTTGACGCCACTGAGCGTCTTTCTGATGTTGACCCTCGGCCAGATGTCCGCGGTTCGAGCGAGCCCGATCGACGACGAGAATCAGCCGGAAGTTTCCGACCCGTCGGCCTATTACGACGAGCCCGCAGACCGCGCCGGTGCGCTCAACGCGATCCTGACAATGCCCGAGGCCAACGAAGACTCCTTCGATCTGCCCGATGGCATCAAAGGCACGCGGAACACGACGCGCGCGGAAAACATCCTGCCGCCCACCGTCCAGACCAGTTTCAATTACCCCACCAACGGCAAGCCGAGCCCGCTGTACGGTGCCCAGCCGTTTACTCAGCAACTGGTGCTGTTCGAAGAATTCGGCCCGGAAAAACTCGACCCGACCACACCGGCCGCGCCGTTGAGTTTTCCGCCTGCGGCTATCGGCCCGGCGCCGGCGCAAGACCCGAACAACATCGCTCGCAGCGCGCCTCCCGGCACCGCGCTGGATGCATTCCTGCGTCAACCGGGGCTCACGCCATTCCCGAGTCAGTTCGCCAACACGGTTGACCGCAACCCGTGGCAGGCGCAGATCGAACTGTTCCTCAACCGGCATATCGGCTCTTCTGCCGAAGGCCGGCCACCGGGAAAAGGCTGGGCCCATCAGCGCTGGAACGAGTTCTACCCGCAAGTGGCCTACAAGACCGTGCAGACCGGTGCGCGGCTGAACGGCGGCCTGCGTGACAGTCGGCAGATGCACGGTTATGCCGTCGGCGAGTTCGGCCCCGGCGGTCTGTACCACAACGTCGCGGGCGTGCCGGCGACCGATGGCACGGCCAAGGGTGTCGACCCACGGTTCCACCCGGCGATGCCGGTGCAGGACCACAATTCGGTGTGGACCTTCGACGGCACGCTGCCGCCGAAACTGTTGATGGTGCGCTATGGCCAACCGGTGCTGATGCGTCACTACAACGGCTTGCCGATCGACCCTTCCGCCAACCGCGGTTTCGGTCTGCACACCATCACCACCCACGAGCACAACGGCCACGCGCCGGCGGAAAGCGACGGTTATGCCAACGCGTTCTTCTTCCCCGGCCAGTACTACGACTATCGTTGGCCGATCCAGCTCGCCGGTTACGACAGCATCAACACCAAGGCTGAAGATCCACGCGCGGCGTTCCCGTGCGCGCCGGGGGAAACCCTGTGGGTCAACGACCTGCAGCCTGCGAAAAAGACCTGCGACCACGGCACCATCAAGATTCGTGGCGACTGGCGCGAAACCATGAGCACCCACTGGTTCCACGACCACATGCTCGATTTCACCGCGCAGAACGTCTACAAGGGCAACGCGGCGATGATGAACTACTACAGCGCCCTGGACCGTGGCAACGAATCGGTGAACGACGGCGTCAACCTGCGTTTCCCTAGCGGCAGCGCCTTGCCGTGGGGCAACCGCGACTACGACGTCAACCTGGTGTTCGCCGACAAGGCCTGGGATCAGCAAGGTCAGTTGTGGTTCAACCCGTTCAACACCGACGGCTTCATCGGCGATCAGGTGCTGGTCAACTGGCAGTGGAAACCGACCCTCGACGTGCGGGCCCGTAGCTATCGCTTCCGCATCCTCAACGGTTCGGTGTCGCGCTACTTCAAGCTCGCGCTGGTGCGTGAAGTCAAAGGCACCGGCGGCGAATTCCAGGGGCCGAAAAACTCCGGCGTTTCGTACACCCGCGTGCCGTTCCACATGATCGCCAACGACGGCAACATCATGGAGCACAGCGTGCCGTTCGACGGTTCGATGGACCTCGATGCCGATGGCGACAAACAGAACCACAACGCGATTCTGCCGACCCAAGGCATCGCCGAGCGGTTCGATATCATCGTCAACTTCGCGAAAAACGGCATCAAACCGGGCGACAAGGTGTTCTTCGTCAACCTGCAAGCCCAGGACGACGGCAAAGGCCCGAAAGAAGTGATCCCGCTGGCCGACGTGCTCTCCGAGAAATACCTGCCAGTGATCAAGCAGACCAGCAAGGGGCCGCAGTGGGACAAGGGTGACCCGGTGGTGGGCAAGGTCCTGCAACTCAACGTCAAGGCGTTCACCGGCCAGGATCTGGCGATGGACCCGGCGGCTTACGAGCCGGCCAAACCGGGCAAGGCCGAAGGCATGGTGATGATTCCGCTGAAGATCCACCGCGACAACGCTGCCGACAAGGCCTTGCTCGCCAAGGCGCTGCACCGGACCTTCATCTTCGGCCGCGCCGACGGTACCGACGAAGCGCCGTGGACGATCAAGACCGATGGCGGCTTCGGTTTCCACATGGACCCGCGCCGGTTGAATGCCTCGACCAAACTCGCCAGCGGCCCGACCGACGCCGGGGTCAGCGGCATCGGCACCCTGGAAGTGTGGAACATCAAGGCCGGCGGCAAGGGCTGGAGCCATCCGGTGCACGTGCACTTCGAGGAAGGCATCATCCTCAGCCGTGGTGGCAAGGCTCCGCCTGAGTGGGAAAAATGGGCGCGCAAGGACGTCTACCGGATCGGTTCGGAAGCCGACGGGCTGGACAACGTCGAGATGGCGATCAACTTCCGCGAGTTTGCCGGGACCTACATGGAGCACTGTCACAACACCCAGCATGAGGACAACTCGATGCTGCTGCGTTGGGACCTCGAGAAACCCGGGCAACTGCAGTTGATGCCGACACCGCTGCCCAGCTGGGATGGCGTGCGCTACGTCAACTCCGCCGCACTGCCAACCTTCCGCACTGGCGACGGCTTCGGCCCGCAAGTGACCGTGAAACCATGAGCAGGGAGGGAGCCGACATGACACAGCCAACGCCGCGCTCCCGCGCCCTGGGCATGCATCTGATTCTGGTGCTGGTCACCTGCCTGCTCGGCAGTCAGGTGCTCATCGCCCATCAGGCGCAGCCCGAAGGCGCCAGCGAATCCGCCACCCCGTGGGGTGGCGACTATTTCCCCAACACCCTGCTGACCGACCAGGACGGTCGGCAGGTGCGTTTTTTCGATGACCTGATCAAAGACAAGGTGGTGGTGATCAACTTCATCTTCACCTCGTGCAGCGACTCCTGCCCACTGGAAACCGCGCGCCTGCGCCAGGTGCAGAAACTGCTGGGGGACCGGGTCGGGAAAGACATCTTTTTCTACTCGATCACCATCGATCCGCTGAGTGACACCCCCGAAGTGCTCAAGGCCTATTCGCAACGCTTCAAGGTCGGCCCCGGCTGGAAATTCCTCACCGGCGAGTTCGAAGACGTCACCGATCTGCGCAAGAAGCTCGGGCTGTTCATCGAAGGCGTCGACAACGGCCGCACCAAGGATCACAACCTGAGCCTGATCGTCGGCAACCAGAGCACCGGGCGCTGGATGAAAGCCTCGCCGTTCGAGAACCCGTGGATCCTCGCCGACCAGCTCGCCAACACCTTGCAGAACTGGAAACAGGCCAGCACCGAAGAAAGCTACGCCGACGCCCCGCAGATTCGTCCGCCGAGCAATGGCGAAGAACTGTTCCGCACCCGCTGCGCTTCGTGCCACAGCCTCGGCCCGCAGGACGGCGAAGGCATCGGCATGCGCAACATCGGCCCGGACCTGATCGGCGTGACCCGCCAGCGTGACCCGGCCTGGCTCAATCGCTGGATTCGCGAACCGGATCGGGTGCTGGCGGAGAAAGACCCGATCGCACTGCAACTGTTCGAGCAATACGAGCGCATCCCGATGCCGAATCTGCGTCTGGATGAAGCTTCAGCGCAATCGATCATCGACTTTTTGAGTGCCGAAACCGAGCGTCAGCATCCGTCCGTGCAACCCTTGGCCGACGGGGCGTTGACGCCAGTAAAACCGGGTTCTGCGAGCGACGCGGTGAGTCGTATGCAGTAGCGGCTAAATAGCATCATTGAACCGTGTGTCACGGTCATTGCCACCTACACTCATTCGAGAAGGCGGCTGTAACGGGCTCGACACAAAAACGCCAGGGCATTCCCATGCAGCGACTGGAAGAACAAAAAACAGCAGCGCCGAACGTAGCGTTGGCAGCCATCAAGAGTTGGGGCGGGCAGTTCAATCTGCTGCGCTGGTTCTCGCTGGCCAGTTTTTTCATCATCGCGGCCGTGGCGCTGGGTTTGGGGTATATCTCCACGCGCTTCGTGGTCACCGAAAGCGTGGAGCGCGATGCGCTGCTCACCGCGCAATTTGTGCAGGCCATCGGCGATGCGGAAATGCGCCACGCCAACATCACGCCGCAACGAACCATGGGCGAGATGCTCGACCCGCGCCAGGACGGGAACTACCCCGACGTCGACCCGCTGGCCCATGCGTCGGCCCGCGCCGAGTTTCTCGATCATGTCGAACACTTGCCCGATGTGTTGCTGGCCACGGTGTATGCCCTGGACCGCACGATCATCTGGTCGACCAACCCCGAGCTGATCAACGTCAAGATCGAAGATGACGACGAGCTGGACGAGTCATTCGAAATGAAAGTGCCGGTGTCTTCCAGCTACCACAAGATCGACGACGAAAAACCCGAGCAGAAGCTGTCCCGCGAACCGAAATACCTGTTCATCGAAAACTACATTCCGATGTTCAACGCCGACAAAAGCAAAGTCGTCGCCATGGTCGAGATCTACAAGGAGCCGGCGGATCTGGTGGACCGTATCGACCGTGGATTCGCTTCGATCTGGGCCGCAACGATCCTCGGCGGCGCGGCGATTTATCTCGGCTTGTTCTGGATCGTGCGGCGCGCCTCGACGCTGCTGCAGAGCCAGCAACAGCAATTGATCAGCAACGAAACCTTTGTCGCCCTGGGCGAGATGTCCTCGGCGGTGGCCCACAGCCTGCGCAATCCGCTGGCGACCATTCGTTCCAGCGCCGAACTGGCCCAGGAAATCGCCAGCCCCGGCGCGCAGCGCAATATCGGCGACATCATCAGCCAGGTCGACCGCATGTCGCGCTGGGTGCGCGAGCTGCTGGTGTCGTTGCGCCCGATGAGTGACGACGGCGAGGCGGTGGAGTTGTTGGCGGCGGTCGAGGACACGTTGGGGGCGTTTGACGCGCTGATCCGGCGCAATGGCGTCGAAGTGCGATTCACGCCACAAAATTGCCCGCCGGTCGTCAGTCAAAAGGTGCTGCTGACGCAAATACTCAATAGCCTGTTTGCCAACGCCCTGGAAGCGATGCCCAAGGGGGGCGTACTGAGTGTCGAGATTGAAACACCGCACACCGGTCATGTGCGCATGACCCTGAGCGACACCGGCAAAGGCATGAGCGCGCAGCAGCAACAGCTGGTGTTCAAACCGTTTTTCACCACCAAGCAGGGCGGCCTCGGGGTTGGCCTCGCGCTGGTCAAGAGAATCATGGAGCGGTTTCAGGGTTCGGTCATTCTGACCAGCCGGGAGCAGGAAGGAACCCGCGTCAGTCTCAACTTTAGAGTGGCATCGGGAGGGGAATATGGAACACAGCATTCTGCTGGTCGAGGATGACGAACTGCTGGCCGAGAATATTCAGACCTACCTGGAGCGCAAAGACTTCGAGGTGACGGTCTGCCACTCGGCCGAGGACGCGCTGGGGCAACTGGAAAGCTTCATGCCGGACATCGTCCTGACCGACAACTCGCTGCCGGGCATGAGCGGTCACGATCTGATCCAGAAGCTGCGCATCAGCGCGCCGGAACTGAAAGTGATCATGATGACCGGTTACGGCAACGTCGAAGACGCGGTGGTCGCAATGAAGGAGGGCGCCTTTCATTACGTCACCAAACCGGTCGCGCTGCCGGAACTCAAACTGCTGCTGGACAAGGCCCTGGCCACTGAACGGATGGAGCGCACGCTGTCGTTCTATCAGGATCGCGAAGCACAGAAATCCGGGGTGCAGGCGCTGATCGGCGAGTCGTCGCCGATGCAGTATCTGAAAAACACCATCGGCCAGTTGCTCGACGCCGAGCGGCGCATGGCCAACACCGATCTGCCGCCAGTACTGGTGGAAGGCGAAACCGGCACCGGCAAGGAACTGGTGGCCCGCGCGCTGCATTTCGACGGCCCGCGCAGCAAAGGCCCGTTCGTTGAATTCAACTGCGCGTCGATTCCGTCCAACCTGGTGGAGTCGGAACTGTTCGGCCACGAGAAAGGCGCGTTCACCGACGCCAAGGATCGCCGGGTCGGACTGGTGGAAGCGGCGGACGGCGGCACGCTATTCCTCGACGAGATCGGCGAAATGGATTTGCTGTTGCAGGCCAAACTGCTGAAGCTGCTGGAGGATCGCACCATTCGCCGGGTCGGCTCGGTGAAGGAGCGCAAGGTCAACCTGCGGGTGATCAGCGCCACCAATTGCAACCTTGAGCAGATGGTCCAGCAGGGCAAGTTCCGCCGCGATCTGTTTTTCCGCCTGCGGATTATCTCGATCAAGGTGCCGCGCCTGTACGCCCGTGGCGAAGACATCCTGCTGCTGGCCCGGCACTTTCTCGCCAGCCACGGCAAGCGCTATGGCAAACCGAACCTGCATTTCAGCGATCAGGCCGAGGAGCTGCTGCTCAGTTACACCTGGCCGGGTAACGTGCGCGAGCTGCGCAACATGCTCGAACAGACCGTGTTGCTGGCGCCGAGCGACACCATCGCCGCGCATCAACTGAACGTGTGCATGAGCCTGTGCGATGACCTGCCACCGCAACATCAGCACGAGGTGCCGCACACGCACTTCGAACCGCGCCCGGCGAGCAACACCGAATCGATGAACCTGCCGGAAGTCGAGCGAGACATGGTGCGCAAGATGCTCGACAAGACCGACTGGAACGTCACCAAATCGGCGCGCCTGCTGGGCCTGAGCCGCGACATGCTGCGCTACCGCATCGAAAAACTCGGTCTGGCCCGCCCGGACAAGCGTCAGTGGTAGACCGCGTTGCTGCGTGGGCTGGGCGTGCCGAGGCATTCGAGCACGCACGTCGGGTCCAGCACCTCGTCGTTGACGTAAATGCCGCGTTCGGCATCGTAGGTGCGGATAAACACCCGCACCGTCGCATCGGCCACGGTGGGCAGTTGCGAGTCATGGAACACGTGGCGATCCGGGATGACGATGAAATCCTGCGGCGCCGCATCATCGAACGGCCGGGGTGGCTGAGCGGACAGCGACGGCGGAGCAGGGTGGGCAAAAGGCTGGTCGGATCCGTAGTAGTTGAAGTTGCTGTCCAGCGCCTGTGCCTGCGTGGCGGCGAGCAGACAGGCGGACAACAGCAGTCGATTGAACATTCCCATGGCAGCACCTGTGGAAGCGGATTTCCCCAAGGCTATTAACTATAGCTGCCCGCGGTGCAGGCGTTGGTGCAGGCGTTGGTGCAAGTGTCGTCGGCTTACAAGTTCGCAACAACCTGTAGCGCGAGGCTGAACTAGACTCGGGCCGCTCAATTGTGAGCATCGCCCGGAGTGCGCCATGGAAGTGCCAAACAATAAAAACGCCGTCGAGAGCAATCGTCAGGCGTGGAATGATTCCGCCCGTCATCACCAGGATTCGCCCGACTGGCAGGCCTTGCTGACCGAAGTCACGCAGGCTGACTTTTCCTGCCTCGACGACACCCTTCGCGGCGTGCTCGAGCAGGTCGGTGTCGATGGCAAAGACGTCGTGCAGCTGTGTTGCAACAACGGCCGCGAAAGCCTGTCACTGTTCGCCCTCGGCGCACGGAGCGTGGTCGGTATCGATCAGTCGAGCGCGTTTCTCGAACAGGCCCGCGAACTGAACAAGCGTTCGCCGCACAATGCCGAGTTCATCGAAGCCGACATTCATCATTTGCCCGAAGCGCTCCGCGCCCGTTTCGACGTCGCGCTGATCACCATCGGCGTCTTTGGCTGGATGCCCGACATCGGCGAATGCTTCCGCCACGTCGCTTCCACCCTCAAACCGGGTGGGCAACTGGTGATCTACGAGACCCACCCGTTCCTGGAAATGGTCGATCCCGAGGGCGAAGACCCGTTTCGCCTCGCCACCTCGTATTTCCGCGAAGAACCTTTCGTGCTGGAAAAACCGATCGTCTACTTCGGCAAGGTCGAACAGCAAGCGGCCAAGTCCTACTGGTTCGTGCACAACCTCGGCGCGATCTTCACCGCCGCCATCGAGGCCGGCCTGAACATCACGCACTTCAAGGAATACCCGCACTCGAACCGGGAAGAAGTGTATGACCAGTACCAGAACCGCGAGGCGCAGATGCCGATGTGTTTTACGTGGGTGGGGGTGAAGCGCTGAGGCAGGTACAAGAGGGGGAGGCGAGAGGCGCTGTTACTTTTTCGGTGAGTCGGATACGGGCTTGCGTCACGTATCCGATTGCTCGGAGCAACTCTTCATCGTCACCTTCTGCCAGTACCTGAGAGAGGTACTCACGGATGGCATTCAGATCAACCAGCAGTGCCGTCATTTCAAAATCGGATGAGTTTTGTTCCATCGGTTTGTCTCTGCGTTTCTGCATGAATGTATTCATTCATATGATTGCGAGCAGCCAGATGGAGCCGAAACTGAATGACGCTGATTCCTGTACGAGAGTAGGAAGATTCTGCGGCGCCGTCCCGGCCGCCGCAGGTTAAACCCGTCAAGCCTGCGCAGCCGCCGTCACCACCGGCCGTCCCGGTTTGCGCAGTGGGTCCAGGCGTGAGCCTTCGTAGCGGGTTTCGCGGAAGAAGCGCCATTTGCCGAACAGGCAATAGACGTGCATGACGCGGCCCTGTTCGTGGTAGCCCATGCGGATGTGCAGTTTCAGCGCCGGGATGTTGTGGGTTTCGCAGACGTCCACCACTTTGTTGCAACCCTGGGCGGCCATGGCTTCCCAAAGGGCGACCTGGACGTCCACCGACAGGCTGCTGCCGAAGTAGGCGCGGGTCATTTCGCCGCCGAATTCGAAGAACTCGCCAGGTTTGACCGGGAAGGTGCAGCCGTAATAGTGGCGGTCGTGGTAGTCGCGAATGCTGCCCCAGATGAACCCGACCGCATGGCCGTCGGCGTCCAGGTACATGTGCCCGGTGTGGCCCTCGTTGGCCAGTTCGGCCATGGTTTCCACGCGGTCACCGAAGTGCCTGGCGAACGCGCCGGCATTCTCGGCGGTGATGTCGACTTTGCGCAGGCCGTCGTAGGGGCGCAGCTTGTGCGGCGGTACCGGGCTGACCAGGTCGCGCTCCATCCACAACAGCTCCCAATGGAAGAACACGTAGCGTTTCCACAACGTGCCGAAGGTGCGGCCCAGGCCTTTTTGCTTGATACGTTCGCGCAGCTTTTCAATGACGCTCATGATGCCCTCCGTGGCCGAAGCCCGGGTGTTGTGGATGACGCTTTTGTGGGTATAGATCACCCCTGCAAGTCCATGTCAAAGCGCCAGCTTTGAAAGTATTGCAAGTTGTGTAACGGTTCAGAGTGCCGCGGCACCGCGAAGAAAATCCTTGTTCAGATCGGCATAGGAAACCCGTGGAACGCCCGCCAGCCGCTGCTCTAGCACGCGGCTCAGGGACTCTCCGGGTTGCAGATAGGCGTCGCCGAAATCCGCGCCGAGCTGGTTCGGATGGGCGACGATTTCCAGCACGCCGTCGGTCGGCGCAGCAGCGTTGCGCAGGTCCACCGGTGTGCAGACGTAATCCGCCGTGGCCCCGGCCAGACCTTGCAACCGACGGTTGAGCAAACCCTTGAACACGCGTTTGGGCAGGCTGAGGTTTTGCCCCAGGTTGCGCGCCAGGCGCACGGGCACACCTTGATGGGCAGCGAAGCGCGCGACGATCTCGCCGATCGGCCAGATGTTGTGCACGTGCTGATGCGAATCGAGGTGGCTGGGACGCACGCCGTGATCGACGCAGCGCTGCCACTGCGACTGCAATTCTTCCTGCACCGCTTCGCGATCTTCCCGGCCCAGCCACAGGCTGTGGCGAGGCAGGTTGAGGTCGAACACGCCGTGGCTGTCGCAGAAGGTGCGACGCTCGAGAATGGCCCGGCTCAGGGGCCGGCCGTAGGTCAGGTTGAAGTGCAGGCCGATCCGGCCTTGCAGCAGTGGCATCCGGGCCAGGGCGCAGGCCGCTTCGAACGCCGGCATGTTGGCCATGACGGTCGCGGAACTGATGACCCCGGCCTGGAACGCGCCGAGGATCACCGCGTTTTCGTTCGGACTGAGGCCGAAATCGTCAGCGTTGACTATGACTTGGCGAGGCATGTTCGCCCTCCTTGGTGGGGTTGATCACAGGTGTCGCAACGACCGCCGCTTTGGCCGCCGCACGCTTCGCCCGCCATTGTTGCAACGCAGGCTTGAGCCGGTGCCAGACGCGCAGCCCGAGCCCCAGTAACAGACCGCTCGGGCGCCACGAGTAGAAGCTCCAGCGCCAGTGTTCCAGTTGACCGGTCATGCGTTCGTGCAGTTGATGGCTGGAGTTTTCCAGGCTGACCCGCGAGGCATCAATCCAGCGCCAGTTGTCATCCAGCCCCCAGCGAATCCATTCCTCCAGCAACACCCGGCCGCTGCCCAGATCGGCGTATTGCGGCAGGAAGGCGAGGTTGTAATCGTAGAGCCGGCCCTGCTCGAACAGGCCGAGCCGATAGCTGATGCAACGCCCGTCCAGCTCCAGCATCACCACGCGCACCCGGCCCGAAGCGGCGAGGGCGGTGAAGGCGTTTTCCATGCAACGGCGGCTGCGCTCGCTGGCAAAGATCCCGACGCCTTCGTCGCCTTTCCAGCTGACTGCTTCAACTTCGCTGATGGCCTGCAACAACGAGCCCATGCTGTTCGCGTCGGGAATGATCCGCCGGACTTCGGCGCCGCACGCGGCAATCCGCTTGCGCGCCCGGCGAAGTTTGTAGCGCGGGTCGCCCGAGACTTCCTGGCGGTCAGCGTCGCTGATCAGATGCACCGGCACCCGGCAGCTCAAGCGACGTTCGCCGGTGGAACTGCGGGCCATCCATTCGGTGAGCACGCTTTCGTCGCCGACCGGTTCGGCGATTTCGTTGAGTTGCAGCAGGGCGTGGGGCACTCGCTGGCGAATCAGCTGCAGGGCCTGGTGCATTTCTTCGGCGTTCAGCCGTGATAACAACGCCAGGCGATCGGCCAGCGGATAACCGAGGTGATGCACCACCCGAAACGGCAAACCGAAAAACCGTTCTCGGCTCGCCACCAGCGGCAGGCACAGGCGCAATTCGTCGGCTTCCCAACCCAGCAATACATGCAGCCGCTCGTGCGCATCGAGCGCCTGCTCTGCCGCACACAGCCAGTCGAGACTGTTGAACGGCGTGTGATCCGTCACCCGCAGGCGCAGCGCTTCATAGGCCGCCGCCGGGAAGTCAGGTGCGCACAACGAGGTGCGCCATTCGAATTGCGCCATAGGCTCAGGTCGCCGTTGCTGTGACAGGTGGACGGGAAGGTTTGCGCAGCGCGTCCAGGCGCGAGCCGCTGTAGCGGGTTTCGCGATAGAAGCGCCAGCGACCGAACAACTCATACACATTCATGATCCGGCCCTGTTCGGTATAGCCCATGCGCAGGTGCAGCTTGAGCGCCGGGATGTTGTGGAACTCACAGACGTCCACGACCTTGTCGCAGCCTTGGGCGGCCATGGCTCTCCACAGTTCCAGTTGCAGGTCCACCGACAGTTCGGTGCCCCAGTACGAGCGGGTCAGTTCGCCGCCGAACTCGAAGAACTCGCCGGGCTTCACCGGGAACATGCAGCCGTAATAGTGCCGGTCGAAATAATCCCGCGCGCTGCCCCAGATGAACGCCACCGCATGGCCCTGATCGTCCAGATGCATGTGCCCGGTGTGATTTTCCCGGGCCAGTTCCGCCATGGTGCCGACGCGGTCGCCGAAGTAGCGGGCGAAGGCGCTGGCGTTGTCCGGGGTGATCTTCACCACTTGCAGCGGCGGGTAGGGTTTGAGGCTATGGGGCGGCACCGGACTGACCAGATCGCGCTCCATCCACAGCAGTTCCTGATGAGAAAAGACGTAGTGTTTCCACACCTTGGCCACGGTGGCCCGCAGGCCTTTCTGTTTGATGTGATCGCTGACTTTTTGCAGAACATTCATGGTCGTTGCTCCTGATGACGAGTCATCGCGCGGCCAGAGGCCTGCGCGGCCGGACATCAACAGGGCGGTCATGAGGCGCTCCAGCTCAGGGCAAACAGTGTCTGCCCCGGCAGCTCGAAGCGCACGCGACCGTCCTGACAGCGAAAAGGCGCGTCGCGGCTGCGATTGTCGGCGCCGAAGTAGCGCAGCGCGCCGTTGTTCAATGGGCATTTGGCACCCGCCAGATCGACACGCTGCAAACGCGTGCCCTTGTTCACGCCGAGCAGCCCGCGCTGATCGTCGCCGGCCATCGCCAGTACATCGACTTCAAACGCATCGTTCTCCAGCCACAGCACGTTGTGCAGCCAGTGCTGCTGGATGAACTGCTGGGCCAGACCCACCGGTTTCAACTCGAAGCGGTCATCGCCCAGCACCCGCAACATGCCTTTGGGGTACTGCGGCTCATCGGCGGCCTGAAACCAGTTGAGCATCGTCAGCAAACCGTCCTGGGAGGCGTTGATCACCACCGAGGCCCACCACAGCGAAGTGAAATGGGTTTCCTGATCGTAGGGGCTCAGGCTCGAGCCGCTGGACAGATTCGTCTGGTCCAGAAGCAAGGCCTTGCGCGGCTGACCCTTGGCATCGAGGCCGACCAGATCGGCTGCGCGGCGCACGCTGTCGCGGTAGACCCGGGTGGCGAGCAGATCGCGAATCATCCACTCGTGCCAGGCCAGCGCATCGACCTGATCGGCGGATTCGCTGAGCAGGCGTCGCGCCCAGTCGATGCCACGCTTGTTCGCCGCGTTGTCGGCGAACGGCCCGTTGACCAGTCGCGAACTGGCCGGCATCGCGATGCGCACGCCGGCTTTGGCATTCGCGGGATCGCTGCGCACTTGCCGGGCCATGCTGGTGAAGATCGAACGGTATTGCTCGTAGCTTGAATAATTCAGGTTGGGCTCGTCGGCGAACCCGATGTAGTGCGTGCCTTTGCCGCCCAGCGCACGGGTGCCGGCAAGCCAGGCGTCGAGTCCGCTGTTGCTTTGCACGTCGGCGCGCAGGTCAGCCTGTCGCTGACTGCCGGCGAGCAAAGTGATGTCCTGACGAATGCCGAAACGATCCTGATAGACCTGGCGAAAGGCGTCTTCGAAGTGCGGATTCTTCGCCGTTACGTCGACGAAACTGTAGTAACTGGCGGCCGTCGGTTTCAGCGCATCGAGCACCGGATGGCTGGCGGGCGGCGGCATCACGTAGGGCAGGGCGATGCCCAGATCCGGGGTGCGGCCGAGGACTTTGTCGTGCAGGGTCAGGCGCGTCTGGCCTTCGTCTTCACGCAACGGTTTGAGTTGTTGCGGGGTCTGTGCGAACAGATTGGCCGTGCCGTCGAGCCAGAACGCCGCTTTGCCGCTGCCTTGCAGACGCAGGCGCCAGACTTGTTCGCGCTCACTGACCGGCAATGCCACCTGATCGAACTGCCAGTAAGCGCGATAGGGTTTCAGCGCCAGGGTCAGGGGCTGCCCGTCACCGACCCGCTGCGCTTGCAGGGCGCTGACCCCGCCGTGAAACTTGCCCGCCAATATCGCGTGCTCACCGGCGGCGACCTTGAAATACAGCTCATCGCCGTTACGGGTTTCCGCGCTGAAATGCACCTTGGCCGGAGCGAACAGGGCCACGGTGTTTTCGTCGTGCTCGACCCGGTAACTGCGGAAGCTGTAGCCGGGGATTTCCAGCTGATAACTCGCGGCGCCCGGCGCCAAAGGCCAGCTCTGACTGCCACGGGTTTCACTGGCCTTGATGAAGCGCTCGCCCTGCAATTGGCCCCGGCCGTCGAGCAGGAAAATGTGCTCTTCGTTGGCCTCGGCCTGCCACGCCGGCGCCCAGCGCACGGTCACGGTGTCGGGGCGATCCGCTTGCAGGTACAGGCTGCCGTCGCGAATGTCGCCCCAGCGCATCGACGCCGCGAAGGCGTCCAGCGACAGGCCGAGACCGAACAGCAGGGCCAGGCCTTTCATGCCGATTTCCGTTGTAAAAAGCGACGCTGCAACATCAGCCACATCGGCGTGAGGTCGCTGGGCAGAATGATCAGGGTTTGCCAGAACGCCACGCCGCTCAACCGGCAATACAACACCAGCATCGCCACGGTCACCGCCAGATAGGCAATCGACGAGGCCGCCGCCGCGCCGACGATGCCGTAGGCCGGAATCAGCAGCAGGTTCAGCGCGAGGTTGAGCAGTGCTCCGATCCCCATCAGCAGCGACACCGTGCCGGGGCGGTTCTTGCCGATCAGGTCCAGGCGCAGGATGCTCGCGTAGCACAGGCCCAGCAGTCCCGGCAGCAACGCCAGCAGCGCCGGATACGCCGGCTGGTAGGCGACGCCGAACAGGGTGACGATCAGCCATTCGCCGATCACGGCCATGGTCAGGCAGGCGCCGAGCATCACCGTGGCGGTCAGGCGCAGGGCCAGCGGCGTGACCTTGTCCATGCCTTCGTCCTGTTGCAGCAGGCGTTTCATCAGCGGCGTGGTCACCGCTTCCGGAACGATCAGCAGCAACTCGGCGGCGGCGCTGGCCATCGCGTAATGCCCGAGCGCGGTGCTGCCGAGCAGGGCGCCAATGAACAGGTAATCGGAACGCAGGATCACCTGCTGGAACAGTAAGTCCGGGTGACTGCGCGCACTGAAGCGCAGCAGTTCGTTCTGGCTGGCGCGATCCCATTGCAGCTGCAACGGCTGCGCGTGTTTGAGCCACAGCCAGCCGACCAGCACCACCAGACTGATCCCGGCCAGCCAACTGATGAGTGCAGCTTCAAGGGCCGCTTCTTTCCACATCCAGAACAGCGCGAGAAACAGCAACAGCGGTGCCAGGGATTCCACCAGCCGCAAGGCATTGAACGCGACCACACCGCCGGACGCATTGTGCAAGGTCAGCAGACCGCTTTTAAGCACGGTCAACGGCACCGCCAGCAGCAACAGCCACGCCAGCAGACCCAGTTGCATCGTCACGTCCAGTTCACTGCCGAATTCGCGTACCAGCGCTACCACCAGCAAGGTCAACAGACCCGCCAGCAGGCAACCGAACACCAGCACTTGCGCGAGCAACAATCCCATCGGCCGTTGCTTGGCGGCCTGATAACCGACCGCCGAATTCAGGCCGCCGCTGGTGGCCGCGCTGATCAGATCGGGCAGAGTGCTGAGCAGGGCGAACAGGCCGCGCTCACTGGGCCCGAGAATCCGCGCCAGCAGCACATTCCTCAGCAGGCGCAGGGCGATCATCGCCAGTTTGGTGCCCATGCTCAGCGCCAGATGCTTGAGGTAACTGCCTCGACTCATGGCCGCGCCCCGCGATAGATCCGCCACGACAACAGCTCCGGATTGCGCGCAGTGCGTTGGCTGACACCGAAACGCGGCAGGTTCAGCGGATCGCCGGTGCCGCGATAGATACCGCTACCAGTGCCGAGCGCGAACGGGTAATCGTGATGGGCGATCTGTTCGCGCACCCGCTCATCGTTGTCACCGTTGGGGTAGCAATACACCGGCAGCGGGCGGTTGCAGCCATTGAACATGGCATCGCGGCTGCGGCTGATTTCTTCGCCCAGGCGCACATCGTCAAGGCCGGTGAGGATCGCGTGACTGGCGCCGTGGGGGCCGAAACGCACCAGACCGGAAGACTCCATCGCCCGCACCTGATGCCAGTCGAGTGCCTGGGGTTGCGACTCTTGCGGGCACTCGTCGGTCAGGCGTTCGAGCATCATCGGGTCGAGCGCTTTAAGCCCTTGCAGGTAATGCAACAGGGTCAGACTGCGCCGATCCACGTCGATGTCATCCAGCAGCACCGGCACGGGATGGTGGATCGACTGCAAATATTCGATCAGGTGCATGCGCGGTTTTTCACCGTGGCTGCCCCACAGGGTTTCGCCGATGCTTTCCCACCAGAAACGCTGACGGCTGCCGATGAAATCGGTGGAGAGAAAAATGCTCGCCGGCACCTGATGTTTCTGCAGCAGCGGGAAGGCGTTGGCGGCATTGTCGCGCCAGCCGTCGTCGAAGGTCAGCGCCACTTGCGGACGCTCGGTGCGCAAGGCGTTGGGCTGGAGGATTTCCATCAGCGGCACGCAATCGAAATGCTTGCGCAGCCACACCAGCAGATGTTCGAAAGCCTTGGGCCCGACGCACAGTTCGTTGCGGTGCGGCAGGTCGGCGGCGCGGTCGTTGGACAGCACCCGGTGCAACATCAGGATCACGCCGGCGCCGTGTAACTGGTTTCGTCCCACGGACGAGTTGAGATAGAGCCAGCCGCTGGTGCGTTTAATCAGTTGTTTGATCGCCATGGCTCTGTCCCTCTCAACGGTTTTGGTCAGGGTTCCACTGGGCGTAACGTTGGCCGCGCAGAAACTGCCACAGGCCGATGCTCATGCCCGCCAGTGTCACCAGCAGGAATGCCGCAAGGCGGAACGGTTTGGGTAAGCGGTGTTGCGAATCCAGCAGGCCGGCAATCGCGATGGCGTAGCCGACCAATTGCGCGATCAGGCTCAGGCGATAGAAACCGTGCTCTTCCCACAGCCAGAAATTGCTCAGCAGCAGCGGCAGCAACAGGATCGGCGCCAGGCGCCGGATCAACTTGTGGCTGATCAACGCAATCGAATACAGGCCATGCTTGAACGGATTGAGCAGTTCACTGCGTTGCGCCAGGCTTTGCAGGCCACCGACGGTGACCCGCTGGCGACGGCGGAATTGCTTGTCGGCTTCGTCCACGCCGTGGTCGATCACTTGCGCTTCGGGCACGTAGACAATGCGTTTGAATTTCACCGGCGCGCAGGTGCTGATGAAGAAATCGTCGTTGACCTCGGCCGGTACGTTCTCGAACAGTTCGCGGCGCAGGGCGAGCAGGGCGCCGTCGGCGGAGACCATGCAACCGGTGCGATTCTCGACCCGGCGCAGCCAGCCCTCGTAGTGCCGATAAAGGCTGTCGCCGACGCTCAAACCGCCGCCGGTGACCGGGATCACCATGTGCCCGGCGCAGGCGCCGACCTGCGGATCGCTCAGCGGTGCCAGCAGGTAGCCGAGGGTTTCCCGCGACCATTGGTTGTCGGCATCGGTGAACACCAGAATGTCGCCCGTGGCCAAAGCCGCGCCGGCATTCAGCGTGGCAGCCTTGCCCTGGCGGGGCAGGTCGAGCACGGTGATGCGCGGGTCGACGACCTTGTGCGCACAGGCCACGGTGTCATCGGTGGAACCGTCGCTGGCCAGAATGATTTGCAGGGTCGCCGGTTGATAATCCTGGGACAGCAGCGAGCGCAGCTTGTGTTCGATATGCCGCGCCTCGTTGTGGGCGGCGATGACGATGCTGATGTTCAGCGGCGGTGCCGGGCTGTGGCGCCACGCCGGGAACAGCGGCGCGAGCAGCGTCAGCAGCAGCGGGTAGCCGACATAGGCGTACACCGGCAGCAGCAGGCACATCCAGAAAATGAATTCAGCCACGGGCAGGCCTCCTGGCGTTCCAATGACACAGACTGAGAATGAACGCGGCGCCCGCCAGGTGCAGGCGCACCCAGTGCAGGCCCCACAGTTGCAGGGTGAAACCGAGGTCATGTTGCCGGCGGCTCTGGCGCACGCTGAGCACCAGTGCCGGGATCAGCGTCATCGTCACCATGATTGCCGCGTGGTGGGGAAAACCGTTGAGCAGCGCGGAAATCGCCAGCAGATCTAGGACCCACGCCACCAGCGACAGCAACGGGAAACGCAGCAAACGCAGGCTGAAACCGTGGGTGCGCAGCAGTTGCAGATGGCTGCCCTGGCGCCACATTTCCTTGCCCATCCATTCGCGCCAGTTCATTTCGTAACCCCAGTGCAGGGCCACGCTTTCGTTGACCGCGAGTAACTGGGCGCCCCGTTCGCGCAGACGCAGGGTGAACTCCTTGTCCTCGCCAGTGCGCAGGGTTTCGTTGAAGCCGCCGACCTTGTCAAACCAGGACCTGCGCATCAACAAATTGGCGCTGGGCAGCCAGTCGACGACGTGGGCGGCGTGGTTCGTCGGGCGCAAGGTGCGGCGCTGCCAAGCGGTGGCGTACCACGGCGCGGCGGCGGGGGTGTGCAGATCCAGCCCGAACACGTCTGCCTGGCCTTCGGCTTCGAGGGCGAACAATCCCGTGAGCCAGTCTTCGGGCATTTCGATGTCGGCGTCGATGAACGCCAGCCATTCCCCGGTGGCGATCGCCGTGCCGCGATTGCGCAGAGCGCCGATCAGCAGGCCCGGCATCACCAGCACGTGGGCGCCGAACTGCCGGGCAATCTGCGGGCCGTCGTCGCTGGAACCGTTGTCGACCACGATCAGCTCGCACTCGACATTCGCCGCGTGCGCGGCTTTCTGCGCGGCCAGCAGGGTGCGGCCAATGTGCCGGGCCTCGTTGAACATCGGGATGACAATGCTGATCCGGCTCATGCCCTGGCCTCCGTCGTCGGTGCCTGCTCGGCTTTCAGGCGCAGGACGCTGGTCAGCGCGAGCATGATCCACAGGTATTTCTGGTTCGGTGCGCTGAGGAACATCAGGAACAGCGTGAGCGACAGGAAACTCACCCCGAGGTGGGTCATCAGATCCGCCTGTTGCCAGTTGCGCCGCAGCATCCATTCCTTGCGCGCGCGCATCAGGTTGTACAGGCCCAGCGCGAGCATGCCGACGAACATCAGGCCGGCGGGAACCCCCAGCTCGCTGAAGATTTCCAGGTAGGTGTTGTGGGCCCGGCGGTACAGGTCGCCGATCTTGCGGTTGGCGGAAAACGCCTTGGCGTAGCCGGTGGTGGCGTAGTGCAGCGGGAAGGTGCCGGGGCCAGAGCCGAGCAGCGGGTTCTCGCGGATCATCTGGCTGCCGACCACGATGTACGAGGCGCGGCGGCCGAGGGATTCATCGTTGTGCCCTTTGGCCCCGGCGCTTAACACGCTGAGGGACTGGATACGGGCGATGTATCCGGCAGGCATCGCATAGATCGCCAGCGGGATCACGATTGCCGCGCTGAGCATGGCAAAGCCGAGGTGACGCGGGCGAATCCGCGCCAACTGTGCGCGGTAGTGCCAGCAACCGATCACCAGACTCAAGGCCAGCACCACCAGCCCGGAGCGCGATTCGGTCTTGGTCATGCCGCCGAGCAACATCAGGCAGCAACCGCCCCAGAACAGCCGATGCAACAGGTTCGGGCTGCGGATCACCAGCAGCAGCCCCAGCGGAATGGCGAACGCGATCAGCAGGGCGAAAGCGTTGGGGTCTTCGAGCAGGCCGGCGGCGCGCCCCTGATCCTGGAATTTGGTGGAGAACATGGCCATGGCGCAGGTCGTGCTGACAGCCAGGGTCACCAGCCGGGCGAACAGGTCGAGGTTCAGCTCGCGGCCGATCAACAGGGTGATGACAAACAGAATCAGACCGACACTGATTTCCCGCAGGTGACCGAGCGACATGCCCATGTCATCGGTGTTCAGCAGGCTCAGAAAGTACAGGGTCATGAAGGCGATCAGGAAGCGCCAGATATTGCTGCGCAGGCGATCCGAGGGAATCTGATGCATCGCCAGTTGCAGCATCAGGATCACCGCCAGCGAAGCGCCGATCAGTTTGCTGCCGGACAACGAGCTGTCCTTGAAGAAACCCTCGAACGGCACCAGCGCGGCAATGCCGAGCAGGCCCCAGGTCGGTTTGCGGTACAACACCGCGAACCCCACCAGACCGAGCACTGCGCCCGGCGCGAGGTAGGGCCAGGGGCTGGCCAGCAGAGCGATGCAGACCAGGCCCAGCAGACTGACGATCGAGAGCGGGAAAATCATGCGCGTGCCTCCCGTGCCGTGCGGATGTACAGCTGCGACCAGCGTTCGGCCAGGGCCTTGAGGTCGTAGCGATCCTGTTGCGTGCGTTTTGCGTTGTCGCGCAGTTGCCGCGCCAGGCCAGGCTCGGACAGCAACGTGTCGAGCTGGCGGGCGAGGGCGGCGCTGTCGGTGGGCGGGGCGAGCAAACCGTTGTGGCGGTTCTCCAGTACATCGGGAATTCCGCCGACGCCGAATGCCACTACCGGCACCCCGGCCTGCATCGCTTCCAGCAGAATCATCGGCGTGCCTTCGGTGCGCGAGCTGATCACCAGCGCATCGAGTTGCTGCCACCAGTGACGCATGTCGGTCTGGTAACCCGGCAAGCGGATGCGCTGCTGCAAACCGGCGGCGTCGATTCGCGCCTGCAAGTCTTCGCGTTCCGGGCCGTCGCCGAGCATCACCGCGTCGAGTTGCGGGTGCTGGTGACACAGCGGAATCAGCGCGTCGAGAAACAGGTCCGGGCCTTTCTCGCTGCTCAAACGCCCGACGTAGCCGGCGAGCCAGCGTTGTCTTGGTGCATCGGAAAGCAGCGCGGCGGCTGCCGGTAATCCGTTGGGGATCACCTGCAGTTTCTCCGCACGTACGCTGGCCTGACGGTGCAACACCGCGATGCTTTCGGCGACGCACACCACCCGATCCACGGAAGCGGTGCGGCACAGTTGCAGGCTCAGCCAGGTGTAGAACTTCTGCTTGCGGCTGCGCGGGGTGAAGCCGTGTTGAGTGATCACCAGCGGCAGGCGCAACAGCGTAGCGCCGACCCAGCCGAACAACAGGCCTTTGAAATTGTGGGTGTTGATCAATGGCCGTTCACTGCGCCGCTGACGCAACTGCCGCAGCAGGGCAGCGAGCCCTGCGCAGCCTTGCGCATCAACGCCGGCCTCGCGAAAGCGCGCGATCAGTTCCGGCGGCGCATCGAGGAACAGCACCTGGTGCTGCCCCGGCGTGGCAAGGCAATGATCGAGCAACATCCGCTCGGCCCCGTAGAACCCGCCGCTGCTGAGCAAATGCATGATCGGCAGCGGCGGGTTCCGGGTAGAGGGCGTGTTCAATTGCGCACCCAGTGCAGGAAGCTCGGTACGGTCCAGTTCTTGTGCGGATTGCTCGGTTGCGCGTTTTGGTCGTTAATCACCAGCAGCACCGGCAGGCCCAGCTCGTGGCTGATTTGCGCCGGATGTTTGAAGCGATGATCGAAGAACTCACGCACATAGACCAGTGCAATCGCCAGCAACAGACCGGTGAACAGCCCGAACGGAATGATCAGCATCGGTTTGGGGAACGCCGCTTCGGTCGGCTCGAACGGCGGGCTCAAAACCCTGGCGTTGGACAGGTCATCGCTCAGCGAGCGGGTGGTGCTGCTTTCGGCGAAACGCTGGGCGTAAGTCGAGAATGCGGCGTGCATGGCGTCGATCTCGGTGTCCATCTGCCGCAGCTTGCTCTGGGTTTGCTGCAACTCATGAATCCGCGCCTTGAAATCGGCGATGCGCGCGGTTTTTTGATCGATCACCTGCTGGACCACCGCCAGATCGTTGGTGCGTTCCTGGATGCGGTTGCTCACCACTTTGAGGAACTGCTGACGGGTACGGGCAATCTGCTCGCGGGTCAGCAGCATCGGTTCGCTGCCGGGCTGGAACACTGCCAGATCGTTCATGTAACGGCTGACTTGAGTGGTCAGTTGCTCGCCCATCTGTTTGATTTCCCGATCCTCGAACGCCACGTTGTCGACCGTGGTGGTGAAGGTGTAGGGGAAGGTGTAGTCGTTGAGTTTGTTGTTACTGGCAGCAGCCAGCGCGGTCTTCAGGTATTCGAGCCAGCGCTGGCTTTGCAGCAGGCGGTCGCGATACAGGTTAAGCGCCTGTTCTTCGGTGTTGATCGCGTTGAGGCGGAAGGTGATTTCCTCCTTCGGATCCGACGCACCGACACTTTCCAGCAGCGCCTGGCGATTGCCTTCCAGGCCATCGAGACGCACCTGATACAGATGCTTCTTGGTTTCGTAGAACGATTGCGGCAGGTCGATCGATTGCAGCGCCTGACGGCTCACCAGATAGTTCTGCAACAGGGCAGAGACGAAGGTCGTGCCTTGATGCGGATCAGGGAAGCTGTAGACGATCGAGATCACGTTGGAGCCGGGCAGGGTCTCGATTTTCAGGCTGTCCATGGCTTGCTGGGTCAGCGCATCGAGCGCGGTGTCGCGCACCGGATCAGTCTCAAGTCCCAAAGCGTTGCGCACCGGGTTGATCACGTACTGGCGCAGCGGCGAGCTGATGTAGCGCTTGAACGGCTCGCTCACCAGTTTGTTGAACAGGCCGGGCGACGGGGTGTATTCGCCCTTGTCGCGCAGTTCGCTGATGGTCTGACGGATCAGCGCCGGCGAGCGCAGGATGTTGCTCTCGGTTTCCATGTCCGCCAGCGACGGCGGGATGAAGGTGGCGTTGTCCACGGTCAGCGACGTGGTGGCGTCGCCCTGTGAAAGTTTTTTCGACTGCACGATCACCTGAGCGGTGATATCGAAGCTCTGTTTGAGCAACAGCGGCAGCACCAGCGCGATCACTGCAAAGACCAGGAAGACCCGTTTCACCAGTTGCTTGTTGGCGAAGAAGATCCTGAAGAACTCATGCAGGTAGTTTTCCTTTGGATTCATGGTCGGTCACCTGAGAGTCAGTTGTTGTTGCTGTCTTTGTTGTCGACGCGGTAGCCGAAGCTGAAGCCCACGCCCTGGAACAGCACTACGTCGGCCAGTTGCCGGGCGAGTTCGCCGGCGCTGGCCAGTTTGGTTTTCGGCACGTACAGCATGTCGTCCGGTTGCAGGTAGGCGATTTGCGGCGCCTCGCCCGACAACGCTTTCTCGACGTCATAACGCACGGCCTGCACCTGATTGCCGTTGCGCCGCATGATCACCACCGAATCGAGCCGCGCCTTGACGTTGGTGCCGCGCGCCAGGGTCAGCGCCTCAAGCACCGACACTGGCCGGCGGATCGGGTAGGAACCCGGCTGGCCGACTTCGCCGAGCACGTAGATCTCGTTGCCGGCGGTGGACTTGAGCAGCACGTCCACGGTCATCCGGCCCGGCAGTTGCGCGTACTTCTTGTTGAGGAAGGTTTCGAGCTGGTTGACGGTCATGCCTTGCAGCGGCACCGCGCCGATTTCCGGAAAGCTCGCGTAGCCATCGGTGCCGACGGTGATCTCGCGGCTCATGCCGGTGGCCGGGTGGTTGAGGGCGCTCTTCAGGTTTTGTTCGTTGGTCAGCGGGCTGATGATCTGCACCGTCAACTGATTGCGGTTGGGCTGAAACAGCTGTTTACGCTGATAGGCGCGCTGGATTTCCTGGCGCGCTTCTTCGCTGGTCAGCCCGGCGATTTTCACCGAGGTGTTGGCGCCCGGCAGTTCGATGGTGCCGTCCGGCAGCACCAGTTGATTGCCGTTGAGCTGGCTGGCGGCGGTGAAGTTCAGGCCGATCTGGTCACCCGACTGCACGCGGTAAGCGTCCGAGCCGCTGGTGCTGATGTGGAAGATCACGTCCAGCACATCCTGCGGACGCAGGGTCTGCTCGATCTTCGGCATGTCAGTGGCCTGGGCGTTGGCCGGAGTGGCGGTGAGAATGTTCACCGGCATGTTCTGGGTTTCGGAAGTGCTCGAGCAACCTGCAAGCGGCAGCATCAGCAGAACCAGTATCTTGGCGTTCATGGCGTCATCCCTCGCGGTTGCTTACAGGTTTTTGTAGAGCCATTTGGGCATGTAGTACTTGCGCCGGTTGAACACGCTGCCGACCACTTTCGCCCCGGCCTGGGTCAAGCGCTGCACGGCTGCTTGCGCGACTTCACAGCGGGTGTCTTCGGCACGTACCACGAACACCACGCCGTCGACCTGGGTGCTGATGACCAGCGTGTCGGCGGCCGAATACACCGCGTCGCCGTCGATCACCACAAAGCGGTACTGAGCGCCCAGTTGATCGAGCAGCGGGCTCAGGCGCTCGGCGGTCAGGTGTTCCATGGTGCGGATCGGCCGGCCGTTAGGCAGCACGTGAAACGGCAGGCTCGACACCTGCACCACGCAGTCCTGCAACAGCGGCGGGGTTTCCCGGTTGAACAGCAGGTCGCGCAGGCCGCGCTCCTTGCTCAGGTTCAGTTGCTGGGTGAGGTTGCTCGCCGACTGGCTGGCATCGACATACAGCACCTGGCCGCTGCTCATCTGCGCCAGTTGACTGGCCAGTGCCAGCGCGCTGGTGGTGGTGCCGGCGCCGGGGTTGGCGGCGGTCAGGAACAGGATCCGCAGATCCAGGTCCAGCACGGTCGAGGTCAGGTTCGACTCGCTGGGGCTGGCAATGCTCAGGCTTTTGTTGGTTGAACCGTCCATTAGCTTGCTCCGTGGCCGCTGAATACTTTGAAGGGGGTTTTCAACAGAATCTTCAGATCAAGCAGGAGGCTCTGCTCGGCGATGTAGCTGAGGTCCAACTCAACGCGCTGGTCGAAGTCGATGTTGCTGCGTCCGGAGATCTGCCACAGGCCGGTCATGCCGGGGTAGATCGCCAGACGGGCGAGGTGACTGTCCTTGTAGCGGTAGGCGTTGAACGAGGTCGGGCGAGGGCCGACCAGGCGCATGTCGCCGGTCACTACGTTGATCAGGTTGGGCAGTTCGTCGAGGCTGGTGCGCCGCAGGAAACCGCCGATCCCGGTGATGCGCGGGTCCTGGTCGATCTTGAAATCGATGGCGTCGGCACCGTGCTTGTTCAGGTGGCGCAGCGATTCCTTGAGTTCTTCGGCGTTGGCGACCATGGTCCGGAACTTGTACATGCCGAACTTGCGCCCGCGATAACCGGTGCGCTTTTGCACGAACATCACCGGGCCTTTGCTGGTGAACTTGATGGCCAGCGCCAGACCGATCAGCAGCGGCGAAATCATCACTAGAATCATCAGTGCGCCGAGGCAGGCCACCACCCGGTTGGTGCGCGACAGTTGCCACGGCCGGCCACCTTCGCGACCTGTCACCCAGCCCTGGCCCTGGCGATGAATTGCTGCGTCGAGGCGCATTCGCTGTTCCGGATCCATGCGTTTGTCACGCACCAATTGTTGGATCGGTACACCTTTCTCATGTCCAGTCATGGAGTCCTCCGCTGATGGTCAGCCGCGAGCGGCGCGTGGGCGATAGGCAGTGGGGTAGTAATCGCGGAACCAGGCGATGAACCGCCCCAGTCCCTCATCCAGTTCGATCCGGGGCTGGAACCCGGTGGCCTGGGCCAGATCGCTGGCCTCGGCGCAGGTGTTGAGCACATCGCCCGGTTGCAGCGGCAGCAGCTCGACCACGGCTGTCTGGCCGAGGTGTTTTTCCAGCAGGGCGAGGTAGGTTTTCAGCGCCACCGGGTGCTGCCCGCCGATGTTGAACAGGCGCCACGGGGCCATGCTGCTGGCCGGGTCGGGTTGCTCGCGGTCCCACTCGGGATTGGCCCGGGGCGCCCGCTCGATCAGGCGTGCGATGCTTTCGATGATGTCGTCGATGTAGGTGAAATCGCGCTGATGCTCGCCGTAGTTGAACAGCTTCAGCGGCGAGCCTTCGCTGATCGCCTTGGCGAACTGGATCGGCGACATGTCCGGCCGGCCCCACGGTCCGTAGACCGTGAAAAACCGCAGCCCGGTACAGGCGATGCCGAACAGGTGGCTGTAACTGTGGGCCATCAATTCATTGGCTTTCTTGGTCGCGGCGTACAGCGACAGCGGGTGATTGACGCCGTCCTGCACCGAGTAGGGCGTGCGCTGGTTGGCGCCGTACACCGAACTTGACGAGGCGTAGATCAGGTGCTCGACCGGGTGCCGGCGGCAGCACTCCAGGATATTCAGGAAACCGTCGAGGTTGCTGTCCAGATAGGCCCGTGGATTCTCCAGCGAATAACGCACTCCGGCCTGCGCCGCGAGGTGCACCACGACTTGCGGCCGTTCGCGGATGAACAACGCTTCCAGCGCCGACGCGTCCGCCAGATCAATCGTGGCGAGCTGGAAATCCCCGACTTGCTCGCGCACCCAGTCCACCCGATCGTGCTTGAGCTGCGGATCGTAGTAGCCGTTGAAGTTGTCCAGGCCGATCACCTGATGCCCGTCGCGCACCAGCCGCAGCACGCCATGAGCACCAATGAACCCGGCCGCACCGGTGACGAGGATTTTCATGGCCGCAACCCGTCAGGCGCGATGTGGCGCAGACCGATTCCGCTGTAGTGCAGGCCGGCGGCCGCCACTTGCTCCGGGTTGTAGAGGTTGCGTCCGTCGATGATGACTTTCGAGCGCAGCTTGCTGGCCAGCAGCTCGAAATCCACCACGCGGAAATTCTTCCACTCGGTGCAGATCACCAGTGCGTCGGCGTCTTCCAGGGTGTCGTCGCGGGTGGCGCACAGATGCAGGTCATTGCGGTAACCGTAAATGCGCCGGCACTCGGACATGGCTTCCGGATCGTAGGCCTGCACGCTGGCGCCTTCGGCCCATAGCGCATCCATCAGATAACGGCTGGGGGCTTCGCGCATGTCATCGGTGTTCGGCTTGAACGCCAGGCCCCAGATCGCGATCGACTTGCCGGCCAGGCCTTGAGGGAACTGCGCCTTCAGCTTGCTGAACAGGATGTGCCGCTGGCTGTCGTTGACGTCGGTGACGCTGCGCAGCAGTTTCAGCGGCATGCCGTTGTGTTCGGCGGTGTGCAGCAGGGCGCGCAGGTCCTTGGGAAAGCACGAGCCACCAAAGCCGCAGCCCGGGTAGATGAAGTGATAGCCGATGCGCGGGTCGGAGCCGATGCCCTTGCGCACCGCTTCGATGTCGGCGCCGAGCAGTTCGGTGAGGTTGGCCAGCTCGTTCATGAAGCTGATGCGGGTGGCGAGCATCGCGTTGGCCGCGTACTTGGTCAGCTCGGCGCTGCGGTTGTCCATGAACATCAGTTTTTCGTGGTTGCGGCAGAACGGGGCGTACAGCTCGCTCATCTGCTCGCGGGCCAGGTCGTCGCGGGTGCCGACGATGATCCGGTCCGGCCGCATGCAGTCGGCGAGGGCGCTGCCTTCCTTGAGAAACTCGGGGTTGGACACTACCCGCACCGCCAGGGCGCTTTTGCCGCGCCGCTGCAGTTCTTCCTGAGCGGTGTGCAGCACCTGATCCGCCGTGCCGACCGGCACCGTGGATTTGATGATCAGCGTGCGATCGTCCTCCATGAAGCTGGCGATCTGCCGCGCCACGTTGAGCACATGGCTGAGGTCGGCGGAGCCGTCTTCGTCGGCCGGGGTGCCCACGGCGATGAAGATCAGTGCGGCATGTTCCACCGCATCGCTGGCCTGGGTGCTGAACAACAAACGCCCGGCCTTGATGTTTTCTTCCAAAGTTGCCGAAAGACCCGGTTCGCTAATAGGCGGTACTGCCTGTTGCAGTTGTTTAATCTTGTTCGGGTCAATATCGACGCACAATACGCGATGTCCGACATCGGCAAGTGCGGCTGCTTGTATCAGGCCAACATAGCCCGTACCAAATACGCTCACGTCCATATTGGCGTGCCTCGTAAGACGGTGATGGAAGATCGAAATTGAACTGTCAAAAGGGGTATAGCGCAGCGTGGGGAAAGCATGTCAGCAAAATGACATGTTGCAGGTGTATAACACCCCCAGATTTGGGGGCGAATGGCCATCAAGTGCTTGCTGTAGATGGATTTGTCCCGTCCTTGACATGTTTTTCACAATTCAAAGAAAACGATGGACGGTCACAGGCCGTGAATTTCAAGGGTTTTAACGACTTGGGTGTGTCAGATTTGAGTCAATGTTTTTTTGACGCTTTTGCCCAATGTCGGACATTTCTTGCGCTTTGATGGCCCGGTGCTAGTGTCAGATTTTGACCGACAAATGATTGACCATGCCTCGTCGGACACGCCCCGGAATCGCCATGTTTCGATATTTGAAAGAACTGCTTTTAATTATTTATCTGCTGCTTTATTCCGATTATTACCTTGAACGTTTAAGCGCCATGGGAGTCGGTCCGGCAGTACTTCTTTTTGGCGCGATGTTTTTGGCGCTCACTTTCGCATTATTACTAACGGCCTATATACGTCAGACTTTCATTCGGCATTTGTTCGCATTAACCCTGTTTGTTTCGGCGGTGTTCTTCGATGTTTATACGAGGGTGACCGCCGATTACCTGACCTACAGCAGTTTCGTCTCGCTGGTGTACTCCGGCGGCTTCATCCAGGAAGCGGCATATCAGTACCGGGGGGCGATCATCCACGGGCTGCTCAACGGATTGCTGCTGTTGTTCGGGATCGGTCTCAAGCCACGACACGCGATCCCGATACCCAATGCCTTGCGGATCGCCGCGCCGTTGTGCGGTGTGTTGCTGCTCAGCGCCGTGTTGTTCGTGCGCGCCGGGGAGGGCGCACGCGGATTACCGATCATGTACACGCCGCTGGCCTATCTGAACCTGTTCGGATACGAAGCGCTGCACAACACCGTCGGCCCGCGTGAGCCGGTGACTCTGGCACGCAACGGCCCGACGGTCGGTCACGACATCGTGCTGATCATCGACGAGAGCATTTCCGGCAATTACCTGGACATCAACGCGCCGTTCGGCGTGCACAGCAACCTCAAGCAGGCCCGTCCGGGCGTCGAGATCTTCAATTACGGCTACGCGGCGTCCATCGCCAACTGCAGCGCCGACACCAACATCACCCTGCGCTACGGCGGCACCCGCGCCGACTACATGCGGATCAACAGCACGCTGCCGTCGATCTGGCAGTACGCCAAAAAGGCCGGCATGCGCACGGTCTACATCGACGCCCAACGCACCGGCGGCAACCTGCAGAACCTGATGAACGACGCCGAGAAAAAGGACATCGACGAATTCGTGCAATTCGACCAGACCAGCGTGCGCGACCGCGACATGGCCGCCGCCGCCAAGCTGATCGAACTGCTCAACGACGACAAAGCGGAGCTGGTGCTGATCAACAAGGTCGGTGCACATTTCCCGGTGCACGACAAATACCCGGACGCTTTTATGGCTTACCGTCCGACCTTGCCCCGCGGGCAGTTCACGGAAGTCGCCGACACCGGTGAACGCACCGGTTTCAACGGCCAGCCGGATGACTGGGTGCTGTATCGCAACGCCTACAAGAACACGGTGCTGTGGAATGTCGGCGAGTTCTTCTCGCGGGTATTTGCCCAGGCCAATCTGAACAACGCGCTGCTGATCTACACCTCCGACCACGGCCAGGACCTGCACGAACGCGGCAATCCGGGACTCAACACCCACTGCGGCGGCGACCCGGTGGAGGAAGAGGGGCTGGTGCCGCTGGTGGTGATTCAGGGCGATCAGTTGCAGACGCTCGACTGGTCGGCGCAACTGGCGGCGAACAAGGATCGCTCCAGTCACTACAACATTTTCCCGACCCTGTTGCAGTTGATGGGCTACGACCTGCCGGGAATCGAAGCGGTGTACGGCAAACCGCTGAGCGTGGCGACGGCGGACGAATTCACCTTCAACTACCGCTTCAACGCGCGGCTGGGGGCCAAACCCGAGTGGAAACACATCGACCTGAACAGCATCGTGACGCCGGGTGAAGCGCCGACGAGCGTGGCGGTGGGTCAGTAACGCGTCGGTATCCGCTATCCTTGGCCGACACGGATCGATCGGATGGCGGCATGCTCCAGGTTCAAAACGTCTTCAAAAGCTACCTCACCCCGCAAGGCCCGTTGCCGGTGCTGCAAGGCATCGACCTGACGCTCAAGCCCGGCAGCAGCCTGGCGCTGATGGGCGAGTCAGGCAGCGGCAAGAGCACGCTGCTGCACCTGATCGCCGGGCTCGACAAAGTCGACAGCGGCAGCATCCGCAGCGGCGAACATCGGCTGGACCGGATGAACGAGGCGCAACTGGCCAACTGGCGGCGTACCGAAATCGGTCTGGTGTTCCAGCAGTACAACTTGATCGGCAGCCTGCGGATCGAGGACAACCTGGCGTTTCAGGCGCGGCTGGCCGGACGGCATGACCCGCGCTGGCAGCATCATCTGGTGCAGCGTCTGGGGCTGGGCGAATTGCTCAAGCGCTATCCCGAACAACTCTCCGGCGGCCAGCAACAACGGGTAGCGCTCGGCCGGGCGCTGGCGGCGCAACCTAAACTGCTGCTGGCCGACGAGCCCACCGGCAGCCTCGACGAAGCCACCAGCGACGAAGTGCTGCGGCTGTTGCTGGAATTGCTCGATGACACCCCGACCACTTTGCTGATGGTCACCCACAGTCAACGCGTGGCGGCGCGGCTGGCGGAGCGCGTTGTGCTGTCCAGCGGTCGGTTGACGTGAAGGTTTTCCGCCACGCGCTGATGGCGCTGCTCAGTCACTGGCGGCGTCATCCGGTGCAGTTTTTCAGCGTGCTGACCGGGTTGTGGCTGGCCACCAGTCTGTTGACCGGGGTCGAAGCGCTCAACAGTCAGGCGCGAGACAGTTACGCCCGGGCCAGCCAGTTGATTGGCGGCGAACCCCAGGCCAGCCTCAGCACGCCGAACGGCGCGACGTTCCCGCAACAATGGTTCGTTGACCTGCGGCGTCTGGGTTGGCCGGTGTCGCCGGTGCTGCAAGGGCGCCTGATGCTCAAGGGCCACGAAAATCAGCGTCTGCAATTGATGGGCATCGAACCGGTGTCCTTGCCCGGCGACAGCGCGGTGGCCGGGCAGGCGATGCCGATCGAGCGGATTGTCGAATTCTTCAGCCCGCCGGGCAGCACCTGGATTTCTCCCGAAACCTTGCGAGTGCTGAACCTCGCCGAGGGCGCGACACCGGCCACCGAAGCCGGTCAGACGTTGCCGCCGCTGCGGGCGCAAACCGACATGGCCCCCGGCGTGCTGCTGGTGGACATTGGCGTCGCTCAGCGCGTGCTCGAACAACATGATCAACTGTCGCGCCTGCTGCTGCCGAAGGATTTTCACGCCGAGGTGCCGGCCGCGTTCAAAGGCCAGTTGCAGCTCAAGAGCAGTGGCGAGGAAAACAACCTTGCGCGACTGACCGAAAGCTTCCACCTCAACCTTGATGCGCTCGGGTTTCTCTCGTTCATCGTTGGGTTGTTCATTGTCCACGCGGCTATCGGTCTGGCGCTGGAACAACGTCGGGGATTGCTGCGCACCTTGAGGGCCTGCGGGGTCAGCGCGCGGATGCTGATCGCTTGCCTGATCGTCGAACTCGGCGCACTGGCGTTGATCGGCGGGTTGTTCGGCGTGGTCAGCGGCTACTGGCTGGCAAGCGTGCTGTTGCCGGACGTTGCCGCCAGCCTGCGCGGTCTGTACGGCGCGGAAGTGGCGGGGCAGTTGCGCCTGAGTCCGTGGTGGTGGTTCAGCGGCATCGGCTTGAGCCTGCTCGGCGCGTTGCTGGCCGGGGCCAACAGTTTGCTGCGAGCGGCGCGTCTGCCGTTGCTGGCGGTGGCGGATCCGCAGGCCTGGCATCAGCAACATGCGCGCTGGTTGCGGCGTCAGGGTTGGGTGGCCGGCGTGTGTGCAGCGATTGCGTTGGCTGCGCTGGTTTGGGGCAACAGTCTCGCCAGCGGTTTTGTGTTGATGGCGGGGCTGTTACTCGGCGCCGCGCTGGCGTTGCCGGTGTTGCTCAGCGCGTTGCTCAACGGTTTGCTCGGGCGCAGCTGCTCGGTGCTCGGGCAGTGGTTTCTCGCCGACTGCCGCCAGCAATTGCCGGCGCTGAGCCTGGCCTTGATGGCGCTGCTGCTGGCGATGGCGGCGAACATCGGCGCCGGCAGCATGACCGCCGGTTTCCGCCAGACCTTCAACGACTGGCTCGAACAACGACTAACCGCCGAGCTTTATCTGAACCCGAGCAACCCGGCTCAGGCGCGAGAGCTGTACACCTGGCTCAAACAGCAACCGAACGTCACGGCGATCATGCCCAACTGGCAGGTTTCGGTGACACTGCAAGGCTGGCCGGCGGACGTGTTCGGGATCATCGATCATCCGCACTATCGCCAGCACTGGCCGTTGCTCGAAGCGCGGGGCGATGACCCGTGGGCGGCGCTGGCCAAGGACGATTCGGTGATGCTCAGCGAACAACTGGCGCGGCGCTTGAAAGTGACGCCGGGCGATCACCTGTCGATTCCCACGCCGGGCGGGTCATGGTCGCCGCGCATCGTCGGCATCTACGCCGACTACGGCAATCCCAAGGGCCATGTGCTGGTCAACAGCAATCACCTGTTGCGCGGCTGGCCGCAGTTGACACCGAACCGCTTCAACCTGCGCATCGACCCGCCGAATATCCCGGCACTGCTCACGGCCTTGCAGGCACGCTTCCAGCTCGATGACAGCCGGATCGTCGATCAGGCGCGGCTCAAGGGCTGGTCGATGCAAGTCTTCGAACGCACCTTCGCCGCGACCGCCGCGCTGAATAGCCTGACGCTGGCCGTCGCCGGCGTGGCGCTGTTCATCAGCCTGCTGACCCAGAGCCAGAGCCGTCTCGGCCAGCTCGCACCGTTGTGGGCGTTGGGCGTGACGCGGCGGCAATTGATGCTGCTCAATCTCGGGCAAACGTGGCTGTTGGCGCTGCTGACGCTGGTACTGGCCTTGCCATTGGGTATCGGCCTGGCGTGGTGTCTGGACGCGGTAATCAACGTTCAGGCCTTCGGCTGGCGTCTGCCGCTGCGGGTGTTTCCATTGCAGTTGCTGCAACTGATGGGGCTGGCGCTGCTGGCGACGTTGCTGGCCTCGGCGTGGCCGCTGTATTCGCTGTACCGCACGCAACCGGCGGACTTGTTGAGGACGTTTGCCCATGAGGACTAGGTTTGCGCTGGTGTTTTTGGCGTTGTTGCTCGGTGGTTGTGACAACCCCGCACCGGAGCAGAAGGGGTTCGCCGGGATGGGCGCTCAGGCGCAGGCGTTTACGCCGGTGGTGCCGGGGCGGGTGTTCAGCTTCCCGGCGGATCACGGCGCCCATGACGGTTTTCGCATTGAATGGTGGTACGTGACGGCCAATCTCAAGGATGCGCAGGGCAACGATTTCGGCGTGCAGTGGACGTTGTTTCGCAGCGCTCTGAACGCCTCGCCGCAGCAGCCGGGCTGGGCCAACCAGACGATCTGGCTCGGGCACGCGGCGGTGACCTCGGCCAGCGTCCACCACGCCGCCGAGCGTTACGCCCGTGGCGGCGTCGGGCAGGCCGGCGTGCGTGCGGCGCCGTTCGAGGCGTGGATCGATGACTGGCGTTTCGTCAGTCAGGCGAGCGATCCGCTGGCCGACCTGCAACTCAGCGCCCGGGACAAGAACTTCAGCTATCAACTGCGCCTGACCTCCAGCCGCCCGCTGGTGCTGCAAGGCGACAAGGGTTACAGCCAGAAATCCGAACAGGGCCAGGCGTCGTATTACTACAGCCAGCCGTTTTTCCAGGCCAGCGGCACCCTGCAGATCGATGGCCAGACCTACACCGTCAACGGCCCGGCCTGGCTCGACCGCGAATGGAGCAGCCAGCCGCTGACCGCCAACCAGACAGGGTGGGACTGGTTCTCCCTGCATCTGGACAGCGGTGAACACGTCATGCTGTACCGCATGCGGCAGAAGGAAGGGGCGCCCTACCTGACCGGCACGTGGATTGCCGCCGATGGCCAGACCGAAACCCTGCACGCCGAACAGATCAAGCTGACCCCGAAGGACACTGCGAAGGTCGCCGGCCGTTCGATGCCGGTGCGCTGGTCGATCGACATTCCGCAAAAAAATCTGCAGATCACCCTCGATGCAATCAACCCCGACGCCTGGATGAACCTGCGCATTCCCTATTGGGAAGGGCCGGTGCGCCTGAGCGGCAACCGGGGCGGGCAGGGTTATCTGGAGATGACCGGGTACTGATTGACCTGGATCGAGGAGCAACGGCCGATCAGCGTCTATGCTCCTTGGCACGCCCGGTGCCGAGACCGATTCGGCGCCGGGTGCTGCCATCCATCACAGGGAAAGTACCGCTTATGAAGCTCCAAGCACTGACGCACGCCATTGCACTTGCAACTGTCCTGTCCGCTTCCACGGCTTTCGCTGCCGATATTCCGTTGTCGGCGGCTGTCGAGAAGGATCAGGTCACCACCAAAGTGCTGGCAGTTGATCCGGCCAATCATCAGGTTGTCCTTGAAGGCGAAGAAGGTCGCCAGGTGCACGTTCAGCTCAGCGACAAGGCGAAAAACCTCGCCAATCTCAAGGTTGGCGACCAAGTTCAGATCGAGGTGACACGTTCGGTCGCGGCTTTCCTCGACACTGACGTGGATAAAGGTCTGCCTGGCTCCACCGAGCGTACCGGTGAACTGCGCAACGCCGTGGGCAGCAGCAACCCCGGTGGCGAAGCCTTCCGCCAGGTTCAGGTGCAACTAAAAATCACCAAAATTGATTTGGCGAAAAACCAGGTGACCCTGGAAAACCCGTCGGGCCAGTCGAAAACCCTCAACGTCGAGAAGCCTGAGATTCAGGCCAAACTGAAAAACCTGAAAGTCGGACAGAGCGTCGTGGTCACTTACACCGATGTATTAAAAGTGACCAGTCAGCATGAAAGTTGAGTATTGACTCTACAGAATGACTGTTCTTGTACAAGTAATTGTATGAGAGCAGTCATATAAAATGTTCGAGTCGGATAATTCTGAAAGTTTGTCGGGAAATATCGGTCATCAATATTCGTTAACTTTTTAGTACATAAATTTCATCTTCAATTAGCACGACATATCCGCCAACTTCCATTAAAATCCCTCCCGTTCGCCCAGTGTCAGGGCTCTTTACCGGTGCATGGATTGCCAGGCCATTACACTGGGCGAACACCTCCCCGGAGTGGAGGCCAAAGAATTCAGATGCAAAAAGGGCGACTTTGAAGTCGCCCTTTTTTATTGTCTTACTATTTTGCAGGTCGCATGCCTTGTTGTAACTGAAGGCGCTTGAGCGTTTCCTGATACATGGTGGTGCGACGGTGTTGCGTACCGTATCCACCGATCGCGGCCACGGTGCCGGCCTGGATGTGATCGAGGTAACGGAAGATCGTCCGCGGCGAAAGACATTTGATGCCGTAACCAAGGCTGCTTAAACGATCCTGCAGCGTGTATCCCGGGACCCGGTCGTCCATCGAAAAATGCAGCCCGTGAGCCTTGATCAACCGTGCATTCCACAAGGTGCAGAAGCTTTTCAGGTGAGTTTCCCGGTACGGTTTCGGATCTCGGGACGGCAACCCAAATTGCTGTTTTGCCCGGCGGAAATAGTGTTTGAAGTAACGCGAAGACAAACGCCAGGTGTCTCTAAGGACGCCGCGATCCAATTGCTCGACGCAACCTACCGCTGCTGTATCCAAAGATTGCATGCACTCATTCATCATCATCGAAAAGACAGTGCTGTCAAAAACGAAAGTGTCGGTGTGCAGCAAAAAAAGGTAATCGGTTTCAACTTTCGCAAGTGCCAGATCAAGTGCCTTGCCATGAGCGATATGTCCCGCTTCCTTGCCGGGTGAAGGGCGCTCGATCAAGTTGATCCAGTCCAGGGACCGCAAGTAGATCAGGCTTTCATCGGCGGAATCGTTGTCCACCACCCACACCGGAATTTGATGATCCTTGACGTACTGCTGGAGAAACTCCAGGCACATCCGGGTTATTTCCGGCGTCTTGTAATTGACCAATACAAGACTGAAGGCGGGCGGTTGTTTAGAGGTGGAATCGATCGCACTCATGGTCCGGGCTCACTTCAAGTTGAAGGGTTCTGCTGACGGCAATCAGCACACAGAACCGCTGCTTTGTGGCCCGGATGGTAGGGACGCAACCTTAGTTGAAGCTTAATTTTCGAGCGCCCGGGCCGGGCGACTTGTTACGGCTTGCGACACCGGCGAGGCGCTTGGCGATCAAGCGCGGTTCCACGGTAAGATGCGCCGCCATTCCAAGCTCAAGGAAGACAACGGCCCGCGCCGTTCGCCACGGATGAAACCACTTTCCCTCTACCACCCGGCCCTTTACTGGCTGCGCGTGTGGCAAAAAAGACTGTTCCGCCACATCGCCTGGCACTGCTCGAGCAAACGCTACGCGCGGCCTGCCACAACGTCCGCGCGCCTGCCTTACCGCTACCTCAAACACACCTCAAAACTGATCCGCAAACTCGGCGACTCTGACCTTGCGCTGCAACACAACAAAGTCATCAACCTCAAACTCGCCGTCGCTGCCATCGATGGCGTCACCATCGCCCCCGGCGAATATTTCTCCTTCTGCCGCCTCGTCGGCCGCCCGACCCGCCAACGCGGCTACGTCGAAGGCATGGAACTCTCATTCGGCGAAGCCCGCACCGGCATCGGCGGCGGCATCTGCCAACTCAGCAACCTCATCCACTGGATGGCCATTCACTCACCCCTGGTCGTCATCGAACGCGCCAACCACAGCTTCGACCCCTTCCCGGACGACGGCCGCGTCCTGCCATTCGGCTCCGGCGCGGCGATCTTCTACAACTACATCGACCTGGTACTGCATAACCCGACGGATCGCAGCTTTCAGCTGAAGCTGAAGGTGGGGGAGACGCAGCTGGAGGGGGAGTTGTTGTGTGATCGGGAGCGGGCTTATCGGTATCACGTGTTTGAAGTGGGGCATCGGTTTGTGCGGGAGGGGGAGCGGGTGTACCGGGAGAATGAGATTTGGCGGGAGGTGAGGGAGAAGGGGCAGGTGGGGGCGTTGGTGGAGAGGGAGCGGTTGTATGGGAATCGGGTGGTGGTTAAGTATGAGGTGGGGGAACAAGCCATTGAAAGGCAGCAGTAGGTTGTGTTTCTTGCCTTAGGATTTCTACCGTGCGACGGAAATAACGCAATTACAGGTTTCGGTAGGGATACGTTTCGCCGCATAGGTGAAGCGTATCGTCCAAATAATAAACTCCGGAAATCGAGTTTATTACTAGTTCGAGTTCTCCCTTTGATGGGTATAGCAAATAGAACAGCTCAAAGAATAAGTAGTCCTTGATGAGGATTACCGCTACGTCTGGGTGGTTTTTTATCAAGGTTGAAAGTAGCGGGTAATTGCAATCTCGTAATGCGGGGATGTCGGCGTAGCCTTGTTTGTTATCGTCTTGTATGCATTCGGTGATGAATGCATTTGTTAGCTCGTAGAATTGCTCGGGCAGTTCGTGATTTTTTATTGATAAAGTATATTTTTTGGCATGGTTGGAGAGAGGTTCACCGAAGCCAAGGCTGCGGTAGGTTACAGAGGCTGGGTCAATGATGTTGTTTTCAGATTTGAAGATCATGATTTTTTAATCGCTGGAGGGAATGAGGGCGATGCTGTATGTACGCAATCGTGGTCGTCTACATAAGTTAAGAAGCTAAGGGCTGTATTGGTTGTCCAGAATGGAAAGCCAGTTGTTTCTGAAAGCAATATTTTCAGATCGGATGATGACTGAAGCGTCCAAGCATGGATTTGGTTGTCGAGGACGATTAATGTTGGTTTCTCAGAAGGGTATAGGAGATCGACCTTTTTCCAAAAATCTGGGTCGTGTTGTTTTGTTACGAATTTTAGATTCAAGGGGGCAAGGGTATTTGTGTTGGAGTAAAAGAAGCGGGTTTTTACGTCTGAAATTATTTTTTCTAATTCATCTTTTTTGAGTTTCTGGTTTTTTAGATGATTTGTTTCGAGTGCTGATGTGATTTCTTTTTCCAAGTAACTCATCGAGGTATTCCTGTTGTTTTTTTTTTTTTTTTTTTTTTTTTGGAGCGTGAATGGAAGTGAGTTAATTCCCTTTGTGGAAGTGTTTTAATTATTGATTGTAGATTCGATAGCCAGCGCAAAAGTTGCTAGTGGTGTGAGTGTTGCTATATGTGGGGTCGAATAGGCCTGTGAGGGGTGGTTGAGTAGGTTTTTCTCTTGAGTTTAGTTTTTCTAAAGATTTTTGAAGCTCGGGGTAGCTCTCAATGTATGTGTGGTCTGATGAGTTAAATTCAAGTGTTACAGTGTCGGGTGAAATGAATGCGAAGTTAATCAAAAGCTCAGGGGTCGAAAAAACTCTTCCGCTGATGTCGTAAATCTTGTCTCCGGTATTTAATTTTTGACCGTAGCACTCGTGGGTTAAATATCCGTGATCTTGGTTTGATCGTCGCAGTAGTTTTTCGTAGCCTTTTATTGACTCAAAGGAAATGCTGGCTTGTCTTATTATAAGGAAGCCGTCTTCGGTCATGTTCTTCAAAAACGTTGAATTCTGCCTGTTGATCGAATCGATGACGGTCTCGTCGATCAGGTTAAGTACAAAATTTGATAGCTTAAGGCGAAATTTTTCCTGAGGATTCTCGATGGGTGGGATGCTGATACAGCTTATAATCCCGCCTGCGTTATCGGAGTCGATTGCGCCAAAGCACTCTGTGATATCAATTGAGAAAATCATTGCGCTCTCCAGCGAGAACTGAATACACCTATAAGATGTTGGAAGTGGATGTTTTTAATCTTCTTTATTCCATTCCGCATGGGTCTCAATGGCTATTTTTAGCCACGCGCTAAAGTCAGGATGTTCTCCGTGAAGCTCCCATCCCTCTGAAGCATATGCATGTATTATTAGCACTTTTGGATTGCCGGATAAGTCATAGCCGTCAAAGCAAGCAATATCATCATTGGCGTTGAACTTTGCGAAAGGAACTAACGTGCGGTTGGGATACAGATTTTTTAGCGTGTTGTGCCAGTAATTTATTTTTCCCTCTTGATATATTAGTAACCACCAAGGTTTGATGTCCGGTTCAGGTTCCGTAGTCGCGAATTCTATAAAAGTACTAGGGAAGTTATAGTTTTTCAGATGTTCAATGTTGAGAAAAATTTTCATTTTGGTTGTTCGAAAAGGGGATAGATTGTCCCTTTGATTCTGTTTTTTTATTAAGACCATTCTATGGAAAGGTTGTCTGGCCGATCAATGGGTACTATTGCTAATGTGCCGCTTGATGATTGAACATGGATGCTGCTGTTGTAAATGATGATTTTTTCAAATGGATTGGTTCCGCTCAATACGATCAGCCAGACTAGTTCGCCGGTGTATTTTTTGGAAAGTGCAATGAAGCCATCGTCCCCGGAGGCTAGGCATTCGCCGCAAGTAAAAGAATTGTTATTAGACCCTTCTGCTGTATAAATGGTCGATAGGCCCTCGCATGTGTCAGTGTGGTTTAGCAAGAAATCATTTGCCGGAATCCATATTTTTTTTGTTAATTTTTCTTCTTTTGCTGAGTGCTCGAAGAAGCAATAGAATCCATTATTGAACGTAATTGAGTTTTGTCGAGGGTATATTTCTTCAAGCCAATGTTCTTGAATTTTATTTTTGTCGGCGGTGAACATTTTTACTTGCCAATTCGTTTATCTTTGGTTGGTCTTTCAAGCCTGTTAGCTGAAAGGGGATAGATTTATTCTCTTCAGTAAAAAATAAATCTACCCCCTTTGTTTTGTAGTTTTGATAGCCCGTTTTAGCTTTCTAGTGGTTACTCTAGATAATAGTTAAATTTTTCCTCCCATCCGAAATTCACATCCTGTTGCTTCGTACGTTCAAAAATATTTATTATTTTATTGTACGAATCTCCCATGTTTTTTTGAGAGTGTTCAGAATTTTTCCATATTAAATCTACTGGGCGTTCCACGTCGGTGCTGAGTAGGTCCCATAAGGCGCTGAGATTGTTTCCATAAAAATCTGTCACCGCAAAAGCAATGGCTATTTTTTTATGAAACTCTTGCTCTGATGAAATGGTTAAGCCATCAAGTACAATTATCATTTTTAAAACTCACTTCCAGGTTCCAATAGAACTAACGGTGTCGTAGTGGTCGCTAGTTATATAAAGAAGTCCATCGTCTGAATAAAGTAGTCTTGTTCCTGGTTGGTTGCTACGAGACATTGTATTGTTAAGGCCTACATCAGCTTCATACCAAGTTCGACCAGGGGCTGAAGGGAGTACGTTTGTATCATTATGGAAAACATCACCACCTAGCTGACCACCAGGAACGCTATTGTTTAGTGCTTTTCCCGGTTTCCATCCACTCTGCGCTGCTTGAGTCTTTGTGACATAGTTGCCTGGAAGCTGTCCCGTCGTTCGTAGGCTTTCAACCACAGGGTTCGCAGCCTCAGTCGTTTTTAGGTCTCGCTTCATTGCCGCGTATTTAGCAGCGTTATGAGCCGAGTTGTCATACGTTTCGGGTCCATCGCATTCTTTACTCGCTAATCCCAACGGATCCACCCACCCCGTAGGGTTAGGCACGTACTGGTAGTTATTCAACCCACCAGCAAGCTTGATCGGATCCGGAGTCAGAAAACGCCCGGTCCCCGGATTGTAGTAGCGATGACGGTTGTAGTGTAGGCCCGTCTCTGCATCGAAATACTGACCCTGGAATCGCAACGGATTGTCGATTTCGCTGACATCCAGTGCAGCGAGGTTGCCGTACGCATGGTACTTCGCCGACCACATGATCTCGCCACTGTAGTCAGTGAGTTCCTGCGGCGTGCCCAGATGATCGAGCTGGTAATAGAACGGGGTCGCCTTGCGAGGCCCTTCACCATCGAGCATGGCAAGAGGGCGGAATGTGCCCGGTTCATAGATATAGCTGCGGTAACGATTGTCAGCGCTTTCGGCGATCAGGCGTTCGCCTTGCCACAAGAATTCGGTTGTGTGGCCGTCGACGGTTTTCTCGATGCGGCGACCGAAAGCGTCGTACTTGTAGGACGCGGTGCTACCACTCGGCAGGCTCGCGCCGATCAGTCGATGCTGGGAATCGTAGCGGTATTCAGTGACGAGTTTCTGGCCAGCGCCACGGCGTTCGCGGATCAGGTTGCCATAGGCGTCGTAGTCGTAGTGGCGGTCGCCCTGCATCAGCAGACGGTTGCCTTTGACGTTGGCGAGGTTGGCTGTGCCTTCGTTGTTCTGGCCGAGCAGGTTACCGGCCGGATCGTGAGCAAAGGTTTCCGGCGTAGCGCCACGAACGCTGATCAAGCGATCGAGCGGATCGTAGTGGTAGCTGCGGTTGCCTTTGCGGCTGTCGTCGATGCCGGCGAGGTTGCCGTTTGCGTCGTAGTTGTAGCGGCGCTGGAACAGGTTTTTGTCGCGTTGGCTGACACTGTGAGCCTGCAAGCGGCCCTGTTCGTCATATTGATACTGGCTGAGCAGCAAGCCTTGCTGGCGCTGCTGTTCGCGACCACCGCTGAACTGGTGAGACGTCAGGCGCGAGCCATTGAGGTCGATGCCGCTGAGCAGGCCGCCGGGTTGGTGGCGATAGTCGAGTTTGCTGCCATCGGGCAAGCGACAGTGCTTGAGCTGGCCGACGCTGTCGTACTCATAGCGCAAGGTGCCCCAGCCCTGGTGTTCGGTGACGAGGCGATCTTGCAGGTCGTATTCGTAGGCGAGCGGCCAGTGTCCGTCGTGGACGTTGACCAAGCGGCCGAGGGCGTCGTAGCTGTAGTGGATTTCTTCGCCATCGGGAAGAGTTTTCACCAGAAGCCTGCCTGCGGCGTCGCGTTGGTATTCAGTCACCAACTCGCTGCCGTCATCGCCGAATTCGGTTTTCTTCAGCAACTGGCCATTCAGGTCGTATTCGTACGCAGTGCGACGACCGTCGAAGCCGGTTTCTTGCTGGATCAGGCCATTCGGGAAGTAGTCGAGGTGGTAATGCTCGCCGCGTTCGTTTTCGATCTCGGTCAGCAGCAAGCGCGAGTTGTCGTAGCGGTAGCTCAACTGGCTGCCGTCAGGATTGATGCGACGGCTGACAAGGTGCAGTTTATCGGCGTATTCGTAACGGGTGACGCGGCCAAGTTCGTCACGTTCAGCAGTGACGTTGCCGTAGGCGTTGTAGGTGAACGCGCGTGTTGCACCGCCCGGCAGGGTAATTTGTGCAAGGCGGTTGGCGGTATCCCATTGGTACTGGGTAATGGCCCCGGACTCTTCTTGCCGAGTAATCTGCCGCCCCAACGCGTCGTAGCGGTATTTGCGTTGACCACCGTCGGGTAGGCGTTCTTCAAGCAATTGACCGAGGTTGTTCCAGCCCAGTTGGTGACGGCTGCCATCCGGGTGACGGATCTCCAGCAAACGTCCTTGACGGTCGTAGCTGTAAAACGTCGAATTTCCGTCCGGGTCGATCTGCTGGGTAACATCGCCCTGTCTGTTGCGTTGATACTTCCAGCTGGCTTTGCCGCGATGAACATCGCTGACGAATCCGTTGCTGTATTCGTAGGCGATGGCCTCATCTTCAGGAGGGATGACGGCGATCATCAATCCATTGTCGTCGTACCGATATTCGGTCACGGCGCCGAGAGGATCTTTTTCCGCGACCAATTGGCCTTTATCGTTATAGGCCTTGAGGTGCTCGGCACCATCCGGATCGATCTTGCTGACCAGTCGCGCCTGGTCGTCGTGGGTGTAGACCTCTTCGCTGCCGTCTGCGTTGGTAACGGTCACGCTACCTTTGTCATCCCAGGCGTAGTGCGCGTCCATCTGCGAGAAGTTTGCCCAATGGTGGACGCATCGAGCCAGTTTGCCTTCGTTCTCCCACTCCCAGAAGAAGCTCGCGCCACCGGCCAGTTGCCGTTCCAGAATCACGTGTTGATCATTGTAGCGATAACGCTCGGCTTCCCCGGCAGCATTCTTCGCTTCAATTAACCGGTGCTGCGCGTCATAGGTGTAGGTGACCAGCGTCTGGACGGTGTTCCAGGCATCCTCAAGATTGTCCGCTGGAAGAAACTGCTGATAGTCGACTGCGACAATGTGTTTGCGGTCGTAGCGTAAAAGCAGGGCACGACCTGCGCCGTTGTCGAGGCGTTTGATCCGTCCGTGGATGTCCCGTGTGATGTGCAGGCGATTGCCATAGCTGTCGCTGATGGCGATCAGGGTGGCGCCTTTGCTGTTGAACCGGAAGTGGTAGAACGATGGGCGTTTGCCGGCTTGAGCCAGTACCAGTTCTGACGGGTCATCGCCGAGGAAAATGGCTGCACGCGAGAGGCTGTTGGTGATCGCCGGGCGCTGCTCGCTTGGAAGCGGGAACGGTGTGGAGCGGTTTTCGTGGTCGGTCCAGATGACTTCTTCGCCCACGATTTCGATGCGGTGAGCAAGGGCGTGACTCCACCCGTATCCCAGGCCACAGTCGAGTTCCACGGCACTGGTTCTGTACAGGCGTGTCCATTCAAACGGCAGCAAGCCGTCGAGTTGGCCATCTGTCAGCGTCAATAGTTCTTCGCCGGTGACCATCGACACCGGGCATCCGTTGGTACATGTCTCCGAGGCTGGCTCGGCGCTCTTTTCCGCAGGCGTCTTTGCCTGTTTTGAAGCGTCATCACCGACTTCGCCTTTACCCAGCCTTGCGTTCTTTTTCCCGTCGAAGCGCAGCTGAGAGACTCCGTTTCTCACCTTTGCCGTCACCCCGCGCGCCGCAACGGCGGTGTATTTCGCGACGTACTCCATAAAGCCATTGATGATCTTGAACAACGACTTCACGAAGCTGGTGACAGCGTTGATGACAAGCTCACCGTACTTCTTCAGTCGGGCGGCGAGGTAGATAACCCCTGTGCCTTCAGCCGCAATCGTCAGAACCACGCCAATCACGATGTCGATCGCGATGCCGACGACAATGGCCGTGGTCATCTTCGCAACGTCGCCGGCCATTTTCATTGGCGGCAAGCCTGCCAGCCAGATCACGGCACTGCGTACCAGCAGGAACAAAGCGGCTTCGTCGCTGGCCAGCAACATGGCTTTTTTCATGATGTCTGGCGAGCTTTGGGCGACTTTGATCAGGTCCTGGACGCCTGCGCCGAGATCATTCGCAAACTTCTTGGGGTCTTGCAGAATGTCGAGCACCAGGCTGATGCCATCCCACACGCCTTTGATGGCTTCCCAGCCACCTTCAAGAATGCCGTTTCCGATGGCCATCGCAGTGCCTGAAGCCGACAGGTTCGACCATTGCGGCTTGAACCCGGCCCACTCCTTGCGCAGGAAACCTTCGAGGTCTGCTGTCACGCCGCTGTAGGAACTGAACAGAGCGTCGATCTGCGCGGGTGTCACTTCGTTGTGAACACGGATTTTGTAGAACTTGCCGGGAATCCCACCGGTCCAGCTGGCTTTGCCTTGTTGATCGAGTTTGACCTTGCTGACTGCACCACCTTCAACAGCGACGATCTCGACTTCGATATCGCCTACAGGAATGTCATAAACCGATTCGAACTTGCTTTCGATCAGCAGCGGTCCCTTCAACGGGCACTGAGCCACGTTCGAAGTGAAGTCGCCGTCGGTCATGCTCACCGATTTGCTGGTGTCGCCAACCTTGATCACTCGCTCCATGCCCAGCAGGGAAGGTAGGTCAGCCGCTCGGCTGGCTTTGTCCGCGACGTTGGCGTACCAGGTTTTGGTCTGTTCCTGATACAGCTTCAGACTGTCCTTGAAGGTGTTCAGTTGGTTGTCAACAAAGGCAACGCGATCCATCAGCCTTGCTCCAGAATCAGGTGGTTTAACAGTGCTTCTTTAAGGTTGTCCGGAGCATCCGGGCGACGCACGAAACGGGTGATTTTCAGTTTCAGGTTGTTCTCGGGCCACGCGCTGTAGAGGTCCGGGCGTGCTTCTTCGAGCCATTGCATCAAGTTGCCGACCAGCGTCGTCTGATCTTCTTTCGCCAACTGATCCAGCAACTTCTTCGGCACCTCCCACCACGGCCAATCCTTCGCCTTCGGCACCACCCTCGGCCCGACTTCCAGGCTCTGCCCATTGATCAGATACCGCTCAAACACCGGCAACACTTCCCCAGCCGTCTCACCCAACCCTTCAAGAATCGGATAGATATGCCGCCCATCCCAGAACCGGAAAAACACTTCGGTCCCGTCCGGCATCTTCACTTGGGTCAAGCTGCGCAGGTGTTCGAAAACTTCGTTGGGCTCCGAGCGGGAGACCGCCAGCCAGCCCCAGTCGAGGGCGTCGGTTTCGGTGATCCAGGGCAGGAAGGCCGAGTTGGCCTGGAGTTCGGCGACGTAAGGCATCACCGGTTGCCAGGTGGAGTAGGGCGTTCCGCCCCAGACGGGAATGGCCTGGATGGACGGTTCGCTCTGATACAAGGCTTTGAGCGCTTGTGCATCGCTCGCGGCGCTGATGACCAGATACAGACGTTCGTCTTTCTGCAACGGCTGTTGTGCCAGCCAATCCTTGGGTGTCAGTCGATTAGATGGCACAGGCACCTGCCTTGCATTTTTCACACTCTTCACAAAACGGCGCATTACGTTTGAGGGTATTGATTTGCGCCGGCGTCAGCACGGCACCCGCCTTGTCGGCATCCGCCTGTTTCAGCACGCCCGGCATCAACGGTGCAGCACCGGTTCCGCTGCCCGGTCCGCCGCCGGAGTTGATGTTGATCGCCGGCCCGCTCATGGTCACGCCGCCGCCATCGATCTTGATGAAGCTGCCACCGCCGACCAACGTCAGTTCAGCCCCAGCCTCCAGCACCACCTTCATGCCACTGCTCAGGTGAATTTCCTGGCCGGCGTCGATGAATTGCCCGGTGCCGATCTTGATGTGCTGGTTCACGCCCACGGTCAGGTGGTCGTTGGCGCGTGCTTCGACTTTGCGGTCTGCGTAAACGGTGTGGTGTTCTTCGGCCTTGAATTCCGTGTAGCTGTTTTTTTCCACGACATCGTGGCGTTCGTTGCCGACGCGGATTTTCTGGTCGTGTTCGATGTTTTCGTCCCAGTCGCGCTGGGCGTGGAGGAAGATCTGTTCCTGGCCTTTCTTGTCTTCGATGCGCAGTTCGTTGAAACCACCGCCACCCATCGAGCTCAGGGTCTTGAAGGTGGTGCGGGTCTTGTTCGCCGGCAGGGCGTAGGGGACGGTGTTTTCCTTGTGGTACAGGCAGCCGCTGATCAGCGGCTGGTCGGGGTCGCCTTCGAGGAAGGTCACCAGCACTTCCATGCCGATGCGCGGGATGGCGATGCCGCCGTACTGGGCGCCGGCCCAGGCGGAAGACACGCGCAGCCAGCAGCTGGTTTTGTCGTCGGCCTGGCCATCGCGGTCCCAGTGGAACTGGACTTTCACGCGGCCGTATTCGTCGCAGTGGATTTCTTCACCTTTCGGCCCGGTGACCACGGCGCTCTGGCTGCCGAGGATGCGCGGCTTTGGATGGCACAGGGGCGGGCGGTTCGGCACGTCCCACGGGGTGGCCTGGAAGCGGTTGCGGTAGCCTTGATGGAAATCGTCTTTCAGGGCGGTGGTGTCGCTGGTGACCGACTCTTCCAGCACTTGCGGCTGCTTGCCTTCGTGCAGGACTTCGGTGAGCAGCCACAGGTCATTCCACTTGGCTTTCGGATGTTCTTTCAGCGCGAGGAAATGACCGCTGACCAGCAACGGCTGGTCGCTCTTGCCTTCGGCGAGCTGGAAGTCGCTGCGATGACGTTCGAGGGCGCGTTTGGCCAGGTGCTTGCCGCGTTCGCGGTCGACGAAACGGCCCGGGTAGTCGTAGTCCTCGAGGTCGGGCAGGGCGTCGCCGCGGTTTTCGCTTTCGAGGGTGATCCGGGGTTTTTCGAAGTCGTAGTCGCGGCGGGTGGTGCGGCTGGTGCGGGTTTCCAGGCGCAGGTCGAAGCGCTTGATCACCGGGTCGCTGGCGACCATGCCGGAGTCCTGCTGATAGGCCACCGGCGCCAGTTTCTTAAACACCGTCTGGTCATCGCCGAACACCAGTTTGTGCGCCGTCGCGCTGTGCTGGAAGTGGTAGTGAATGCCTTCTTCTTCGCACAGGCGCTGGATGAAATGCAGGTCCGATTCGTCGTACTGCACGCAGTAGATGCGATCGGGGTAGATCGAACCGGTCTGGAACGCGTAGGCGTTGCCCTGTATACCGTGTTCTTCGAGCACCTTGCCGATGATTTTCGGCACGCTGAGGTTCTGGAAGATCCGCTGGTTGATCCGGTGGGCGAGGTACGCGAGTTGCGGGCGTAGGGTCACGGAGTAGCGGGTCAGGCGCTTGCCGGAATCGCCTTGCGCGGCGCGATAGATCAGGCCGTGGATGCCGCTGCCGTCGGGCGACAGTTGCAGGAAGGCCGGTTTGTGCAGCAGGGTTTCGAGGTCCAGCGACGGCTGCTCACTGACCAGCTCCACCTCGAATACGAAAGGCTGGCTGACGGCTTCCCGACCGGTGAGGGTAAACACCTGGAAATCGGCGGAAAGACCTTCGATGGTCAGGGCAAAGTGGGTTTCATTGGCCGGCGCGAACATCCCTTGTTCCTCGTGCTGTACAGCGGCGTTCGTCGATGACCGCCAAGCGGATCAACGCACGCGAAATTCTGGAGGGGCGTAAACAACATCGACCAGCAGAGCTGGCCGATGCTTGAAACGATCAGCCGTAATTAAACGACTGGAGCACGCCAGTCATCGGAACCCGAAGTACCGGATACTTCGTGGGTCCAGGTGATTTTGCGGTAGGTGAACTGCACTTCTTCCAGGTGGGTGAAGTGCGCGTTGCCTGGATCCTGGCAGTTGTGCATTTTGTTGTTGATGGCGACGATGATCGCGTCTTCCAGTTTGGTGGTGTAGTAGTGCTCTTGGGTACCTTGAGCCGAAGTGCGGTACCACTGGATAACGATTTCGCTCATGCGCTCGCCGGAGGTCAGAGCGGCTTGCAGCAGAGGCGAAGCCTTGTCGTAGACCTTGGTGATCACAACTGGCTTGTGCACGCGCTGACCGGTTGGCTGACCGGATTGTGGGTCACGCGGGATGATCACGTCGTGGGTGAAAGCCTGAACCATAACCTGGTCTTCGTGGCCTTCCTGATAGGTGTTGCCAACGGAGTCGGCGGTGAAGGCGCCGGCAGTGATCAGGCCTTGTTTTTCGCCGGTAACCGACATGTACGCTGGTGTTGCCATGGGATGCTCTCCTTGCGGATAAAGTTAGGGTGCCCGGGAGGCGAAATCGCCCGGTGGGTGGCTGACTGTTATCAAGGAGCGTGCCAGCTTTTGGCACATGCCCGGGAGCTGGGGACTTCGCCGCTCTGATTCGCGGCTTTGAGCGTTTTTTGAACAGCGAAATGGCTGGAAGTGCGCAAGAAGTTGCGCAGTACTGCGCAACTTCTTGCGCACTTGGCTGGAGGCCTTGAAACACATGGCCTCCAGCAGAATCGGTGAGCGTTTTCAGGGAACAAGTGCGCAACTTCTTGCGCAGTATGGCCAATCGCCGCTTTTTACGCGGATCGGGCGATTGCAGCGAGGCATTCCTCGATCGAGCGTTGCTGGGTTTCGGCATACAGGCCCAACTCATCAATGGTCGAACGCCCCAACGCCAACTCGAACGCTTGTCGGTTGGAATGCTCGCCATAGTGCGCCTGCGCCGCGTCTCCCAGGTTCGACTGAAAAATTCCCGCCGCACTCACTGGCAGGAAATCTTCGTACACCAGCGGTTCGGCTTTCACATAGCCGTCGCGCAACAATGCTTGCAGCGAAACATCAGCGGGACGACTCGCCGCCAGCCCTTTGTCTGTCAGGAAATAACGGAAGTACGCCAGCTCCTGCTCGCGCATGCCATCGAGGCTGTCAGGGAATTCGCTGAAATGCTGAGCCATCAGCGCGTTATAGCGTGAGGCGTTGGCTTCGTTGGGGAAGTCGCCGAGTTCATCGCGCGCCGCGTTCAGCAGTCGGTCGTACAACGCACGGCCTTTGGGAGTGAGCGCCGCGCCGCGTTGTTCGATTTCACCGAAGCGTGCGCTGTGGCTGCCTCGGGTTTGCGTCTGGTCGGTGAAGGCGATCGGCTCGTCCAGCGCCTTGAAACTGGTCTGACGCAACAGGATCGGGTGCTGCCGACGCGGTGGGCCTTCGATCACCGCTTTGGGCGTGATGCCATGCTGCGGCATCTGCGCCTGGACGATGTCGATGTCCAGCGTGCGCGGGGTCAGGTGGTTGATGTGCGGGCCCTTGAAGGCGACGACATCGGCGATCAAGCGATGCTGAGCGCTGAGGGTCTGGTATTGCGCAGCGGTGACGGTGGCGCTGTGGTGCCAGCGAAAAGTCTCCAGCGCTTGCAGGACAAATTCCCCGGCCTCGGATTCATTCAGTCCGCCAGCGGACTCGGCCTGTTCGATCAGCCTTAGCGCCGAAGGTGTAAAGATCGAACGCTTATCCAGCACCGATTCAGCAAAGGCCCGCAGCTCAGGATTTTCAATCAATTCCAGTCGCAGCAACGAGGTGAACACCCGGAACGGGCTGACCTGCAGCGCATCTTCATGCACCGCGCGAAATGCCGTGGAATGCACCGGCACCCCGGCAGGTGTCAGGTCGTAATAACCCACGGGCTGCATGCCCATCACCGCGAACAGGCGGGCGAGGGTGGCCAGCTCAGTGGCGGTGCCGACGCGGATCGCACCGTGGCGCTCCATGTCCAGCCGTTCGATTTCTCCGGTGCTGTGCAGTTGGCTGGCGATCTGCGGTTCGCGTGCCAGCACGTCGCGATTGGTCTGTTCCACCAGTTCCATCAACGCGCCGTACAGTGGCACTTCTTCGCGGTACATGTCGGACATCGCTTTGGAGAAGCGTTGGCGGATCAGGTCGGGGCTGATGAAAGGCTGCACGGTCATGAAAAAAATTCCTGGCACGGTCACGTAAAGGATGTCGGAAAAGATCGCAGTCTTCGCCGACGCGGGCAAACGAAGAATCCTACGAACTTCATTCTGCCAACGACTGACCGGTTACCTGTCCTGACGCGAATTCTCCCCCAGGAACTCGCGATACAGACGTGCCGTGTTCGACGGTTGCTCGACCATCGGCATATGGCCGACGCCATCCCAGACATCGACCCGCAAATTGCTGATGCCTTTGCTCCACACGGGCACGCTGCTGACGTCGATCAACCGGTCCTTGCGACCCCAGAGCAACAGCGCCGGGCATTTGATGTCCGGCAGTTTCGGCTCCATTGGCGGGCTGGCGCGAAAATCCCGGAAGATCTCTTCCAGTTCATCGCGACATTGTTCGTAACGCTGGGCGATCGCATCCAGAACCAGACCAGGCACCCATGGCGGCGAGGCCATGGTCATGGCATAGAAGCGTCGGAATTCTTCCCGGGAATTGATCAGGAACGGATTGTGCCCACGGGCCAGATGGCGCTCCATGTCGCTGGCTTCGGGTGCGGTGACGCCGGCCGGGTCGATCAGCGCTACCGAAGCGATGCGATCCGGGTAGGTTGCCGCCAGCCACGCGGCGATGTAGCCGCCCATGGAGTTGCCGATCACGTGGACTTTCTCGACGCCGCAGACGTCGAGCAACTGGATCATGCGCTTGGCCTGCACCGGGATGTCGTAGCCGCCGCCGGCCTTGAAGCCGGTTTCGCCGTGGCCGGCCAGGTCCGGGATGATCACCCGGTACTGCCCGACAAAATGCCGGGCGAAGCGCAGCCACAGGTTCTTTTCGGCGCTGTAGCCGTGCAGCATCAGAATGCTGCTCGACGCTTCATACGGCCCGCCTTGCCAGGTCGACACGGTCATTTCGGCAATCGGCACTTCAATCTTGTGCAACCGGTACAGCCTGGCCTCGAGGGCCGCGCTCAGATCGTAGAGCCAATGGCCGACCGCCGGGTAACTCAACCAGCTCCAGGCCACGAAAACCGCGAGGGCGACAAACAGCAAAAGCATCGTGGGTCTTCCTTGTTCAAGACAGAATGTGGTCGGCCGGTTTCAGCGCCCGGGTCAACCGGTGGTAGCTGAAACTGAAGCCGGGGAACATCGCGATCACGTGACCGCTCCTGCTTTGATACCAACTGTGGCAGCCGCCGGTTTTCCAGACCGTGCGTTCCATCTCCCGATGAATCATCTGAGTGTAGGTACGTTCTGCTTCGGGGCGAACTTCGATGCTGCGCAGACCTTTGGCCTGCAAGGTGCGGATGCAGTCGAGGATGTAGTTCATCTGCGATTCGATGATGAACAGCGCCGAGGTGTGGCCAATGCCGGTGTTCGGCCCGGTGACGATAAACAGGTTGGGAAAGTCCGGCAGGCTGGTGCCGAGGTAGGCGCGCGGATATTGCGCCCAGACATCGCGCAGTTGCACGGCGTTTTTTCCGCTGACCGGGTAGGAAATCACGCCGTCGGTGGCGTCGTAGCCGGTCGACCAGACGATCAGATCGACGTCGATGTGCTGGCCGTCCGTGGTGACGATGCCGGTTTCATCGAGGCTGGCGATGCCTTGTTCGCGGCTGTGCAACGTGACGTTGGAGCGGGTCAGTGCCGGATAATACGTGCTGGAGAGCAGCACCCGTTTGCAGCCGATGGTGAAGTCCGGCGTCAGTTTTTTCCTCAACTCGGGGTCAGTCACCTGGCGTTTGAGAAACTTCAGCGCCTGGCTCTGCACCATGTGAATCGCCGGTTTCGAGTATTTGAAGGCGATGACCCGGGTTTCGAACTGCCAGTAGATCATCCAGCGCAGCAGTTTGTAGGCGGGTTTCAGACCCAGCAGCCAACGCTGGAAACGCCCGAACGTACGATCGGCCCGGGGCAGCACCCAGTGCGCGGTGCGCTGAAATACGTGTAATCGGGAGACTTTAGGTGCTATCGCCGGAATCACCTGGGCCGCACTGGCGCCGCTGCCGACAATCGCCACCCGTTTACCGTGATAGTCGTAGCTGTGGTCCCAATTGTTTGTATGAAAGGTCTTGCCCTGAAAGCGATCCTGACCGGGGAAGTGTGGGATAACCGGTTGGCTCAACGGCCCGGTGGCATTGATCAGGAACTGCGCATAAAAAATGCCCTTGGTGCCGGTGTGTACGGCCCAGCGTTTTTCGGTGTCGTCCCATTCGACGCGCTCGACGTTGGCTTCCAGTTCTACACGGTCGCGCAGGCCGAAGCGTTCGACCACATGGTCGGTGTAGCGGTGCAGTTCGGCCTGTTCGGCGAACATCTGGGTCCAGCGGTAAGGCGCAAAAGACAGCGAATACAGCGGCGACGGCACATCCACCGCTGCACCGGGGTAGGTGTTCTGGCACCAGGTGCCGCCGAAAAAGTCCCGACGCTCCAGCAAGCGAAAATCGTCGATACCGGCCTTGAGCAGATTGACCGCCGCGCACTGGCCGCCAAAACCGCTGCCGATAATCAACACTCGATAGGTCTGCATGGGCCTCCTTCTTATAGTCTTTTTTCCATTTTCCTACTTTCATGTATAGCTAAACATTTGCCTGCCGTGTGGTGCTGATGACGGGGTATTCGGCCCGCTGGCCGGTGATGGCTATTTAACGTCGCCCTGATAGACTCCCAGCACATCCGGTCTGCGGCCTGCGCAGTGCCGTCGAGTGGTCGAGGCCCCTATGGGAAGAACGGGAGGAAAGGGACTTTCACTGGCCAGGAGGCTCTACACATCGCGAACCCTCGGCTTGGTACTGGGGCTTTTGTGCGTGAGCGTCGCGATGTACCCGCTCGACCCGCCGGCCTGGGTCTGGGCGCTGATGCTGTTCAACGGCCTGGTCTGGCCGCACCTCGCGTATCAATGGGCGCGCCGGGCGAGGGTTCCGTACCACGCCGAACACCGCAACCTGTTGATCGACGCCTTCCTCGGTGGCTTCTGGGTCGCCGCCATGCACTTCAATCCCTTGCCCAGTGCCACGACCATTTCGATGATGGCGATGAACAACGTCGCCATCGGTGGCCTGCGTTTTCTGCTGGCTGGGGCGGCGGCGCAGTTGCTTGGCGTTGGCGTCGGGCTGGTGGTGTTTGCCCCCGCGTTCGTCCCGATGACCACGCCGGCGCAGCTCTATGCCTGTCTGCCGCTGTTGATGCTGTATCCGCTGGCGCTGGGCTGGATCTGCTTTCGCCAGGCCTACACGCTTGGCCTGCATAAACGTGAATTGCTGGCCCTGAGCCGCACCGACAGCCTCACCGGTCTGCTCAACCACGGCGCCTGGAAGGATCAACTGGAAATCGAATTCGAACGCTGCAAACGTCAGCAGACCGGTGCCGCGATTGCGCTGATCGACATCGACCACTTCAAGGCGATCAACGACACCTACGGCCACGTGGCTGGCGATATCGTCCTGCGTCAGCTGAGCAAGATGCTCAAGCAGAACCTGCGCATGGCCGATGTGGCGGGGCGCTACGGCGGCGACGAGTTTTGCGTGATCCTGCCGGACTTGCCGCTGTTCAATGCGGCGCAGGCGATGGAAGCGTTGCGTGAGCGTTTTTCCTTTCTGGTGTACGAACAGAACCCGGCGCTGAAAGTCAGCTTGAGCATCGGTCTGGCGGCGCTCGATCCGGCTCATGGCGATGCGACACGCTGGCTCGATGACGCCGATCAGGCGCTGTACGAAGCCAAGGCCGGCGGGCGTAACCGGGTGATCTGCTGCAGCGACGACAAGCCTAGGCGCGAGGTATTCGATTCGGTTTGATCGGATTGGGTGTCGCATCCGGGATAGAGCCTTGGCGCAATGTCAGGTACGGTTCAGTACCCGACACGAAACAAGGATTGATTCATGACGTTCAAATTCCCTCGTTCCCTGCTGGCCGCCGGTCTCGGCCTGACCCTGTCTTTCGCCACCGCTGGCGCCTTCGCCGAACCGCACAAACAGGTGCTGGCCGACGCCGAGCAATACAAACCCGAAGCCCTGAAACTGCTCGAACGCCTGGTCAATATCGACTCCGGTTCCGGCTATGAACCGGGGCTCAAGCAAGTCAGCGACATCGCCATCGATGAGCTGAAAAAGCTCGGCGCCACCATCGAACTGGTGCCCAACACCCCGGAAAAAACCAACCACGTGCTCGCCACGCTCAAAGGCACCGGCAAGGCGAAAATCCTGCTGATGGCGCACATGGACACGGTGTTCAAGGAAGGCTCCGCCGCCGAGCGACCGTTCCACATCAAGGACGGCCGCGCCTACGGGCCGGGCGTGATGGACGACAAGGGCGGGATCGTCGCCGGCATCTATGCGCTGAAAATCCTCAAGAACCTCGACTTCAAGGACTACGCGCAAATCACCTTCCTGCTCGATGCCAGCGAAGAAACTGGTTCGGACGTCGCCACCGACCTGATCAAGAAAACCGCCAAACTCCACGACGTCACCCTCAATCTCGAGCCGGGCCGTCCGGCCGATGGTCTGGTGGTGTGGCGCAAGGGCAGCGCCACCGCGCTGGTCGAGGTCAAGGGCAAGGCTGCCCACGCCGGTGTCGCGCCGGAACTGGGGCGCAACGCGGCGATGGAGGCGGCGCACCAGATTCTGCAACTGGGCAAGCTTGGCGACGAGGCCAAGAAAACCACCATCAACTTCACCGTGCTCAAGGCCGGCGACCGCACCAACGTGATCCCGGATCAGGCCACGGCCAAGGCTGACGTGCGGGCGGCGGTGCCGGAGGAATTCGACCGGATCGAGAAGGATCTGGCGCGGGTGTCGCAGGACAAACTGATTCCTGACACCGAAGTGAAGACTTCATTGCAACGCGGCTTGCCGCCGATGCCGCAGACGGCGGAGTCGGATCGTTTGATGGCGATGGCGCAGGGGATTTACGGTGAGATTGGCCGCAAGTTGACCGAAGAAGGTAGCGGCGGGGCGGCGGATGCCAGTTTGTCGGCCGGGGTGGGGACGCCGACGCTGGACGGGTTCGGGATTGTCGGCGGCAACATTCATACGCCGGAGGAATACGCGGAGGTGGAGAGTGTGGCTCCGCGGATTTATCTGTTGTCGCGGATGATTATGGAGTTGGCGAAACGGTAACGGCAGGCAGCGGTTTCGCGGCGGGCGCCATGCGAGTGGACTCGTGATGGCGTCGGGCCGCTCTGCCTCTTTGTAGCGTGGTGCGAGGTTACTCTTTGACGCTCATGTATTCCTTGGCCCAGAGGATGTATTCCTCAGGCTGGGTGTAGGTGTGGGTCAGTTCGGTGGCGCTCAGGTCAGAGGCCTGGGTGAAGATCTGGCGTTGTTCGCGCAGGCTGTCGTAAGTCGCCTTGATTGCCGCGAAGTAGGCACCGTGGCCGTCGATGGTGACGCGCACACCGAGTTCGGCCAGGCGTTTGTCGTCGCGCAGCGCCGGGTTGCCGTAGGTCACCAGCATCAGCGGGACGGTCAGGTGTTCGGCGATTTGCTCGAGCTGGTCGAAGTCCTGGATACCCACCATGCAGATACCGTCAGCGCCAGCAGCTTGATACTGCTTGGTGCGGCTGATGATTTCCTGGTTTGGCAGGATACCGGCATTGGTCCGGGCGATGATTGCCATTTCCGAATCGACCCGGGCTTCCAGTGCCGCGCGGATCTTGCCGACGCCTTCGGCGACGGTGATCAGGTCGGTGGATTTACGGCCGAACTGGGCCGGCAGCAGGGTGTCTTCGATGGTCAGCGCGGCGACGCCGGCGCGTTCCAGTTCAACGATGGTGCGCATTACGTTCAGGGCGTTGCCGTAGCCGTGGTCGGCGTCGGCGATCACCGGCAATTGGGCGACGCGGCCAATGCGGGTGGCCTGCTCAGCGAATTCGCTGAGGGTGATCAGGGCAAAGTCCGGAGCGCCCAGGACCTGCAACGAGGCGACCGAGCCGCCGAGAATCCCTACTTCAAAACCCAGGTCAGCGGCGATGCGGGCGGACATCGGATCGAACACCGAGGCGGTGTGATAGCAGGTGTCGGAAGCCAGCAGCTGACGGAAGTTACGGCGCAAATCTTGATGAGAAAGCCTGGTCATACGAGTTCCACCAATACAAAGGAATGGAAAGGCTTGAGCAAAGGTGTCAACGCCGAAGGTGAAAAGGCTATCACGCCAATGGGTCAAGGATCATGACGAATTAACGAGGAAGTTAACCAGGAAAATCCTGTTCAGGCTTTCTTGCAGCAGGCAGAGGCGCTCAGGCCGCCACCGCCTGCTGCTGTTGATTGGGCAGCGGCACCGCCCGCACCGAGTTGCCCGGCTGCAATTGCAGGCGTTTGGCAGTGAGGCGGTCGATCACCAGACTGCTGCCGACCCGACGTCCCGGCGCGACGGTGATGCGGCAGTTTTCCAGACGGCGGTTGTGGATCAGCCACAGCGGTGCCTGATCGTCCGGGGTGCCGATGCTCAGGGTCAGTTCCAGGCTGTCGCGCACGGTGCGGATGCTGCGGATCGGTGCTTCGATCACCGGGCCACCGTCGAAGATGTCGATGTAGCCTTTGTGAGCGAAACCCTCGGACTGAAGAATTTTCAGTGCCGGCTCGGTGTTGGGGTGGGCCTGACCGATCACGGCCTGGGCCTGTTCGGTGAGCAGGCAGGTGTACAGCGGCTGACGCGGCATCAGTTCGGCGATGAAGGCCTTGTTGCCCAGCCCGGACAGATGGTCAGCATGGCTGAAGTCCATCTGGAAGAAGTGCCGGCCCAGACTGTCCCAGAACGGTGAACAGCCTTGCTCGTCGGCACTGCCGCGCAGTTCGGCGATCATCTTCTCGCCGAACAGGTGCGGGAATTCGGCGACAAACAGCAAGCGCCCCAGCGATAGCAGTCGTCCATTGCTGCCGTGGCGCTGGTCGTGGCGCAGGAACAGCGAGCACAGTTCCGATTGGCCGGTCAGTTCGTTGTTGAGGAACAGCGTCGGGATCTGCCGCTGGATGCCCAGATCCGGCGCCGAGCTGACGGTCAGCCCTACCCGATAGTTGTACCAGGGCTCACGCAGGCCGACGGCCCCGGCCAGGGCGCTGACCCCGACCACTCGCTGCTCGTCGTCTTCAAGCACGAACAGGTAATCGGCATCGGCCCGCTCGACCTGTTCGGCGAAGGCGCGTTGGGCCCAGCGTACCCGGTGGGCCAGGCGATCTTCGTTGGCGGGCAGGGTGGTGAACCCCGGCCCGGCCTGTTGCACCAGCGTCATCAACGCTGGCAGGTCGCTGACTTGAACCGGACGGACAATCATGCTGCAACTCCTTTTGCGCGCCTGCTCGGGCACTGTCGTTGGGTAGGGGCGCGGTTCACAGAGCGATGACCCGGATCGTGCCGCCAGCGCGGACGTTCAGCGCCGCGCACAGGGCCGGATCGAGCGCCAGGGGCTGACCGGGCTGGAAATCCAGCTCGGCGACCACCGCCCGAAAGCCATGCAGAGCATCGTTGCTCACCAGATAGCGACCGCGAGCATCGATCAGCGGTTCCTCCTGAACCGTGACTGTCTGGCTCTGCGCGATCGAACGGATGTTGGCGGTGCGTGCATACAAGGTCGGGCCGGCATCGAACAGGTCGATGTAGCTGTTGGTTTCAAAACCCTCGCGCTCGAGGATGTCGAAGGCTTCCTGGCCGTCCGGGTGGATGCGGCCGATGCAGTCCTGCGCGGCTTGCGGCAGCATCGGCACGTAGATCGGGTATTGCGGCATCAGTTCGGCGAGAAACGTACGGCTCTGCAAACCGCACAGGCGTTCGGCCTCGACGTAGGGCAGGTCGAAGAAATGTTTGCCCAGCGCATCCCAGAACGGTGAATGGCCTTGAGCGTCGCTGTAGCCGACGATTTCGGTGATCACTGCTTCGGCAAATCGCGGCGCGTGAGCGGCGATGAACAGCAGGCGTGCCCGCGACAGCAATTCGGAAAACGGCGTGCGCACCAGCGCTTCATCGATGTGAAAACCGCGCAACAGCGTATGCCCGCTGAGGTCGTGACACAGCGACAGCGCCGGCACGCCGTGTTCGATGTTCAGCTCTCGCGAGGCACTGGTGAAGTGGCGGTTGCGCAGGCTGTAGAACGGCTCGTTGAAACCCGCGGTGGCGAGGATCTCCGAGCAGCCGACCAGTCGATGGCTATCGTTGTCTTCCAGCACGAAGAAGTAGTTCTCCGGGCCCTGAGCGGCCGCATCGCTGTCGAACGAGGCGCAGGACGCGGCGATTTTTTCGCCAAGGTGCTCGCTGTCGTCCGGCAGGGATGTGACGCCCACCAGGCTGTCGCGCGCCAATTGTTGCAATTGAGGCAGGTCGGTTGGCTCGACTGGACGTAAGACCAGCATGGATGCACTCCTGTATCAAAAGGTTCGGCCCATTCGCCGAACCTGACTATCACTGTCGGTTTCCACGCGTTAAAGCGGCGGTCGCCTGATTTGTTGTCAGACGCCACTCTTTTTCTTGTCAGCCATTGCTCGGGTCAGGCAGCGCGGTACTGGCGCCGAGCTTGTTCAGGAAGAACAGGTACACCAGACCCAGTGCGATCCAGATCAGGCCGAGTTTCTGTGCATCGACGCCCATGTTGTACATGATGGCCGCGACGATGATGAAACCGATCACCGGGCAGATCAGATGACGGATCACCTGGCCGGATTTCTGCCGGCGCCAGTAGTAATTGATCACGGTCAGGTGCAGCAGCATGAAGCCGCTCAGGGCGCCGAAGTTGACCAGCGAGGTCAGGGTGTCCACCGAATTGATGAACAGGTAGCAGATCACCAGCGACAGCACGGCCACCAGATAAATGCTCAGGTACGGCGTGTTGTGTTTCGGATGCACCTTGGCCAGCACCTTCGGCAGCTTGCCGTCGCGGGCCATGCCGAACAGCAGGCGCGAGACTGCGGCTTGCGAAGTGATCGCCACCGCCACGCCCCAGGCCAGGGCCGTGGCCACGCCGGTCAAGGTTGCGAGCCAGCTGCCAGCGGCGATTTCGGCGATTTCATAGAACGCGGTGTCGGCGGACTTGAAGCCCATGCCGGCTGCCAGATCGGTAGCGATCCAGGTTTGCGCGACGAAAATCACACCCATCACCACCAGAGTGATCAGTGCCGCTTTGCCGACGCTGCGGCCCGGATCGCCCTTGATCTCTTCGGCGAGGGTGGAGATCGCATCGAAGCCGAGGAACGACAGCACCGCAATCGACACCGCTTGCATCAGCAGGGCGAAGTTGAAGGTTTCCGGGTGATACAGCGGCGCCAGGGTCAATTGACCGTTGCCGCCACCGTTGTGCAGGGCATTCCAAGCGTAGAACAGGAAAATCCCCAGCACCACGAGTTGTGCCAGCAGGAACAGGATGTTCATGCGGGCGGTGAAGGTGATACCGCGCAGGTTGACGAAGGTCGCACTGACCAAAAACGCCAGAATGAACCCGACCTTCGGGATGTCCGGGTACAAATGGTTGAGCGCCATCGCTGCGTAGACGTAAAGCAGCGGCGGAATCAGCAGGTAATCGAGCAGCATCAGCCAGCCGGCGATGAAACCGACGTGTTGATTCAGGCCCCGTTGCGCGTAGGAATACACCGATCCGGCGATCGGAAAGGCCCGGGCCATGCTGCCGTAACTCAGCGCAGTGAAAACCATCGCCACCATGCCGATGATGTACGCCAGAGGCACCATCCCCGGTGCCTCGGCGTTGACGTAGCCATACACGCCGAACGGGGCGATGGGGATCATGAAGATCATCCCGTACACCACCAGATCGGTCAGTGTCAGGCTACGTTTCAACTCCTGTTTGTAGCCGAACTCTTCTATTTCCATGAAGCGCAACTCCTTGTCAGCCAATCGGTCGTTTTAGTTGTTATATCGGTCCGTCGTTTACAGCGTCAGCAGTGGTTACAACAATCCTTACAGCAATGGAGCCAGATAATTCGCCCAGCGGGTCACCGCTTCCGGGCTGCGCAGCAGGTCGTTGCGCACTTCGATCAACACCGACTCCAGACCCCGGGCATCGCCGTGTACCGGCACGGTCATGTCGCCCAGCGGGTCGATCTTGTACGGCTGGTTGCCGGCGACTTTCAGCGGATGTCGTTCCAGACCGTCGAGCATCCGTTGGGCATAGGCCCGGGCCTGACCGAACAGCACGCCGACTTCCAGCTCGCGCGGCTGGCCGTAGTACACCGGGGTGAAACTGTGAATCCCTACCACCCGTACCGGCCGACCTTCGGCCAGACGTGCATCGATCAGTTGTTGCAGCCGTGTGTGAAACGGCTTGAACAGGCACTGGCGACGGTATTCGCGGGTCGCTTCGTCGAGCTCGCGGTTGCCCGGCACCTGATAGATCTCGCTCTGCGCCGGGATGCTGTCGGGCGCATGCCGGGGGCGGTTGAGGTCGATCAGCAGGCGCGAATAGTTGGCGCTCAGCAACGTTGCACCCAGTTGCTCCGACAGTTGCTCGGCCAGCGCCAGGGCACCGATGTCCCAGGCAATGTGTTCGCGCGCCGCCGTTTCATCCAGGCCCAGATTGTTCAGGGCCTCGGGGATGTAGCGGCTGGCGTGTTCGCACACCAGAATCAGCGGGTGCGTCGAATCTTCACGACTCAGGTTGTAGACCGGTCGGGTGTACAACCCAAGCTCGGCGGATTCAGTACAGGCGTGCATAGTGCTCACATAGATCAGCGGGCGAGAGCTGTTCCGTCAGCGCCAGTTCCTCGGTTTTAAGGGCGAAAAAGGTTTCGAGCAACGCGGTTGGCAGCGCTTCGACCAGCGCTTCACTGCGACGCAGGCAATCCAGTGCCTGGGCCAGGGAGGCGGGCAGGGCAACGATGCCCCGGGCCTTGCGTTGTTCGTCATTGAGTGAATCAGGGATTTCATCAGTGATCGCGTTCAGCGCCAGACGCTGCTCGATGCCCAGACGTCCGGCGATCAGCAGCGCGGCCATTGCCAGATGCGGCGAGGCGGTGGCGTCCATGGCGCGGAATTCCAGGTTGTATTGCTTCGCCACGGGCTTGTTGCCCAGGCTCACGGTCGGGCAGATGCGCAGCGCCGCTTCGCGGTTCTGCTGGCCGAGGCATGCGTAGGACGCGCTCCAGTGGTGCGGCTGCAAACGTTCATACGACACCGGCGTCGGTGCAGTGAACGCGCACAGCGCCGGCAAGTAATGCAGCACGCCCGCCGCCCAGTGCTGGCCGAGGGTCGACAGACCATTGCTGGTGCCCGCGTCGTAAAGCATTGGCTGGCCGGCCAGATCGAGCAGGCTGATGTGCAGGTGCACGCCGTTGCACACCGCGTCGGCCGCAGTCTTCGGCGCAAAGCTCAGATCCAGGCCCATCTGCCGGGCGATTTCGCGGGTGATCTCGCGCACGTTCACCGCGCGATCCGCCGCCGCCACGCCAAGGGTCGGGCGGCAGGTGATTTCGTATTGATGCTTGCCGTATTCGGGCAGGAACATTTCCGGCTCGATGCCCCCGGCGCGCAACGCGCTGAGCAGCCAGCCACCGAATTCGGCGCCCTGGCGCTGGGCTTCGAGCGAGAACGCCAGGTGTTCGGCAAACCCGGCGTGCAGATTGAATTCGTGTTCGAACGCTGCGTTGACCTGCAAGCCGAGTTCATCGCGATAGCGCTCGACCTCATTGCGCAACAGCGTGCGCGGGCAGGCTGCCCATGGTCGGCCATCGGTTTCGCGGATGTCGCCGTGGATGAAATCCAGCGCTGGTGCTGCGGCATCCGGGCCGTTGCCGACGGTGACGCGGCTGGCCAGATCGGGAATCAGCCGCAGATCGCCATAAGCGCCCCACGGGCTGGTCGAGGCGATAATGTCCTGCGGCGTCAGCGCGCTGTTGGCCGGCACCCAGCCGCAACCGGCGGCCTGATAATGCTCCAACTCATCGGTGGGAAACGAACGGCCACGGGTGACGCCGATCAGGTCGGTGGTGACGATGGTGGTCATCGGCAACGGCGACAGGCGTTCGCTCATGGATGCATCTCCTGCAACCGGCCGAGAACGGTGTCGGTGTCGGTGATCCAGCAGTAGCCCTTGATCGCGTTCAGACAGGCGTCGTGGCGTGTTTCGGTGTAGGTCGCGCAGGCGTCTGCCACCAGAGTGACGAGGTAGCCACGGTCGGCGGCGTCGCGTACGGCCATGTCCACGCACTGGTCGGTGACGATGCCGGCGATGATCAGGTGACGGGTTTCCAGATTGCGCAGCACGTAGTCGATGTTGGTCGAGTTGAAGACTCCGGAGGATGTCTTCGGCAGCACGATTTCGTTTTCCACCGGAGTCAGTTCGGCGATGACCTGTGCCTGCGGGCTGCCCTTGGGCAGGTGCATGTCCGACAGTTTGTGATCCAGCGAGCGGTCGCGGCCGTCGGCGGTCAGGCTTTCGATCAGGGTGTGCAGCACGTTCTGCCGTGCGTTGCGGAAGGCGTTGAGCAGGCGAACCTGATTGGGTACCACTTGCGAGCGCGTGCGGTTGAGGAAGTACGCGGCGTCCGGGCCTTCGAGGTGCGGGTCGAACTGCGGCTCGAGCCAGGCGCGCTGCATGTCCACCAGCAACAGGGCGGTGTGGTCGGTGACAAACGGCAGGTCCCGTGGCGAGCGATGGGGAAGGCTGAACATCCTTATTTATCCTCCAGCAAGTGGGTGTCGAAGTTGTTGCGCAGGGCATCGATGCCTTCCAGGCGATCGGCCAGGTCCGGGCAGCGCAGGGTCAGGCAAGCGATCAGCGCTTCAACCTGGGCCAGCGCCGGGACCATGGTGTCGAACGGCGAGGCCGACTCCACCGGAGCGCTGATGATCATGTCGGCCAGTTCGCGCAGCGGCGAGGCATAGATGTCGGTGAACAGCACGACGCGAGCGTTGCTGTTCTTCGCCGCGCTCGCCACACGCAGAGCCTGGGTCTGGTAGCGGCGATAGTCGAACACCAGCACCACGTCCTGACGTTGCAGGTCGAACAGGCGGTCGGGCAGTTGCGCGTTGTCTTCCAGCGCAAAGCAACCGGGGCGCAGCAGACGCAAATGATTGAGCAGGTAAGTCGCCATCAGGCTGCTGAAACGTCCGCCGAAGCAGTAGACCTGATGCCGGGTGTCGAGCAGCCAGTCGGCCAGAATTCGCACATCTTCCGGTTGAGTCAGGGCCTGGGTTTCGGCCAGCAGGTTGTGGCTGTGAGCCAGATAGTGACTCCAGGCATCGTCCTTGTTCTGATGCGAGCGCGGCTGCAACAGGGTGCGCGGCGAGCGCAGGCGATGGTCCATGTCGCTGAGCAGGGCGTCCTGGAATTCAGCGTAACCGCCGAAGCCGAGCTTTTTCACCAGCCGCACGATGGTTGGATCGCTGACGCCGGCATGTTCGGCCAGGCGTGCCATCGGGCCAAGCCCGTTGCGTGGATACTGATCGAGCAAGGCGCGAACGACTTTGCGCTCCGACGGCGTCAGGTCAAGGCCGGGGTCGGTGATCAGGTCTCTTAAAGGGGGCATCCGGGCTCCTGCTGGATGGGGTGTTGAATTCGCTTCACAATCCGTTAAAACAGTATTTATGTAACTGACGCTACATGTCTAGCGAATTTTTCGGCGTTTAAACCGAGCCCCAAAATGGGGCGGGATGCCCGTAACGCAAGGGTTACACGGATGTCGATCACGCTTGTAGTCCATTGCCCATAGTGGTGTCAGACATTGCCGCTTTCTCATGCTCGGATTGCTCAATCGACTTGCCCGTAGCCTCCCGGTTTACGGCACAATTGCCGCTGCATCAGCGATTTCGCCGATGACCGTCATGTTTTCCAGCCGAGTGACTTCCCGTGCAGACCACCCGTTTGACATTGATCTGCCATGCCAGAACCGTCGCACAAAAATTGGCGTGTTTTCCTACGAACGAACCTGTTGAAGAAACGGGGCTAGCGTCCTGCTCGCTGGCTTCGCGTTTCGACACAGCTTCACGGCTGATTTGCGGCCCGGAGCTGCGCACCCGCCAGACGGCGGCGTGGTTTGGTCCTGAAGCGCATATCGATCAGGCCCTGCGTGATTGCGATTGGGGACGCTGGCAAGGTCAGTCGATCAAGGACTTGCAACGCAACGAACCCGAAGCATTGCAAGCCTGGCTCGAGGATCTGCACGCCGCACCCCATGGCGGCGAGTCGGTGGCGCAACTGCGCGAGCGAGTGGCGGCGTGGCTGTTTTCACTGCAAACCACGCCGGGACACGTGGTGGCGGTCACCCATCCGTTCGTGATTCGTGCTGCATTGATGCAGGTCGTGCAGGGCGAGGCGTTTCACAGCATTGATGTCGAGCCGCTGGCGGCGGTCGATCTGCAGTTTACCGGGCACTGGCGGCTACGCTTATCCGGCATGAGCCTGGAAGGAGCAGAGCAATGAAGCGATTGCTGGTGATCGGCATCGGTGCCGGTAACCCGGACTACATCACGATGCAGGCGGTGAAGGCGCTGAACCGGGTGGACGTGTTTTTCCTGATGGACAAGGGCCAGAGCAAGGACAAGCTGATCGACCTGCGGCGAGAAATCTGTGAGCGCTACATCACTGATCGTACGTACCGTTTCGCCGAAGCCCACAGCCCGGAACGCGAGCGCGGCGATGTGGACTACAGCGCCAGCGTCGATGATCTGAACCGCGCCAAGCAGCAAACCTTCGAACGGCTGATCAATGACGAATTGTCTGACGGGCAGTGCGGCGGTTTTCTGGTGTGGGGCGATCCGGCGTTGTACGACAGCACGATTCGCATCCTGCAGGCGATTCTGGCCTCGGGGCGATGTGCGTTTGAATTCGAAGTCATTCCCGGCATCACCAGCGTTCAGGCCCTGGCGGCACAACACAAGGTGCCGTTGAACACCATCGGCCGCTCGATTGAAATCACCACCGGCCGACGCCTGGCGGCGGGGCAGGTGAGCGATACGGACAGTCTGGTGGTGATGCTCGACGCGGAAGATTCCTACCATCGGGTGGCGGATCAGGAGACCGAGATTTACTGGGGCGCCTACCTCGGCACACCGGATGAAATCCTTATCCATGGCAAGCTCGGCGACGTTGCCGATGAGATCGAACGGGTGCGCAAAGCTGCCCGTGCCGAGCATGGCTGGATCATGGACACCTATCTGTTGCGCAAGCCTTGATCTCGCGACCGAAGCGCTCGCGATATACCGACGGCGGCACCCCGACCACACTGCGAAACGCCACACGAAAGCTTTCCACCGAGCGATAACCACAGCGCAGGGCGATCTGCTCGGTGTTCTGCGGTGTGCTTTCCAGCAATTCCCGGGCCCGGGCCAGTCGTTCGTGTTGCAGCCAGGTCTTGGGTGACTGGCCGCTGGCTTCCGTGAATTTGCGCAGGAAAGTGCGCTCGCTCATCGCCGCTTCGCTGGCCAGATCGCGCACTTCCAGCGGTTCGTGCAGGCGCTCGCGGGCCCACTGCATCACGCGCGACAGATCGCTGCGCGGCGTCGGGCTGACCGGTGTCGGAATGAATTGCGCCTGACCTCCGGTGCGCTGCGGCGACATCACCAGCCGTCGCGCCACCGAGTTGGCGATCTGAGTGCCGAAGTCCCGCGCCACCAGGTGCAGGCAGGCGTCGATCCCCGCTGCGCTGCCGGCCGAAGTAATCAATTGGCCGGAATCGACGTAAAGCACGTCCGGGTCGACATCGATCGCCGGGAAGCGCTCGGCCAGCTCGGATGTGTAGCGCCAGTGAGTGGTGGCGCCGTGTCCGTCGAGCAGGCCGCTGGCCGCCAGAACAAACACGCCCGAGCAGATCGACAGCAACCGGGCGCCGCGTGAATGGGCAGCACGCAATGCTTCCAGCAAGGCTTCCGGCACCGGCGCACTGCGGTCGCGCCAGCCGGGAATGATGATGGTGCGTGCATCCGCCAATATCTCCAGACCACCGTCCGCCAGCACCTGGATCCCGCCCATGGCGCGCATCGGGCCTTGATCGACCGCTGTAATGCAGTGCTCGTACCACGGAAAATCGAACTCCGGTCGAGCCAGGCCGAAGATCTCCACGGCGATGCCGAACTCGAATGTGCAGAGGCCGTCGTAGGCCAGAATCGCGACCAATCCAGGTGAATCAGGCATTTGGCGGAAAATTCCCGGTGAGTGTCTTGTGCGCCACTGTAGCGGCAAGCGGCGGCTCGATAAAGTCTGTTCATCCCCACAGACAAAGGAGTGATTCAACATGCCCAGCCTGGTTCGCGAAATTCCTGCTGCCCCTTCGGCCATTGCCCTGATGCATTTCAGCAACCGTCTGACCTTCGAAACCGATTGTTCCGACGTCTTCAGCAGCCAGGAAGCCGGCGAAGTCGACTTTGTGCTGGTGGACGTGCGCGGGCCGCTGGCCTTCGAGCGCGGCCATGTGCCTGGGGCGATCAATATTCCCGGGCGTTTGCTGACAGCGGAAGGGCTGGCGGACTACTCGAAAAACACACTGTTCGTGGTTTATTGCGCCGGACCTCACTGTAATGGCGCGAACAAGGCCGCGGTGAAGCTGGCTGCCTTGGGTTATCCGGTCAAGGAGATGATCGGCGGGGTGACCGGCTGGCTGGATGAAGGCTTTCAGTTGAGTGTTGCGACACCACGCGTCGCCACTGCGCCGATCGCTTGCGACTGCTGATAGCCAGAAGGTTGCCGCTTCGGCGGCACCTTTTGTCGGCTTTGTCCTACAACCCTTGCACCGCTCTGGCGCACACTTTTCCCACGTGATGGCACTCGCCGATTTTCTGTAAGTATTTGTCGCTTAAACACAATTTGCCCCGTGCGCGCCGCCATAGACTGCCGGCCACTTCGGTTTCTTTGCGCTACACAGCCCAAGGCCGAACCTGACAATCGAAAGCTGCCAATAAAAGCCTCCGCACACGGGAGTAATAAATGAAAAAGCTGGTTATGTTCGGTGCCCTGGCACTGTCGATGTTGTCCCTGACCGCCGTGGCCGAAGACGCCAAACCGATCCGTATCGGTATCGAAGCCGGTTACCCGCCATTCTCGATGAAAACCCCTGACGGCAAACTGGCCGGTTTCGACGTGGACATCGGCGATGCGCTGTGTGAGCAGATGAAAGTCAAATGCACCTGGGTCGAGCAAGAGTTCGACGGCCTGATCCCGGCGCTGAAAGTGAAGAAGATCGACGCGATCCTGTCCTCGATGACCATCACTGACGACCGCAAGAAAAACGTCGATTTCACCATCAAGTACTACCACACCCCGGCGCGCTTCGTGATGAAGGCTGGCTCGGGCGTGAAAGACCCGCTGGTTGAGCTCAAAGGCAAGAAAGTCGGCGTGCTGCGTGCCAGTACCCACGACCGTTACGCGACCGAAGTGCTGGTGCCGGCCGGGATCGAGCTGGTGCGTTACGGCTCGCAGCAGGAAGCCAACCTGGACATGGTGTCCGGTCGTATCGACGCGATGCTGGCCGACTCGGTCAACCTGAGCGACGGCTTCCTGAAAACCGACGCCGGCAAAGGCTTCGAATTCGTCGGCCCGACCTACGAAGACGCCAAGTACTTCGGCGGCGGCGCCGGTATCGCGGTGCGTAAAGGCGATACCGAGCTGGCGGAGAAATTCAACACCGCCATCAACGAAATCCGCGCCAACGGCAAGTACAAGCAAGTGCAGGACAAGTACTTCGACTTTGACGTGTACGGCCATTAATACGCCGTAGAAAAAAGTGGCCCCGTTCATTCGGTGGCCACTTTTTTTTCGCCCGTGATTTATCCTGTCAGCACATTTTCAATGCGGTCACTGCGTTGGCAGCGACCACAGAATTTCCGGAGTTCCCCATGCAACGCATCGATCATCTTCTGCCCTGGAGCCACTTGGGCAGCGAACGTTCCCTGAGCGTGTTCCGTTACGGCGCCGGCCCGCGCAAAGTCTACATCCAGGCCAGCCTGCACGCCGATGAACTGCCGGGCATGCGCACCGCGTGGGAACTGAAAAAGCGCCTGGCCGAACTGGAAACCAACGGCCAATTGCAAGGCGTGATCGAACTGGTGCCGGTGGCCAACCCGATCGGCCTCGATCAGCACCTGCAAGGCAGCCACATGGGGCGTTTCGAGCTGGGCAGCGGCAAGAACTTCAACCGCTCCTTCGTCGAACTCAGTGCGCCGGTGGCCGAGCGCATCGGGAATCAGTTGGGCAGCGATGCGGAAACCAACATCGCGCTGATCCGTCAGACCATGGGCCAGGTCCTCGACGAACTGCCAGCCCCGGCCTCTCAACTGGAAGCACTGCACCGTCTGTTGCTGCGTCACGCCTGTGAGGCCGACATCACCCTCGACCTGCATTGCGATTTTGACGCCGCGATTCATATTTACGCACTGCCGCAGCACTGGCCGCAGTGGCAGTCCCTCGCCGCACGACTGAAGGCTGGTGTGGCGTTGTTGTGCGAAGACTCCGGCGGCAGCTCGTTCGACGAATCCTGCTCCTCGCCATGGTTGCGTCTGGCCCGGGCCTTCCCGAACGCGGCGATTCCACCGGCCAACCTCGCCACCACCCTGGAACTGGGCAGCATGGGCGACACCCGCGTCGATCAGGCTCAGGCCAATTGCGAGGCGATCCTGGGCTTCCTGGCCGAGCAGGGCTTCATCAGCGGTGAGTGGCCGAAAGCGCCGGAAGAATGCTGCGAAGGCATGCCGTTCGAAGGCACCGAATACCTGTTCGCACCGCATCATGGCGTGGTGAGTTTCCTGCGCGATGCCGGTGAATGGGTCGAGCGCGGCGATGCGTTGTTCGAAGTGGTCGATCCGTTGAATGATCGCGTGACCACCGTGCGCGCAGGCACCAGCGGCGTGTTGTTTGCCATCGATCGCGGACGCTACACCCAGCCGGGCATCTGGCAGGCGAAGGTGGCGGGGCGCGAGCCGATTCGAGTTGGAAAGCTGATCAACGACTGACACCCCATCCTCGGATCACAGTGTTAGGCTCTGCCCCGAACCCTGCACTGTGTGAAGGAAGGCTTATGTTGAAGGTGTTTGCGCTGTTGACGCTGCTCGCGTCCACTGCCGTTCAGGCTCAGACCTCGCTGCAAAACGATCTGCCGCTCAACTACCTGGCCCAGGTGCACCCGGACGCCGAACAGCGTCCGCTGGTGATTTTCCTGCATGGCTATGGCAGCAACGAAGCAGACTTGATCGGTATGAAATTTCAGCTGCCCAAGCAGTACAATTACCTGTCGGTGCAGGCACCGATGGCATTGGGGGAAGGGCGTTTCCAGTGGTTTCGCAAGAAAGGCGAAGGAGCCTACAACGGCGAGACCGATGATCTGAAGGTCAGCAGCCAGAAACTGCGGGCCTTTATCGCCGCTGCGGCGCAGAAATATCACGCGCAACCGGAGAAGGTGTACCTGATCGGTTTTAGCCAGGGCGCGATGATGACCTATGAGGTCGGACTGCGGCAGCCGGCGGCAGTGGGTGGTATTGCAGCGTTGAGCGGGCGGGTGTTGCCGGTGCTCAAGAGCGAGCTGAAGTCAGAGCAACAGCATCCACCGCTGGAAATCTTCATCGGCCACGGCACAGCGGATGATCGTGTGCCTTACAGCGGTGGCACCGAGGCCGATGCGTTGTTGCAGAAGCTGTCGTACAAACCGCAATTTCATGCCTATCCCGGCGTCGGCCACAGCATCAGCGCGGCCGAACTTCGGGATTTGAACGACTGGTTGCAGCAACTCAATCCCTGAGCATCACTTTTCCTTGAGGATGGTTTTCACCAGCGCCTCGTGACCGCTCTTGTCGCTGGCCCGGGAAATCACCTGGACCAGTGCCATGCGCGTGCCGGAACCGGCCAGCAATGTGGTGTTGAGGGTCTGGCCGCCGCCCTGGGTGGCGGTGCTGTCGACCTGACGCAGACCGAGGCCGTTGCCTTTCTGGGTCAGACTCTTTTCGCTGAGCTTGTTGAAGTCCGGCAGGGCTTTGCGCTGGGCGTCGATGAAATCGGAGACGGTGCCATCGAGGAACGCGCTGTCGTTGTCCTTGACGTTGTTGCCTTCGGGAATCTGGTTTTCGGCGACGATGACCACCGTCTTGGTGGCGTCGTTGCTGTACATGGTGCCCTTGGCACCGGTCGGGCCGGCCGGCAGCGGGTCGCCGACAAAGCCCTTGGGCAGGACAAAACTGAATTTGCCGTCGAGCATCGAGACTTTCTCGGTGACAGCCTTCTCTTTGGCCTTGGCTGCCTGAGCATTGATGGCGCCGAAACCGGCCACCGCCGCCAACAACAGGACGACGGCTTTCTTGCTAAGCAATGACATTCGAATCTCCGAGGGATGGTCGCGCTTGGGCGGCGATCATCCCACGGAGCACACCCGGCACTCCAGAGCGGTTTGTCCGGGCGGGTTCAGTTCGGCGACGGTGCCGGCGCGGGTTTGGCCAGCAACTGCCGGGTGACGCCCAGCATCGCCACCGAAACGGCCACGGCCATCACGAAACCGCCGAAGCCCAGATTTGGAACCGTCAGCGCCAGCACCAGACAAAACGCCGAAAACGAATACATCCCCGTCGCCGTCGCCCGCAACAACGCGGCGGTAAACGCCGGGCCACGGGTCTGCTGGGAAAACACCGCCATCACGCTGCCGAGCACCGGGAACACCGCGAGCAGACCGCTCCAGCGTTCACCGACGGTGCTGGCCAGCATCGTCACCACTAGCGTCAACGCCGCACCGGCAATCATCCGCCACACCAGTTTGTCCGACTTCGGCGCCGGGCCGCTGACCACCGGTTGCACCTTGGGAAACAGGTATGGCGCGGCAAGAAGGGCGGTCGCAGCAGCTGCAATCGAGAAAGGCAACGAGGCCGGAATCAGCGACAGGATCAGTGCCAGCATTGCCCAGACCGATAAGGAAACCACCAATGCCAACGGCCAGTTCGCCCGCTGCGCCACCTGCGCATAAGTGACGCAAAACGCGATCATCGCAAACATGGCCGACAGTGCCGCGACCGCCGATTGCGCGGCAAACGCCGGGCCTTGTTCGATGGCGAGGAAAAACAGAATCGGCCCGACCACCACCGGCAATCCCGACAGCCACCCGGCGACGCTGGGGCCCCAACGCTTCCCGGCCAGGGAAATCAGCAGCAAAAAACCGGGAATCAGCAGCAGTTTGAGGATCAGCACGCAGGTGTCTCCGTCGGGTCAATGAGGGCCACGTTAGCATTGTCGTTCGCGGATTGCTGCATATGCATGCAAAACATGTATACAAAATGACGAGCGCAATAGCGGACTATGCTCTGAGTATCAGGGTTTACCGGAGTCGATGCCGCGATGAGCAGTACACCGAAGGTGTTGCGTGGATGCTGCGGGATCGGCTTGTGGGCCTTGTTGCTGACACCCACCTGGGCCAGTTGGCAGGACGCGGTACCTGGCGCACAGATCATCGGCACCGGCGATTTCAGCGTATTCGGTTTCGACGTCTACAACGCCCGGTTGTGGAGTGCGGCGCGACCGCTGGCCGATGGTCAACCCTTTGCCCTTGAGCTGATCTACCGGCGCTCCATTTCCCGCGATGACCTGGTGAAGGCCAGCGTGGATGAGATCAGGCGCCTGGCCGGTGCCTCCCTCAGTCCGGTGCAACTGGCCGTGTGGCAAACCCAGATGCAGCAATCGTTCGTCGACGTGCAGGCTGGTACGCGGATCACCGGGGTGTATCTGCCGGGGCAGGGCGCGCGGTTCTTTGTCGGCCAACAGTTGCAGCATGAAATCGATGATCCGCAGTTTGCCCGGGCGTTTTTCGACATCTGGCTCGACCCGCGCACGCGCAGTCCCGAGCTGCGCCAGCAATTGCTCGGCAATGCCAAACCCTGAGCACAGCACATCTGCTCTTGGGCACGTCGACTGAAACGTCTAAGCTGCGTCTTTCGACTTGTTTCTGGATGTGTGCGTGAAATTCAGCTTGCCCAAAATCGCCACGGCGCCGTTCTGCCCGCCGGAGGTGGCCGGCAGTGTCCCGGTCGATCCCAACGCCTCGTTCTTCAAACGCGTGCTGCGCTTTGCCGGCCCCGGTTTGCTGGTGTCGATCGGCTACATGGACCCGGGCAACTGGGCCACCGCCATCGAGGCCGGTTCGCGCTTCGGTTACAGCCTGTTGTTCGTGGTGTTGCTGGCGAGTCTGGCGGGCATGGTCGTGCAATGCCTGTGCTCGCGATTGGGCATCGCCACCGGGCGCGACCTGGCGCAGCTGTCCCGCGAACGCTACAGCACTCCGACCGCAAGGCTGCAATGGGTGCTGGCGGAAATCTCGATCATCGCCACTGACCTCGCAGAAGTACTCGGCTGTGCGCTGGCGTTTCACCTGTTGCTGGGGTGTTCGTTGACGTTCGGCATCGCCCTGACCGCATTCGATACGCTGCTGGTGCTGGCCCTGCAAAACCGTGGTTTCCGCCGGCTGGAGGCAATCATGCTGGTGCTGGTGGGCACCATCGGCGCGTGTTTCTTCGTTGAATTGCTGTTGATCAAACCGTACTGGCCGGACGTCGCCCTAGGCTTCAAACCGTCACTGTCGGCGATCAGCGATGCCGCGCCGTTGTATCTGGCCATCGGCATCCTCGGCGCCACCGTCATGCCGCACAACTTGTACCTGCACACGTCGATCGTGCAGACACGGCTGATCGGCAAGGATCTGGCCAGCAAGCAGGACGCGGTGAAACTGGCGCGCATCGACACCATCGGTTCGCTGGCGCTGGCGTTGCTGGTCAACGCGGCGATCCTGATTCTCGCGGCGGCAGCCTTTCATCAGTCCGGGCACACCGACGTGGTCGACATCCAGGACGCCTATCACTTGCTCGACCCACTGGTGGGCGGCGCGCTGGCCAGTGTGCTGTTCGGCGTGGCGCTGCTGGCGTCGGGGCAGAGTTCGACCTTCACCGGCACCATCGCCGGGCAAGTGATCATGGAAGGCTATCTGAACCTGCGAATCCCTTGCTGGCAGCGGCGCCTGATTACCCGTGGGCTGGCGCTGATTCCGGCATTCATCGGCGTGTGGCTGATGGGCGACGGCGCGGTGGGCAAGTTGCTGGTGCTGAGCCAGGTGGTGTTGAGCCTGCAATTGCCGTTTGCGCTGTATCCGCTGATTCGCATGACCAACGACAAACAGTTGATGGGGCCGTTTGTGAACCGGTTGCCGACCAAGGTGCTCGCGTGGGGATTGTTTGTGGTGATCAGCGGGGCGAATGCCTGGCTGATTCTGCAGCTGGCCGCCTAACGGCCAAACGCCTCGACCACAAAATCAATGAACACCCGGGTCTTGGCCGGCAGCAAGGTGCGGCTCGGGTAGTACAGCGATATCGCCCCGGCATCGCATTGCCAGTCGGGCAGCAGCCGCACCAGTTCACCGCGTTCGATCTGCGCGCTGACATCGGGCAGCACCAGCATCGTCACGCCCAGACCCAACAACGCAGCGGTGCGCATGGCCATCGGATCGTTGAGCACGATGTTCGGGTTGAGCAGGGCGCTGGCCTGTTCGCCCGCTTCGTTGTGCATCTGCCATTGGCGCAGGCGCCCGGTGCGCAGGCCGCGCATGACGATGCCGTGGTGATCGGCGAGATCAGCCGGATGTTGTGGCAGGTTGCGTCCGGCCAGATACGCCGGCGACGCCACCGCCAGCACTTCGGCGGACGACAATGGCCGGGCGACCACGCCGGGCGTCAGCTCGAATCCGCCGCCAATCGCCACGTCATAACCCTCGGCGATCAGATCCACCTGACGATTCTCGAAGTGCCATTCCGGGCGAATCAGCGGATAGCGCGCCAGAAACTCCGGCAGCAGCGGCAGCATGTGATCGATGCCGAACGTCGGTGGCAGGCTGATCTTGAGCACGCCCGCCGGCTCGCCGCGTTCGGTCGCCACTGTGGCAATCGCGGCCTGCAAGGCGTCGAGGTTGCCGCCGATGCTCGCCAGAAAACCTTCACCGGCCTCGGTCAGCGCCAACTTGCGGGTCGAGCGCTGAAACAGCCGCACGCCGAGGTTGCGTTCAAGAATCGCCACGTTACGGCTGACCGCCGCCGGAGTCAGCGCCAGCAAGCGAGCGGCGGCCGAGAAGCTGCCGGTCTCGGCACTGCGGACGAAGGATTCAAGATTGGCGAGGGTTTCCATGGGTTCGACCTGATAGCGATGCTTGAAGATCATTCAAGGCATTACCGGCTAATCAAGTGGGAATGGCAAGCGCAAGATTCGTTTCGAGTCTTACCCCACTTTGAGGAGAACACCATGAGCACTATCGGAATCATCGGCGCCGGCGCCATCGGTTCAGCGTTTGCCAAAGCCTTGTCGCGTCAGGGCATCCCGTTGGTTATCGCCAACAGTCGCGGGCCGGAGACCCTGGCTGAACTGGTGGCAGAACTCGGCCCGACCGCCCGCGCCGTGACCCGTGAAGAAGCGGCAGCCCAGGACATCGTGCTGGTCGCGGTGAACTGGTCGAAACTGCCGACGGCGCTGGCCGGGCTGCCGGACTTCGGCGGGCGGATCGTCATCGACGCCAACAACTCGATCGAAGCGCCATCGTTCAAACCGGTGGATTTGCAGGGGCGGCCGTCCAGCGAAGTATTCGCCGAGTGGGTGCCGGGGGCGCGGGTGGTCAAGGCGTTCAACCATTTGCTGGCGCGCTTGCTGGAAGCGGATCCGGCGTCGGAGGGCGGCAAGCGCGTGTTGTTCCTGTCCGGGGATGATGCGCAGGCCAAGGCGGAAGTGGGTGCGCTGATCGATCAACTTGGTTTTTTCGGTATCGACCTGGGCGAATTGAGCGTGGGCGCGCGGCTGGTGCAGTTCCCGGGCGGGCCGTTGCCGGTGCTGAATCTGGTGAAGTTCGCCTGACCTTCAGGCAAAAAAATACCCGGTGCGACGTGAGTCGTACCGGGTTTGTTGCCAACGGGCAGTGGATGTCGTGGATCCGCCGCCCGCTGTTGAACCTCTTTTGCTCTTAAGCGCGTTCCAGCGCCAGGGCCACGCCTTGACCGCCGCCGATGCACAGGGTCGCCAGACCCTTTTTCGCATCACGCTTGATCATTTCGTGCAGCAGGGTCACCAGCACGCGGCAGCCCGATGCACCGATCGGGTGACCGAGGGCGATGGCGCCGCCGTTGACGTTGACCTTGTTCAGATCCCATTGCAGATCCTTGGCCACCGCCAGCGATTGCGCGGCGAAGGCTTCGTTGGCTTCGATCAGGTCGAGCTGGCCGATACTCCAGCCGGCCTTGTCCAGGCAGCGGCGAGTGGCGGAAACCGGGCCGATGCCCATAATCGCCGGGTCGACGCCCGCGTTGGCGTAGGCGGCGATTTTCGCCAGTACCGGCAGGCCCAGGGCCTTGGCTTTTTCGGCGCTCATCAGGATCACGGCTGCGGCGCCGTCGTTCAGCGACGAAGCGTTGCCGGCGGTGACGCTGCCATCTTTCTTGAAGGCCGGACGCAGTTTGGCCAGGGATTCGGCGGTGGTGTCGCCGCGTGGCTGCTCGTCAACCTTGAACGCCACCGGATCGCCTTTGCGCTGCGGGATCAGGATCGGGGTGATTTCATCGACAAAACGACCGGCCTCGATGGCAGCGGCGGCTTTCTGTTGCGACGCGGCAGCAAAGGCATCCTGCTGCTCGCGGCTGATCTCGTACTTCTCGACCAGGTTCTCGGCGGTGATGCCCATGTGGTAATCGTTGAACGCATCCCACAGGCCATCACTGATCATGGTGTCGACGATTTGTGCGTGACCCATGCGCAGGCCGGTGCGCGCGCCCGGCATCACATAGTTGGCCAGGCTCATGTTTTCCTGGCCGCCGGCGATGATCACGTCCGCGTCGCCGCAACGGATCGCCTGGGCGCCGAGGTGCAGGGCCTTGAGGCCCGAACCGCAAACCTTGTTCAGGGTCATGGCAGGTACAGCGTGCGGCAGGCCGGCCTTGATCGCCGACTGGCGCGCCGGGTTCTGGCCGGCGCCGGCGGTCAGCACCTGGCCCATGATCACTTCATCGACCTGAGCACCGTCCAGACCGGTCTGCTCAAGCAACTGGCGGATGACCGCTGCGCCCAGATCCACGGCGGAGACGGTGGCCAGGGAACCCTGGAAACTGCCGATCGCGGTACGCGTGGCGGCAACAATGACGACGTCTTGCATTTTCGAATTCCTCACTCGGCAGCGAACTGCATTTCCGGTACGTGATCCGGGACGATCAGTTTACCAGCGGTTTTGGCGACGATTTCCTCGACGCTGACGCCAGGTGCGCGTTCCTTGAGGACAAAAGCGCCATTTTCGATTTCCAGGTACGCAAGGTCAGTCAGCACGCGCTTGATGCAACAGGCGCCGGTCAGCGGCAGGCTGCACTGGCTCAGCAACTTGGACTCACCGTCCTTGGACGCGTGGGTCATGATGACGATGATGTTGTCGGCGCCGGCTACGAGATCCATCGCGCCGCCCATGCCCTTGACCAGTTTGCCGGGGATCATCCACGAGGCGATGTTGCCTTGCACGTCGACTTCGAAGGCGCCGAGCACGGTCAGGTCGACGTGGCCGCCGCGGATCATCGCGAAGGACTCGGCAGAGCTGAAGATCGACGCGCCGATGCGCGCGGTCACGGTCTGTTTGCCGGCGTTGATCATGTCGGCGTCGATGGTTTCTTCAGTCGGGAAAGGGCCCATGCCGAGCAGGCCGTTTTCCGATTGCAGCATGACTTCCATGCCTTCGGGGATGTAGTTGGCGACCAGGGTCGGGATGCCGATGCCGAGGTTCACGTAGTAGCCGTCCTGCATTTCGCGGGCGACGCGTTGAGCCATTTGTTCGCGGGTAAGTGCCATGTTCTTGTTCTCCGTCAGCCTGGATTATTTGCGGATGGTGCGTTGTTCGATGCGTTTTTCGAACGTGCCGCAAATGACCCGGTCGACGTAGATGCCGGGCGTGTGGATGTGTGCCGGATCCAGCTCGCCGGGTTCGACGATTTCTTCGACTTCGACCACGGTGATCTTGCCGGCGGTGGCGGCCAGCGGGTTGAAGTTCTGGGCGGTGTGGCGGTAGATGACGTTGCCGAAGTGGTCGGCTTTCCAGCCTTTGACGATGGCGAAGTCGCCGGTGATGGACTCTTCCATCAGGTACTTGCGACCGTGGAATTCACGCACTTCCTTGCCTTCGGCAACCGGGGTGCCGACGCCGGTTGCGGTGAAGAAGGCCGGAATGCCGGCACCGCCTGCGCGCATTTTTTCGGCGAGGGTGCCTTGCGGGGTCAGGACGACTTCGATGTCGCCTTTGAGCAGTTGCTCTTCGAACAGTTTGTTTTCGCCGACGTAGGAGGCGACCACCTTGCTGATCTGGCGGTCGGTCAGCAGCACGCCGAGACCGAAGCCATCAACGCCGCAGTTGTTGGACACGACGGTAAGGTCGCGGGTGCCCTTGCGCTTGATCTCGGCGATCAGGTTTTCCGGAATGCCGCACAGGCCGAAGCCGCCGGCGATCACGGTCATGCCGTCTTCAAGACCTGCCATGGCTTCCTCGTAGGAATACACGCGCTTGTCGAAACCTGCCATATGCACCTCTTTTATTGTTTGTCGGGCGGCTGGCTAGCCGAATGACTGGAGTGTCGCGCTGAAGAATATATTTGTTAAGTTGATTTTTAAGGTTGATTGATTGATAAAGCTCATTAAATGTCCGCCGTGGTTGGCGGACGGATGTTCAGCTTAGTCCGGCGAGTAACACAACCATGACCATCAAGCAGATCCGCGCCTTTCTCGCCGTGGCCCAGAGCCTGAGCTTCGCCGTGGCCTGCGAGCGCCTGCACCTCTCGCAATCGGCGCTGAGCCTGACCATCAAGGCGCTGGAAGAAGGCCTGGGCGGGCGCCTGTTCAGCCGCAACACGCGCAACGTGGCGTTGACCCCGGAAGGGGAATCGCTGCTGCCGCTGGCCCGGCGCCTGATCGCCGACTGGGACAACGCCGAAGACGAGATGCGCCAGCGCTTCAGCCTGCAGCGCGGGCGGGTCACGCTGGCGGCGATGCCGTCGTTTGCCGGCAACCTGCTGCCGCCGATCCTCAAGACCTTCCGCGCGCGTTATCCGAACGTCAACGTCACGGTTAACGACGTGATCAACGAGCAAGTGCTGGAAATGGTCCGCGATCGTCAGGTTGAACTCGGCGTGGCGTTCGAGCCGATGCAGAACACCTCGCTGACATTCACACCGCTTTATCGGGATCGCTTCGTCGCCGTGGTGCCACAGGATTCGCCCCTGGCAGGCCGTAGCGACATTGATTGGCAGACCTTGCTGCAGGAACCGTTCATCACCCTGCAACGACCGTCCACGGTGCGGGTGATGCTGGAAGAACACTTGCAGGCCCGAGGGATGAAACTGCCGGTGGAGTTTGAAAGCCATCAACTGGCGACGGTGGGGCGGATGGTGGCGAGCGGGCTGGGCGTGAGTGCGGTGCCGGCGTTGTGTGCCGGGCAAATGCGCGAACTGGGCGCGCATTGCCTGACCTTGCATGAGCCGGTGGTGGAGCGGGCGATTGGCGTGCTGACGGATCCGGGGAATGAATTGTCGGCGGCGGCGCAGGCGTTGTTCGACATCCTTAAGGCTGAGCATTGAGGCTTTGTGCCAGTTGCGGCAATAGCTGTTCGCACGACCCCTCAATCTTCAAATCCAGCAACTCATCCGCCCGGGTCTTTCCCAGATTGATTGCAATCAGCGGCCTGCCCCGATCCGCAATCACCCGGCACAGGCGAAACGCCGAATACGCCATCAACGACGAACCAACCACCAGCATCCCGGCGGCATTTTCCGCCAGCGCCATGGCCCGCGCCGCCGTCGGTTGCGCCACGTTCTCACCGAAAAACACCACGTCCGGCTTCATCCGTTCGCCTGCGCAATGCGGGCAATGCGGCACCTGAAAGCGCGCTTCGAAGGCCGGATCGAGCAGGGTGTCGCCGTCCGGTGCCTGCACGGCATCGACACCCGCCAGATACGGGTTTTGCGTTTCCATCAATTGCTGAATCGAATCCCGCTCGCTGCGCTGGCCGCAATCCAGACACAGCACCCGGTGCAGGCTGCCGTGCAGCTCGATGACGTCGTGACTGCCAGCCTGATCGTGCAGGGTGTCGACATTCTGAGTAATCAAACCGCCGATCCGGCCGTGGCTTTGCAGACTGGCCAGCGCCTCATGGGCAGCGTTCGGCCGCGCCTGGCGCACCCGCGGCCAGCCGAGCATGGCCCGGGCCCAGTAGCGCCGGCGCGATTCCGGGGCGGCGAGGAATTCCTGGTACATCATCGGCTGCCGGCCACGGCGTACGCCGTCAGTATCGCGATAATCCGGGATGCCTGACGGCGTGCTGATGCCGGCGCCGGTCAGCACAATGAAGTCGCCGTCGGCCATGACCTGTTGCAGATAGTCGAGCGGGTCGGGGAGGGGGCGGTCGAGCATGATCAGCGCTCCGCAGGCTGTAAGTGCCTTGCAGGTTAGCACTGACGGACGCCTCTTTTCAGAGGCGTCCGCTGCCCGAGGTTACTTGCGTGCCTCCAGAATCAGGTTGAACGGCGTCTGCGTCGCCCGCCGAAAGTGTTTGAAGCCGGCTTCGGTAAACACTTTGCGCAAGCGCATCTCGCCGGCCTGCGCACCGAGCCCCAGTCCCACTTCCTGAGACAGCGAGTTCGGTGTGCAAATGAACGTCGATGCCGCGTAGAACAGCCGCCCGACCGGATTGATATTGTCGTCCAGCGCATCGTTGGCGAAGGGTTCGACCAACAACACCGTTCCGTCGTCCTTCAAGCAATCGTAGGCATGCCGCGCCGCGCCGACCGGATCGCCCATGTCGTGCAGGCAGTCGAAATAGCAGATCAGGTCATAGTCATCGCCGGGATAGCTTTTCGCCGTGCCCTGGAAGAACCGCGCGCGACTGCTGACGCCGCCTTCTTCGGCCCGTTGGGTGGCGACGGTGATCGAAGGCGCGTGATAGTCGAAGCCGACGAACCGCGAGTTGGGATAGGCCTGAGCCATGATCACCGTGGACGCACCGTGACCGCAGCCGATGTCGGCGACCTTGGCGCCTTCCTCAAGTTTGACCACCACGCCGTCCAGCGCCGGCAGCCACTCGGCGATCAAATGCCCCTTGTAGCCGGGACGAAAGAAGCGCTCGGTGCCGGTGAACATGCACGGATGGTGATCGCCCCAAGGAAGGGCGCCGTTACCGCGCATGGCCTTGACCAGTTTGTCCTTGTCATGGAAAAACGACGCCACCACCCCGAGCCCGCCGGCCACGTACACCGGCGAATCTTCCTTGGCCAAAGCCAGCGCCTGTTCTTCTGGCAGGCGAAACTTGCCGTCGTGGTGTTCCATGTAGCCGGACGCCGCGTGGGCGCTCAGCCATTCGCGGACCAGTCGCGGGTTGCAGGTGGTTTTCGCAGCGAGGGATTCGGGGCTGATCGGCTGGCTGTCGGCCATTGCCCGATACAGGCCGAGTTCTTCGCCGACAATGACATTGGCCAGCATCGCCGCGCCGCCCATGTCGTTGACCAGTTTGCCCATGAATTCGTTGAGTCTGGCCTCGTCCATTTCATGTGCTCCTTTGACAGGATCACAGTCCGGTGGCGTTGGGGGTCGAGGCATTCACCACCGGGCGGTGGTCGTGGAAACGGGCAGGGCGACACTGCTGTCCTGCGTCCCCCTCGACTGGGTACTGATTGAGTCTAGCCGCTGTTGGCGCCGGCGGGAGCGGGCTGTGTGGATTTCGGGGCTGTGAATCGTTGTGTGTCGCGATGGTGCGCTCTTCCACCTTAGCGTGGGCTCCCGAATTTGATTCCGCTAAGAGGCCAAGACAAAGCGCCGGCCCATGTCCGCCTGGAGCAAATGATGGGCGAAAAAAAACCGCCTTGCGGGGCGGTTTTTTAGCAAGCCTCAGATTGCGGCTGAGGCTTAGTGCATCTCACCGGAAGCACTGGCGTGGAAGTCATGTTATTGAGCTTTTCCTATCCTTGCAACGTAATTTTTACCCGCGATGAGTGGGTGTATTAGAGATCCTGAACGGTGTTTTCAGTACCTGATATAGGAGAGAGGTACTGACAGAAATAACGGTTTACAAAATGCGTGCTTCTTTCATTTAGGAATCACTGGGCCGAGACTTACCACCTGCGATTCTGGGTTAATATGCCCGCGCTCACACCCTGGTGCAGCGGTAGGGTTTGGCTGGTGGCCTAACGGTTTCAAGCCCTCTGACACGGTTTTGCATCCGTGCCGGAATGATGATTCGGAGGGATTTCAACCGGCCGCCTCACCGGAAGTACTGGCGTGTTCTTCCGAAGGTACGCGTGATCCGGTAAGTGCGCTGGAGGTTTGGCCCCCAACCTTGGAGGCCAAAACGTATGAAGCTTTTGTTGCGTACGTTGAGCCTCGTATGGAGATTGTTGAAAGCGTTTCGCTTTTACGAGTTCCTGCGAGACCACTTTGACGACCTGAAGTAACTGTCGTTGATGTGGGGGGAACCCGTGTCAGTTTCGGCTGACGCGGGTTTTTTTTGCTTCATTAATCTGTCAAAAATGACAATTTAATCAGATGGTTCTCGTGCGAAGGTAGGGCATTTCGCCGGCATCTGTAGGAGTCATCCGTAAGCTCTGGATATACAGGGTTGTATGTACAGTTTCTGAGTTGGTTTAAACCGATGAATTCGCCGTTCGCTAAGAAGGCAGCGGTTCTGTATCCCACTGTGTACAGACTCACCGCCGATACAAAACCCGCCACTTCCCGCGCATTGCCCACACAGCCGCGATACACCCACCGGTTTAACTGAGCCTGTCAGTCGCCACGCCCGGCGGCTCCTCAGCAGAGACCTTGTACATGCAGATTCCCCACCCCACCTTGCAGGCCAGTGTCGGGCTCGGCCTGCGTCGCGGTCTGATGAAAGACCTGCAGGCCGCCCGCACCGGCGATTTCGATTTTCTTGAAGTCGCCCCGGAAAACTGGATCGGCGTCGGTGGTGCCCATGGCGCCGCGTTGCGCGAGCTGGCCGAGCGATATCCGTTGTCCTGCCACGGATTGTCGTTGTCGCTGGGTGGCTCGGCGCCGCTGGACGTCGGTTTTCTCCGGGAAGTGCGGACCTTTCTCGATCAACACAAAGTGCCGCTTTACAGCGAACACCTGAGTTATTGCAGCGACGACGGTCACCTCTACGACTTGCTACCGCTGCCGTTCACCGAAGAAGCGGTGCACCACGTCGCCGCGCGGATCCGCCAGGCTCAGGACATTCTCGGCCGACGCCTGGCGGTGGAGAACGTTTCCTACTACGCCGCGCCCCGGCAGGACATGGACGAAGTGACCTTCACCAACGCCGTGCTGCGCGAGGCCGATTGCGACTTGCTTCTCGACGTGAACAACGTCTACGTCAACTCGATCAACCACGGTTTCGATCCGCAGACATTTCTGGCTGCCATCGAGCCGGGCCGGGTGGTCGGCATGCACGTGGCCGGGCACTTCGACGAGTCCGACACGCTGAAAATCGACACCCATGGCGCCTCGGTCAAACCGGTGGTCTGGTCGTTGCTGGCCGACGCCTATGCCCGATTCGGCGCACAGCCAACGTTGTTGGAGCGGGATTTCAATTTCCCGGCGTTTTCTGAACTGGTGGCCGAACTGCAAACCATCCGCCGCCTGCAAACTGAAGGAGCCCCGCGTGGATAATCTTCTGCTGCAACAACAGGCGCTGACCTGCTATTTGCGCGACCCAGAGCATCAAACGCCGCCCGCCGACATGAACGCGGCGCGGGTTAATGTCTATCGCGATCTGGTGTTCAACAATGTCTCGCAACTGCTGGGCAGCACATTTCCGGTGTTGATCCGGATTATCGGTCAGGAACGCTGGCGCACGTTGATCCGCGGCTTCCTGCGGGACTACCGCGCGCAGACGCCGAAATTCGGTGAGATCGCCGAGGAGTTTGTCGGTTACCTCGCCTCGGAGCCTGCCGTGTTGAGCGAGGGCGACTGGCCGGCGTTTCTGGTGGAGCTGGCGCACTACGAATGGGTGGAAATGGTGTTGCAGCAGTCCGACGCCGAACCTTTGCCCGCGAGTGATCCGACGCGATTGCTGGAGCAGCCGTTGCAGGTTTCGGCACTGGCCTGGCCCTTGGCGTACACCTGGCCGGTGCAGATGCTCGGGCCGGATCATCAACCGGCCACGCCACCAGCCCAGCCGACGCTTTTGTTGGTACGGCGCACGGCGGACTGGAGTGTGAAGTTTTCCGAACTGAGCCCGCTGGCGTGGCGGTTGTTGCAGCGGATCGAGGAGTTCCCGTTGCTCAATGGTCGTGAGCAACTGCAACGCTTGGGATTGGAGGCGGGGTTGCCGGAAACAGTGTCATTCATGGACAGCGGTCTGGCGTTGTTGCAGCAACTGCATGAGGACGGGGTGATCGGCATCAACTGATCTCACCGACAACAAAAAGCCCTGTGAGAGCATTGGCTCCCACAGGGCTTTTTGTTGGATCAGGCCTGTAGCGGCAGTTTCAGCTCCGCACACAACCCGCCACCGTCTCGATTGCTCAGGGTCAGCGAGCCACCCAGCGCCATCGCCAGTTGCTGGGCAATCGCCAGCCCCAGCCCGGTGCCGCCGGTGCTGCGGTTGCGCGAGTTTTCCACGCGATAGAACGGCTCCATCACCTGGGCCAGTTCTTCTTCGGCGATGCCCGGGCCGCGATCCATGACCTTGATCGAGAGGCCGCTTTTGTCCCGTTGAATCAACAGCTCGGCAGCCCCCGCGAATTTCAGCGCGTTGTCGGTCAGGTTGACCAGCACCCGGCGCAACGCGTGGGGGCGGGTGTCGATGACCGCATCACTTTTGCCGCTCAACTGCACCTCTTTGCCCATGTCCTGATAGTCGAACACCAGGCTGTCGAGGAACGAATCCAGATTGGTGCGGCGGCTTTCTTCGGTCGAGCCGTGGATGCTGCGGGCGTAGGCCACGCCCTCGCGCACCAGATGTTCCATCTCGCCGAGGTCGTTCCACAGTTTGTCTTTTTCGGCCGAATCGTCCATGAACTCCGCCCGCAGTTTCATGCGGGTGATCGGGGTTTGCAGATCGTGGGAGATCGCCGCCAGCAGTTGCATGCGTTCCTTGAGGTACGCGGCGATGCGCGCCTGCATCGAGTTGAAGGCGCGGGCGGCGTAGGCCACTTCGTTCGGGCCTTTTTCGTCGAGGTTGATCGGGTGGGCGTTGGGGTCGAGGGTTTCCACCGCGTTGGCCAGGCGGGTGAGGGGACGGATGGCGATGCGCACCGCCAGCCAGGTGCAGGCGAGCATCAGCGCCAGTTGCCCGAGCAATACCACCGGCAGCCATGGCGACAGCGGCACCATCGACGGACGCACATCGATGGTCACCGGGCTGCCGTCGCTCAGGCGCAGGTGGCCCTGAAAGTGTTTTTTCGGGCCGGGAATGTCGGTGAAGGTCAGCGGGTACGCTTCGCCGATCGCATCGGTGATCGAGGTCACCGCAATCGGCACTTCACCCGGACCGATCGGCGTGCCCGGTTCGCCTTCGCTCAACAGGTAACCGTAATTGTTGCGCGCCAGGCGCTTGAGCCACATCGGGCGCTCTTCGGCGGGCAGGCGGTCGAGGATGGCAATCGAGGTCGATACGTCGGTTTCGAGGTTGCCGAGCATGGTGTTCTTCGCGCTTTCGTAGCGCTCGTAATATTGCGCGCCGAACGACAGCGCCTGAGCGAGGATCAGGCCGATCAGGAAAATCAGCGACAACCGGGAGGCGAGGGTGCGCGGCCAGCGCAGGGCGACATTCATGCGGGGGCTCCGAGGACTTCGACCGGCAGCGAAAACACATAGCCTTCGCTGCGCACGGTCTTGATGTAGGCCGGTTCGCGGGCGTCATCCAGCAGGCGCTGGCGCAGACGGCTGACCAGCAAATCGATGGAACGGTCGAACAGATCGGCATCGCGGCCCTGGGTCAGGTTGAGCAATTGATCGCGGCTCAGCACCCGTTGCGGATGGTCGAGGAACACTCGCAACAAACGGTATTCCGCGCCACTGAGCGCGACCATGGTGCCGTCCTTGTCCAGCAGATGCCGGGCCGATGTGTCGAGCTGCCAGCGACCGAACGCCAGCAGCCGGCCGCTTTCGGTCACCACCAGATTCGGCGGCAGCATCCGTGTGCGGCGCAGCACGGCGTTGATCCGCGCCAACAGCTCGCGGGCGGCGAACGGTTTGGTCAGGTAATCGTCGGCGCCCATTTCCAGGCCGAGGATGCGGTCGGTTTCATCGTTGCGCGCGGTGAGCATCAGGATCGGCGTAGCCCTGTGTTTGCCGGAGCGCAATTCGCGGCACAGCAGCAGGCCATCGTCGCCGGGCATCATGATGTCGAGCACGATCAGGTCGACGGTGTTGGCTTCCAGAAAACTGCGCATCTGCCGGCCATCGGCAACCACTGTGGTGCGCAGGCCGTTCTTCTTCAGGTAATTGCCGACCAGTTCGCGAATCTCGCGGTCGTCGTCGACGATCAGGATGTGATCGACATGTTCCATGGGGCCAAACCTCAATCAAAGGGGATTGCCGGGCAGTCTATCGAGCCTGCGCGAGGCCGCCTGCCTGCCTTTGTATTGCAGTGTATCCAGCGCTGTGACGGATACACGCCGACGCAAAAAGCGGATTTTTACAGGGTTTTGTATCGCTGTGTATCCCGGGCGCGCGCGGATACGTAGCGATTTATACACGGCATTTGCCGACACATGCGCGATACCTCGCGAGCTTTAAATGAGCTCCATCGAGGCACACACAGAACGCCTCGGCCCACTCAACGATTCAACCATTGAAGCCCCGAGGAAAACGCCATGAACACCAAGACCAAATCGATCGCTGCCGCCTGCCTGTTTGCCGCTTTGAACATCTGCACCCTGTCGGCCCGCGCCGAAGCCGATGTCACCCCGCAAACCTACTCCTACGGCAGCCACCTGGACATTCAGAAAGTGGTGTCGCTGAAACAGGACAACTCGATGACCTGCGGCATCGTCGACGCCCGCCTGACCTACCTCGACTCGGCCGGCAAGACCCAGGTGCTCGACTACCGCAAATTCGCCGACGGCTGCAACGAAGACAACTGATTACCCACCTCTATAAAAGGAACATCGCCATGAACAACGTATCGCGCTATCTGACCGCTGTTGTCTTCTCCCTCGCCGGCGTCGCGGCCCACGCCAACGCTGCCGTTGAACAGAACAGCTGTGGCAGCAGCACCTGCTTCCAACTGGCCCCGGTGGCCAAGCCGGGCAGCGACGGCCTGATCGCCGCCGACGGTGCCAGCCGCACACCGCAGGGGCAGATGGTCGCCGCCGACGGTTCCAGCCATACGCCGCAAGGCCAGATGGTGGCTGAAAACGGTGCCAGCCGTACGCCGCAAAGCCAATGGCTGGACAACCAGACGGCTTGAGGATTGAAGGGGGCTGCCCGTAACGAGCGGCCCCTGAACCACTCAACAGACCATCCCTCATTCAAAAGGTGAACCTCATGTTTCTCATCGCTTTCCTGGGCGGTCTGTTGACTGTCCTCAGTCCCTGCATCCTGCCGGTGGTGCCGTTTTTGTTCGCCGGAGCCGACCGTACCCGTTCTTCGATCCTGCTGACCCTCGGCGGCATGGCCCTGACCTTTGCCCTGATCTCCAGTCTGGCGGTGGTCAGCAGCGAGTGGGTGATCCAGGCCAGCAACACCGGTCGCCACATTGCGCTGGCGGTGATGGTGCTGTTTGCGCTGTCGCTGATTTCCGCGCGCATCGGTGACTGGCTGGCCCGGCCCTTCGTGCTGCTGGGCAATCGCCTCGACCCGGACAGCCGGAAAAAGGCCGGCCCCATGGCGTCGATCATGATCGGTGTCGCCACCGGTCTGTTGTGGGCGCCGTGTGCCGGGCCGATCCTCGGCGTGATCCTCACCGGTGCCATGCTGCAAGGCGCCAATGCCCAGACCAGCCTGTTGCTGCTGGCCTACGGCGCGGGCAGTGCGCTGTCGCTGGGGACGCTGATCTTCGCCGGCCGCGGGCTGGTCAATCGGCTGAAACCGTCGATTCCGTTCACCGGCTGGTTCCGTCGCGGTGCGGGCGTCGCGGTGCTGGCGACGGCGGCGGTGATCGCCACCGGTGCCGATAATCTGCTGCTGGCCAACACTTCGTCCCAAGGCGTGGCGTCGGTCGAGAAAAGCGTGCTGGAAAACGTGCCGAAGGTGGTGGACTACTTCGTCAGCAAAGTCCGTGCAGACTCGACCGAAGATGAGGCCGGCAAAGGCGCGATGCCGTCGCTGTCCGGCGCGGTGCAGTGGCTGAACTCGCCGGAACTGAGCACTGAATCCCTGCGCGGCAAAGTGGTGCTGGTGGACTTCTGGACCTACGACTGCATCAACTGCCAGCACACCCTGCCGTACGTGAAGGAGTGGGAGAAGAAGTACGGCAAGGACGGTCTGGTGGTGATCGGCGTGCACACCCCGGAATACGGCTACGAGCGGATCATCGACAACGTCAAGGATCAGGTGAAGAAGCTCGGCATCACCTATCCGGTGGCTATCGACAACAACTACGCGATCTGGCGCAACTTCGATAACCAGTACTGGCCGGCGCACTACCTGGTCGACGCCAAGGGGCAAGTGCGTTATACCCACTTTGGCGAAGGCAGTTACCAGGCGCAGGAGCAGATGATTCAGCAACTGCTCAAAGAGGCCAAGGCGCCGGCTGCGTAAACCGCAAAACTCAATGGCTCACAGGTCGCGCACCATGAGCCATTGTTCGTTGCCCCAGGCGTGAAAACGCTCCAGCACCGTCCAGCCGCGTTTGGCGTAATAGCCCTGTTTGCTTTGTGTGTGCAGGTAGAAACGCGGCAGGCCCCAGTGTTTCGCTTCTTCGGCAATTCCCTCGATCAGCCTTTCTGCCAGACCCTGGCCGCGTGATTCAGGGCTGACCAGCACACAGGCCAGCCACGGCCCCAGATCCGGTCGAAGGGCAAGGTCCGCCCGGGCCAGTGCCGCACCGCCCAGCAGCCGATCCCCGTCCAGCGCAATCAGGCAACGCCAGTCACCATTGGTCTGCCCCTCGGCAAATTCGCGCTGCCATTCGGCCAGGGGCTGCTCGGCATATTCGTAGTGAAACTGGCGGTGGATCCATGCCGCGTAAGTGTCGCTGTGCTGCATGTGATCGGCGAGCCATTCGAAGCGCAAGGACATGATCGAATTCCGTTCCGGGGGAGGGCCTGCATGAGAGCCGATCAGCCGGCGCGTTGGCAACCCCCGACAGTGTTTCGGGGCCTTTACAAAATCCCGCCATTCATCGGGCAGCGCCCGGTTTTAAGGGCTCTCCGGACGATTGGCAGGGACGCCGCACAGCGCCCGCGCGATAGTGGGCGAGCAGAGCCGCCAACGGCTCTGACACCCATAAAAAGAAAGCGAGGTTGCCATGCCGAAGTTCGTGATTGAACGCGAGATTCCAGGAGCCGGAAAGCTATCGGAGCAAGAACTCAAGGCCGTATCGCAAACGTCCTGCAACGTACTGCGTGAACTCGGGCCAGAGGTGCAGTGGCTGCAGAGTTATGTGACTGCCGACAAGATCTATTGCGTGTACATCGCACCCAGCGAAGAGCTGGTGCGCGAACACGCCAAGCGTGGGGGATTTCCGGCCAACAGCGTGTCCCGGGTGACGAGCATCATCGACCCGACCACCGCCGATTGACCCCTCTGCCGCGGAGCCCCCATTCATGAGTACCCCTATTGATCTCACTGCCCTGAAGGAACGCCAGAAAGTCGCCTGGGCCAGTGGCGACTACGCCGTGATCGGCACCACCTTGCAGATCGTCGGCGAAACCCTCGCCGAGTCCTGCGACCTGCGCTGCGATGAAGAAGTGCTGGACGTTGCGGCCGGCAATGGCAATGCCACGCTGGCGGCGGCACGTCGTGGTTGTCTGGTGACGTCCACCGACTATGTCGCGGCGTTGCTGGAACGCGGCCAGGACCGGGCGCGCGCCGAGCATCTGGACGTGACTTTTCAGGTTGCCGATGCCGAAGCGCTGCCGTTTGCCGATTCCAGTTTCGACGCAGTGCTGTCGACCTTCGGCGTGATGTTCGCCCCGGATCAGGCCAAGGCGGCCAAGGAGCTGGCGCGGGTCTGTCGCCGTGGCGGACGGATCGGCCTGGCCAACTGGACGCCGGAAGGCTTCGTCGGCCAGATGTTCAAGACCCTCGGCCGGCATCTGCCGCCGCCACCCGGTGCGCAACCGCCCTCGAACTGGGGCGCGGAAGCCTGGCTGCATTCGCACTTCGACGATCGCCAGTTCCAGGTGCAGGTGACTCGCCGCCACTTCAACTTTCGCTATCGCTCGGCGGCGCACTTCATTGATGTGTTTCGCCACTGGTACGGCCCGGTGCACAAGGCGTTCGCAGCGTTGCCGCCGGAGAGCGTGCAGGCGCTGGAAGGGGATCTGACGCAACTGATCGACGGGCTGAATCGGGCGGGGGCGGAATCGATGGTGCTGCCGAGTGAGTATCTGGAGGTGGTGATTACTAAGCGCTAGCCATTGTGGGAGCGAGCTTGCTCGCGAATGCAGACTGACATTCAACATCTCTGTTGGCTGACACGCCGCATTCGCGAGCAAGCTCGCTCCCACAGGGACCCTGACGGGCTTCTATTTCAGATGCGCACTGTCAAACCACTCCAACGCCGTGCGCCAGATGCAGATGCCGAGGAAGTACGCCGACGCCAGCAGCCACAGGCCCATCACCAGCGGGTTGATCACCGGGTGGTTCAGCACCAGCGACAGACTGCACAGCAGCCAGATCGCCGTCACCGCAATGTTGATCGGCATGAAACGGCGTACCCGGAACGGGTGCAAAAACTTCATTCGGGTCACGGTCAACAGCGCCAGGCCAATCACCGTCAGGAAGGTGATCCACGGCCCCGGATCGATGATGTAAAGACACAACGCAACCACGTTCCACGCAGCGGGAAAGCCGACGAAGTAGTTGTCCTTGCTCTTCATGTTGACGTTGCAGAAGCAGAACAGCGACGACACCAGAATCAGCGACACGGTCAGCAGCAGGGTGTAGTCGGGCAGGGGAATGTAGCGATAGATGAACAGCGCCGGGATGAACACGTAGGTCAGGTAATCGATCACCAGATCGAGGATCGATCCGTCGAAACTCGGCAGCACCGACTGCACGTTGACCTTGCGCGCCAGCGCCCCGTCGAGGCCGTCGACGATCAGCGCCACGCCCAGCCACATCAGGCAATGGGTCGGCTGGTTTTCCAGCAGGGCAAGGGTGGCCAGAAAAGCGGTGACCACGCCGGTCGCGGTGAAACCATGGGCGCCCCAGGCCTTGAGCCTGGCGATGTGGACGGTCGATATCACGAAGGCGTTCTCCAGAAAGTGCAGCAAGCCGCGTAAACCCTTGGGCAGCAAGGGCGGCGACTAACCGGGTCGGGGTTGCAGCTATCGACCGGTCGGGCCGGGTCAAGGTTCACCCATTCATGAAGATTAGCTGGCCGCGAAAAAATTTCTCTGGAGAATCACTCGCCCATGGCCACGTCAGCCCAACGGTGCTGGCACATCGCATCAAGAGGACTATCGTTGCCTGACGCAGTCATACCCCTTTGCCTGAGGACGACGTCATGAACACCAGCGATCTGCTCGAACAACTGCTGCGAGGCCAGGCCTCGGCGGGACAACAAGGTGGCGCTTCGGCCGGCGGTGGACTGGGCGGGCTGGGTGGATTGCTCGGCGGTCTGCTGGGCGGTGGCGGCACCAGCGGCGGCGGTTCTCCTGCCGGAGGGCTGGGTGGCCTGGGCGGGTTGCTCGGCGGATTGCTCGGCGGTGGCGGGGCACTGGGCGGCGGGACGCAGAGTCGTTCCGGCGGGACCAATTACGCAGCACTGGCCTCGCTGGGCATGATGGCGTTCCAGGCGTATCAGGCCTGGCAACGCAGTCAGGCTTCTGCTGCGCCGCAGCAAACCCCGCAAACCGCGGATCTGCTGTCCGGCCCGCAAGTCGAAGAACACAGCCACGCCGTCCTGCGTGCGTTGATCGCGGCGGCCAAGGCTGACGGTCGGATCGACGACTCGGAAAAACATCTCATCAGCAGTGAAATCGGCAAGCACACCGATGACCCCAACCTGCAGCAATGGCTCGACGACGAAGTCGCCAAAGCGCTGGATCCCACCGAAGTCGCCCAGGCGGCGCAGAACGATCCGGCCATGGCCGCCGAAATGTACCTGGCCAGCGTGATGCTGGTGGACGATCAGCAGGACGCCGAGCGCAATTATCTGGATGAACTGGCGGCGGCGTTGCAGATCGACCCCGCGTTGCAGGTCCACCTGGATCAGCAGGCCAAAGGCACGGCCTGACCGCAAAACCCCGCAGCCTTCGAGCGCTTCTGTTCAAGCCAGTGGCGTGCCGAAGGCTCCGTCCGTCCGGGCAAATTTAACGTCGATTGAATTTTCGGCAGGCGCCGCCTCTCTGCTGCATTAGAGGCGAGTGACTGAGCGTCCTGCCAATCGACCGAGAACATTGCCATGACTGTCCTGACACGCCTGCAAGGTGCACCTGCCCAATCGCAACCGCTCGATTCACTGGGAGAGTTGCGGCGCATCCATGAAGCACTTCTGTCCGACGAACACCCACAGCCGCTGGCGCGCGCCTTTCTGCAACACCATCTCCAGCACGCCGCGCAATTGAAGGAAGAGCTGCCGTCAGATCCAGCGCTCTGGCACGCCTGGGTGGCACAGCACTGTGCCGATGTCGCCCGGCAATATGCCGACTACCTGCAACAACGCAAGGCTGGAGGAGCGCGGCTGTTTTTCAGTTGCAAGGCTCATGCGCTGTATTTCCTGCAAGCGGTGGCGCCCACCAAACTGGTCGACGGCGCCTGGCTTTACGGCTTGCTGGCCCAATGGCGCGATCCGCGATTCAGCAGTCTGATCAGCACCTATCTGGAAGAACTGGGCGAGGGCAATCCGGCGCAGAATCACGTGGTGATCTACCGGCAACTGCTCGCCGAAAACGGTCTGGAGCCCGCCAGCCCGCTGCCCGACGAGCGCTACCTGCAAGGCGCGCTGCAATTGGCCCTCGGTGCCGGCGGCATGGATTTTTTGCCGGAGGTGATCGGTTACAACCTTGGCTACGAGCAACTGCCGTTGCACCTGTTGATCAGCAGTTACGAACTCAGTGAACTGGGGATTGATCCTTACTATTTCACCCTTCACGTGACCATCGATAACGCCAGTACCGGTCATGCGCAAAAAGCCGTTCAGGCCGTTCTTGATCTGCTGCCTCTTGAGGCTGATCGCAGTGATTTCCTGCGCCGGGTATCGCTGGGTTATCGGCTCAATGACCTGGGGCAGGGCAGCCGCGCAATCATCGAGGGGTTCGATCTGGAGCGCGAATTGTTGGCGATGCTAGAACGCAAGTGTCCGTTCGCTCAGCACATGCACTCCGACTATTGCCGCTTCGAAGGCAAAACCGTCAATCAATGGCTGGCCGATCCGCAGCAGTTGCCCGGGTTCCTGCAAGCCTTGCAAGACAAGGGCTGGATCAAGCGCAACGAAGACCCTCAGGGCAGCCGCTTTTGGCAATTGATCGATGGCGATGGTGCGGCGATGTTCGGCGTGTTCAGCGCCTATGAAAAACAACTGGTTCACGACTGGATTGCCGGTAACTGGATCTCTGCAGACAAATCCGTCGCGTTCCGCCGCCGCCCCTCAGTCCCTGCGCCGATCGAGGTGCCCGAACAGGACCCCGATGTGCAGCGCCTGAATACGGCACTGCAAGGGCAGGACGCTCACACCCAAATCGCAACGTTGATCCCCTGGCTCGCACCGTCACGCCATGCACATCCGGCCGGGCTGCTCGCCACTCGCCAATTCATCCAACTCAAATCCGGCCTGCGTTAAGGAAGTCATCCATGAATCAGGAAGAACAACTGTCCGCCAACGATCTCGTGCTGCTGCAACTGGGGCGGCGCTTGCAGGCCGACGGCTATCGTTTCATCACCCCGACGCCGCTGACCCATCAACGGGTCAACCAGCGCGACGAAGGGCAGGCCGCCGATTGCCTGCGGGATGTGTTCGGATGGTCGCGCCCGTTCGAATCGGGCCTGCTGTCTGCCGATGAACAACGGCAATTGCAGGAAGCCCAGGTGATCGATGAGTTCGATGGGCGCTTGAAGAGTCGGGTGCGCTGGTCGAGCCTGGATGACCTGTTGTTTGTGCATTCCGGGTTTCCCACCGATGCAGCCGACTCGGTGTTCTTCGGCCCGGACACCTATCGCTTTGCTCAACTGATCCACAGCCATTTGCAGCAGAACTTTGCGCCCATCCATCGGGCGGTGGACATCGGTTGTGGCGCCGGAGTGGGCGCGATCCTGATTGGCCGTGCCCGGCGAGAAGCGCAGGTGCTGGCGGTGGATATCAACCCGGCTGCGTTGCGCCTGACCACGATCAACGCGGCGTTGGCCGAAGTAGCCAATGTCGAAGTGAGTGCCAGTGATGTGTTGCAAGGCGTCGACGGCGAGTTCGACCTGATTGTCGCCAACCCGCCCTACATGGCCGATCCGGCGGGGCGAGCTTACCGCCACGGTGGCGGGACGCTGGGGGCGGGTCTGTCGCTGCGGATCGTCGAACAGGCGCTCAATCGCCTGACCCCCGGCGGCTCGTTGCTGCTGTACACCGGTGTGGCGATGGTCGATGGCCGCGATCCCTTCCTCGATACCGTATTGCCACGGCTGGATGAAAAACGCTTCGGCTGGACCTACCGCGAACTCGATCCCGATGTGTTTGGTGAAGAGTTGCTCAATCCAGGCTATCAGCGCGTCGACCGGATTGCCGTGGTCGCACTGACTGTGACTCGAACAGGCTGACACAAGGCAGGTGCAGGATGAGCAGGAATCTCGACGACTACAACCGGATGCGCGACTTTTCGGCGACCTCTGAACCGGCGGCTGAACGCCGTCGGGGCAAGAAGTCCGCCGGCGACCATGCCCTGCAATTCTGCATTCAAAAGCACGATGCCTCGCACCTGCATTACGACTTTCGCCTGGAACTCGACGGCGCGCTCAAGAGCTGGGCGGTGCCCAAGGGGCCGTCGCTGGATCCCAAGGTCAAGCGGCTGGCGGTGCACGTCGAAGACCATCCGCTGGACTACGCGACGTTCGAGGGCAGCATTCCCGAAGGGCATTACGGCGCCGGCGATGTGATCGTCTGGGATCGCGGCGTGTGGATTCCGCTGGAAGACCCGGAAAAAGCCTACGCCAAGGGCAAGCTCAAATTCGAACTGCAAGGCGAGAAGCTCGCCGGGGTGTGGAATCTGGTGCGCACCCACATGCCGGGCAAGAAAGAGCAGTGGTTTCTGATCAAGCATCAGGACAGCGCCGCGCGCCCGCAAAGCGATTACGACGTGCTGGTCGCCGAGCCCGACAGCGTGCTCAGTGAACGCACGATCGTCGACAAACCCAGCCTCAGTGCGAAGCAGGTAAAGCCGCTGAAAGCCTCGCCGAAAGTATCGCGCAAGCCGGCCTCGGGCAAACTTGCCGGGGCGCACAAGGCCAGGATTCCCGCGCAACTCAAACCGCAACTGGCCACCCTGGTGGAGAGTGCGCCGGAAGGGGATTGGCAATACGAAATCAAGTTCGACGGCTATCGGATCATGGCGCGCATCGATCAAGACGAGGTGCAGTTGTTCACCCGCAATGGCCATGACTGGACGCACAAATTACCGAAACAGGCGAAAGCTCTGGCGGCGCTGGGTCTGGAATCGGCGTGGCTGGACGGTGAGATGGTCGTTGCCGACGCGGACGGCGTGCCGGATTTTCAGGCCCTGCAAAACGCGTTCGATGCGGGCCGCAGCGAAAACATCCTCTATTACCTGTTCGATCTGCCGTATCTCAACGGTGTCGATCTGCGTGAAGTGCCGGTGCAGGAACGCCGCGCGGCGTTGGCCACGGTGCTGAAAGCCCATGAAGATCCGCTGCTGCGCTTCTCCGAAGCGTTCGACGAGACCCCGCAGGCGTTGCTCAACAGTGCCTGCCAGATGCGCATGGAAGGCCTGATCGGTAAACGCCTCGGCTCGCCTTACGTGTCGCGCCGCAGCAGCGACTGGATCAAGCTCAAGTGCAAGCATCGCCAGGAATTCGTGATCGTCGGCTACACCGATCCGAAAGGCGCGCGCAGTTCGTTCGGCGCGCTGTTGCTGGGCCTGCATGATCGTGACAGCGGCGAGTTGCGGTACGCCGGCAAGGTCGGCACCGGGTTCAACGAAACCACCCTCAAGAGCATCCTCGCGCAACTCAAACCGTTGCGGGTGAAGAAATCTGCGGTGGCCAACCCGCCCACAGGATTCGAGGCCAAGGGTGTGCATTGGCTCAAGCCGAGTCTGCTGGCGGAAGTGGCGTTTGCCGAAATGACCCAGGACGGCTCGGTGCGCCACGCCGTGTTCCATGGTCTGCGCGAGGACAAACCGGCCAAGGACATCACCGAGGAGCGCGCCAAACCCATGAAGACGTCAAAGGCTCAATCTACCGCGCCGTCCCAATCCGGCCTCGCCGACGGCAAGGTGCGGATCACTCACCCCGAACGGGTGATCGACGCCAGCAGTGGCACCACCAAAATGCAGCTGGCCGAGTATTACGCCAGCGTCGCCGAATGGATTCTGCCGCAACTCAAGGATCGCCCGGTGGCGCTGGTGCGCGCGCCCGACGGTATCGCCGGTGATCTGTTCTTCCAGAAGAACGCCGAGAACCTGGCGATCCCCGGCATCCGCACGTTGGACAAAGACCTGACCGGCCAGCCGGTGATGCTGATCAACAACGCCGAAGCCTTGATTGGCGCGGTGCAGATGAGCACGGTCGAACTGCATACCTGGAACGCTACGACCACAGATCTGGACAAGCCCGATCGGTTTGTTCTCGACCTCGACCCGGATCCGGCGCTGCCCTGGAAAAGCATGGTCGAAGCCACGGCGCTGACCCTGACCGTGCTCGATGAGCTGGGTCTGAAGGCGTTCCTCAAGACCAGCGGCGGCAAGGGCATTCATCTGGTGGTGCCGCTGACCCGCAAGCATGGCTGGGACGAGGTCAAGGATTTCAGCCACGCCATCGTCACTCACATGGCGAAGCTATTGCCGGAGCGTTTTTCCGCGGTGTCCGGGCCGAAAAATCGTGTTGGGCGGATCTTCATCGATTACCTGCGCAACGGCCTGGGCGCCACCACCATTTGTGCCTACGCAGCGCGTACCCGCGAAGGGTTACCGGTGTCGGTGCCGCTGTTTCGGGAAGAAGTCAGTGAGATCAAAGGCGCCGATCAATGGAACGTGCGCAACGTTCACGAACGGCTGGCGGAGGTGGGCGATGAGCCTTGGGCAGACATGAAGAAAACCCGGCAAAGCATCACGGCCGAGATGCGCAAGCGGGTGGGCATGAAGAAATGATCAGGTGCCGCGCAGCAAGTCGTGGGCGTTGAGCAGGTCAAAGGCGACTTGTGGGTTGTTTTCCAGACCACGGCGGATGGCGGCCGGGATGGTTTTGCGGGTTTTGCGGCAAAGTCCCGGCAGCTCCTGGACCTCGATTTCGATGCCTCCGCGCACGGTCCGTACCTCACCGAACTTCGGTGCGATCAGCACGCGAATGCCTAGCTGATCGAACATCTTGCCTTGCAGGCGCTCGAGGTCGGCGAGGTCTTTCAGGTTTTCCAGCCGCTCAAGCAGACGCTTCTCTTCCTCGCGGGTCAGCAGCAGGATGCGCACGTCCGCGCCGGGTGTATCCAGCAGCGGATCACGACCGCAAATGCAAAGACCCGGCGGGCAAGGGGAGCGAAGGGAGGCAGAAATCGTCATGGCCTCCATCATAGAGGCCGTTCGACGGTTTTGCCCATGGTCGTTCGCCAGCCGTCCATCGGCAGGGCACAACGGTGGCGAGTCCGTCAGCCACCATCATCGAACGTGCCGTGGTTACTGCGACAGACCTTCGTAGTGAACCAGGATGGCATTGGCCAGCTCTTCATCGCTGGCGTTCAGGCCGGGATTGTCCTGGCGCACCTGTTGCAGCACCGATTCGAGGTACACGCCACGGATCGTTCCGCCGCTGGCGACGAATGCGGACAAGTCGTCACGGGCCGGAATCACCATTTTGTGATCCTTGAAGGTCGAGTACAGCGAGGCCGAAACCCCCGCCGAAGTGGCGACATCCCCTGCGTCCACGCGGGCAAGGGCCGAGCCGAACGGCAGGCACAGCATGAGAGACGAAACGAGTAATAAACGGCGCATGACGGTGTTCCTCCAGCAGCGTAAAGCGAAAAGGAAGTACCACATAATGTGAGAGGTGCCGGACGGCGCGGGAGTTCCATGCACCGGGCCGGGCGGTAGCAGGCATGGAACGAGAAGCACCGCACAGTCCTCATTTTTACCGGATGTAACGACACACCCTGCGACGCTCTAAAGCGGCGGATTCACCCAAATAGGCTTAACTGAAGCGTTGAAAGGCGCCGTGTGGCGCGACCAGGGAGGAAATCACGGTGTCGATCAAACTGCGTTTGGTGTTGCTGATTGCGACCAGCCTGCTGACGGCGCTGATCGTGAGCCTGGTCAGTTACGTCGGCAATCAGCGGATGGCCTCGGCGGTCGGTGACAACGCGGTCAGCATGAGCGCGTTGCGCAACCACATGGAAGCCGACATGATGCACGACGCCCTGCGTGCCGACGTGTATTCGGCAATGCTGGTGGGGCTGGGCAAAAGCACGAGCACGGCGGACGAGGTGCGCAGTTCGGTTGAAGAGCATGCGGCGCATTTTCGCGAGGTGCTGGGTGAAAACCTCAAGCTGCCGGTGAACCCGACGATCAGGTCCGCGCTGGAGCAGATCAAGCCCAGCCTCGACACTTACATCAGCGCCGGCGAACAGATCGTCGGGCTTGCACTGGAAAACCCGGACAGCGCCCAGCAGCATCTCGGAAACTTCAGCACCGCGTTCAGCCAGCTCGAAGAACGGATGGCCGCCCTCAGCGAGCTGATCGAAACCAATACCCGGCAGACCAGCGAAGGCACCGAAGCGGCGATCCACAATGCCAATGTGGCGCTCGGCATCGTTCTGATCGCCAGTCTGTTGCTGCTGTTGGCCCAGGGCCGCTGGGTGATCCTGAGCATCATGGGGCCGCTGAAATCCGCCAGTCGCATTGCCGAAAGCATCGCCCACGGCAACCTCAGCGAACCGATCGCCGAACCGTCCGGCAAGGACGAAGCCAGTGCGCTGATCCGCACGTTGGCCACCATGCAGCGCGACCTGCGGGACATGATCGACGTGGTGCGACGCAACGCCCATGGCGTCAGCGGCATGAGCGAACAACTGAGCCACGGCTGCCATCAGGTGGCCGACAGCAGTCAGCAGCAAAGCACCGCCGCCGGGACCATGGCGGCCGCCGCGAGCCAGATGACCGCGAGCATCGAGGAAATCACCCGTCACGCCGAACGCGCGCTGAACATGGCCAGCCAGGCCGAGTCACTGGCGAAAAATGGCGGTCAGGTGATCCATCAGGTGGTCAGCGACATGGACGACATCGCCCGTTCCGCCCAGCAATCGGCACAGGTGATCCGCACCCTCGATCAGGAATCCGAAGGCATCTTCAACATCATCCAGGTGATCAAGAGCATCGCCGACCAGACCAACCTGCTGGCGCTCAACGCAGCCATCGAGGCAGCCCGGGCGGGCGAACAGGGCAGGGGCTTTGCGGTGGTGGCCGATGAGGTGCGCAGTCTGGCGGCGCGCACCAGCGCCTCGACCCAGGAAATCGCCGCGATGGTCGCGCGCATCCAGAACAGCACCCGCGAGGCCGTCAGCAGCATGGAGGCGGGTGTGGCCCAGGTCGACAAGGGCATGGCGGTCACCGCCGACGTCGAACGCGCCATCCGCGAAATCCTCGACGCCACCCTCAGCACCACGCAACTGGTCAACGACATCACCCGCACCATCGGCGAACAGAGCCAGGCGAGCAACGAAATTGCCCATCAGGTGGAGATGATTGCGGGGATGTCGGAAGGCAACAGCAAGGTGATCGGTCAGACGGCCAATACCACGGACGAGCTATCGAGTCTGGCGGGGCGGCTGGCGCAGTCGGTGGATCGGTTTCGGTTGTGAGGGGAATGTAGATATCCGCTCAAGGTGGGATGAGCCAGCGGATCACTGATCCGCTTTTCGCCGTACATTGATGGTCGCCTCAACCTTCAATCTGAAGTTGTATTTCTTGAAGCGATTCTTCGCATTGAGTTCTGGTTTAACAAAGGGTGACTTTTTGTTGCAGACGTACGCGATTTTGGGGTGGTAATTAGCCAGGAATTGCTCGCCGTGTGCATCAATCAAAAATTGAATTGTCGACTCCAATTGTTTGATCCCTTGCCCTTGCCAGCCACCTCCATCTCGGTCTTTCAACTCAACAAGGTACAGCGCGTCATCAGTCCTCAGCATGCAGTCACATCGATCCCGACCTTTTTCCTCACCGTCTTTGATCACGCATTTGTCAATTGCGGTAAAGACAATCGGTTTTTGGAGCGGGTTCGATACCGTGGCTACCCATTCTTTCGAGTTGTCTAAGTCGACATAAGCGAGAGGACGCTCTTGATCGTCGCGTAGTCCAAATTCGGCATCAGCAAACGGGCCTGTCTGGCAGCGGATATCAAGAAAATTCACCCTTTCAGCTCCTCCTCGATATCGAGGAGTGCATCAAATAGATCATTGCCTTCTTGCAAGGATCTGTTCAGAAAATTGTCATCGGAAGGAATGCCATCAACCATTGGCAGTTTCGTGATCGATCCAGTTCTTTCATCGGCTTGGTATATCGCCAACTCTTCGGCGTCTAGCAAGGCATGCAAAGGAATAACGGCGGCGAGTTTAGGGAGTAATTCCTTGTCGCGCTTTTTCTGGATAATGCTGTCTTGCAGGTGCTTGCCCTGTACCGAGATGGTCAGGTAATTCACTACGTATGGGCTGTGAGTTGTCAGCACCAGACGGTTGCCCTGACCTTGATTATTGAACTGCAGCAGACTCTGCAAAACGCTCCATTGTGACTGGGGATAAAGATTCTGCTCAGGTTCTTCGACGATATTGATAAACGCTGATTTGTTGAATCTGGAGGACAGCGTGGAGAGAGCAATGCGCCTTTGCTCTTCTGTCAGCGAATCAATGGAAAAGATCTCTTTAACCTCTTTTCTGAAGCGATCCAGCTCATCGGCGCTCATTGTCTCTTGTCGCTCTTCGCTTCGCTCTTGAACCGCGTTGGACAGATAGTGGCTCACCAGATGCAATGGAACGGCAGACTGAAAGCCACTGGAGGCGTCTGCCAGTCTGAGTTTGTAGTCGGACTCGCGAATATTGAGGATATCGTTGAGCTTGTCATATTCGAGTTCGGCCTGATTGATAGGCAACAGCAAAGTGCCTTTCATATTGGCTTTGGCTGCATCGAATTCGGTCAGGAATTCCTTGAGAGAATCCGAGGACAGTTTCAGCTCGCGAGGGTGTCTGACATAGGAGATGAAGTTGCGCTCGGCAGGCACGTACATGATCTGAGGCAGATGGTAGCTACCACCTTTTGATTCAGTGATATTTAACAGTCCCCACATGAAAAGAATCGAATACGCCTCGCCCTCGTATTCGATCTCTGTATCATCGGAGATGTAGTGCTCTAGCCTGTGATATGTCAAAAAAGGCTTGATGAATTTGTTCTTCCGTTCAAACCATTTCTTATCGTAATCACCCCGCACCAACGCCTTCTCTATCCAGGAGAATGTCGAGTAAAGCTTGGCCAGCGTGCTCTTCCCGGAGCCCTGATTCCCCACGAAAACCGTCACGCGTTTAAACTCTATCCAGCCATTGTTCTTCACACCATCGCGGATAGGGCCGAAATGCTTGACGCGTAGTCGGGTCATTGATCACTCCATAGGACGAGCTTGTACGGTTTAGCGATGCAGCATATCAGGGCAGGGGACAAACGGGAGGAGCAAATTGGAGCGAAATGGACAGGTAGGTAAGGTGCTTACCAAGAGAGAGAACTCTGACGAGGTACTCGCCAGAGCCTTCTACTTTAATCAGAACTTGTACGCCTGACGCCCCACCAGCAGCCACTTGCCAGCCTGCTTCTGCCAGATCTGGAAGTTCTCGATTTCAGTCGGCACGACCTCGGTGCCTTTGATGGCCTGTCCCGAAAAGTGGTGGCGTACCAGGGCGGTGTCCCCGGACAGGGTGATTGTCTGGTTTTGCATCTCCAGGGTCTTGAACGCGCTCTTGCCGGTTTCGATATCGGCAATGAAGGCTTTCTTGTCCTGGATCTTGCCGCTGGAGTGGCCGTAGGTGAGTTTGTCGGCGGTCAGGGCGTTCAGTTCGGCGACGTCCTTGTGCAGCATCGCCTGGGTCAGGTGATCGACGGCCTGGGCGACGTCCTGTTCCGCCGGGGCGGCGGCGACGTAGCCGCTGAAGAGGCAGACGAGACCGAGTAGAAGTCTGTTTTTGTTCATGGGTATTCCTTGTTGTTGTAGGTAATGAGCACGACTGGATAATTTGTCAGTCGTCGTACAACTTAACAGGAATGCGTCGGCGTTAGAAAGCGCCTGAGGAACCTATTGAAAACTATCCGGTCGCGAACAGACGCGCGGGTTTGCCATGACGTGATATTCTTCGCCCCACTTGGTTTGACCTAATTCAGTCTGGCGCGCTTTTCGGCGGGCCAGACAGAACCCCTGTCGCTCAAGTAGCTGAAGCCAATAATGATAAGAAGTCAGTTCAGAAGGGACATATAACTGAGGTCGACGCAGCCTGTCGGCCTTGTGTGCCCACCCGTCAAAATTGAAGTGTGCCGGAACCCGCGACGCTGGCCTGAGTGTCGCGAAAAAAGGGAACCTCATACGTACAACAGCGGCGGGCGGAAGGCGTTTTATCATAGGTGCAACAGATGTTTAAAAAAGTGAACACAGCCTTGCTGGGGCTGGCTTTGGCGATGGGGATGTCTTCCGCCAATGCCGAAGAAGCAAAGAAAGTCGACGTCCTGCTGATCGGCGGCGGCATCATGAGCACCACCCTGGGTGTGTGGATCAATGAGCTGGAACCGACCTGGTCGATGGAAATGGTCGAGCGCCTCGACGGCGTCGCCCTGGAAAGCTCCAACGGCTGGAACAACGCCGGTACTGGTCACTCCGCCCTGGCCGAGCTGAACTACACCCCGGAAGACGACAAGGGCAACGTCACGATCCCGAAAGCGGTCGAGATCAACGAAGCGTTCCAGGTCTCCCGTCAGTTCTGGGCCTGGCAGGTTCGTCAAGGCGTCCTGAAGGACCCTCGTTCGTTCATCAACACCACTCCGCACATGAGCTTCGTGTGGGGCGATGACAACATCAAGTTCCTGAAAAAGCGCTACGAAGCCCTGCAAGCGAGCCCGCTGTTCGCCGGCATGCAGTACTCCGAAGACCCGGCTGTGATCAAGAAGTGGGTTCCGCTGATGATGGAAGGGCGTGACCCGAACCAGAAAATCGCGGCCACCTGGAGCCCGCTGGGTACCGACATGAACTTCGGCGAAATCACCCGCCAGTTCGCCGGTTACCTGCAGACCAAGCCTAACTTCAGCATGAAGCTGTCCAGCGAAGTACAGGACATCACCAAGAATGCCGATGGCACCTGGCGCGTCAGCTACAAGAACCTGAAAGACGGCACCAAGACTGAAACCGACGCCAAGTTCGTGTTCATCGGCGCCGGCGGCGGTGCACTGCACCTGCTGCAGAAATCCGGTATCGAAGAAGCCAAGGAATACGCTGGCTTCCCGGTAGGCGGCTCGTTCCTGGTGACCGATAACCCGGCCATCGCTGAACAGCACCTGGCCAAGGCCTACGGTAAAGCTTCGGTTGGCGCGCCTCCGATGTCCGTTCCGCACCTGGACACCCGTGTTCTGGACGGCAAGCGCGTCATCCTGTTTGGCCCGTTCGCAACCTTCAGCACCAAGTTCCTGAAGGAAGGTTCGTACCTGGACCTGCTGACCAGCACCACCACCCACAACATCTGGCCTATGACCAAGGTCGGCATCAAGGAATACCCGCTGGTCGAGTACCTGGCCGGTCAACTGATGCTGTCGGATGAAGATCGTCTGAACGCGCTGAAGGAATACTTCCCGAACGCCAAAGCCGAAGACTGGCGCCTGTGGCAAGCCGGCCAGCGCGTGCAAATCATCAAGCGTGATGAAGCCGCTGGCGGCGTGCTGAAACTGGGCACCGAAATCGTTGCTTCCAAGGACGGCTCCATCGCCGGTCTGCTGGGCGCATCCCCAGGCGCGTCGACCGCTGCACCGATCATGCTGAGCGTGCTGCAGAAAGTCTTCAAAGACAAAGTCGCCAGCCCTGAGTGGCAAGCCAAGCTGCACCAGATCGTTCCAAGCTACGGCACCCAGCTGAACAACGATCCAGCCAAAGTGGCTGAAGAGTGGGCTTACACCGCCAAGATCCTGCAACTGCCAACCCCTCCGGTGATTGGCCAGGCTGCAGCTCCAGCGGCGGACGCCTCGGCTGAAAAAGCCCCGGCTCCAAAAGAAAGCGCTGCACGTGACATGGCTCTGTAATCCAGACGTCTGACACACAAAGCCCACTGAACCGGTGACGGTCAGTGGGCTTTTTTGTGTCCGGATTTCAGGCCTTTGCGGCAGCCAGATAAGCCCCCAGCCGCCGTCCCATTTCCTCGCCCAACGCCTGCAAGCCACTCAACGGCCGCACCATCACTTCGAACTCGACGATCTTGCCCTGTTCATCGAAACGGATCATGTCGATGCCCTTGAGCTCCTTTGCTCCGACTTTGGCGCTGAATTCCAGCACCACATTCAAACCGTCGGACGTCGCCAGTTCACGGTGGTATTTGAAGTCTTCAAACACTTCGAACACGGTGTTGAGGATCATCGAGACCACCGGTGCGCCTGGATAAGGCGTGTGGGCCATCGGCGAGCGGAACACCGCCTTGGAATCGAGCAGCTCGGGCAGGGCCTTGAGGTTGCCGGTGCGGATCATCTCGTGCCAGCGGTTCAGGGATTCGGCGGCGTTGGGGTTCAGGTTCAGGTCGGACATGGTTTCACTCCTGTATTTTTGTTGTTCTTTGCGCGGCGCCCATGACTCTAGATCAAAGCGGCGCAATGGAAACCATCTGTACCGATCTGAATATCGATACATGCGCCAGCCCGATCCATCTGATCCGCTTTTTCCTGTCGAATCTGCATCTGTAACCATCTCAGCCACGGGCCCAAAATACCCCTGCCGTTCGGCCATACGCGACGCGCTTCATTCCGGAGCGCCCGGTGCGCCGGACATTCAGTATTCAGGAGGCCTTCATGGCTAAGATGGCGATTTTCCTCGGCGGCTTTCTTGTGTTGACCATCATGATTGGCGTCCTTGCCACGATTTCCCCGGTCTGAGGTCAACTGAAGCGCGATCCCTGTGGGGTGTGATCTAATCGCCGGCCTTTTTTCCAGCAAACGGACTTCACCCCCATGGCCGAGCAGCGTATCCGCGCACTTGCACTGTGTGTCTTTCATCACCAGGGCAAGATTCTGGTTAACCGGTTCCACGACCCGGTCGCAGACAAAACCTTCTACCGGCCTATCGGTGGCGGAATCGAATTTGGCGAAACCAGCCGCGAGGCGATCGTGCGCGAAGTGCAGGAGGAGCTGGGTCTTTCAATGAAGGATCTGCGCCTGCTCGGCACGCTTGAAAGTCTGTTCGTCTACAACGGCAAACCAGGGCATGAAATTGTTCAGGTGTACGACGCCCGCTTCGAAGACACGCAGGTGTACGAGCAATTGCAGATCGTCGGCCACGAAAGCGACGGCGCTCCGTTCACCGCAAGCTGGCAGGACGGCTCTAGCTTCACTGACCACTCACCACTGGTGCCAGTCGGTTTGCAGGCGCTGCTCAAGAGCGCTGCGATCCTCGACTGAGCAGGCGATATAACACGACACGCCAGACAAAACCGCATTCGGTATTAGACTCCACCCACGATCTGATACCGGAAGCCCTCGCCATGTCGGATGCTCCATGGACTCGCTGATCAACGCCGCCGGCCACGCGCTGGCAGCGGGTGATCCGTTGGCAGCACTGAATTTTGTCGCCCTGCGCGAAGACCCTCCAGCGCTGGCCTTGCGCGGGATCGCCATGGCGCAACTTGGCGACATGACGCGAGCCAAGGCATTGCTGCAACGAGCGGTGAAAGCGTTTGGCGCCAACGAGCCGTTATCCCGGGCGCGCTGTGTGGTGGCCGAGGCCGAGGTGGCGCTGGCGGCGCGGGATCTGGGCTGGCCGGTCGAGGCGCTGGAAGTTGCACGACAAGTCTTGCAGGATCATGGCGACGGCGTGAATGCAGCACACGCACGCTGTTTGCAGATCCGTCGGTTGCTGCTGATCGGTCAGCTGGAAGGGGCTGAAACGTTGCTCGATGAACTCGATCCTGCACCATTACCCCCGGCCCTACGCACCGTCCATGAACTGATGTCCGCCGCAATCGCCTTGCGCCGGGTGCAGGCACACAAGGCGCAGGCGGCGCTGGAGCGCGCGCAACGGGCGGCGCAGCAGGCTGCCATTCCGGCGTTGTCGGCGGAGGTCGCGCACGCGCTGCAATTCCTTGAGGCGCCGGCCGCCCGATTGATTGCTGCGGGTCAGGAGAAAGCAGTCACGCTCGCGCAGGTAGAAGTGTTGTTCAACTCGCCGACGCTGGTGGTGGATGCCTGTCGCTACAGCGTGCGCGGTGCCGGAATGACCGTGGCGCTGGCCACGCGGCCGGTGTTGTTCAAGCTCGCTCGGCGGCTTGCCGAAGCCTGGCCCGAAGGGGTGTCCCGAGAGACGCTGATCGCCGAAGCCTTTCGCTTGAAACTCGATGATGAATCCCACCGTGTCCGATTGCGGGTAGAGATCGGCCGGTTGCGTGCGGCGTTGCGTCCGCTGGCCGGAATCATCGCAACCCCTCGCGGCTATGCGCTGGTTGCCCAGGACGTCGCGCTGCTCACGCTACCAAACGAAGACAGACACGCCGCGCTGCTGGCCCTGCTGGCCGACGGCGAGGCATGGTCGAGTTCGGCACTGGCGCTCGCGTCGGGCAGCAGCCAGCGGCAAGTGCAGCGAGCGCTGGAAACGTTGGCGGCACAAGACAAGGTGCAGGCGTTCGGCGTTGGCCGTGCTCGTCGCTGGCTGACACCGCCGTTGCCGGGTTTCGCGACGATCTTGTTACTCCCGGTGTCACTGGGCAATGGCTAGGCTGGACTCACCCACCCAACGAGGAAACCAGCATGAAACAGGCAAGCGCAGAAATCCTTCGTGAATACGGCCCGTTTGAAGGTGTCGACGGTGTCCATGGCGTGACCTTCGATGGCCGACAAGTCTGGTTCGCCAGCGATGGTCAGCTCAATGCACTCGACCCGGCCAGCGGTGAAACCGTGCGCACGATCAAGGTCGGTGTCGATGGCGGGACCGCGTTCGACGGCAAGCACCTGTACCAGATCGCCGACCGCCGAATTCACAAGATCGACCCCGCTACCGGGCGTGTGCTTCATACCATTCCGGCTCCGGGCGACGGCGGCGACTCGGGCATGGCCTGGGCCGAGGGTTCGTTGTGGGTCGGGCAATACCGCGAACGCAAGATCCACCAGATCGACCCGGCCACCGGGAAAATCCTCCGCACCCTCGAATCCAATCGTTTTGTCACCGGCGTCACCTGGGTTGACGGCGCGCTGTGGCATGGCACCTGGGAAGGCGATGAAAGCGAGATCCGGCGAGTCGACCCGAGCAACGGCGAGGTGCTGGAAAGCCTGACGTTACCCAGCGGAATCGGTGTCTCCGGGCTGGAGGCCGATGGCGCCGAGCGCTTCTACTGTGGCGGCGGGAACAGCGGCAGGGTGCGGGCGGTGCGCCGGCCGAAATGAGCGTTCAAGGCGCCCCGAACAGCATCGTCCAGTAAACCCCTTCATCACTGCGTGCCTCGCTGGCAAACCCGGCGCCGACCTGGGTGAACATCGGGTTCATCAGGTTGGCGCAGTGTCCGGGGCTGGCCAGCCAGCCGGCCATGGCCTTGCCCGGTGAGCTTTGTCCGGCGGCGATGTTTTCGCCGATCTGCCGGCCACGGTAACCGGCCGCCCGGGCGCGATCTGCCGGGCCGTCGCCATCCGGGTCGCGGTGGGCGAAGTAGTTGCCGTAGGCCATCGCCTTGCTGTGCCCCTGGGCGGCGGCGCCGAGCGCCGGGTTCCAGCTCAAGGGGCGGGCGGCGGCGAAGCGCTGGCGACCGCACATACGCGGTCGGGCGCGGGCGGCGTTGACCTCGGCCAGCAAGGCCTTGCCGACGTTGCGGTTGTCGCCAACACGACTGTCGAGCACCGGCCGGGCCAGCACCACTTGCCATTCGCTGCGGGCGCGGCTGACGCCGATGTCGGCGTATTGACCGTCCAGCAGCGCGCCGCAGTAATCGTCTTGCAGCATTTCGAAGGCCTCTTCGGCGTCCTGCGCGCCAACGATCCGGATGCTGCGCACCGCCACGGCCGCGTAGCCGGAATCCTTCAATCGTTCGCGCAATCCACCGCCGTAGCCATAGCCGACCGGCAACGCCAGGTTCGACTTCAGCGTCAGCGGCGCCAGCCGTTGGGCCGGGCGTCGGTCGCAACGTTGAGGATGGGCGCGGTAGTCGTTGATGGCGGCCACCAGTTGTCGCTCGGCACCGGCGTGGGCAGAGGGAGAAAGCAGGGGAGAGAGGATCAACAGGCACAGCGAAACGAAGCGAGACGAACGAACGGCGTGGCGCATGGGACGCAAAGCTCTGAAAAAGGACAACACAGAAGGGGAGTAAACCGCAGAACGCGGCGCGGGTAGGACTGGCCTTTTTGCACTTGGTTCACGAAGCAGCGCCGGGTTTTAACGGCCGCCGACGAAGTGCTCAGCGATTCAACACATCCTCCATCCATTGCAGGTATTGCGGCCGTTCGGAAATCGAATTGTGTGCCGAGTCATTCACCACTTTGAGCGTGGCCACACCGTCGGGAAAGCTGTGCAGCAAGCGTTCGGTGCTGGCCCGTGGAATCACCTCGTCATCGCTCGCCGCCAGCAGCAGCGTCGGCACGCGGATATGCGCCGCGTACTGACCTGACCGGAAACGATCCTTGAGCAACCACTGCACCGGCACCCACGGGTATTGGCGGGCGGCGATTTCTTCGAGACTGTTGTAGGGCGTGACCAGAATCAGCCGCTCCACCGGCCGCTGGCTGGCCAACCGCACCGCGACCCCGGAACCGAGGCTGCGCCCCAGCAGCGCCACCTGCGGATGACTGGCATACACCTGATCGAACAGCGCCAGCGCATCTTCGGCGATCGTTTCTTCGGAGGGCGAACCACCGCTGCCACCAAACCCACGGTAATGCAGCAAATACAACGAATACTCGGGAAACGCCTCGGAAAACTCCGGCAGATTGTGCGAAACGTCTTCGGCATTGCCGCCGAAATAGATCAGCGCCCTGGGCCCGGCGCGCTCGCGCACCGTCACGCGGATCTCGGCGTCGGGCATGGCCAGCGTCATCCGTGTGTCCGGTGATTCCAGGCTGGCAGGCTGGGGAAAATAGATTAGCGCCCGCTGAAAAACGAACAGCGCCGCGCACAGGATCAGGTACACGGCGACGATCAATGCGACGAGTGACAACAGGGTTCTGGACATTCGACTAACTTTAACCGGGCGCGCAGGTTGGCTGTCGCAGTGTAGTCCAACGGTTTTATGGGCTGCGTCAAAACACAAGGTGCAACAGATCCACAGGGCAAGGGCGCCAGCATGAACCACACTGAGGGATATTCCCGCCGCCGGTTGCTGACACTGGCAGCCGGGGTGTCAGCGGTTTTCACCTTTGACCGGGCGCTGGCCGCCATTACGTCGCCGAACGCCACAGGAGCCCAGACCATGCAGACCCGCGCCATCCCTTCGAGCTCCGAGCCACTGCCGCTGGTGGGGTTGGGCACTTATCGCGGTTTCGACGTCGCTCCCGGCGATCCGGTCTACAAACAATTGCCGGCGGTGCTCGGCGAGCTGTTCAAAAAGGGCGGCACGGTAATCGACAGCTCGCCCATGTACGGCCGCGCGGAAGAAACCACCGGTGAGTTGCTGTCGATCCACGAACCGCGCTCGCCGGCATTCCTGGCGACCAAGGTCTGGACCCGGGGTCGCGAGGAGGGCATCGCGCAGATGGAGCAGTCGTTCAGCCTGCTGCGCACCGAGCGCATCGACCTGATGCAGATTCACAACCTGCTCGACTGGCAAACTCACCTGCCGACCCTGCGCGACTGGAAAGAGCAGGGCCGCATCCGCTACATCGGCATCACCCACTACACGCCGTCGGCCTATGAGGAGGTGGAAGCGGTGCTCAAAGCCGAGCAGTTGGACTTCCTGCAAATCAACTACGCCCTGGATGATCGCGGGGTCGAGAAACGCATCCTGCCGCTGTGCCGCGAACGCGGGGTGGCGGTGATCTGTAACCGGCCGTTCGGCGGCGGCGACCTGCTTGCGCGGCTCAAGGGCAAACCGCTGCCGGGTTGGGCGGCGCAAGTCGGGGCCAAGAGCTGGCCGCAACTGGCGCTGAAATTCCTGCTGGCGCACCCGGCGGTGACCTGCGTGATTCCCGGCACCAGCAATCCGCTGTACATGGCCGACAACGCCGGCGCCGGGTTCGGGCTGATGCTGACGGATGCGCAGCGTCAGCAGTTGATTGCGTTGGTGAGTTAGTCATCTCCCGGAGGTGAGTCAAATCATCGGCGGCAATGCATCAAGAATCTTGTCCAGGGTAATCGGATACTCCCGAACCCGCGCACCCGTGGCGTTGTAGATCGCATTCGCCACCGCCGCACTCACGCCGCAGATCCCCAGTTCACCGACCCCCTTGGCTTTCATCGGCGATGAAATCGGGTCGGTTTCATCGAAGAAAATCACCTCCTGATGCGGGATGTCGGCGTGCACCGGCACTTCGTAGCCTGCCAGGTCATGGTTGACGAAAAAGCCCTGGCGCTTGTCCACCGCGAGTTCTTCCATCAATGCCGCGCCGACGCCCATGGTCATCGCGCCGATCACCTGGCTGCGGGCCGATTTCGGATTGAGAATCCGCCCGGCAGCGCAGACTGCGAGCATGCGCCGCACGCGGACTTCGCCGGTGGCGGCATCGACGGCAACTTCGACGAAGTGCGCGCCGAAGGTCGACTGCTGGTACTGCTTGGCGAGGTCGGCGAATTCGATGCTGTCCTCGACTTCGATTGCGGCATGTTGCGCGGCCTCGCGTAACGGCACGTTCTTGCTGCCCAGTCGCACGTGGCCATCGGCGAACTGCACTTCACCCGCGCTCATGCCGAGTTTGGCCGTGACCGCTTCGCGCAGTTTCATGCACGCTGCGTAGACCCCGGCGGTCGAGCAGTTGGCGCCAAACTGGCCACCGGAGCCGGACGACACCGGAAAATTCGAATCGCCCAAATGCACAGCCACATCGTCGAGACGCACGCCCATCACTTCGGCGGCGGTCTGGGCAATGATCGTGTAGCTGCCGGTGCCGATGTCCGTCATGTCGGTTTCAACAGTGATCTTGCCGTCGCGCTCCAGCCGTACGCGTGCGCCGGACTTCACCAGCAGGTTGTTGCGAATCGCCGCCGCGACACCCATGCCGATCAGCCAGCGACCTTCGCGACGGCTGCCGGGCGTTGCATTGCGTTTATCCCAGCCAAAGCGTTCGGCGCCGGTTTGCAGGCATTCGATCAGTCGCCGCTGGGAGAACGGCCGCTCGGTTTTCACCGGATCGACCTGCGTGTCGTTGAGGATGCGGAACTGGATCGGATCGAGTTTGAGCTGTTCCGCCATCTCGTCCATGGCGATCTCCAGCGCCATCAGCCCCGGCGTTTCACCGGGCGCGCGCATGGCGTTGCCTTCCGGCAAATCCAGTGGCGTCAGGCGCATGCTCACCAGGCGATTTTCGGCGGCGTAGAGCAACTGGCTCGGCTGCGCCGCGACTTCGACCTTGCCGTCGGCGAGGTTGCCCGACCAGCCTTCATGGGCGATGGCGGTGAGTTTGCCGTCCGCCGTGGCGCCCATGCGGATGCGCTGGACGGTGGCGGGGCGGTGGGTGGTGTTGTTGGCGATCTGCGGGCGGGCGAGGGCGACCTTCACGGGTCGGTTCGCCAGACGTGCGCCAAGGGCGGCGAGGATCGCGTCGGCACGAATGAACAGCTTGCCGCCGAAACCACCGCCAATGTACGGCGAGATCAACCGCACGTTTTCCTTGGGCAGGCCGAGGGTGGTGGCAATGTCGCCGACGCTCCAGGCGATCATCTGGTTGGAGGTCCAGAGCGTCACGTGATCGCCTTTCCAGGCGGCGAGTGTCGCGTGGGGCTCCATCATTGCGTGGGACTGATCCGGCGTGGTGTAGGTCTGGTCGAACTGCACGGGCGCGGCGGCAAAAGCGCTGGCGAAATCGCCGTGTGTGACGTCCGGCAGTTCGTCTTTCGGTTCCACGCCCTGATCGCGCACGCTGGCCAGATCAAACTGACCTTTGTCGGCCTCGTACTCGACGTTGACCAACTGCGCGGCGGCCCGCGCCTGTTCGAAGGTTTCAGCGACCACCAGCGCCACGGCCTGGTGATAGTGCTGCACTTGTGGCCCGGCCAGCAGGTGCGCGGCGTTGTATTTGCCTTTGCCGAGCTTGCCGGCATTGGCAGCGGTGACAATGGTCAGCACCCCCGGCGCGGCGCGGGCGGCCTCCAGATCGATGCGGGTGATGCGGCCCTTGGCGATGGCCGAACCGACCATCACGCCATAGGCCTGATTCTTCACGGCTTCATGTTGCTCGTAGGCGTAAGGTGCCTGGCCGCTGGTCTTCAGCGGGCCTTCGATGCGGTCGGTGGGTTTGCCGATGACGTTCAGCTGATCAATCGGGTTGGTCGTGGCGGGCGTGTCGAATTTCATGCTTCGTCCCTCGCTTGGGCCAGCACCGAGGCAATGGTGCGCTCGACCAGCGTCACTTTGAACTGGTTGTCCGGGGTCGGCGTGGCGCCGTCGAGCAGGCGCGCGCTGACGGCTTTCGCGCCTTGCGGCAACAGCACTTCCGCCGCTTCGACCCGCCAGGGTTTCGGCGCGATGCCACCGACCGCGAGGCGACCGCTGCCATCTTTCTGCAGGATCAGGCCGACGGACACCAGGGCGAAGGCGTACGACGAGCGGTCGCGCACCTTGTGATAGACATGGGTGCCGCCCACCGGCGCGGGCAAGGTGACGGCGGTAATCAGTTCGCCGGGTGTCAGGCTGGTTTCGACATTCGGGGTGGTGCCGGGCAATTGATGGAAATCCGCCATGGCGATGCGCCGGGTGCTGCCATCGGCCTTGAGCGTTTCGATCTGGGCATCGAGCGCACGCATCGCAATCGCCATGTCACTCGGATGGGTCGCAATGCAGGCGTCGCTGACACCGATGATGCCGAGTTGTCGACTGACACCGCCAATCGCCGCGCAGCCACTGCCGGGATTGCGTTTGTTGCAGGCCTGATTCGTGTCGTAGAAATACGGGCAGCGCGTGCGCTGGAGCAGATTGCCGGCGGTGGTCGCCATATTGCGCAACTGCCCCGATGCGCCGGCAAGCAAGGCGCGAGCGAGCAGCGCGTAGTCTTTCCGGACGCGGCTGTCGGCGGCCAGATCGGTGTTGCGCACAAGTGCGCCGATACGCAAGCCGCCGTCGTCGGTGGCTTCGATCTGGTCGAGGCCCAGGTGATTGACGTCAATCAGCTGCTGCGGCGTTTCGATGTCGAGTTTCATCAAGTCCAGCAGGTTGGTGCCGCCGGCGATGAAACGTGCGCCTTCGATTTGCGCGGCTTGGGCGGCGGCTGCGGCAGGAGAGTCGGCGCGGCTGTAATTGAACGCTCTCATGCTGGCACCTCCGCGACTTCGCTGATGGCTTCGATGATGTTCGAGTAGGCGCCGCAACGACAGATGTTGCCGCTCATGCGTTCCTGCAATTCGCTGGCGATCAGTTGCGGCGGTTCGGTGAGGCTGGCGCTGGCGTGACTGGGGATGCCGTCGCGGATTTCCTGCAGTACCGCCACCGCCGAACAGATCTGCCCCGGCGTGCAATAGCCGCACTGGTAACCGTCATGCTTGATGAACGCGGCCTGCATCGGATGCAGGTGGTCCGGCATGCCGAGGCCTTCGATGGTGGTAACTTTGGCGCCGTCCTGCATCACCGCCAGTGTCAGGCAGGAATTGATTCGCCGGCCGTCGACGATCACCGTGCAGGCGCCGCATTGGCCGTGGTCGCAGCCCTTTTTGCTGCCGGTCAGATGCAGGTGTTCGCGCAGCGCATCGAGCAGGGTGGTGCGGGTGTCAATCTCCAGCGTCTGCGGCTTGCCGTTGACTTCAAGGGTCACTTTGGCCATGGCCGGTTGCTCCAGAGTGGCCGCGTAGGCCTTGAGGCTGATGAAGGGCGGCATCGCGAACGCAGTCGCGGTCACGGCCCCGAGAATCAGGAAACGGCGTCGGGAAATCGCCAACGGCGGATGGTCGTTCATGGCTGGGCTTCCTCTGATCAGGTCGGCAGGTTGCAAATGACCCGCCAGGGCACGCCGGCGTGGTAGCCAGTCTTGGTCTGTTCTAGGAGTGACCGCAGGGGGGAGGAAAAGGTTTTGTCGGATTTCGCCCCATTCGAAGCCATCAAACGGCCACTGGATGGACGGGCCGGACGCGGCAAGCAGGGCGATGAACGGTCGTTGATGGCCAGTGAATCAAAGCCCTTTTCCCCGGTCGTATCTGCGCCAGCGCGCACCCGCGCTGACTGTTTCCGTCGTCAAGACCTTGGTTTTAGGGAAATTCTGAATGATGCGTGCAACAAGCCTGCTGCTGACTGTTTCCGCCGCCGTATTGCTGGGCGGCTGTGTGGCGGATTTCGATGATGACCATCGCCATGGCCGGCATTACGACCGCGATCATGGCCGTTACTACGATCATGACCGACGCTGGGACGACCGCGACGACGATCGCCGCGACGGGCGTCGTTATCACCGCGACCGGGATGATGACTGATTGAAACGAAGAGGGCGTTCCCCGACGGGAACGCCCTCTGGCATTAAAAATGAGCGCTCGCCCGGACGCTGGATCGCGCAGGCACGGAGGCCTCGATGTCCAGCAAATGGGTGGCGAGAATGTCGCTCAGAAAACGGAACTGATCGTTGAGGCCGACCACCTCATTGCTGAAATGATTGCTGGCGGCGGGCATCAACAGATCTTCGAAGGCTTCGTCGAACACCAGCGCTTGTGTCTTGCGCGACACGGCGTGCTGATCGTAGTAGTTGCTGCCGAAGACCGGGAAACTCACGGCGAGGGTGACGGTACTGATCATGATGTGAACTCCTCGTGCTGTGTGTTTCGGATGGGTTAATCGTGCCTTTGGCGAGCGGTCGGCGGAAGGCAATCGTCGCAATGGTGAATATCGACGCCATTGATGGTTGGACTGACGCAGCCCTGACCAGCGGATAAACGGCGCACCGCACGCACCTATACTCATGTCATCTCCCCCGGATTCTTCAGGTCTCCTGCCCGAAGAACAGATAAGGACCGCCACCGTGAACCTGCGTGCGCTGCTCGTCGCCGCACTGGTGTTGCTGGCCGGCTGCGCCACCACGGCGCGGGCCCCGGTGAGCGCGCCGGCGGTGGTGGTCTCGCCGGCCACCTGGCAGCAGATCGACCGGGAAATCGTCAGCGCCTCAAAGCAGGCTACCGAGCAGGTCAAGCTGTTCGCCCGTGGCTCGATGGAACATTGGCGCATTCGGGTCTATGAGCAAACTGAAGAAAATTTCATCCCGTGGTTCAGCAGTTACTGGACCCAGGAATGGCTGTCGATGAAGGTCAGCTGGTACACGATCAGTGCCAGCGGCGAGCAGGATGCCTCGGCCAAACGCCTGGCGGCCTATCTGCTTGAGCAATATCAGGAACGGGTGCTGGCGCCGGTTGCGGTGGAGATCGATCCGGACGCGATCCTCGGCCAGGCCGCCGCGTTCTACGCGCAGCTGATGGCGCAGCAGATGCCGGTCATCGCCCAGCGCCACGGCGTGCCCATTGCCCAGCTCAACGGGCGGTTGCAGAAAATTCCCGCCATCGCCCTTGGCCCGCCACCGGCCCGGGACGCTTCGCTGTACCAGGTTGTCAGCACTGAACCGTTGAACACGCTGCCGGCCTACGCCGCGCTGATCGACAAGATTCACACCGACGGCGGCTCGAAAGGCGTGGCCTCGACCGATACGGCCATGGCGCCGGTGGCCAAACGCGCCAGCCAGCGCATGGAGGCAGAAATGGCCCCGCGCGGCGCCGCCAGCGCGGTGGCGGCAGCGGCCGGCAAACTGGCCGGGGCGCTGATTTCGGTCGGTGTGGCGGGTATCCGCGCGATCATTCAGGCGAATGACCGCCCCGACAGCGAAGCCTTGATCCGCAGCAGTCTGGGCAACACCTTCGATAAGGCCTGGGTGAAACTGGTGCAGAACCCGACCACCGGCGTGATGGCCGGCACGCTGCACATGGCGGCGCAGGTCGAAGGCAATCTGGGCGGGCGGGACGAGCCGTCGGTCGGGTTGGGCGTCAACCGTGTCGAATGGCGGCCGCCTGAGTCGACTACTCAGCAGATCGAACCCACCCTGCAAGGAGAATGACCATGGCTTACATCGATGTGTTCGTGGCGCCCGTGCCGAATGCCAACCGCGAACAGTACAAAAAACACTGCGAAATCGCCGCGAAACTGTTCAAGGAATACGGCGCGCTGGAGGTGATTCAAGGCTGGGGCGATGACGTGCCGGATGGCAAGGTCACCTCATTCCCGATGGCGGTGAAACTCAAGGAAGGCGAGACCGTTTCGGCGGGCTGGCTGGTTTGGCCGGACAAGGCCACCCGCGACGCCGGCATGGCGAAAATGATGGAAGACCCGCGCATGCAACCGGACGTCAATCCGATGCCGTTCGATGGGCAGCGGATGATCTTCGGTGGCTTCAAGGACATTCTCGAGCCTTGATGCCTCGTTGCCGGGTCACTCCGCCGACGGGGTGATCCGGCAGCCTTTGCGGTTGCGGATCTGCTCGTCCGTCGGCCGCTCGCGGACGAATTCGAAACGCGGCTCACCTTCGCTGTAATGCACCAGCCAGCCCCATTCCAGTTCGCTCTCATCCTGCCCGGGATTCGGCGGTCGGGCCCACCAGGGTTCTTTGCTGAGGATCTCGCGCATGACGTCCTCCGGTTGATGGCAATCGTTGAACTATAAACCCCATGTCGAGAGTCGCCAGAAACGGGCGTGTAGAATCCAGGGATCTCGACGAACGAAGGAGCGTGGCCATGACGGACGAAACGCGCGGGGATCAACCGTTCAAGCGGCTGTTCTTCGCCCTGGACTGCCCGCCCGCGCAGCGCAAGGCGATTGCCCAGTGGCGCAGCGAACTGGGTTTGCGTACCGGCAAACCGGTGCCGGCGGACAACTTTCACCTGACGCTGCTGTTTCTCGGAGCGGTGCCGTTGGCGCAGATTGGCGAAGTCTGTGAGGCGGCGGCGAAGGTGCGCACGCCGGGTGAGGCGCTGAGGATTTCGCTGGATCGGTTGCAGGTCTGGCGCCGTACCGGGGTGTTGTCGCTGGCGCCGGAGCAGGCACCGCAGGGATTGTTGCGGCTGGTGTATGCGCTGGAGCAGGCGATGTTGCCGTTCGGGTTTGAAGAGGCGACGCGTGAGTATCGCCCGCATCTGACACTGGCCAGGGACTATCGGGCACCAGAACCGGAATCCGCCACGCCGCCGGAGTTCTTCCTGCGCGCTGAACGCTTTGCGCTGTTCGAATCCCACAAGGGCCGCTATCGCTCGCTGGCCGATTGGCCACTGATCTGAGCCCACAAAAAAAGGCGCCCGAGGGCGCCTGAATTCACCTGAACCGAGGAAGCCAGGTGAGGCCGTTCAGAGCAGGGGGCAGCGGTGGTAAGGCGCTGCATGAACGGAAAACATAAATTTCGGTGGGGCATGCTGACCTTGTGGGAGCGAGCTTGCTCGCGAAATCGGTCTTTCAGTAAAGGATATGTTGACTGACATACCCCCTTCGCGAGCAAGCTCGCTCCCACAGGTTTATCCAGTTATTTGCCGAGTTTCACGCGGGTCCAGCCCCGGGTCATGATCCGTTGCGTGGCAATCGGTTGATCCGGCACCGCATACAGCGTGGCCATCACTTCCTGCGACGGGTACGAGCCAGGGTCGTTGCGGATCGCTTCGTCCACCAGGGGCGTCGCCGCCGCGTTGGCGTTACTGTAGCCGTTGCTGTTGGTGATCTCGGCGATGATGTCCGGACGCATCAGGAAGTCCATGAACAGGTAAGCGTTCTCGACGTTCGCTGCATCGCGCGGGATGGCGACCATGTCGTAGAAGCTGCCGGCACCTTCCTTGGGAATGCTGTAGTCGATCACTACGTTGTTGCCCGATTCCACCGCGCGGGCCTTGGCCTGCAGCACGTCACCGGAGTAACCGACCGCCACGCAGATGTTGCCATTGGCCAGGTCCGAGATGTATTTCGAAGAGTGGAAGTACGCCACGTTCGGGCGAATCTTCATGAACAGCGCCTCGGCTTCCTTGATGTGCGCGGTTTCCTTGTCGTTCACCGGATAGCCCAGGTAGTGCAGGGCCGCCGGGATCATTTCGGTCGGCGAGTCGAGGAAGCTGATACCGCAGGCCTTCAGCTTCTCGGCGTTCTCCGGTTTGAACAGCAGATCCCAGGAGTTGGTCGGCGCGTTCTTGCCGAGCACTTCCTTGACCTTGGCCGGGTTGAAACCGATGCCGATCGAGCCCCACATGTACGGGAACGCGTGGGCGTTGTCCGGATCACTGGCGGAGGCGTTTTTCAGCAGCACCGGGTTGAGGTTTTTCCAGTTTGGCAGCTTCGATTTGTCCAGGGTCTGATAAACCCCGGCCTTGATCTGCTTGGCCAGGAAACTGTTGGACGGCACCACGATGTCGTAGCCGGATTTACCCGCGAGCAAACGCGCTTCGAGGGTTTCATTGCTGTCGAACACATCGTAGGTCACGCGGATGCCAGTCTCGTCCTCGAACTTCTTGACGGTGTCCGGAGCGATGTAGTCCGACCAGTTGTAAACGCGCAGCACCTTGTCGTTGGCCTGGACGCCCGTGGCGATTGCGCCCAATAAGGACAGTGTCAGCAGAGTCCTGCCAAACATTTTCATCGGTGAAACTCCATTCTTTTTATTCAAAAGCTTTTAAGCAAAAGCGCAAAGCCGTAAAACGCGACGGCCCTAGGCCGTCGCTGCCACTCGTTGAGGTTGCGGTTGCTGCCACGATTCGTTGGCGGTCTGATCCATCGCTTCCTGAATCGCACGCTTGCGGTTGGCTTCTGCCTTGCGGCCGAAGTACCAGACCAGGAAAGTCACCAGCGACACCGCCAGCAGAATCAGGCTGGCCACGGCGTTGATCTCGGGCTTAACGCCCAGACGCACCGCCGAGAACACTTCCATCGGCAGGGTGGTGGAGCCCGGCCCGGACACGAAGCTCGCCAGCACCAGATCGTCCAGCGACAGGGCGAACGACATCATGCCGCCCGCCGCCAGCGACGGCGCGATCATTGGAATGGTGATCAGGAAAAACACCTTGAACGGTTTCGCGCCCAGATCCATCGCCGCTTCTTCGATCGACAGGTCCAGCTCGCGCAAGCGGGCGGAGACTACCACCGCCACATAAGCGGCACAAAACGTGGTGTGGGCGATCCAGATCGTGACGATGCCACGCTCCTGCGGCCAGCCGATCAGTTGCGCCATCGCCACGAACAGCAGCAACAGCGACAGACCGGTGATCACCTCAGGCATCACCAGCGGCGCGGTCACCAGACCACCGAACAGCGTACGACCCTTGAAGCGTGTCACGCGGGTCAGCACGAACGCGGCGAGGGTGCCCAGCGCCACGGCGGCGATCGCGGTGTAGCAGGCAATTTCCAGCGAGCGCACCACCGAGCCCATCAGTTGGGTGTTGTCGAGCAGGCCGACATACCACTTCACCGACCAGCCGCCCCAGACCGTCACCAGTTTCGAGGCGTTGAACGAGTAGATCACCAGAATCAGCATCGGCAGATAAATGAACGTCAGGCCGAAGATCAACATGAACTTTGCAAAACCGAAGCGTTTCATCCCCGTGCCTCCATCTCTTTGGCCTGGCTGCGGTTGAACAGCAGAATCGGCACAATCAGGATCAACAGCATCACCACCGCCAGAGCAGACGCCACCGGCCAGTCGCGGTTATTGAAGAACTCTTGCCACAGCACGCGACCGATCATCAGGGTCTCCGGGCCGCCCAGCAGTTCCGGAATCACGAACTCGCCCACCACCGGAATGAACACCAGCATGCAGCCGGCGATGATGCCGTTCTTGGCCAGCGGCACGGTGATTTTCCAGAAGTTGTTGAAGTTGCTCGAACCCAGATCCTGCGCGGCTTCCAGCAGGCTGCCGTCGTGCTTCACCAGGTTGGCGTAGAGCGGCAGCACCATGAACGGCAGATAGGCATACACGACCCCAATGTAGACCGCCGTGTTGGTGTTGAGGATCTCGATCGGGTGATCGGTGAGCCCGGTCCACATCAAAAATGCGTTGAGCAGACCGTTGTTGCTGAGGATGCCCATCCACGCGTAAACGCGGATCAGGATCGCGGTCCAGGTCGGCATCATGATCAACAGCAGCAGGACGTTTTGCGTTTCCTTGCCGGTCTTGGTGATCGCGTAGGCCATCGGGAAACCGATCACCAGGCACATCAGCGTACTGAGCAGCGCCACTTTCAGCGAACCGAGGTAGGCCGACAGGTACAGCTCGTCTTCGCCGAGCATGGTGTAGTTGCCGATGTTCAGGAACAGCTGGAATTTCTGTTCGGCGTAGGTGTAGATCTCCGAGTACGGCGGGATCGACAGCGCGGCTTCCGAGAAGCTGATCTTCATCACCAGGAAGAACGGCAGCATGAAGAACAGGAACAGCCAGATAAACGGGATGCCGATGACGAACTTTCGCCCGCTGGGCACCAGGCGCAGGAATTGCTGATTGAAGGTTCTCATGAGCGCAGTACCACGCCGCTGTCGTCTTCCCACCAGACGTAGACCTTGTCGTCCCAGGTCGGTCGCGCGCCACGGCGTTCGGCGTTGGCCATGAACGACTGGACGATCTTGCCGCTCGGCAATTCGACGTAAAACACCGAGTGACCGCCGAGGTAGGCGATGTCATGCACCTTGCCTTCGGACCAGTTGTAGCGGGTCTCGGGCTTGATTGTGCTGACGAGCATTTTTTCCGGGCGGATCGCGTAGGTGATCGACTTGTCCTGCACCGAAGTGCTGACGCCATGACCGACGTAGATTTTTTGCTGCAAGTCCGGGCTGTGAATGATCGCGTGACCTTCGAGGTCCTCGACCACGGTGCCGTCGAAGGCGTTCACGTTGCCGATGAATTCGCAGACCATGCGGCTGACCGGCGCTTCATAGATGTCGACCGGGCTGCCGATCTGGGCGATCCAGCCCAGGTGCATGATCGCGATACGCTCGGCCATGGTCATGGCCTCTTCCTGGTCGTGGGTCACCATCACGCAGGTCACGCCGACGCGTTCGATGATTTCCACCAGTTCCAGCTGCATCTGCGAGCGCAGCTTTTTATCCAGTGCGCCCATCGGTTCGTCGAGCAGCAACAGTTTCGGACGCTTGGCCAGGGAGCGGGCGAGGGCCACGCGCTGACGCTGGCCGCCGGACAGTTGATGCGGGCGACGCTTGGCGTATTGGGTCATGTGGACGAGGCGCAGCATCTCTTCGACGCGGGCGTCGATTTCGCTGGCCGGCAAACGGTCCTGCTTGAGGCCGAAGGCGATGTTCTGCGCCACGGTCATGTGCGGGAACAGGGCGTAGGACTGGAACATCATGTTGATCGGCCGCTCGTACGGCGGCATGTCGGTGATGTCGACACCGTCGAGCAGAATGCGTCCTTCAGTCGGCCGTTCGAAACCGGCGAGCATGCGCAGCAGGGTCGATTTGCCCGAGCCGGAGCCGCCGAGCAGGGCAAAGATTTCGCCCTGATGGATCTCCAGGGACACATCGTCCACCGCAGTGGTTTCGTCGAACTTCTTGGTGACTCGATCGACCTTCACCAGAACCTTTTTCGGTTGCTGATGACCTTCAAGAGCCTTCCTGTAAGTGCTGGAGGCGTTTGCCATGTGAAACTCCCAACAGGTTTCAGTCGCCGGGCCAACGCGGCCTGGCTTAAGAGTGGATTGCAGACCCGCACCGTGCGGGTTGTTCGGCGCCGCCGTCCTGGCTGCCGGGTGGTGCTTTTTGTTTTCGCGGTGTGTTGCTGATCGCGGATGACGGATGCGCAAACGCGCAGCCGCCGACCCCGCGGGGGCAGTAAATGGTTTTGCAATCGTTGGGTGGCGTCAGCGCTGGTTGCGTCGCGCCGCACGCTGGCGGCAGGCCTCGCCGAATGCCTGGAAAATCCGCAGGTAGTTCGGGTTGTCCAGCACTTGCCATTCCGGATGCCATTGCACGCCGAGGGCGAAGGTCGGGCTGTGCTCCACCGAGACCGCCTCGATCAGGCCGTCCGGCGCCACGGCTTCGGCGCGCAGGCCGGGAGCGAGGCGGTCGATGCCCTGACTGTGAATCGAGTTGACCTGGAATTCGTTCGGCAGCTCCAGCGCTTCGAACACGCCACCGGCCAGCACCGTCACGGTATGGGCCGGGGCGTACTGCACGGCGACATCCGGGCTGTCGGCTTCGCGGTGATCGAGCATGCCCGGCAGCTCATGCACCTTCTGGTGCAGGCTGCCGCCGAACGCCACGTTCATTTCCTGGAAGCCCCGGCAGATGCCGAGTACCGGAACGCCCGCCGCGATGGCTGCACGCAATAGAGGAAGGGTAGTGGCATCCCGCGCCGGATCGTGATCCGTGCCGGGAGCGCTGTCCGGGCCCTGATAGTGGAAGGGTTCCACGTTGGACGGCGATCCGGTCAGCAACAGACCGTCGAGCTGACCCAGCAGGTCTTCGATTTCAGTCAGTTTGCCAAGGGAAGGAATGACGACGGGCAACCCCAGCGCCGCAACGCTGACAGCGCGAACGTATTTGTCGCCGCTGATGTGATAGGGGTGCAGGCCAATCTGTTTGACGCACGCAGTAACGCCGATCAATGGCTTGAATGCCATTTTTATTCACCTCGAAGTTTGACACTTGAACGAGCTTTTCCGGAGCTTAGCCTCGTTGATTTTAATTAACAACTCCCATGTAAAAAATTCTAAACGCCGTTCATCAAATCTTCATCAAGACCGGGGCTCTGGCGCCTGCATTGGCACGTGAGTGTTAAAAAAAGCCCGAAAAATAAACGCTGAGCGGCCCTGTGTTCGCTATTGACTTCACTTTGCCGTTCGGGTTGACTGGCTCGGCGAAACAGCAGTGAACATAATAATTAACAGCTAAATAGGTGCATCATGTCGGTCCCTCTGCGTGCCGTTCAACTCAACGAAGCAAACGCATTCCTTAAGAAACATCCTGAGGTTTTGTACGTCGACCTTCTGATTGCAGACATGAACGGTGTGGTGCGCGGCAAGCGCATCGAGCGCACCAGTCTTCATAAGGTTTACGAGAAAGGCATCAATCTGCCGGCCTCGCTCTTCGCCCTCGACATCAACGGCTCCACGGTGGAAAGCACCGGTCTGGGCCTGGACATCGGCGACTCCGACCGTATCTGCTACCCGATCCCCGGCACCCTGAGCATCGAGCCCTGGCAGAAGCGCCCGACCGCACAACTGCTGATGACCATGCACGAACTGGAAGGCGAGCCGTTCTTCGCCGACCCGCGTGAAGTGCTGGCCAACGTGGTGCGCAAGTTCGACGAAATGGGCCTGACCATCTGCGCCGCGTTCGAACTCGAGTTCTACCTGATCGACCAGGACAACGTGAACGGCCGTCCGCAATCGCCGCGTTCGCCGGTGTCGGGCAAGCGTCCGGTGTCGACTCAGGTTTACCTGATCGACGACCTCGACGAGTACGTTGACTGCCTGCAAGACATCCTCGAAGGCGCGAAAGAGCAGGGCATTCCTGCCGACGCCATCGTCAAGGAAAGCGCCCCGGCGCAGTTCGAAGTCAACCTGCACCACGTGTCCGACCCGATCAAGGCGTGCGACTACGCCGTCCTGCTCAAGCGTCTGGTGAAAAACATCGCCTACGACCACGAGATGGACACCACCTTCATGGCCAAGCCGTATCCGGGCCAGGCGGGCAACGGTCTGCACGTGCACATTTCGATCCTGGACAAAGAAGGCAACAACATCTTCGCCAGCGAGGATCCCGAGCAGAACGCCGCGCTACGCCACGCGATCGGCGGTGTGCTGGAGACCCTGCCTGCGCAAATGGCTTTCCTGTGCCCGAACGTCAACTCGTACCGCCGCTTCGGCGCACAGTTCTACGTGCCGAACTCGCCAAGCTGGGGCATCGACAACCGTACCGTGGCCGTCCGCGTGCCGACCGGTTCGCCGGACGCCGTGCGCATCGAGCACCGTGTCGCCGGTGCCGACGCCAACCCGTACCTGCTGATGGCTTCCGTGCTGGCCGGTATCCACCACGGCCTGACCAACGAAATCGAGCCGGGCGCCCCGGTCGAAGGCAACAGCTACGAGCAGAACGAACAGAGCCTGCCGAACAACCTGCGCGATGCCCTGCGTGAGCTGGACGACAGCGAAGTCATGGCCCGCTACATCGACCCGATGTACATCGACGTGTTCGTCGCGTGCAAGGAAAGCGAGCTGGCCGAGTTTGAAAACTCGATCTCTGACCTTGAGTACAACTGGTATCTGCATACCGTCTGACGCTCAAGCGCGATCTCGCTAACACCGCAAAACCCTGTGGGAGCAGGCTTGCCCGCGAAGAGGCCATCACCTTCAACATTGAAGGTGACTGACCCACCGTATTCGCGAGCAAGTCGAATCGTCGCACCGTCGCCCCCACAGGGATATCGGTCACTAATTCTTATGTGTGAGTCACCCCCCATGACCATGACCCGCAACGACTGGGAACAACGCTTCCAGTCCCTGACCCTCGAATCCCGTGCCTTCATCAACGGCGAATACCGCCCGGCCATCAGCGGCGAAACCTTCGAATGCCTGAGCCCCGTCGACGGCCGTTTCCTGGCCTCCGTTGCCAGCACCGATGAAGCCGACGCCAATCTGGCCGTTGAAGCCGCGCGCCAATCCTTCAACTCCGGCGTGTGGGCGAACAAGGCCCCGGCCGAGCGCAAGCGCATCCTGATCCGCTTCGCCGATCTGATCCTGCAACACCAGGAAGAACTGGCGCTGCTCGAAACCCTCGACATGGGCAAACCGATCAGCGACTCGATGAGCATCGACATCCCGGCGACCGCCAACGCGATTCGCTGGAGCGCCGAAGCGATCGACAAGATCTACGACGAAGTTGCCGCCACCCCGCACGATCAACTCGGTCTGGTCACTCGCGAGCCATCCGGCGTAGTCGTGGCCATCGTCCCGTGGAACTTCCCGCTGATCATGGCCAGCTGGAAATTCGCCCCGGCGCTGGCGGCGGGTAACTCGTTCATCCTCAAACCTTCGGAAAAATCCCCGCTGACCGCGATCCGCATCGCACAACTGGCGCTGGATGCCGGGATTCCGAAAGGCGTGTTCAACGTCCTGCCAGGCTTCGGCCACAACGTTGGCAAGGCGCTGGCGCTGCACATGGACGTCGACGTACTGGCCTTCACCGGCTCCACGGCGATTGCCAAGCAACTGATGATTTATGCCGGCCAAAGCAACATGAAACGCGTCTGGCTCGAAGCAGGGGGCAAGAGCCCGAACGTGGTGTTTGCCGACGCACCGGACTTGCGCGCGGCAGCACAAGCGGCGGCCGGCGCCATTGCGTTCAACCAGGGCGAAGTCTGCACCGCCGGTTCGCGCCTGCTGGTGGAGCGTTCGATCCGCGAGCAATTCATCCCGCTGCTGGTGGAAGCGCTGCAAGCGTGGAAACCGGGTCACGCGCTCGATCCTGCAACCACCGTCGGCGCCGTGGTCGATCAGCGTCAACTGGACAACGTGCTGCGTTACATCAGCATCGGTCGGGAACAGGGCGCCGAACTGATCGCCGGCGGTCATCGCACCCTCGAAGAAACCGGCGGCACCTACATCGAGCCAACGATTTTCGACGGCGTGACCAACGCCATGACCATCGCCAAGGAAGAAATCTTCGGCCCGGTGCTGTCGCTGATCACCTTCGACACCGTTGAAGAAGCGCTGCACATCGCCAACGACAGCATCTTCGGCCTCGCCGCCGGGGTCTGGACCAGCAACCTGAGCAAGGCCCACACCTTCGCCCGTGGCCTGCGCGCCGGCAGCGTGTGGGTCAACCAGTACGACGGCGGCGACATGACCGCGCCGTTCGGTGGCTTCAAGCAGTCGGGCAACGGTCGCGACAAATCGCTGCACGCGTTCGACAAGTACACCGAGCTGAAAGCGACCTGGATCAAGCTCTGACTCTTTTACAGCGGTGGTCGCCTGCAACCGGCGACCCTCGGAGAATAAAAAAATGAAACAACAACACGTGAACAGCTACTACGCCGCCACCCGCAACGAAGTGATCGATTTCCCGATCCTCGAAGAGTCGGTGGAGTGCGATGTCTGCATCATCGGCGCCGGCTACACCGGCCTGTCCTCGGCGCTGTTCCTGAGCGAAGCCGGCTACAAGGTGACGGTGCTGGAAGCGGCGAAAGTCGGCTACGGCGCCAGCGGTCGCAACGGCGGTCAACTGGTCAACTCCTACAGCCGCGACGTCGACGTGATCGAAGCGCGCTACGGCGACAAGACCGCCGAAATCCTCGGCAGCATGATCTTCGAAGGCGCCGACATCATTCGTTCGCGCATCAAGGAATATGACATCAAATGCGACTACCGCCCGGGCGGCATTTTCGCGGCGATGAACAACAAACAGCTCAAGGGCCTGGCCGAACAAAAACGTAGCTGGGAACGTTACGGCAATAAAAACCTGAAGATGCTCGACGCTGCGGACATCCGCCGCGAAGTCGGCTCCGACGCCTACGTCGGCGGTCTGCTGGACATGCAGGGCGGCCACATCCACCCGCTGAACCTGGCCCTCGGCGAAGCCGCGGCCATCGTGCGTCTGGGCGGCAAGATTTACGAGCAGTCCGCTGCCGTGGAAATCAAATACGGCGAGCCCAACGTCGTGCGCACTGCCAAAGGCCAGATCCGCGCCAAGTACCTGCTGATCGCCGGCAACGCCTACCTGCCGCAAGGCCTCGACAACCGCGTGACCGCCAAGAGCATGCCGTGCGGCTCGCAGATCTGCGTCACCGAACCGTTGACCGAAAAACAGGCCCGCAGCCTGATCACCAACAACTACTGCGTCGAAGACTGCAACTACCTGCTCGACTACTACCGCCTCACCGCCGACAACCGTCTGCTCTACGGTGGCGGCGTGGTCTACGGCGCCCGTGAACCGGACGACATCGAAACCCTGATCCGCCCGAAGATCCTCAAGACCTTCCCGCAGCTCAAGGACGTGAAAATCGACTACCGTTGGACCGGCAACTTCCTGCTGACCATGTCCCGCATGCCGCAATTCGGCCGCATCGAGAAAAACGCCTACTACATGCAGGGCTACAGCGGCCACGGCGTCACGTGCTCGCACCTGGCCGGCAAACTGATCTCGGAAATGATCCGCGGCGACGCCGAACGCTTCGACGCCTTCGCCTCCCTGCCACACATGCCAATGCTTGGCGGCCGCACTTTCTCCGCGCCGTTGACTGCTCTCGGCGCCGTGTACTACTCGCTGCGCGACCGTTTCGGCATCTGAGTTACCTCCCCGGCGGTGGCCCCGCACAGGCGCCGCCGGTTTTTTCACATGACTCGCAACACCACAAACCCTGTGGGAGCGAGCTTGCTCGCGAAAGCGGCCTTTCAGCAAAAGGGATGTTGAATGTGCCGCCCATTCGCGAGCAAGCTCGCTCCCACAGGTCTTGTGCCTGACCCGCAATTACCTCCAGCAGGCTCTTTTCACCCACCGTCCATCGAACCTGCTGAGCAACACCGACAAACGTGATTTAATAGCCGCCTTTCACGGTTCCGGGACACGGGAGCAACGTGATCCGCGCGACCTGCGCGGCACCCGCCACCCACCCCCATTACCCTTAAGTCGTTCTCACATAAGGCTGTCATGGATACGGGTTCTCGACTCAAACTAGTACGCGAAAGCTACAAACTCTCCCAGCGCGAGCTGGCCCGGCGTAGCGGCGTGACCAATGCCACCATCTCCCTGATCGAACAGAATCGTGTCAGTCCTTCCGTCAGCTCACTGAAAAAGCTGCTCGAAGGCATCCCGATGTCCCTGGCCGACTTCTTCACCTTCGACCAGCCCCCTCGCGAACACCAATACGTCTTCCGCGCCAACGAACAACCCGACCTCGGCCGCCACGGCCTGCGCCTGCTCCTGATCGGCGCCTCCGTTCCGAGCCGCCAGATGCGCTTGCTGCGCGAGCAATACGCGCCGGGCGCGAGTTCCGGGGAAGAGCCGATTGTTCACGCGGAAGGTGAGGAGTGTGGGTTGGTGACGCGCGGCACGGTCGAGTTGACAGTGGATGGGCAGGTGAGCGTGTTGAGTGCGGGGGATGGGTATTATTTTCCGACGACGCTGCCGCATAAGTTCCGGAATATCGGGGCGGATGAGGCGGAGATTATTAGTGCGAATACGCCGGCGAATTTTTGATAAATATTAGTCGTTTGATAAGTTTAGATTTGTAATTGTTCAAGCTTAATATTTAATTAAAACAACCCGAATTATAAAAAAATAAGTCGGGTTGTTTTTTTTGCGGCAGGGGGGCGAAGTTTAGTATATGGATGGTATTTGTTTTTTACACCATTCCGTGCAGTATTTTTCTATTTTCCACTCTGCCAGTGATTCGGTTGATAGGTAAGATGTGGATTGAGGGAGGTTTGCTATTCTGTTTTTTAGCTTGTTGGCAAGTGGTGGTGAGCACTTTGTCCAGTTTTCATATGCGTGACGATAGAAATAGATGGATTCTTCGCGATTCAGTTCTGACAAAGTGTCTCCAATCCAGCTAAATCCATAGCCTTTGTTTAGATTCACATCCGAGAACGAGCCGTCGCTTATTAATTTGATGGACTTGGCATAGCAGTTCAAGGCTTCTGAGTGTCTATTTTGAAGATGTAGGCAGCGACCAACATTTCCATAGAGTGAATATGAAAGTTCGTTGTTCAATGTGTTGTTGGAGATGATTTCATCAATTGGATATCCATTTAGGAAGAAAGCTAAGGACTTATCCACAAGTTGGGAGTTGTTAGAGTCTCTGTAGGTAAGGTTTAAACGGTGGCGTGCATTCCACTTATCTTGTTCTCCTGTTTTGCTTATCAAGTAATCTGCTTGCTCTCCGAATTTTATTGCTAAATCAAACTCTCCGTTTAACCAGTGTAGGTAGGTTTTTGCCGATAGAATAAGTATGTATTCGCTGTTCTTTGAGGTTGTGATTTTTTCCAAGTTATCTATATATTTTTTTGCAGATGCGATATCTCCGTGCTCTGTAATTGATGATATTGCATGGTTGAAAAAGTCTAAGAAGTTATCTGGTCTGCTAGTTATGTTTTTCTTCCAGTCTATCTTTTCAAGAAAATAGCAGGCGAGTCTTACGTACTCTTCGGTATAACCAGATCTTTTTATGGGTTGGTGTATTTCTATTAGGCAGCTTATAGCCTCGCCGAACTCGCCGTTGTTTGTATGGAGTTCGATCTTGTTTGACCAGGTTTTGAATTCATCTAGGCTTAGAATTTGGCTTAGTCGAGGTCTTAATAGTAAAATGAATTGGTCGTAGTGGCTTATAAATAGAGATATGAATTTTCGCTGCTCCTGTGTGGGGAAGTTAGATTTTATAAATTCTTTAACTAAAGGGTGGAGCTCGATAAAATTTTCTGCGCCCTTTGTAACTATTAAATGTAGATCTTTAAGAGTTCGCAAGGCCTTAGAGAATTGGTTAAAGTTCAATTCGCTACGGATTACTTTGGATATTTCATCTTCGCTTTCTGATGTTATTGACTCGGCGAGTGTTCTTAATAGCGTTTTTTGCTTTTCGTTAAGAGATTCCCATATTTCCCGAAGAATTCGCTTCGAAAGAATGGAACTTTCTGATGATTCAACGATATTTTTGTTTTCTATATTTTTTAAGAAATCCTCAACATTTCGCTGACCTCTTTTAGCCTGCGCAAGTATCAGTGAAACCCATAAAGCGTGGCCTCCAGTCAATTTGTGAGCCCGAATTGCGAGATCTGATAATGTACTGGGCGAAATGGAGATTTTCGCAGATGTAAATAAGTTTACGACATTGTCTAAAGTTAGGCCGGAAAGTTTAAGCTGGAAGAAGTTTACTCCGGCGTAGTGAATAAAAGGTCTACAAGTGAATATGAATTTTGAATTGTGCGGGTTTTGCAAAGCAAGATTAAATAGTTTGCCGATCGAGCTAATTGGCTCAAAGGTTTCCAAGTCTATGTAGGAGTCGACGTTGTCAAAAACAAATAGACATCTCTTCTCGCCGAGTTTTTCAAAAAAAATTGCTAGCAGAGTATCTGTGTCTAGTCCTAAGAGTGAAGTGATGGGTGTTTCTTTTTTTGATATTTTTTCTATTAGGCTCGATATTTTTATATCAAAATTATGCTCTTCCTCTTTGAAATCTCGCCAGTCAATTATTTCATACAAGCTCTCTGCTTCGCATGCTTCGCTGTAATAAGCAGCTAAAGAGGATTTTCCTTGGCCTCCAAACCCGGTAATAAAAATAACTTTAAAATTTGAGTCGATGCCAAGTGACTTTAACTCGTGCTCTCTACCCACCCAGTATTCTACTTTTGGTGGGATGTCGGTACCTTCATTTTTTAGTTGGAATTCGTTTTTGTATTCTTCTGGTAGAGATTGAGATTGCGGTTTTCTTACGTTGTCCGAAAGGTTTTTTTTATGTTCAATGAGTAAGTCTACATAGCTCTCAGTCTGATCGTGACTCTCAATTTTTATGCATTTTATTCCGTCAAGCGTCAAAGGGTGGGCTGTTAGTAAATAATGAGTAGGCCCATAGCTCCCATAAAGTGACGAAATTCTATTGAATAATGTTGATACGTAAGGGTCGTTAAAGCTAAAGCCTAAAAATAAGCATGTATAGTTGGAGAATATTTTCTCAAGCTGGTACTTTGCTAAAGTATCGTGCTTGTAAAGATTTTCGTAGTCGCTTGTGAATATAATGCAGCTGTCAACTCTAGATATATCTCCATGGATTTTTAGTACATAATTTTCAAGGGTGTCAAGTTTTGACAGGTTGAAGTTGCTGGTGTTGTCAATGATTGTCGGATTTGTACAGTTGCTCTCAATAATCTTATCGTAATTAGTTGTTATTATTTTTTTTGATAGAATTGTTATTTTTTTGTGTATTGTGCTTTCGAGTACAGGGCTAAGGGTTTTTTCGAAGTGTTCATATATTATTTTTTTATAGTCGGTTTTTAGTTTTTCTAGGACGGCCAAAGGCTCCATTATTCCTGTGTTTAATATTTCTATGTATGTTGGTGCGTTATTTATTCTCTCGCTGTTGTCTGAAAGCATATCCTTAATTAATTGGGCCCAAGTTGGATAGCCCACTGAGCGTGAAAGTCCTGATCCTATAAAAATGACTAGTTTGTCTTTTTCTAAAGCTTCCTTTAACTCGTAGGGTATATCCATTTTGTGGTTCTCAATAATTTCTGTATTTTAGTTGTATTTTTTGGTTTGGGGTGTGTTGTTTTTGGATTAAAAATTTCTCGTCTAGTATTCAAGTTGCTCCGTAGCTGCATATGTCGATTTTTATGCAGGACTCAATTTCACCGTTGCTGTGATGAAGTTAAGGACTTGTTTGCTTTGGAACCATTTAATCCCATTAAATTGAGGATGGTTGCGGCTGAGCGGATGAAAGAGCTGAAGAAGAGAAGAGAGAAAAGCGACTTTTCCATGATGAATCCTTTCTATTTTTAGCTGCTTTGGTGCCATTTTGCTGGGTGATATAGACCCTTTCGCGCTGCTGGCTTGTATATCTGGTGTCAGAGTGCCACTAAGTTTTTGTCAGTGGAAGAGGGGGGAGACCAAAGTCGGAACAGGAGGGAGACTTTTACAAACTTTTGTACCAGATCGTACTAGCTCAAAGGTTTAGAGAAAAAAAGCCGCACCCGCGGCTTTTCTATATAGCTAATGAGTAGGATTCCTTTACATTTATGGATCAAAAATTTCGTATTTCAATCAGTCGAAGCACATCCCTCACATCCTGCACCATGATCCTAGCGATAGTGGTAACGGTGTTTATGTCGTGCTCGGCATGGTCGGGGAGGCGGATGCAGGCCATCAGATCCAGGTATTTGAGAACGGCGTTAAGGCGCTCACTGGCACAAGCATGGAGGTCGCGCAGCGGGGCGTCAGCATCGATGAGCAGGACGGGGGGATCGGTAGCTGGATGTGACATGTTCGCGCAGTGGCGCATGGGTTTCGGAGTCGTCATGGTGTTAATCCTTTGTTGAGAAGAATTGCCACCGTTCTGCTGCGAAACAAAATGGGTGGCAGCTATGCGCGGGTTCGCAGACCGGAGGATTAACACCAAGACCCGGCAGACCCGAAGGTCTCCCACGCATAACCGCCATAAAATTTGCGCAGCCGGGAGTCGGCCGTGCCAGACGGAACAGGGTGTCAATCTTAAGGGCTGCGAAACCCTATCGCCAAATTCGTTTGGAGACAGACCCACTCTAGGCACCGACCCCCACCGTCGCAATCGGCTTGTAGGACGTGAAATCACCACGTGTGGCCAGCGATTTTGCTCCCGGTCAGCGGCGAAACCGCCGTAAATCAAGAGCTGCGAAGTATCAGGGAAAATGACTTGCCGGGTTTGGAACCGCTTCTCAGCCCCGTGAGAACAAGCTCCCTGATCACGCGTAGTCATTTCCTACGCGTTTTTCAGATCCCAAAATCCAGCCCCCATCCCCGCTCCGGAACTTTCCTCAAAAACGATGTCAATTTGATGGCGTGTCGCGACGCTCATTTGAACGGATCAACCAGTACCAGGCTGTTTCCTGGCAAGCCAAGGAAGTGTGAGATGAAACTGATTCTTGCGATGTTGTTGATGTTCAGCGGTTATGCGTTCGCCGGTTGCGGCAGCATCAGTGACCCTGATCAGCGGGCCTATTGCGAGGGTACGAACGGCGGTACCTGTGGGCGGATCAGCAATATGGATCTGCGTGCGTCCTGCGAATCGCAGAGGAGCGGCGGCAGCTGCGGCACCATCAACGATATGGACATGCGCGCTTATTGCGAAGCCAGAGCCCGGGGTGGCAGTTGCGGGACGATCAACAACATGGATATGCGCGCGGCATGCGATGCAGAGACGCACGGCGGCACTTGCGGAACTATCAATGACATGGACCAACGCGCACTGTGCGAGGCGAGGAAGGGCGGTAGCTGCGGAAGTATCAACAACATGGATCTGCGCAACCAGTGCGAAGCCATGAAGCGATGATTTGTGTGTGACCTGGATCAACCAGTACCAGGCTGTTTCCTGGCAAGCCAAGGAAGTGTGAGATGAAACTGATTTTTGCGATGTTGTTGATGTTCAGCGGTTACACGTTTGCCAGTTGTTCCAGCATCAGTGACAGCGATCAACGCAACTATTGCCAGGCCACGCAGGAAGGCAGTACTTGCTCCTCGATTCGGGACAGTGATTTGCGTGCGTCCTGCGAAGCGGAGAAGGGCAGTACCTGTTCGAGCATTCGCGACAGCGACCAGCGCGCTTACTGCGAGGCGAAAAAGGGCAGCACGTGTTCGAGCATTCGGGACTCGGATTTGCGGGCAACGTGTGAGGCTGAAAAAGGCAGTACTTGCTCCAGCATCCATGACAGCGATCAGCGTGCATTTTGTGAGGCGAAAAAGGGCAGCACTTGTTCGAGCATCCGGGATTCGGACTTGCGCAATCAGTGTGAAGCCATGAAACATTGATCGACCAGCCAATTCCGAGCACAGAAAGGGACACCCATCGGTGTCCCTTTTTTGTGGGCGTCTGGAAGCGGAGGCAGTCAATCCAATCGTTTTTTTGATTTGCAATGACTTGGCTGATCGCAGAAGGTAGGCGCTGAAACAAGTTGTAACGCCTCTCCCACGGACGGAACCGCGCATGATTCACATCGGCAGCCGCAACAACGCCCCCACGCCGCAGCACAAAACCCAGGACATCTACATCTTCAGCATCGACCTGTCCCGACCGGCTACCCCGTTCTGCTTCGAGCAATCGATCGGCGGCGGGCATGTCGAGCAGGGTGGTGCGCGGTGGTTGGCGCTGGATGAGCTGGATGGCTGGCCCGGTGAATGGCGTGAGCATCTGAAGAAGGCCGGATGTGCCTGGGTGGTCGAGTTGCTGGATGCTCATCCGAGGGAGAGTCAGGCTGATCTGGTCTCGCTGATCCTCCAGCGCTACGCCGAGCCGGCGCAGCCAGCCGGGCGTTTGCAGGCGATTGGGCGCTGGTTCAAGCGCCACTTCTATATTGGCGGCCGGTACGGCGTCTGACCCGAGGAAACCCCCATGACTCAGACACTGGAACGCGCCATCGCGATTGCTACCACAGCCCACGCGGGGCAGGTGGACAAGGGCGGTGCGCCGTACATTTTGCATTCGCTGAAGGTCATGTTGCGCATGAGCAGCCTGGAAGAACGCATCGTCGCGGTGCTGCACGATGTGGTCGAGGACTGCGGCATCAGCCTTGAGGATTTGCGCAAGGAAGGCTTCAGCGAAGCCGTTTTGTCAGCCATCGAATCAGTGACAAAAGTGCCCGGCGAAACCTACGAGGACTTCGTCGAGCGTGCGGCGCAGAACCCGATCGGGCGGGTGGTGAAGCTGGCGGATCTGGAAGAGAACAGCGACCTGTCACGGATTGCCTCGCCGAGTTGGGAGGATCTGGAGCGGATCGAAAAATATCGGCGGGCGATTGGACGGTTGCGCGCGTAACTCAAATTGAATAGCCAGGAAGGCGACCATGAAATCCATTCTGTGTTTGTTGATTGCTGCAGGCTTCGGCGCGCTGTTGCAGTCCGAAGGCGTGCCCCACGGTTTGCTGTTGGGCTCGATTCTTGTGACGGCACTGGTCGTCACCAAATTCAAATTCGCGCCAGCGACGCCCTATGGCCTGGGCTACATCCAGGTCACGCTGGGCATCGCCACCGGGCTGATGTTCGAAGCGTGGGACAGTGCGACTGTCTCGACGATGTTGCCGAGCCTCGGCGTGTTGCTGCTGTGCCTGGCAGTGCAAGTGGCGCTGGCCGCTTGGTGGCTGTCGCGCGGGGCGGGGTGGAATCGCACGGATGCCTTGCTGGCCGTGTATCCCGGGGCGTTGGCAGCGGTGTTCGATTTGCTGGAATCGCATCAGGCGTCGAGCAAGGTGATCATCGTGCACTTGATGCGGCTGCTGCTGATCACGGTGCTGGTGAGTTTGCTGATTCCCGGAACTGCACCGGTTGCGGCGGCCGAAGTTGGTCCGCTGTCGACGGGCATGGCGCTGACCGTGCTGTCGTTGGTCGGTTTGAGCGTGGTGGTCGGGCGTTTACTGCTGGTTGTTGGCGTGCCGGCGCCGTTCATGTTGACGGCAATCATCATCACCGCCGTGTTCGTGAAATCAGGATGGCTGCAGGGCTTCCACATGCCGGACTGGAGTCTGAATCTGGCGGCGCTGATCCTGGGTGTGCGGATCGGCTCCCGATTCCAGGGATTGAGCCTCGCGGAACTGGGACGTCATGGCCGCACGGCATTGGTGTCGGTGGGTTTGATGATTCTGGTCGCGGCGGTTTTTGCATTGGCGGCGGCACGGTTGCTGGGCAGCGATGCGTTGTCGCTGTGGCTTGCGTACATGCCGGGGGCCATCGAAACCATTGCGATTGTGGCGTTCGCCGGCGGGCTGAATGTGGTGTTTATCCTGACTCACCATCTGGCGCGAATGGTGGTGCTGCACTTCGCGCCGGCGTTGCTGTTGCAGGTTCGGCGGGTGCGGGAGGACGCTTGAACACGGGCTTTGCGCCCCGTGAACTACACTCCCAGATTACCCCGCCCCACAGGCAACCCCGCCGCGTCGGAGGTCATCATGTTCCGCCATTCACTGTTCATCGCAGCGTGCCTGTGCGCCACACAGGCCAGCGCTGAATCCGTCGTCCCGCTCAAGGGCCAGACTTCCCAGCAAACCCAGATCGACATCAACGACTGCCACTCCATCGCGTCCACCTCAACCACCTCGACACCCCAGGCCGGCGGTCGGTTGAAGGGCGCCGCAGTGGGAGCCGCTGCCGGCGCTACTGCCGCTGAAGTGCGTGGTCGTCAACACGACGAGTTCTACGAAGCCGTAGACGATGACCGCAAGCAGGATTACCGCCAGAACCGAGCCAAAGAGACGGCTGCCGCCGGTGCGGTGGTCGGTGGTGCGCGGCAGCGGCAGGATCGGCGTGAGCAGCGGCGGACCGATGCTTCAGCCAGTTCAAGCGCCTACACCGGTTGCCTGCAAGGGCGGGGTTATCAGGTCACGCCCTGACGGCTTTCCCGGTGCGCCACGAGCAGGTGCATCATCACGCCGCAGTAGAGCGTCACCAGAATGAACAAGCCCATGCGCACCGCAAACGCGGTGTAGACGTCCTTGCCCGCCGCGCTGTCCTCAACGGACTGGCCGAGCAGGATGATCATGGTGATCAGGGTGTTGAGCCAGAACCCCGGCGTCAGTTGCGTCGGGTGCAGCCGATAGAGTTTGCGTGCCATAAAAAGCCCGAACAGCAGCATCCACAGGAAGAACATCCACAGGTGCACGAACAGGCTCAACGCGCACCAGAACAGCACCGCCAGCAGCCCGCCGAGCAAGGTCGAGCCGAGCAGTTCACGACCGGCATGGTGGGTGCGGGTGGTGGTGCTCTGCTGGCCGAGGCTGACGGCCTTGAGGATGATCGGCAGGTAGCTCGCCGGGTCGATCAGCACCAGCAGGAAGGTCGGCAACACGATCAGCGTTGCGCGCATCGCTACGCGGGGCACGTCTTCGGCTGGCAGGGCGGGAGCGGGTGGTGGCGCGGGGCTGTTGACGGGTTCCGGGAACAGGACGTGGCTCAGACCGACGATGACGACAGCCAGCAACAGGCCTTTGACCAGCGCGCCGATCACCGCCATGGCCAGCTCGAATGAGGCGAAGCCAGCGGCGGAGATCATGGTCATGCCGATCACCAGAAACGTCATGATCAGCACGTTGCCGCCGCGCAAGCCGTAGGTGAACACCAGAAACAGCCCGACACCGATCAGCAGCACGCCGCACACCGGGTAATAACGCAGCAACGGCACCAGCAACAGGCCGAGACTGGTGGTGAACGCGGCGACCAACGTCAGCACCAGCGCCATTTTCACCGGCAACGGCCGGGGCATGCTGGCCAGCAGCAACACCGCGAGCACCGGCGACAAAAACGACAGCGGCAAGGCGAGGCCGTAACTGGCGGCGGTGCACAGCGCCGTGCCGCAGGCCAGGCGTAAGGCCCGTTGCGCCGGGACGCTGCGTTCAATAGGCCGCTCAGTAGGCATAGCTCAGCCAGCTCATCAGCCAGACAAACACCCGCCCCAGCGGATTGAGCAGATTGCCTTCGCTGGGAAACGCCATAACTTCCGCCTGCCCGCCGGCGCGAATCGAACGACTCTCGAACAGGCGCTTTTTCGCCTCTTCGCTGAACTCGATGATCACCGGAAAACGCTGGGCCGGACGCAGCCAGTCGCGGCTGTTCTGGATCGTCGGCAGGGTGCCGGGCGGCGGCGTCTGGCCGACGCTGACGCCATAACCGACGCTGCGCACCCGGCCGTCGAGCACTTCGCCGGGCAGGGCGTCGAGGATGATCGACACCGGCGTGCCGGGCTTGATCCGGCCGAGGTTGTTTTCGGTGAGGTCGGCGCTGACCCACACGTCCTGGATCGTGATCAGCGTCATCACCGGACTGCCGGCAGCGGCGAACTGGCCGACGTCGGTGCGCAGGTCGGTGATCAGCCCCGCTGAACGCGCGCCGATGCGGGTGTTGGCCAGATCCAGTTCGGCCTTCGCCAGTGTGGCGGCGGCGCTGAGCAGTTTGGCGTTGGTGTCGGTGTTGCCGCCTTCCTGCTCCTGCGCGCGCAGCACTTCGGCCTTGGCGGCGGCGACCTTGCTGACCGCCGCTTCGTGGTTGGCCCGGGACACTTCCAGAAGCCTTACGGACACCGTGCCCGGATCTTCTTTATACAAGCCTTCCAGCCGCCGATTGTCCTGGCGCGCCTTGAGTTCATTGGCTTGCGCGGCCCGCAACGACGCCTGGGCCGACGCGATGCCGGCGGTGCTGGCGCCGACCGTACGCCGGGTGTTTTCCAGATCGGCACGGGCCCGGTCGACGGCGATCTGCAGCGGCTGCGGATCGAGCTCGAAGAGGATGTCGCCGGCCTGCACGTCCTGATTGTTACGCACGTTGACCTTGATCACCCGACCCGCGACTTCCGAGGCCACCGGAATCACGAATGCGCCGACCCGCGCCTGTTGGGTATACGGCGTAAAGCGGTCGGCCAGCAGATACCAGACCAGGCTCAGCACAATCACCAGCAGCACCCAGCGGATGCCTTTTTTCGCCGGATCCGGCGGCGCTTCATCACTCATGGCGGTCTACCTGCGAGGGAATCGGATAGGTCGGTTGGGGCGGCGGGGCGGTCAGCAGATCGCCCCAATCGGTGCGCTGCTGCATTTGTTGCCGGGTCGCTGAATCTATCTGCGGCCCGGCGCTTTGCCAGCCGCCGCCGACGGCGCGGTACAGGGCGATCAGATTGCTCACGGCGTTGCTGCGACTGACCAGATAGTTGTCCTGTAGCTCCAGCAACGCACGCTGGGCGTCGAGCACCCGCTGAAAGTCCGAATAGCCTTCGCGATATTGAGTGTTGGCCAGCACCAGCGAACGTCGCGCCGCGCCTTCGGCCTCGCCGAGAATGCGCTCGCGTTCCAGCGCTTTGGTCAGGCCGCTGGCGGCGTCGTCGGCCTCGCGGGCAGCCTGGCGGACCTTGTCGCGATAGGCCTCGATCAGTTGCTGCAACCGCGCATCCTGCACGCGGATGTTGTTGTGGATGCGGCCGTAATCGAACAGGTTCCAGCGCAGGCTCGGGCCGCCGATCAGATCGAGGCTGCGCGGGGTGGCGCCGAGGGTGTCGCTGGACCAGACGATGCTGCCGAGCAAGGTCAGCGAGGGATACAGATCGGTCTCGGCCACGCCGACCAGCGCCGATTGCGCGGCGACGTTCAGCTCCGCCGCGCGCACATCGGGGCGGCGCAACAGCAGGTTGGCCGGGACGTCCTGCAACACGGCACGATCCACCAGCGGAATCAGCCCCGGTTGCTCCGCCAGAAACGCCGCGCCACCGGGCGGCTGGCCGACCAGCACCGCCAGCGCATTGCGGGTGCGCAACAATTGGTCTTCGAACGCCGGAATGCTGCTCAGGGTGCCGAGGTACTGGGTTCTGGCCTGTTGCAGGTCGAGTTCGGCGGTCTGGCCGCTGCGAAAGAGTTTTTCGGTGATCTCGAAATTGCGTTTTTGCTGGGCGGCGTTTTCCCGGGCGACCCGCAGCCGGGCTTCGGTGGTACGCAGGGCAAAGTAGGTGTCAGCCACTTGAGCGCGCAGCAGTACGAGGGCGTCTTCGTAGTTGGCCTGGGCGGCGAAGTAACTGGCGTCGGCGGACTCGATGGCGCGGCTGAAGCGACCCCAGAAGTCCAGCTCCCAGCCGACATCGAATGCGGCGCTGTGCTGCCAGAAGTGCAAGTCCTGCGGATTGCTGCCGCCGGACTGGTGGCGGTCGATGTACAGGCTGTCGGCGCTGGCCTGTTGCAGTTGCGGGTAGCGACCGCTGTCGGCGATGCCCAGTTGCGCGCGGGCTTCGAGGACCCGCAGGCCGGCGATCTTCAGGCTGCTGTTGCGGGCTTCGGCGTCGCTGATCAAGCGGTCTAGCACCGGATCGGAAAATACCTGCCACCACTGGCGCAGGTCCGGCAGCGTGCCGCGTTCGCTGGCCTGCTCCAGCGCCGGACTTTGCCAATGCTTGCTCCAGTCCTCCGCCGGCGGCTGGAAATCCGGGCCCAGCCGCAGGCAGCCGCCAAGGCTCAGCACACCGAGCAGCAGCAGGTGGCCGGGACGGATCAGCAGGGCTGGCGTTGCAGGCATACCGGGAGGCCCCAGCGGGAAATGTCACTGGAGCATAGACCGCAGATTGCGGGTTGATCGAAGCAATCAGCTGCTACGCTTTTTCAGGCGAACTCCCCTGAACCGCCCCCGACGAAAAGGTAGGAAGCCATGGACACTGCTCAAGAACCGCTTGCCCCCACCAGCGCCAGCTGGCGTTTCAAGGTCGGTGTGGCAATCATCTGCCTGATGCTCGGTTCGTGGCTGATGGTGCCGATTGCCGCTGCCCTCGACGTGCCGGGCTCGAAAGTCGCGGCGCTGACCGGGGTGTTGTTCATCAGCAATAAAGTGCTGTTGCTGCTGGTGATCGCGGTGATGGGCAAGGCCGGGTTCGCTGAACTCAAGCGCACGATCGGCCACTATATTTCCGGCGTGATCCCGACCCCGGTGGCCGAAGTCAGTCCGATGCGCCACAAGATCGGCGTGGTGATGTTCTGCCTGCCGCTGCTGTCGTCCTTCCTGGAACCGTATTTCGACAACTTCTTCCCAGGCGTGCGGCCCAACCTCTGGCAGATGCAGGCGCTGGGCGACTTGATGTTCGTCGGCAGCTTTTTCGTGCTGGGCGGCAATTTCTGGGACAAGGTGCATGCGCTGTTCGTGCGCAAGGCGCGGGTGGTGGTGGAATGATCGCCAAGTGAGCCTTGATTTTGATCAGGCGTGCCCGAGCGCGATGGCAAACGATACGACGACCATGCAGGCAAAAGCGAAATTGAGGTTCATGGGGTGTTCATCCTGGTCCTTTTGAAAGTGGGGCCATTCTGCCGGGGGCGGGTCAAAAGAAAAAATTCGGCTTCGTGATTCCAATGATCGAAGCCATTGATACCGGCGTTGTGTTTGCAGGTTTGCTTGGCTAAGCTCGCGCAAACCTGCAATTAAAAGCACAAACAGGCAAAATCATGCACGATCATTCCGCTTCCGAGCTTCCCTCCCTGCGCCGGCAGAAAATTCTTCTGATCCTTGAACGTGACGGCAAGGTCATGGCGTCCGAGTTGAGCCAGCATTTTGCGGTGTCCGAAGACACCATCCGCCGCGATCTGGCCGAACTGGACAACGCCGGACTGGTGCAGCGGGTGCACGGCGGCGCGCTGCCGAGGCCCAAGGACACCGGCAAGGACTACTTCACCCGGCTGGACGAGATCGACGAGGTGAAGATTCGTCTGGCGCAATTGGCGGCGCAGCAGGTGCGGAACGGGCAGACGGTGATGTTCGACTCCGGTTCCACCTCGTTGCAGGTGGCGCGCTCGTTGCCCAGAGACATCAGCCTCACGGCGGTCACGGCGTCGCCAATGACGGCGATCGCGTTGTCCGAATATCCGGGCATCAAAGTGATTCTGGCGGGCGGGCAGTTGAACCCGAAAACCATGTCGGCTGGCGGTCACGAGGCGTTGCGGCTGTTGTCGGGGATCAAGGCTGATCTGGCGATCACCGGGGTCTGCGCGATTCATCCGGAGGTGGGCATCACCTCGCTGCATTTCGATGAAGTGCCGGTCAAGCAGGCGCTGCTCGACTGTGCGGCGCGGGTGATTGCCGTGACCACGGCGGACAAGCTCGGGGCGGTAGAACCGTTTGTGGTGGCGTCGTGCGAGCGCTTGCACACGCTGATCACCGAGCGGCATGTGGCGTCGGGGAGTGTCGAGGATTATCGGCGGTTGGGGATTGAGGTCGAGCAGTTACCCGACTGAGATTTTGTGGTGAATTTAAAGGCCTCTTCGCGAGCAAGCTCGCTCCCACAGTGTCCGAGGCGTACTCAAAACTCAGGTACACCCCAAACCCTGTGGGAGCGGGCTTGCCCGCGAAGAGGCCAGTCGCCCCAATGCATAAACCGGCATGCGGCTGAGGGATTAATCAGCGCAGTTTTTCCAGCATCTGGTAGTACCACATGCCCGCCGCCAGCATCGGGTTCCCCAGCAGATCGCCCATCGGCACGCGAATGTGCGAGCACGCGGCAAACGTGTCGAACTGCTGCATCTGCCCGGTGATCGCCCGGCTCATGATCTCGCCCATGATGTGGGTCGTGGCGATGCCGTGGCCGGAGTAGCCCTGGCAATACCAGACGTTGTCCGAGAGCTTGCCCAGTTGCGGGATGCGGTTGATGACGATGCCCATCGCGCAGCTCCACTGGTAATCGATCTTCACCCCTTTGAGCGCCGGGAAGGTCTGTTCGATGCACGGGCGCAATTCGCCGGCGATGTCCCGTGAATCCTTGCCGCTGTAGTTGGCGCCGCCGCCGAACAGCAGGCGACCGTCAGCGGTGAGGCGGTAGTAGTCGAGGACGAAGCGGCAGTCGTAAACGGCCAGGTCTTCAGGGTTGATCTGCTTGGCCAGATCGCCCAGCGGTTCGGTGGTGACGATGCCGCCCATGGCCGGGAAGATCTTGCCCTTGAGCTGGCCTGGTTCGAGTTTGTGATAGACGTCGCCCGCCAGCAGCACCTGGTTGGCGTCTATCCGGCCGTGGGCGGTGCGCACGCCCGGGTTGTCGCCGTGAATGATCTCCAGCACTTCACTGTTTTCGAAGATCAGCGCGCCGAGACTTTCCGCCGCCCGCGCTTCGCCGATGCACAGGTTGAGCGGGTGCAGGTGCATGTTGCGGGTGTTCTTGATTGCGCCGTGATAGAGCTCGCTTTGCAGCAGGTCGCGCACCTGGCTGCGGTCTAGCAGGCTGACTTCATCACCCATGCCGCGACGCACGGCTTCGTCGTAGTCGCTGCGCAAGCCGGCCATGTGGCTCGGCTTGTAGGCGGCGTGCAAATGGCCGTGCTTGAGGTCGCAATCGATGGCGTATTTCTCGACCCGCTGCTTGATGATTTCGTGGCCGCGCCAGCGCAGGTGCCAGATGAAATCGTCGACCTCATCGCCCAATGTATTGCGCATCTGTTTGCGCATCGCACCGTCGCCGGACAGGCTGCCGGTGACCTGACCGCCATTGCGCCCGGTGGCGCCCCAGCCGATCTTGTGGCTTTCGACGATGGCGACTTTCAGGCCTTTTTCGGCCAGCTCGACGGCGGTGGCGACGCCGGTGAAACCGCCGCCGATGATCACCACATCGACTTTGTGTCGGCCTTGCAGCGTCGGGTAGTCGGTGTCGCGGTTGAGGGTCGCGGTGTAGTAGGAGTTGCTGCGTTGAGTCATTTCAGTATCCAGATTCGGGAGTCGGTGCACGGACCCTGTGGGAGCGGGCTTGCTCGCGAAAGCGATGTGTCAGTCACCTGAAGTGTGGAATGTGACGACGCCTTCGCGGGCAAGCCCGCTCCCACAAGGGGGCGGAGTGATTTATCAGGCTTCTGTGAGGTACCAGCGCCAGTCCTGCTCGCCCACTTCGGCCATGAACTGCCGGTATTCCGCGCGTTTCACTGCCAGATACACCCCGAGAAACTCCTGCCCCAGCGCATCCCGTGCCCACCCCGAATTTTCCAGTGCTGTGAGCGAAGTCAGCCAGTCGGTCGGCAGCAATTCCTTCGCCTGCGCATAGCCATTGCCCTGCACCGGTTCGCCCGGATCGATGTCTTCTTTTATCCCGCGATGAATGCCCGCCAGGATCGCCGCCGCTGCCAGATACGGGTTGGCATCGGCGCCGCAGATGCGGTGTTCGATGTGTCGGGTGTTGGCCGGGCCGCCGGGCACGCGCAGGCTGACGGTGCGGTTGTCGACGCCCCAGGTCGGCGCCAGCGGCGCGTAGCTGTTGGCCTGGAAGCGGCGGTAGGAGTTGGCGTTCGGGCAGAACAGCAGCAGCGAATCGAGCAACGAGGCGAGCATTCCGCCAATCGCCGTGCGCAGCAGCGGGGTGCCCGCCGGATCTTCGGAGGCAAACAGATTGCGCCCCTCGGCATCGGCGAGGCTGACGTGCATGTGCATGCCGGTGCCGGCCAGGTGATCGAACGGCTTGGCCATGAAGGTCGCCTGCATCCCGTGCTTGTGCGCCACGGCTTTGACCAATCGTTTGTAGCGCACGGCCTGGTCCATCGCCTCCAGCGCATCGCCGTGTTCGAGGGTGATTTCCACCTGGCCCGGCGCGTATTCCGAGATCGCCGTGCGCGCGGGAATGCCGTGCAGTTTGCAGGCGCTGTAGAGGTCGGCGAGGAACGGCTCGATCTGTTCCAGCTCACGCAAACCGTAGACCTGCGTGTGCCTCGGTCGACCGCCGTCGGCATCCAGCGCCGGTTGCGGGCGACCGTTGTGATCGCGTTTGGCGTCGAGCAGGTAGAACTCCAGCTCGCAGGCCATCACCGGGTGGTAACCCTCGGCTTTCAAGCGGTCGATGACCTTGATCAGCAGGTGACGCGGGTCGGCAATGCTCGCCGGCATGCCTTGTTCCGGGTGCATGCTGACCTGCACCGCAGCGGTCGGAATCTTCCGCCACGGCAGACGCACCAGACTGCCTTCCAGCGGGTAGGCGCGGCAGTCGATATCGCCGACGTCCCAGACCAGACCGGAGTTTTCCACGTCCTCGCCGTGCACCGTCAGGCCGAGGATGGTGCTTGGCAGCGGGCGACCGCTTTCGTATACGGCGAGCAGTTCTTCGCGGTGCAACAGCTTGCCGCGCGGCACGCCGTTGGCGTCGAGGATGAACAGTTCGATCATGTCGATGTCGGGGTTCTGCTCGAGAAAACTACGGGCGTCTTCAATGGCTGCGAATTTCATAATCAATCACTCACGATGGCGCCGCACAGGCGCGCAGATTCGGGCCGGACGCAGCGCGGCAAAAGGCGCGGGCGTCCTGGCAGGGATATCGAAAAAAGAGGGGGGGCTGTCGCGATTTTTAGCGGCGCGATCAGACGGGCAGGCAGATATCCGGCGGGCGTGCGGAGTGACGCAGCTTGGAGCGGCTCAGGGCCATGGGGAGATTGACGATGCGATTCATGCGCGGCCCCTGTGAAGGAGGGCGCACAGTGCAGAGACGTTCAACGATTCTGATTGTTGTAGTGACGTGCTCATGACGCGTGTTTCCGTTGGCGGAAAACGTCGGCGGCGGGAGAGTCCCGCCATGCCGGTGTGGCTGGATAGTAAGGGGGAATCCCCGGATAAGTAAACGCCTGATTCCGCGAGCGGTGGCGTGCACCCCGGTTCAGCGCAGCAGGTAAAACCCCAGCCCGACAAGGGCGCAAACGATCAACACCTCCATCACGCCGCGCTTGAAAAAGAACAGGGCGAGGGCGGCCACGAGGGCAAGCACGATCGAGAAAACATCGGGCTGACCGGCAAAACCATTGGGCCAGAACACGTGATAAGCAAAGAAACACGCCAGATTCAGGATCACCCCGACCACCGCTGCCGTGATCGCCGTCAGCGGTGCGGTGAACTTCAGTTCGTTGTGCGTCGACTCCACCAACGGTCCGCCGGCGAGGATGAACAGGAACGAGGGCAGGAAGGTGAACCAGGTCACCAGCGTCGCGGCCAATGCACCGGCGGCGAACGCGTGTTCCGGGCCGAACGTCGGTTGCACGTAAGCGCCGACAAACCCGACAAACGCCACCACCATGATCAGCGGCCCCGGCGTGGTTTCACCCAACGCCAGGCCGTCGATCATCTGCGTCGGCGTCAGCCAGCCGTAATGCCCGACCGCGCCTTGATACACGTAAGGCAGCACAGCGTAAGCACCGCCGAAGGTGAGCAGCGCCGCTTTGGTGAAGAACCAACCCATTTGCGTGAAGGTCCCGCCCCAGCCGAACAGCGCCGTCAGCAGCGCCATCGGCAGACACCACAGCAACGCTCCGATCAGCACCAGACGCAGCAGCCTCGGCAGGCTGAACCGCGCATGCTCGGGTGGCGGGGTGTCGTCATCGATCAGGGCCGGGCCGAAGGACTTTTCGCTGCTGCGATGACCGCCGTTGCTGAACCGCTGCGGCGCCCAGCGTCCGCCGAAATAGCCGATCAATGCCGCGCCGAGTACGATCAGCGGAAACGGTACGTTGAAGGCAAAAATCGCCACGAACGCCGCCCCGGCAATCGCCCACAGCCAGCTGTTCTTCAAGGCTCGCGAGCCGATGCGATGGGCCGCATGCAACACGATCGCGGTCACCGCCGGTTTGATCCCGTAAAACACCCCGGCCACCGCCGGCACGTCGCCGAACGCGATGTACACCCAGGACAAAGCGATCAGGATCAGCAGCGAAGGCAACACAAACAGCGCCCCGGCCAGCACGCCGCCACGGGTGCGGTGCAGCAGCCAGCCGATATAGGTCGCCAGTTGCTGGGCCTCGGGGCCGGGCAGCAACATGCAGTAGTTTAGCGCATGCAGAAAGCGCCGCTCGGAGATCCAGCGCCGACGCTCCACCAGTTCCTGGTGCATGATCGCGATCTGGCCGGCGGGGCCACCGAAGCCGATGCAGCCGAGTTTCAGCCAGAAGGGCCAGGCCCGACGCAGGCTGACAGGCTGGGGACGGGACAAATCCTCAGGAGGCGTTGTGCTCAAGTGCGGCTCCACGTTCGAATCGGCGGGAGCCGCTATCTAATCAGGCTTTTGTTGCAGCCGACAGAGCCCTGTCAGGCATGCGCCAGACTCCAGCGAAACGCCGCATTCTGATCACTCTCCCGCGCCTCGACCCAATGCGAACCCTCAGGCGTAGTCTCACGCTTCCAGAACGGCGCGCGGGTCTTCAGCACGTCCATGATGAACGCGCAGGCCTCGAACGCCGCATGCCGATGCTTGCTGCTCACGCCAACGAACACGATCGGCTCGGTCACCGACAGCGCGCCGACCCGATGCACAATCTCCACCGCCATCAGCGGCCACCGCTCGCGAGCCTGTTCGGCGATCTGCTCCAGAGCCTTCTCGGTCATGCCCGGATAGTGCTCCAGAAACAGCTCGGTCACCGACTGCCCGACGTTCAGATCCCGCACATAACCAATGAAATTCACCACCGCGCCCACCCGTGGATTACGCGCATGCAGGTCGGCAATCAACTGACCGGCATCGAAGCCTTTACGCTGGACTCGAACACCCATGCCTTAACCTCCCGTGACCGGCGGGAAAAACGCGATCTCGTCGAAATCCTCGATCACCTGATCCGGCTGACACAGCTCCTGATTCACCGCGCACATCAGGTTGCCGGCGCCGAGCACTTCACGCCAGACATCGCCGCGCTGCATCAGCATCTGCCGCACGTCTTCGACACAAGCGAGGGTGTCGCTGGCCGGTATCTTTTCACCGCCCAGATTGAGCCGGTCACGGTAGCTGGCGAAGTAGTTGATCAGAATCATTGCGGGTTCTCCCATTGAAAGTGGCCCGAGCGGCCGCCCTGTTTGCTCAGCAGACGGATGTCGCCGATGACCATCGCCCGGTCCACCGCTTTGCACATGTCATAGATGGTCAGCGCGGCGACGCTGGCGGCGGTCAGGGCTTCGAGTTCGACGCCGGTCTGGCCGGTGAGGCGGCAGGTGCTGGTGATCTGCACGCGGTCCGGCTCGCAGGCCTTGAGCTCGACGTGGATCGAACTGAGCAGCAGCGCGTGGCACAGCGGAATCAACTCGTGGGTGCGCTTGGCGGCCTGAATCCCGGCGATCCGCGCCACGGCGAACACATCGCCCTTGGGGTGGCCGTTGGACTGGATCATTTGCAGGGTTTCCGGGCGCATCTGCACCCATGCTTGCGCAGTGGCTTCGCGGCGGGTCGCGGCTTTGTCGCTGACGTCGACCATGTTGGCGCGGCCCTGATCGTCGAGGTGGGTGAGGGTGTTGCTCATGCGGTGGGCTCCTGGATCGGGCTGTAGATTCGGGGGGCGTTGCGGTGCGGGACGTGGATCAGGTTCAAGCGGTGCTTGAGTGCCCAGCGCACGGTCAGCGCGGTGGGTGCGGACAGGCTGACGAGTGTGCCGAGGCGGGCGCGCACGGCTTTGTGGATCAGTTCGAGGCTGCAACGGCTGGTGACCACGACGAAGCCCTGACGCGCATCGAGGCCTTCGAATTGCAAGGCGCCGATCAGTTTGTCGAGGGCGTTGTGGCGGCCGATGTCTTCGCGGCACAGCAGCGCTTCGCCGTGTGCGTCGAAGTACAACGCCGCGTGCAGGGCACCGCTGCTGCGGGCCAGTTGCTGGGCCTGTTCGATGCGCTGACGGATGCCGTTGAAATGTGCGGCAGGTGGCAAGGGTGTCGTGGTCAGGATCTCCAGTTGTGGCAGCGCCTGCTCAAGGGCTTCCACGCCGCAGAGGCCGCAGCCGCTGGTGCCCGCCATCTGCCGCCGGTGATCTTTCAGGGCCCAGAACGAGCGGCTGGAAATCTGCACGTCGGCCTGGCAGGCCTGGTCGAAATGGGTCAGGCGGATGTCGTGGATATCGTCGAGACGGTCGACGATGGCGTTGCTCAGGCTGAAGCCGCGAATGAAGTCTTCGATGTTGCCCGGCGAGACCATCATCACGGCCTGATTCAGGCCGTTGTAGCTGATGGCCAAAGCGATTTCCGCCGCCAGCGCCGCGTGGGACACCGGCGCGTCGTCGAGGTATTCGCGGTAGGCCACTTGCGCCGGTTGTGGCGCGGGGGCGTTGGCGTCGCCCGGTTCGATGAGTTGTTCAACTTGGCACAGCATCTTGAAAATCCCCGAAGCGCTGAAGTGGGGTCAGGCTACGGGGCAGGGAAAAGTGCGTCCAATCGCTTGTTCCGATGCAGTGATTGGATTGGTCGATCACCGTTCCGGCCCCTTCGCGAGCAAGCTCGCTCCCACAGGTATCGAGTCACGCCACATATCTGTGAGCGCCACGAAACAATGTGGGAGCGAGCTTGCTCGCGAAGGTGGACTGAAGCGCAATGATTTAAACGGCAGGCGCCTCGATCCCGAACATCTTGCGCGCCTCGGCAAAACACTTCTCGGCAATCGCCGAGCGCGGTTCGGTCTTGCGCATCACCAGCCCCAGCGGCGCGAGCACGCTGGCATCCGGCAGGTTGATGAAGGCCAGGTGTTCGATCGGCTCCTCCAGACCGCTGTCCAGCGGCATGATCGAGCAGCAGAAACCCTGGTGAATCGCCTGCAGCAGTTGATAGGTCGAGTCGCTTTCCATGATCGGCTGCGGATTAAGCCCGCGACTGCGGAAACTCAGGTCGATGGATTTTCGATAGTGCATGCCGGTGGTGATCATCCCCAGCGGCAGTTCGGCGGCGTCTTCCCAGCTCATTTCCGGGCCATCGAAATGGAAGTGACGGGTGTCGTAGAGCAGGCCGACGCGGGTTTCGCCAATCTCGAAGAACTCGAAATAGTTCGGGTTGACGTGGTCCAGATAACACACGCCCAGGTCCAGCTGATTGTTGCCCAGGCCCTCGATGATCTCGTCCGAACTCAGCGACGACAGGCTGTATTTCAGCTCCGGATAAGTCCCGGACAAACCCTGAATGTAATTGACCGGATTGAAGTTGCTCAGCGGCACCAGCCCCAGGCGCAGGCTACCGACCAGTTGCCCGCGGCAAGCAGCGGCTTCGGCGAACAGCCCGTCGTGGGCGGCCAGCAACGTTCGGGCCCAGGCCAGTACGCGCTCGCCGGCCTGGGTGAAACCTTCGAAGCGCTGGCCGCGATTGACCAGCACCAGATCCAGCTCGTCTTCCAGATTGCGCAGGCGCATCGACAGGGTCGGCTGGGTGATGTGGCAGCGCGCGGCGGCCTGGCCGAAGTGGCGGGTTTCGTCCAGCGCGATCAGGAACTTGAGTTGTTTGATGTCCACGACGGCACCTGCTCGATAAGGAATTTTGATTGAGTATTGACGCAGATGCGTACGGCGCACGGAAAGCGCAGGGAGCGACGATCCCATCGAGGGCTTTTTTCGTCCAATCGGCAGTGTTTAAGAGCTTATCGAGGGTTTCGATGACGCCCGGTTTCATTGGGCCGGACAGCGGTCGAGGGGCTGAAAAAAATCACCGATAGAGCAGGTCGATAGTGTGGTTGGCCAGAGTGATTAGACAGTCCTCACAAGCGGCACTTAGGCTCGTCATCCATTGAATTGACGACGGCCGGAGAGTGCCATGAGTGTTAAATCGGATGCCTTGTTCGTTCCCCTGAATATTGCCGTGCTGACGGTCAGCGATACCCGCGATTACGCCAGCGACACCTCCGGCCAGTTGCTGGTCAGCCGCTTGCTGGAGGCCGGCCACACCTTGAGCGAGCGCAATCTGCTCAAGGACGACCTGTACAAGATCCGCGCCCAGGTCGCGCAGTGGATCGCCGACGACAACATTCAAGTGGTGCTGATCACCGGCGGCACCGGTTTCACTGGCCGCGACAGCACTCCGGAAGCCGTGGCCTGCCTGCTGGACAAGCAGATCGATGGCTTTGGCGAGCTGTTCCGCGCCATCTCGATTCTCGACATCGGCACCTCGACCGTACAAAGCCGCGCGCTGGCGGGCCTGTCCAACGGCACGCTGGTGTGCTGCCTGCCGGGTTCCACCGGCGCCTGCCGCACCGCGTGGGAAGGCATCCTTGCTGAACAACTGGATAACCGCCATCGCCCGTGCAACTTCGTTCCGCACCTCAAACCGGTGCAAGCCTGCGGGCCGCGCGGATGAGCAAGCCGGGTTTGATGCCGGTCGAGGACGCCCTCGACCAACTGTTGGCGATGGCCGATGAACAACGTCTGCCGGACAGCGAATCAGTGGCGCTCAATGAGGCACGCGGCCGAGTGCTGGCCAGCGATCTGGTCGCCACACTCGATCTGCCGCCGTGGCCGAACAGCGCCATGGATGGTTACGCCTTGAACCTCGCCGACCTGCATCGCCAGCCATTGAGCGTTTCACAACGGGTCTACGCCGGACTGGCGCCGGACGCCTTGCTGCCCGGCACTTGCGCACGGATTTTTACCGGGGCGCCGTTGCCCAATGGCGCCAATTGCGTGGAGATGCAGGAAAACGTCGAAGTGCTCGAAGACGGACGCGTCCGTTTCCTGCAACCGCTGAAAGTCGGCCAGAATATCCGCGCCCAGGGCCAGGAGAACCGCGTCGGCGACACCTTGCTGCGCGCTGGCAAACGCCTCGGCCCGTTCGAACTGGCGGTGGCGGCGGGGCAGGGCATGACTCATTTGCCGGTGGTGCGTCGTCCGCGCGTGGCATTGCTGTCGACTGGTGATGAACTGGTGGAACCAGGGCAACCGCTGCGTCCCGGCAGCATCTACAACAGCAACCGCACTTTGCTCGACCACTGGTTGCGCGAACTGGGTTGCGAAGTGATCGATGCCGGGATTCTTCCCGATCGTCCGGCGCAGACCCGGCTCAAACTTGAGCAACTGCAAGTGGCGGCCGATCTGATTCTGACTACGGGCGGCGTGTCTGCCGGTGACGCCGACTGCCTCGGCCAGGTGCTGCGTGACAATGGCAAACCGCTGCTGTGGAAACTCGCGATCAAACCCGGCAAACCGCTGACGATCGGGCATTTCGGCACGGTGCCGGTGATCGGCCTGCCAGGCAATCCGACCTCGGCGCTGGTGACCTTCGGCCTGCTGGCGCGCCCGTACCTGCTGCGCATTCAAGGCGTGGAAGAGGTGATGCCGCTGAGTTTCACGGTCAATGCCGGTTTCGACTGGCCGAAACCCGGCAGCCGTCGTGAATACCTGCGCGTGCGTCTGGAGGGCGGGCAGGCGGCGCTGTATCCGAACCAGAGTTCCGGGGTTCTGCTCGGTGCGACCTGGGCCGACGGGCTGGTGGAAATCCCCGAGAATTGCACCTTGCAGAGGGGCGATCCGCTACGTTTTATCCCGTTCAGCGAGCTGTTCTGAGCGCGATCAAAAGGTGTAGACCACTTGCCCGGCGATTGAGGTCTGCAACCGGCGCTCGACAATCGGGCTGTCGGCCGCTTCGTGGCTCAGGTACTGCACCGCCAGAACGGTCGACACGCTCCATTGCTCATCCAGCGGCAACGACCAGGTCAGGTCCGCACCGCGACTGACCAACCCGGCTCGGGCCTTGTACGCGCGGAACTGGCTGCGCGAGGCCTGGGCGTCGCTGACGCCGTACCAGGTGCGCATGTAATTGCTGTCGCCGAACTGGCTGTTGAGGCCGCCAGTGACTTTGCCGTAACGCCCTTCGTAGAACGGCGCGCTGATGCTCAGCTTGAGGCGGTTCCACGACGATCCGGTGTCGTGGTCATCGTCGTCCTTTTCCAGCGCATGCTCGAAACTTGCGCCGAGGATGAGCGGGCCCATGTGATACGTGCCGTCGAGCCCGATCACCGGGCGCGACTTGATCGAGCCCATGCCGTTGAGTTCGTCCGAGCCCTTGAATCCGGTCTTGCGATCCTTGCGCACGTCGGTGGCGCCGACGTAGACGCTGAGGCCGAAATCCTCTTCGTCGAAGCCCCAGCCGAGGCCCCGGCTGCTGTCGAGAAACACGCCGTAAGGGCTGACAATTTCCACGCCCACCAATGGCGCCACCACCCGCTCATCACTGCCGCTGTAACGCGGCGCACTGGCGGCACCGGCGCGCAGGGTGGCGTGCCAGTCTTCGGCGCGCAGCGAGTCGCCCGGCAGCAGCAGGCAGAGGGAGGTCAGGGACAGCGAAAATGTGCGTAACGAAACCGGCATGGGGCACCCGAGGGGGAGGTTGGATGCGCCCATGCTAGTGAGGTGGCGGCCGGCAATCTTTGGCAGCTTTGTCGGGAAACTGTCAAAGACTGTGAAGCCGCCGGTTGCGCTGAATCAGAAGTCCCACTTGGTGGTGAGCATCAGGTTTCGCGGCTCGCCGTAGAACGTGGTGTCGAAGTTGCCCAGACCCGTCAGGTACTTCTTGTCGAACACGTTGTTGGCGTTGACGGTGAAGCTAAGGTGTTCGTTGTACTGATAGCGGGTCATCAGGTCGACCAGGGTGTAGCCGCCCTGTTTGATGCGCGTGTAATCGCCGGCCGGCGCGCTGTAAATCTTGCCGTAGAACGCGCTCTGCCAGCTGATGCCGCCACCGACGGTGACCTTGTCGAGCATGCCCGGCAGGCGATAGGTGGTGAAGGTGCGCACCACGTGTTCCGGTTTGGTGGTGGACAGCGGGTAGCCGTAGATCCGCTCTTCGTCGGCATCGCGGGTGCGGGCGTAGGTGTAGCCGGCGGAGACGTTCCAGCCGTCGGCCAGTTCGCCGGCCAGTTCCAGCTCGACGCCCTTGGTGGTGGCGCCGTCGATGGCTTTGTAGATGCCTTCGTTGGTGACGGCGTTGGTGCCGATCGACTCGGCGACGCCGTCCTGTTCGATGCGGAAGAACGCCAGGCTGGCGTTCAGGCGACCGTCGAAGTACGCCGCTTTCAGACCGGCTTCATAGCTGTCGCCTTCCACCGGGGCCAGGGTCGAGCCGTTGATGTCCTTGTAGGTTTGCGGCTGGTAGATGCTGGTGTAGCTGGCGTACACCGAATAGGTGTCGTCGAGGTCGTAGACCAGCCCGGCGTACGGCGTGACCACGCCGTGTTCCTTGTAGCTGGCATGCGTGTCGCTCAGGCCGGCGCCGGCGTTGTAGCGGTAGTCTTCGTTGTATTTGAAAGTGCTCAGGCGGCTGCCGAGGATCACCGACAAATCGTCGGTCGGGTGCAGGCGGGTGGCCAGATAAACGCCGTTCTGGCTTTGGGTGCGTTCGTATTTGCCGTTCTTCGGGAAGTCCTGTTTCGGCAGGTCGCCGTTCCAGTCGTAGATGCTGCCGGGTACGAGTTCGAAAGCGCTGGTGTCGTAGGTCGAACCGGTCTGGCGCGAGTGCGAAGTCATCACGCCGGCGATCAGCTCATGCTCGCGGCCGCCGAGGGTGAACGGGCCGGAGACGTTGACGTCAGCGGTGTTCTGCACGCGATGACCTTCCCAGCGGCCCCAGTACAGGAACATGCCTTCGCCGGTGGCGCGATCCGGGTTGCCGCCGCTGGCCGAGGCCAGTCGAGTGTCGTGATCGGTGGTCTTCTGGTCGAGGCTGACCTTGAATTTCCAGTCGTTGGCCAGCGCCTGTTCCAGCGAGGCGAAGTAGGTGATGTTGTCGAAATCACGACGGCTCCAGTCGGCGCCGTTGTTGAAGTGACGCGGGAACTCGGTGCGGCCGCCGTCGGCGAAATACACCGGGTTGCCGGTCCACGAGGTGCCGCGCGGGGTGGTGCTGGACTTGTCGATGCCGAAGGTCAGCAGGGTGTCGTCGGTCAGGTCGGCTTCGAGGATGCCGTAGAACAGATCCTTCTTCTGGCTGTAGTGATCGAGGTAGGAATTCTTGTCTGAATACGCACCGACAAAACGCCCGCGCACATTGCCCGAATCGGTCAGCGAGCCGGAAATATCACCGACGGTGCGGTAGGCATCCCACGAACCGACGGTGCCGCTGATCGAGGCCTTGAACTCTTTGGTCGGCTTCTTGCGGATCAAATTGACCGTGGCCGACGGATCACCAGAGCCGGTCATCAGGCCGGTGGCGCCCTTGATCACTTCCACACGGTCGATGCTGGAGGCGTCGTCGCCGTTGTTCGGGTTCTCGCCGTAGACGCCGTCGTAGGGCAGGTTGACGCCGTCGTACTGAAAGTTGGTGATGGCAAAACCGCGAGCGGAAAACTCGGTGCGGTCGCTGTCGTATTTCTGGGTCGAAATGCCCGGTGTGTTGCGCAACGCATCGCCGATGCTCTGTACGCCACGGTCGTCCATTTGCTGACGGGTGATCACCGTCACCGATTGCGGGGTTTCGCGCAGCGACAATGGCAGGCCGGTGGCCGAGGACGTCGCGCCGGTGGTGTAGGACTGCGTGCCTTCGGTGGTCGCCCCCAGGCCCTGGGCGGAAATATTGGTCGCGCCCAGTTGCAGGGTTTCTTTTTTGGTCGGGACTTCAGCGGCGTGGGCGGTGGCGGCAAAACTCACAACAGCCAGCGTCAGCGGGCGTAAGGCAAAACGGAAACGGACGTGCGACATGGAGATCCCTTTGCATCGAATCGATCGGTAGTTGAAGTGCTTCTGGTGGGTTAACCGAACGAGCGATGCAAAAGGGAACCGGGGTCTGAAAAATAAACGGAATCGATGCTCAGCGAGTCAGGCCAAGGCGTTCATGCCACTGGGCGATGGATTCTTCGGGGTAGACCTCGAACTGCTGATCCCTGGCGCTCGCTTGCACTTCGACCCACGGTGCCTTGGAGCCGAGCATCAGATGGGTGTGTTCCGGCGGCACCGGCAGCGGTGTGTCGATGGCCGAGGCGAACGGGTGGACCAGCTCCGGCCACTCCGGGCTGAACAGCCACAGACCGCTGCCGCACAGCGAGCAGAAGTGTCGCTCGGCGGTGCTGCGGTGGGCGCGGGCATCGCCTTCGTCTTTCATTTTCGCGTGGTAGATCGTGATGTGTTTGCGCCCGCGCACCTTGAGGCTGGCCGCGTCGCCGCCGAGGTTGATCGCAAAGCCGCCACCGCCCTGGGTCTTGCGGCAGATCGAGCAGTAGCAGCGCTGATAAGGGTAGGGGTGGGCGCTGTCGAGGGTGAATGAAACCGCGCCGCAGTGGCAGGAGCCTTCGAGGTGCATGAGTGGCCTCCGGTTGGGCTTTGTCGATGCAGCTCAGCCTAGAAGAAATGTTGCGCCTGTGCCGCCGCTATCGCGAGCAAGCTCGCTCCCACAGGGTTATTCAGAGTTTGAAAGATTGGGGGCACACCGCAAAACCTGTGGGAGCGAGCTTGCTCGCGATGAACGATAACGCGGTACAACTGGACGCCCACGAATCCGAAGGTCAGCATGTCCGCAAAAAAAGGGACTCAACCCATGCGCCGACTACCTTCACTGGCCGCCCTGCGAACCTTCGAATGCGCTGCCCGTCACGCGCATTTCGGTCGTGCCGCCGCCGAGCTGTGCGTCACCGACAGCGCCGTCAGCCATCAGATCCGCCAGCTCGAAGAGCAACTGGGCGTGTCGCTGTTCATCCGCGAGGGCCGGCAGATTCGCCCGACCATCGCCGCCGGGCGACTGATGCAGAGCCTGCAACAGGCCTTCGAACTGATCGGCGATGCCTGCGATGAATTGCGTGATCCGTCCTCGCTCGCCGTGTTGCGGCTGGCGGTCACGGCGGAGCTGGCGCAGAAATGGCTGATGAACCGTCTCACCGATTTCTACGCGCGTTATCCGCACATCACCTTGCACCTCTACGAACAACCGATCGATGCCACCGCGCCCGGCGAAGACATCGATCTGGCGATCACCTACGGCACCGGCCCGGTGGACAGCAGCGCGTACTTCGTCCGCCCGTTGCCGGCGTTGCAGTTCTTCCCCGTGTGCAGCCCCGGCCTGTTCAACCAGGGCAACCTGAAAACCCCGAAGGACCTGGCCCGGCACTGTCTGCTGCACGACGATCAGGACGGCAAGACCTGGACGGCGTGGCTCACCAGCCATGCCGGCGATTTGCGCCCGGAACGCCAGTTGTATTTCGCCCACGCCGGCCTGGCGCTGGAGGCGGCGGCACAAGGGCAGGGCGTGGCAATGGGTGACAACCTCACGGCGCAGGAAGACTTGCAGAGCGGGCGTCTGGTGCGCCCGTTCACCTCCAGCATGACTGCGCTGGGCCAATATGCGCTGGTCTGCGAGCGGGTGCGTCTGGAGCGCCCGGCGGTGGCGCAGATGCTGGAATGGTTCAACGATCAGCTGGCGGATTGATGAGTTGAATTCAACTGTTCCGAAATAATCATCGTTGGCGAGCCGACCGCTCGCGACCGTAGCCTGAGGTCATTCCCATCCCGATGACGAGGTTTGACCATGGCACGTTTGCTCAACTCCACCCCGAAACAGGACGGCTTCCGTCTGCCCGGCGAATTCGAAGCCAAGTCCGGTTGCTGGCTCGGCTGGCCGGAGCGCACCGACGTCTGGCGCAACGGCGCCAAGCCGGCGCAGAAAGTCTGGGTGCAGATCGTCACCGCGATCTCCCACAGTGAACCGGTGACGGTCTGCGCTTCGGCCTCCCAGTTCGCCACCGCCCGCCGCCAGTTGCCGCCGCAAGTGCGGGTGGTGGAGATGACCTGCAACGACACCTGGTTTCGCGACAGCGGCCCGTGCTTTGTGGTCAACGACCAGAGCGGTGAAGTGCGTGGCGTCGACTTCGAATTCAACGCCTACGGCGGCCTCGACGGCGGGCTCTACTACCCGTGGGACAAGGACGACCAGATCGCCAGCAAGATCCTCGAAATCGAACGCTTCGACCGCTATCGCGCGCCATTGATTGCCGAACTCGGCGGCATCCAGAGCGACGGCCAGGGCAGCATCCTCACCACCGAGCAATGCCTGCTCAACCGCAATCGCAACCAGCACCTGGGCAAGGACGAAGTCACCCGCGGGCTGACCGATTACCTCGGCGCCGAGCAAGTGATCTGGCTGCCACGCGGTTGCAAGTTTGACGAAACCGACGGCCATGTCGACGACCTCGCGTGCTTCGTGCGCCCCGGCGAAGTGGTGCTGCAATGGACCGACAACCGCGACGATCCGCAGTGGGAAATCTATCAGGAGGCCTACGACATCCTGCGCAGCACCCGCGACAGCCGTGGCCGCGAACTGATCGTGCACAAGCTGCCGCAACCGGACGTGCTGGAGTGGACCGCCGAAGAAGCCGAAGGCCTCGATCAGCAGGACAGCACTCACACCCGCCAGGCCGGCACCAAAATCTGTGCCTCGTACATCAACTACTACGCCGGCAACAGTTCGATCGTGGTGCCGCTGTTCGGTGATCGCAACGATCAGGTGGCGCTGGCGACCCTTGCCGAGCTGTTCCCGCAGCACAAGATCGTCGGCATCGAAAACTCCCGGGAAATCCTGCTCGGTGGCGGCAACGTCGCGTGCATCACCATGCCGCAATACGCCGGCCAGAAAAAAGGAGCCTGACCATGGGCCTGCACAAACTGAGTAAAGCGTTATTGCTGGTGCTTGCACCCCTGTGTGTGCAGGCTGCCGAGACGGCGAAACCGGTAGTCAATCTGTACATCTGGGGCGAATACCTGGCCCCGGATACCCTGAAGAATTTCGAGGCGAAAACCGGAATTCGGGTGGTCGCCGATCACTTCGATTCACTGGAAACCGTCGAGACCAAACTGCTCACCGGCCGCAGCGGCTACGACCTGGTGCTGACCGCCGGCCAGCACCTGTCGCGGGCCATCGAGAGCGGCGCGATCCAGACGTTGAACAAGCAGCAGCTCCCGCACTTTGCCGGAGTCGGCGAGGAGTTCCGTCAGCACATGGCGGTGTTCGATCCGGGCAACCGCTACGCCGGAATCTACGCCTGGGGCACCACCGGCGTTGGCTATCAGGAGGAGGCCGTGAAGCAGCGTCTGCCGGACGCGCAGAGGGACAGCTGGGCGATGCTGTTCGATCCGGCGGTGGTGTCGAAATTCGCCGATTGCGGGGTGAGCCTGCTCAACGATCCGAACGAAGTGTTCGCGGCGGTCATGAAGTACATGGGCCTGGACATCAACCGCCAGAGCCTCGACGACCTGAAGCTCGCTGAGCAACAACTGGCGAAGATCCGCCCGTACATCCGCTACTTCGACAATGACCTGAACATCAGCGACCTGGCCAACGGCAACACCTGCGTGGCGATGTCGTGGAACGGCAACGTTGCCATCGCGGCGGGTCAGGCTGAAGCGGCGAAAAAACCGTTCAAGTTGAATTACCGGATTCCGAAGGAGGGCACGCTGATCTGGTTCGATGCCATGGTCATTCCCAAGGATGCACCGCACCCCGAGGCCGGATTGGCACTGATGGATTACCTGATGACGCCCGAGGTGATTGCACCGATCACCGACACCATTCACTACGCCAACGCGATCACGGCGGCGGATGGCTTGATCGATCCGGCGATTCGCAATGATCCGGGGACCTATCCACCGCAGGCGGTTAGGGCTTCGCTGTACAGCAAGAATGACAATGGCAAGGCGTTCAACCGGGCGTTGATTCGGGCATTCAGCCGGTTGAAGTCAGGGTTGTGAACGGGTGCCGGGAATCATCTTGAAGCGGTTTGTGCGTGGGCGGGCAGGGGTGAGTCTGGTAGTTTTTTCGCCATGGATCTGAACCGGCAATGACGCCGGATACCGTTTCGGGTTCTCATTTTCAGGATCCGGGACGGCCACTTTTCAAGGAAGAAAAACATGCCAATCAAACCGCTGACCAAGGGCTCCGGCTCGGTCGATATTCATCTGAAACCTTCCACCGATGGCTCTGTGTCGGGCCCGGCGATCCGACCGGATCTCCACATTACTCTGCCAGAGCCGCACGCATTTCCCGATGGTGTGCGGACGCCCCATCACAGCGGCGCAGAGGTCGTCAGCCCTCCGTCATCGATCACCCTTCGCGATGCACTGCCGGTGGTGGAAGTTGCGCTTACTGTCGGGCAAAAGCCGCTGGAGGCGTACCACGTGCCGGCGGCGAGTCGACTGACAGACATCGACGTCGACGGCTTCAGGTCGTTCAAGGGGCGTCAGTTCGCCGAATTGCCCGGTCAAGGCATTGTCCAGGTTGGCACCGATCCGCAAACCGGTCTGCACCGGGCCAGGCTGGCCAGCGAACTCAACCCTTCCGGCCCGGTGCTGGAGCGCGACAGCGACGGCAAGCGCTGGCACCCGCTGGAAGAATTTGCCACCGACCGTTTTCGCACCCCCGACCCGCGAAGCGAAGCCACCTCGACATTGGAGGCCATGCCGCATCCGGAGGGCGACGAGGGACGGGCTCGTGCGGACGACTCAGACGACGAATTCGAGCTTGCCTCCGAATCGATGCCGGTCAAGCCCTATACAGGGCAGGAACTGGCGACCATGCGCGATGAAGTGCGCTATTCCTTCCGGGGCAATCGACTGGGCTCATACGACCGGGCCAACAACGGCAAATACCCGCTGCGCGATACCCTGGGCAGGCCGGTGCGGATCCGCAAGCTGGAAACCTTGGTCACTCTGACTACGGGTGAGCAGTTCCACTCGGGGCCGATCAAGCCGTACATCAAATTCGAAGGTTATGAAGACGTCGCCAGACTCTACGAAGAAAAGCTCGAGCTGCGCACCTTTACCGAGGCCGACATGAAGGTCCCGGGCGAGAAAGCGCTGATCGGACAACTTATGGTGGTGGCCAACAAGCGAATCGCCAAGGGCGAGGCGCTCGGCCTCTACGGCGGGACGCTCAGCCCGGTGCGTCTGGTGCGGCGTGAAGAACAGACGTTCACCATGCTCGCCGGTTCCTACGTGCATTATGGTGCGGGAAAACTCATTGAAGAGCCGGTAGTGGTCATTGGCGATAACATCATTTCGCGGATCAACACCAACTTCGAGTACGACGCTTCGGGCAAACCGATCCACCAGGCGTCGGACGGCTATAACGTCCAGATCGTCGGGTTCAAAGTCGAAGCGGATATGCTGATCGGCGACCGGCTAGTCAACCGGCCCTACATGTTGAATGCGCTGTTTGCTTCGGAGGATATTGCGGCGGGAACCGAGTTGCGCTGGAACTACAACTATTCGGACAGAGAGATGAAGATGATCTTCCCGTAAGAAGCCAAAGCCCTCTCTCGAAGGGTGAGGGCTACAGCTAGGGGCTTTTCGGCACCCGCCACAAATACCAGGCCGCCACCGTCCGAAACGGACTCCACCCCAACCCGATCTCAATCATCTGCCTGCGCGCAGGCTGCACCTCCAGCCCCTTCAACCGCCGATACCCCTCGCGAACCCCAAAGTCATCGGCCGGCAGAATGTCCGGCCGCTCCAGGCTGTAGATCAGCAACATCTCAACGGTCCAGCGCCCAACCCCGCGCAGGCTGACCAACCGTTCGATCAGCGCCTCATCCTCCATCGCCAGTGCGGTCGAGTAATCCGGCACCACACCGTCCAGAGTCGCCTGGGCAATCCCCTGAATCGTCGCAATCTTGCCCGCCGAAAACCCGCAACCGCGCAATTGATCGAAGTCCGTCGCCAAAACCTGCTCCGGATGCGGAAACGTCTGCCCGGGAAACAACCCCACCAGCCGCCCGACAATCGCATCGCCCGCCTTGGCGTGCAGTTGCTGATAGGCAATCGCCCGCACCAGCGATTCATAGGGATCGCGCGCCGGATGTGGCTGATGCAGGCAGGGACCGACCGCAGCAATGTGGCGCTGCCAGTCGGCGTCGAGGCTGGCCAGAAATTCGCTGGCCGGTTGGTAGGGATCAGGCATGGCTTACTTCAACAGACCGTTGACTTCGCCGTAGCTGAGGGCCTTGAGGTCATGGGTGTCGAGCTTGCCGCTGGCGAGAAAGCTTTTCACCAGTGAGCCCATGGCGCCGTACATGAACTCGGCGATTCCGGAACCGGCGCTCAAGCGGCGCACGCCGAGGGCTATCAGTTCTTCGGGAGAGGGCAGGCAAGCGAAGCCCAGAACGTTGACCGGCAAAGTCGTCCCCTTGCAGATCGCTTCGATTTCGTAGGCGGACGTCACCCCGGCAGCGAACAATCCATCCGCCCCGGCCGCCTGATACAGCGCGGCACGACGCAGGGTTTCGGCGACACGATCCTCCGCCGGCACCAGACCTTTGAGGTAAACGTCGGTGCGGGCATTGATGAACAGCTTCACATTGCGCTTCTCGGCCACTTGTCGCGCGACTCCGATCTTGCGCACCAGCAGTTCCGGCGTGCCGCTGCCGTCTTCGATATTGATCCCGACCGCACCTGCCGCGATGACCGCATCGATCACTTCAGCAACCCGGTCGAGGTCATCGGAATAACCGGCCTCGATGTCCACGCTCAACGGCACCTTGATGACCCGGGAAATCGATTCCACGGTGCTGATCAAACGCTCCAGCGGCAGAGTGTTGCCGTCCGGGTAACCGTGGACCCAGGCGACAGCGGCGCTGCTGGTGGCGACGGCTTTGCCACCCAACTGCTCGACCAGCCGCGCACCCGTGGCGTCGGCGACGTTGGTCAGGATCAGCAGGCCATCGTGGTGCAACTGGTGAAACCGAGTGTCGAGCGCGTTCATCGAGATCCCTTCTTGTCGGTTGTTCAGAAAGCCAGTGGTTGCGTCAGCTGCACGGCGGCGTTTTCCAGCCGAAGCAAAAACGCCTTGCGCGGTTGCCCACCACCATAGCCCGTCAGCGAGCCGTCCGCACCGATCACCCGATGGCATGGCACCACGATCGACAGCCGATTGTGCCCGTTGGCCAGACCCACCGCGCGACTGGCGCCGGGTTTGCCCAGCCGCGCGGCGATGGTGCCGTAAGTGCTGGTGTGGCCGTAGGGGATTTGCCGCAGTTCGCTCCAGACCTGCCGGGCAAACTCGCTGCCGGGCAGGTGCAGCGGCACGCTGAATTCGCTCAGCTTGCCGGCGAAGTACAGCGCCAGCTCGTTTTCGATCTGCTGCAAATGCGCGTTGTGCCCCGGTGCGACCAAGTAGCCGTAGCGGTTTTGCAGCTCCTCGACTTCCCGGGTCAGTGCCGGACGGTCGAGAAACTCCAGCAGCACCAGCCCGCGTCGCTCGGCCATGGCGATCATCGGCCCCAGCGGCGTGGTCAGCCGGGTGAACAGCAGCGGCTCGCTGGCTGCCGCGCGTCCCGGCGTGATGTGGAACGACTTCTGGAACGCATCGCGAAAACCGCTGAGGGATTCATAGCCGGAATCGAATGCTGCGTGGTCGATGGACGTGCCTTGCTTGATCCCGCCCAGCGCCATACCGAGCCGGCGGGTGCGCAGCCACGCATGGAAAGTCATGCCGAAATGCTGTTTGAACCAGCGCCGCAATTTCAGCGGTTCGATGCCTTCGGCGAGCAACTGCGCATCGCTCCAGCGCAGCTCCGGATCGGCGTCGACCGCTTTCAACAGTCGTTGCACCCAGTCCGGGGCGATGGCCGCGGCGTCCAGCGGTTTGCAGCGCAAACAGGCGCGGTAGCCGGCGGACAGACAGTCGTCAGCGTGGGCGAAGAACTCGACGTTTTCCGGTTTCGGCTTGCGCGCCGTGCAGGTAGGGCGGCAAAAGATCCCGGTGGTTTTCACGGCCGTGAAGAACACGCCTTCATAGGCAGTGTCGCTTGCGAGCATGGCGCGAACCATTTCGGCGTGAGGGGGCAGGACAGCGGTCTGTATGTTCATGGGCCGAGGATAAAACCAGTTATTCGATGGCTCCACCGAAAAATCGACAGTGAATTTTCGGGCCGCTGCACTACAGTGATCGGGTCGCTACAACTCGGGAAATGAAGGTATGCCACCGTTCACGATTCAACACATCGATCACATCGTGCTGCGCGTTGCCGATCTGCAACGCAGCATTGATTTCTACGACCGGGTCTTCGGCGCCGAAGTGGTCAAACGCAACGAAAAGTTCGGCCTGGTGCATCTGCGCGCAGGCACGTCGATGATCGATCTGGTCGACCTCGACGGCGAAATCGGTCGCAAGGGCGGCGCCGCTGCTGGTAGCGAACGGCGCAACGTCGATCATTTCTGCCTGCGCATCGAGCCGTTCGATGAAGCGGCGCTGGTCAGCCATCTGCAAGCCTGCGGCCTGACCGTCGAAAAAGCCGCCACCCGTTTTGGCGCGGAGGGCTACGGCCTGTCGCTGTACTGCTTCGATCCGGACGGTAATCAGGTCGAACTCAAAGGCCCGTCCGAAGTTTAGGCCCGTTTGGCCATCAGCAACACCGAAGCCGCCGCCGACAGCAGCCCCGCGCAGCAACGGTTGAAAATCCGCTTGCCGCGCGGCTCGGCGAACCAGCGGCGCATGTGCAGGCCCATGTAGGCGTAGGCGCTGATGGCGATCCATTCCAGCAGCAGGAACAGCACGCCCAACAGCATGAACTGCGGAGTGATGGCTCGGGCCGGGTCGACGAATTGCGGCAGGAAGGCGGTGAAGATCAGTATTGCTTTGGGATTGCCTGCTGCTACTAAAAACTCCTGACGCGCCAGGGCCAGAAGCCCGCTCGCCGGCGCAGTAACCGCGTCTTCGGCGGCAGGATTGGCCCGCCAAAGTTGCCACGCCAGATACAGCAGATACCCCGCGCCGATGATCTTGATCCCATAGAACAACAGTTCGGACGTTTGCAGCATCACTGCCAGCCCCGCCGCCGCAAGGGCGATCATTCCGGCGAACGCCAGCAACCGACCGATCCCGGCCACGCAGGCGCGACGATAGCCATAGCGGGTGGCGTTACTGACCGACAGCAGGTTGTTCGGCCCCGGTGCCATGTTCAAGGCAAAGCAGGCGGGCAGAAACAGGGAGAGGGTGGCGAGATCCATGGTGCGGGCTCCGGTGACGGGAGCGGTATTTTTATCATGCGTGCGAGTAGGGCCGAACCGTACAGTCAGGCAGCAGAGTCGCGGTACAGCGATGATCGGGCGCAAATCCGTTCGAACTTTCTGCCGTCCCGTCAACTCTGAAACCGTCACAGGGTGATGAATCCGCCAGAAAAAACCATCTGTCGGGTCAGAAAGGACAATTGCCGTGTAAGCTTTCGCGCAATGCTTTTCCATTCCCCCATGGCCGCAGGCGGCCCACTGTACGAGCGACCTACATGCAAGCAAAGGCCCGCGAGGTTCATGTACCACCGGTGTTGCAGGATCTGCGCGCCGGCACGGCCGAACTGCACATTGCACTGGAAAAACGCCTTCCTTTTTTCTCCGACACCCTTGATCTGCAGGCTTTCGAGCGACTGATGCGCGCCTATTACGGCTTCTATCAGCCACTGGAACGCGCATTGCAGGACAGCGGCGAGATCCCGGCCGATTTCGATCTGGTTTCACGCCTCAAGGTGCCGACCCTGCAACGCGATCTGCAAGCGTTGGGTGCGAATGGCGGAGAGTTTTCGCTCTGCCGCCAGTTGCCCGCCATCGATTCCGCCGCCGCCTGCCTGGGCGTGCTGTACGTGCTGGAAGGCGCGACCCTCGGCGGACAGATCCTGCGCCGGGAAATCGCCGCACGACTGAGCCTGGACGCGGACAACGGTGCAGCGTTTCTGGACATCTACGGCGCTGCCACCGGCCGTCGCTGGCGCGATTTCATCGAATACCTGGGCAGTCGCCCGATGGACGCCGACGAGCGTGAAGCCGTCGTGGCGGCCGCCCACACCACATTCAGCTGTTTCGAGCGCTGGCTCGAAAGCCAGGAGGTTCTGGTATGACCCCGCAAGACAAAGAAGCCTTTGAAGAGTTGCTGGCCAACTGCGCCGACGAACCGATCCGCTTTCCCGGCGCGATCCAGCCGCACGGTTTGCTGCTGACCCTGAGCGAGCCGGACCTTTCGATCATCCAGATCAGCGCCAACGTCGAGACCTTGCTCGCCCGGCCGGCACAGGAACTGATCGGCCAGCCACTGCAAAGCCTGATCGGCGATGCCCATGCCGTGCAGGTTCGCGAAGCCTTGCAGCAACCGGCCTTGTCCGATGCGCCGCCGCTGCACTTTCGCCTCAACGGCACCGCGTTTGAAGGCTTGCTGCACCGGCATCAGGATGTGCTGATTCTGGAACTGGAAATCCACGTCGAAAACTTCCAGCCGCGCAACGTCGCCGGCACCGAAACCCACCTGGGGCGGATGCTCGCGCGCCTGCAAAAGGCCCAGAGCCTGCAGGCGCTGTACGACATCAGCGTCAAGGAAATCCAGGCCATGACCGGCTACGACCGGGTGCTGATCTATCGCTTCGAAGAGGAGGGCCACGGTCAGGTCATCGCCGAAGCGTCCGATCCGTCGATGGAAGTCTTCAACGGTTTGTTCTTCCCGGCCTCCGACATCCCCGAGCAGGCCCGCGAGCTGTACCGCACCAACTGGCTGCGGATCATCCCGAATGCCGACTACCAACCGGTGCCGCTGGTGCCCAAGTTGCGCCCGGACATCGAGACCCCGCTGGACCTGAGCTTCGCCACATTGCGCAGCGTGTCGCCGATCCACTGCCAGTACATGAAGAACATGGGCGTGCTGTCCTCGATGAGCATTTCCCTGCTCAAGGGCGACCGCCTCTGGGGCCTGATCAGTTGCGGTAACCGCCAGCCGCTGCACGTGCCGCACGAATTGCGCACGGCGTGCCAGACCATCGGCCAGGTGCTTTCGTTGCAGATCAGCGCGATGGAAGCGCTGGAAGTCAGCCGTCAACGCGAAGAAAAGGTCGAGGCGCTGGCGCTGCTCAATCAGGCGATGATCGATTCGCCACAAAACGTCTTCGATGGCCTGGCCAACCAGCCACAAATCCTGATGGCGCTGGCCAATGCCGGCGGCATCGCGATCATCGAAGACAAGCAATTGCACCGTTACGGCAACTGCCCGGAGCCGGAAGAGATCCGTGCCCTGCACAAATGGCTGCAGGAGCGCGGCGAGCCGGTGTTTGCCAGTCATCACCTGGCCAGCGTCTATCCGCCGGCCGCGCACTATCAGCAGGTCGCCAGCGGCGTGCTCGCCATGAGCCTGCCCAAACCGGTGGACAACGGCGTGCTGTGGTTCCGCCCCGAAGTCAAAGAGAACATCAACTGGAGCGGCGACCCGCGCAAGCCGCTGGACCTGGAAAACTCCGACGCCGGCCTGCGTCTGCGGCCGCGTACTTCGTTCGAAATCTGGAAGGTCGAGATGGCCGGGATTTCCACCAAGTGGAGCCACGGCGATCTGTTCGCCGCCAACGATCTGCGTCGCTCGGCTTTGGAAAACGATCTGGCCCGTCAGGTGCGCCGCGAGCAGGAAGCGGTGCGTGCCCGCGACGAGCTGGTGGCGGTGGTTTCTCATGATCTGCGCAATCCGATGACCGTGATCTCGATGCTCTGCGGCATGATGCAGAAGGCTTTCAGCTCCGACGGGCCGCACACTTCGCGGCGCATTTCGACGGCGATCGACACCATGCAACAAGCCGCCGGGCGCATGAACACGCTGCTGGAAGACTTGCTAGACACCTCGAAAATCGACGCCGGTCGCTACACCATCGCGCCGCAAAAACTCGATGTTGCGCAGATGTTCGAAGAGGCGCAATCACTGCTCGCACCGCTGGCGCTGGACAAGGACATCAGCATCTCGTTCGAGGCCGATCCCGATCTGAGCATCCACGCCGACCCCGAGCGGCTGTTTCAGGTGCTGTCGAATCTGGTCGGCAACGCGATCAAGTTTACTCCGCGTCTGGGCACGGTCGACGTGTATGCCAAATCGGTCGGTGACGACATCGTCTTCACGGTACGCGACAGCGGCGAAGGCATTCCCAAGGATCACTTGCCGCACGTGTTCGACCGTTACTGGACGGTGAAGGAGGGCAATCCGAACGGCACCGGGCTGGGCCTGTACATCACGCAAGGCATCGTTGAGGCCCATGGCGGGCGGATCGTTGCCGAGAGCGAGCCGGGGCAGGGCAGCGAATTCCGCTTCACCGTGCCGCGTCAGGACTGAAAACGCCGATCAGCGCTGGGTGGCCTGCAACATGGCCACCCATTCTGCGGCGAATCGATGGCAATCGCCGGGCCAGCGCGCCGTGAGCAATTGGCCGTCGCGCACCACAAATCCCGATTGCAGTTTCTGCGCACAATCGCGTTTGGCGATCAGCGGTCCGCGTTTGAAGTCGGATTTGCTGGCCAGCGCGGTCTTCACTTCCGCCTCGACGGTCTGCTTGTAGGTGCGGTAGTAGCGCCCCAGCCATGCAGCTGTCATCAGCCACGCCGGCAACTCCATGGTTGCCGAGAGCAACGCCGTCACCTTGCGCCCGAACAACACCGAACGCCCGGTATCGGGATCAAGCGTGCGCGCCAGCAACAGCACGCCATGACACACCGCCGCCACGGGTTTTTCGGCCTTGAAAAATTGCAGGGCGATCTGCTGAGCCTGCGTCGATTCCAACAGCGTGCGCATCCCTTTGGCATGACCACCGGGAATCAGCAGACCGTCGAAGCGGCTCGTGTCGACATCGGCATACGCCAGCGGCTGCCTGAACGCATCGGACTCGATCATCTGCGCGTAACTGTCCAGATCGGCCTTGCGCGTCATCAGCATCGAACTCAGCAGGCCGAAGCCGATGTCCACCAACCGTGGATCGGCATGCGCAGGTAAGCCTTGCGGCGTGGCAAAACGCACTTCAATGCCTGCGTTGCGCAGTGCCTGCCAGGGCACGCTGCTTTCGGTGGGGTCGTAATCGGCGGAGGGCAGCAGAATCAAGATCATCGAGGGCAGACTTCCTGGTCAAAAGTGGTCGCATAGCCAGAGCGTAGTGGGTCTGCGCGAGCGGGGGTAATTTCCTTCAATACCGCCTGCTGTGTGCTGGCTACTGTGGGCGCCTTGTTCCTCGATTTGAAGCAGGTGTGCGATGAGTCTGATTGTGTCGATGGCGGCGTTTGCCCTGGCCGCGTCCATTACCCCGGGGCCGGTGAATATCGTGGCGTTGAGTTCAGGGGCGCAGTTCGGCTTTCGTGCCAGCCAGCGGCATGTAGCCGGGGCGACGCTGGGGTTTGTGTTGTTGCTGGTGTTGATGGGGCTGGGTCTGCACGAAGTGCTGAAACTGTGGCCAGCGCTCACCCGCGTGGTGCAACTGGCCGGGGTGGCATTTCTGTTGTTCATGGCCTGGAAACTGGCCATGGATGACGGCCAGTTGAATGCGGGAGAATCGGGCAGGGCGCCGTCGATGCTCTATGGCGCGGTGATGCAATGGCTCAACCCCAAGGCCTGGCTGGCCTGCGTGGCGGGGATGGGCGCGTTTGTCGCCGATGGCGAAGCGCGGCTGGTGTGGCAGTTTGCGGCGGTGTATCTGGTGATTTGTTATCTGTCGGTCGGGTGCTGGGCGTATGCCGGGACGTTTTTGCGCGGTTATCTGCAAAATCCGGCGGGGATGCGCTTGTTCAACCGGGTGATGGCGCTGCTGTTGGCGGTGAGTGCGGGGTATTTGCTGCTGCCCTGATCCGTACTCCGGCAGGCGAAGTACGGACGTGTCGCAGTCAGGTCAATCGTGCATCGTCAGAAAATGCCATTGAGCTCCCTGAATACGTGGGGTGGCATGGCCGTGAACTGGTTATTGCGCAACTGACTGATCGAGTACAACGCACTGGCGGTGCGGCCGTTGCCGTCACCGAACCCCTGGAATCCGACCACAGCCCCCAGCACCTGTTTATCAAAGTGCGGATGTCTCGGGTCCAGGTTCTTCAAATGCTGCTCCAGTAACGCGAACCCGGTCGGGCTGCTGCCGTATTGGGTCGGGGCGCCGGCATCGCGCACTTTATCGACGGCTTCCGGTACCAGTTTGCGATGGATGTCGCGGATCACGTTCGGATCGGTCAGGGAGACCTTGTTCGCGGTGTATTCGCGCAATACGCCAAGGATGTTTTCGAAGTCGTTACCGCTGGAGGTCGAGCCTTTCAACATCCAGGCGGTCGCGCGTTGTGAAGGATCGGTGAAGCCCTGGGGGTTGAACAGCGAATCGGGCATGACGTCGGTGTACGGCGGCTTACCCAGATCCAGCTTCAGAATGTCCTGCTGATAGCCCGTCATGAATCGGGCTTTTTTGCTCTCGAGTTCGTACAGGACTGCCAGCGTTTCGGTGTAACCCTGTGCGGTGCTGCGCGCATCGTTAAGCTGAACAGGGTGGCCCTTGATGAACGCTTCCGTCAGTTCTTCCAAAGCCTTGCGACCGATCAGCGATTCCAGATCGCCTGCCTGTTTCGACTGGTACGCCGTTTCCTTCACGGCGTTGTTCGCAAGATGGCGCAATTCTGTTTCGGTAGCCCCTTTGGGCAATTTGAAGTGCTTGTCGCTCAAGCGCGTGACGATGTGTTGAGCGGTTTCGATCGCATCGTTTTTCAGCAGCGCCCGAGCATGTAGAACTGTGTCCAGCGACATCCGCGTGTGTGCAGCCGAGCCGGTATGATCAATCACTTTAAGCAGGTCGTAGCTGTTTGCACCGGTCAGGAACCTGAGTTGCTGCTTGGCCTGATGTGCCAGCGAGAGGGCATGCCCGCTTAGCTTCGCCACGCCTCGACCGAGCAATTTCCCCCCGGCCTTAAGCAGTTGCGGCAAGCCCGACAAAGGGTTGAACAGGCTGAGGGCCGCGCTTGCCAGAATTCGTGAGGCCGACAGCAGTTTGCCGGCGATGCTCGCGGCTTTGCTGGCGGCGGCAGCGATTGCCACAGGTGCGGCGAAAATGGTCATCGCCAGTACGGCGGCATCGACAATGCAGTCGAAGATTGCGCCACCGTGTTTCTTCGGATCCCCAGAAGTCAGTCCTTCCACGCAGCTCTTGAAGGGAATGATCAGGTTGAGAATCATGTTGAAGATGGCATCGGTCTTTTCAATCGCCTTCTCCCGTACGGTTTGCTGCAGGCCCAGTTGGTGGATTTCCTGCTCGGTGATGTACGGATTTTTTTCAGCGATCATCCCGCTCAGGGTTTCCATGCGAGGAGAGCGATAAAGAGGCGTTCCATCGCTGCGCTCGCGGAGCGCTTCCAGCACACCGATCTTGCGCACCTGAATTCTGGATTTGATGCCGGCCTTGGGGGCGACGTTTTGCAGGTAGGCCTGTAGATCAACGGGGGCTTTTTCCAGCTCTTTCTGATCGCTGAATCGAGTGTCGAGCTTGAAGAAGCTTCCGGAAACCAGTGGCTCGAAGAATGCTTCAAGATCCGGGTTGTACCGACACTCCATCCGGAGCGGAAACAGCTCGAAGCACTTGATGGCATAGCCGTGTTGTACGCAGAGTATGACCCCGTAACGCCCGGTTTCTCCCGGAATATATCTGGCAGGGCTGACGGCGCCGCGACCGTTGGTTCGAGCCGGTTTGTAGTTCATCTTCTGAACGCTATAGACACCGATCGCCCCGTACTCAATCGACGTTGCATCTTCCGGGAGCAGTTGTGAAATGGCGATCTGGATGTTGCGCATCAACCCACCGAGAACGGCGTCGAAGTGACTGGAGGTCGCGGTTTCGTAGAGGTCGGCAACGGGAAACAGAAAAGGCAGTTCAGGAAAGGATTTATAGATACTGGTGCCTTTGAGGCGATCCCAGTCCTTGGTGTGCAGCTCGTCACCCATGTACAGGTCCAGCACCGATACTTTGCGACCGGCGCCACCGCCACTGCCGCGATGTTTGACCAGCAGTTCATCGGGGTCGCAATCCCGTTCCTGGGACTTCAGTTCTTGCAATGCAAGCTGTCTGCGATCGGGCAACGGCCTGGAAAACCGTTCGGCGGCTTCCAGCATCATGGCGATGTACTGATCGTATTCGCGTGTGGCGCGCTCGATCTCTTTTGCGTCGAGATTGCCTTGCGCATCTCGCGTGATGAGGCCGTTCATCCAGGCCCAGGTCAACACCGGATCCACCGAGCCTTCGGCCTGCAAGGCCGCCAGTGGGGTGAGTGATTTCGTCGACTGGCTGAACCCCATCAGATGCTGATAGGTCATTTTGCGGCTGGCGCCGGGAACCAGTGCTTCGACCAGATGCACAGCCTGCGTAGCGATCACCCAGGCCGGCGTTCCCATCTGCAGGCTGGACGGCCAGTCGGTGAAGAGATACTCCGGCGCCATACCTGCCAGAATCATCTGCGCCACCAGCGGGGCAAGCGAGGGTTCGACGTGAAGGTTCTTGATCAGATGTGCTTCCAGCTCCGTGCGAACCTGGGCCGGATGTTGTTTGAAGTAGCGTTTGGAATACAGATCGAAACCGGCGAAGTGGGTGTTGGCAATATCGAGTGCCGGGTCCAGGTCAAGCAAGATCACGGCAACCGCCAGTTGCTCTGCAAGTTCAGTCGATTGTTTTGTTGCGGCATGTTCTGCTTGCCAGCCCAGCATGGAAAAGTAGTATTGCCCGTGCCGTGCCGCCGCACTTTCAATCAATTGTTGCAGGCGAAAGTCTGTGCTCGTTATAGCGCCGTCGCCCGTTGTGCTTTCCATCAGCACACGTCTGCCGAGTCCATTGATGATGGCTTCATAATCCAGGGTGCAACTTTGAATCAGATCAAGAATGATTGCCCGGTTGTTTCCCTCAAGTTTGAATGGTGACTCGTCAGGAGCGTCAAGAAGTTGCCAATAGTTTCCGTATTTCGGGGGCTCTGGCAGTGTCGAGAAGTTCAACAGGTCGAGCAGGTTTCGGGTGTCTTGTTCGTTGTCCGGGACTTGCAATCCGTTGTAACGCAACCACTGACCGACCGTAATTTCGTCTCCTGTAATGATCCAGCCGCCACTGGAAGCGGCGACCTTGGCCAGAAGTTGAAGGCTGTCGTCGAAGTCCGCCAGACCTGCGACATCCGCAGTGATCTCTCGGGGCGAAACAAACGGGGTCGCTGACCGGTCATTGCCGGAGACCATGTTTCGATGACTGAAGTAGAGTCGGCCGTTCTCATCCAGCAGAAATATCGCGCTGTCCGGAATCTTGCGGCGAGCGCGGACAAACATGAAATCGTCGTGGCGCAGCAGTATGGAAAGCGAAATTCTGGCACTGCGATGAATCTGGTCGAACGTGCTGCCCTCCACGCACGGAACCAGAATTTCATTCCATTTCCAGCCAAGGCGTTCAATGGCGTATTGATCGTCAATAAAGTTTGTAATGGTCTGGCTTACTGCCTTTTTCTGAAGTGTATTTTTGGAGTCGTAAGCATAGTTGTCTATTGGCTTCATGATTCAGAATCCATTCTCTGATAGCGAAATAAATGAAATGTGGTGACTGTTTATTGATTGTCGTGTTTGTGCGGTAGACAGGTTTTTAGAGTAAGGCGCCAAGGCGAAAAGTTGGCGTTGATTAATGTTCGAAGTGTTTCTTGGTGGTGGCGTGAATGAGAGGGGTGGCTGTTTTTAAAGGCCTGAAGCACTGTTGGCGATAAATATGTATATCTTTCCGGGTATGTAGAATTAAACCGACGCGGCCATTGCAGGCCGTTTTTGCTTTTACCCCCGATACTGCCCCGGCGTAGCCGCCAGATGCTGCTTGAACGCCCGCTGAAAATGCGCCTGATCGGCAAATCCTGCTTCCAGCGCCACATCTGCAATCAACTGCCCGCGACGCAGACACTCACGGGCAAACTGAATGCGCTGGTTGACCACAAACGCATGGGGCGTCATGCCGAAATGCTGTTTGAAGGCGCGAATCAGGTAGGACGGTGAGAGCTCGGCAGCCGCGCAGATGTCGTCGAGGCTGAGCAGGTCGGTGCAATGCTGGCGAATGAAGTCGGCGGCGCGTTCGAGTTTGAAGTTCGGCTCTCGCAGAGGTTGTTCGATAGGGTCCAGGCGCAGTTGCAGGTCGCTGAAAAACTGCACCGCAGCGCTCTGTTTGCAAAGGACGTCTTGCTGTCCGTCGACCAATACCGCGTACAACGCATTCAAGTCGTGAAACAGGCGAGCATCATTCAAATGCGTATCGGAAAACCGTCGAAACTCAAGTTCCGCACTGAATCCCAGTTGATGCTGCAGATCCGTCAGCCAAGGCGTTTCCACATACAACATCAAATACGACCACGGCTGATCATCGATCGGGTTACACGCATGCACGTCCCCCGGGTTCATCAGCACCACCGTGCCGGCCGCCACTTCGAACGAGAATTGCTCATGCACATAGGTGCTGCGCCCGGCGGTGATCGCGCCGATGGAAAAGTGCGCGTGGGAGTGTCGTGAATAGCAGACCTCACGCCCATCGGCGATGGCCCGCGCCTCGATGAAGGGCAGGGCTTCGTCGCGCCAGAAGCGCGGGGCTTGTTCGGGGTTCTTGGCGGCAGCGTGTTTCATTATTGGGGTTCTCGGCAGGCCAGTGCCCGAGTGTATTAGCTCTGGCCGGCGAAGGCTCGTTCGAGTTCGGCAATGTCGAGTTTTTTCATCCCGAACATGGCCTGCATCGCCCGTTGCGCCTTGGTCTGGTCGGGGTCGGTCATCATGTGCATGAAGGCCACCGGCACGATCTGCCACGACACGCCGAACTTGTCCTTGAGCCAGCCGCATTGCTGCGCCTCCACCGGCCCGCCGGCGCTGAGGTTGCCCCAGAAATGGTCGACCTCTTCCTGGTTCTGGCAATTGACCTGAAACGAAATCGCCTCATTGAACTTGAACAGCGGCCCGCCATTGAGCCCTGTGAAGGTGTGGCCATCGAGTTCGAAACTGACGGTCATCACCGAGCCTTCCGGGCGGCCGTGGAATTCCTGGCCGACCTTGCTGTAGTGGGTGAGGGCGGTGATTTTCGAGTGGTCGAAGATCGAGCAGTAGAACTTCGCTGCAGCTTCGGCCTGATCGTCGAACCACAGGCACGGCGTCAACTTTTGAAAGCGTTGCATGGCAGTCATCCTCGGCAGGTTAGACACGCTGGATTAACAGCGTAGTCAGTCTGTAGTCGACTGTCGGTGCCACAGGTCGACAAGTGCATGCCAGGTCGATTGTCGTTAGACTTGCCGCCCCGATTTTGCCGCAAGGACGCTCTGCAATATGGCTGCCCCTCGTTTGTTGTTTTTATCCTGTCTGCTGGCTTCAGCCTCGGCGACGGCTGCACCGCTGGCCTGTCAGCTCTCCGATCCGGCGCAGAAATACCTGATTGATGTGATGGTCGCGCAGCCGCCATTGAAAAGTTTTGACGCCGCGCCGGCGCAGATCATTGTGCGCGACAAGGCCAGTGGCGAAGTGTTGCAACGCATCGACTCTGCCGACGTCTCTGACCTGATTTCCGCCGGTGATACGGCGTCAGCGCTGCGCTGTGACGAACAGCATCTGGTGGTGTTTGCCGATTTCAATTTTGACGGCGAACAGGATCTGGCGGTGCGCAATGGCAATGAGGGCGGGTACGCTGCCGCGTCTTACGATATCTATCTGGCCGATCCTTCAAGTCCGGTGCTGGTCCTCGACAAAGGCCTTTCCGCCTTGACCCGTGAGCCGCAACTGGGGCTGTTCGAGATTGATCCATCGACCCGACATCTGAAGACACGCTCGAAGAGCGGTTGCTGCTGGCGGCAGAGTGCGACATGGGCGCTGCAGGGCAACTCACCCGTGAAAGTGGCGGAAAAAATCGAGGTGAAGCAGGCGCCGTCCGAGGGCAGTCCGTTAATGCCGGCGGGTTACACGGACATTACTGACCGAACGTTGAAGGACGGAAAATGGACTGAGCAGCGTCATCTGGAAGGGCCGGTCGGCGATGCCCCGGTCATGTTGCGGGGCACGCTCGACGACAAGATCGCGTTCGAGTTGTGGTGGCAGATGCAGGGCGGGGTTTATGTCGGTGAGGTGCGCTACACCGGCACAGGCAGCGGCAAACCGATCCGGTTGTTCGGCGAGACCTATGAAGATGGCGGTGTGGCGTTGCACGAGTTCGACGATCAGGGGCGTTCGACCGGCGACTGGTTTGTGGAAGGCGAGCCTGATGAACATGGGCTCCAGAGTGGAACATGGAAGAATGGCGACACAAGCCGGAGCATCGAGGCGCGCCCGACAGCGTTCAGGATTGCCCCGCAAAGATTTTCTGCGGCGCAAGGCAGTCTGCGTGAGGGACGCTATGTGCTGGTGACGTCGGACGAGCGCTCAGCCTGGCTGACAGTGAAAATCACACCGGCCACTGATCAGTCCGCAGGCGAGATTGCGTCGATTCAGATGGTCATGACGCAGCCCGGCAAGCCCCCGACACAGGTCGTTGATCAATGGCCGTTGCTGGCCGGCAATTTGATCATTGGCCAGAAAGAAATCGCCGAGCCGCTCTACCGTCTGCGCTTTTTCGACGGGGTCGTGAGTGTCGACGCCGCCGGGGATGTATACGAGTTGAGTGGAACCTACCTGAAGCAGCCCTGACCCGCTCGATCGCCAATCCTTAGAAATCCCAGCGTGTGCTCAACTGCACGCTGCGCGGCTCGCCGTAGAACCCGGTGCCGAAGTTGCCGAGGCCGGTGTAGTAGGTCTTGTCGAGCAGGTTCCTGATGTTGAGCGTGGTGCTCAGGTGTTGGTTGAAACGATAGCGGGCCATGGCGTCCACCAGGTAGTAGTTGTCCTGGGTGATGCGCACGTTCTGGCCGGTGCCTGTCGGGTCGGGCTGGAAGACGTTGCCGAAGAACTCGCTCTGCCAGCTTACACCGCCGCCTACGGTCAGGTTTTGCCAGGCGCCTGGCAGGCGATAGCTGCTGAACACCCGCACGATCTGCTCGGGCGCAGTGGTTTGCAGGATCGCGCCGTAGACCGGATCGCCATTGGCGTCGCGGGTGTGGTTGAAGGCGTAACCGGCGGAAAGGTTCCAGCCTTCGCGCAGCTCGCCGGCCACTTCGAATTCGAAGCCTTTGGTGGTTGCGCCTTGCACGGCGCGGTAGACGGACTGGCTGTCGAAACCGCTGACGTACTCGGCGATGTTGTCCTGCTCGATGCGGAACACCGCGAAACTGGCGTTGAGCCGACCGTCGTAGAACCCGGCTTTGACTCCCGCTTCCAGGCTGTTGCCCTGCACCGGGTCGAGCACGTGGCGCGAGGCGTCCTTGCTGGTTTGCGGCTGGTAGATGCGGGTATAGCTCGAATACAGCGACCAGGTTTCGTCGAGGTCATAGACCACGCCGGCGTAGGGCGTGACGACGCCGGTCTGGCGGTAGCCGTCGCGCACGTCCGGGGTGTTCGGGTCGCTGTAATCGAGGTGATCGCTGGCGATGAAATCGCTGACTCGGCCGCCGAGAATCAGCGCCAGATCGTCGGTGGGTTTGAGGCGGGTGGCGAGGTAGGCACCGGTCTGGCGTTGTTCGATGTGGTCACGGCCGACCTGCGGAATGTCCGGTTTGGGATACTCGCCTCGCCAGTCGAAAATGCTGCCGTTCAGCGCCGGGTAGACCGAGCCATAGACCGGAATGTCCTGGCGGGTGTTCATCGACATGAATCCGGCGATCAGTTGGTGTTCGCGGCCCAGCAGGCTGAAGGGGCCGCTGAGGTTGAGGTCGACGTTGTCCTGAACCTCATCACCCTTGAATTTGCCCATGTACAGGAACATGCCGTCACCGCTGACCGGGTCGGGATTGCCGCCGCTGGCGGAGCCGAGCAGGGTGTCGTGCTGGCGGTGTTTGCGGTCGTAGCTGAGCTTCAGCGTCCAGTCGTTGGCGAGTTGCCGGTTGAGGGACGCGAACAGCGTCTGGTTGGTGAAATCGCGACGGCTCCAGTCAGTGGCCGGGTTGAACGAGCGCGAGAAGTTCGTTCGCGAGCCGTCGCTGTAGAACATCGGGAAACCGGTCCAGCTGGCACCGCGCGAGCGAGTGTTCTGTTGGTCGAAACCGAGGGTCAGCAAGGTGTCCGGCGTGAGGTCGGCTTCGAGGATGCCATAGGCGATGTCGCGGGTGTTTTGATAATGGTCGGCGTGGGCGCTGCGCTGTTGATGGACGCCGACAAAGCGCCCGCGCAGGTTGCCGCTGTCGGTCAGCGGCCCGGCGATATCGGCTTCGCTGCGGTAGTTGTCCCATGACCCGACGGTGCCACTGATTGACGATTTAAACACCTGGGTCGGCCGCTTGCGGATCAGATTGACCGTGGCGGACGGGTCGCCTGATCCGGTCATCAACCCGGTGGCGCCCTTGATGATTTCGACCCGGTCGTAGGGCGCCATGTCGGTGCTGGTGGTGCCGTAGTCGTAGACGCCGTCGTAGTCGGTGTTGACCCCGTCGTACTGGAAGTTGGTGATCGGCGCGCCCCGGGCGGAGAACTCCCAGCGCTCGCTGTCGTAGTTCTGCACGCTGATGCCGGGCGCGCGGCGCAGGATGTCGGCAATGCCGGTGGCACCCTGATCGTCGAGTTGCTGGCGGGTGATGACGGTGACCGACTGCGGGGTTTCGCGCGGAGATAGCGGCAGGCCGGTGGCCGATGCGGTCGAGCCGGTGGTGTAGGCGCCGGTGTCTTCGGTGATGGCGCCGAGCTGTCGGCCGGAGACGGTGGTGGCGTCCAGCTCCAGCGCGTGTTGCCCGGCCGGCGCGGCCCGCAACACGTAACCGCCCGCGCTCTGCGCCTGGGCTTGCAGGCCGCTGCCTTGCAACAGGCGTTGCAGGGCTTGTTGTTCGGTGAAGTCGCCGCTCAGGCCGGGGCTGCGCTTGTCGGCGGCGAGGTCATTGTGGCCGGCGAGGAACACGCCGCTTTGTTCGGCAAAACGGTTGAGGACGCTGACCAACGGGCCGGGAGCGATGTTGTAGCGATGGGTTGCTGCGTGCAGGGCTTCGGCCACGGCATTCGGCGCGCACAACCCCGGCGTGGCGCACGCCAGGGCCAGGGTGAAACGGGTGCGGGCAAACGTGGAGCGCAGCATGGAGTTCCCGAAGGCAGAAGAGGGGCTACTGAGGATCAACCGAACGAGACGGCCAAAAGGGAACCGTAAAATGAAAAATAATCAGCCTCTGGGCCCGACGTTGACCCACCAGCTCAATGTCTTGTCGACCCGGATCGGCAACGCAGCCTCGAGCAATCGCAACGCCTGATCGGTGTCCTTGAGCGGGAACGAACCCATCACCGGCAACCGCGCAACGGCCGGATCGCAATGCAGATGCCCCGGTCGATAGCGGCTGAGCTCTTCGATCAGTTCACCCAGCGGCAGGTTGTCTGCCAGCAGCAAGCCCTGACGCCAGGCTTCGCGGGATGGACTGGCCGGGGTTGTGGCGTGCAGTTGCTCAGCGTTGAACGCCAGTTGCCGACCGGCCTGCACCACTTCGATCTGATCGTTGTGATTGCGCACTTCCACCGCACCTTCGAACACGTTGAGCACGGTTTGCTGATCGTCGTAACGCACGCTGAATCGCGTGCCGAGGGCGCGCATCCGGCCATGCACGGTGTCCACCAGAAACGCGCGGCCCGGATCTTTCGCGGTGTCGATCAGCACTTCACCGGCGCGCAATTGCAGCCGCCGTTGCGTGGCATCGAAGCGGACGTTAAGGGCGCTGAGGGCGTTGAGCCAGATCCGGCTGCCGTCGGCGAGCGTGGTTTCGCGGGTCTCCCCGGTGCCGGTGGACAGGTCGGCGCTCAGGCGTTCGAAGGTGCCCGGCAACGGCGTGTCGCGCCATGCGGCCCAGCCGCTGAGGCCGGTAGCGGCGAGGATCAACAAGCCCTTGAGCGACTGACGACGGCTGATCGAGGCGCGCGGGCTGCTGCGCAAGGTGTGGCTGACGGCATGGGCCTCGTTCTCGCCCTGCAACGGCGCGAAACGCTGGCCGACCCGTTCCACGTAGCGCCACGCTTCCTGATGCTCGGCACTTTGCGCCAGCCAGGCTTGCCAGCGCTGACGTTCGTGGTCGGCGACGTGTTCGTCATGCAGTTGCACGTACCACTGCGCTGCCTGTTCGAGGCTGGCGTGACTGAGTCGGTTCATGACCTTACTCAATCAGCAGGCCGTCGAGTTCGGCTTCGAGAATTGCGCAATGCATCATCGCCTGGGCCAGGTACTTCTTGATCATCCGCTCGCTGACGCCGATCTGTTCGGCGATCAGCCGGTAAGGCATGTCGTGCAGTTGCGCGAGGATGAACGCCTCGCTGACCCGTTGCGGCAGACGCGCGAGCATGGCGTCCACTTCGTGCAGGGTCTCGACGATGATCGCCTGTTGTTCCGGCGACGGTTGCAGAGCCGGCGGGCGGTTGGCCAGGGTTTCCAGCCAGGTCTGTTCCAGTTGCCGACGGCGCCAGTGATCGACGCACAGACCGCGGGCGATGGTCGCCAGGTGTGAGCGCTCGTGGACTTCACCGTTGAACGCCTGTGGACGCTTGAGTACCCGGATGAACGTGTCGTGCGCCAGATCGGCGGCATCCATCGCGTTGCTCAGTCGTCGACGCAATAGCTCGTGCAGCCAGCGGTGATGGCTGACGTAGAGGTTCTGCACGAGAGAGGTGTCGGCGACCGTCATTCTGAGCAAGCGTCCAGGGTGACCGTTGTTAGCGGTCCAAATAAGAATGGGTCGCGATTAAAGCAAATGGGTCGAAGCTGCGCAAATGATATTGGTTTGCTTTTGGGAGGGGTGCCGGATGTGGAAGTTGATTTGTAGTCTGTTTGACTTCTTGGTTGGTCTTTATGACTAATTCGGTGTGAGGTCTGATTGACTACGTCATTCTTAAACTGCTGATTCTGCTGGGTTAAAAATCTGGCACGAGAGTTGATACATCCAAAGTACCCACTGAACCGATCAGGAGTACGCCACCCATGTTCGCTTTCTTCGAAAGTCCGCTGAACGTTCTGCACCTGTCGAGCAAGATCCTCGTCGCCGGTCTAGTGATGCTGCTGGCAGGCATTTACGGCGCTTACCTTTATCAGGGCCAAATGCCGATTGCGCTGCTGGTGGCGATGCACGCCATGACCATCATCGGCCCGACCCTGCTGAAAATCGGCTACGTGATGCGCCTCCTGTCCCAATATCGGCTGGGCCGGCATCACGCCGCCGTGGTGGCTTGAACATGCGCAGACTCGCCGATGCACCACTGTTCAGCCTCGGCTTTCGGCCGCTGTTTCTGGCCGGGGCCGGATTTGCCGCGCTGGCGATTTTGATCTGGGGCCTGTGGCTTTACGGCCACTGGTTTGATTTGCAACCGGCGGGCGGCATGCTGGCCTGGCATCGACATGAAATGCCCTTCGGTTTCGCGGCGGCAATCGTTGCCGGGTTTCTGCTGACGGCGGTGCCCAACTGGACTGGTATTCCCGGCGTGCGCGGCGGGGCGTTGATTGCCCTGGTGTCGGTCTGGCTGCTTGGGCGTGTGGCCTGGTGGCTGCCGTTGCCGACCGGGCTGATTCTGGCGCTGCAATGGGGGTTTTTGCCGCTGCTGGCAGTGATGCTGGGACGGGATCTGGTCGTAGCCCGCAAACGTGACAACTATCCAATTGTGCTTGTACTTGGATTGATGGCCGGTTGTCAGGCGCTGACTTTGATTGGCCTGTTCAACGACGACGCCGGCCTGCAACGCCAGGGTGTGCTGGGCGCGTTGTGGCTGGTGGCGGCGCTGATGACCGTGATCGGCGGGCGGGTGATTCCGTTCTTTATTCAGCGCGGCTTGAACCGTCCGCCGACGCCAGTCGCCAATCCACTGCCAACACGTTTGCTGTTGATCGGCAGCCTGCTGACCGCCGTCACTTTCGCGGCAGGCCTCAATGATTCGCCCCGGCTGTGGCTGGCGGGCCTGTTTGTGCTGACCGGCAGTTTGCAGTTGATGCGGCTGATCCGCTGGCATGATCGCGGGATGTGGCGGGTGCCGCTGCTCTGGTCGCTGTACCTGGCTTATGGCTGGATGGCGTTGGCAACCTGGGCCATGGCGCTGTGGCATCTGGGCTTGATCAGTCAGCAAAGCCTGGCGACCCATGCATTGGCGGTCGGCGGGGTGGGCGGGTTGATTCTGGCGATGATCGCGCGGGTCAGTCTCGGTCACACCGGTCGGTTGTTGCAGCCCTCGAAAGGCATGGTGCTGGGCTTTGCTCTGGTGCTGTTCGCGGCAGGTTGCCGGGTGTTGCTGGTGCCGTTTTCCAGTCTGGGACTGGGGTTGTCCGTGGTGCTCTGGTGCGCGGGGTTCGCGCTGTTTTTGCGGCACTACACCGGGATCCTGCTCAAGCTGAGGCTCTAGCGTTTTAACTGCGACGCTCGGCAATCATCAGCAACGATTGCGGCACCGGGCTTTGCGGATGCTGCGGTTCGCGCAGGCCGGTCAATTGCAGGCCGGCCATGTCCAGCGCATTCAGCCAGCTGGACAAGGTGCGGAAATACCACGGCATCGGTTGCCACTCACCCTGAAACCCGTCGAAGGTTTCTTCCCGCCAGCCGTCCTGATAATCACCGGCCGCTACGGACCACGGATGCAGCGTCTGGATCACCAGCGCACCGCCCGGCACGAGCAGGGCATTCATCGCCGCGAGCAGCGGAATGATGTCCTGATGCAGCAGGGAAAAATTGGCGCAGATCAGGTCGTAATTGCGGCCGATGTCGACCTTCGCCTCAACCAGATCTTCGTAGCTGGCAACCTGCACGGGCGATGAGCCTGCCACTCGTGCCGCCTCGATCAGCGTCGTATCGCCGTCCACGCCGACCGCCTCGAACCCTCGCTCGGCCAACGCCCGCAGTAGCCAGCCTTCGCCGCATCCCAGATCGAGCACGCGCTCCGGCTGCCGCCCCATCACCGCCAGCAGAATGGCCTGATCGGTGACCTGCCGGCGACTCTCGATGGCGCCGCTGCGCACGGCTTCGGTCCAGGCCCGGGCGTTGTGGTGCCAGCTCTGGAGGAGGGTGGATTCAGGCGAGGACATGACGGACTCCGGGATCGCGGGATGCAGGCAAGGATAGGTCAGGTGTAGTCGGCCAGTTGAATCCGGTTGCGACCGCCGCGCTTGGATTCGTAGAGCGCGCTGTCACCTTGCTCGATCAACGCCGCGAGGCTGGCCGGCGGCTGGTCGAACACCTTGGCGCCGATGCTCAGGGTAACCGCCTGCGGGGTGGTGTAGGTCTGGGACGTCATCTGTTGAAACTGCTCACGCAGCGCACTGCCCAGCACCATGATCTGTGCGTGGGACGCATCGCCCAGCAGCATCACGAATTCGTCACCGCCCAGCCGTGCTGCCAGCGCACCTTTGGGCAGTACCGCACGGATCATTTCGCTGAGGGCGATGAGCAACCGGTCGCCGGCGGTGTGGCCGTACAGGTCGTTGATCAGTTTGAAGTTGTCGATGTCGATCAGCAGCAGCGCGCCGGGGCGGGCGCTGGAGACTTCGTCAAGCAGGCGCGGTGCGCGGACTTCCAGGGCGCGGCGGTTGTACAGCGCGGTCAGCGGGTCCCGGGCGGCCAGTTCCGCAATCTGTTTTTCCCGGCGATAGCGCTCGGTGCCGGTCATCGACAGCGCAATCAGCATGATCGCCATCGCGCCTTCGACCAGGGATATCTGAATGATTTCGCCGCGCAGCGACGCCAGATCGATCAAAGTGCCCGGAATCACCGCGATGATCGCCTTGGCGAAATAGAACGCGCCGTGGATCAGCAACACATAACGCAATTGCACCGCGCCGACGCTCAACGATTTGCCGTGAGGGCGCAGCAACAGGCTGGCCCGCAGCATCAACGCGGCCACCAGCAGCGAGTTGGCCATCAGCATGATCTTCGACCACGACGGATCTTCCGGTAACAGCAGCAACGAAAGCCAAAGCAGGAACATCAAGTACCAGGCCCGCGACAAGCGCTTCTGCGTAAACCGCGCGACCCCCAGCAGAAACAGCCAGTGCGCGACCACCAGCAAGCCGTTGGCGAACCAGATGCCGATCAGCGGATAACCGTTGGCGCGCAGCAGGGCCAGGCTCGAGCCGACGGTGATGGTGGCGAAACCGGCGCTCCAGAACAGCAGGGAAGGTTCGCGGATGCTGCGCCATTCGACCGCCAGATACAGGGCGGCCGCCGCGGCCAGGGCGGTGGAAATGGTGAGCATCGTGAGAGGATCGAGCGCCATGAAAGAACGGTTCTGCCTGAATAGTATTAATGGGCCACGATTGTAAGCGTTCCCCCAGTGGGCTGCTATTTTCACTCACCGGATATTCCATTTTCAGACGAGGTGTCCCATGGACCGATTGACCGGCGGTTGTCTGTGCGGCGAAGTGCGGATCGAGGCGTCAGGGCGACCCTACCGGGTTGGCGTTTGTCATTGTCTGGATTGCCGCAAACACCATGGCGCGCTGTTTGCCGCGTCGGCGATCTTTCCCGAGGATGCGGTGACGATCAGCGGCGAGACCCATGACTATGCAGGGCGACATTTCTGTCCACGCTGTGGCTCGTCGGTGTTTGGCCGTAGTGGCGATGAAGTCGAGGTCAATCTGGGCGCGCTGGATGCACCGGATCAATGCCAGCCGACCTATGAGCTGTGGACGGTGCGTCGCGAGTCGTGGCTGCCGGACTTTCCCTTGGCCCGACATTACGTGCGTGATCGCGAGGGAACGGGGCGAACCGAAGAATAGCCGGGGTCAGGCAGGGCGCCTGACCCCGGCCGATATGATCAGCCGCGAATGAACGCCAGCAGATCCGCGTTGATCGTCGGCGCCTCGGTGGTCGGCATTCCGTGGGGAAAGCCCGGATAGATCTTCAGCGTGCTGTTTTTCAGCAGTTTCGCCGACAGCACGCCGGCGTTTTCATAGGGCACGATCTGGTCATCGTCGCCGTGCATCACCAGCACCGGGATCGAGATGCTTTTCAGGTCGGCGGTAAAGTCGGTCTGCGAGAACGCGACGATCCCGTCGTAGTGCGCCTTGGCGCCGCCCATCATGCCCTGGCGCCACCAGTTCAGAACCACCGCTTCCGAAGGTTTGGCCCCGGGGCGGTTGTAGCCGTAGAACGGGCCGGCCGGCACGTCGTGATAGAACTGCGAGCGATTGGCCGCCAGTTGCGCCTGAAGATCGTCGAACACCGATTTGGGCAGACCACCGGGGCTGCTGTCGGTTTTCACCATCAACGGCGGCACGGCGCTGATGATCGCGGCTTTCGACACCCGATCCTCGCCATGGCGGGCGATGTAATGAATCACTTCGCCGCCACCAGTGGAATGGCCGACATGCACGGCTTTCTGCGTCCCCAGATGATTGACCACTGCCGCCACATCGTCGGCGTAATGATCCATGTCGTGGCCGTCCCAGACCTGGCTCGAACGCCCGTGCCCCCGTCGGTCATGGGCCACGACCCGGAAGCCCTGGGCGAGGAAGAACAGCATCTGCGCATCCCAGTCGTCCGCGCTCAGCGGCCAGCCGTGGTGGAAGTGGATCACCTGGGCGTCTTTCGGGCCCCAGTCCTTGTAGAAGATCTCGACGCCGTCTTTCGTTGTGACATATCCCATGTTCGCGACTCCTGGAAAATGCGGAACGTGACCCCGAAGGGAGTGATGACAAGCGTTATCAACTCTAGGATTGAAGTGCACTTCAAGGTCAAGCAAGTTCCGAACGGTCATTGCTGGAGTGAATGGTGGGTCATAGGCGTTGTGCGCTTGACCTTAAAGTTTGGTTGAACCTTAGAGTCTTGCTCACCGGCCATCCGCCGGGTCAATCAGCGAGAAGGTCAGCGAACATGAACAAGCGCTTTACAGAGGTGGAATTCGGAACGCACAAGGTCGAAGTGCTGGAGGGCGGCTACTACGACCGATTCCGGATGAACCCCAACCTCGACGAAGTGGCCCGGGACAAGGCAGCCGGCAACATCGACTTCTTCCGGCGCATTCCCAAGCAGCAGGTCGCGTCGAGAGTCGGGCCGACCTGGGCGCCGAACTTCTATTACCGTTCCGGCAGCGTGCAGTTGCTGTTCCTGGCGCCGCTGGACCGACTGCGCGCCACCTTGCCTGCGCCGCTTGAACCGCTGCGAGCGTTTCCCGGCTACGGACTGGTGGCGCTGACGTTTTTCTCCTATTCGGTTTGCGACAACGATCCGTACGACGAGGTCTCCGTGGCGATTGTCGTGCGTCGCCCCGGCGCCCGTGGCTCCCACGCGCGGGAACTGATGGACGCCATGCGCCGACGCAGTTTCACCGCCCATGTGCTGGCGCTGCCGGTGAACACCGAAATCGCCCGGGTGCGCGGCGTACACGGCTATCAACTGCCCAAGTGGCGCGCCGACATCAACGTGAACATCGGCACCAGCGTCTGTGCCCGCATTGACGGGCCCAAGGGCCTGCCGGACCTGGTGCTGAAAGCGCCGCTGCCGCCCCTGAAAAACGTCACGCCGCAATCGCGCATGAGCACCGCGACCATGATTCATCAGGTCGATGGCCTGTGGCACCAGAGCGTGGTGCAGAGCAACACACTATCCTTTGCCCAGCGCCTGTTTCCGCGCGATGTGCAGCTGGATCGTAACGGCGGCCCGCTGAGCCAGTTGCTCGATGGCCTCGGGGCTACGCGGATCCTGCGCCTGGACGTGATCAAGGACGCGCAGATCGTGCTCAACCTGCCCGTGCCGCTGACGGCGTTCGGTCAGGCCGGTGTTACCCAGAGAGAGGCTGCCAAATGACCCGCCGTATCCTGCATGTCGTGACCAATGTTGCTCACTATGCCGATCCGACCGAACCCACCGGGCTGTGGTTGGGGGAGTTGACCCATGCCTGGCAGGTGTTCGCGGAAAAAGGCTTTGAGCAGCAACTGGTCAGCCCCAAGGGCGGGCAAAGTCCGTTGGAGCCACGGGCGCTGAAGTGGCCGATGCTCGACCGCTCTGCGAAGGCCTGGCTGAACGATCCGGCGAGCATGGCGCTGCTGGCGAATACCGCCAGCCCGGAGCAGATCGACAGCGCGGATTTCGACGCCATCTACTTCACCGGTGGCCATGCGGTGATGTGGGACTTTCCCGATGACCCCGGCCTGCAACGGCTGACCCGGGAGATTTTCGAGCGCGGCGGGATCGTTTCGTCGGTCTGCCATGGTTATTGCGGGTTGCTCAACACGCGGCTATCGGACGGCAGCCTGCTGGTGGCGGGGCGCAAGGTCACCGGTTACTCGTGGATGGAAGAAGTGTTGGCTGGTGTCGCGAAAAAAGTACCGTACGACTCGGAGCAACAGATGAAGGATCGCGGGGCGCGCTACGAAAAGGCGTTTCTGCCGTTCACCTCGAATGTGGTGACCGACGGCAAACTGGTGACCGGGCAGAACCCGCAATCGGCCAAGGCCACGGCGCTACGTGTGGCCGCGATGCTGTAGATCAATGACCGGTGGTCGCAGCGGCTGGTCGTCGGGTCAAAATGCGCTTAGCTGAAAGGGATAAGCCGAGGCGCGCGCGGCCATCGAGAGCCGTAGCAGTGCCCTTCAGAACACCGTGAGTCTGAGGAAGTCCCCGATGCTGACCTTGAACATCAATGGCAAGGATCAGGAGCTCGATGTCCCCGCGGACATGCCGTTGCTCTGGGTCCTGCGCGATGTCGCGCACCTGACCGGTACCAAATTCGGTTGCGGCATGGCCCAGTGCGGTGCCTGCACCGTGCATGTCGATGGCGCACCATTGCGTTCGTGTATCACCCCGGCCACGGCCGTCGCCCATGGCCAGAAAATCCTCACCATCGAAGGCCTGTCGAGCGACGGCTCGCACCCGGTGCAACAGGCCTGGGCCGAGCTGGACGTGGTGCAGTGCGGTTACTGCCAGTCCGGGCAGATCATGTCCGCCGCCGCGTTGCTGGCGAAAATCCCCAAACCCACCGACAGCGATATCGATCAGGTGCTCTCCGGCAACATCTGCCGCTGCGGCACGTATCCAAGAATCCGCGCGGCGGTCAAACGCGCCGCCGACATCGGCTGAGCGAGGGGAGGTGAGTGATGAACAGTCCTGTATCCCGTCGCGGATTTCTCAAGGGCAGCGCCGTGCTTGGCGGTGGTCTTGTGGTGGCGTTCGTGGTGCCCGGCGGCAACCGTTTTGCCATGGCGGCCGAGAATGAAGGCAAGGTCTTTGCGCCGAACGCGTTCCTGCGGATTGCGGCAGATAACAGCGTCACCGTGCTGCTCGGCCATTCGGAAATGGGCCAGGGCATCTGGACTGGCCTGACCATGTTGATCGCCGAAGAGCTGGACGCCGACTGGTCGAAGATCCGCGTCGAGCACTCGCCGGCCTCGGCGGCCGATTACGGCATGCCCGGTTTCGGCGGGATGCAGATCACCGGCGGCTCCACTTCAACCTGGATGGAATTCGACCGCTACCGGCTCGCGGGCGCCACGGCGCGGCAGATGCTGATCGAGGCGGCGGCCAAGCGTTTCAACGTGGCGCCGTCGACGATCCGCACTGAATCCGGCGTGGTGATTGCCGGCGACAACCGCGCCACCTACGGCGAACTGGCGGACGCCGCCGGGCAACTGCCGGTGCCGGATCCGAAGTCGATCACCTTTAAAGAAGCCAAGGACTGGAAAGTCATCGGCAAACCCACCAAACGCCTCGACACCCCGGAGAAAATCACCGGCCGCGCCAAGTTCGGCATGGACGTGCAGTTCGACGGATTGATGACGGCGATGGTCGCGCGGGCGCCGGCGTTCGGCGCCACAGTGAAATCCTTCGAAGGCGCAGAAGCCCTCGCGATCCCCGGCGTGCACAAAGTGGTGCAGGTGCCGTCGGGTGTAGCGGTGGTCGCCGAGCATTACTGGGCGGCGAAACTCGGTCGCGATGCGCTGAAGGTCGATTGGGACCTGGGGCCCAACGCTGATCTGAGCAGTGAAAAGCTGTTGGCGAGTTTCCGCAAACTGGCAGCCACGCCGGGCACTTCGGCGGCGCAGGCTGGGGATGCCAAGGGCAATTTCGGCAAGGCAGCGAAGAAAATCGACGTCGAATACAGCGTGCCGTACCTGGCCCATGCGCCGATGGAGCCGCTCAACTGCACAGTGAAGATCAGCGCCGACAAGTGCGAGATCTGGACCGGCACCCAGTTTCAGACGCTGGATCAGATGGTCGCCGGCAAGATCACCGGGCTCAAACCGGAGCAGGTCGAGATCCACACCGAATTCCTCGGCGGTGGTTTCGGCCGGCGGGCCAACCCGACTTCGGACTTTGTCGCCGAAGCGGTGCAAGTGGCCAAGGCTGCGGCGATGCCGGTGAAAACCGTGTGGTCGCGCGAAGACGATATTCGCGGCGGTTACTACCGGTCGATGTTCCTGCATCAGGCGAAGATCGGCCTCGGCGCCGACGGCATGCCGCTGGCCTGGCAGCATGTGCTGGTCGGGCAGTCGATCATGGCCGGCACCATGCTCGAGAAAACCATGGTCAAGAACGGCGTCGACCAGACGTCGGTCGAAGGCGTTTCGGACAGCCCGTACATCAAGGGCCTGGCCCATCATCAGGTCGATCTGCATTCGCCGACCACCGGGATCAACGTGCTCTGGCTGCGTTCGGTGGGCCATAGCCACACCGCATTTGTCATGGAGTCGCTGATCGATGAAATGGCCACGGCGGCGGGCAAGGACCCGGTGGAATACCGACGAACGTTACTCAAGGATCACGCCCGGCATCTCGGCGTGCTGAACCTGGCGGTGGAGAAGGCCAACTGGAAAGCCCCGCTGCCGGACGGCCATGCGCTGGGCGTGGCGGTGCACGAATCGTTCGGCAGTTATGTTGCGCAAGTGGCGGAGGTGTCCCAGGACAATCTGGCGATCCGCGTGCATCGCGTGGTGTGTGCGGTGGACTGCGGAATTGCGGTCAACCCGCAGAGCATCGCGGCGCAGATGGAGTCGTGCATCACCTTCGGCCTGGGCATGGCGCTGCACAGCAAACTGACGCTCAAGGACGGCCATGTCGTGCAGTCCAACTATCACGACTATCAGGTGTTGCGGCTCAATGAAATGCCGGTGGTCGAGGTGCACATCGTGCCGAGCACCGACAAACCCGGTGGCATCGGCGAGGCCGGCGTGCCGCCCACGGCGCCGGCGGTGGCCAACGCGGTGTTCGCCCTGACCGGGCAGCGCCTGCGGGAACTGCCGCTGCTATTGTCGGGGGTGTGAGATGAAACGACATTTGTTGTTGGGCGCCGTGATTCTGGTCGGACTGGGCGGTTACGCGTCGGACCTGTTTGCCGACGATCAAGAAGCTTTGAAAGCCTTCGGCACGGTGCAGAAAGTCTTCCAGAGCCCGCGCTGCCAGAACTGCCACATTCCCGGCGATTCACCGTTGCAATTCGACGCCGGCATCCCCCACGCCATGAACGTGGTGCGCGGTATGGACGGCAAGGGCGCGGCGGGTTTGCCCTGCGCCACCTGTCACGCCGAAAGCAATCCGCCAGCCAGTTACGGCCCCCACGCGCCACCCGGCGCGCCGCACTGGAGCCTGCCGCCAGCCGCCCACAAGATGGCCTGGATAGGCCTGCCGGCGGATCGCTTGTGCGCGATGATCAAGGATCGCGCCAGCAATGGCGACCGGGACTTCGCCGCACTGATCAAGCACGTCAACGAGGACAAACTGGTGCTCTGGGGCTGGAATCCCGGGGCAGGGCGCGCGCCGGTGCCAGTGCCGCACGATATCTTCGTGACCCAGTTCAAACTGTGGGCCGATGCAGGCGGGCCGTGTCCGGTGGCCGGCGGATGAGAAGTTGAGTCATTGCTGATTCGGTCTACGCTCAACTGCATCGACGACAAAGGAGTGTGTGATGCTGGTACCCGGCAAACCCGCCAATGAAGCTGTCCGTATTCAAGCGCTGCAGGACCTGAAGCTGCTCGACACCGCACCGGAGGAGCGTTTCGACCGGCTGACGCGGCTGGCCAAGCGTCTGTTCAACGTGCCGATCGCACTGGTCACGCTGGTGGACAAGGACCGGCAGTGGTTCAAGTCCTGCGTGGGCCTGGACGCCACCGAAACCCCACGGGACGTTTCGTTCTGCGGCCACGCGATTCTCAAGGACGAACTGCTGCTGGTGCGCGATGCCCGCGAGGACGAGCGCTTTCACGATAATCCGCTGGTGATTGGCGACCCGAACATCCGCTTCTACGCCGGTTATCCGCTGACCGTGCCCAACGGCAACAAAATGGGCACCTTGTGCCTGATCGACACCAAACCCCGCGAACTCGACGACGAAGAGCGCGCCCTGCTGCGTGATCTGGCCGGCATGGCCGAGCAGGAACTGATGGCCGTGCAGATGGCGAGCATGGACGAGCTGACACTGCTGTCCAACCGTCGCGGCTTCAAGATGCTGGCCCAGCACGCGCTGGATGCCTGCGCACGCCTGGAAAAACCGGCGACGCTGCTGTTTTTCGATCTCAATGACTTCAAGCAGATCAACGACCTTTATGGGCACGCCGAGGGCGACAGCGCACTGAAGAATTTCGCTGATGTGCTGCGCATCGCCTTTCGCGAGAGCGATGTGGTCGGGCGCTTGGGCGGCGATGAGTTCGTGGCGCTGCTGACCGGCTCAAGCCACGTCGAAACTACGGCGATCATGGCGCGCCTCAAGGAAATCCTCGAAGAGCGCAATGCCACGTTGCACCGCGGTTACGCGATTCGCTTCAGCGTCGGCCAGATCGAATACAACCCGCAACGCCATGACACCGTGGACAAGCTGCTGGCGGATGCGGACGGGGCGATGTATGCGCACAAGCAGGCTTTGAAGCGTTGCTAGTGCTGGCCTCATCACGAGCAAGCTCGCTCCCACAGAAGGCGTATTTCAACGGGTGGGAGCGAGCTTGCTAGCGAAGGCGTCTGTACAGGTGCTGCTATTTGGCGAACAAATGCCCGATATCCTTGAACGCCTTGAACTCCAGCGCATTGCCGCACGGATCAAACAGAAACATCGTAGCCTGTTCGCCCACCAGTCCCTGAAATCGAATCCCCGGTTCGATCACGAACCGCGTGCCCAGTGATTTCAAACGCTCGGCCAGCGCATGCCATTCCTCCATCCCCAGCACCACACCGAAATGCGGCACCGGCACGTCATGCCCGTCCACGGCGTTGGTGTGCGCGGCTTCCTGTGAAGCGTTCTTCGGCGCCAGGTGAATCACCAGTTGATGCCCGAAGAAATTGAAGTCGACCCAGTGATCGCTGGAGCGACCCTCTTCGAGTCCGAACACCTCACGGTAGAAATGTCGGGCAGCGGCGAGGTCGTACACCGGAATGGCCAGGTGGAAAGGGCTGAGTGACATAGGTGCGGTCTCTATCAACGGTTGGGGTGAACTGAGTCTAGCGCTGTGCTTTTCGATTGAAAGACGATAGTTTTTGCGCCGAGCTCAAATTATTTCGATCAGTCGAGGCGCCCATGCTGCGTGAACTGAAAACCTTTCTGGCGGTGGCACGGCATGGCACGTTTGCCGCCGCCGGTCTGCATATCGGCCTGACGCAATCGGCGGTCAGCGCGCAGATCCGCAATCTGGAGCAGGCCTTGGGCGTGCGCCTGTTCGATCGCACCGGGCGACAGGCGATCCTTAATCCGGCCGGGCAGCGCGCAGTGCCGATGGCGCAGGAAATGCTCGCCACTTTCAGCCGCATGGCGATCAGCGAGGATGTCAGCGAGTTTCGCGGTGAACTGAGAATCGGCGCCGTGGCGACCGCGCAAACCGGGCTGTTGCCTCAGGCCTTGTTGCGCTTGCGGCAACAGGCGCCAGGCGTGGAACCGAAACTGGTGCCGGGTGTGTCGCTGAACCTGCTGAGCCAGGTGGATGCCGGGGAAGTCGATCTGGCGATCATGATCAAGCCACCGTTCGAATTGCCCAAGGAGCTGTCGGCGCAGGTGATTCGCCGTGAACCCTTTGTGCTGATCGTGCCGCTGGAGGTTGAGGGCGATGATCCGCTGCAACTGCTGGCCGAGCATCCTCACGTGCGTTATGACCGCAATTCGTTTGGCGGACGGCTGGTGACGCAATTTCTGCGCGAGCAGCGGATTGATGTCCACGTAGCGCTTGAGCTGGATGAGCTGGAAGCGATCGTGAAGATGGTCGAGTGCGGGCTCGGGGTTTCGTTGTTGCCCAGGGCCGGGCTGTGGCTGGAACATCCGCTGAAGGTGAGGGTGATCGAACTGGGAGAGCTAACGTTTTATCGGGAGATGGTGGTGTTGCAGCGCTACAGCCAGCGCTCTCAACCGATTCAACAGTTGTTCGCCCGTTGTCTGGAATCGCAGGCATGAAAAAGCCCGCCAATTGGCGGGCTTTTTATCGGCAGCGCGAAGATTACTCTTCGATGTTGCCCATGGCGGTGGTGTTGAAGCCGCCGTCCACGTACATGATTTCACCGCTGATGCCCGACGCCAGATCGGAGCACAGGAAGGCGCCGGCGTTGCCGACTTCTTCGATGGTGACGTTGCGGCGCAGCGGGGTTTGCGCTTCGTTGGCGGCCAGCATCTTGCGGAAGTTCTTGATGCCGGAAGCTGCCAGGGTGCGGATCGGGCCGGCCGATACGCAGTTGACGCGGGTGCCGTCCGGGCCCAGGGAACCGGCCAGGTAACGTACGCCGGCTTCCAGCGAAGCCTTGGCCATGCCCATCACGTTGTAGTTAGGCATGGTGCGCTCGGCGCCCAGGTACGACAGGGTCAGCAGGCTGCCGTTGCGGCCTTTCATCATTTCACGGCCGGCTTTGGCCAGGGCCACGAAGCTGTAGGCGCTGATGTCGTGAGCGATGCGGAAACCGTCACGGGTGGTGGCTTCGGTGAAGTCGCCGTCCAGTTGGTCGCCCGGGGCGAAGCCGACGGAGTGCACGATGCAGTCCAAGCCGTCCCACTTCTTGCTCAGCTCTTCGAAGACCTTGGCGATTTCTTCATCGCTGGCCACGTCGCACGGGAAGCACAGCTCAGGGCTCGAACCCCAGCCCTGTGCGAACTCTTCTACGCGACCTTTCAGTTTGTCGTTCTGATAAGTGAAGGCAAGCTCAGCGCCCTCGCGATGCATGGCGGCAGCGATGCCGGATGCGATGGACAGCTTGCTGGCGACACCGACGATCAGTACGCGCTTACCGGCGAGAAAACCCATGTGTTGCTCCTCTTTCAGGTTATTGCGCAGTGGCTGGTGCCAGGAAAGCGGCCTCCAGCAACTGCTGTGTATACGGATGTTGGGGGGCGGCAAAAATACTTTGCGCGTCTCCCTGTTCGACCACTTGGCCATGCTTGACCACCATCAGCTGGTGGCTCAGCGCTTTCACAACAGCCAGGTCATGGCTGATGAACAAATACGTCAGGTTGTACTTGGCTTGCAGTGAACGCAACAGCTCCACCACTTGCCGCTGTACCGTCCGGTCGAGGGCCGAAGTCGGCTCGTCCAGCAGGATCAGCGCCGGTTTGAGCACCAAAGCCCGGGCTATGGCAATTCGCTGCCGTTGCCCACCGGAAAATTCGTGGGGGTAGCGGTGCCGGGTTTCCGGATCCAGACCTACCTCCTTCAATGCCGCAATAATTGCCGCTTCCTGCTCGGCGGCGGTGCCCATCTTGTGGATCCGCAGGCCTTCGCCAACGATGTCATTCACGCACATCCGCGGGCTCAGGCTGCCAAACGGATCCTGAAACACCACCTGCATCTCCCGACGCAACGGCCGGACTTCGCTTTGCGTCAGGCAGTCTAGCTGCTTGCCCTCAAAACGGATCGCACCTTTGCTGCCGATCAACCGCAGGATCGCCAGACCCAGGGTGGATTTGCCGGAACCGCTTTCCCCCACAATCCCCAGGGTCTGACCCTGAGGCAGGCTGAAATTGATGCCGTCCACTGCCTTGACGTGATCCACCGTACGCTTGAGCAGGCCTTTCTTGATCGGGAACCAGACTTTCAGATCCTCGACTTCAAGCAGCGGCGCCCCGATTTTATTGCTCGCCGGGCCTCCGCTGGGCTCAGCGCCAAGCAGTTCCCGAGTGTACGGATGCTGTGGCGAACGGAACAGCTCTGCGCACGATGCCTGTTCGACGATGCAACCGCGCTGCATGACACATACACGATGCGCAATTCTTCGCACGAGGTTCAAATCGTGACTGATCAGTAACAGCGCCATGCCCAATCGGGCCTGCAATTCCTTGAGCAGGTCGAGGATTTTCAGCTGAACGGTCACGTCCAGTGCAGTGGTCGGTTCGTCGGCGATCAGCAGTTCCGGCTCGTTGGCCAGGGCCATGGCGATCATCACCCGCTGGCGCTGGCCGCCAGACAATTCGTGGGGCAGGGCCTTGAGACGCTTGTGCGGCTCGGGGATGCCGACCATCTCCAGCAGCTCCAGCGTGCGCTTGGTCGCGACTTTGCCGGTCAGGCCCTTGTGGATGCCCAGCACCTCGTTGATCTGCTTCTCGATCGAGTGCAGCGGGTTGAGCGAGGTCATCGGCTCCTGAAAGATCATCGCGATCCGATTGCCGCGAATGTGACGGATGGTCTTTTCGCCCAGTTCCAGCAGGTTTTGTCCTGAATAGTTGATGCTGCCGGCCGGATGCCGCGCCAGCGGATAGGGCAGCAGGCGCAGGATCGAGTGCGCCGTCACCGACTTGCCCGAGCCCGATTCGCCCACCAGCGCCAGGGTTTCGCCGCGCTTGATGTCGAAACTCACGCCTTCGACCACCCGTTGCACGCGATCGCCGATGCCGAATTCGACGGCCAGGTCGCGGATTTCGATCAGATTGTCCTGATTCATGTCACTTCCTCGGGTCGAAGGCATCGCGAGCGGACTCGCCGATGAACACCAGCAAACTCAACATAAGTGCCAGCACCGCAAACGCGCTCATGCCCAGCCACGGCGCCTGCAGGTTGGATTTGCCTTGGGCCACCAGCTCACCCAGAGAAGGGCTGCCGGCCGGCAAGCCGAAACCGAGGAAGTCCAGAGCGGTGAGGGTGCCGATAGCGCCGGTCAGGATGAACGGCATGAAGGTCATGGTCGAAACCATGGCGTTGGGCAGGATGTGACGGAACATGATTGCGCCGTTCTGCATGCCCAGCGCTCTGGCTGCGCGCACGTATTCGAGGTTGCGCCCGCGCAGGAACTCGGCGCGCACCACGTCCACCAGGCTCATCCACGAGAACAGCAGCATGATCCCCAGCAGCCACCAGAAATTCGGCTGGACGAAACTGGCGAGGATGATCAGCAGGTACAGCACCGGCAAACCCGACCAGATCTCCAGGAAACGCTGGCCGGCCAGATCGACCCAGCCGCCGTAGAAACCCTGCAAGGCGCCGGCGATCACGCCGATGATCGAACTGAGCACGGTCAGGGTCAGGGCGAACAGCACCGACACCCGGAAGCCGTAGATGACCCGCGCCAGTACATCGCGGCCCTGATCGTCGGTACCCAGCAGGTTGTCCGCCGACGGCGGGGCCGGGGCCGGGACTTTCAGGTCGTAGTTGATGCTCTGATAGCTGAACGGAATCGGCGCCCACAGCACCCACGCGTCCTTGGCCTTGAGCAGTTCGCGGATGTACGGGCTCTTGTAGTTAGCTTCCAGCGGGAATTCGCCGCCGAAAGTGGTTTCCGGGTAGCGCTTGATCGCCGGGAAGTACCAGTTGTTGTCGTAGTGCACCAGCAGCGGTTTGTCGTTGGCGATCAGCTCGGCACCGAGGCTCAGGCCGAACAGGATCAGGAACAGCCACAGCGACCACCAGCCACGCTTGTTGGCCTTGAACAGTTCGAAGCGCCGGCGGTTGAGAGGGGACAGGTTCATCTCAATGCTCCCGGCTGGCAAAGTCGATACGCGGATCGACAAGGGTGTAGGTGAGGTCGCCGATCAGTTTCACCACCAGCCCCAGCAGGGTGAAGATGAACAGGGTGCCGAACACCACCGGGTAATCGCGGTTGATCGCCGCTTCGAAACTCATCAGGCCGAGGCCGTCGAGGGAGAAAATCACTTCCACCAGCAACGAACCGGTGAAGAAGATGCCGATGAACGCCGAGGGGAAACCGGCGATCACCAGCAGCATCGCATTGCGGAACACATGGCCGTAGAGCACGCGGTGGCGGGTCAGGCCCTTGGCCTTGGCGGTGACCACGTACTGCTTGTTGATCTCGTCGAGGAAGCTGTTTTTGGTCAGCAGGGTCATGGTCGCGAAGTTGCCGATCACCAGCGCCGTCACCGGCAGCGCCAGGTGCCAGAAGTAATCCAGGATCTTGCCGCCCAGGCTCAGTTCATCGAAGTTGTTCGAGGTCAGGCCGCGTAAAGGAAACCAGTCCAGATAACTGCCGCCGGCAAACACCACGATCAGCAGAATCGCGAACAGGAACGCCGGAATCGCATAACCGACGATGATCGCCGAACTGGTCCAGACGTCGAAATGACTGCCGTGCCGCGTGGCCTTGGCGATCCCCAGCGGGATCGACACCAGGTACATGATCAGCGTGCTCCACAGCCCGAGGGAGATCGATACCGGCATCTTTTCCTTGATCAGATCGATGACCTTGGCGTCGCGGAAGAAACTGTCGCCGAAATCCAGCCGGGCGTAGTTCTTGACCATGATCCACAGACGTTCCGGGGCCGACTTGTCGAACCCGTACATCTTCTCGATTTCCTTGATCAGGGCCGGGTCCAGGCCCTGTGCACCGCGATAGGAAGAGCCGGCCACCGACACCTCGGAACCACCGCCGGCAATGCGGCTGGTGGCGCCTTCGAAACCTTCGAGCTTGGCGATCATCTGCTCCACCGGCCCGCCGGGCGCGGCCTGGATGATCACGAAGTTGATCAGCAGAATGCCGAACAGGGTCGGGATGATCAGCAGCAGTCGCCGAAAAATGTACGCCAGCATCTGATTACTCCGTGCCCGCAGGGTCGGCTTGCAGTTGGGTTTCGACTTCTACCGCCGGCTTCGCATCGGGTTTGACCCACCAGGTGTTAACGCCGATGTCGTATTTGGGGGAGACTTTCGGGTGGCCGATGTGGTTCCAGTACGCCACGCGCCAGGTCTTGATGTGCCAGTTCGGGACCACGTAGTAACCCCATTGCAGCACACGGTCGAGGGCGCGGGCGTGGGCCACCAGGCTTTTGCGCGAATCGGCGTTGATCAGGTTCTCCACCAGGTGATCGACCACCGGGTCTTTGAGCCCGATCGAATTTCGGCTGCTGGACTTGTCGGCGGCGGCGCTCATCCAGAATTCGCGCTGCTCGTTGCCCGGCGAGTTGGACTGCGGGAAGCTGCCGACCATCATGTCGAAGTCCCGCGAACGCACGCGATTGACGTATTGCGAGACGTCGACGCGGCGAATCACCAGATCGATGCCGAGGTCGCTGAGATTGCGTTTGAACGGCAACAACACGCGTTCGAATTCGGTCTGCGCCAGCAGGAATTCGATGACCACCGGTTTGCCGGTCGCGTCGACCATTTTGTCGTCGACGATCTTCCAGCCAGCCTCTTGCAGCAACTGATACGCCTCGCGCTGTTGCGTACGGATCATGCCGCTGGCGTCGGTTTTCGGATTTTCGAAGGCTTCGCTGAACACCTGCGCCGGCAGCTGGCTGCGGAACGGATCGAGGATCGCCACCTGCTCTGCATCAGGCAGGCCGGTGGCGGCCATTTCGGAGTTTTCGAAGTAACTGCGGGTGCGCGCATAAGCGCCGTTGAACAATTGCTTGTTGGTCCATTCGAAGTCGAACAACAAGCCGAGAGCCTGTCGTACCCGCACGTCCTGAAACACCGGGCGGCGCAGATTGAAGACGAAGCCCTGCATGCCGGTCGGGTTGCTGTTGGCAATCTGTTCCTTGATCAGCCGCCCTTCGGTCACTGCCGGCACGTTGTAGGCGTTGGCCCAGTTTTTCGCGGCCATTTCCAGCCAGTAATCGAACTGTCCGGCTTTCAACGCTTCCAACGCGACGGTGTTGTCGCGGTAGTAGTCGGTGGTCATCACGTCGAAGTTGTAGAAGCCGCGATTGGCCGGCAAGTCCTTGCCCCAGTAATCCTTGACCCGCTCATAACGCACCGAGCGTCCGGCCTTCACTTCGGTGACCTTGTACGGGCCGCTGCCCAGCGGGATTTCCAGGTTGCCCTTGTTGAAATCACGCTCGGCCCACCAGTGTTTCGGCAGCACCGGCAATTGGCCGAGGATCAGCGGCAGTTCACGGTTGTTGGTGTGCTTGAACTTGAACAGCACCTTGAGCGGGTCTTCGGCGATCACTTCCTCGACGTCGGCGTAGTATCCGCGATACATCGGCGAGCCTTCCTTGGTCAGCGTCTGAAAGCTGAACACCACATCGTCGGCGCGTACCGGGTGGCCGTCGTGAAATTTCGCTTCGGGCCGCAGGTAGAAGCGTACCCAGCTGTTGTCCGGGGCTTTTTCAATCTTGCTGGCGATCAGGCCGTATTCGGTGAACGGTTCGTCCAGACCCTGTTTGGCCAGGGTGTCGTAGATCAGGCCGATATCGTCCGCCGGCACGCCTTTGCTGATGAACGGGTTGAGGCTGTCGAAACCGCCAAAGCCGGCCTGGCGGAAGATCCCGCCCTTGGGCGCGTCGGGGTTCACGTAGTCGAAGTGCTTGAAGTCGGCGGGGTATTTCGGCGGCTCGTTGTACAGGGTCACGGCGTGTTGCGGGGCGGCAAAGGCCAGCCCGGCGAACAGCAGACCGCTGGCCTGCACGAGCAGGGCGCGGATAGGCTTCATCGATCTTTCTCCGAAGATTTCAGCCACCACGCGCTCAGGCCCAGGGTGTAGGGCGGCGTGGTGACGAAGGCGAACCGGTTGCGGTACGCCAGACGGTGATAATTGAGGTACCAGTTGGGAATGCTGTAGTGCTGCCAGAGCAGCACGCGGTCCAGCGCCTTGCCGGCGGCGACCTGTTCATCGCGGGTGCGGGCGGCGAGCAGTTGCTCGAGCAGGTGGTCGACCACCGGGTTGGCGATGCCCGCGTAATTCTTGCTGCCCTTGACCCCGACCTGGCTGGAGTGGAAGTACTGCCACTGTTCCAGCCCCGGGCTGAGAGTCTGGTTGAGGGTCATCAGGATCATGTCGAAATCGAACTGATCCAGACGCTGTTTGTACTGGGCACGATCCACCGTGCGCAGGCGCGCGTCGATGCCGATGCTGTTGAGGTTTTCAATGTACGGCTGGAGGATCCGCTCCAGGTTCGGATTGACCAGCAACAGCTCGAAACGCAGCGGCTGGCCAGCGGCGTTCTGCAGGCGCTGGCCGTTGAGCTTCCAGCCGGCCTCGGCCAGCAGTGCCAGGGCCTTGCGCATGGTTTCCCGCGGGATGCCGCGGCCGTCGGTCTGCGGCAGCGTGAACGGCTCGGTGAACAGGCGCGCCGGCAGTTGATCCTTGTACGGCTTGAGCATCAGCCATTCATGACCGACCGGCAGGCCGACGGCGCTGAATTCGCTGTTGGGGTAATAACTGGTGGTGCGTTTGTAGGCGTCGCTGAACAGCGCGCGATTGGTCCATTCGAAGTCGAACATCAGGCCCAAGGCTTCGCGCACCTTGATATCGGCAAAGGCCGGGCGCCGGGTGTTCATGAACAGGCCCTGACTCTGGGTCGGGATCTGGTGCGGGATCTGCGCCTTGATCACGTCGCCGCGACGGATCGCCGGGAAGTTGTAACCGTTGGCCCAGTTCTTCGCCTGATGCTCGATATAGATGTCGAACTCGCCGGCCTTGAAGGCTTCGAAGGCCACATCGCTGTCGCGGTAGAACTCGACTTCCATGCGGTCGACGTTGTACTTGCCGCGATTGACCGGCAGGTCCTTGCCCCAGTAGTCCTTGACCCGCTCGAAAATCAACTGCCGCCCCGGCGTGACCGACGTGATGCGGTACGGCCCGCTGCCCAGCGGCGGCTCAAAGGTGGTGGCCTTGAAGTCGCGACCCTTCCAGTAATGCTGGGGCAGCACCGGCAGTTCGCCGAGGCGCAGGATCAGCAGTGGATTGCCGCTGCGCTTGAGCACAAAACGGATGCGCTGCGGATTGAGGATATCGACGCGGAGCACTTCTTGAAGGGCGGTGCGATACAGCGGATGACCTTCCTTGAGCAGCAGGCGATAGGAGAACGCCACGTCGTACGCGGTGATCGGCGTGCCGTCGTGGAAGCGCGCTTGCGGGCGCAGATTGAACACCACCCAGCTGCGATCTTCGCTGTACTCCACCGATTGGGCGATGAGGCCATAACTGGAGGCGGGTTCGTCTCCGGACGGCGCGTATTGCCCGGTCCCGACCATCAGCGGCTCGTTCAGCTCGTTGATGCCGTACTGCAGGAAATTAGGGGTGGTAACTGGGCTGGTGCCCTTGAAGGTATAGGGGTTGAGCGTATCGAAGGTGCCAAACGCCATCACCCGCAAGGTGCCGCCCTTGGGCGCTTGCGGGTTGACCCAGTCGAAGTGGGTAAATCTGGCCGGGTACTTGAGCGTGCCGAACTGCGCATAACCGTGGCTTTCGGTGATCGCCGCGCTGACGGGGGAGCTCAAGGCCAGGCTGATCAGGAGCAGGAGGAGGGGACGCTTCAAGTCAGATCCGATCCAGGCGGCTTGGGCTTTGTGGGCCGTACAGTAACAGCTTGTATGGACAGGAAAAAGACAGGGGCTTAATGCGCGGTTAATTGTGGGCGTTGCCTGATCCGAAGGTAAAAAATGACAGGCGAAAAAAAGCCCCTGAAATTCAGGGGCTCTTTGTCAGTGCGGCTGGTAGACCGTGAGCATCTGCCCAGGCTTGAGCGCCTTGCCGGCGCCCGGATTCCAGCGCTTGAGATGTTGCATCTCGACGTTGAAGCGCTTGGCGACCACGTACAGCGTGTCGCCGCGTTTGACCTTGTACTGGGTCTGCTGCTTGCTGTCGTCTTTGTCTTTGGCCTTGCTGCTGGTCTTGCTGTTGGCAGCGACAACCGTATTGATGCGTCCGCCACTCTTGCGGGTAGGCGTGGGCCGGGTGGTGTCGCGCATGACCAGGGTCTGGCCGACCTTGAGGTTCTTGCCGGTCAGCTTGTTCCAGCGCTGCAGGTCCTTGACCTCGACCTTGTTGGCCTTGGCGATGGAACCGAGGTTGTCGCCACGCTTGACCCGATAGGCGCGCTTGGCCTGGGCAATCTCGCTGGGATCGGCACCTTCGAACACCGGTTTCAGCGAGCGCGGGCTGATCAGCTCTTCAGGACGCATGGTCTGCAGGCTGGCGGTCAGCAGTTGCGCCTTCGAGGTCGGCACCAGCAGGTGCTGCGGGCCGTCGATGGTGGTGCGCTGCTTGAACGCCGGGTTGAGCTGGAACAGCTCGTCTTCGTCGATGTTGGCCACCGCCGCGACCTTGGACAGGTCCATGCGCTGGTTGATTTCGACGACCTGGAAATACGGTTCGTTGGCGATCGGGTTGAGGTTCACGCCATAGGCTTCAGGCGTCAGTACCACCTGCGAGAGCGCCAGCAGTTTCGGCACGTAAGCCTGGGTTTCCGCCGGCAGCGGCAGGTTCCAGTAGTCGGTCGGCAGGCCGAGCTTTTCATTACGCTCGATGGCGCGGCTGACAGTGCCTTCGCCGGCGTTGTACGCGGCCAGGGCCAGCAGCCAGTCACCGTTGAACATGTCGTGCAGGCGGGTCAGGTAGTCCATCGCTGCCGTGGTCGAGGCAGTAATGTCACGACGACCATCGTAGAAACGGGTCTGGCGCAGGTTGAAGTAGCGGCCGGTGGAAGGGATGAACTGCCAGAGGCCCACCGCATCGGCCCGGGAATAGGCCATCGGGTTGTAGGCGCTTTCGATGACTGGCAGCAGGGCCAGTTCCAGCGGCATGTTGCGTTCTTCGAGGCGCTCGACGATGTAATGAATGTAGAGGCTGCCGCGTTCGCCGGCGTTCTCGAGGAAAGAAGGGTTACTGGCGAACCAAAGGCGCTGTTGCTCGATGCGCGGGTTCACGCCCAGACCTTCCTGCAGCTGGAAACCGCCGCGCATGCGCTCCCAGATGTCCTGAGGCACCTGCGGGCTGGGCTTTTCCGACAACCAGATAGGTTTCTGCTTGGCTCGCGCAGCAATGTTCGGCGTATGTGTCGCTTCAGTCTGCGGAGCATGGCTGGAACAGCCCGCCAGTGTGGCGGACACAGCCACCGCGATGGCTTGCGCCAGGCGGGTCAGTGCATCTGAATTGACGGACTTACGTATGGATGACGACATTGGCTGGAAGTAAGTTCCGGGCAAAAATGTCGGGCGATTCTAGAAAGCGCACCCCCTGCGGTCAACCATTCAGAATTTTTGTACCAAGCAGTGAGCTACTTAGAACGTATCTTTCCATGCCCGCAGAGCCGCAAAAACCTCACTCGGCGCCCGGTTTTGAGGGCCGTTCCGTTCGTCCACTTTTTGTGTAACTAATATTTCACCGGTGCGCAAAAAGGGGTTTGTGAGCTTTTCCAGCGCCAAGGTCGAGGGCAGGGTCATCACGCCGCTGGCACGTTGCTGGCTGACTTTTTCCAGACGGGCGGCGATGTCCCGGTTGCCCGGCTCCACGGCAGCGGCAAATTTCAGGTTACTCAGGGTGTATTCGTGGGTGCAGTAGACCAGCGTGTCTTCCGGCAGCGCCGCCAGCCGGCTCAACGAATGGTGCATCTGTTGCGGTGTGCCTTCGAACAGGCGGCCGCAGCCGGCAGCAAACAGCGTGTCACCACAGAACAGCAGGCCGTGATGGTAGTAGGCGATGTGTCCCAGGGTGTGGCCGGGCACGGCATAGACGTCGAAGTCCCAGCCGAGCACGCGCACAGTGTCGTTGTCCTTGAGGGCCACGTCCCGCCCCGGAATGCTTTCGCTGGCCGGTCCGTAGACCGTGGCACCGGTGGCCTTTTTCAGCGTCTCGACGCCGCCGACATGGTCGTGGTGATGGTGAGTGATGAGGATGTCGCCGAGCACCCAGCCCGGATGCGCGTCGAGCCACGCCTGCACGGGGGCGGCATCCCCCGGATCGACCACTGCGCAACGCTGGGTGGCATGATCCTGTAACAACCAGATGTAGTTGTCGGTGAAGGCGGGCAGGGCACTGATCTGTATCATCGTCGAATTCGCCAAGCGGGTAACATTGGCGCATCTTAGAGGTTCCTGGCGTGTTGGAGAATGCAATGATCGATAAAGCGTTCGCTCAGGCCGATCCTGACTGGCTCGCGCTGATCGGTGCAGCCCGTGAATGGCTGTCCGGCCCCCTCGGGCAATTTCTGCTGGATGAAGAACGGCGCATGCTCGAAGACGAGCTGGGGCGGTTCTTTGGCGGCTATCTGGTGCATTACGGCCCGTCCGCCGAAACACCGCCGTCGGCGCCGCAGGTGCAGCGCAATGTACGGCTGGGCGCGCCGTTGCCGGGCGTGGAGATCGTCTGCGAAGAACAGGCCTGGCCGTTGAGCGAGCACGCCGCCGATGTGGTGGTGTTGCAGCATGGCCTGGATTTCTGCCTGTCGCCCCATGGCTTGCTGCGCGAAGCGGCCAGCAGCGTGCGCCCCGGCGGGCATCTGCTGATCGTCGGCATCAACCCCTGGAGCACCTGGGGGCTGCGCCATGTATTCGCCCATGACGCGTTGCGTCAGGCGCGCTGCATCTCGCCGTCACGGGTAGCGGACTGGCTCAACCTGCTGGGCTTCGCGCTGGAGAAACGCCGCTTCGGGTGCTATCGTCCGCCGCTCGCGTCACCCAAGTGGCAGGCCCGTCTGGCCGGCTGGGAACGCAAGGCCGGCGACTGGCAACTGTCGGGTGGCGGCTTCTATCTGCTGGTCGCGCGCAAGATCGTGGTTGGCCTGCGTCCGGTGCGTCAGGAACGCCGCGAGCCGATGGGCAAGCTGATTCCGTTGCCGATGGCCAAGGTCAACCGCCGGCGCATCGAACCGTAAACCTTCTTTTATTTATGGCCGGGATAATCCCCGGCCTCGGCCATTGTCGATCCGTGATCGGCGAGGCCACGCATTTTTCTGGATAGACTGGCATGAGCGAAAGCGTCGATAGCGTAGAACTGTTCACTGACGGCGCCTGCAAGGGCAACCCCGGCCCGGGCGGCTGGGGCGCCTTGCTGGTGTGCAAGGGCGTCGAAAAGGAACTGTGGGGCGGCGAAGCCAATACCACCAACAACCGCATGGAGCTGCTCGGCGCGATTCGCGGCCTGGAAGCCCTCAAGCGTCCGTGCGAAGTGCTCCTGGTGACCGACTCGCAATACGTGATGAAAGGCATCAACGAGTGGATGGCCAACTGGAAAAAGCGCGGCTGGAAAACCGCCGCCAAGGAGCCAGTCAAAAACGCCGACCTGTGGAAAGAGCTCGACGAGCAGGTCAACCGCCACAAGGTCACCTGGAAATGGGTCCGCGGCCACATCGGCCACCACGGCAACGAACGCGCCGACCAGTTGGCCAACCGTGGGGTGGATGAGGTTCGCGGTTACAAGCAGAGCTGAATCCTTCCCACTGAAACACTCCCGGCGAGCGTGTTAACATCGCCGCTTTTGCACGATTGACCCCCGTTGAGAGCTGAACACTGATGGCCACCAGATCCGTTGTACTCGATACCGAAACCACCGGCATGCCGGTGACCGACGGCCACCGGATTATCGAAATCGGTTGTGTCGAGCTGATCGGTCGACGCCTGACGGGTCGGCACTTTCACGTTTATCTGCAACCGGATCGCGAGAGTGACGAGGGCGCGATCGGCGTTCACGGCATCACCAACGAATTTCTGGTCGGCAAGCCGCGTTTCGCCGAAGTGGCCGACGAGTTCTTCGAGTTCATCAACGGCGCGCAGTTGATCATCCATAACGCGGCGTTCGACGTTGGCTTCATCAACAACGAATTCGCCCTGATGGGTCAGCAGGATCGCGCGGACATCACGCAGCACTGCACGATCCTCGACACCCTGATGATGGCGCGGGAACGTCACCCGGGTCAGCGCAACAGCCTCGATGCCTTGTGCAAACGCTACGGCGTCGACAACTCCGGCCGTGAACTGCACGGCGCCTTGCTCGACTCGGAGATTCTCGCCGACGTCTACCTGACCATGACCGGCGGCCAGACCAGCCTGTCGCTGGCCGGCAACGCCTCCGACGGCAATGGCACGGGCGAGGGCGCGGACAACTCCGCCACCGAAATCCGTCGTCTGCCGGCAGATCGTCAGCCGGGGCGAATCATTCGCGCCACCGAAGCCGAACTGGCCGAACATCAGGTGCGTCTGGAAATCATCGCCAAGTCGGCCGGCGCCCCGGCGCTGTGGACTCAGTTGCTGGAAGCCGAAGCCCAGGCGTAATACAAACAAGGATCGTCCGGACACCCCAGCCGTGTCCGGACGATCCTTTGTTTTTGGCAGTACTGACAACTGGCCACCCTCGCCACATTCGCTCTGACCCTCTACCCTGAGGACATTGGCAGATCACTCTCCGCCGCCTCAGGACACTGAGCCCCATGTACAAAGATCTGAAGTTCCCGGTATTGATCGTCCATCGCGACATCAAGGCCGACACGGTTGCCGGTGACCGCATCCGCGGAATCGCCCGAGAGCTGGAGCTGGAAGGTTTCAGTATCGTTTCGGCCACGGACTACACCGAAGGCCGGCTGGTGGCGTCGACCCACCATGGTCTGGCGTGCATGCTGATCGCCGCCGAAGACGCCAGCACCAACTCCCATCTGTTGCAGAACATGGCCGAACTGATCGGTCTGGCCCGGGTGCGGGCGCCGGATCTGCCGATCTTTGCCCTCGGCGAGCAGGTCACCCTGGAAAATGCCCCGGCCGATGCCATGGCCGAGCTCAACCAGTTGCGCGGCATTCTCTACCTGTTCGAAGACACCGTGCCGTTTCTCGCCCGGCAAGTGGCGCGGGCGGCGCGCAAATACCTGGACGGCCTGTTGCCGCCATTCTTCAAGGCGCTGGTGCAGCACACCGCCGATTCCAACTATTCCTGGCACACCCCCGGTCATGGCGGTGGCGTGGCGTATCACAAAAGTCCGGTGGGGCAGGCGTTTCACCAGTTCTTCGGGGAAAACACCCTGCGCTCGGATTTGTCGGTCTCAGTGCCGGAGCTGGGTTCCTTGCTCGACCACACCGGGCCGCTCGCCGAGGCAGAAGCGCGAGCCGCGCGCAATTTCGGCGCCGATCACACCTTTTTCGTGATCAATGGCACCTCGACCGCCAACAAGATCGTCTGGCACTCGATGGTTGGCCGCGATGACCTGGTGCTGGTGGATCGCAACTGCCACAAGTCGGTATTGCACGCGATCATCATGACCGGCGCGATTCCACTGTACCTGTGCCCGGAGCGCAATGAGCTGGGTATCATCGGCCCGATTCCGCTCAGTGAATTCAGTCGCGAATCGATCCAGGCCAAGATCGACGCCAGCCCGTTGACCAAGGGCCGCGAGCCGAAAGTCAAACTGGCGGTGATCACCAACTCGACCTACGACGGCCTCTGCTACAACGCCGAGCTGATCAAGCAGAGCTTGGGCAACAGCGTCGAAGTCCTGCATTTCGACGAGGCCTGGTACGCCTATGCGGCGTTTCACGAATTCTTTGCCGGCCGTTACGGCATGGCCACCTCGCGCAGCGAGGACAGTCCGCTGGTGTTCACCACCCATTCCACCCACAAACTGCTGGCGGCATTCAGTCAGGCTTCGATGATTCATGTGCAGGACGGCGGCGCGCGGCAGCTGGATCGCGACCGGTTCAACGAAGCGTTCATGATGCACATCTCGACGTCGCCTCAGTACAGCATCATCGCCTCGCTGGACGTGGCGTCGGCCATGATGGAAGGCCCGGCCGGCCGCTCGCTGTTGCAGGAAACCTTCGACGAAGCCCTGAGTTTTCGCCGGGCCCTGGCCAATCTGCGCCAGCACATTGCCGCCGACGACTGGTGGTTCTCGATCTGGCAGCCACCGGGTGTCGAGGGCATCGACCGGGTGCAGACCGAGGACTGGCTGCTGAAGCCTGATGCGGACTGGCACGGTTTCGGCGAGGTCAGCGACGACTACGTGCTGCTCGACCCGATCAAGGTCACCCTGGTCATGCCGGGGCTGACCGCTGGCGGCGCCTTAAGCGACAAGGGCATCCCGGCGGCAGTCGTCAGCCGTTTCCTCTGGGAGCGCGGGCTGGTGGTGGAGAAAACCGGCCTGTATTCATTTCTGGTGCTGTTCTCCATGGGCATCACCAAAGGCAAGTGGAGCACGCTGCTGACCGAGCTGCTGGAGTTCAAGCGCAGTTACGACGCCAACGTCAGTCTCGATACCTGCCTCAAGTGTGTCGCCCAGGAAGATCCTGTCCGGTATCGCGGCATGGGCCTGCGCGATCTCTGCGATCAACTCCACGCCTGCTATCGCAGCAACGCCACCGCCAAGCACCTCAAGCGCATGTACACCGTGCTGCCGGAAATCGCCATGAAACCGGCCCATGCATACGATCAACTGGTGCGCGGCGAGGTCGAGGCAGTACCGATCGACGAGCTGGAAGGCCGAGTGGCGGCGGTGATGCTGGTGCCGTACCCGCCGGGCATTCCGCTGATCATGCCTGGCGAACGTTTTACCGAATCCACGCGCTCGATAATCGAATACCTCAGGTTTGCCCGCACGTTCGACGCAACGTTTCCGGGGTTCGTGGTCGATGTGCACGGTCTGCAACACGAAGATGAGGGCAATGGGCGGCACTACACCGTCGATTGCGTCAAGGAATGAGGGCTTTTCCGAGTATGCAACCGGTCATGAATCCGAAATACCCAGGGCTTTCGGTGCGGGTCGCCGACGAGGGTTTTGCCGAATATATCTGGGGCAGCGATTTCAGTTTCGAGGTGGCCGCCTACGGCGCGGCCGAAATCGGCAAGCCCGTGGCGCAGTGGGCCGTGACGCCCATCGTGCCGTATCGCAAGTGCTACGGCATCGATCCGGAGGAGTTCAGCAGTTTTCGCGATGCCGCCGACAGTGCGATCTTCATGGCGTATCTGGAGGACGAGCCGGTCGGTCATCTGGTGATCAGCACCAACTGGAACGGCTTCGCCCATATCGATGAACTGGCGGTGCACGCCCCGGCGCGGCGCCATGGTGTGGCCAAGGCCTTGCTCGATGTGGCGCAGTTCTGGAGCCGCAAGAAAAAGCTGCCGGGAATCATGCTGGAAACCCAGAACAACAACCTCGGCGCCTGTCGTCTGTATGAGCGTTGCGGGTATGTGATCGGCGGCATCGACCACCTGCGTTATCGCGGCATCGATCCGAACACCGCCGAAGTGGCGTTGTTCTGGTATCGATTGTTCGATAACCCGCTGGAGCATCCGATCAGTTCGCCAGCATCGCCTCGGCTTGTTCCGTGACGAGCCCGAGCAGCGTCTGAATCGCCGCTGACGGCGTGACGTGTTTGAAGGTCAGGGCATAGAGGCTGATCGGCACCGCGGGCGATAGCGGGCAGACGTCGAGACCGCCCGCCCGTGCACCGAGGGCGGTGAACGGGTCGACGATCGCCAGGCCTTCGCCGGCCTCGACCATGCTGCGCATCATCTGGTGGGTCTGCACCCGGGTCTGGATGGTCGGCGCCGGGCGCAGGGCCTGAAGCTTGTTTTCCAGGGCCGGACTCAGCGGGTCCTGGCCTTCGAGGCCGACCATCGCCTGGCCGGCCAGATCCTGCAGGGAAATGTATTTCTGCTTCGGCTGCAGCCAGCCGTGCGGCGCAAGCAATTGCAACTTGCCTTGGGCCAGTGGCTGACAATCAATGTCGGGATGTTGCGGGTCGTGCAGGCTCAGGCCCAGATCGCTGTCGCGCAGCAGCAGGTGGCGGACGATATCGCGGGTCGGTTCGCTGAGCAGGGTGCAGGGCACGTCGGGCAAGCGACGGCGCAGGGCGGCGAGACTTTGCGGCAGCAGTTGCTGAGCCAGCGGCGGGGTGCCGATGATCCGCAGGGGCGGGGCGAGGTATTGCTTGAGGCTGCTGGCCAGCCGTTGCACCGGCTCCAGCGCTTCATAGATGTGGCCGATCTCGACTTGCAGCGCCCGGGCCTCCGGGGTCGGCTGAAGTCGTCCGCGTACACTGGCGAACAGCATGAAACCGAGCTGACTCTCGGCTTCGCGCAAACGCTCCTCGACCTCGGGCGCCGCTAGTTGCAGCCATTCGGCGGCGGTGCCCACGTGACCGGTCTGCAAAAGCGCCTGAATCACTTCGATATGACGTAAACGCATGCGTGAAGTCCATGTCCGGCCGTTGGGGTCAGTGGCTGAATCCTACCCCAACTCGGCGCGGATGACTTCTGCTCATAACGATCGGTTATGAAGCGACCGATGGCTCGGGTTCGCGGATCAGGGTGATGCCCGACTGAACCAGCAAAAACTCGTTGTCGTCGATCTTGTTGACGCGGTCGCCAATCGCCAGTTTGTAGGTGGTAACGGGCTCCGTGCCGGTGAAACCGTCTGCCGACGGGTTGGATTCCTGGAACTCATGCACGGAATAAACGCGGCCTTCCGCATCTCTTGCATGGAACTGACCGACGAGTACTGCTGCCATCTGCTTAGAACCTCTGGAGATAAAACGCTTGATTTGCGGCTTGGTAGACCGTCATCGAGCTTGGTAAGTTTTCCTGCAGGAAAAAAATATTCCAGACGCGGGAAATAACCTTCGGCGTCTGGTGGAATCGTCGTCGAATCATCTATAACTACTGGCTCCTCCCACGGACAGTCGAGAGTCTTCCAATGAGCAATGTCTATAACGTCGCAGTAGTGGTCGGCAGCCTGCGCAAAGCGTCCATCAACCGCAAGGTCGCCCTGGCGCTGGCGGAACTGGCACCGGCCAATCTCAAGCTGAACATTGTCGAAATTGGCGATCTGCCACTCTACAACGAAGACATCGACGGCGATTCACCGCCGGCAGCCTACAGCACTTTCCGGCAAAAAGTGGGTTCATCCGACGCTCTGCTGTTTGTCACCCCGGAGTACAACCGCTCGGTGCCGGCGCCTTTGAAGAACGCGATCGACGTCGGTTCGCGGCCGTATGGCAAGAGTGTCTGGAGCGGCAAACCGGGGGCGGTGATCAGCGTTTCACCGGGTGCCATCGGCGGTTTTGGCGCCAACCAGCATCTGCGTCAGTCCTTTGTTTTCCTCAACGTGCCGTGCATGCAGCAGCCGGAAGCCTACCTGGGCGGCGCGGGCACGGCGTTCGACGAGGCGGGCAAGCTGAACGAGTCGGTGAAGCCGTTCCTGCAAAGTTTCATCAATGCCTTTGGTGAGTGGGTGGCGCAGCACAAGAAGTGATCTGGCAATATTTCTGACACGATAACGAACCTGTGGGGGCTGGCTTCCACAGGTTTTTTTGTGTGGTCTGATTCTTTCCCCTTTTATTGAAGGCTGTCGCGAATGCTCGCTGCGTCACTGATTTTCCTGCTGACCATTACCCTGGTGATCTGGCAACCCAAAGGCCTCGGGGTCGGCTGGAGTGCAACGTTCGGCGCCATCATCGCGCTGATTTTCGGTGTGGTGCACCTGAGCGACATCCCGCTGGTGTGGCAGATCATCTGGAACGCCACCGGCACGTTCGTGGCGCTGATCATCATCAGTCTGCTGCTCGATGAAGCCGGTTTTTTCGCCTGGGCCGCCTTGCACGTAGCGCGCTGGGGGCGGGGTAGCGGGCGCAAGCTGTTTGCCTTCATGGTGCTGCTGGGCGCGCTGGTGTCGGCGCTGTTTGCCAATGACGGCGCGGCGCTGATCCTCACGCCGATCGTGATTTCCATGCTGCTGGCCCTGCGCTTTTCCCCGGCGGCGACTCTGGCGTTCGTCATGGGCGCGGGCTTCATTGCCGACACCGCGAGCCTGCCGCTGGTGGTGTCGAACCTGGTGAACATCGTCTCGGCCGACTTTTTCCACATCGGTTTCAACCGCTATGCGGCGGTGATGGTGCCGGTCAACTTCGTCAGCGTCGCGGCCACGCTGGGCATGTTGCTGTGGTTCTTCCGCCGTGACATTCCCAAGAGTTACGACCCGGAACAGCTCGAGCACCCGGAAACCGCCATTCACGACAAGGCCACGTTCTATGCCGGTTGGGTGGTGTTGCTGATTCTGTTGATCGGCTGTTTCGCGCTGGAACCGCTGGGGATTCCGATCAGCGCGATCTCGGCGGTGTGCGCGGCGCTGTTGCTGGCGATTGCCGCGCGCGGGCACAAGATCTCCACGCGCAAGGTGATGAAAGAGGCGCCTTGGCAGATTGTGATTTTCTCGCTGGGCATGTACCTGGTGGTCTACGGTCTGCGCAATGCCGGGCTCACCGACTATCTGGCCGGATGGCTCGATGTGTTCGCCGGTCACGGTGTGTGGGGCGCGGCGATGGGCACCGGGGTGCTGACGGCGTTGTTGTCGTCGATCATGAACAACCTGCCGACGGTGCTGGTCGGGTTGCTGTCGATCGATGCGAGCCAGGCCACGGGTGTGGTGAAAGAAGCGATGATCTACGCCAACGTGATCGGCAGCGACCTGGGACCGAAAATCACCCCGATCGGCAGTCTCGCGACCTTGCTCTGGCTGCATGTGCTGGAGCGCAAGAACATCCGGATCGGTTGGGGGTATTACTTCAAGGTCGGGATCGTGCTGACTGTGCCGGTGTTGCTGGTGACGCTGGCCGCACTGGCGGTGCGGCTGTCGGTTTAATTCTGCCCCGGCACGTTCGGCCACAGATCCGACACCAGAAACAGCCGCTCGGCTTCTTCCCATTCGCCCCGGGCATTCTCGGTCAGGCGCACCATCAGTTGCGCCGGGGCCAGCGGTTCGAGTTCATCGAGCCAGGCCTGCAAATGCCCATTGCTCCAGGTCTGGTCCGCCGGGTAATGCGCCGGCGCCAGCCAGGCGTGGCGGGGCAGGGGTTGCCAGCGTCCGTCCGGGCGTTGAGCGACAAACGCCGGCCAGTCTTTCTGATGCAGCCAGCTGCCGCGCAAATGCTGCGGGTGGGCGCCGCTGGGCGGCACGGACTGGCCGGGCCATGGATACAACAAGTACCCGCCAAGCCAAAGTTGCGCACTGAACGACCCGACATCCAGCGCCGCCAGCACTTCGCGGCTTTCCGGGCGCGCGGAGATCGGCAGCTGATGTTCGCTCAAGTGCGCCAGTTTGCGATCCAGTCGATCATGACAGCCCGGCCCCAGCCATGACGCCGGATCATGCCCGTCGCCGTTCTGCGGGCCGAGGTAGAGCTTGATCGCCAGTTCCAGATGATGCACGCCGTCGCGGTCGCGCAGCAGCATGTCCAGCTCGCCGAGGGTGTGGCCTTCGCGACGAATCGGCAGGTTGGCGGCGATCAGTTCGATGCCCGGCGCGTGTTCCACCGCAAATTGCCACAACCGCTCGTAATACAGGCCCAGGCGCCGGGTGCGGGCCTGGGACAGCCAGTGCAGCAGGCCGTAACTGTCGCGGTCGAGCTGGCGCAGCCAGTGTTCCAGACGCTCGGGGTCGCTGACCCAGTCGCTGCCCGCCAGCGGATGGCGCTGCGGCCACGGGGTAGCGGCGAGCATCGGCGGGGCGAGGATCACCCACGCCAGATCACGCACCTCGGGGTGGCGTAACTGGTGGGGCAACTGCAGCAAATCAGGAAATAGGATCATCTTGCGAGCATAGCCTCAAACACCGGTGCATCCTCGGGGCTGAAAGGATTTTGTCTATCCGGCGCTTTCGCCCATAATCGTGCTTTTCGCCGTCTCAGTCCCCCGCAGGAGTCCCATGGAGCAATTTCGTAATATCGGCATCATCGGTCGCCTGGGCAGCTCCCAGGTGCTGGATACCGTCCGCCGACTGAAACGCTTCCTGCTCGATCGTCACCTGCATGTGATTCTCGAAGACACCATCGCCGAAGTCCTGCCGGGCCATGGCCTGCAAACCTCGTCGCGCAAGATGCTCGGCGAAGTCTGCGACATGGTCATCGTGGTCGGCGGTGACGGCAGCCTGCTCGGCGCGGCGCGGGCGCTGGCCAAGCACAATATTCCGGTGCTCGGGATCAACCGTGGCAGCCTCGGCTTTCTCACCGACATCCGCCCCGACGAGCTGGAAATCAAGGTCGCCGAAGTGCTCGATGGCCACTATCTGGTGGAAAACCGCTTCCTGCTGCAAGCCGAAGTCCGTCGCCATGCCGAGGCCATCGGCCAGGGCGACGCGCTGAACGACGTGGTGCTGCACCCGGGCAAATCGACGCGGATGATCGAATTCGAGCTGTACATCGACGGCCAGTTCGTCTGCAGCCAGAAGGCCGACGGCCTGATTGTGTCGACCCCCACCGGTTCCACCGCGTACGCACTGTCCGCCGGCGGCCCGATCATGCATCCCAAGCTTGACGCTATTGTGATTGTGCCGATGTACCCCCATACCTTGTCGGGCAGACCGATCGTGGTCGATGGCAACAGTGAACTGAAAATCGTCGTGTCCAAAGATATGCAGATCTACCCGCAGGTCTCCTGCGACGGGCAGAACCACTTCACCTGCGCGCCGGGCGACACCATCACCGTCAGCAAGAAAGCGCAGAAGCTGCGGCTGATCCATCCGCTCGACCACAACTACTACGAGGTCTGCCGCACCAAACTCGGCTGGGGCAGCAAGCTGGGTGGTGGAGGCGACTGATGCTCGATCCCGCGCGCAGTTATGACCTGATTGGTGACGTGCACGGATGCGCCCTGACCCTGGAACACCTGCTGGACCGTCTCGGTTACCACAAGCAGGGCGGGGTCTGGCGGCATCCATCGCGCATGGCCGTGTTCGTCGGCGACATCATCGACCGTGGCCCGCGGATTCGCGAGGCGCTGCACATCGTCCACGACATGGTCGAGGCCGGCCAGGCGTTGTGCATCATGGGCAACCACGAGTTCAACGCGCTCGGCTGGAGCACCCCCGCGCCTCCGGGCAGCGGCAAGCAGTTCGTCCGTGAACACACCCCGCGCCATGCCCGTCTGCTGCATGAAACCCTGACCCAGTTCGAAGATCATCCGGGCGACTGGCACGACTTCCAGCAGTGGTTCTACCAACTGCCGCTGTTCGTCGACGCCGGACGTTTCCGCGTGGTGCATGCCTGCTGGGATGCCGGCCTGATCGAGCCGCTGCGCGCGTTGTTCCCCGATGGCTGCATCGACGAGCACTTCCTCCAGGCCTCGGCCGTGCCGGGCAGCTTCGCCTGCACCGTGTTCGATCGCCTGCTGCGCGGCACCGACATGCGTCTGCCGGATGGCCTGACCATGACCAGCGGCGATGGCCTGGTGCGTTCGTTCTTCCGCACCAAATTCTGGGAAGACGATCCGCAAACCTATGGCGACATCGTGTTCCAGCCCGACGCACTGCCCGAACCAGTGGCGCAAAAGCCGCTGACCTCCAGCGAAAAGAATTCCTTGCTGCGCTACGGCGTCGATGAGCCATTGCTGTTCGTCGGCCACTACTGGCGAAGCGGCAAACCGGCGCCGATCCGGCCGAACCTCGCGTGTCTGGATTACAGCGCGGTGCTGTACGGCAAACTGGTGGCCTATCGTCTGGATCAGGAAACCCGCCTCGATCCGCATAAATTTGTCTGGGTCGACGTCGAGCGGCCGGAGGTGCTGCGATGAGTGCCATAGCCGTCTTGCGTGTGCCGTTGGCGGCGGACCTGAGTGGGTTCGTCAAACTGCTGCAACGCATGCAAGTGCCCCATCGCGTCAGTGAAGAGGCGGGCGAGCAGGTGTTGTGGGTGCCCTCGGAAATCAGCGACGACGTACGTTCGCTGTACGAGCGTTTCCCGGCGGGCGACCCGGATCAGCAACTGGAAATTCCGGTGGCGCCGACGTTCAAGCGCCCGAGCTTTGCCGAGCAACTGAAACATGCCAAAGCCACCGGGTTCATTCTGCTGCTGAGCCTGATCGTCGGCGGGTTGACCTTTCTCGGCGACAACCTCGACACGATGCGCTGGCTGACCTTCCTCGATTTTCGCGTGGTCGGCGACTACATCCACTTCACACCGCTGGCCGACAGCCTGGCGGCGGGGCAGTGGTGGCGCCTGTTCACGCCGATGCTGATTCACTTCGGCATCCTGCACCTGGCCATGAACGGCATGTGGTACTGGGAGCTGGGGCGGCGCATCGAGTCGCGCCAGGGCAGCGTCAACCTGATCGGCCTGACGCTGCTGTTCGGCCTCGTTTCCAACTATGCGCAGTTCGCGTGGGGCGGCCCGGGCCTTTTCGGCGGCCTGTCCGGCGTACTTTACGGATTGCTCGGTCACTGCTGGATCTTCCAGCTGCTGGCGCCGAACCCGGCCTATCGCCTGCCGCGCGGCGTGCTGGTGATGATGCTGGTGTGGTTGCTGGTGTGCATGTCCGGGCTGATCTCGATGATCGGTTTCGGCGAAATCGCCAACGCCGCCCACGTCGGCGGGTTACTCATCGGATGCTTCACCGGTTTGTTGGGCGGTTTGTACAACCGCCGTAAACTGGCCGCCTGAATTTTTTGAATAAAGAGCACGGAGACCCTGATGTCCTCTTTTAACGATTTGATCAAGAACATCACCCCGGATATCTACCAGAGCCTGAAACTGGCCGTGGAGATCGGTAAGTGGTCGGACGGTGGCAAGCTCACCGCCGAACAGCGTGAACTGTCGTTGCAGGCGATGATCGCCTGGGAAATGCAGAACCTGCCCGAAGAAGAGCGCACCGGTTACATGGGCCCGCAGGAATGTGCGTCGAAGTCGATCGAAGTGCCGAACATCCTGTTCAAGTCGGACGCCATCCATTGATCGAGATCGGCCGCGGTGCAATCAGTAAAATGTCGGCGCGCCTGGACGGGCCGAACGTGCAGTACGCGTTTCGTCTGGATGACGTCGAGGTGCCGGTCAACCCGTTGATCGGCAGCACGGTGCGTCTGGAATACCTGGGGGCGATTCACTGCACCCATTGCGGGCGCAAGACCAAGACCAGTTTCAGTCAGGGTTACTGCTACCCGTGCATGACCAAACTGGCCCAGTGCGACATCTGCATCATGAGCCCCGAGCGCTGCCACTTCGAGGCCGGCACCTGCCGTGAGCCTGCGTGGGGCGAGAAGTTCTGCATGACCGACCACGTCGTCTACCTGGCCAATTCGTCAGGGATCAAGGTCGGCATCACTCGCGCCACCCAGTTGCCGACCCGCTGGCTCGATCAGGGCGCCAGTCAGGCGTTGCCGATCATGCGCGTGGCCACGCGGCAGCAGTCGGGGTTCGTCGAAGACCTGTTCCGCAGCCAGGTGGCGGACAAGACCAATTGGCGCGCCTTGCTCAAGGGCGATGCGGCGGCGGTGGATCTGGCGCAGGTGCGTGATCAGTTGTTCGCCAGCTGCGCCGAGGGCCTGCAAGGCTTGCAGGAGCGTTTCGGTCTGCAGGCGATTCAGCCGGTGACCGACGTCGAGCCGCTGGAAATCCGTTACCCGGTCGAGCAGTACCCGGCCAAGATCGTCAGCTTCAACCTGGACAAGAACCCGATTGCCGAAGGCACGCTGCTGGGGATCAAGGGCCAGTACCTGATCTTCGACACCGGCGTGATCAACATTCGCAAGTACACGGCCTATCAGCTCGCCGTGCATCAATAAGGACTTCAGCATGCGCACCGAACAACCGAAGATGATTTACCTGAAGGACTATCAGGCGCCCGAGTACCTGATCGATGAAACACACCTGACCTTCGAGTTGTTCGAGGACCACAGTCTGGTCCACGCGCAACTGGTGATGCGCCGCAACCCCGCCCGTGGCCCGGGCCTGCCGCCGCTGGTGCTTGATGGCCAGCAGCTGGAATTGCTTTCGGTGACCCTGGCAGACCAGGAACTGAGCGCTGACGACTACCAGCTCACTGAAAACCACCTGACCCTGCAACCGGCCAGCGAAACCTTCACGGTCGACACCAGCGTCAAGATCCACCCGGAAACCAACACTGCACTGGAAGGCCTGTACAAGTCCGGCACGATGTTCTGCACCCAGTGCGAGGCCGAAGGCTTCCGCAAGATCACCTATTACCTCGACCGCCCGGACGTGATGAGCAAGTTCACCACCACCGTGGTCGCCGAGCAGCACAGCTATCCGGTGCTTTTGTCCAACGGCAACCCGATCGCCAGCGGCCCCGGCGAAGACGGCCGGCACTGGGCGACCTGGGAAGACCCGTTCATGAAACCGGCGTACCTGTTCGCGCTGGTGGCCGGTGACTTGTGGTGCGTTGAAGACAGCTTCACCACCATGACCAATCGCAACGTGGCGCTGCGCATTTATGTCGAGCCGGAAAACATCGACAAGTGCCAGCACGCCATGAACAGCCTGAAGAAGTCGATGCGCTGGGACGAAGAGGTCTACGGTCGCGAGTACGATCTGGACATCTTCATGATCGTCGCCGTGAACGACTTCAACATGGGCGCGATGGAGAACAAGGGCCTCAACATCTTCAACTCCAGCGCCGTGCTGGCCCGCGCCGAAACCGCCACCGACGCCGCACACCAGCGGGTCGAGGCGATCGTCGCTCACGAATACTTCCACAACTGGTCGGGCAACCGCGTGACCTGCCGCGACTGGTTCCAGCTGTCGCTCAAAGAAGGCTTCACCGTCTTCCGCGATTCCGGCTTCTCCGCCGACATGAACTCGGCCACGGTCAAGCGCATTCAAGACGTGGCGTACCTGCGTACCCACCAGTTCGCCGAAGATGCCGGCCCGATGGCCCACGCCGTGCGCCCGGACAGCTTCATCGAGATTTCCAACTTCTACACCCTGACCGTGTACGAAAAGGGCTCGGAAGTGGTCGGCATGATCCACACCCTGCTGGGCGCCGAAGGCTTCCGCAAGGGCAGCGACCTGTACTTTGAACGTCATGACGGCCAGGCCGTGACCTGCGATGACTTCATCAAGGCCATGGAAGATGCCAACGGCGTCGACCTGACCCAGTTCAAGCGCTGGTACAGCCAGGCCGGCACACCGCGTCTGGCGGTGAGCGAGTCTTACGACGCCGCTGCGAAAACCTACAGCCTGACCTTCCGCCAGAGCTGCCCGGAAACCCCGGACAAGGTTGAAAAGCTGCCGTTCGTGATCCCGGTCGAACTGGGCCTGCTCGACAGTCAGGGCAACGAGATTGCCCTGCGTCTGGCCGGCGAAGCCTCGGCCCAAGGCACTAGCCGAGTGATCTCGGTGACCGAAGCCGAACAGACCTTCACCTTCGTCGATATCGCCGAACAGCCGCTGCCGTCCTTGCTGCGTGGCTTCTCGGCGCCGGTGAAACTGAGCTTCCCGTACAACCGCGATCAGTTGATGTTCCTGATGCAGCACGACAGCGACGGTTTCAACCGCTGGGATGCCGGCCAGCAATTGTCGGTGCAGGTGCTGCAAGAGTTGATTGGCCAGCAGCAGAAGGGCGAAAACCTGGTGCTCGACCCTCGTCTGGTTTCCGCGCTGCGCACTGTGCTGTCGGACGAGTCGCTGGATCAGGCAATGGTCGCGGAAATGCTCTCGCTGCCAAGCGAAGCCTATCTGACCGAAATCAGCGAAATCGCCGACGTGGACGCGATCCACACCGCCCGGGAATTCGCCCGTCAGCAACTGGCGGACAATCTGTTCGAGGCGCTGTGGCTGCGTTATCAGGCCAACCGCGACCTGTCGAAGCAAACCCCGTACGTGGCCGAGGCCGAGCACTTCGCCCGTCGCGCGTTGCAGAACATCGCGCTGTCGTACCTGATGCTCAGCGGCAAGCCGGAAGTGCTGGCGGCAACGCTGGAACAGTTCGACAGCTGCGACAACATGACCGAGCGCCTGACCGCGCTGGCCGTGCTGGTCAACTCGCCGTTCGACGAGCAGAAAGCGACCGCGCTGGCCAGTTTCGCCGAACACTTCAAGGACAATCCGCTGGTCATGGATCAGTGGTTCAGCGTGCAGGCCGGCAGTACCTTGCCGGGCGGTCTGGAACGTGTGAAAGCGCTGATGCAGCACCCGGCGTTCAACATCAAGAACCCGAACAAGGTGCGCGCGCTGGTCGGTGCGTTCGCCGGGCAGAACCTGATCAACTTCCATGCGGCGGATGGTTCGGGTTATCGCTTCCTGGCGGATCTGGTGATCGAGCTGAACGGCTTCAACCCGCAGATCGCGTCGCGCCAACTGGCGCCGCTGACTCGCTGGCGCAAGTATGACGGCGCTCGTCAGGCGCTGATGAAGGCGGAGCTGGAACGGATTCTCGCGTCCGGTCAGCTGTCCAGTGATGTGTATGAAGTGGTCAGCAAAAGCCTTGCCTGACGCTGTTTCAGGGCAATAAAAAAACGCCGCTCAATGAGCGGCGTTTTTTGTGGCTGGATGAAAAAGGCTTATTGCCGCAAATCAAACCGATCCAGATCCATCACCTTCGCCCAAGCCGCAACGAAGTCCGTGACGAACTGCTCCTTCGCATCGGAGCTGGCATACACCTCGGCCAACGCCCGCAGTATCGCGTTGGAACCGAACACCAGATCGACCCGGGTCGCCGTCCATTTCACGCTGCCGGTTTTACGGTCGCGGCCTTCGAACTCGGTTTTCGACGTCGGTTTCCATTCCACGCCCATGTCCAGCAGATTGCGGAAGAAGTCGTTGGTCAGTGAACCGGGTTTGTCGGTGAACACACCGTGTTTGGTCTTGCCGACGTTGGTGTCCAGCACCCGCAGGCCGCCGATCAGCACGGTCAGTTCCGGTGCAGAAAGGGTCAGCAGTTGCGCCTTGTCGATCAGCAATGCCTCCGCCGGCACGCGATAGGTGCTGGCAGCGTAGTTGCGGAAACCGTCGGTGTGCGGTTCAAGGAAACCGAACGATTCGACGTCGGTTTGTTCCTGAGTTGCATCCGTACGCCCCGGATTGAACGGCACGGTCACCGTGTGCCCGGCGTTTTTTGCCGCTTGTTCGACACCGGCATTACCGGCCAGCACGATCAGGTCCGCCAGCGAGACTTGCTTTCCTGCCGCCCCGGCGTTGAACTCGTTCTGAATGCCTTCGAGGACTTTCAGCACCTTGTCCAGTTGCTCCGGCTGGTTGGCCTGCCAGAACTTTTGCGGTGCCAGACGCAGACGCCCGCCATTGGCGCCGCCGCGTTTGTCCGAACCGCGGAAGGTCGATGCGGCCGCCCAGGCAGTGGAGACCAGTTCCGAAACGGACAGCCCTGACGCGAGCACTTTGCCTTTCAGTGCCCTGATATCGCTGTCGTCCACCAGTGGATGCCTGGCCTCGGGAATCGGGTCTTGCCACAGCAGTTCTTCCTGCGGCAATTCCGGGCCGAGATAACGTGACAGCGGGCCCATGTCGCGGTGAATCAGTTTGTACCAGGCGCGGGCGAAGGCGTCCGCCAGTTGATCGGGATTGGCCAGGAAGCGCCGCGAAATCTTCTCGTAGGCCGGGTCGAAACGCAGGGCCAGGTCGGAGGTGAGCATGGTCGGGTCGATGCGTTTGTTCGGGTCGTGGGCGTGGGGAATGGTGCCGGCCCCGGCGCCGTTTTTCGGTTTCCACTGATGGGCGCCGGCCGGGCTCTTCGTCAGTTCCCACTCGAAGCCGAACAGGTTTTCGAGGTAGTTGTTGCTCCACTTCGTCGGGGTGGTGGTCCAGGTGACTTCCAGGCCGCTGGTGATGGTGTCGGCGCCCTTGCCGGTGCCGAACGTGCTTTTCCAGCCCAGGCCTTGTTCTTCGAGGCCGGCGGCTTCCGGTTCCGGGCCGACGTTATCGGCAGGGCCGGCGCCGTGGGTCTTGCCGAAGGCGTGGCCGCCGGCGATCAGGGCGACGGTTTCCTCATCGTTCATGGCCATGCGGCCGAAGGTTTCGCGGATGTCCTTGGCCGAGGCCACCGGGTCGGGATTGCCTTCCGGACCTTCCGGGTTCACGTAGATCAGGCCCATCTGCACGGCGGCGAGCGGGTTTTCGAGATTGCGTTCGCCCTGATTGGTGCGGCTTTCTTCATTGCCGTGTTCGGCGGGTTCTGCCACCAGCGTGCCTTCGCCCGGCGGCTGCATGGATTCCGGATCCTTGCCGTAGCGGTTGTCGCCGCCCAGCCATTTGTTTTCCGAACCCCAGTACACGTCTTCGTCCGGCTCCCAGACGTCCGCGCGGCCACCGGAGAAACCGAAGGTCTTGAACCCCATCGATTCCAGCGCGACGTTGCCGGTCAGAACGATCAGGTCGGCCCAGGAAATGTTGCGGCCGTATTTCTGCTTGATCGGCCACAGCAGGCGGCGTGCCTTGTCGAGGCTGACGTTGTCCGGCCAGCTGTTGAGCGGGGCGAAGCGTTGCTGGCCGGAGCCGGCGCCGCCACGGCCGTCAGCGGTGCGATAGGTGCCGGCGCTGTGCCAGGCCATGCGGATGAAGAGCGGGCCGTAGTGGCCGAAGTCCGCTGGCCACCACTCCTGGGAATCGGTCATCAGCGCCGTCAGATCTTGTTTGAGGGCCTGGAAATCCAGGCTTTTGAAAGCCTTGGCGTAGTCGAAGTCCTTGCCCAGCGGATCGGATGCGGGCGAGTGCTGACTCAGGATTTTCAGGTTCAGTTGATTCGGCCACCAATCGCGGTTCGTCGTGCCACCGCCGGCGGCGTGATTGAACGGGCATTTCGATTCATTTGCCATGTTCGGGTCCTTATCAGGTCTTCTGCGGCCGGCTCGTGCCGACTTCGGAGTAGTAAGGCTAGACCCGACTCGACGAGTCAGCTAATAGGCCGACTATTGGTGCGTGATAGGCGCAGTCTCTTATGCGAAGTCTCGTGACCCCGCGCCGGGCAGGGCGCTGAAATGCCCGTGCTTGAGCGATGGATTGCAATTGTGTGGAAGAAACGTGATGGTTATTGGAAATGTTATTGTATAACATAAAAATGATTTCATCCCATCGATGCCGGCAACACACCCTCTGTAGCGCCGGCATCGATCCTCACTTTTCTGCCTGACGGATTTCTGAAATGCCTTCCCGTTTCCACACCTTCCAACCCCGCCTGACGCTCATGGCCTCGGCGTTGCTGATCGCTTCGCCCGCATTCGCCGCCGACCCGCTGGAACTGCAACCGCAAGTCATCACCGGCAATCCGCTGGGCAGTTCGACCCTGGCTTCGCCCTCGACCGTGTTGAGCGGCGATGACCTGACGCTGCAACAAAAGGGCAGCCTCGGCGAAACCCTGAACAAGCAGCCGGGCGTGTCGTCGTCCTACTTCGGCCCGGGTGCCAGTCGCCCGATCATTCGCGGGCAGGACGGCGATCGTATCCGCATCCTGCGCAACGGCGTCGGCGCGCTGGACGCCTCGTCGCTGTCCTACGACCACGCGGTGCCGCTGGATCCGGTCAATGTCGAACGCATCGAAATTGTCCGTGGTCCGGCGGCCTTGCTGTACGGCGGCAGCGCCATCGGCGGGGTGGTTAACACCTTCGACAACCGCATCCCGACCGAAGCCATCGAAGGCATTCACGGTGCTGGCGAGTTGCGCTACGGCGGCGCCGACACCACCCGCAGCAGCGCCGGCAAACTCGAAGCCGGTAACGGCCAGTTCGCCTTGCACCTGGACGCCAGCGCCCGCGAGTTCAATGACCTGAAAATCCCCGGCTACGCCAAAACCGGCCGTGAACGGGCGAACGACGAGGGCGATTCGAAGAAGCATCGGCTGGCCAACAGCGACGGTCGTCAGGACGGCGGTGCGGTGGGTGGGTCGTACACCTGGGATGACGGTTACGCGGGGTTGTCGTACAGCAATTACGATTCGAACTACGGCTCGCCGGCCGAAGACGATGTGCGCATCCGCATGGAGCAGGAGCACTACGCGTTCGCCTCGGAAATCCGCAACCTCGGCGGCCCGTTCAGCTCGGTGAAACTTGACGCCGGCTACACCGATTACCAGCACCGGGAAATCGAGGGCGGCGAGGTCGGCACCACGTTCAAGAACAAGGGCTACGAGGCGCGGGTCGAGGCCCGGCATCAGCCGCTCGGGCCGTTCAACGGCGTGATTGGCGCGCAAGTCAGCCGCAACGAATTCTCGGCGCTGGGCGAAGAAGCGTTCGTGCCGCACACCGATACCGATGTTGGTGCACTGTTCATTCTCGAAGAGCTGCAAGCCACGGATCGTCTGCTGTTCACCCTCGGCGGACGCCTTGAACACACCACCGTCGACCCGGATGCCAAAGGCAACGAGCGTTTCGCCAATGCCGATCGCTCCAGCAGTTTCACCGCCGGCAGCCTGTCATCCGGTGCGGTGTACACGCTGACGCCGATCTGGTCGGTCGCCGCCACGCTGGGCTACACCGAGCGCGCGCCGACGTTCTATGAGCTTTACGCCAACGGCGCCCACGTCGCCACCGGCACTTATGAAGTCGGGGACGCCGGGCTGTCGAAAGAGAAAGCCGTCTCCAGCGACCTGGCCCTGCGTTTCGACAACGGTACGCACAAGGGCAGCGTCGGCGTGTTCTATAGCCATTTCTCCAACTACATCGGCCTGCTCGGGACGGGGCGTTCGCTGAATGACGAAGGGGAGGAGGACGCCGACGGCATTCCTGAATACACCTACTCCGGCGTGCGGGCGCGCTTCAGTGGCATCGAAGCGCAGGATCGCTGGACGCTGGGCGAAAACGCCTACGGCAAGTTTGCGCTGGAGCTGTCGGGGGATTACACCCGCGCCAAGAACCTCGACAACGGCCAGGACCTGCCGCGCATCGCACCGCTGCGGTTGAACACCGGGCTGTTGTGGGAGCTGGATCGCTGGCAGGCGCGCATCGATGTGGAACACGCGAGCTCCCAGCACCGGGTGCCGGACAATGAAAGCAGCACCGACGGCTACACCACGCTGGGGGCTAATGTGGGTTATCACTTTGATGTCGGCCAGAGCAAATGGCTGGCCTTCGTCAATGCCGAGAACCTGACCAACCAGACCGTGCGTTACGCCAGCTCGATCCTGCGGGATATTGCGCCGGCAGAAGGGCGCAGCATTCAGGTCGGTCTGCGCACCACGTTCTGATCGTTCACACCGGACGGGCGCCAGCGTCGTTGCGACGCTGGCGTCGACCTCAACTGGATTGAGTGGTGTCTTCTTCCGGGATCTCGTCCAGCAGATCCTGTTGCCCCGGCAATTCGGTGATGACGCTGAAATCACTGACTTCCACGGCGCCCAGCCCATACCCCAACAAGTGGAACGAGAACGCCTTGCGCGGTTGCGGGTTGTCGAAGCTGAAATCCATCTCCAGCGGCTGATCCGCCGTGGCGATCATCTCGGTCGGCAGGCCCAGTTGCACGTCCTGTTCGAATTCCTTGGCCTTGAGCTGAATGTACGCCGCCTGCTGCGGATCCACCGAACGCACGGTCAGGCGCACGCGGGTGTGGGAGCCTTTTGGCATCTCCAGGTATTGCGCGCCGATCAGGTTGTCGGCCCAGTCGTCCTTGATCTGCGCTTGCAGCGGGATGACGTTGGCGCTGCCGAACTGATAGCGCTGGTTGAGTGGAGTACGCAGCAGCGACAGGTCCAGGGCCGAGGCGCGGGCGGCGATGTCCCGGGCATTCTGGCCGCTGGCGTTGCCCTTGAACGTGGCGCTGTCGGCGATGAAACCATTGCTTGCGTAATTGCGGCAACGGCGCGGCATGTCGCATTCGGTCAGGAGGCCGCGACCGTCGTGATAGCGCAGCTTGCCGTTGGTGAACGACATGATTTCGCGGCCCGAATCGTAATCGCGAAACAGCGAACGACCGCTGAGAGCGGAAGGCACCGGAAAGTCGAAGTAATCCAGAATCGACGCACTCAGGTCGACGTGACCGTAGACCCCGGCATTCAGGCGCGGTAGTTGCGCCTGCTCCGGCGCGAGGGTCAGGTTGAAGCCCCAGGACGATGCGAGGCGCACACCATCGATGCCGTGGGATTCGTCCGAGGTGATCACCACCAGCGTGTCTTTCAGCACGCCCTGGCGTTCGAGGCCGCTGAGAAATTGCTCCAGCGCATCGTCCAGATAACCGACAGCCGCCTGCTTCGGCGTGTCGTAGCGTTCCAGGTATTCCTCGGGCGCGGAGTAGGGCTGGTGAGTGCCGACGGTCAGCAGCGTGAGCATCCACGGCTGTTTCTGTTTTTTCAGGTCGCCGACGTATTTCAGCGCGCCTTCGAAGAACGCCTTGTCATCCTTGCCCCACGGGAATTCCAGGTAGTTGGCGTTGGTGAACCACTCCAGGCCATGGGTCGCATCGAAACCGATGTGCGGCATGATTTTGTCTTTGGCCATGAACCGCAGACCTGCGCCTTGCAGGTAGTGCGTGGCGAAACCGTGCTGGCGCAACTGGGCCGGCAGACAGGCCTGATTGCGCTCGTGCTGGGTCAGCATTTCCACGCCTTTGGGCGTGCCGTTGTCGAGCTTGTCGTAATCGCCGCAGAGCATGGCGTACAGACCGCGAATGGTCTGGTGGGTGTGCAGCACGTAATCCGGGGTGTTCATGCCGCGCTCGGCCCAGCGGCTGAGGTTGGGCATCAGGTCTTCCTGATAATGGCTGCTGATGGCTTGGCGATTGGCGCCGATGTAGGCGCCGGGAATGCCTTCGAGGGCAACGATCAGCACATTGCGCGCCTGGCCCTTGGCCGCCAGCAACGGGTGACCGTTGAGATCGACATCGGTGAGCCCGGCCATGGGCGGGGGAGCGACCTGAGTGTCGCCGTCCAGCCATTCTTCAGCCTGCATCTGCACGTCGGCGACCTGCGCGGCCAGCAACTGGTGCGGCAGGTTGTACAGGCGCCATGGGTCGGCGTCGCTCGGATCCAGGTGTTGCGCGCCCCAGTACGCGGAGAACAGCAGCACCGGCGTCGCCCAGGTTGCGCGAGGCAGAGCGGGGACAGTTGTTGCGCGTCGAGCCCAATGACTCAGCAACCAAAAGGCAAGAGCCACCAGCAGCGCAACCGCCACGCCGGGATGGGCGAAGCCACCGCCGGTGGAGTTTTCCACGAACTGCGGGTCGATCAGGTAATGCAGGTCCGCCACGGTCGGCAGGCGGCCGACCGCGCTGACCAGTTCAGCGGTCGCCACCGCCAGCAGTCCCCAGAACAGCAGCACCGGCAGCGCCAGCCACCAGGGGCGGCGATGCAACAAAACCACCAAAAGAATGCCGATGGCCATATCCGACAGATAGCCGAACAGGCTCGACCAGCCGAGTGCCGCGCGCAGGCACACCGGTACGATCAGTACCAGGAAAACCAGAGAGAGAAGGCGGGCATCCAGATGCCGTAACCGTTGAAAAAGAGCGCTCACAAAAAAGACCTTTCAGCCATCAAACCGTCATAAAAGTGTGGGCGATGATACCAAGGGTGGGCTGTCTGATCGCCCTTTTAAACGGATGGCTGATCCGGTCACGGAAGTCGCCGTGAGCGGCCCGAACGAGCAGGGGCCTTGATCGGCGACGGTCCTGGCGGTTTTTCGGCCTGAGCGATGTGGTGGTTTTATTGTTTCAGGCTGTTTAACCGGCCTTTGATCCGTTGGTGCTGCATTTGCGAACCAGTCCGATTTACAATGCGCGACCTCTGATGGAGTCGGCAGTCGTGGATTTACTCACGCAACTTCATGCGCAGCTCAGTCGCTGGGTGATCGATCCGGTCACCGAGCAGTTCCTTGGCCTGTTCGATTTGAACGGCCGTCTTGGCGTGGTGTTTCTGCTCACGTCCTACGGCGTGGCTTACGGCCTTTATCGCTACCGAAAATCCCGGCACCTGACGCAGGCCCGATCCTTCTGGCAATTTGTCGGCGGCGGTCGCGTCCACGGGCATCGTTCGGCCTGGCTGGATTACCGTTATTACTTCATCAAGGCGATTCTTCGGGTGACGCTAGTGCTGCCCGTGGTCGGCCTCGTCGATCCGCACATTCTACGTTCAGGCGACTACGCGCAGTTTTTCACTCAACTGTGGGGCGCGCGCGAGCAAGTGCCTGATCACCCGATGATCGCGTTGTTCTACGGACTGGGCGTGTTCCTGTTCAGGGATTTTCTGCATTACTGGATTCACCGCGCGTTCCATTCCCGCTATCTGTGGGAGTTTCACAAGGTTCACCATTCGGCGCCGGTGCTGGTGCCGGCCACGGCCAGCCGGATTCACATCGTCGAATCGATCGTTGAACGAATCGTCATCACCGCCGGCCTCGGCGCGTTTGCCGGGGTGGTCTGGTACGCCTGCGGCGGCGAGGTCAGCCGCTATACGCTGTTCGGCGTGACCTGGCTGGTGCTGATCATCAACAGCCTGGGTTCCAATCTGCGGCACAGCCATGTCTGGCTGTCCTTCGGGCCGGCGGTCGAACATGTGCTCAACAGCCCGGCCCAGCACCAGATTCACCACAGCGACGCCCCACGACATTTCAACAAGAACTTCGCGATCAATCTGTCACTGTGGGACTGGCTGTTCGGCACGCTGTACGTCACTACTTCAAGGCCCGAAGTGTTGCGCTTCGGCACGGGCGAGCAGGACCGCACGCGTTATCTGACGCTGTACAGTCTGATCGTCACCCCGTTCGTGGACACCGCGAAACGCTTGTCGTCGAACGCTGACGGGCTCAGAGCCCGGTTCAACCAGCGTACGCCATGAGGGCTTCGCCGAAGGCCTGTGGGGTCGGGCTCTGCGGCCAGGTCGGCAGCCCCTCGGGCAGCGTCAGCCAGGGTTGTTTGTGACTGACCCAGATGTGCGCCATCGGTTGCAGTGAGCGACTTTGATCGAGCGTGCCGGCGCGCAGCACTTTCATCCCCGGCGCGGCTGTCGTGGTGTTGCACAGACGCGTGTGGCAGACGCTGCACACCTGATGTTCGGCGTGCTGGCCATTGAGATCGTAGGCATAAGTCGTCAGCGGTCCGGTCAGCGTCAGGGCGTCGGCGGGCAGCAGGGCGTGCAGGGCAAAGGCGCTGCCACTCCAGGTCTGGCAATCCGTGCAATGGCAGGCGTAGATCGCCGGTAGCGTGTCGGTGTTCAACTGATAGCGGACGGCACTGCAGCGACATTGGCCGGTGAGTGTCATGGGCAAGGCTCCTTCAACTGCGGGTTCGATGCCGGGCGCAAGGCCCGTGCGGTATGCTCGCGCAGCATGCCGCAGACCCCGGTGAATGAACATCGGCCAAAACTGCCCAACCGCTCACAGGAAATGTATGAACGCTCCACAACTTCAATGGGAAACCCAGCGCGCCTTTCTCGCGGTACTGCGCACCGGCAGTCTGTCGGGCGCCGCGCGTTTGCTGGGAATCGCCCAGGCCACGGCACGGCGGCGGATCGAGGCGCTGGAGCAAAGTGTTGGCGTCAGCCTGTTCATCCGCTCGCCCTCGGGGCTGCTGCCGACCGAGACCGCCAGGGAATTGATCGGCCACGTCGAAGCCATGGCCCTGGCCGCCAACGCCTTCAACCGCGCCGCTTCCGCCGACGTGGCGCAACCCGGCGGCACCGTGCGCCTGACGGCCGGCAAACTGTTGGGCGTCGAGATCCTGCCGCCGATGTTGCGTCGCCTGCGTCAGCAACACCCGCAATTGGCGCTGGAACTGAACGTGTCGAATCGTCTGCAAACCCTCTCACGGCAAGAGGCCGACGTCGCCGTGCGCATCCGCCGCCCGACCGAAGCTTCGGTGGTGGCGCGCAAGGTCGGCGACCTGCACGTCGGCCTGTACGCCACGCCCGAATTGCTGGCGGAGCAGGGCGTGCCTGAAACGCCTGAGGACTTGCGCCGTTTTTCGCTGATCGGCCCGGATCGTCATGTGGGCGAGATCGAGTTTCTCCGCGAGCGCGGCTTCGATTGTTCCGCCGAGCACACGGCGATCCGCACCGATGATCATCTGGCGCAATGGGCGGCGTTGCGAGCCGGATTGGGGATCGGCGTGAGTTCCCGGCAACTGGCACAGCGCCATGGACTGGTGCGAGTTCTGCCGGGAGACGTGGATTTCACGGTGGATGTGTGGATCGCCATGCATCAGGACATGCGCCGGGTGCAGCGGGTTTCAGCAGTGTTCGATGGCTTGGGCGCGGACTTGCAGGCGTTTCTGCAAGGCTGACGTTCAGGTGATATCAATATGCGATAACGGTATTTAAATTTCGTTTTTTTATAGCGATAGAGTCCGGCCTCACAGATTTCCCGGTAAATCACTGCGAGGTTGTCATGGCCCTACCGTTCAAACGTTCTGCACTGACGCTGCTGGCGGCTTCGCTGGCGGGTGCGCTGCTCGCCAACACCGCTCAAGCCGAAGGCAAGATCAGCATCGCCCAGCAATTCGGTATCGGTTATCTGATTCTGGATGTGGTGCGCGATCAGCACTTGATCGAGAAGCACGGCAAGGCCCAGGGGCTGGACATCAAGGTCGACTGGAACAGCATTTCCGGCGCCACCGCCATGAACGAAGCGCTGCTCACCGGATCGCTGGACGTGGTCTCGGCCGGCGTGCCGCCGATGCTCACCGTGTGGGATCGCACCAAGGGCAAGCAGAACGTCAAGGCCATCGCTTCGCTGGGCTCGATGCCCAACTACCTGCTGACAAACAACCCGAACGTCAAAACCCTCAAGGACTTCAGCGACAAGGATCGCATCGCCGTTCCGGCGGCGGGTGTGGGTTTCCAGTCACGCACGCTGCAGATCGAAACGGCCAAGGAGTTCGGCAATGACCAATACAAGAAATTCGACGACATCTCCGTCAGCCTGCCGCACCCCGATGCCACGGCCGCATTGATCGCCGGCGGCTCGGAAATCAACGCACATTTCTCCAGCCCGCCGTTCCAGTACCAGGCGCTGCAGAATCCCAACGTGCATAAAGTGCTCAGTTCCTACGACGTGCTCGGCGGCCAGGCCACGTTCAACGTGCTCTACACCACGGAAAAATTTCACGACGAGAACCCGAAAACCTACAAGGCGTTCTACGATGCCCTGGCCGAGGCCGAGAAGATCATCAAGGCCGACAAGCCTGCGGCGGCTCAGGCCTATATCCGTGTCGAGCAGTCGAAACTGCCGCTGGCGCTGGTGGAGAAAATCGTCACTGACCCGGAAATCGATTTCACCGTGGTGCCGCAGCGCACCTTTATCTATGCAGAGAAATTGCAGGAGCTGGGTGTGCTGAAAAACAAGGCGGACAGCTGGAAGGATTATTTCTTTGAAGAGGCCCATGGCGGGGCGGGGAGTTAAACACTCGTCATTTATGAAAAGTCCGCCCGGCAGCACGCGCTGACGGGCGGACTTTTCGTATCAATTCACCGAGTCATCAAAGATGCTCTCAATCGGCATCTCGAACGCCCGGGCAATCTGAAACGCCAGAGGCAGGCTCGGATCGTAGCGTTCGTTTTCAATTGCATTGATGGTCTGGCGCGAAACGTTCAGGCGTTCGGCCAGATCCACCTGCGACCATTTGCGCTCGGCGCGCAGTTCCTTGAGGCGGTTCTTCATTGGTAGCGGCGCCGCGCGATGCGCAGGCCGATCATCCACATCGCGCCCATCACCGGCCAGACCCAGAGCCACGGGATGTGCGGGGCGCCCACCGTTTCCAGAAAACCGTAAGTGAAGGTCAGCAGGGCCGACGCGGCGAATGCAAAGCCGAGGGCTTCGAACTGGATACGCAGATACATTTCGTCGAGCCGTCGCATGTCGCGTATGACCGTCCAGCAGAACAAGCCGACCGGAATCATCGGCATCAGCACGATGACGCCGCGCAGGTAAGCGTTGGCATCCGCCAGGTAAATCAGCGCGAATTGCGATGCCAGCAGCACGACCGCGTACAGAACCATTGCGGCGGTCATCTCTCGGTTGAATCGGTTCATGCTTCACTTCCTATGTAAAAGACCCTTTACATATAGTTGCTGAAGCCATCGGCGATGTAAAGCACGCTTTCCATAAAGGGTAGGAGCCGATCAATCCTCGGCGTTCATCGACCGGATCAGGTTGTTGCGCAACGTGACGATCGATTTCTGCATCTGCGTGAATTCTTCCGTGGTCAACCCCGTCGCCTCGAACAGGCTCGTGCCCGAAGACACGTTGCGCAGGTCACGGCCGCTCTGGGTCAGGCTGATCCGCACCTGACGTTCGTCCGCCGGGTCACGCTGGCGTTGCACATAACCCATGGCCTGAAGTTTTTTCAGGATCGGAGTCAGGGTGTTCGACTCCAGGAACAGCTTCTCGCCGAGGCCGCCGACGGTCTGGTTGTCCTGCTCCCAGAGGGAAACGATGGTGATGTATTGGGTGTATGTCAGACCGAGCCGTTCGAGGATCGGTTTGTAGGCCTTGCCGAACGCCAGGTTGGTCGAATAGACGGCAAAGCACAGGAAATCGCTGAGTTTCAGATCGGTTGGTGCGGTGTTGACGGTGGAATTCATGTTCATCCTCGTGGGTCGGGTGACCGGTGAAACGTATGGGGCGAACTATACGTCGGATGCGATTCTATCGGGAGGGTTGATCATGTTGCCTGAAGTTACCGGTTCGCCATGGACAGCGCGAACCGGTTAGTTGTTTCTTATGCGCCTACATCGCATGCGATTTAATTGGCGCGAAGAAATTATTCAGTGATGACGTTCAGTGCCACCTCGATGTTGCCGCGAGTTGCCTTGGAGTACGGGCAGATCTGGTCAGCGGTGTGGGCCAGGTTTTTCGCGATGTCCTCAGCGATGCCCGGGACGCGCAGGGTCAGGCGGGCTTGCAGGAAGTAGGCGGGGCCGGTCTGGCCCAGGTCCACTTCGATGTCCACCGACATGTCGGCTGGCAGCACCACGCCCAGGTCATTGGCCACCAGGCCGACGGCGGCGGTGTAGCAGGACGACCAGGCGCCGGCGAACAATTGCTCGGCAGTCGGGTGGGGCAGGACGTTGGCAAATACGTGGGCCGGTTTGGCATTGCCGGGCGTCGAGAGCTGAATGTCCAGATTGCCGTTGTGACCACGGGAGGTGAGACCGGCGCTGCTGGCGGTGGTGTGGGTTTTGCCGGTGGCCAGGACTTTTTCGATTTTGCTCATGGGGAATCCTCAAGGTGTTGTGATTGGTTGTGATCGTATGCGGTTAGATCGTATGCGATGCAATAATAATCCTCTTGCACTTTGGTTCTGTCAACCCGCTCGGTGTTGCCCATACGACGGGCGGTTGTCCGCACGTCCGTCGGCCGGGTGAGCGACAAACCCGCGTCTATAGTGAGAAAGCTGTGTGAAACGGGTGGCGCACTTCAAGGCTGCGACGGGAGGCGCCGAGTGAACAATCTGCTGTTTTTCATTCAGGAGATCGCCATGAGTCAGATCGAAAAAGTCCTCTACACCGCGAAAACCCACACCACCGGCGGACGTGACGGCGCATCGCGCAGTTCCGACGGGATCCTCGATGTAAAACTGTCTTCGCCCGGTTCCAGTGGCGGCGGGACCAATCCGGAGCAACTGTTCGCCGCAGGCTGGTCGGCGTGTTTCATCGGCGCGATGAAAGCGGTGGCGGGGCAGCAGAAAATCAGCCTGCCAGCGGACCTGGCGGTGGATGCCGAAGTGGATCTGGGCACTAATTCGGGAGGGTATCTCCTGCAGGCGCGACTAAATGTAACTCTGCCGGGCATGGAGCGCGGCGCGGCGCAGCAGCTGGTGGATGCGGCGCATCAGGTATGCCCTTACTCCAAGGCCACGCGCAACAATATCGAGGTCGAATTGAAACTGGTCTGATATCCAGATGCAAAAGGGGCGGCATGATCATCGATCATGCCGCCCCTTTTGTTTTTTGAAACCGTCGATCTGTCAGTCAGTGATCAATGCATCTTGCTGTGATCGTGGCCTTCCATGTTGGTCAGCGAACGCACTGGCGCCTGCACTTCAATGGCTTGTTTCTCGCCCTTGGCGTTTTCCACGGTCAGGGTCAGCGGCACGTTGTCGCCTTCCTTCAGTTGACCCTTCAGGCCCATCAGCATCACGTGGTAGCCGTTCGGATCGAACTTCACAGCCTTGCCGGCCGGCAGGTCGACCGAGTTGACCGGGCCCATGCTCATCACGTCGTTCTTCATGGTCATCTCATGAATCTGCACGTCCTTGGCCGCTGGCGAGGCAACGCTGAGCAGCTTGCTGTCGCTGTCGGCGGTGACGGTCATGAACGCGCCGCTGGCCGACTGGTTTGGCACGGTCGCGCGCACCCAGGCGTCGTCGACCTTTGTCTGCGCCGATACCTGGAAAGCCAGGCCCAGCAGGGACAGGCCCAGTGCGGCACGTTTGATGTTGTTCAGAAAAGGGTTCATCAGCAGACCTCCATGACGGTAAGCAAATCTTCCGTGCACTCTTGTGCAGAAAGCGATTGAGACAGGCCCACACGCAAGTTGCCCCGGGTGTCGTAGACATAGCTGGTGGCGGTGTGGGAGAGGGTATAGGTGTCGCCGGCCGGGACTTTTTCGTAGAACACGTCGAATTCCTTGGCGGTGGCCTTGGTTTCTTCGAGGGTGCCGTACAGGGCGACGAAGCTTGGATCGAAGGTCTTGACGTAGGCGTCGAGGATTTCCGGGGTGTCGCGTTCCGGGTCGAGGGTGATGAACACCACTTGCAGGATGTCGCCGTCCTTGCCCATCAGCTTCTTGATTTTTGCTGCGCGGGCCAGCGTCGTCGGGCAGATCGCCGGGCACTGGGTGAAGCCGAAGAAGATCATCGGCATCAAGCCGCGAAAGCTCGACAGCGACACGGTGTTGCCTTCGGTGTCCTTGAGCTTGAAGGTGCGTCCGAGGATCTTGTCGCTCAGATCCTTGCCGTACTTGTACGACAGTTCGCCGCGGGTGTCGCAGCCGGCGAGCAGGCCGAGACCGAGTACGCCCATTCCCGCAAGCACCTTGCGGCGAGTCAACAAAGCCGTCATTTCATACCGCCCTTTGGAGCCCGCCAGTCGGCAGGACAGGCGGGCGGGTTAACCGTAAAAGCGGCGCATGATACCAAAATGATCCGCTGCGCCGGTTTTCGATCGCCGGGCAATGTGGGATCTGGCGACAAAAGGTGTAAGAAAAAATGACTCAAGGTGCTGGCGGAAGCGGCTCGACCGGGCTCCAGCCACCGCCCAGCGCGGTGTACAGGTTCACTTGCGCCACCAGTTGCGCCAACCGGTCGGTAATCAGTCCTTGCTGGGAACTGAACAGCGAACGCTGGGCATCGAGGAACGTCAGGCTGCTGTCGACGCCGCTTCGATAGCGGTGCTGCGCCATGTCGTAGTAATCCTGGGTCGCCTGCACCAGATCGCGTTGGGCCTGGAGTTGCTGTTCGTAGGTCTGGCGCGCCGCGAGGCCGTCGGACACTTCCTGGAATGCCGTCTGAATGGTCTTTTCGTACTCGGCGACGGTGATGTCTTTTTGCAGTTTCGCGTAATCCAGGCTCGCGCGCAGACTGCCGGCGTTGAAGATCGGCAGGTTGATCTGCGGCTGGAACGTCCAGGCACCGGAGCCGCCCTTGAACAGCCCGGACAGATCGCGGCTGGACGTCCCGGCATTGGCGGTCAGGCTGACACTCGGGAAAAACGCCGCCCGCGCGGCGCCGATGTTGGCATTGGCGGCGCGCAGTTTGTATTCGGCCTGGAGAATGTCCGGCCGGCGTTGCAGCAGATCCGACGGCAATCCGGCCGGCACGGTGGCCACCAGATCACTGTCCAGCGGACGCGCCGGCAGGTGCTCGGGCACCGGCGCGCCCACCAGTAGCGTCAGGCTGTTCAAGTCCTGGGCGACCTGACGCTGATAACGGGCCAGGCTCGCGCGGGTGCTGTCGACACTGGTCTGCGCCTGAATCTGATCCAGCGCCGAGGACTTGCCAGCCTCGCGGTTGCGGGTGGTCAGGTGCAGGCTTCGTTCGTCGGCGGCCAGCGTCTCCCGGGCCAGCGCCAGCAACTCCTGATCGGCGCGCCACGTCAGGTAGGCGTTGGCGACGTTGGCCACCAGACTCAATTGCGCACTGCGCCGGGCCTCTTCGGTGGACAGCCAGGTCAGCAGCGCCTGCTCGCTGAGGCTGCGCACCCGGCCGAAGAAGTCCAGTTCATAGGCGCTGATGCCCAGGTTCACCGAGTACGTCGAGGTGATCGCCGCCTTGGTGCGGGTCACGCTGGAGGGCACCCGCTGACGCAGTTCGTTGGCGTTGGCCGACACCGCCGGCAGCAGATCGGCGCGCTGGATCCGGTATTGCGCCTGAAACGCCTCGACATTCAGCGCGGCCACCCGCAGATCGCGATTGTTGACCAAAGCGCTTTCGATCAATTGCTGCAACGCCGGGTCATTGAACAGCGCGCGCCAGTCCTCGACCCGGAGTGTGACCGGAGATTGCGCGGCATACGCCGGACCTTGCGGATACTGCGCCGCGCTCGGCGATGCCGGTCGCTGGTAATCGGGAATCAACGAGCAACCGCCCAGCAGCAGCGTGGCGGACAGCAGGGAAATCGGCAACCTGGACATCAAACAGCCTCGTTCACGAATGAGAGCGGACGCCGGGCGCCCGTGATGAGAAAAACGCCGGATCAGGCCCCGGCCATCCATTTCGCCAGACCGTGTCGCCCGCTGACCCCAAGCTTGGCGGCCGCGCGCTTGAGGTAGGTCTCGATCGAGCTGTTCTTGACCCGCAGCTTTTCTGCCATTTGCGGCACGGTGCCGCCAGTCAGCAGACCCAGGCAGACTTCTTTCTCGCGCACCGACAGGGTGATGTCGCCCAACGCCAGGCGTTCGTCGAACACCTGTTGCAACGGCGTCTGGGGTTGATCGGCTTGTGGCGCGCGGGGTTGGCGGGCGATGGCTTGTCGACTGATGTGCGCGTGGCGCTCGATCAAGGGCAGCAGGGTGTCGGACAGGCGCTTGAGGAACGACAGTTCCGGCAGGGAAAACACCCGATGCGTGTGGGGACGGTAGAACGAAATGACGCAACGGCGGTTGGACGTGCGGGACACCAGATTGCATTGGTGGACGCTGTGGTGCGGGTGTCGATGCTGGAGCGAGGCTTTCAATTGAATCAGTAACGAGTCGTTCATCTCGATCATCTGTTGCAGCAGCGGGTGGTCGTCCGGGTGCTGCAACGGATCCGGGGGCGGGAAAGTGTCCGGCAAACCGGCACTGCCCAAGGCCTTGATCTCGACCACGCTGGATTCGCGTTCGTCCAGGGTCCACTCACTGAGATGGACGCGATTGACCGGCACGAGGTTGTCGACCAACTGGAACATGTTCGTGGCAAAACGCTCGTTGCCGGTGCTGGCGATCAGTTCACCCAGTTGCCAGTAGAAGTGCGGATTTTCCATGTTGCGAAGACTGCCGGTCAGATTCATATCCTTGTCATCCTTGATTTAGAGCCATTGCCGAATCGTCTGCCGTGCATGCACCCGTGAAACGCCCACCCAGTCTTTTCTCCTTGAAATCGATCTGGAGCGGGATTTAAGCCTATGCATTTGTCCTACGTCTGTAGGGGAAAACAGGGACACAAAGTGCCACCATTTCCGAAAAAATGGCGTCACGTTTCTGTCAGATCAATGTGCAAGCTCTCGTAGTCCATGACTGTACGGTCTAGTGCGAACCCCGAAATCCGGGGCTTGAGCCGCCGCGTCCCACAATTGCGAGGCGCTAGTCGGTAGCAGCGAGTGGCGATTGTCCTACAGGATTTTCAGCCATTTCTTTCCGAACTTTTAGGGGGATCGCTGACTTATCCGGCCCTGTTGGCTCGCAGGACGGTACGAAGTGGACAGGGTTGTCCGGGTTTCACGTGTCACGCGGGTTTCAGGGCCGATGCTTGAATACGCGCCAAATCACGTGAGATGGATCTTATGAACCAATTTGCTGCCGACGCGGCGGACGGTCTGTCCGCGATTTCCGAGGCTTTCCCGCTGACTGCCGCCCAGCGCGACATCTGGCTCGATCAACTGCGTCAGGGGAACTCGCCGATGTACAACATCGGTGGTTATGTCGAACTGACCGGGCCGCTGGATCCGGCGCTGATGCAGGCAGCGCTTGAAGGGCTCGTGGCCCGGCATGACGCCATGCGCACCAGCCTGCTGCCGGGGGCCGGCGAGCATGGGCTGCCGTTGCAGCGTTTCGTGCAATCGATGCCGGTGCCGATGCCGGTGCACGACTTTCGCAACCATCCCGACCCTTATTCCGCCGCGCGCCAACTGACTCAGGAATGCATCGAGCAGCGGTTCACACTCGCCGGCGGGCCGTTGTTCCGGTTTCGTCTGCTCAGGCTCGATGACGACTGCCATTGGCTGTCACTCCAGGCCCATCACCTGATCGTCGATGGCTGGGGTTTCGGCGAGATGCTCAAATCCCTCGACGAGATCTACAACGCGCTGGCGCTCGGGCAGCAGCCACCCGATTCGGCGCCGTCCTATGTCGATTTCATCCGTGACGATGCGCAGTATTTTCAGTCCGCCCGTTATGCCCGTGACCGGGCGTACTGGCTGGACAAATACCAGCACCGTCCCGAGCCGCTGTTGTTGCCGCGCTATCAGGAACGCTTTGCCGGCGCTGCGGCACCGACGCGGATTTTCTCGCAGGTGTTTCCCGCACGCCTGCATGAACGCATGAAGCAGGTGGCCCGGGAGTACGGCGCGTCGGCGTTTCATGTGTTGCTGGCCGCGATTCATGTGTACTTCAGCCGCAGCGCCCAGCGTGACGAATGGGTAGTGGGTGTGCCGCTGCTCAACCGTTCCGGTGCCCGGTTCAAATCAACCCTGGGGTTGTTCACCCAGGTCAGCGCGGTGCGCATGGGGTTCGTTCGTGAGTTGTCGTTCAAGGCGCTGGTCAAGGCGATTGGCGATGAGCTGAAACAGGATTTCCGCCATCAGCGTTTCCCCCTCAGCGAGATGAACCGCGCACTCGGTCTGCTGCGCGAGGATCGCTCGCAGCTGTTCGAAGTGACTGTGTCCTATGAGCGCGACGCGCATGAGTACCGCTACGGCGATGCGCAGGGGCGGGTGGTCAAAGTGTCGAACCACGAAGAGGGCACGCCGCTGTCCGTGCACCTGCTGAGCAGCCGCGGCGACGACGAGGACAGTCTGTACATGGTGTACAACGAGGCCTACTTTGACGCCGATGAAATCGCGGCGCTGAGCGGGCGCTTGCTGTGGGTGCTGGAGCAGGGGCTTGAAGAACCCGCGCTGACGGTGGGCGATTTCAGTCTGAGTCTGCCGGCCGAAACGGCGCTGTTGCAGCAGTGGAATGACACGCGCGTTGAATCCCCCAAAGACCTGAGCATCCACCAGCGCATCGAAGCGCAAGCGGCGGCGCGACCGGATGCGGTGGCAGCAGAGTTCCAGGGCTTGCGGCTGACCTATGCCGAGCTGAACCGACAGGCCAACGCCATGGCCCATCATTTGATCGGGCTCGGCGTGCGACCCGATGACCGCGTGGCACTCGTCGCCCGCCGAGGGCTGGACACACTGGTCGCGCTGCTGGCGATCCTCAAGTCCGGCGCCGGTTATGTGCCGGTCGATCCGGCTCACCCTGCGGAACGGTTGAGCTATTTGTTGAGCGACAGCGCTCCGGTCGTGGTCCTGACCCAGCGCGCTCTTCGCGAGCGCTTGCCGGTGCTGGACGTGCCGCTGATCGAAATCGATTCGCGCGGCTGGCCGATCAACGATCTCAACCCCGACACCTCGGGACTGACCACCGCGCACCTGGCCTACGTGATCTACACCTCCGGCTCCACCGGCCAGCCCAAAGGCGTGATGGTCGAACATCACACGCTATCGAATCTGGTCGACTGGCATTGCACGGCCTTCGATCTGTGTGTCGGTCGCCACACTTCAAGCCTCGCCGGCTTCGGCTTCGACGCCATGGCCTGGGAAGTCTGGCCCGCGTTGTGTGCCGGCGCGACCCTGCACCTGGCGCCATCCCGTGACGGCGGCGAAGACATCGACGCGCTGCTCGACTGGTGGCGTGCGCAACCGCTGGACGTGAGTTTCCTGCCGACCCCGATTGCCGAGTACGCCTTCAGCCGCCACCTCGAACACCCGACCCTGCGCACACTGCTGATCGGCGGTGATCGCCTGCGCCAATTCAATCGCGAGCAGACGTTCGCGGTGATCAACAACTACGGCCCGACCGAAGCGACGGTAGTCGCCACCTCGGGCCGAATCGAACCGGGCCGGACGCTGCACATCGGCAAACCCGTGAGCAATGCCACGGCCTATCTGCTGGATGACCGACAGCGTCAGGTGCCGATTGGCGTGTCCGGTGAGCTATATGTCGGTGGCGCCGGCGTGGCGCGGGGTTACTTCAATCGCCCTGAGCTGACCGCCGAACGTTTCCTCGACGATCCATTCAGCCGCCAGCCCAACGCGCGGATGTACCGCACCGGCGACCTCGCACGCTGGCGCCCGGATGGCACCCTTGAGTACCTGGGTCGCAACGACGATCAGGTGAAAATCCGTGGCGTGCGCATCGAGCCCGGCGAAATCGAAGCCGCGTTGAGTAGCCATGAATTCGTGCGCGATGCGGTGGTGCAGGTGCGCGACGGGCAATTGCTGGCCTGGTTCACCGAACGCCAGCCGCTGGATATCACGCAGCTGCATGCTCACCTCAAGACCCGACTGCCCAGCGCGATGCTGCCATCGGCCTATGTGCGTTTGACGGCGTTGCCGCTGACGGCCAACGGCAAACTGGATCGCCAGGCGTTGCCGGCGCCGGGGCCGGAGGCGTTGATCCGCCGCGAGTATGAAGCCCCGCAAGGCGACGTCGAAATCCTCCTGGCACAGATCTGGGCCGAGGTACTGCAGGTCGAAAAGGTCGGGCGTCACGATCACTTCTTCGAACTCGGTGGGCACTCGTTGCTGGCGGTCAACCTGATCGAACGCATGCGTCAGCTAGGGATGAGCAGCGATGTGCGCGTGCTGTTCGGCCAGCCGACATTGGCGGCACTGGCCGCGTCGGTGGGCACTGGCCGCGAGGTCGAAGTGCCGGCCAACCGCATTCCGCAAGGTTGCACGCAGATCACTCCGGACCTGTTGCCGTTGGTAGAACTGGATCAGGCCACCCTCGACCGGATCATCGCCACGGTGCCGGGCGGGGCGGCCAACGTGCAGGACATTTATCCGCTGGCGCCGTTGCAGGAAGGCATCCTTTATCACCACATCACCGCCGCGCAGGGCGATCCGTACCTGCTGCAATCACAGCTGGCGTTCGACAGCGTCGAGCGGGTCGAGGCCTATGCGGCGGCGCTGCGTCAGGTCATGGCGCGCCACGACATCCTGCGCACTGCGGTGGTCTGGGAAGGTTTGACCACTCCGGTTCAGGTGGTCTGGCGCGAAGCCGAACTGCCGGTGCAGGAAATCACCCTCGATCCGGCCGAGGGCGATGTCCTCGCGCAACTGCACGCGCGCTTCGATGCTCGTCGCTATCACATCGACGTCAGTCAGGCGCCGCTGATCCGGCTGATGTATGCGCGCGATCCGGCTCACGGGCGGATCGTGGCGATTCTGTTGTTCCATCACCTGGCGCTGGATCACATCGCGCTGGAAGTCCTGCGCCATGAAATGCGCGCCAACCTGCTGGGGCTCGATGAACCGCTGCCGCCAGCGGTGCCGTATCGCAACTACGTAGCCCAGACCCGGCTCGGTGTCAGCGAGCAGGAACATGAAGCGTTCTTCCGCGAGATGCTCGCCGACATCGACGAGCCGACCTTGCCATTCGGTTTGCAGGACGTGCAGGGCGACGGGCGCGGTATCGACGAAGCCGTGCGCACGCTTGCGCCTGAACTGGACCGGCGCTTGCGCCTTCAGGCGCGGCAGGCGGGCGTCAGCGTGGCCAGCCTGATTCACCTGGCCTGGGCGCAGGTGCTGGCGGCGACGTCGGGGCAGGAACGCGTGGTGTTCGGCAGCGTTTTTATGGGCCGGATGCAGGGCGGCGAGGGCGCGGACCGGGCGCTCGGAGTGTTCATTAACACCTTGCCATTGCGGGTGGACATGGACCGTGGCGTGCGCGATGCGGTGCTGCTCACCCACGCCAGACTGACCGACTTGCTCGGGCACGAACATGTGTCACTGGCGCTGGCCCAGCGTTGCAGCGGTGTCGCGTCGCCGGCGCCGCTGTTCAGTGCGTTGCTCAACTATCGGCACACCGACCTTGAGGCCCAGGAATCGTCGTCGGACCAAGCCTGGCAAGGCATCCAGACCCTGGAGAACGAAGAGCGCACCAACTACCCGATGACCCTGAGCGTCGATGATCTGGGCAGCGCCTTGCAGATCACCACGCGGACCCTGATGAGCATCGGTGCGCATCGCATCGGTGACTACGTGCAAACCGCGTTGCAGGCACTGGTCGATGCCCTTGAGCAAACCCCGCAACAGCCGCTGAATTGCTTGCCGATCCTGCCGGCGGCGGAGCTTGAGCAACTGCTGGTCGAATTCAATGCCAGCGAAGTCGATTGCCCGCTCGATCAGCCGCTTCAGGTGTTGTTCGAACAGCAAGCGCAGCGCAGACCCGACGCCATCGCTTTGCAGGCCGGGGATCAACAACTGACCTATCGCCAACTGAACGAGCAGGCCAACCGCTTGGCGCATCATCTACGCGAGCACGGTGTGCAGCCCGATTCGCGGGTGGCGATCTGCGTCGAGCGCAGCCTGGATCTGGTGGTCGGCCTGCTCGGTATTCTCAAGGCCGGCGGCGCGTACGTGCCGCTGGATCCCGACTATCCGCTGGATCGCCTGCATTACATGTTGCAGGACAGCGCCCCGGTGGCGGTGCTGGTGCACGAGGCCACCCGCAATTTGTTGGGCGAGCCGGGTGTGCCGGTCATCGACTTCGACCGTTGCATCTGGCAGGGCGCTTCCGCCGACAACCTGAAAATACCGGGTCTGAGCGCTGCGAACCTGGCTTACATGATCTACACCTCGGGCTCCACCGGCACGCCGAAGGGCGTGATGATCGAGCATCGAAGCGCCTGCAACATGGTCCACTGGGGCTCGCAGATCAGCCCGCCGACGGAGCACGGCGCGCTGTTGCAGAAGGCGCCGTTCAGCTTCGATAGTTCGGTGTGGGAGATTTTCTGGCCGCTGTGTTCCGGCCTGCGGCTGGTGCTGGCGCGTCCCGACGGCAACCGCGATTCGGCCTATGTGACCCGGGTGATTCGCGAACGGCAGATCACCGTGGTCAAGTTCGTGCCGGCGCTGCTGCAACAGTTCATCGAACAGGACGATGTCAGCCAGTGCACCAGCTTGACCGACGTGCTCAACGGTGGCGGTGAACTGACCGCCGCACTGGCCCGGCGCGTGCGCGAGCGCCTGCCGTGGGTGCGTCTGCACAACGTCTACGGCCCGACCGAAACCACGGTCGACAGCACCGGCTGGACACTGGAACCGGATCAACCGGTGCCGGAAACCGTGGTGCCGATCGGCAAGGCCCTGAGCAACACCCGGCTCTATGTGCTGGACGCCCACGATCAACCGGTGCCATTCGGTGTCAGCGGACATTTGCACATCGGCGGGGTCGGGGTCGCACGGGGTTATCTGGGGTTGTCGGACATGCAGGCCGAGCGCTTCATCGACAGCCCGTTCGTGGTCGGTGATCGCCTGTACCGCACTGGCGATCTGGTGCGCTACCGCGCGGACGGCAACCTCGAATTCCTCGGCCGCAACGACTTCCAGATCAAGCTGCGGGGCCTGCGTCTGGAACCGGGCGAAATCGAAGCGCGGTTGATCGAGCATCCGGCCGTGCGTGAAGCGGTGGTGCTGGTCCGGGACGAGCGACTGGTGGCGTATTTCACCGTGCGCGAAGGCTTCGACGCGCCTCCCATCGAAACCTTGCGTGCCCATGTGCTTGAGCGTTTGCCGGAGTACATGGCGCCGGGCGCTTACGTGAAACTCGACGCATTGCCCCTGACCCCCAACGACAAGGTCGATCGCAAGGCCTTGCCGGCACCGGGGGCAGAGGCGGTGCTCAGTCGCCGCTACGAGGCGCCCGAGGGCGAAGTCGAAATCCGGCTGGCGCAGATCTGGGCCGAAGTGCTGCAACTGGAGCAGGTCGGGCGCAACGACCACTTCTTTGAGCTCGGCGGGCATTCGTTGCTGGCGGTCAGTCTGGTGGCGCGCATGCGTCAGGCCGGGCTGCACGTCGATGCGCGGACGCTGTTCAGCCAGCCGACCCTGGCCGCGCTGGCGGCTCAGACTTCGGACCAGGCCAAACAGGTAGAAGTCCCGCAAACCACCATACCGACGCTCAACCGCAAACGTCGGCTCTGAGGCGACATCGGCGTTGATTCGCGGTTCCCGTGAATCAACGCCATGACTGGTCGGTCACGGGGCTTGTCCCCGCTTCCCATGTCAGACACCCAAGCCCCGATGTTTTAGCTTTTCCAGGCTGCGCGCGGCCGCACGGACTCGCCGCTGCGCGCTCCTTTTTCCCGAATTTACAGCAGGTTACCCCCATGCAATTTCGCGAGCTGATGGCTGTTATTTCCACCCATGCGATCCGCCTTCAACAGGACGATGAAGACCTGGTCATTCTGGGCAACGACGACGCGCTGGACGACGCGTTGTGGGACAGCCTCGCCAAGCACAAGGCGCAGTTGCTGGAGATGGTGGCGAGCCACGGCGGCGACTGGTCGAGCCCGGCGCTGCGCATCACCCCGGACATGCTGCCGCTGGTGCAACTGGATCAGCCGGCCATCGACCGCATTGTCGCCACCGTGCCGGGTGGCGTGGCGAATGTGCAGGACATTTATCCGCTGGCGCCGCTGCAGGAAGGCATGCTGTATCTGCACCTCGCGGCCGGCGAAGGCGATCTGTATGTGCAACAGGCGCAATTCACCTTCGACAATCACCAGCGCCTCGACGCGTTTGCCCAGGCGTTGCAATGGGTGATCGACCGTCACGACATTCTGCGTACCTCGTTTGTCTGGGAGCGCCTGGACGAGCCGGTGCAAGTGGTCTGGCGCCAGGCGCCACTGGTCTGCGAAGAGGTGCAGCTCGACACCTCCACGGATGTGTTCAGTCAGTTGCAGGCGCGCTTTGATGCCCGTCATTTGCGCCTCGATCTGCAACAGGCGCCGCTGCTGCGTCTGGTGTACGCACGGGATCCGGCGCAGGGACGGATCGTCGCGCTGCTGCTGTTCCATCACATGATCATCGACCACGTGGCGCTGGACGTGGTGCGCCGGGAAATCCAGGCCTGGCTGCAAGGGCAGACCGAGCTGGTGGCGCCGGCGGTGCCGTTTCGCAATCACCTGGCGCGGGCGCGTATGGCGCTCGATGAAGAGGCCCACGAAGCGTTCTTCCGCGAGATGCTCGGCGATATCGACGAGCCGACGTTGCCGTGGGGCTTGCAGGATGTTCAGGGCGGCGGACAGGACTTCGAAGACGCGCAGCTGACGCTCAGCGACGTACTGAACCTGCGACTGCGCACGCAAGCGCGGCAACTCGGCGTTAGCGTGGCGAGCCTGATGCACCTGGCGCTGGCGCGGGTGTTGGGCCAGTTGTCCGGGCGCACCTCGGTGGTGTTCGGCACGGTGTTGCTGGGGCGGATGGAGGCGGGCGACGGCGGCGAGCAGGCGCTGGGCATGTTCATCAACACCTTGCCGTTGCGGGTCGATGTCGGTGCGCAAAGCGTCTACGACGGCGTGCTCGCCACGCACCGTCGGCTGAGCGCCTTGCTCGCCCATGAACAGGCGTCGCTGGCGCTGGCCCAGCGTTGCAGCGCGTTGAGTGCGCAGACGCCGTTGTTCAGCGCCATGCTCAATTACCGTCACAGTGCTGTCGGTGACGTTGCCGAGGTGATCGAACTGGCCCCCGGCGTCCAGGTCTTGAGTGGCAAGGAACCAACCAACTATCCACTGACCCTGAGCGTCGATGATCTGGGCAGTGGTTTCCGGTTGTCCGCCATTGCCCCGAGCGGCATCGGTGCCGAACGGGTTTGCGGTTACGTGGAAACTGCGCTCAGCGCCTTGCTCGATGCCTTGAAGCAGTCGCCCGCGACGCTGATCAACCAGTTGCCGATTTTGCCGGCGCACGAGCGTCAGCAATTGCTGGTGGGCTTCAATGACAGCCGCGTCGATCTCGATCTGGAGCAGACCATTCACCGTCTGTTCGAGGCTCAGGTCGAGCGCACGCCGCAGGCCATCGCGTTGCAGTCCGGCGCGCAGTCACTGACGTATGTTGAACTCAATGTGCGGGCCAATCGCCTGGCTCACCGATTGCGCGAGTTGGGTGTCGGGCCGGATACGCCGGTGGCGATCTGCGTCGAGCGTGGACCTGAACTGGTGATCGGCCTGCTGGGCATTCTCAAGGCCGGCGGCGCTTATGTGCCGCTGGATCCCGCCTACCCGGCGGAACGCCTGAACTACATGCTCAAGGACAGCGCGCCGATGGCGCTGCTGGCGCACGCCGCGACCCGGGCGATGTTCGAAGCGAGCGGCGTGCCGCTGCTCGATTTCGATCAGGACCATTGGCAGGGCTATCCCGAGCACAATCCTCAGGTGCCGGGCCTGAACGCTTCGAACCTGGCCTACGTGATCTACACCTCCGGCTCCACCGGCACGCCGAAAGGGGTGATGGTCGAGCACCGGGGTCTGAGTAATCTGCTTCATTGGAGCTCGCAGGTTTGCCCGCCCGTGGCGGACGGCGCCCTGTTGCAGAAAACCCCTTACAGTTTCGACGCCTCGGTCTGGGAGCTGTTCTGGCCGCTGACGGCCGGCCTGCGTCTGGTGCTGGCGCGCCCCGATGCGCACTTCGAACCGGCGTATCTGACGCAAGTGGTGCGCGAGCAGCGCATCAGCGTGATCCAGTTCGTCCCGGCGTTGCTGCAACAGTTCCTCGACGTGGAAGACGTCAGCCAATGCATCAGCCTCACGGATGTTTTTTGTGGTGGCGGCGAGTTGACGCCAGAGCTGGCCCGCCAGGTGCGCGAGCGTCTGCCGCAGGTTCGCTTGCACAACGTCTACGGCCCGACCGAAACCACCGTCGACTGCACGGTGTGGACGCTGGAGCCATCGATGCCGGTGCCAGAGGCGCTGTTGCCCATCGGCCGGCCAGTCAGCAACACCCGTTTGTATATTCTCGATGAACAACTGCAACCACTGCCGCTGGGCGTGGCCGGTGAGCTGTACATCGGCGGGGTGCAAGTGGCGCGGGGTTATTTGAACCTTGCGTCGCTCACCGCCGAACGCTTCCTCGACGATCCGTTCAGCGATCAGCCGAACGCGCGGCTGTACGGCACGGGTGACCTTTGCCGCTACCGGGCCGACGGCAACCTTGAATACCTCGGTCGCAATGACGATCAGGTAAAGATTCGCGGCTTGCGTATCGAACTCGGGGAAATCCAGGCGCGGCTGATTCAACTCGACACCGTGCTCACGGCCGAAGTGCTGGTGCGCGAAGACGTGGCCGGCGATCCTCGGCTGGTGGCGTACTACACCGGTGAACCGCTGGAGATCGGCGAACTGCGCAGCCATCTGCTGGAGCAGTTGCCGGATTACATGGTGCCAACGGCGTTCGTCCATCTCGACGCCATGCCCCTGAGCCCCAACGGCAAGCTCGATCGCAAGGCCTTGCCGGCACCGGATCAAAGCGGCCATTTGCTGCGCGGGTATGAGGCGCCGGTCGGTGATGTGGAATGTCGCATTGCCGGGATCTGGCAGACACTGCTGAACGTCGAGCAGGTCGGGCGCCATGACAATTTCTTCGAACTGGGCGGTCACTCCTTGCTAGCGGTGAAACTGGTCGAGCGCATGCGCCAGCAGGAATTGAGCTGCGATGTGCGGGTCCTGTTCGGCCGGCCAACCGTGGCAGAACTGGCGGCAAGCCTGGGCGCGTCGTCCGGCGTTCAAGTGCCGGTCAATCGCATCAGTCCTGACTGCCAACAGATCACACCAGACATGCTGCCCCTGGCCTCACTGGATCAGGCCGGCATCGATCGGGTGGTGGAAAGCGTCCCCGGTGGCGTCGCCAATGTGCAGGACATCTATCCGCTGGCGCCGTTGCAGGCGGGGATTCTGTATCACCACATGGCGGCAACGGCGGGCGATCCTTACGTGTTGCAGGCGCAATTCGTGTTTGACGGGATCAAGTCGATCAAGGCCTTTGTGCGCGCCGTCAACGTGGTGATCGCGCGCCACGACATCCTGCGTTCCAGCGTGGTCTGGGAAGGCCTCGAAGAACCGGTGCAAGTGGTCTGGCGTGCGGCGCCGCTGGCGCTTGAACGAGTAGATCACCAGGCACTGGAAGGCGACGTGCTGCAACAGATGCAGGCGCGTTTCGACCCGCGTCACTACCGTCTGAATCTGGGCCGCGCACCGATGATGCGCTTTGCCTACACCGAGGATCCGCAGCAACAACGCTGGGTCGGCATCCTGCTGATGCACCACCTGATGCTTGATCACACCGCGCTGGAAGTGTTGGTCAGCGAGATGAACAGCGTGCTGCACGGCCACGCCGCCGAACTGGCGACCCCGGTGCAGTATCGCAACTACGTCGCACAGGCTCGGCTTGGCGCGGATGTCGAAGCACACGAAGGATTTTTCCGCGACATGCTCGGCGACATCGACGAGCCGACTCTGGCGTTCGGCGTGCAGGACGTGCACGGCGACGGCAGCGCGGTGGTCGATAGCCAACTCACCCTGGACACCGCACTGGCCTTGCGTCTGCGCGAACAGGCGCGGCGGCTCGGCATCAGCGTGGCAAGTCTGGCGCACCAGGCCTGGGCTCAGGTGCTGGCGCAGATCAGCGGCCGGGACGAGGTGGTGTTCGGCACGGTGCTGCTGGGCCGGATGCAGGGCGGCGAGGGCGCTGACCGGGCGTTGGGCCTGTTCATCAACACCTTGCCGCTGCGGGTCAGCGTGACCGCCACGGCGGTGCGCGACAGCGTGCTCGCCACCCATGAACGGCTGGCGCAATTGCTCGCGCATGAGCAAGCGTCACTGGCGCTGGCCCAACGATGCAGCGGGGTTTCCGGTTCGCTGCCGCTGTTCGGCACGTTGCTCAACTATCGCCACAGCGCACCGCAGGCTGCCGGCTTGACTCTGGACGGCATTGAATTGCTCAGATCCCGCGAGCGCAGCAACTATCCGCTGGTAGTCAGCGTCGATGACCTTGGCGAAGGTTTGCGTCTGAGTGTGCAAGCGGTGCCGGGCATCGATGGCGCGCGAATTTGCGAGTACATCAATATTGCCTTCGACAGTCTGGTGCAGGCGCTGGAGCAGACGCCGCAACTGGGTGTGGATCAGTTGTCGATTTTGCCGCCGGATGAGCGTCGGGAGTTGCTGGTCGGGTTCAATGCTACCCAGCGGGATTATCCGTCGGGTTCGACGGTTCATGGTCTGTTTGAACAACAAGTGAAACTGCATCCGCAAGCGGTGGCGGCGGTGCATGGCAACGTGGCGTTGACCTATGACGAGCTGAATCAACGGGCCAACCGACTGGCCCACTTTCTGATCGGGCAGTGCGTGCAACCGGGTGATCATGTGGCGATTCTGCTGCCGCGTTCGCTGGATCTGCTGGTCGCGCAACTGGCCATCGGCAAGTGCGCGGCGGCTTATGTGCCGCTGGATATCAACGCGCCGGCCGAGCGACAGGCGTTCATGGTTGAGGACAGCTCGGCGAAAGCGCTGTTGACCTTGAGCACTGAAACGGTTGATTACGCGGTGCGCCGGATTGATCTGGAGACGCTTCATCTTGACGCGCAACCGACGCGTAACCCGGACTTGCCGCAGTCTTCCGAATCCGTGGCCTACATCATGTACACCTCCGGTTCCACCGGCAGGCCGAAGGGTGTGATGGTGCCGCACCGGGCGATTGGTCGACTGGTGATCAGCAACGGTTACGCCGATTTCAATGCGCAGGATCGCGTGGCTTTTGCCTCCAACCCGGCGTTCGATGCCAGCACGATGGACGTCTGGGGGCCGCTGCTGAACGGCGGGCGAGTGGTGGTCATCGACCATGCGACTTTGCTTCATCCGCACGCATTCGGACAGGCGTTGGCGGCTTCGGGCGTCACGATCCTGTTCGTCACCACCGCGCTGTTCAACCAGTACGTGCAACTGATTCCCGAGGCGCTGAAGGGCTTGCGCATCGTGCTGTGCGGCGGTGAGCGTGCCGATCCGGCCGCCTTCCGCCGCTTGCTCGCCGAGGCGCCGGACCTGCGCATCGTCCACTGCTACGGCCCGACCGAAACCACCACCTACGCCACAACCTTCGAAGTGCGCGAAGTGGCAGAAACCGCCGACAGCGTGCCAATCGGCGGCCCGATCTCCAACACCCAGGTCTACGTGCTCGACGCCCGTCAGCAACCCGTACCGATGGGCGTGACCGGCGAGCTGTACATCGGCGGGCAAGGCGTGGCGCTGGGCTATTTGAATCGCCCGGAGCTGACCGCCGAGAAATTCCTGCAAGACCCGTTCGGCGATCAGCCGGGAGCGCTGCTGTACCGCACCGGCGACCTCGCGCGCTGGCTCGCACCGGGCCAACTGGAATGCATCGGCCGTAACGACGATCAGGTGAAAATCCGCGGCTTCCGCATCGAACTCGGCGAAATCGAAAATCGTCTGCTGAACTGCGAAGGGGTCAAGGAAGCCATCGTACTGGCCCGTCAGGACGGCCAGGAACCGTTGCGCCTCGTGGCGTATTTCACCGCCGAAGAGGGCGTGGACAGCGCCAGCCTGCGCGAACAATTGCAAGCGCGCCTGCCGGAATACATGGTGCCCTCGGCCTGGGTGCAGCTCAACGCCTTGCCGCTGAACAACAACGGCAAGGTCGACCGCAAAGCCTTGCCGCTGCCGGACCCGAGCGCCTGGCTCAGCCGCGAATACGAAGCCCCGCAAGGCCCGGTGGAAACCGCGCTAGCGCAGATCTGGGCCGATGTCCTGAAGCTGGAAAAGGTCGGTCGCCACGACAACTTCTTCGAACTGGGCGGCCATTCGCTGCTGGCGGTGAGCCTGATCGAGCGCCTGCGCCGGATCGGCCTGAGCACCGACGTGCGTGTGCTCTTCAGTCAACCAACCCTGGCCGCATTGGCAGCAGCGGTGGGCAGCGGTCGCGAAATCGAAGTGCCCGCCAACCGCATTCCTGCTGATTGCACCCACATCACCCCGGACCTGCTGAGTCTGACCGAGCTGGATCAGGCCAGCATCGACCGGATCGTCGCCACCGTGCCGGGCGGCGCTGCCAACGTGCAGGAAATCTATCCGCTGGCGCCGTTGCAGGAAGGCATCCTTTATCACCACTTGAGCGCGGAGCAGGGCGACCCGTACCTGCTGCAATCGCGGCTGGCCTTCGACAGCGTCGAGCGCTTGCGCACCTTCACTGACACCTTGCAGCAGGTCGTCGCACGCCACGACATCCTGCGCACCAGCGTTGTCCACGAAGGTCTGGCGAACCCTCATCAAGTGGTGTGGCGTCATGCCGAACTGGTGGTGCAGCACGTAACGCTGGACCCGGCGCAGGGCGACATCCTCGAGCAGTTGCACGAGCGTTTCGATGCCCGTCACTACCGCCTCGACATCAGCCAGGCGCCGCTGCTGCGCATGGTGTATGCCGAAGATCCGAAGCAGCAGCGCGTGGTGGCGATCCTGCTGTCCCATCACCTGATCCTCGATCACACCGCGCTGGAAGTGATCGTCGAGGAAATGCGCGGTGTGATGTTCGGTGAGGTCGAAAACCTTTCCGTGCCGATCCCTTATCGAAACTACGTGGCCCAGGCACGCCTGGGGCTCAGCGAGCAGGAACACGAAGCGTTCTTCCGCGAAATGCTCGGCGACATCGACGAGCCGACCCTGCCACTCGGTCTGCGGGACGTGCAGGGCGACGGTCACGGCGTCGAGGAAGCGCTGCAACCGGTGGCCGCGGAGCTCAATGGGCGCTTGCGTGAACAGGCGCGGCAACTGGGCGTGAGCGCGGCCAGCCTGGTGCACCTGGCCTGGGCGCAAGTGCTGGGCGTGCTGTCGAACCGTCGCGATGTAGTGTTCGGCACCGTGATGATGGGGCGGATGCAAGGGGGCGATGGTGCCGACCGGGCGCTGGGGGTGTTCATCAACACCTTGCCGCTGCGCATCGATATTGGCGCCCGCGCGCGGGAAGGAGTCAAGGCGACCCACGCACGGCTGACCGCGTTGCTCGGGCATGAACATGCTTCGCTGGCACTGGCCCAGCGTTGCAGTGGTGTCGCCGCGTCGTCGCCGCTGTTCAGTGCCTTGTTCAACTACCGTCACAGCGCTCCTGCGCAGTCGTCGCAGAACGGGCAGGGCATCTGGGAGGGCGTGCAGAAACTCGGCGGTGAAGAGCGCACCAACTACCCGCTGACCCTGAGCGTGGACGATTTGGGCGAAGGCTTTGCCTTGTCGGTTCTGGCGGTCAGCCAGATCGGCGCGCAACGGATTTGCAGTTACATGCACACAGCTCTGGAGCAACTGGTGCAGGCGCTGGAGCAAACACCGCAAAAACCACTGAACCGTTTACCGATCCTTTCGACTGCGGAGCTGGAGCGTCTGGTCGACGGCTTCAATCCACCGGTCACGGCCTATCCCCGTGGCGCGACGATTCACGCACTGGTCGAGGTTCAGGCCGAGCGCAACCCGAATGCCCTCGCGGTGATTCAAGGTGCGCAACAGCTGACCTACGGGCAGCTCAATCAGCTTGCCAACCGACTGGCCCATCACCTGATCGGCCTCGGCGTGCAACCGGACGACCGCGTCGCGCTCTGCGTGCGTCGTGGCCCGCAGATGCTGGTCGGGTTGCTGGCGATTCTCAAGGCCGGCGCTGGTTATGTGCCGGTGGACCCGGCGCATCCGGCGGAGCGCATCGCCTACCTGTTGCAGGACAGCGATCCGGTGGCCGTACTCGCACAGGCCTCGACCCGGGATCTGCTGGGCATGATGCCGGTGATCGATCTGGACAGTGACGCCTGGCAACACTTGCCCGACAGCAACCCGAAACTGCCTTACCTGACCCCGGCGCACCTGGCGTATGTGATCTACACCTCGGGCTCCACCGGCGAGCCGAAAGGCGTGATGGTCGAGCATGCGACTTTGGAAAACCTCGTGCACTGGCACGCTGAAGCCTTCGACCTGCGCGCTGGCAGCCACACCGCCAGCGTGGCCGGTTTCGGTTTTGATGCGATGGCCTGGGAAGTCTGGCCGGCGCTGTGCGTCGGCGCGACGTTGCACCTGCCGCCGGAATCGGTGAGCAACGAGCATCTCGACGAACTGCTCGACTGGTGGCAGGCGCAGCCGTTGCAAGTCAGTTTTCTGCCGACTCCAGTGGCCGAATATGCGTTCAGCCGCGAATTGCAACATCCGACTCTGCGCACCTTGCTGATCGGTGGTGACAAGCTGCGCCAATTCAAACGCGAACAGACTTTCGCGGTGATCAACAACTATGGCCCGACCGAAGCCACAGTGGTCGCGACGTCCGGCCCGGTCGAAGTCGGTCAGCCGCTGCACATTGGCCGGCCGATGGCCAACGCCCGAATCTATCTGCTCGATGACCAGCAGCGTCCTGTGCCCGTGGGTGTGACGGGCGAGTTGTACGTCGCCGGCGCTGGCGTGGCCCGGGGTTATCTGAACCGTCCCGATCTGACCGCCGAACGCTTTCTCACCGACCCGTTCAGCGACCAGCCGCAGGCGCGGATGTACCGCACCGGCGACCTCGCACGCTGGTTGGCAGACGGCAACATCGAATATCTGGGCCGCAACGACGATCAGGTGAAACTGCGTGGCGTGCGGGTTGAACTGGGAGAAATCGAAGCGGCGCTGGCCAGTCATCCGGCGGTGCAGGACGCAGTGGCGCTGGTACGCGACGGGCAGTTGCTGGTGTGGTTCACCGAGCGTGCGCCTGCCGATATCGAAGCCCTGCGCAATCATCTGCAAACGCTTCTGCCGCAAGCCCTGATCCCGGCGGCTTACGTGCGACTCGACGCCTTGCCGCTGACCGCCAACGGCAAACTCGACCGCAAGGCCTTGCCGGAACCGGATCAGAACGCATGGCTCAGCCGCGAATACGAAGCACCGCAAAGCCCGGTGGAAGCTGCGCTGGCGCAGATCTGGGCCGATGTCCTGAAGCTGGAAAAAGTTGGTCGCCACGACAACTTCTTCGAACTGGGCGGCCATTCGCTGCTGGCCGTGAGCCTGATCGAACGCTTGCGCCAGATCGGCCTGAACACCGACGTGCGCGTGCTGTTCAGCCAGCCAACACTGGCTGCACTGGCCGCGGCGGTGGGCAGCGGTCGCGAAATCGAAGTGCCGGCCAACCGCATTCCTGCTGATTGCGCCCATATCACCCCGGACCTGCTGAGCCTGACCGAACTGGATCAGCCGAGCATCGACCGGATCGTTGCCACGGTGCCCGGCGGCGCCGCCAACGTGCAGGACATTTATCCGCTGGCGCCGTTGCAGGAAGGCATTCTTTACCACCACTTGAGCGCGGAGCAGGGCGATCCGTACCTGCTGCAATCGCGGCTGGCCTTCGATAGCGTCGAGCGTGTGGAAGCGTTCGCGGCAGCGCTGCGCCAGGTCATTTCCCGTCACGACATCCTGCGCACGGCGGTTATCTGGCAGGAACTGGCCGAGCCGATGCAAGTGGTCTGGCGTCAGGTCGAGCTGCCGGTGCAGGAGATCGTGCTCGATCCGGCGGATGGCGACGTCCTCGAGCAGTTGCACGAGCGTTTCGATGCCCGTCACTACCGCCTCGACATCAGTCAGGCGCCGTTGCTGCGTCTGGTGTATGCCCGTGATCCGGCTCACGATCGGGTGGTTGCGATGTTGCTGTTCCACCATGTGGTGCTCGATCACACCGCGCTGGACGTGGTGCAGCACGAAATGCTCGCCTGCCTGCAAGGGCATGAAGCTTCGCTGGGTGCCGCCGTGCCTTACCGCAACTACGTGGCGCAGGCGCGGCTGGGTGTCAGCGAGCAGGAGCACGAAGCGTTCTTCCGCGACATGCTCGGCGACATCGACGAGCCGACCCTGGCGTTCGGTTTGCAGGATGTGCAAGGTGACGGTAGCGATATCGAGGAAACGCGACAGGCCCTGACCCAAGTGACCGGTCAGCGTCTGCGCAGCCTCGCGCGACAACTGGGCATCAGCGTGGCCAGCCTGTTCCACCTCGCGTGGGCGCAGGTGCTGGCGGCGACGTCCGGGCAGGAGCGGGTGGTGTTCGGTACGGTGCTGATGGGCCGGATGCAGGGCGGCGAGGGTGCCGACCGGGCGTTGGGGATGTTCATCAACACCTTGCCGCTGCGGGTCGATCTCGGTGAAACCTCGGTGCGTGAAGGGGCTCGGGCGACGCATGCGCGTCTGAGTGTTTTGCTCGGTCATGAACACGCTTCACTGGCGCTGGCCCAGCGTTGCAGTGGTGTGGCTGCGCCGTCGCCGCTGTTCAGTTCGATGCTCAACTACCGGCACAGCGCCGACGAGGCGCAACAGCACAGCGTGCGTCAGGCCTGGCAAGGCATCGAGACCCTGAGCAGCGAAGAACGCACCAACTATCCATTGAGCCTGGGTGTCGATGATCTGGGCAGCGGTTTTGTGCTCACTGCCATGACCCCGGCGAGCATCGGTTCGCAGCGGATCTGCGACTACATGCAGACCGCACTGGAGGCACTGGCGGATGCTCTGGAGCAGGCACCGGATCAGCCGCTGAACCGCTTGCCGATCCTTGAAGGCGCAGAGCGTCAGCAGGTTCTGTACGACCTTAACGTCACCGGCACCGCAGACCATCTGGAGCAAACCGTTCACGGGCTGTTCGAGGCACAGGTACAACGCACGCCGCAAGCCGTTGCGTTGCAGGCCGGTGAGCAGCGGCTGACTTACGCCGAACTCAACGCACAGGCCAACCGTCTGGCCCATCACCTGCGCGAACTGGGCGTGGGGCCGGATTCGCGGGTGGCGATCTGTGTCGAGCGCGGGCTGGAGCTGATGGTCGGTCTGCTCGGCATCCTCAAGGCGGGCGGTGCCTATGTGCCGCTGGACCCGGCGTATCCGGCGGAACGTCTGGATTACATGCTCAAGGACAGCGCGCCGATAGCGGTGCTGGTTCATGGGGCGACGCGTGAGTTGCTGGGCGAGAGCACTGCACTGGTGATCGATCTGGACCAGGATCACTGGACATTCAATCCGGAGGACAACCCGCAAGTACCGAACCTGAACGCTTCGAACCTGGCCTACGTGATCTACACCTCCGGTTCGACCGGTGCGCCGAAAGGCGTGATGGTCGAGCATCGCGGCGTCGGCAATTTGCTGCACTGGAGTTCGCAACTGTGTCCCGCCGTGATGGACGGCGCCCTGTTGCAGAAAACCCCGTTCAGTTTCGATGCCTCGGTCTGGGAGCTGTTCTGGCCGTTGAGCGCCGGTTTGCGGCTGGTGCTGGCGCGTCCTGACGGACACCGCGAGCCGGCGTATCTGGCGCAGGTGATTCGCGAACAACGGATCAGCGTGATCCAGTTCGTGCCGGTGCTGTTGCAACAGTTCCTCGAACAGAACGATGTCAGCCAGTGCAGCAGTCTCACCGATGTGTTCTGTGGCGGCGGCGACCTGACGCCGGCGCTGGCTCGTCTTGTGCGCGAGCGTTTGCCGCAAGTGCGCTTGCACAACGTTTACGGCCCGACCGAAGCCACGGTCGACAGCACGGTGTGGACGCTGGAACCGTCGATGCCGGTGCCGGACAGCGCGTTGCCGATCGGACGGCCGATCAACAACACCCGCGTGTACATACTCGACGCTGCCGAACGGCCGGTGCCGATGGGCGTCATCGGTCAGTTGTTCATTGGCGGTGCCGGGGTTGCGCGTGGCTATCTGGGTCTGCCGCAGTTGATGGCCGAACGGTTTATCCCGAGCCCGTTCGTGGAGGGTGACCGTTTGTACGCCACGGGCGACCTGGTGCGCTACCGCGCCGATGGTCAGCTCGAATTCATCGGGCGCAACGACTTCCAGGTCAAGCTGCGTGGCCTGCGTCTGGAGCCGGGTGAAATCGAAGCACAGCTGCTGAGCCATCCGGCGCTGCGCGAAGCTGTGGTGCTGGTGCGTGAGGAACGTCTGGTGGCGTACTTCACCTGGCACGCCGAAGTAGGGAAGCCGGGAATCGAGGCGTTGCGCGAACATTTGCTCGCACGCTTGCCGGACTACATGGTGCCGTCGGCATTCGTCGCGCTCGACAGCCTGCCGCTGAGCCCCAACGGCAAGGTGGATCGCAAGGCGCTGCCGGCCCCCGGTGCCGAATCGGTGCTGGTGCGTGAATACGAGCCTCCCGTCGGCGAGACCGAAATCGCCCTGGCCCGGTTGTGGGCCGAGGTGCTGAAAGTCGAGCGTGTCGGACGTCACGATCACTTCTTCGAACTGGGCGGGCACTCGCTGCTGGCGGTGAGCCTGATTGAACGCATGCGTCAGATCGGCCTGAGCACCGATGTGCGCGTGCTATTCAGTCAGCCGACCCTGGCCGCACTGGCCGCCGCCGTGGGCAGCGGGCGGGAAATCGAGGTGCCGGCCAATCGCATCGCGGCTGGTTGCACACGCATTACCCCGGACATGCTGACGCTGGTGTCGCTGGATCAGGCCGCCATCGAGCGCGTCGTGTCCAGCGTGCCGGGCGGTGCAGCCAACGTGCAGGATATCTATCCGCTGGCGCCGTTGCAGGAAGGCATTCTTTACCACCACTTGAGCGCGGGAGAGGGCGATCCCTACCTGCTGCAATCGCGGCTGGCGTTTGACAGTCTTGAACGTCTGCAGCGTTTCAGCGCAGCGTTGCAACACGTCATCGACCGCCATGACGTGCTGCGTACGGGTGTGGTGTGGGAAGGTTTGAGCGTGCCGGTGCAGGTCGTGTGGCGTAAGGCTGAACTGGTGGTGCAGGAGGTCGTGTTGGATCCTGCGGCCGGCGACATCCTTGAACAGTTGCATGCCCGGTTCGATGCCCGGCATTACCGCCTCGATATCGCCCAGGCACCGTTGCTGCGTCTGGTGTATGCCCGCGATCCGGCCCGTGGCCGGGTGGTGGCGATGCTGCTGTTCCATCACATCGTGCTCGACCACACCGCGCTGGAAGTGGTGCGCCACGAAATGCAGGGGTACTTGCGCGGTGCCGATGAGCCGTTGCCGGCGGCGGTGCCGTATCGCAATTACGTGGCGCAGGCGCGGCTGGGCGTCACCGAGCAGGAGCATGAAGCGTTTTTCCGCGACATGCTCGGCGACATCGACGAGCCGACCCTGCCGTTCAGCCTGCGCGATGTGCGCGGCGACGGACGCGGCATCGAGGAAGTGCAGCAGGTACTCGACAGCGGCCTGAACCTGCGCCTGCGCAGTCAGGCGCGGCAGATGGGCATCAGCGTGGCCAGCCTGTTCCACCTTGCCTGGGCCCAGGTACTGGCAGCGACCTCTGGGCAGGACAACGTGGTGTTCGGCACGGTGCTGATGGGCCGGATGCAGGGCGGCCAGGGCGCCGACCGTGCGCTGGGCATGTTCATCAACACCTTGCCGTTGCGGGTCGATTTGGGCGAGACCCCGGTGCGCGAAGCGGTCAAGGCGACGCATCAGCGTCTCACTGCGTTGCTGGGGCACGAACACGCTTCGCTGGCACTGGCCCAGCGTTGCAGCGGGATCGCGGCGCCGTCGCCGTTGTTCAGCGCGATGCTCAACTATCGACACAGCCACGGCGCAGAGCATGCGGACAGCGTGGTTCAGGCCTGGCAAGGCATCGAGACCCTGAGCAGTGAAGAGCGCACCAACTACCCGCTGAGCCTGAACGTTGATGACCTGGGCAACGGTTTCTCGCTGATTGCCATGGTGCCGGCGGACATCGGCGCACAGCGGATTTGCGGTTACATGCAAACGGCGTTGATGGCGTTGGTGGAGGCGCTGGAGCAGGCGCCGACGCAGGCGATGAATCGCTTGCCGATTCTTGAGAGAGCAGAGCGGCGGCGGCTGTTGTTCGACTTCAATGCGACCGATGTTGGTTATGACCTTCAGCAAAGCATCCATGGTTTGTTTGAGGCGCAGGTGTTGCGGTCGCCGCAGGCTGTGGCGGTGCTCTCAGGCGAACAGCGACTGAGTTATGCCGAGCTGAACGCTCGGGCCAACCGTTTGGCGCATCACTTGCGCGGTTTGGGTGTTGGCCCGGATGCGCGGGTGGCGATCTGTGTCGAGCGCGGGCTGGAGATGGTGGTCGGGTTGCTGGCCATTTTGAAGGCTGGCGGTGGTTATGTGCCGCTGGATCCGGCGTATCCGCTGGAGCGTCTGGCGTACATGCTGGAGGACAGCGCACCGTCGGCGGTGTTGGTGCAGGGTTCGACTCGCGGGTTGTTGGGTGAGGTCGCGGTGCCGGTGGTCGATCTGGATCACGACACCTGGCAATCGTTGTCGGCCGATAACCCTTCGGTCGATGGATTGACTCCGCAACACACGGCCTACGTGATCTACACCTCCGGCTCTACCGGTCAACCGAAAGGCGTGATCAACGAGCACAGCGGGGTGGTCAACCGCTTGCTGTGGATGCAGGACGCTTATCGCCTGACGGCTGAAGATTCAGTGCTGCAAAAGACGCCGTTCAGCTTCGACGTTTCGGTCTGGGAATTCTTCTGGCCATTGATGACTGGCGCCCGACTGGTGATGGCTCGTCCGGGCGGGCACAAGGATCCGCTGTACCTGAGTGAAGTGATCGAGCGCGAACGCATCACCACGCTGCACTTCGTGCCGTCGATGCTCGACGTATTCCTTGCCCACGGCGACACCAGCCGTTGCAACGGTTTGCGTCAGGTGATGTGCAGCGGTGAAGCGTTGCCGGGCAGTCTGGTGCGGCGCTTCAAGCAGCAATTGCCGAACAGTGGTTTGCATAACCTATACGGCCCGACCGAAGCGGCAGTGGACGTTACGGCCTGGGATTGCGCCGGGCCAATCGACACCACCCCGGACAACACGCCGATTGGCAAACCAATCGCCAACACCCGCATGTACATCCTCGATGCCCAGCAGCAACCGGTGCCACAAGGCGTGGTCGGCGAGCTGTACATCGGCGGCGTGCAAGTGGCGCGCGGTTATCTGAATCGCCCAGAGCTGAGCGCCGAGCGTTTCCTCAACGATCCGTTCCAGCCCAACGGCCGGATGTACCGCACCGGCGACGTCGCCCGCTATCTGACCGACGGCAACATCGAATACCTCGGCCGCAACGACGATCAGGTGAAGATCCGTGGCCTGCGTATCGAGCTGGGTGAAATCCAGTCCCGCCTGACCGACATCGGTGGCGTGCAGGAAGCGGCGGTGCTGGCCCGCGAGGACGTGCCGGGAGACAAACGCCTGGTCGCCTATTACACCGGCGCCCGACTGGAAATCGACGTGCTGCGCGGTCACCTGCTGGAACATTTGCCGGATTACATGGTGCCGGCGGTGTTCATGCACCTCGATGCTTTGCCGCTCAGTCCGAACGGCAAGCTCGACCGCAAGGCCTTGCCCGCACCGGATCTGGCCTCGGTCATCACCCGCGAATACGAAGCCCCGGTCGGGGAGGTGGAAATTCTCCTCGCAGGCCTCTGGGCCGAACTGCTCAACGTGGAACGGGTAGGGCGGCACGACAACTTTTTTGAACTGGGCGGGCACTCATTGCTGGCGGTCAGTCTGATCGGCCGGTTACGTCAGGAAGGCATGGAAGCCGAAGTCAGGGCGTTGTTCGAACAACCGACCCTGGCCGGTTACGCCGCAATTACGGAAAGAATGGAGATCGTCCTGTGAACGTGATCGAACTGTTGGCAACACTCAAGGCTAAAGATATCCAGTTGGCGGTCACCGACGACCAGTTGCGCGTACAGGGCAACAAACAGGCGCTGAGCGATCCGGCGGTGCTGGCGCTGTTGCGCGAGCACAAGCCGGCGCTGATCGAACTGATCAAGGCCGGGCAATATTCAGCGACCAAGAGCGGTCAGGTCGACGTGCCGGCCAATGGCATTGCCCCGGGAACCACGCGCATCACCCCGGCGATGCTGCCCCTGGCCGAACTCGATCAAACAACCATCGACCGCCTGGTTGCCGACGTGCCGGGCGGTGCGGCCAATGTGCAGGACATCTACCCGCTGGCGCCGTTGCAGGAAGGCATTCTTTACCACCACGTCAGCGCCACGCAGGGCGATCCTTACGTGATGCAGGCGCATTTCGCCTTTGCCGATCGCGGGCGTTTGAACGCTTTCGTTCAGGCTTTGCAGGCCGTGATCGATCGCCACGACATCCTCCGTACGGCGGTGGTCTGGGAGGGGCTGGATACGCCGCAGCAAGTAGTCTGGCGTCACGCCGAATTGCCGGTGGAAGAGATCGATGCCGAAGGCGATGCGCTGGCGTACTTGCACGAGCGTTTCGATGCCCGGGAATTCCGCATGGACGTGGGCCGGGCGCCGATGATGCGTCTGGCCCATGCCTGGGACGAAGCCGGGCAACGAGTCGTCGCGACGCTGCTGTTCCATCACATGGCGCTGGATCACTCGGCGCTCGATGTGGTGCGCCATGAGATGCGCGCGTTCCTCATGGGGCAGGGTGATCTGCTGGGCCGGCCGGTCGCGTTTCGTGACTACGTGGCGCAGGCGCGGCTGGGTGTCAGCGAAACCGAGCACGAGGCGTTCTTCCGCGACATGCTCGGTGATATCGACGAGCCGACCTTGCCGTTTGGTTTGCAGGATGTGCAGGGCGACGGGCACGGCATCACCGAGTTGAGCGTGCCGGTGGAGTCAGCATTGGGCCAACGCCTGCGGGGGCAGGCGCGGCAGCTCGGTGTGAGCGCGGCCAGTCTGTTCCACCTGGCCTGGGCGCAGGTGCTGGCCACGCTTGCCGGCAAGCAACGAGTGGTGTTCGGCACAGTGTTGATGGGCCGTCTGCAAGGTGCCGAAGCGACTGACCGGGCGCTGGGCATCTTCATCAACACCTTGCCGGTGCGGGTCGATGTCGACACCCAGAGCGTACGCAGCACCGTGCAGGCGACCCACGCGCGCCTGACCACGTTGATGCGCCATGAACACGCGCCGCTGGCGCTGGCCCAGCGTTGCAGCAGCGTGGCCGCACCGACGCCGCTGTTCAGCGCTTTGCTCAATTATCGTCACAGCCATGGCGCCGGGTCGGCCAGCGCACAAACCCTGTCGGCGTGGGAAGGCATCACCACCCTGCACTCGGAAGAACGCACCAATTATCCGCTGACCCTGAGTATCGATGACCTGGGCGACGCCTTCAGCCTGACCTTGCTCGCCACCACTGAGGTCGATCCGCAGCGGGTGTGCGATTACATGCTCGGTGCCCTGAACGGTCTGGTGTCCGCGCTGGAACAGGCGCCGGATTCGCCGATCAGTCAGGTGCCGATCCTGCCGGACGCGGAGCGCGAGCAGATCCTGCGCGGCTTCAATGCGACCCAGGCCGACTATCCGCAAGGGCTGACGATTCACCAACGTTTCGAGGCGCAAGTCATCGAACGACCGGAAGCGGTGGCGGCGGTGTTCCTCGGTGAACAGGTCACCTACGCCGAACTGAACTTGCACGCCAATGCCCTGGCCCATCACCTGATCAGCCTGGGCGTTCGCCCTGATGATCGCGTGGCCATCGTCGCCCGCCGAGGGCTGGATACGCTGGCCGGACTGCTGGCGATTCTCAAGGCCGGCGCCGGTTACGTGCCGGTCGACCCGGCGCATCCGGCCGAACGCCTGAGCTACCTGCTCAGCGACAGCGCCCCGGTGGTGGTGCTGACCCAGAGCGATCTGCGCGATCGGTTGCCGACGCTGGACGTCCCGGTGATTGACCTCGACCGCCGCACCTGGCCACTGAGCCTGGCCCTCGACCCACAGGTGCCGGGGCTGACCAACGAGCATCTGGCCTACGTGATCTACACCTCGGGCTCGACCGGTCTGCCCAAGGGCGTGATGGTCGAACACCGCACCCTGTCCAACCTTGTCGACTGGCACTGTGGCGCGTTCGACCTGTGCGCCGGTCGCCACACTTCAAGCCTTGCCGGCTTCGGCTTCGATGCCATGGCCTGGGAAGTCTGGCCGGCCCTGTGCGTCGGCGCGACCCTGCACCTGGCCCCGACCCGCGACGGCAACGAAGACATCGACGCCTTGCTCGACTGGTGGCGTGCGCAACCGCTGGACGTGAGCTTCCTGTCGACCCCGGTCGCCGAATACGCCTTCAGTCAGAATCTCGAACACCCGACCTTGCGCACGCTGCTGATCGGCGGGGATCGCCTGCGGCAGTTCAGCCGTCACCAGCATTTCGATGTGATCAACAACTACGGCCCGACCGAAGCCACGGTGGTGGCGACCTCGGGCAAGGTCGACGCCGGACAGGCGCTGCATATCGGTCGGCCAGTGAGCAATGCCACGGTGTATCTGCTGGATGAACAGCAATGTCCGGTGCCCATCGGGGTGGCGGGGGAGTTGTATGTCGGTGGCGCCGGGGTTGCCCGGGGTTATCTGAACCGTCCCGAGCTGACGGCCGAACGGTTTCTCGACGATCCGTTCAACAGCGGGCGCATGTACCGCACGGGTGACCTCGCACGTTGGCAAAGCGACGGCACTCTCGAATACCTGGGACGCAACGACGATCAGGTGAAGATTCGCGGCGTGCGCATCGAGCTGGGCGAGATTGAAACCCGTCTCAACCAGCTCCCCGGTATTCAGGAAGCGGTATTGCTGGCCCGTGAAGACGAACCCGGCCAGCCGCGTCTCGTTGCCTATTACACCGAACAGGCCCAGGTCGAACCGCAACCGGTGGCTGAGCTGCGCGCGTGCCTGTTGGCGCAATTGCCCGAGTACATGGTGCCGGCGGCGTTCGTGCGACTGGATGCGTTGCCGCTGACCGCCAACGGCAAGGTCGACCGCAAGGCCTTGCCGGCGCCGGATCGCGCGGCGCTGTTCACTCGCGAGTACGAAGCACCGCAAGGCGAACTGGAAACCGCGCTGGCGCAGATCTGGGGCGAAGTGCTGCAGGTCGAGCGGGTCGGGCGCCGGGACCATTTCTTCGAACTGGGTGGCCACTCGCTGCTGGCGATGCGCATGGTGTCCCAGGTTCGCCAACGCCTGGGCGTCGAGCTGGCCCTCAGTGAGCTGTTCGCCAATGCCGAACTGGCGGCGGTCGCCGAGGTGCTGGCCCAGGCCGGGCGCAGCTCGCAACCGGCGATTGTCCCAGTGCCTCGCGACGGTGCGCTGCCGCTGTCGTTCGCCCAGCAACGGCTGTGGTTTCTGGCGCGGATGGAAGGGGTCAACACCGCCTACAACATTCCGCTGGGCCTGCGCCTGCGTGGTCCTCTCGACGAGTCGGCGTTGCAACAGGCATTGGCGCGGATCGTCGAGCGTCACGAAACCCTGCGCAGCCGTTTTGTCCCGCACAACGATGACGTGCAGGTGACGATCGCGGCGCTCGACGACGCGGTACTGCTGCGGGTCGAAGATCTGCGTCAGCATCCACGCGCCGACGAAGCCTTGCAGGCGTTGATCCGTGAACAGGCCTCGACCCCGTTCGATTTGCAGAACGATCCGTTGATTCGCGGGCGTCTTGTCCGGCTGGCCGACGATCACCATGTGCTGCTGTTGACCCTGCACCACATCATCTCCGATGGCTGGTCGATGGGCGTGCTGACCCGTGAACTGATGGCGCTGTATCAGGCGTTCAGCCATGGCCAGGCCGATCCGCTGCCGCCGCTGGCGCTGCAATACGCCGATTACGCGATCTGGCAACGCCGCTGGTTGAGCGGCGAAGTGCTGCAACGGCAGAGCGATTACTGGCAGCAGAATCTGGCCGGGGCCCCGACCTTGCTGGTGCTGCCGACCGATCGTCCGCGTCCGGCGCAACAGGATTACACCGGCGCCAGCGTCGAGTTCCGGCTGGACGAGCCACTGAGCGCCGGGCTCAAGACGCTGAGCCAGCGCCATGGCGTGACGATGTACATGACGATGGTGAGCGCCTGGGCGCTGTTGCTCGGTCGCTTGTCCGGCCAGTCGGACGTGGTGATCGGCTCGCCGATTGCCAACCGTGGCCGGGCGGAAATCGAAGGGCTGATCGGGTTGTTCATCAACACCTTGGCGCTGCGGATCGACACGTCAGGCGAGCTCAGCGTCGAGGCGCTGCTGGCGCGGGTCAAGGCGTGCACGCTTGAGGCGCAGGCCCATCAAGACCTGCCCTTCGAACAAGTGGTGGAAGTCACCCGGCCGGCGCGCAGCCTGTCCCACAGCCCGTTGTTCCAGAACACCTTGAGCTGGGAGAACAGCGTCGGACCGGCGCTGGAGCTGGGTGAACTAGCGCTGGAAAGCGTGGCCGGCCCGACCCGTTTCGCCAAGTTCGACCTGTCGCTGACCCTCGGCGAAACCCGGGAGGGCATTCGCGGCGTGCTGGAATACGCCACGGCGTTGTTCGATGAGTCGACCATCCAGCGTTACTCCGGCTACTTCGAGCAGTTGCTGCGCGCGATGGTTGCCAACGATCAGGCGGCGCTGGAACAGCTCGACATGGTTCAGGCTCACGAACGCGAGCAGTTGCTGGTTGCGTTCAACGACACGCACGCGAAGTTTGTGTCGGGGCTGACCATTGCGCAGCGATTCGAAGCGCAAGTGATCGAGCGACCCGAAGCGGTTGCGGCGGTCTGCCAGGGGCAGGCGTTAACCTTTGCCGAACTGAACCGGCAGGCCAACACCTTGGCTCATCACCTGATCGCACTGGGCGTTCGCCCTGATGATCGCGTGGCCATCGTTGCCCGGCGCGGGCTGGATACGCTGGTCGGGCTGGTGGCCATTCTCAAGGCTGGCGCCGGTTATGTGCCGGTGGATCCGGCGCACCCGGCGGAGCGTTTGCACTATCTGCTGAGCGACAGCGCGCCAGTGGCGGTGCTGTGCCTGAGTGATCTGCGTGAACGCCTGCCGGCGCTGAACGTCCCGGTGATCGACCTCGATTTGCAGGCCTGGCCGGACTCCGAGACCGGTAATCCGCAGGTGCCGGGCATGACCAGCGAACACCTGGCCTACGTCATCTACACCTCGGGCTCCACCGGTTTGCCCAAGGGCGTGATGGTCGAACATCACACCCTGAGCAACCTCGTCGACTGGCATTGCAAAGCATTCGATCTGTGCGCCGGTCGCCACACATCGAGCCTTGCCGGTTTCGGCTTCGACGCCATGGCCTGGGAAGTCTGGCCGGCCCTGTGTGCCGGCGCGACCCTGCACTTGGCGCCGGCCCGCGATGGCAGCGAAGACGTGGATGCGCTGCTCGACTGGTGGTGCGCGCAGCCGCTGGACGTGAGCTTCCTGCCGACACCGGTGGCCGAATACGCCTTCAGCCAGAACCTCGAACACCCGACCATGCGCACGCTGCTGATCGGCGGCGATCGCTTGCGTCAGTTCAACCGTCAGCAGTCGTTCGATGTGGTCAACAACTATGGCCCGACCGAGGCTACGGTGGTTGCCACCTCGGGCATCGTCGAAGCGGGGCAGGCGCTGCACATCGGCAAACCGATCGCCAACGCGGCGGTGTACCTGCTCGATGAGCAGCTGCGTCCGGTGCCGATCGGCGTGGCCGGGGAGCTTTATGTCGGCGGTGCCGGTGTGGCCCGGGGTTACCTGAATCGTGCGGATCTGACTGAAGAACGTTTCGTAAACGATCCGTTCAATCATGGGCGCATGTACCGCACTGGCGACCTCGCTCGCTGGCGCGCCGACGGTTCCATCGAGTACCTGGGGCGTAACGACGATCAGGTGAAGATCCGTGGCGTACGTGTCGAACTCGGCGAAATCGAAACCCGACTGAACCAGCTACTTGGTATTCAGGAAGCAGTGCTGGTGGCCCGTGAGGACGAACCCGGCCAGGTGCGGCTGGTGGCGTATTTCACCGAACAGCCACAGGTCGAACCGCTGGCCGTGGCGGACCTGCGGGCGCACTTACTGAGCCAGTTGCCGGAATACATGGTGCCGGCGGCGTTCGTCAGACTCGACGCGCTGCCGCTGACCGCCAACGGCAAGGTCGACCGCAAGGCTCTGCCGGTGCCGGATCGCAGCGCCTTGTTCACCCGCGACTATCAGGCGCCGCAAGGTGAACTGGAAACCACCCTGGCGCAGATCTGGGCCGAAGTGCTGCAAGTCGAGCAGGTCGGGCGTCAGGATCACTTTTTCGAACTGGGCGGCCACTCGTTGCTGGCGATGCGCATGCTGTCTCAGGTACGTCAGCGGCTGGGGGTGGAGTTGACCCTCGCCGAGCTGTTCGCCAACGCCGAACTCGCCGCTGTGGCCGAGGTACTGGCCGAGGCCGGACGCTGCACGCAACCGGCGATCAGGCCGGCGCCACGCGAGGGCGCGTTGCCGTTGTCGTTCGCCCAGCAACGCTTGTGGTTCATGTCCCAGCTGGAAGGCGCCAACACCGCTTACAACATTCCGCTCGGCCTGCGCCTGCGTGGTCGCCTCGATGAAGCGGCCCTGCAACGGGCACTGGCGCGAATCGTTGAGCGTCACGAAACCCTGCGCAGCCGTTTTGCCCAGTTCAACGAGGAAGCCCAGGTGCTGATCGCGCCGCTCGACAGCGGTGTGCTGTTGCGGGTCGAAGACTTGCGCCAGCACCCGCAGGCCGACGAAGCCTTGCAGGCGCTGATTCAGGGCGAAGCCTCGGGGCCGTTCGATTTGCAGGACGATCCGCTGATTCGCGGGCGTCTGGTGCGACTCGCCGATGAGCATCATGTGCTGTTGCTGACCCTGCACCACATCGTCTCCGATGGCTGGTCGATGGGTGTGCTGACCCGCGAATTGATGGCGCTGTATCAGGCGTTCAGCCATGGCGCGGCCGATCCGCTGCCGCCGCTGGCGTTGCAGTACACCGACTACGCCGTGTGGCAGCGCCGCTGGCTGAGCGGCGAAGTCTTGCAGCGTCAGAGCGATTACTGGCAGCAGACCCTGGCCGGTGCGCCGGCACTGTTGATGTTGCCGACCGATCGTCCACGCCCGGCCCAGCAAGATTATGCAGGCAGCAGTGTCGACATCAGGCTGGATGAACGTTTGAGCGCAGGCCTCAAGGCGCTGTGCCAACGCCACGGCGTGACGCCGTACATGGCGGTGATGAGCGCGTGGGCGATGTTGCTCGGTCGCTTGTCCGGGCAGTCGGACGTGGTGATCGGCTCGCCGGTCGCCAACCGTAACCGGGCGGAAATCGAAGGGCTGATCGGGCTGTTCGTCAACACGCTGGCCGTGCGCATCGACACTTCGGGCGCGCTGAGCGTCGAGGCGCTGCTGGCGCGGGTCAAGGCGTGCACGCTGGAAGCGCAGGCCCATCAGGATCTGCCGTTCGAACAGGTAGTGGAAATCACCCGGCCGGTGCGCAGCCTGTCTCACAGCCCGTTGTTCCAGACGCTGCTGAGCTGGGACAGCGGCAGCGGTGCAACGCTGGCCCTCGGTGACCTGACGCTGGAAGGCGTGGCCGAGCCGAGCCACTTCGCCAAGTTCGATCTGTCGCTGACGCTGGGCGAGGCCCAAGGCGTGATTCGGGGTTCGCTGGAATACGCCACGGCGCTGTTCGATGAATCGACGGTTCAGCGTTATGCCGGTTACTTGCAGCAGTTGTTGCAGGCCATGGTCGGCAACGATCAGGCACTGCTGGAGCAGGTGGATGTGTTGGCGGAGGAGGAGCGTCGGCATTTGCTGCATGGCTTCAATGCCACTGACGTTGATTACGACCTTCAGCAAAGCATTCATGGTCTGTTCGAGGCGCAGGTCGCGCGGACGCCGCAGGCTGTGGCGGTGCTTTCCGGTGAACAGCGACTGAGTTATGCCGAGCTGAACGCTCGGGCCAACCGTTTGGCGCATCACTTGCGCGGTTTGGGTGTTGGCCCGGATGCGCGAGTGGCGATTTGCGTCGAGCGGGGGCTGGAAATGGTAGTCGGGCTGCTGGCCATTCTGAAGGCCGGCGGTGGTTATGTGCCGCTGGATCCGGCGTATCCGCTGGAGCGTCTGGCGTACATGCTGGAAGACAGCGCGCCGTCCGCGGTGCTGGTGCAGGGCTCGACTCGCGGGTTGTTGGGTGAGGTTTCGGTGCCGGTGGTCGATCTGGATCACCAAACCTGGCAATCGCTGTCGGCCGACAACTTGTCCGTCGATGGACTGACTCCGCAGCACACGGCTTACGTGATCTACACCTCCGGCTCTACCGGTCAACCGAAAGGCGTGATCAACGAGCATTCCGGGGTGGTCAACCGTTTGCTGTGGATGCAGGACGCTTATCGCCTGACGGCTGAAGATTCAGTGCTTCAGAAAACACCGTTCAGCTTCGACGTCTCGGTCTGGGAGTTCTTCTGGCCGCTGATGACCGGCGCGCGACTGGTCATGGCCCGTCCGGGCGGGCACAAGGATCCGCTGTACCTGAGCGAAGTGATCGAGCGTGAACGCATCACAACGCTGCACTTCGTGCCGTCGATGCTCGACGTGTTCCTCGCCCATGGCGAGACCGCGCGTTGCTACGGTTTGCGGCAGGTGATGTGCAGTGGTGAAGCGTTACCGGGCGGTCTGGTGCGGCGCTTCAAGCAGCAATTGCCTGGCACTGGATTGCATAACTTGTACGGCCCGACTGAAGCAGCAGTGGACGTTACGGCCTGGGATTGCGCCGGACCGTTGGAGCAAACGCCGGACAATACGCCAATTGGCAAACCGATCGCCAACACCCGAATGTACATCCTCGACGCCCAGCAACAACCGGTCCCGCAAGGCGTGGTCGGCGAGCTGTACATCGGTGGCGTGCAAGTGGCGCGCGGTTACCTGAATCGCCCAGAGCTGAGCGCCGAGCGTTTCCTCAACGATCCGTTCCAGCCCAACGGTCGCATGTACCGCACCGGCGACGTCGCCCGCTATCTGGCCGACGGCAACATCGAATACCTGGGCCGCAACGACGATCAGGTGAAGATCCGAGGCCTGCGTATCGAACTCGGTGAAATCCAGTCCCGCCTGACCGACATCGGTGGCGTGCAGGAAGCGGCGGTGCTGGCCCGCGAGGACGTGCCGGGAGACAAACGTCTGGTCGCTTACTACACCGGCACCCGGCTGGAAATCGATGTGCTGCGCAGTCATCTGCTGGAACACCTGCCGGATTACATGGTGCCCGCAGTGTTCGTGCATCTGGACGCACTGCCGCTGAGCCCCAACGGCAAGCTCGACCGCAAGGCCTTGCCTGCGCCGGATCAAAGTGCAGTCATCACCCGCGAATACGAAGCCCCGGTCGGCGAGGTGGAAATCCTCCTCGCCGGACTCTGGGCCGAACTGCTCAACGTGGAACGGGTAGGTCGCCACGACAACTTCTTCGAACTGGGCGGGCATTCGCTGATGGCCGTCAACCTGGTGGCGCGGATGCGCCATGTCGGTCTGGCCGCCGACGTGCGCGTGCTGTTCAATCAGCCGACGCTCGCCGCACTGGCCGCCGCAGTCGGCGATGAGACGGAGACCGAAGTCCCGGTCAACCGTATTGCGCCGGACTGCAAACACATCACCCCGGCCATGCTGCCGCTGGTTGCGCTGGATCAACCCGCCATCGACCGCATCGTCGCCAGCATCCCCGGCGGCGCGGTCAACGTGCAGGACATTTACCCGCTGGCGCCGTTGCAGGCCGGCATTCTGTTCCATCACCTGTCGGCGCCACAGGGCGATCCGTATGTGCTGCAGGCGCAGTTCGCCTTTGCCGATGAGTCACGTCTGCGAGTGTTCGCCGAAGCCTTGCAGGCCGTGATCGAACGCCATGACATCCTGCGTACGTCGCTGTTCTGGGACGGTCTGCAAGAGCCGGTGCAAGTGGTCTGGCGCCAGGCATCGCTGGTGTGCGAAACGGTCGAACTGGACGTTGGTGAAGTCGATGCGCTGAGCCAGTTACGCAGCCGCTTCGATGCCCGGCAATACCGCATGGCCGTTACTCAGGCGCCGCTGATGCGCGTGGTGCACGGCTGGGATGCGGTCAACCGGCGCGTGGTGGCGCTGTTGCTGTTCCATCACCTGGTCATGGATCACATTGCACTGGAAGTGCTGCGCCACGAGATGCAGGCAGTCCTGCTCGGCCAGGTGCGGCACCTGGCCGAACCGGTGCCGTATCGCACTTACGTCGCCCGCACGCGCTCGGGGTTGAGTGAGGAGCAGCATGAAACGTTCTTCCGCGACATGCTCGGCGATATCGACGAACCGACCCTGCCGTATGGCCAGGGCTCTGTCGCGGACAGCGGCAACGGGCATGCGCAGCGGTTGCTGGACACCGCGTTGAGTCAGCGAGTCAGGGTCAAGGCCAGACGTCTGGGCATCAGCGCCGCGAGCCTGATGCACCTGGCCTGGGCCAACGTGCTGGGGCAACTGTCGGGGCGTGAAAACGTGGTGTTCGGCACGGTGCTGCTCGGCCGCTTGCACGGCGGTGAAGGTGCCGAACGGGCGCTGGGGGTGTTCATCAACACCTTGCCGCTGCGCATCGATCTGGGCGGGCATTCGGTGAGGGAGGCCGTGCTGGCGACCCATCAGCGCTTGAATCGTTTGCTGCATCACGAACACGCGCCGCTGGCGCTGGTGCAGCGTTGCAGCGCCATGGCGCCGGGGGCGTCGCTGTTCAATGCGTTGTTCAATTACCGCCACAGTGGTGGCGGGGGCACGCCGTCCGCTGAGGTCCTGGCGGCATGGCAGGGCATGCAGTTGCTCGATGCCGAAGAGCGCAGCAACTACCGCCTGAGCCTGAGCGTCGATGACCTGGGCGAAGACTTCAGCCTGACCGCGTTGACCACGGCCGGGATCGACGCCGGGCGGATCTGTGACTACATGCACCTTGCGGTTGGCAGCCTGCTGCAGGCTTTGGAGCAGACGCCGCAATTGGGCGTCGATCAGTTGTCGATCCTGCCGCCGGATGAGCGTCGGGAGTTGCTGGTCGGGTTTAATGCCACCCAGCGCGAATACCCGTCGGGGTCGACGGTTCATGGTTTGTTCGAACAGCAAGTGAAACTGCGTCCGCAACTTCTGGCGGCGGTGCATGGCCGCGCGACGTTGACCTATGACGAACTGAATCAACGGGCCAACCAACTGGCCCATTATCTGATCGGGCAGGGCGTGCAACCGGGCGAGCATGTGGCGATTCTGTTGCCGCGTTCGCTGGATCTGTTGATCGCGCAACTGGCCATCGGCAAGTGCGCGGCGGCTTATGTTCCGCTGGATATCAACGCGCCGACAGAGCGGCAGGCGTTCGTGGTTGAGAATTGCGGGGCGAAAGCGCTGCTGACCTTGAGCACTGAGGCGGTTGATTACACCGAGCACCGGGTCGATCTGGATCTACTCGAACTGGGCGCGCAACCGGTCCACAACCCGGATTTGCCGCAGTCTTCCGAATCCCTGGCCTACATCATGTACACCTCCGGCTCCACCGGCACACCTAAGGGCGTGATGGTGCCGCATCGGGCCATCGGTCGGTTGGTGATCAACAACGGCTATGCCGATTTCAACCCGCAGGATCGCGTGGCATTCGCTTCCAACCCGGCGTTTGACGCCAGCACCATGGACGTCTTGGGGCCGCTGCTTAACGGTGGGCGAGTGGTGGTGATCGACCATGCGACCTTGCTTGATCCGCAGGCCTTCGGACGTGAACTGGCCAACACCGGCGTGACGATCCTGTTTGTCACTACCGCGCTGTTCAACCAGTACGTGCAGTTGATCCCCGAAGCCCTCAAGGGCCTGCGCATTGTGCTGTGCGGCGGTGAACGCGCCGATCCGGCCGCCTTCCGCCGCTTGCTGGCCGAGGCGCCGAACCTGCGCATCGTCCACTGCTACGGCCCGACTGAAACCACCACCTACGCCACAACCTTCGAAGTGCGCGAAGTGGCGGAAGATGCCGACAGCGTGCCAATCGGCGGCCCGATCTCCAACACCCAGGTCTATGTGCTCGACGCCCGTCAGCAACCGGTGCCGATGGGCGTAACCGGTGAGCTGTACATCGGCGGTCAGGGCGTAGCGTTGGGTTACCTCAATCGCCCGGACCTGACCGCCGAGAAATTCCTGCAAGACCCGTTCAGCGAGCAACCGGGCGCATTGCTGTACCGCACCGGCGACCTCGCACGCTGGCTCGCACCGGGCCAACTGGAATGCATCGGCCGTAACGACGATCAGGTGAAAATCCGCGGCTTCCGCATCGAACTGGGGGAAATCGAAAACCGTCTGCTGAACTGCGAAGGGGTCAGGGAAGCCATCGTGCTGGCCCGTCAAGACGGTCAGGAACCGCTGCGTCTGGTGGCGTATTTCACGGCCGAAGAGGGCGTCGACAGCGCCAGTTTGCGGGGGCAACTGCAAGCACGTCTGCCGGAATACATGGTGCCGTCAGCCTGGGTTCAACTCGACGCCTTGCCGCTGAACAACAACGGCAAAGTCGACCGCAAAGCCTTGCCGATCCCGGCGCAGGACGCACTGCTCAGCCGCGTCTACGAAGCCCCGGCGAATCCGCTGGAGGAAATCCTGGCGCAGCTGTGGGCCGAGGTGTTGCAGGTTGAACAGGTCGGTCGTCACGACAACTTCTTCGAACTGGGCGGGCACTCGCTGCTGGCGATTCGTCTGGTCAACCTGATGCAGCAGAACGGGCTGGAGGTGACGCTGGCCGAGCTGTTCCAGCACGCCAGCATCGAGTCGCTCGGCACCTTGCTCAGCCAGCGTACGGGCACCGAGCAGCAGGACGACGGGTTGGTCGTGGTGCGTGCCGGTGGCACCGGTGTGCCGTTGTTCCTGGTCCATGAATTCAGCGGACTGGACGCTTACTTCCCGGCGCTGGGTTTGCACATCGACGGCGATTTCCCGATCTACGGCCTGCCGGGCATTCCGTTCGGCAAGGCACCGCTGCGCACCATGGAATGCCTCGCCGCGCGCATGGTGGAAATCATCCGTTCGGTGCAGCCGCAAGGGCCTTATCGCCTGGCCGGCTGGTCGTTCGGCGGGGTGCTGGCCTATGAAGTGGCGATGCAGTTGCTGGGCATGGATGAGGCGGTGTCCTTCGTCGGCCTGATCGATAGCTTCGTGCCGCGCCTGACCGATCAGGGCAAGGCGCGCTGGAACGACGAGCACGCGCACAAGCGCCAGTTGCTGCAGCATTGCACGATGTACTGGGCCACGCGCGGCGAGGCGGGACAAACCGCGCTGGCGCATCTGGCGCTGTTGCAGACCGAGCTGGAACAGATCGACTTCCAGCCGCTGTTGAGCCGTTGCCGGGAAGAACAACTGCTGCACCCGGACATGGCCGCCGCCGCGCCTCAAGACCTCTGGCACTACCTCGACCGCGAGGTCGCCCACGGGCATGCGCTGGCGCACTACCGAATCAATCCGTTGGGCTTGCCGCTGCACCTGTTCCGGGCGCAGGAGCATCCGACGGAGTTGTCTCGTCGTCACCCGACTTTGGGCTGGTCGGACGAGATTCCGGCCACGCTGCTGCGCTGCATCGATGTGCCGGGCGATCACCAGAGCATGATGCAGGCGCCGCATGTGCAGGTGCTCGGTCAGGCGCTCAGCCAGGCATTGCAGGCTTCGACTGCCATCGAATCCCGAGCCTATCAGCCAATGCTGACGATCCAGACCGGTCACGCCGGGCATGCGCCGATTTTCTGTGTGCCGGGGGCTGGCGACAGTGTCACCGGGTTCATCCATCTGACCGAGGCGCTGGGGCCGGAGTGGCCGATTTACGGGCTGCAACCGCGAGGCCTCGACGGCGCGACGGTGCCGCACAGCCGGGTTGAAAGCGCCGCCACGTTCTACCTGCGGGCACTTGAGCAGTTGTATCCGCAAGGACCGGTGCATCTGATCGGGCATTCGTTCGGTGGTTGGGTGGCTTACGCCATGGCGGCGCAGTTGCAGGCGGCGGGGCGCGAGGTGGCGTCTCTGAGCCTGATCGACAGCGAATCACCGGGCGGCAACAGTGTCGTGGGCAAGCCTTACACCACGACAGCGGCGTTGTTGCGGCTGATCGAGTCGCTGCAGCTGTCCAGCGGCAAGTCTCTGGGGATCGATGCACTGGCCTTTGCCGAAGCTGACGACACCACGCAAATGCGCCTGCTGCATGACGGGATGGTGCACGCGGGGGTGCTGTCCGAACGCGCGTCATTCGACGCGATGCAGGGCCCGGTACGCACCTTCGCCACCGCGCTGCGCACGGTCTATCGACCGGCTCTGGCCTACACCGGGCCGGTGCGTCTGGCGCTGGTGGACGACCCGACGCTGGACGCATCAGGCAATCAGCGCGAACAGGCGGCGATGCTCGAAGGCTGGCAGCGCGAGGCCCGGGATCTGGCGGTGTGGTACGGCCCCGGCAACCACTTCACGATTCTCAAGGCGCCCAACGTCTTCAGTCTCGCGGCGTGGTGGCATGACGGGCTGACGGTGGCGGCGGGTCAAGTGTTGTCCTGATTGAAGTCTTTATCCTGGAACCCGGCCGCTGGCCGGGCTCAACCCTGAACGGAATTGTGGTCATTTATGGAACAGTCGAAGTTGCGCAAAGTCGGTCTGGGTATCGCGTTGACGCTGGTGGCCGGGTTGGTGTTCTACACGGTGCAGGCGCCCGCCGAGGCACCGCAATACCTGACCGCCACGGTCGAACGCGGTGACATTGAAAACGCAGTGCTGGCCACCGGTTTGCTGGAGGGCATCAAGCAGGTGGACGTCGGTGCCCAGGTTTCGGGGCAGTTGAAGTCGCTCAAGGTCAAGGTCGGCGACAAGGTCAAGAAGGGCCAGTGGCTGGCGGAAATCGACCCTCTGGTGCTGCAGAACACCCTGCGTCAGGCACAGGTCGATGAGGAGAATCTGCAAGCCCAGCGCCGGGCGACTCAGGCTCAGGTCAGGCAGACCAAGGCGATCTACGAGCGCTATCAGAATCTGCAGGAGGACGCCTCGATCTCGCGGCAGGATTTCGAAACCGCGCAATCGAACTACGAAGTGCAGCAGGCCAATCTGTTGTCGCTGGATGCGCAGATCAAGAGTGCGCATATCCAGATCGACACGGCCAAGGTCAACCTGGCCTACACGCGGATCGTCGCGCCCATCGATGGTGACGTGGTGGGCATCGTGACCCAGGAAGGCCAGACCGTGATCGCCAACCAGCTGGCGCCGATCCTGCTGAAACTGGCGGACCTGGACACCATGACCGTCAAGGCTCAGGTGTCGGAGGCCGATGTCATTCACATCGCGCCGGGACAGGAGGTGTACTTCACCATTCTCGGCGAGGACAAGCGTTATTACGGCAAGCTGCGCGGTACCGAGCCTGCGCCGCAGAACTTCCTGGAAACCCCGCCCGCCGGCACGCCGAAACAGAACACCGCGGTGTTCTATAACGCGCTGTTCGAGGTGCCCAATCCCGATCACCGCTTGCGCATTTCCATGACGGCCCAGGTGCGGGTGGTGCTCGACACCGCGAAATCGGTGCTGACGATTCCGGTGGCCGCGCTGGGCCCGCGCAACAACGATGGCAGTTTCCCGGTGCGGGTGCTGGACGCCAAGGGCCAGGCGCAGTCGCGCAATGTGCAGACCGGGATCAACAACAACGTCAAGGTGCAGGTCAACGACGGCCTGGCCGAAGGTGACCGGGTGGTGATCGGTGATCCGGTGACGAAAGTGGCAGGGGCATGAGCATGACCGAACCTCTGTTGCAACTGACCGGCATCAGCCGCAGTTTCACTGCGGGCGACCGTGAATTTCTGGCGCTGAAGAACATCAACCTGACGATCCATGCCGGGGAAATGGTGGCGATCATCGGCGCTTCGGGCTCCGGCAAATCGACCTTGATGAACATCCTCGGCTGCCTCGATTACGCCACGGCCGGCAGCTACAGGATCAACGGCCGGGAAACCCGTGATCTGGACAATCAGGCGCTGGCGGAACTGCGTCGTGACTATTTCGGCTTCATCTTCCAGCGCTATCACCTTTTGCCGCACCTGAGTGCGATGCACAACGTCGAGATGCCGGCGATCTACGCCGGCACGCCGGAGCCACAACGGCATGCGCGGGCCCGTGAGTTGTTGGCGCGCCTTGGGCTGGAAGGGCACCTGACCCATCGCCCGAGCCAGCTATCGGGCGGTCAGCAGCAGCGGGTGAGTATCGCCCGCGCGCTGATGAACGGCGGCGAAGTGATTCTCGCGGATGAGCCGACCGGCGCCCTCGACACCACCAGCGGCAAGGAGGTGATGCGGATTCTGCTGGAGCTGCACGCGGCCGGGCACACGGTGATTCTGGTGACCCACGACCCTAAGGTCGCGGCCAACGCCGAGCGCATCATCGAAGTCAGCGACGGCGAAATCCTCAGCGACCGCCGCAACGAGCGCGACACCACGGCACTGACCAATGAGGACGCGGTGCCCAAATCCACGGCAGCGCGGCGTCTGGTGGCCAGCCTCGGGTTGTTCAAGGAAGCGTTCAACATGGCCTGGGTCGCGCTGATCTCCCATCGGATGCGCACCTTGCTGACCATGCTCGGGATCGTCATCGGCATCACCTCGGTGGTGTCGATATCGGCCATCGGCGAAGGGGCCAAGCGCTATGTGCTCAAGGACATTCAGGCCATCGGCAGCAACACCATCGATATCTATTCCGGCACCAGTTTCGGCGACAGCCGTTCGGCGGCCATCGAAACCCTGGTGCCGGCGGATGTGACGGCGCTCAATCAGCTGTACTACGTCGACAGTGCCACGCCAGTGGTTGGGCGCAATCTGTTGCTGCGCTATCGCAACATCGACCTCGATGCCCAGGTCAACGGGGTCAGCGATCTGTACTTCCAAGTGCGCGGAATCAAGATGGAGTCGGGCATTGCGTTCAGCGAAAGCGATGCCCGGCGCCAGGCGCAGGTGGTGGTGATCGATCACAACACCCGCCATCGGTTGTTCGGCGAGGGCGTCGATCCGTTGGGGCAGGTGATCCTGATCGGCAACCTGCCGTGCACCGTGATCGGTGTGGCGGCGGAGAACAAGAACATCTTCTCGTCGAGCAAGTCGCTCAACGTCTGGGTGCCCTATGAAACCGCAGCGGGGCGGCTGTTGGGCCAGCGTTATCTGGACAGCATCAGTGTGCGGATCAAGGACGGCCAGCCGAGCAAGGTGGTGGAAGACAACGTCAACAAACTGATGCTGCAGCGTCACGGCACCAAGGATTTTTTTACCAACAACCTCGACAGCGTGATGCAGACCGTGCAGAAAACCAGCCGCTCGCTAGCGCTGTTGCTGTCGTTGATTGCAGTGATTTCGCTGGTGGTGGGCGGCATCGGGGTGATGAACATCATGCTGGTGTCGGTCACTGAGCGTACCCGCGAGATCGGCATTCGCATGGCGGTGGGGGCGCGGCAGTCGGACATTCGTCAGCAGTTTCTGGTGGAAGCGGTGATGGTCTGTCTGCTCGGCGGGGCCATCGGTATTTCGCTGAGTTACGCCATCGGCCATCTGTTCTCGTTGTTCATCAAGGAGTGGGAAATGGTGTTCTCGCTGACCTCGGTGCTCACGGCGGTGATCTGTTCGACGCTGATCGGCATCGTGTTCGGCTTCGTGCCGGCGCGCAATGCGTCGCGGCTCGACCCGATCGAGGCCTTGGCGCGGGACTGAGGGGGCGGACATGAAAAAAACCGCCATCCCTGGCAGGATGGCGGTTTTTTTACAGGCGTGCGAACGATCAGGCCGCGTTGGATGGGTCGCAGGCGGCCGGGCAATCTTCAGGTGAATACATCCAGCGCATCAGCGAATGGCGACCGCTGATCCCCAGTTTGATCGCGGCGCGCTTGAGGTAGCTCTCGACAGTGTTGACCTTAAGTTGCAACTGCTCGGCCAGTTCAGGCGCGGTGCGACCGGCGAGGAGGCCGACGCACACTTCCATTTCACGGTTGGACAGGCTCAGGCCAAGTTGCTGCACGCGCTCGCAGAAGCGCAATCGCAGGGTTTCCAGGCCTTGCAGCGATGCTTCGGTCGCTGCGGCTTGCGCCTCGGGATCCGCATTTGCCGGTTGCAGCGCGTGGATGTGCTTTTCCACCATCGGCAGCAATACCGGGGAGATGTCCTGTAACAGGCTGCGCTCCCGGGCGGAAAACCGCTTGGACGGGCCGCAGCGGTATACGGAAATCACATAACGGTAACCGTCCTTGCGCCGGGTCAGGTGCAACTGCGAAGCATCGGTGACCGTGGAGGGTTCGGGGGCGGGCACGTCGCTGCTGCCGGGATCGGTGCTCAGTTCGGAGTACACCGTCTCGGCCGTCAGTGCCGCCTCTTTGGGGCATTCAGGGTCGGTGCGCGGTTGCGCGCGTCCGACCGGCTCCACGCGCATCTGCCGGATATGTGTGGCATCCACGGCCAGTTGGGTGAGGATCAGGTCATGCAGCATCCGCGGAAAATGCCGGCTGCCGGTGCTGGCGATGACTTTGCCGATGTGAGGGAACAGATGTGAGTTCATGTGTTTCATCCATGAGTAGCAATGGGGGAATTGCGCTTTCCCGATTCTCCGGCTGATGTCCTTGGCCGGCGACCACAAATCGGGAAATTGGATCCTATCCTAGTACAACGTTTGAGCGACGGTTTAATGAAGGGGCTATTAGCTCATAACCAGGTTGAGTGGCGTGGCGCGAAGGGTGCTGCCCGTGTCGCGGTAATAAGTTTGTAGGTCTTCGAAGTGATTAATGAAATGTCCTACAGAGAATTTCAGAGAAGTCCTACTTATGACAGCTATTAACACGCATAAAAAAGCCCGTTTCAGCCGAAACTGAAACGGGCTTCTTCCCGCATCAACGACCGGTTATTTCAGGTCGTTGAAATGGTCTCGCAGGAACTCGTAAAAGCGGAACGCTTGAAACGATCTCCATACGAGGCTCAGCGTACGCAGCAACAGCTTCATACGTTTTGGCCTCCAGGTCGGGGGCCAAACCTCCAGCGCACTTACCGGATCATGTGTGCCTTGGGTCTACACGTCAGCGTGACCAGTGAGGCGGCCGGTTGATGTCCCCCCGAAACATCATTCCGGCACGGGTGCAAAAACCGTGTCGGAGGGCGTAAACCTGTAGGGTCGCCGACCAGACCTCGCTGCTTCGCTGCAATGTGAGCGCCCGCATACTAACCCAGAAAACAGCCTGTCCAAGACTGACTTTGTTGTTTCGGATGAAGTGAGGCTGCATACTTTGTTAATTGTTATTTCTGCCATTAGTTATGGTTGGTGCCGTGCCCCGAAGAATGTTTCTCGGGTTTTCATGGCTGGCATTTCAAGTAGGCAAAAGGTGTTGCAGGAACCGATAAAGATAAATACCATCCGTTTACGTCAGTGTGGCCAGTGAGACACACCGAGCCCCAGCCGTAAACTGAGGCTTGTCGAAAAAACCGCCCCGCAAAGGCGGTTTTTTTTCGCCCATCGTTTGGCCCTCGACGGCGATCCTACGCCCCGGTCATCGACGGCAACGCGGCATCCACCAGCTCGATCCAGTGCCGGACCGGCGTGCGCCCGGCACCGTCTAGGTGCGCCTGACAACCAATATTGGCGGTGACGATGATGTCCGGATGGCCGCTTTCCAGGGCGTTGAGTTTTTGCTCGCGCAACTGCCGGGCCAGTGTTGGCTGGGTCAGCGAGTAAATGCCCGCCGAGCCACAGCACAGATGTGCGTCCGGCACAGCCGTGAGGTTGAAGCCCAGTCGAGTCAGCACCGACTCCACCGCACCGCCCAGTTTTTGCGCGTGCTGCAAAGTACAGGGACAGTGAAAGGCCAGGCGCTGATCAGCGTGGATACCGAGGGAATCGAGCGGTTCGTCGCGCAGCACTTCCACCAGATCCCGGGCCAGCGTGCTGACACGTCTTGCCTTCTCGGCGTAGACCGGATCGGCACCGAGCAAATGCCCGTAATCCTTGATAAACGCACCGCAACCGCTGGCGGACTGCACGATCGCCTCGGCACCCCGCTCGATGGCCGGCCACCACGCATCAATATTGTGACGGGCGCGGTCAAGGCCGGTGGCCTGGGCGTCAAGGTGATAATCCACCGCGCCACAACAACCAGCCTCGCGGGCCGGGATCACGCTGATGCCCAGACGATCCAGCACCCGTGCCGCTGCTGCATTGGTATTGGGTGACAAACCCGGCTGCACGCAACCCTCCAGCATCAGCACTTGCCGTGCATGGCGGATGACGGGACGTGGTGCGGGCATCACCGCGTCGCGTGGCAGTTTGTCTTGCAGGGCATCGGGCAGTAGCGCCCGGAACATCTGACCGCCATTGACCAACCCTTTGAACAAACGTGGATTGGGCACGATGTTTCGCAACCCTTCACGCAAAAGTCTCTGCCCGAGCGGCCGCGGGACGGCGGCGTCGACCACCGCCCGACCGATGTCGAGCAGGTTGTGATAATCCACGCCGGAAGGGCAGGTGGTTTCACAGCTTCGGCAGGACAGGCAGCGATCCAGGTGTTGCTGGGTTTTCGCCGTGACTTCGTTGCCTTCGAGCACTTGCTTGATCAAATAGATACGTCCGCGCGGGCCGTCCAGTTCATCGCCGAGCAATTGATAAGTCGGGCAGGTCGCGTTGCAGAATCCGCAATGAACGCACGTGCGCAGGATGCTTTCGGCCTCTTCGGCGCGGGGCAGTTGTCGGGCTTGCGGGCTGAGGGTGGTCTGCATGGCTCAAAGCTCCGCGTACAGACGCCCGGGGTTGAAAATGCCCCGGGGATCGAGTTGTCGTTTGAGTTGGCGGTGATAGTGCAGCAGGGCGGGCGCCAGAGGATGGAACGGTTCGTCGATCAGACCGTGGCTATAACACGTCGCATGGCCACCGACTTCGCCGACCACTTTGCGAATGGTCGCCGCTTCGGCCGTGGATTTGAGCCAGCGTTGCGCACCACCCCAGTCAAGCCACTGCTCGCCGGGCAGGTTGAGCGGCGGCGTGTTCAGCGGCACGGACAGGCGCCAGAGCGGTTGGTCTTCATCGAAGAAGCCCAACCGTTGTTCGTTGAGGTCGGCCCAGAACGAACTGTCGATCAACTCGCCACCAAGGCGATCATGGGCGGCCGCCACTGAACCTTCACCACCCTCCAGACGCAAGCGCAATTGCCGGCCATCGTGACACGCGGCGCTGATCGGCAACGGCTGCTGGCCCCACTCGGCCAGACGCAGCAGGGCTTGTTCGCGGGTCATTTCCAGACAGATGCTCAGGCATGCGCGCGGTTTGGGCAGCACTTTGAGCGAAACTTCCGTGATGACCCCCAGCGAGCCATAGCTGCCGCTCATCAGGCGCGACAGGTCGTAGCCGGCGACGTTTTTCATGACTTCGCCGCCGAAGCGCAGGTGTTTGCCATGACCCGTGATGATCCGCGTGCCCAACACGAAATCGCGCACCGATCCCGACCATGGCCGACGCGGCCCGGACAGGCCCGTGGCGATCATGCCGCCGACCGTGGCGTCGTCGGCGAAGGCGGGTGGTTCGCACGCCAGCATCTGTTGCGAGGCGTCCAGCACGGCCAGCAGTTCTGCAAGCGGGGTACCGCAACGTGCGGTGATCACCAGTTCGGTCGGGTCGTAGCTGACGATGCCGCGATGGGCGCGGGTGTCGAGAATCTCGCCAGCGACGATGCGTCCGAGAAACGCCTTGCTGTTGGCCCCCTGGATGCGCAGCGGCGTGGCGCTTTCCAGTGCCCGGTTGACCTGTTCAAGCAACGCGGCGCTGTCATCGTAATCCTTCGTTTCACCCATCAGAACCGCTCCAGCTCGGGGAAGGGCAGTTGCCCGTGGTGCACGTGCAGGGCGCCGAATTCGGCGCAGCGATGCAGCGTCGGAATGTTTTTGCCGGGATTGAGCAGGCCGCCGGGGTCGAAGGCTGCTTTTACGGCGTGGAACAGGGTCAGCTCATCACGATTGAACTGCGCGCACATCTGGTTGATTTTTTCCCGGCCCACGCCGTGTTCACCGGTGATACTGCCGCCGACCTTCACGCACAATTCGAGGATCTTGCCGCCCAGCGCTTCGGCACGTTCCAGTTCACCGGGCTGATTGGCGTCGAACAGAATCAGTGGATGCATGTTGCCGTCGCCGGCGTGGAATACGTTGGCGACCCGCAAGCCATATTCGGCTGAAAGCTGCGCAATCGCGTGAAGTACGCCGGGCAACTCGCGGCGGGGGATGGTGCCGTCCATGCAGTAATAGTCCGGCGACAACCGGCCCACGGCGGGAAAGGCGTTCTTGCGTCCTGCCCAGAATCGCACACGCTCGGCTTCGTCCCGGGCCTGGCGCAGTTCGGTGGCGCCGGCGTGTTCGAGCACTTGGCGGACTCGCGCGCAATCATCGTGGACATCGGCTTCAACGCCATCGAGTTCACAAAGCAGAATGGCCTCGGCATCCACCGGATAACCGGCGTGGATGAAATCTTCGGCGGCGCGGATCGCCAGGTTGTCCATCATCTCCAGGCCGCCGGGAATGATGCCGGCCGCGATGATGTCAGCCACTGCGCGACCGGCCTTTTCCACGGAGTCGAACGCCGCCAGCAGTACTTTGGCGGTCTGGGGTTTGGGCAAGAGTTTGACCGTGACTTCGGTGATGATGCCGAGCAGGCCTTCGGAACCGGTGAACAGTGCAAGCAGATCGAAGCCGGGGGAATCCAGCGCGTTCGAACCCAATGTCAGGCGTTCGCCATCGACGGTTAAGATCTCGACCTTGAGCAGATTGTGCACGGTCAGACCGTACTTGAGGCAATGCACGCCGCCGGCGTTTTCTGCCACGTTGCCGCCGATGGAGCAGGCGATTTGCGAGGAAGGATCAGGCGCGTAATACAGCCCGAACGGCGCAGCGGCCTGGGAAATCGCCAGGTTGCGCACGCCAGGTTGAACCCGCGCGGTACGGGCTTCAGGGTCGATCTGCAGGATATTGTTGAAGCGCGCCATCACCAGCAGCACACCTTTTTCCAGCGGCAGGGCGCCGCCGGACAAACCGGTCCCGGCACCCCGGGCTACCACCGGCACCCGCCGTTCGTGGCAGATGCGCAATACGCCCTGAACTTCGTCGATGTGCCGTGGCAGTACCACCAGCAAGGGCGTGGTGCGATAAGCGGAGAGGCCATCGCATTCATACGGCTTGAGTTCTTCAAGTTGATGCAGGACTTCCAGATCCGGCCACTGGCGCTGCAGGGCTTGCAACAGTGCAGCTTTGTCGACGTCGGGCAAAACGCCGTCGACCTGTTCGTCGTAAAGAATGTTCATGATCGCTGGACGACCCTCCGTTGTCGTTATTCGAGGTCGGTGCCGTTTTCCATCATTGGGCTGCTTACACCGAGAAGTAAAGCCTAGTGGCCCGTTGTCTCGCGCGCTCTTGTAATATGCGAGCACTTCACCCCAACGAGCATGGAAAATGGATTCTCACTCGATTCTGGCCTTCACCCTGGTTGCCGCGATTGCCATCGCCAGCCCAGGGCCTGCGACCCTGATGGCGATCAACAACAGCCTGGCCCATGGTCAACGCAGCGCGATCTGGTCATCTCTCGGCAATGCCAGCGGTCTGTTCTGTTTGTCGGCGGCGGCGATGCTGGGCCTGGGGGCGTTGCTGGCCAGTTCCGAAATGCTGTTCAACGCGGTGAAAATCATCGGTGCCGGTTATCTGTTCTACCTCGGGATCCGGCAGTTGTTCAAAAAGGGGTCGATGCTCCCCGAGAGCGTTGAAGATGAGTCGAAAAAGGTCCGGCCTACTCGCAGCAAACTGTACAAGTCAGCGTTCCTGACGGCCGTGACCAATCCCAAGGCGACGATGTTCTTTACCGCACTGTTTCCACAATTCATCGATCAGGGCGCGACTTTGCTGCCGCAGTTTCTGATCCTCACCTCGATTTTCATGGCGTTATCGGTGACATCCCTGACGCTCTACGCCGCGCTCGCCTCCCGAGCCAAGGGCGTGCTGACCCGGCCTGCACTGTCCCGTTGGGTCAGTCGGGTTGTGGGGGCTACGTTCATTGGCTTCGGAGCGGCGATTCTTACGATGCGCCGGCAGACGGCCTGATTGGCGAGGATGGCGCCGGGAAGGATTTGATGAACACAACGCCCGAGTTATGCAGGCGTTGTGTGGTGTCAGGCGAGCCTCAATCCAGATCGCCTGCTTGATGCCGTTCCGGAACCTGGCTCGCTTCATCGCCCCACGTCCGGTTGACGCGCTGCCCACGAATCACCGCAGGCCGTTCGGCAATCTCTTGCGCCCAGCGCTGCACGTGGGTGTATTCGTGAGCGGAAAGGAACTCGGCGGCCGAGTAGACGTTGTTGCGCACCAGTTGCCCGTACCACGGCCAGACCGCGATGTCGGCGATGGTGTAGTCGTTGCCGGCAAGGTAGGGGCTTTCGCTCAGGCGGCGATCAAGCACATCCAGCTGCCGCTTGGTTTCCATGGTGAATCGGTCGATCGGGTATTCAAGCTTTTCCGGCGCATAGGCATAAAAATGTCCGAAACCGCCGCCCAGGTAGGGGGCCGAGCCCATCTGCCAGAACAGCCAGTTCAGGGTTTCGGTGCGTCCCGCCAGGTCGGTGGGCAAGAGTGCACCGAATTTCTCCGCCAGATAGAGCAGGATCGAGCCGGATTCGAAGACGCGAATGGCCGGTTCTACGCTGTGATCCAGCAACGCCGGAATTTTCGAGTTGGGGTTGATCTCGACAAAGCCGCTGGAGAACTGGTCGCCTTCGTTGATGCGGATCAGCCAGGCATCGTACTCGGCGCCGGTGTGTCCGAGCGCCAGCAACTCCTCAAGCAGGATGGTCACTTTCACGCCGTTGGGCGTGGCCAGTGAATACAGCTGCAACAGGTGCTTGCCGGTCGGCAGCGTCTTGTCGTGCGTCGGCCCGGCAATCGGGCGATTGATGCTGGCGAACTGGCCGCCGGACGGAGCGATGTGTTTCCAGACCTTGGGTGGTGCGTAGGGCGCCTTGCTCATTAAACGGACCTCATCGGTTGTTTGCCGGAATGACGGGGGCAAGTGGTCGCTTCTTCTATATAGAAGAATGTTGTTTGTCGGTAGCAGAGCTATGGCGCGAATCTGTGCGCAATTGCGCCGGACTCACGCCGAGGCGCTGTTTGAAGGCCGTGGTCATATGCGCCTGTGAGTTGAAGCCGCAGGCGAGGGCGATCTGCGAAAGACTGTCCGTTGTATCGCGCATTGACGCTCGGGCTTTGGCCAGTCGTCTGTCGATCAGGTAACTGTGGGGGCTCTTGCCGATTGCCTGCTTGAAGGCACGCATGAAGTAACCCTCGGACAAACCCAGCAGTTGGGCCATCGCCGGGACACCGAGGGGGCTATCGAGGCCTGCGTCGATGAATTCATCCAGCAGGCGCATTCTGCTGCCGGTGATCGAGCCTTGATGAGTGAAGGCTTCATGACCTTCCACCCGTTCCGCCAGACCAAGCGCCCAGCTTTCCCAGTCATCCCCCAGAGAGGCTTGCAGCAGTGCACTGCGCATTCGCGACGCGAGGTGAATGGCCTGAGGGTCGATGCGATTGTTGAACGCATGGTCACCGGCCAATGTCTTGCCGTCGGTACGTATCACCCGCAGATACTCGCCGCCCATGGGCGACTCGGACAGTACGTCACATCCAGCCGGAACAAACGCCAGGCCATTGGGCATCGCATCGAAGGGGCGTATCCGGTCAGTGCCAATGGCGTGCACGCCGCGCTGGCTGTCGAAGGCAAAGCCGATCGCTGACTGGGTCGCCACGTACCGCGCCGAGTAGGCTGCGCCCGGCAGCAGCTCGATTGCCCATGGGCCGGCTTCGATACGACGTATCGGTTCGGCGACGGTTATGAGGTGGCGACGGTTTCGATGGTTCATGAGCACCATAGTAGAGAAGAGGTCGGATAAAAGTCAGGTCAGTTTTTTGAAAGCCGACGTGACGCTTGCGTCCCTAGACTGAGCTAACGTCCAAGGAGCCACTTATATGCACGCATTCACTCGCGACGACATCGAAAACGCTGCCCGCCAGGTTTACCAGGTGATGCCGGCCACCGCTCAATACCGTTGGCCGTTGCTGGCCGAGCGGTTGGGCTGCACCGTTTGGGTCAAGCATGAAAATCACACGCCGACCGGTGCCTTCAAGGTGCGTGGCGGCATCACGTTTATGCACTGGCTGCGTCGTGAACATCCGGCTGTCCAAGGTATCGTCTCTGCGACACGTGGCAATCACGGTCAGAGTCTGGCGCTGGCAGCGCAGGCGGCGGGTCTGAAAGCATTGATCGTGGTACCGCAAGGCAATTCGCTTGAAAAGAACAATGCCATGCGCGGCTTTGGTGGTGAGGTTGTCGAGTACGGGCGTGACTTCGACGAGGCCCGTGAAGAAGCGGCACGGCTGGCGCAGGAGCATGGCCTGTTTCTGGTTCCGCCGTTTCACGTTGAGCTGGTCAAGGGCGTGGCGACCTATGCGCTGGAGCTATTTGGTGCGGCGCCGGATATGGATACGGTTTACGTGCCTATCGGCTGCGGATCGGGGATCTGCGGGGTGATTGCTGCCCGAGACGCGCTAGGGCTGAATACCGAAGTGGTGGGGGTTGTGTCGACGGAGGCTGCGGCTGCCAAGTTGTCGTTCGAAGCGAACATGATCTGCGAAACTGCTTCGGCGAATACCTTCGCGGATGGCCTGGCTGTGCGCAAGCCGATTGCGCAGGCGTTCGACATCTATAAGGAAGGGGCGGCGAGGATCATTTCGGTCAGCGAAGGCGAGATTGCCGAAGCCATGCGCGTGTATTACACCGATACCCATAACCTTGCGGAAGGCGCGGGTGCGTCAGCGCTGGCGGCGTTGATGCAGGAGCGTGGAAAGATGGAGGGGAAGAAGGTTGGGGTGATTCTGTCCGGGGGGAATATCGACCGGTCGGTGTATGCGAAGGTGATTGGCTGATGTGCTGGCGGTATCGGCATGTTAGTGACAGCGATACGTTCGCCTCTATATAGATGCTGCCTTTTCCCTCTCTTGATAGAAAACGCAAATTAGGGGTTGACGGCAGATTCTGAGTCTCTATAATTCGCCCCACTTCCGGCGCAGTCGAAACGGAAAACTCCTTGAGATTC
>NZ_JBXAIV010000007.1:0-143063 GCF_058796615.1 Pseudomonas sp. GW823-FHT04A03
CTTAAAATACAAAACGCCCGATGCGGTGCATCGGGCGTTAGGGTGAAACAGGTGTAAACCTATTTCAGGACTAGACAATGCTTGCGGTCGGATCGGCTGATCCATGACACTGTCCGGCCTGTGTGAAGCAATTATTTCGTTGTGGAGAGTGCCGACATGGCCCACGAACTCTATACCCGTACCAATCAGAAGATCTATTTCGCGGGTTTGTCGCTGGAAGCGCTGGCCAGGGCCGAAGAGGTGCGGGCGATGAACTCGCTGGCGCTGATTCAGGCCGGGCGCGAATCCGCACTGTTTCATCTCTACGGTGCATTGTTGGGGCTGTGTCATGAAATCGCCGGCTTCTATCGTCTGCCGCAAGCCAATGCGTCGCGGGCGGAAACCCTGCTGACCCGCGAAGTGCTGGAGTCGATTGCCATTCCTGAGCTGGCGGAGATGATCGAGCTGGCGGGCAATCCGGAGACCTGGCTGGCTAAATTGCTGGCCGCGCACTCGGCGCTGTTTCAGCCGCCACGGGTGCCACACAAGCCGAAGGGCGATGTGACGCAGCCGTTGATTCAGGCCGTGAATCTGGATGAAGAAGAGGTGGTTGAAGAGTTGAGCCGCGAAGAGCTCGAGAGCTGGCGGCAGAACCTCAAGGGGCTGGCGATCCGTTTCCGTGAAGGCTTGAACGAGTGCTGAGGAGCTGTGGACTGGCGGCGACGAGAGGCGTGCTGCTGGTCAAGATCCCGAGCGAAGCCTGAATGATGTCTATATAATCCCTGCCTTTCGTGGAGAACAGACCTATATGCCAACGTCCTTTCTAGAAATTGTCGAGCTACCAGACGGCCGAATCGAACTGCGCAGGGCCGAGGACGAGGGTTCTCTGGTGACTCTGGATTTCTCCGAGGATGCCAAGGCGTTTCTGCAGGGCCAGCACGTTGAAATTGCCAAAGCGATGTTGAGCGTCGGCGTGCAAATGGCGGGGCGTATGGTTGAAGGCGAATTCGATAAGGATGAGGGGCCGCGGGTTCTTCATTGATCCGCTGTCTGTCATCAGTTACTGCTCCAGATCGGCTTCTCTATCCCTGGAGAAGCCCTGCGCTTTACATGGCGCGCATTGTTGCTGAATCACCCCAAACGAATGTTCAGGCTTTGAGCGTCCCCGGTGCGGGCGGCGCTGATCAGCTGTTGCCGTGACCCTGCGCTCAGTGGGTTCAGCCATGTGACGACCGTGTGGCTGCGGCCCAGGCGTAATGCTTCGCAGGCTAGTTGCTGAGCGCTTTGAGCGCCGCGCGGTTGTAACAGCAGGATGCGTTCGCGATTCAATCCTGCATCCCGCAGCCAGGTCTGGGTCAGGCTGGCAGGCGGTGCAATCAGGGTCAGCCAGCGTGCGTCCTGATCCTCGCTCAGTTCGCGAAGAATCGGTGCCAGCAGGTTCAGGCAGTTCCCGGTCGCGCCGCGCAGTGACAGCTCGCTGAACGCTTCAGGTTCGGTATTCCACGGACGCTCGACGACATCCTTGAGGATGGGGGCGAGCGGTTGGGCCAGAAACGCTTCGAACAACGGCAGTTGTGTTTGCTGAGGTGCGTGTGGGAACTGCATAAAGCCTCCTTTAGCGGCGGATGACGCCGACACTCAAGCCTTCGATGACCAGTTCCTGGTCTTTCAGGTTGACTTCGATAGGAGCGAACTCGGGGTTTTCGGCAATCAGCCAGACTTTGCTGCCGTCACGCTTGAAGCGTTTGACGGTGACTTCGTCGCCGATCCGCGCAACCACGATCTGACCGTTGCGTGCCTCGCGGGTGGTGTGAACCGCCAGCAGGTCGCCGTCGAAAATACCGATGTCCTTCATGCTCATGCCGTGGACGCGCAACAGGTAGTCGGCGCGCGGATGAAAGAAGGCCGGATTGATATTGCAGGACTCTTCGATGTGCTGCTGGGCGAGAATCGGCGCGCCGGCAGCCACTCGACCAATGATCGGCAGGGTGGATTCGTCGACCTTGGCTTCGAAGCCAGGGATGCGAATGCCGCGAGAGGCGCCGGGGGTCATCTCGATCGCGCCTTTACGGGCGAGTGCCTTGAGATGCTCTTCGGCCGCGTTGGGCGATTTGAAACCCAGTTCCTGAGCGATTTCCGCACGGGTCGGCGGGTAGCCGTTGTCTTCGAGGCAGCGTTTGATAAAGGCCAGAATCTCGGCTTGGCGTGGCGTCAGCTTAAGCATATTGATCGCTCTGTCTTTTTATACAGTGACTGGGATTATATACAGTGAAGCGGTCTTGGCAATGATCGTTTTTTGCCATGCCGCCGGACGGTCAGTGCCGAAGCTGATTAATGTGGCGTCCTTGTTGTGGTTAAATAACTGACCGACCATTCCCAAAACGAACTGGCAGGCTTGACAAGGCATAGGCTGAAACGTATGTTTCAAACAAGTGTTTGTCAGGCGGAGTAGCCATGGCCCAGTCGGAAACCGTTGAACGCATTCTTGATGCTGCAGAACAGCTGTTCGCGGAAAAAGGTTTCGCTGAAACCTCGTTGCGTCTGATCACCAGCAAGGCAGGGGTCAACCTCGCTGCGGTGAACTATCACTTCGGCTCGAAGAAGGCGCTGATCCAGGCGGTTTTTTCGCGCTTCCTCGGTCCGTTCTGCATCAGCCTCGACAAAGAGCTGGAGCGCCGCCAGGCCAAGCCAGAGAACAAGCCTTCGCTCGAAGAGCTGCTGGAAATTCTCGTCGAGCAAGCGCTGGTGGTTCAGCCACGCAGCGGCAACGATCTGTCGATCTTCATGCGCTTGCTTGGTCTGGCCTTCAGTCAGAGCCAGGGCCACTTGCGCCGTTATCTGGAAGACATGTACGGCAAGGTTTTCCGTCGCTACATGTTGCTGGTGAACGAAGCCGCCCCGCGCATTCCTCCGATCGAACTGTTCTGGCGCGTGCACTTCATGCTCGGTGCCGCAGCATTCAGCATGTCGGGTATCAAGGCCCTGCGCGCGATTGCCGAGACCGATTTCGGCGTCAATACCTCCATCGAGCAGGTGATGCGCTTGATGGTGCCGTTCCTGGCAGCCGGCATGCGTGCCGAAACCGGCGTCACCGACACGGCCATGGCCACCGCGCAGTTGCGACCACGCAGCAAATCCGCACCGGCACCTGCCAAGGTTTAACCGTCCATGGGTGGGCGCGGCAGCTGACATCCGCTAAGCTAGCCGCCCATGTCGACTCTCGTTCTGAACCCGTTTCTCATTGAAATCACCGACCCGCCGGGCAATGCCCCAGGTGGTGATTTCGTGGGCGACGGGTTTTTCGTTTTCAAGGAATCTCTATGACTGCTGGCCTGCAAGGCTCGTTGATGGTGGACGTCGCCGGTACCTGGCTGACGGCCGAAGATCGCCAATTATTGCGCCAGCCCGAAGTGGGCGGCCTGATCATTTTTGCCCGCAACATCGAGCATCCGCGCCAGGTGCGCGAACTGAGCGCGGCGATCCGTGCCATTCGTCCGGACTTGCTGCTGGCGGTAGACCAGGAGGGCGGTCGCGTCCAGCGTCTGCGTCAGGGCTTCGTGCGTCTGCCAGCCATGCGCGCCATCGCTGACAACCCGAACGCCGAGTATCTGGCCGAGCAATGCGGCTGGATCATGGCCACCGAAGTGCTGGCGGTCGGACTCGACCTGAGCTTCGCGCCGGTGCTGGATCTGGATTATCAGCGTAGCGCCGTCGTCGGCACCCGCTCGTTCGAAGGTGACCCGGAGCGCGCCGCGCTACTCGCCGGTGCTTTCATCAAAGGCATGAACAGCGCCGGCATGGCCGCCACCGGCAAGCATTTCCCTGGCCACGGCTGGGCGGAAGCCGACTCGCACGTCGCGATTCCCAACGACGAGCGCAGCCTCGAAGAGATTCGCGCCAACGACCTCGTGCCGTTCGCCAGACTCAGCAAGCAACTGGCCGCCGTCATGCCGGCCCACGTCATTTACCCGCAAGTCGACGCACAGCCCGCCGGTTTCTCCCGACGCTGGTTGCAGGACATTTTGCGCGGCGAGTTGCAGTTCGACGGCGTTATCTTCAGCGATGACCTGTCGATGGCCGGTGCCCACGTGGTTGGCGACGCCGCCAGCCGTATCGAAGCGGCACTGAGTGCCGGTTGCGACATGGGTCTGGTGTGCAACGACCGCGCGGCCGCCGAACTGGCCCTGAGCGCCGCGCAGCGCATGAAGGTCAAGCCGTCGCCGCGCATCGCGCGCATGCGCGGTCAGGCATTTGCCAACACCGAATACCGCCAGAATCCGCGCTGGCTGACCGCTGTCGGCGCGCTCAAAGACGCTCAACTGATCGATTAAGGATTTTTCGCTATGACGGTTTACGCAATCATCGGCGGCACCGGCCTGACCCAGCTGGAAGGCCTGAGCATTCGTCAGTCGCTGGCGGTGGATACGCCTTATGGCGCGCCCTCGGCCGAGGTTCAGATTGGCGAGTATGCCGGCAAGGAAGTGCTGTTCCTCGCTCGTCACGGCCACCCGCATCGCTTCCCGCCGCACAAGGTCAACTACCGCGCCAACCTGTGGGCGTTGAAGCAGGCCGGGGCCGAAGCGATCATCGCGGTCAACGCCGTGGGCGGGATTCATCCTGCAATGGGCACCGGACATTTCTGCGTGCCGCATCAGATCGTGGACTACACCAGCGGTCGCGAGCACACCTATTTCGCCGATGAGCTGGAACATGTCACACACATCGACTTCAGCTTTCCCTACAGCGAACCGCTGCGTCAGCAACTGATTGCTGCGCTGGCCGCCGAAGGTTGCGAGTACAGCGATCAAGGCGTTTACGCCTGCACCCAGGGCCCGCGTCTGGAAACCGTGGCCGAGATCGTGCGTCTGGAGCGTGACGGTTGCGACATCGTCGGCATGACCGGCATGCCGGAAGCGGCGCTGGCCCGTGAGCTGGATCTGGATTACGCCTGTCTGTCGCTGGTGGTGAACCCGGCGGCGGGCAAGACCACTGAAGTGATCACCATGGCCGAGATCGAGCAGGCGTTGCACGATGGCATGGGCAAGGTGAAGTCGACGTTGGCGCGCGTACTCAAGGGCTGAGTCTGGCTCGAAACCGATTCGAGCCTCTCGCGGGCAAGCCCGCTCCCACAGAGCTCACGCTAAACCTGTGGGAGCGGGCTTGCCCGCGAATCGATCTGATAGCCGACAAAGATCTCAGCGCTTTTCAAACTTGTCCGGCAACGGCGCAAACAGCGCCTCGATATCGTCACTCTGCAGCTTCCAGTCCCCGGCCTTGCGCCCATCCAGCACGCCGGCCGCCAGGTCGGACTTTTCCTTCTGCAAGTGCTGAATCTTCTCCTCGACCGTGCCCCGGGCAATCATCTTGTAGACGAACACCGGCTTCTCCTGACCAATGCGATACGCGCGGTCGGTTGCCTGATTCTCGGTCGCCGGATTCCACCACGGATCGTAGTGAATCACCGTGTCCGCTTCCGTCAGGTTCAGACCCACACCGCCAGCCTTCAGGCTGATGAGAAAGATCTGACGCTTGCCGCTCTGGAATTCCTTCACCGGTGTACGCCGATCACGGGTCTGTCCCGTCAACAGCGCATACGCGACATTGCGTTTTTTCAGCTCGTCCTCGATCAGTGACAGCATCGAAGTGAACTGCGAGAACAGCAGAATCCGCCGGCCTTCCTCGAACAGCTCCTCAAGCATTTCCATCAGGCTGTCGAGCTTGCCTGAGGTGCTGCCGCGCGCGGGCAGGGTGGCGTCGTTGACCAGGCGCAAATCGCAGCAGACCTGACGCAGCTTGAGCAACGCTTCGAGAATGATGATCTGACTGCGCGCCACGCCTTTGCGGGTGATCTCGTCGCGAACCTTCTTGTCCATGGCCAGACGCATGGTTTCGTACACGTCGCGCTGCGCTTCGTTGAGATCAACCCAGTGGATGATCTCGGTTTTCGGCGGCAGCTCGGTGGCAACCTGTTCCTTGGTGCGGCGCAGCAGGAACGGTTTGATCCGACCGTTGAGGTGCTGAAGTCTGACTTCGCTCGCGCGTTTTTCAATCGGCACGCGGTAATCGGCGTTGAAGCTTTTGACGTCGCCGAGCCAGCCGGGCAGCAGGAAGTGAAACAGCGACCACAGTTCGCCCAGGTGGTTTTCCAGCGGCGTCCCGCTCAGGCACAGGCGCTGACGCGCATTGAGTTCACGGGCAGCCTGGGCGGCTTTGCTGTTCGGGTTCTTGATGTACTGCGCCTCATCCAGCACCAGCACGTGCAGCGGCTGCTGTGCGAGGCGTTCAACATCCTTGGGCAGCAGCGCATAGGTCGTGAGGATCAGGTCGTATTCGGCCAGATGCTCGAAATGCTTTTTACGACTGGCGCCGTACAGCGCGACAACCTTGAGCTGTGGCGTGAAGTGCGCCGCTTCGTCCAGCCAGTTGGGAATCAGACTGGTAGGCATCACTACCATGCACGGGCGATCCAGGCGTCCGGCGTTCTTCTCGCTGAGAATATGCGCCAGTGTCTGTAGGGTTTTACCCAGGCCCATGTCATCCGCGAGAATCCCGCCGACCTCAAGTTGTCGCAGCGACTGCATCCAGCTCAAGCCTTCGAGCTGATAAGGACGCAGCGTCGCATTCAGCCCCTTCGGTGCTTTGGTGCTGTAGTCGCGGATGTCTCGCAAGCGCTGGGCGAAGCTGCGAATCTTCTCGCCACCTTCCCAGAGCAGGGGAATGCCTTCCAGCGAATTCAGGCGCGTGGCGTCGGCCTTGCTCAGGCGCAGGGTGGTCTCGCCCGGCTCTTGTAAATAGAACTCGCCAAGGGTCGCCAGCACTGGTTTCAGTCGGCCGAGGGGCAGGGCGACTTGCAAGGGGCCGTGCTCGCTGTTGCGTTGCGGGATGTTCACCAGAATCAGCTCATCATCGCGCCGTCGGGCGAGACGTTCCGGGTTGAGGATTTCCGTGTGTGAACGCATCAGGTTGAGCAGGATCGGCAGCAGGCTCAGGCGCTCACCGTTGACGATGATCCCCAGCTCCAGATCGAACCAGTCGCGTTCCGGCGTCTGCTCGACGGTGGCGTACCAGTCGTCGACGGCGGTCAGGTCGAAACCGAACTCATCGTCGACCAGCAGCTCCCAGCCTTGAGTGCGGAGCTTCGGCAGATCGTTGAGGGTGAACGTCAGCCAGGCGCTGTCGTTGACCATCTCGTAGAGTTCGCCGGCGCTTTCCGGCAGGGCCTTGCTCTGGCGGGTGGCGATGCGGAACCCGAGAATTCGCAGTTGCTCGCGGTAACTCTGTTCGATGTCCGGGTGGCGTTTGACCCGCAGGGTCTGGGCTTCCTGGCGAATCAGAATGTCGCTGTTCTTTTGCCCGCTAACGTATTCGTCGAGGTAGCTGAAGGACAGCGCCGCACGATGCTGGATGTAACGCTGCATCTTGCCGTTGCGCGGCTCGAACGCGCTGAACTCGACGCTGGCCAGCCACAGGCGCGGCACCGGTTGCACGTTGTCCACCAGCACTTGCGGTGGTGCTTTCGGGCTGCGGTTTTCCAGCACGGCCTGGAGTTTTTCCAGCAGTTCGGCGTCTTTTGCAGCGGCGGGGTATTCGAGGGTTTCCTGCACTTGCAGCAATACCGCCGCACAGTGTTTGCAGTTGCTGTGCACCGGGCAGGTGCAGGTGGCGTCGACCATCAGCAGCGTGCCTTTGGCTGACTCGCGCAGATGAATCGTCTGACGGTAGACATTACCGCCAGAGCCTTCGCAGCTCGCGGTAATGGTCGCGTCGCCGACCTGTACGAATCGCACCCGGTTTTCCAGCGCGTAGCGGCGGCCACGCTCCAGGCTTTGTTCCTTGAATCGGCTGACCCAGGAGGAGGCCAGCGGTTTACTCAGTGGCGGGGGCATAAGGACTTCGATCAGTCCGGAACGACTTCAGGCGCTTCCCGAGGCGCGGGCGCCGTCAGCGAAGTGATCTTGATCAGTAGGGCCAGGTGACCGTTGTCGAGGTAGTTGAGTTGGCCGTTCTTGGTGTGGCTGTCCTGTTTCAGGCGCTCGCTGGCGGTGACCATGCCGTTGGCGTCGATCTGATTGACCCAGAAGTCGGCGTTCACGTCGGTGAAGCGCCCGAGCTTCATTTCAATCGTGCCTTCGATCGGGAACTGGCCGAACTGCTCCTGACCTTCGCTGACTGCGACCTTGGCTGGCGTCTCGCCCAGGGTTTGCTGCCAGGCTTTATGCATCAGCACACTGTACTCGCCGCTGGCGGTGAGTTTGGTCACAACATCGTTCAGCGCCGGGGTGCGCTTGCTGTCATCGCCCAAACGCTGAGCGCCGGCCGCCCAGTCTTCCGGTGCGGCGCGGCTGACAATCGCCGGCACGGCGTTCTGGCGTACCAGAATCATTTCGACCTGATACAGGTCATCGGCAAACGCCGTCGGTGCTACAAGAGTCAGTAGCAAGGTCAATGAGCGAAACAGGCGCATGCGGCGTCCTTCAAGCAGTTTTCGGGATGAGGCGCTCGAACAGCGCCTCCACAGTATTAAAGCGCTCTTCCGGGCGCTCCATCGGCACCTGGAACTTGAACATCGTGGCGCCTTCGAATTTGTAGCGTTTTGGCTGGCTCTGGATCAGTTTGATCAGGGTCATCGGGTCGACCGGCGTCTGCGCCGCGAACTCGATGCGCCCACCTTGCGGGCCGCCATCGACTTTCTTGATGCCCAGCTGCTCGGCCTGCAATTTCAGCGCCGTGATGCGCACCAGATTCTTGGTCGGCTCCGGCAGCAGACCGAAGCGGTCGATCATCTCCACTTGCAGATCCTTCAGGCCTTCCTCGTCGGTGGCCGAAGCGATGCGCTTGTACAGGATCAGGCGTGCGTGCACATCCGGCAGGTAATCTTCCGGAATCAGCGCCGGCACCCGCAGATTGACTTCCGGGCCGCCGCCGAGCGGCTGGTCGAGGTTCGGCTGCTCGCCCTTGCGGATCGACTTCACCGCGCGCTCGAGCATTTCCATGTACAGCGTGAAGCCGACCGCCTGAATCTGACCGCTCTGACCGTCGCCCAGCAGTTCGCCGGCGCCACGGATTTCCAGGTCGTTGGTGGCCAGCACGAAGCCCGCACCCAGATCCTGAGTATTGGCAATCGCCTCCAGACGTTTTTCCGCATCGCCAGTGATTTGCTGGCGCGGCGGGGTCAGCAGGTAGGCGTAAGCCTGGTGGTGGCTACGGCCAACGCGACCGCGCAACTGGTGCAACTGCGCCAGGCCGAACTTGTCGGCGCGCTCGATAATGATGGTGTTGGCGCTCGGTACGTCGATGCCGGTCTCGATGATGGTCGAGGCGATCAGCACGTTGAAGCGCTTGTGGTAGAAGTCGCTCATCACCTGTTCGAGTTCGCGTTCGCGCATCTGCCCGTGGCCGATGCCGATCCGCGCTTCCGGCACCAGTTCGGCCAGGTCGGCGGCGCACTTCTCGATGGTTTTCACGTCGTTGTGCAGGTAATAAACCTGGCCGCCACGCAGCAGCTCACGCAGCAAGGCCTCTTTGACCGTGCTCTTGTTCTGCTCCATGACGAAGGTGCGCACCGACAGGCGTCGCGCCGGCGGTGTGGCGATGATCGACAGGTCGCGCATGCCCGACACCGCCATGTTCAGCGTGCGCGGAATCGGCGTGGCGGTCAGCGTAAGAATGTCGACTTCGCTGCGCAGGGCCTTGAGCTGCTCCTTCTGACGGACACCGAAGCGGTGCTCTTCATCGATGATCACCAGCCCGAGGTTTTTGATCTTGACGTCGTCCTGCAGCAGCTTGTGGGTGCCGATGACGATGTCGATGTTGCCTTCGGCCAGTTCGGCCACCGCAGCATTTACTTCCTTGGCCGACTTGAAACGGCTCATCACTTCCACGGTCACCGGCCAGTCGGCGAAGCGGTCGCGGAAGCTGTTGTAATGCTGCTGGGCGAGCAGGGTGGTCGGCACCAGGATCGCCACTTGCTTGCCACCGTGAACCGCGATGAAGGCGGCGCGCATGGCCACTTCGGTCTTGCCGAAACCGACGTCGCCGCAGACCAGTCGATCCATCGGTTTCGGCGCGAGCATGTCTTCGCGCACGGCTTCGATGGTGGATTGCTGGTCCGGAGTTTCTTCGAACGGGAAACCGGCGCTGAAGGTCGCGTAATCGGCTTTCGGATCGGCAAATGCATAACCTTCGCGGGCGGCGCGACGGGCATAGATGTCGAGCAGTTCGGCAGCCACGTCGCGCACTTGCTCGGCGGCCTTGCGCTTGGCTTTCTGCCAGGTCTCGGAGCCGAGGCGGTGCAACGGGGCCAGTGCATCGTCGCTGCCGGTGTAGCGGGCGATCAAATGCAGGTTGGCCACCGGCACGTAGAGCTTGGCGTTCTCGGCGTATTCGAGGGTCAGGAATTCGGCAGCCTGGTTATCGATTTCCAGAATCGTCAGGCCGAGATAACGGCCGACGCCGTGGTCGATGTGCACCACCGGCGCGCCTTCGCGCAGTTCGGTGAGGTTCTTGATCACTGCATCGTTGTTAGCGTCGGCGCGTTTTTCGCGGCGGCGACGCTGCATCACGCGCTGGCCGAACAGCGGACTTTCCGCGACCAGTGCCAGCGCCGGGTCGTCCAGCATCAAGCCTTCGTCGAGCGGGGCGATGGTGATCGCCAGGCGATCCTTGCTCGCGACGAAGTCCGGCCAGCTGTCGACGGTTTTCGGGCGCAGCTTCAGGCGATCCAGCAACTCCAGCAGCACTTCGCGACGACCGGCAGATTCGGCGGTGAACAGCACGCGTCCGGGGAACTCGTCGAGGAATGCCGAAAGCGCGGCCAACGGCTGGGTAGCCTTGGCTTCGATCGCCAGATTCGGCAATGCCTGCGCCGGAAAACGCTCGCGGCCGACACCGCTTTCCACGTCCTGCTGACTGGCGACCACGCGCGGCCAGTTCTTCAGGCGGGCAAAGCAGTCTTCCACCGGCAGGAACAGTTCGGCCGGCGGCAATAAAGGACGCGATGGATCGACGCGGCGTTCTTCATAACGATTGCGCACGTCGTTCCAAAAGTTTTCCGCCGCCTGCTCGATGCCCGGCAGCGAGAACACTTGAGTGTCTTGCGGCAGGTAATCGAACAGGGTCGAGGTTTCTTCGAAGAACAGCGGCAGGTAGTACTCGATACCGGCCGGCGTGATGCCGCTGCTCAGGTCCTGGAAGATCGGGCAACGACGGAAGTCGACGTCGAAACGCTCGCGAAAGCGCGCCTTGAAGCGGGTAACCGCTTCTTTCTGCAGCGGGAATTCCTTGGCCGGCAGCAGCTTGACCGAATCGACCTTATCGATGGAGCGCTGGTTTTCCGGATCGAAGGTGCGCAGGGTTTCGATTTCGTCGTCGAACAGATCGATGCGATAAGGCAGTTTGCTGCCCATCGGAAACAGGTCGATCAACGCGCCACGCACCGTGAACTCGCCGTGCTCGTAGACCGTGTCGACGTAGCGATAGCCGCTGGCTTCGAGGCGCGAGCGCATTTGCTCGACATCGAGTTTCTGGCCGACGTCCAGCACCAGGCTGCTGCCGAGCAGGAATTTGGTCGGCGCCAGACGGTGCAGGGCGGTGGTGATCGGCACCACCAGCACGCCATGTTCCAGCTCCGGCAGTCTATAAAGGCTGGCGATGCGCTGGGAGATGATGTCCTGGTGCGGCGAAAACAGGTCGTAGGGCAGGGTTTCCCAGTCCGGGAAATGCAGCACCGGCAAATCCGGGGCGAAGAAGCTCAGCTCCTGCTCCAGCCGTTCGGCACTCTGGCTGTCGGCGGTCAAAAGCAGCGTGAAGCGCTTGGCGGCGCTGGCAGCCTCGGCAATCGCCAGGCTCAGGGCGGCACCGGGGAGGTTGCCCCAGTGCTGTTTACCTGCCGCGGCAGGGAGAAGCGGTAGACGCAGAACAGGCACGGAAGGTTGAGCTCCAGGCGTTGCGACAAAGTCGGTAATTGTAGCGGCGTCCGGTGCCGCCTGTCAGTTGCAGGATGCGTCTATCTGCGCTGTTTGGGAAAAATGTAGTGGTAACCATAAAAACCAGCGCTTTTTTTACGGTTATGTAGTGCCGAAAGTCGTCGGTGTTACGGAGGGTTACAGACATCGTCTAACAGTCGTCGAAAAAATGGCTGCGCTGGAAGCCCCGGTTTTACTGGGCTGGCGGGGAGCGTTATTTTTTTGGACGGATATTTGTTACCGATTGCGCGACAAGCGCGCATTGCTACAAGAGGTTCTCGGCGGCATAATGTAGCCCCTTTTTTCTGCCCCTACATGTGGAAGGTTACCGTGACTCAGAAGCCCGACCAGTGTCTTGGTGAATGGATCGACCGTGAAGCACTCGCAGAAGCGATGATTCCGCTTATCGGTCAGCTCTACCGCAACAATAACGTGGTGAGCTCGATCTATGGCCGCAGCCTGATCAACCAGTCTGTCATCGCGATTCTCAAAGCTCACCGCTTTGCTCGCCACCGTTCTGCCGACGACAGCGAACTCTCCGTCCACGAAACATTCCCACTGCTCAAGGCCATGAGCGAGCTCAAGCTCGGCGCGGCCTCGGTAGATCTGGGCAAGCTGGCGTACAAATTCCGCAACGAAGGCAACGGCCGCACCGCCGAGCAGTTCGTTCGCGAAGAAATGGCTGACGTGGTTGGCCAGCAAAACGCTTCGGCACGCAAAGGCACCGACGTTGTACTGTACGGCTTTGGTCGTATCGGCCGTCTGCTGGCGCGCATCCTGATCGAGAAAACCGGTGGCGGCGACGGCCTGCGTCTGCGTGCCATCGTGGTGCGCAAGGGCGCCGAAAACGACCTGACCAAGCGCGCCAGCCTGCTGCGTCGCGATTCGGTACACGGTTCGTTCAACGGCACCATCACCATCGACGAAGAAAACAACACCATCACCGCCAACGGCAACCTGATCCAGGTTATCTACGCGAAGAACCCTACCGAAGTGGATTACACCCAGTACGGCATCAAAGATGCGCTGCTGGTGGACAACACCGGTGTATGGCGTGATGCCGATGGCCTGGGTCAGCACTTGCAGTGCCCGGGTATCGACCGCGTTGTTCTGACCGCGCCTGGCAAGGGCAAACTGAAGAACATCGTTCACGGTATCAACCACAACGAAATCACTGCTGACGACAAGATCGTGTCCGCCGCTTCCTGCACCACCAACGCCATCGTGCCGGTGCTGAAAGCCGTGAATGACAAGTTCGGCATCATCAACGGTCACGTCGAAACCGTTCACTCGTACACCAACGACCAGAACCTGATCGACAACTTCCACAAGGGCGATCGCCGTGGCCGTAGCGCCGCGCTGAACATGGTGATCACCGAGACCGGTGCTGCCACCGCTGCTGCCAAGGCCCTGCCTGAGCTGGCCGGCAAGCTGACCGGTAACGCGATCCGCGTTCCGACGCCGAACGTGTCGATGGCCATTCTCAACCTGAACCTTGAGAAAGGCGCTTCCCGTGAAGAGATGAACGAGTACCTGCGCTACATGGCGCTGCACTCCGATCTGCACAAGCAAATCGACTTCGTCAATTCGCAGGAAGTGGTTTCGACCGACTTCGTGGGCTCGCGCCACGCCGGTGTGGTCGACGCAGAAGCGACCATCGTTCAGGACAACCGCGTTGTTCTGTACGTCTGGTACGACAACGAGTTCGGTTACAGCTGCCAGGTGATCCGCGTGATGGAAGACATGGCCGGTGTAAACCCGCCAGCGTTCCCGCGCTAAGCCTTAGCTGCAAATGAAAACGCCCCGACTTAGGTCGGGGCGTTTTTGTTTGTGCGCGATTTGCCTTAGCGGGGGATAGCGGCTTGCGCCGTGCGCAGTTCGTGCCTGTTGCCACGGAACAGCACCAGCGTGGCGATCAGGCCCAACACGGCTGCGCCGCTGAGCCAGATCCCCGGTGCCGCCTTGTTGTCCAGCACGTGGATCAGATAAGTGCAGGCCGCCGGCGTAAAACCGCCGAAGGTTGCGGTCGCCAGGCTGTAGGCCAGCGAGAAGCCGGTCGTACGAACTTCCACCGGCATGATCTCGGTGAGCGCCACCACCATCGCCCCGTTGTACGAGCCGTAAAGGAACGACAGCCACAACTCGACGATCAGCAAGTGACTGAAGCTCGGATTCGCCACCAGCCACGACAACGCCGGATAAGCAGTCAGGATCGCCAGAATCGTCGCCGCCAACAGTAGGGGTTTACGCCCGACCTTGTCAGACACCGCGCCCATCACCGGCAGCCAAAAGAAGTTCGACAGACCGATGCACACGGTCACCAGCAATGCATCGAAGTCCGACAGATGCAATTCCGCCTTGCCGAACGTCGGCGTGTAGGCGGTGATCAGGTAGAACGACACTGTCGTCATGACCACCAGCGCCATGCCGGCGATGACGATGCCAAAGTTCTGACCGATCGAGCGCACAATTTCCTGCAGGGTAGGGCGATGTTTGCGCGCCTGGAACTCCGGGGTTTCCTCCAGCGAGCGGCGGATGACGAAAATCACCGGGACGATCATGCAGCCGATCAGGAAAGGTACGCGCCAGCCCCATTCGCCCATCTGCTCCGGGCTCAGCCAGTGGTTGAGGCCGACACCGAGCAAGCCGGCGAACACCACGGCCGCCTGCTGGCTGGCGGACTGCCAGCTGACGAAAAAGCCTTTGCGACCCGGCGTGGCGATTTCCGCCAGATACACCGACACACCGCCCAATTCAACGCCGGCCGAGAAGCCTTGCAGCAATCGGCCGAACAGCACGATCAGCGGCGCAGCAACGCCAAGGGTGGCGTAACCCGGCACGCAGGCAATCAGCACGGTGCCGGCCGCCATCAAGGCCAGCGTGATGATCAGGCCCTGGCGTCGGCCGTGACGGTCGATGTAGGCGCCGAGAAAGATCGCCCCCAGCGGACGCATCAGGAAGCCGGCGCCGAATGTCGCCAGGGAAAGCATCAGGGAAGCGAAGGCGCTGTCGGTGGGAAAGAAGGTCTTGGCAATGGCCGTGGCGTAGAAGCCGTAGACCATGAAGTCGAACATCTCGAGAAAGTTGCCGCTGACAACGCGAAAAATCGCCTTGCCTTTGCCGGTCGTGGAGGACATGGGTAGGTACTCACTCTAAATCTTGTAAGAAAGCGTTGCGCTCGTAGCTCATAATGGCCGGCGCGGTTTTGCGGGGAGATGAAGAATTGTTAACTGGACGGTGGGGGATTCTCGTGCTGCTGACCGGGGTTTTGTCCGGCTGCGGCAGCGGCGATTCCCTCGAGACTTTCGGCGGCCCAACGATGGGCAGCACCTATTCGATCAAGTACGTGCGCCACGCCAGTCTGCCTGCCCCGCAGGAGGTGCGTGTCGAAGTGGAAAAAATCCTCGCGGACGTCGACCGGCAGATGTCGACTTACCGCGCAGACTCCGACATCTCGCGCTTCAATGCATTGCCGGCTGATCGCTGTCAGGTCATGCCCGCGCCGATCCTTGAATTGATCCGCGTGGGCGAACAGCTTTCGCAACAAAGCGAAGGTTCCTACGACCTCACGGTTGAGCCGCTGATGAACCTATGGGGTTTCGGCCCGCAGGGGCGTGAAGAAAAAGTCCCGGATGCCCCGGCGCTGGCCGAAGTGCGACAGAGAGTCGGTCATCAGCACCTGCGCATCGACGGCGACCAATTGTGCAAGGATGCGGCGGTCGAGGTGGATTTCAACAGCATCGCCGCCGGCTACGCGGTCGACACCATTGCTGCGCGGCTTGAGACCCTGGGTATTCATGATTACCTTGCCGAAGCCACCGGCGAGCTCAAGGCATCCGGAAAGAAACTCGATGGTTCGCCATGGCGTATCGCTCTGGAAGAACCGCGTGACGATCAGCAGGTGGCAGAGCGCGTCATTAATGTCGATGGCTACGGTCTCTCCACCTCGGGCGACTACCGCAACTATTTTCAGCAGGATGGCCGGCGCTATTCCCACACCTTCGATGCCCGGACCGGTGCGCCCGTCCTACACGATCTGGCGTCGGTCACGGTAATTCATCCTTCAGCGCTGATGGCCGATGGACTATCGACGCTGTTGCTGATTCTCGGGCCTGAAAGGGCTTGGGACTATGCCGAAAAACACGACATTGGTGCATTCTTTGTGATTCGTGCCGATACAGGTTTCGTCACACGCACCAGTCACGCTTTCGAACGGCTCAGTGGCGCAAAAGTTGACTGAGAACAGTACGAAAGCTGGCGTTGTAGTGCAGGCAAAAGTAGCCTACGACGCGACCAAGGGTTAATGTGCGCGGCGTTGACGCTTCTATAGACTGTGTCCGGGTTTTCTACTGGCCCCCAATTGTTCCTTCGCGCCGTCATTCGGCGTGATTTAGCCGCCGGTGCTGCTGCACCGCGGCCTGTTCTGAGGAGTACGCATGGCTGTCTACAACTACGACGTGGTGGTGCTGGGTTCCGGCCCGGCGGGAGAAGGCGCGGCAATGAACGCCGCCAAAGCAGGGCGCAAGGTGGCGATGGTCGACAGCCGTCGCCAGGTCGGCGGCAACTGCACCCACCTGGGCACCATCCCGTCCAAGGCCCTGCGTCACTCGGTGCGGCAGATCATGCAGTTCAACACCAACCCGATGTTCCGTGCGATCGGCGAGCCGCGCTGGTTCTCCTTTCCGGACGTGTTGAAAAGCGCCGAGAAAGTCATTTCCAAGCAAGTCGCTTCGCGTACCGGCTACTACGCCCGTAACCGCGTCGACGTGTTCTTCGGTACAGGCAGCTTCGCCGACGAGCAAACCATCGAAGTGGTCTGCGCCAACGGCGTGGTCGAGAAACTGGTGGCCAAGCACATCATCATCGCCACCGGTTCGCGTCCTTATCGCCCGGCGGACATCGATTTCCACCACCCGCGTATCTACGATAGCGACACCATCCTCAGCCTCGGCCACACCCCGCGCAAACTGATCGTTTACGGTGCCGGCGTGATCGGCTGTGAATACGCTTCGATCTTCAGCGGTCTGGGCGTGCTGGTTGAACTGGTGGACAACCGTGGTCAGCTGCTGAGCTTCCTCGACTCGGAAATCTCCCAGGCGTTGAGCTATCACTTCAGCAACAACAACATCACCGTGCGTCACAACGAAGAGTATGACCGCGTCGAAGGCGTGGACAACGGCGTGATCCTGCACCTGAAGTCCGGCAAGAAGATCAAGGCCGACGCCTTGCTCTGGTGCAACGGCCGTACCGGTAACACCGACCAGTTGGGGCTGGAAAACATCGGGGTCAAGGTCAACAGCCGTGGCCAGATCGAAGTTGACGAGAACTACCGCACCTGCGTGCAGAACATTTACGGCGCCGGTGACGTGATCGGCTGGCCGAGCCTGGCCAGTGCCGCCCACGACCAGGGCCGTTCGGCCGCTGGCAGCATCGTCGACAATGGCAGCTGGCGTTTCGTGAATGACGTGCCGACCGGCATCTACACCATTCCGGAGATCAGCTCGATCGGCAAGAACGAGCAGGAACTGACCCAGGCCAAAGTGCCGTACGAAGTGGGCAAGGCGTTCTTCAAGAGCATGGCGCGTGCACAGATCGCCGGCGAGCCGCAAGGCATGCTGAAGATCCTGTTCCACCGTGAAACCCTCGAAGTGCTGGGTGTTCACTGCTTCGGTTATCAGGCGTCGGAGATCGTGCACATCGGTCAGGCGATCATGAACCAGCCGGGCGAACTGAACACTCTGAAGTACTTCGTCAACACGACGTTCAACTACCCGACCATGGCCGAAGCCTATCGGGTAGCGGCGTACGACGGCCTCAACCGGCTTTTTTGACGGGCTCCGGCCGGTGGCCTGAGCCGGCCGGGGAGACCGATTTCAGCAATTCCCGAGGGTGGCAGTGGCCAAACCGGGAAAGTCTGTAATCAGGCTGTCAACGCCGAAGTCGGCGAGTCTGCGCATCAGCGCAGGCTCGTTGACGGTCCACACTGAAACATGCAGCCCCTGACGCTGCGCCTTTTGCAGGCGTTCCGGCGTACACAGCGTCCAGTTCAACGCCAGAATCTCGCAGCCGTAACTTTGCGCGACCTTCAACGGGTCGAGCCAGGCGTATTCGGCCACCAGGCCGCGTGACACGTCGGGCACCAGATCCAGTGCAGCTTTCAATACTTCCCGCGAGCTTGAGGTGATCGTCACCTTGTCGAGCAGTCCGTGTCTGACCGCCATTTCACGGATCGCCAGCACGGTGGTTGCGGCGCGGGTACGTGAAGCGCTTTTGACTTCCAGCTGCCAGTGCTCGAAGTCGCACTTTTCGAACAGCTCTTCCAGCGTCGGAATCGGGCACGGCTTGATCCAGCCCGGGCCACCCTTGCGCGCGTCGTAGGTCACCAGATCGGCGGCAGTGTGCTCGACCACCTTGCCGCGACGGTCGGTGGTGCGCTTGAGGGTCGGGTCGTGGATGACCATCAGCTCGCCGTCCTTGGACAGGTGCAGGTCCAGCTCGCAACGGCGTACGCCGTGCTTGAGACATTCCTGAAAACTGCTCAGGGTGTTTTCCGGTGCTTCGCCCTTGGCGCCGCGGTGGCCGTAGATAAGGGTCACGGTTCTTCCTTAATTTAGATGCCTGATTCGTTCTGTTCGCGGGCCAGACGTCGTTCCTGGGCCTGCTTCTGCAAGATATAGCGGGCGAGCAACTGGCGCTGGGCGTCGGTCAGGTGTTCGAACTCGGTACCGACATCGTAGCCGTCGCCCTTGCGGTCGCAATGAGTCACACGGGCGCGCAGCAACAGGCCAAGCGCCTGGGGCATCAGCACCAGTTTCACCGACAAGTGGGCGCCGGTGGCAATCGGGGTCGGGTGCTGAAAGTCGATGCCGCCCTCGGAGATGATCACCGGTTGCGGCTCGCCGATATGGCCGAGCACGGTCAGGGCGATCACCTGGCTGAGCAGGTCGATGCGTTTGTTCTGGGATTTCAGGAACGCCGAGATGGCGCGGTCGCGTTCACTGATCTGGCGCAGCAGGTGCTGCGACTCGAATTCGCTCAGGTGCAATTCGCTGAGCAGGTTGAACAGTGGAGAAGCATCCTGCAACACTTCCTGGCCTGCGGCTTCGGGAGCGGACAGGGGCCGAATTTCCAGTGCGATCGTGTCCTCGATACGGTAGTATTCGCGGCGATCTTCTTCATCTAATGTCGACATGGCGAACCCATGGTAGCGGCGGTGGTCTGAGTGTAAAGCTGGTTATCGACCCCCGCCACAAGGACGTTCCTTTTCCCTCCGAACAAGCCCCGACATGTTCAGACCTCTCTTCGTATTTATCGGCACGCGTTATACCCGTGCAAAGCGTCGCAATCATTTTGTGTCATTCATTTCCCTGACTTCGATGATCGGGCTCGCCCTTGGCGTGGTCGTGATGATCGTGGTGTTGTCGGTGATGAACGGCTTCGATCATGAGATGCGCACCCGCGTGCTGGGCATGGTGCCCCACGCGACCATCGAGACCGGTGAAGCCATCAACGACTGGCCGAGCCTGGCCGCCAAGGTCAAGCAGAACCCGCAGGTGGCGGCCGTCGCGCCGTTTACCCAGATGCAGGGGTTGCTGACCAATAACGGCCAGGTGTCCAAGGTGTTGCTCAATGCCATCGATCCGGCGCTGGAGCGCAACGTCTCGATCATCGACAACTTCATGAAGCAGGGCAAACTCGACGATCTGACGCCGGGCAGCTTCGGCATCGTGATCGGCGACAAGGCCGCGACCAAGCTCGGCGTGGGCCTCGGTGACAAGATCACCTTCGTCGCGCCGGAGGTCAGCGTGACCCCGGCCGGGATGTTCCCGCGCATGAAGCGCTTCACCGTGGTCGGCATCTTCCATGTCGGCGCCGGTGAGCTGGACGGTTACCTGGGCGTCACCAACCTGCAGGATCTGGCGAAGATGCACCGCTGGAAGCCTGATCAGGTACAGGGCCTGCGCCTGAAGTTCGACGATCTGTTCCAGGCACCGCGTGAGGCATGGAACATCGCCCAGCGCCTCGGCGAAGACCGTTACTACGCCCGCGACTGGACCCGTACCCACGGCAACCTGTATCAGGCGATTCGCATGGAAAAAGCCATGATCGGCCTGCTGTTGCTGCTGATCGTCGCAGTGGCGGCGTTCAACATCATTTCCACGCTGGTGATGGTGGTGAACGACAAGAAGGGCGACATCGCCATTCTGCGCACACTGGGCGCCACGCCGGGCACGATCATGCGCACGTTCATGGTGCAGGGTACGGTGATCGGCGTGGTCGGCACGGCCATCGGCGCCGTGGTCGGGATCTTCGCCGCGCTCAACGTCAGCGCCGCGATTTCGGCCCTCGAAGGCGTGATCGGACACAAATTCCTCAACGCCGACGTGTATTTCATCGATTACCTGCCGTCGCAGGTGCAGAGCCAGGACGTGGTCATGGTCTGCGCCGCTGCGTTGGTCCTGAGTTTCCTCGCCACCCTGTATCCAGCCTGGCGTGCCGCGCGCACCCAGCCGGCGGAGGCGCTACGTTATGAGTGAGTCGGGCATGAGTGAAAAAGCAATCTTGAGCTGCCGCAACCTGGGCAAATCCTACGAGGAAGGCCCGGAGTCGGTGGAAGTGCTGGCCAACCTGCAACTGGAACTGCATCCGGGTGAGCGGGTGGCGATCGTCGGCAAGTCCGGTTCGGGCAAAAGTACCTTGCTCAACCTGCTGGGCGGACTCGACACGCCGACCAAGGGCGGTGTCTGGCTCGACGGTGAAGAACTGTCGGCGCTGAGCGAGAAGAAGCGTGGCTTGCTGCGTAACCGTGCCCTCGGGTTCGTGTACCAGTTCCACCACTTGCTGCCGGAATTCACCGCGCTGGAAAACGTCTGCATGCCGCTGCTGATCGGCAAGACCGCGATCCCGGAAGCGCGTCAGCGTGCCACGGCGTTGCTGGAGCGGGTCGGTCTGGGCCATCGCCTGGAGCACAAACCGGCGGAACTGTCCGGTGGCGAACGCCAGCGCGTGGCCATCGCCCGTGCGCTGGTCAACAATCCAGGGCTGGTGATGCTCGACGAGCCGACCGGCAACCTCGACTCCCATACCGCCGAAGGCATTCAGGATCTGATGCTGGAACTCAGCACTTCGATGCGCACGGCGTTTCTGGTGGTGACTCACGACATGAACCTGGCTCGCCAGATGGACCGCGTCCTGCAGCTGCAGGAAGGTTGCCTGACCCCCATTTGACGGCTTGAAACCCGGTGCCTGAAAAGGCATCGGGTCTTTTATTTTTATACGGTGCCCCAGCGAATGTTCAGACCGTTATCGATCTTTATCGGCACGCGCTATACCCGCGCCAAGCGCCGCAATCGCTTTGTTTCATTCATATCGATGACCTCGATGATCGGTCTCGCCCTCGGCGTGCTGGCGATGATCGTGGTGCTGTCGGTGATGAACGGCTTCCAGCGCGAAATGAGCTCGCGCATCCTCGGCATGGTGCCTCACGCGACCATCGTCGGCGTCAAGCCGATCGACGACTGGCAGCCAGTGGCCGCCGCCGCGATGAAGAACCCGGAAGTGACCGCCGCCGTGCCGTTCACCGAGATGGAAGGCATGCTGTCCTACAAGGGCATGATGCAGCCGATCCAGATCAGCGGCGTCGACCCGGCCCAGGAAGGCAAGGTGTCCATCGTTGCCCAGCACATTGTTCAGGGCCGTCTCGATGCCTTGAAGCCGGGTGAGTTCGGCGTAGTGCTGGGTGAAATCACCGCCCGGCGTTTTCGCCTCAATGTCGGCGACAAGATCACCCTGATCGTCCCGGAAGTCAGCACCGCACCGGGCGGCATCACCCCGCGCATGCAGCGTCTGAACGTGGTCGGCGTGTTCAAGGTCGGTGCCGAACTCGACGGTTCCATGGGCCTGATCCACGTCTCCGACGCCGCGACCATGCAGCACTGGGAGCCGAATCAGGTGCAGAGCGTGCGTCTGGCGGTGAAGGATCTGTACGCCGCTCCGAAGGTTTCGTCGGACATCGCCAGCGGCCTCGGCGCCGATTTCAAGGCTGACGACTGGACCCACACTCAGGGCAGCCTGTTCAGCGCGATGAAGATGGAAAAAACCATGATCGGCCTGTTGCTGCTGATGATCGTCGCGGTGGCGGCGTTCAACATCATCGCGACCCTGATCATGGTGGTGAACGACAAGGGCGCGGACATTGCGATCCTGCGCACCATCGGCGCCACGCCACGGCAGATCATGGCGATCTTCATGGTCCAGGGCACGGTGATCGGCATCGTCGGCACCATTATCGGCGGTGTGTTGGGCGTGATTGCCGCGCTGAACGTCAGTGAGATGGTGGGCTGGGTCGAGCGAGTGACCGGGCAGCACATCTTCAGTTCGGATGTGTACTTCGTCAGCAACCTGCCATCGGAATTGCAGGGCGGCGACGTGCTGCTGATCTGCTCGGCGGGCTTCATCCTCAGCTTCCTGGCCACGGTTTACCCGGCCTGGCGAGCGGCGAAGATCGAACCGGCGCACGCCTTGAGATATTCGTAAGCTTCAAGACCGCCTTCGCGAGCAAGCTCGCTCCCACGGTGTTATGGGGCGCCACACAGTTGTGTGGCGCGACTCAATACTTGTGGGAGCGAGCTTGCTCGCGAAAGGGCCGGCACTGCTGGCCTCAATCTTTGGGCAACTCAATCACAAACCGCGTCCAGCCCTGAGCCGATTCGCAATGAATCTGCCCGCCATGGGCCCGGATGATCGACTGAGTAATCGCCAGCCCCAATCCCGCATGCTCGCTGCTGCCTTCCTGGCGCGCCGGATCCGCCCGGTAGAACCGGTCGAACAAACGCGGCAACAACTCAGCAGAAATCCCTTCACCACTGTTCTCCACGGTCACCCGCAAGGATTTCGCCTGCTCGGCCACCCGCACGCGCACCTCGCCGTTGGCAGGGGTAAAGCGCAACGCGTTATCCAGCAGATTCGACAGCGCCCGACGCAGCATCGCGCGATCCCCCTCGAATCGCCCCGCACCGTCACGGCTCAGGCTGACCTGAGCGTCTTCGGCCAGCGGCGCAAAAAACTCCAGCAACGCATCCGCTTCCTCCGCCAGATCCAGCGGTTCACGCTTGGGCACCAGCAAACCGTGGTCAGCCTTGGCCAGATAAAGCATGTCGTTCACCAGCTGCGCCATCCATTGCAGCTCTTCAAGGTTGCTGTGCAGCGCTTCGCGATAGTCTTCGAGGGGGCGAGGGCGGGTGAGAGTGACCTGGGTGTGTGTCAGCAGGTTCGACAGCGGTGTGCGCAGTTCATGGGCGATGTCGGCGGAGAATGCTGACAGCCGCTGAAAAGAGTCATCGAGGCGTCCGAGCATGGCGTTGAAGCTGTGGGCCAATTCCGCGAGTTCTGCAGGCATCCGGGCTTCTGGCAGTCGGGCATTCAGCGATTGCGCCGAAATCCCCCGAGCTACGGCACTCATTCGTCGTAGCGGGCGTAAACCGCTGCGGGCAGCCCAGGCGCCGAGCAGCGCGGTGGCCAGCGCCGAAAGGCCGACGGTCAGCCAGATCAGATGCTGCATGCGTTGCAGGAAGTGCTGGTGGTGGGTGATGTCCAGCAGCAAGGTCAATTGCGGGGAATCGGGTTTTTCCGGTTCAAGCGCGGCGTTGAGCAGGCGATAGTCGGTGCCGTTGTCGTTGATGGTGGCCAGACCGGGTTGCTGCGGCAGGTTTGCCGGGGCGTGCAATGAGCGGCCGAACCAGCGCTGGCCCTCAGGGCTGCTGATGCGCAGCGAGACATCGCCCTGTTGGCTCAACTCATCGGTGATGTGCGCGGCGTCGCTTCCACTCAGCAGGGTTTGACGTACGCTGAGCAGTTTTCCTTCGAGCAGTTGCTGGTCGAGCTCGATGAAGTGGCCCTCGCTGGCCCGATTGAAAACGACCCCGGCGACCAGCGAAACCACTGCGGTACAGCCGGCGAACAGCAGCGCCAGCCGACCGCTCAAGGACAGTCGGCGCATCAGTCGGCACGCTCTTCAAGGACGTATCCCATGCCGCGCACGGTGTGAATCAGCTTGTGGGGGAAGTCGTCATCGATTTTCAGGCGCAGTCGACGAATCGCCACTTCGATCACATTGGTGTCGCTGTCGAAGTTCATGTCCCAGACCTGCGAGGCGATCAGCGATTTGGGCAGCACTTCGCCCTGGCGGCGCAGAAGCATCTCCAGCAGAGCGAACTCTTTGGCGGTGAGGTCGATCCGTTGACCGCTGCGTTCGACCCGCCGGCGAATCAGATCCAGGCTCAGGTCGGCAAGGCGCAGGCTGGTTTCCTGAGGCGTGGAACTGCCGCGGCGCAACAGGCTGCGCACCCGCGCCAGCAGTTCGGAGAAGGCGAACGGTTTGACCAGATAATCGTCGGCGCCCAGTTCGAGGCCGTGAACCCGGTCTTCCACGGTGTCCTTGGCAGTCAGAAACAGGATCGGCGTTTCCAGGCCGGCGCTGCGCACCGCTTGCAGGATCTGCCAGCCATTGCGACCGGGCAGCATCACGTCGAGGATCAGCAGCGCATAGTCGCCGCTCAACGCCAATTGCTGGCCGGTGGTGCCGTCGGCCACCAGTTCGGTGTTGAAACCGGCCTCGGTCAGGCCCTGGCGCAGGTACTGGCCGGTTTTGGGTTGGTCTTCGACGATCAGCAGTTTCATGGGCGGCTCGGGTTGCGGGAACGAGGACGTTATACCGTGGGTAAACGCGGTGAGCGCCAACCTGACAAAGTTGTAATCTCCCTGTCAGGTCGCTGCCAGCGCAGGCGGGCTAGAGTTTCCCACAGGCTGAACCTTGATTTGTTGGAGTACGACTATGTTTTTGCGCAACCGTCTGGCCCTTGCCGCGTGTCTGCTGGCGCTCAGTTCGCCGCTGTGGGCATCGCCGGCGCACACCTATGACTTCGGCCAGCCGGCCCCGGCGTCCAAGGCCACCCGCAGCATTGAAGTGGTGATGGGCGACATGAGCTTCGATCCGAAGGCGATCGAGATCAAGGCCGGTGAGACCGTTCGTTTTGTGCTGGTGAATAAAGGCCAGTTGCTGCACGAATTCAACCTCGGCGACGCAACGATGCATGCAAAACACCAGCAGGAAATGTTGCAGATGCAGCAAAGCGGCATGCTGACGCCGACCGGCATGAAGCAAATGTCCCACGACATGGCGGGCATGGATCACGGCTCGATGGAGCATGGCATGAAGCACGACGACCCCAACAGCGTGCTGGTGGAGCCGGGCAAGACCGCCGAGCTGACCTGGACCTTCAACAAAGCGGTGAATCTGGAATTTGCCTGCAACATTCCCGGGCATTACCAGGCCGGAATGGTCGGCAAACTGACTGTCAGTCAGTAAGCACTCAAAGGCGGGAGCAAAGGCTGGTAGAATCCGCTGATTCTTCAGTCAGGTTTCCGCCATGCATCCCGCAGCCGAACATTCGCCGCTGGGCAAATCCAGCGAATACATCGCCACGTACACGCCGTCCTTGCTGTTCCCGATCCCGCGCACCGCGAAATGGGCCGAGCTGGGCCTGACCGCCGAAACCCTGCCGTATAAAGGCGTGGATTTCTGGAACTGCTTCGAGCTGTCGTGGCTGCTGCCGTCGGGCAAACCGGTGGTGGCGATCGGTGAATTCAGCATTCCGGCGGACTCGCCGAACATCATCGAATCCAAGTCGTTCAAGCTGTACCTGAACTCGCTGAACCAGACGCCGTTCGCCGATATCGCGAGCCTCGAAGCGACGCTGGTCAAGGACTTGTCCGCTGCTGCCGGCAAACCGGTGGGCGTGCGGGTTCGCAGCCTGAAAGACGTCGAAGCCGAGGGTGTTGTAGCGTTGCCGGGTGTGTGCATCGACGATCTGGACATCAGCGTCAGCAACTACGAGCATCCGCGTCCCGAGCTGCTGCGCTGCGACGATTCGCGCGTGGTGGAGGAGAGCGTGCACAGTCATCTGCTCAAATCCAACTGCCCGGTGACCAGCCAGCCCGACTGGGGCAGCGTGGTGGTGGAATACCGTGGCGCGGCGCTGGATCACGCCAGCCTGCTGGAATACATCGTCAGCTTCCGTCAGCACTCGGACTTTCACGAGCAGTGCGTGGAGCGGATCTTCCTCGACCTGCAGCGCCTGCTGAAACCGGAAAAACTCACGGTGTTCGCGCGTTATGTGCGCCGGGGCGGGCTGGACATCAACCCGTATCGCAGCACTGAAAGCGTGCAACTGCCGAACCATCGTCTGGTTCGTCAGTAACCCGTATCGCGGACATGAAAAAGCCCTGCCAGTGATGGCAGGGCTTTTTTGCATTCGCGGGTTTCAGATACCCATGCTGACCAGGGAGTTCATGATGTTGCGCAACGTTCCGGCGATGGCGGGGTGTTCGAGTTCGAAGCGATCAACTGCCAGATTCACTCCGTCAGCGATGCTGGAATCCTGGGTCTTCGTTTCCAGTTCAAGTTCCAGTTCGATCTGTTCCATCAGTGCATGTAGATCAGCGCGCTCGGCTTCGGTCAGCGGAGGATTTTGATCCAGTTGCTCGCGCAGGGCATTGAGCTGTTTTTGCAGTTCTTGAGCGGGCATGGTTGTTTCCTTTTATCGAGAGGCACTGGCATAGACCGCAGCCGTGCGCCAAAGGTCTATGGCTCTCCTTAAGACTAATCCACTCTGGGCCAACCTGCATGATCCCGGTCAGGGCTTTTCGCCTTTGAGACGACGCAGGCTGATGTCCGCCAGACAGGTGTCGAGCTCGCCCAGATGATCGATCACCGAATGCACGCCCAAGCCGAACAGCTGCACCGTCGCCTTGCCGCGCAGCTGTTCGCGCTCCTTCTGGCTCAGGGCTTGCCATTCGCTCGGCGCCAGGCCGCACAGCGAGCCGCACGACGCCAGGCCAATGGTCCAAAGCCCCGCGTTCAGACCCGATTGCAGCAGGCGCGGTTCGCCGCTGACCAGCACGCAACCGTCGAGGCGATCGACATTCAAACCCATCAGCGCTTGCCAGCAGGCATTGGGCGCCGGCCATGGATTGATTGTTGCCGAATGTTGCGACGGTTTGATCCAGTCAGGCAGTGTCGATGACAGTACTTGAGTGCAGGCCGTGGACAGCTCATCGAGCCAGGCGCAGGGGATTTGCTGGCGTTGCAGGCTGCGCAGGCTGTCGAGGGCGCCGGGTGTGACGTCGGCGTGTTCCGGGCCGACGCTGGTGTGATGACGGGCGCGGGCGCCGAAGTCCACCAGACAGCCGCTGAGTCCGAACAGCACGGCGGTCAGCGTCGGTGCCGCGAGGGGCAAGGCTTCGGCTTGAGGCATGGAAAACGTCCCTGAAATAGCGATCAGGCTAGGCAACATCGGTGACAGTTGCATGACAGGCGAATGACGAAGCGTCCTACAGAGGGATTCACCGGGGAACTGCCTAAAGCAGCATTTCCGTCTTATACTGACGCACTTATCGTCGCGGCCCAGGTGCTGCGTCCGTACTATCCAAGGAGTTTTCTATGCGCTGGAGCCATCCTCTTGCTCAGCTTTGTGTATGTGCCAGCGTGATGCTGGTGCCGTTCGCCGCTCAGGCCGCAACGGAAGAAGACCCTTGGGAAAGCGTCAACCGTCCGATCTTCGAGTTCAACGATTTCGTCGACACCTATGCGCTGAAGCCTCTGGCGCAGGGCTACGAATTTGTTACTCCGCAATTCCTGGAAGACGGCATTCACAACATGTTTCGCAACGTCGGTGATGTCACCAACCTGGCGAACAACATTCTTCAGGCCAAACCGGCCGCCGCAGGCGTCGACACCGCGCGCCTGATCTTCAACACCACGTTCGGCCTGCTCGGTTTCTTCGACGTCGGCACCAAAATGGGCCTGAACCGCAGCGACGAAGACTTCGGCCAGACCCTCGGCTACTGGGGCGTCGGCAGCGGTCCTTACGTGATGCTGCCGCTGATGGGGCCGAGCACCCTGCGCGATGCGCCGTCCAAGTACGTCGACAGCTACACCGGCCCGTACCGCTACATCAACGATGTGCCGGTGCGTAACTCGATTTTCGGCCTGAACATCGTCGACACCCGCGCCAGCCTGCTGTCGAGCGAGAAGCTGATCAGCGGCGACAAGTACACCTTCATCCGCAACGCCTACCTGCAGAACCGCGAGTTCAAGGTCAAGGACGGGCAGGTTGAAGACGATTTCTGATCTCGATTGATCGGCAGAAAAGGGCGACCGCGAGGTCGCCTTTTTTGTGGGCGCGTCCAATGATTGGGTTACGGTTGAAGCCGTTCTTATAACTGCGAGTGATTTGACAAACAAAGTCTCCAAGCGACCATCGGCGCATGCTTGAAACGCTCGAAGGATGGGAGTACCGTCTGCGCCTTAGAAGGGCACCTCTGGTGCAACCGTGTGCGGGGCAAACGCTCCGAAGCGGTGCAGCAGAGAGGCTAGAAAGCGAATCCAGTAGTCTGCGCCGGGCCGTTGCCCCGCCTGCTACGCCAACCTAATTCTGGCGCCGTTTGCCCACATGCCAAAAACCAGTGCCACGCTGCTGATAATCGATGATGACGAAGTAGTGCGCGCGAGCCTCGCGGCCTATTTGGAAGACAGTGGTTTCAGCGTCTTGCAGGCCAGTAACGGCCAGCAGGGTCTTCAGGTATTCGAGCAAGACACGCCCGACTTGGTCATCTGCGATCTGCGCATGCCGCAGATGGGCGGTCTCGAACTCATCCGTCAGGTCACCGAGCGGTCACCGCAGACACCGGTGATCGTGGTCTCGGGCGCCGGCGTGATGAACGACGCGGTCGAGGCTCTGCGCCTGGGCGCGGCGGATTACCTGATCAAGCCTCTCGAAGATCTGGCCGTGCTCGAGCATTCCGTGCGCCGGGCCCTGGATCGTGCGCGCCTGCTGCTGGAAAACCAGCGCTACCGCGAGAAACTGGAAAAGGCCAACCGCGAACTCGAAGCCAGCCTGAACCTGCTCCAGGAAGACCAGAACGCCGGTCGCCAGGTGCAGATGAACATGTTGCCGGTGAGTCCGTGGAGCATCGACGAATTCAAGTTCGCGCACCAGATCATCCCGTCGCTGTACCTGTCGGGTGATTTTGTCGACTACTTCCGGGTCGACGAGCGCCGGGTGGCGTTCTACCTGGCGGATGTATCGGGTCATGGCGCCTCTTCGGCGTTCGTCACCGTGCTGCTGAAGTTCATGACCACGCGCTTGCTGTTCGAATCCAAGCGCAACGGCACGCTGCCGGAATTCAAGCCTTCGGAAGTCCTCGGTCATATCAACCGGGGGCTGATCAGTTGTAAGCTGGGTAAACACGTCACAATGGTCGGTGGAGTCATCGACGAGGAGACCGGTTTGTTGACCTATAGCATCGGCGGCCATCTGCCGTTGCCTGTGTTGTACACGCCTGACAGTGTTCGCTACCTCGAGGGGCGCGGTCTGCCCGTGGGGCTTTTCAACGAAGCCACCTACGAAGACCACGTGCTCGAGCTGCCACCGACGTTCAGCCTGACGCTGATGTCTGATGGCATTCTGGATCTTTTGCCAGAACCCACGCTCAAAGAAAAAGAAGCCGCCTTGCCCGAACGGGTCAAGTCGACGGGCGGCAGCCTGGATGGTCTGCGGCAGGTTTTTGGATTGGCCACGCTAGGGGAGATGCCGGATGATATCGCCCTGTTGGTGTTGAGCAGGAATCTTTAATGAGTACCGGTAGAATCCAGTTCGCCGAGCAGGACGGCACCTTCGTCCTGAAGTTCGTCGGTGAAGTTCGCCTGACCCTGTGTTCGGCGTTGGATGCGACTATTGAAAAAATCTTCACCGCGCTGAATTTCAACGCGATCGTGATCGATTTGACCGAAACCCGCAGCATCGACAGCACCACGTTGGGCCTTTTGGCCAAACTGTCGATCCTGTCGCGGCAGAAGGTCGGCCTGCTGCCGACCGTGGTCACCACCCACGAGGACATCACCCGTCTGTTGCAGTCGATGGGTTTCGAGCAGGTGTTCAATATCGTCAACCATCCCGTGCCGTGCCCGGAATGCCTCGATGACCTGCCGGATCAGGATCAGTCGGAGGAGGTGGTGCGGATCAAGGTGCTCGAAGCGCACAAGATCCTCATGGGCCTGAACGATTCCAACCGCGAAGCGTTCCATGACCTGGTGAATGCCCTCGAACGGCATTGATCGATCAATCCGCGAGGCACAAAAAAGGGCGAACCTGTGAGGGTTCGCCCTTTTTGCGTCTGCGCTCGGCCGATTACAGCTTGGCTTGCAGCAGCGCCTCGAGTTTTTCCTGGTCGCGGGCAAACTGACGGATGCCTTCGGCCAGTTTCTCGGTGGCCATCGCGTCTTCGTTGGACAACCAGCGGAATTGCGCTTCGTTGAGGCTCAGGCGCGCTTCGCCGGCATGGCCCGGAGCGAGTTTGCGTTCCAGCTTGCCGGTGTCGGCCGCCAGTTTCTCGATCAGGTCCGGGCTGATGGTCAGGCGGTCGCAGCCGGCCAGTTGCTCGATCTGGTTGAGGTTGCGGAAGCTCGCGCCCATGACCACGGTCTTGTAGTCGTTGGCCTTGTAGTAGTTGTAGATGCGCGTCACGGACTGCACGCCCGGATCGTCGGCACCGGTGTAGTCGTTGCCGTTGGCCTTCTTGTACCAGTCGTAGATGCGGCCCACGAACGGCGAGATCAGGAACACGCCGGCATCGGCGCAGGCAGCGGCCTGAGCGAAGGAGAACAGCAAGGTCAGGTTGGTCTGGATGCCTTCCTTTTCCAGGATCTCGGCGGCGCGGATACCTTCCCAGGTCGAAGCGATCTTGATCAGCACGCGATCACGGCCAACGCCGGCCTTGTCGTACAGCTCGATCAGACGGTGCGCACGCTTGAGCATCGCGTCCTTGTCGAACGACAGGCGCGCATCCACTTCGGTGGAAATGCGGCCCGGAATGACCTTGAGGATTTCCTGGCCGACCGCGACGCCGAAACGGTCGCTGGCCAGGCCGACATCGCCCTTGCAGTCGCGCACGCTGGCGTTCAGCAGTTCGGCGTAGGCCGGAATCGCCGCTGCCTTGAGCAGCAGGGAAGGGTTGGTGGTGGCGTCGACCGGTTTGACCCGGGCAATCGCTTCGAAGTCGCCGGTGTCGGCCACGACGGTGGTGAACTGTTTGAGTTGTTCCAGCTTGGAAGTCATGAGCGTGCTCTGTCCTATGGGTCTGGTGACATTACCCGAGCGTCGACAGCCACTCAAGGGCATGTCGGCGTATCGAGCGCCCCGGCGGCAACAACCTGAAAACGGCTGTTTGAAAGGCGGGGCGCGTTATCGATCAATACGATGCCAAAAAGGACCACAGGTTCAAAGCAACCGACCCATTGCGCAGCGCCTATTCGGCGTTGAGCTGGGTCGAGGCCGCCGTTTGTGCCGGTTTCGACTGACCGTCTGAGGTCAGCAGACCGAAATTCTTCTCCCGGTCGTTACTGCCCGACTCGCTGTTCTTCCATTCGTAAATCGACGTCAGCGGAATGTTGAGTTTTTTAACATCGGCGATGAACGCAGAGATTTTGGTTGCTTGCCCTTCCGGCCCGCCGTTGGAGGCGAGCGCCGAGATGCCCCATTCACTGATGACGCCCGGCAGATGGAAGTTTTGCTGGATGAAGGTCTGCGCGTTGCTGATCTGCGTCGCGGTCATGCCGTAAGGGTGATAGGAAATGGCATCCAGGCACTGCGGATAAGTGCCGAGGATGCTGTTGAGTGCCACGGTCGAGGCGGAGCCGGTCGTAGGCGGGCGGGCGAAACCGAATCCCACCAGAGGCGTCGATTGCGGTTTGCCTTGCAGCGTCTTGCACATGGCCGTCATGAACGGCACGAAGGTGTTTTTGAAGTCTCCGGTGGGCCAGTAGGTGTCGAGATCCGGTTCATTCCAGATTTCGATCCCCACCAGTTGCGCGCTCCAGGCTTGCTCAAGCCCGCTCACCGCGTTGGCGAAAGCTTCACCGGCGGTTGTCAGGTCGCCGGTCAACGGTTTGGTGGCGCGCACAGTCATCAAGACCGGCAAGCCGGCAGCTCGCGCCGTCGCGAACGCATCGCTGATCTGTTTCTGATAGGCCTTGGCGCCGAGGCTGTCGCTCCACACGCCGAAGCGTACAAAGCTGAAACCGGCCGCTTTGATCTGCTCGGCGTCAGCCGGGGTGAAGTTCTGGATCTTGACCTGTACGCCGATGGTTCTGGCGGGCAGTGACGGGAACAGCGCGCTGGCGTGAACCTGCGCGGTAGCACTGAGCATCAACAGGGCGGCGGCACCAAGATGTTTGAGATGTGCTGATTTCATGTCTGCTCTCCTGATGAGAATGACATCTAGCCAATTGTTATCTCGTTGCCTGTATTTCGATGACGAAGAGGGCGCGAAGTGCACGAATGTTATTTTTTGTCGGAAAACTTTCGCCCGAAAATCACAGTTATTTTTAGTCCGGTAATTCTGGTTGGGGGACTTTTAGAGGCCGTGGTACTTAATGCACCGGTATTAACGGGTGAATCTATTTCCGAGTGAAGGAAGGTCTTGCGGGTTCATTCGAATATGCAAGGCATGTTGGCCGATTGACATTACACGGGAAAGTAAACCTTGTTCAAAAAGATTCTTGTCGTTTGCGTAGGCAATATCTGCCGAAGTCCGACAGCGGAACTTCTGTTGCGCAATGCACTGACACCCGCGGCGATCAGCGTGACCTCCGCAGGCTTGTCCGCACGGGTCGGCGAAGGCATGGAGTCCAACGCGCGCCAAGTGCTGGAAGAGCGCGGCCACAGTGCCGACGGGTTCAAGGCGCGGCAACTGACAGCGGACATCGTCAATGAATCAGACCTGATTCTGGTCATGGAAAAACAACATGTTAATCAAGTACTGAAGATTGCCTCTCACGCCAGGGGCAAAGTGTTTCTGCTGGGCAAGTGGCAGAGCGAACGAGAAATACAGGACCCGTATCGTCAGGGGCAAGCCGCTTTTATTCATGCCCATGCATTGATTGAAGATGCTGTTAGCTCATGGGCGCAACGCCTGGCGCGTTGATGAATATTCTTCAGTTCAGTGAATGGTAAGAAAGACTTATGCAGTTACCGTCAGTAATCGGCACCCGCGACAACGATCAAGACAGTATTGATCTTCTCGGCATCTTCGGCAGCCTGATCGATCAGAAATGGTTGATCGGTGCGTTCACCGGCGCGTTCATGATGACCGGTGTGGCCTATGCGATCTTGGCCACGCCGGTGTATCTGGCCAACGCCCTGGTGCAGGTCGAGCCGAAAAAGAACGACATGCTCGGTTTTTCCGACCTCAACAGCATGCTCGGCGGGCAATCGCCTTCGGTGACCGAAATCGGCATCATCAAATCCCGCGCGGTGATCGGCAAGACGGTCGACGATCTGCGTCTGGATATCGACGTCACCCCCAACACCTTTCCACTGATTGGCGGCTTTCTCTCTCGTCGCTATCGCGGTGAGACCGAACTCAGCGTCGCGCCGCCGCGTTTCGGCCTGAGCAGCTACGCCTGGGGCGGTGAACGCCTGGAGTTTGCAAAGCTCAATCTGCCCAAGGAACTGCTGGGCAAGAAGCTCACCCTGATCGCCGGCGAACAACATCGCTTTCAGCTGCTCGACGACAACGACAACCTGCTGGTCGACGGTGTGGCGGGTGAAGCCTTCGCGCAGGACGGCGTAGAAGGGCAGATTACGCAGCTGTTGGCCAACCCCGGTACCCGTTTCGAAGTGGTGCGCTACCCACGAATCGTGACCATCCAGGGTTATCAGGACGCGCTGGACATCTCCGAGCAAGGCAAGGAATCGGGGATCATCCGTCTGGCCCTGGCCAGCAGCGACGCCGCCGAAGCGGTGAAGATCCTCAACAAGATCGCCTCGCTGTACGTGGATCAGAACGTACGCCGCACCTCGGCCGAAGCGGCCCAGAGCCTGGCCTTCCTGCAAAGTCAGTTGCCGCAGGTCAAACGTGATCTGGCCAAGGCCAGCGATGCGCTCAACGCCTACCAGACCCACGGCAAGACCGTGAACATCTCGCTGGAAACCCAATCGGTGCTCGGCCAGTCCGTCGCACTCGAAACGCGGATTTCCGAGCTGAAACTGCAACAGGCAGAGATGGATCGCAAGTTCACCAAACAGCACCCGGCCTATCGCGCGCTGATGACCCAGATCGGTGAACTGACCCAGCAACAGCGTTCGCTGGAAGGCAAGGTTCAGGACCTGCCGGCCACGCAACAGGAACTGCTCAACCTGACCCGCGATGTCGAAGTCGCCTCGCAGATCTACACCCAGTTGCTGAACAAATCCCAGGAGCTCGACATCATCCGCGCCGGTGCCGTGGGTAACGTGCGTCTGGTGGATACGGCGGACGTCGACCTGACCAGCCCGGTCAAACCGAAAAAAGCCCTGATCGTGCTGATCGCCACGTTCCTCGGTGCCTTCGTCGGCGTGGCGCTGGTGCTGTTGCGCAAATCCCTGAGCAAGGGCCTGGAAGGGCCGGAAGCCATCGAGCAGCTCGGTTTGCCGGTCTACGCGTCGATTCCCTACAGCGCCCTGCAACAGGAAGAGGACAGCAAAAAAGTCCGGGCCAAAGTCGCGGCGGACACGCCGGCATACCTGCTGGCCCTGCGCAACCCGACGGACCTGTCCATCGAATCGATCCGCAGCCTGCGCACCTGCCTGCACTTCGCGGCGCTGGATTCGACCAACAACCGCATCATGATTTCCGGCCCGAGCCCGCAGGTCGGCAAGACCTTCGTCTCTTCCAACCTCGCGGCGGTCATGGCGCAGAGCGGGCAGCGCGTGGTGCTGATCGACGCCGACATGCGCAAGGGGCATCTGCACAAGACCCTGAATACGCCGATCACCAACGGTTTGTCGGATCTGCTGGTCAAGCGCTGCACCCTCGATCAGGCGATCAACAAGGTCGAAGTCGACAACCTGCACTTCATCAGCCGTGGCCAGGTTCCACCGAACCCTTCCGAACTGTTGATGCACGCCAATTTCCGCGAACTGCTGGCGCAACTCAGTGAGCGCTATGACGTGGTGATCATCGACACGCCACCGCTGCTGGCCGTGACGGATGCGGCGATTGTCGGTCGCGAAGCCGGCATCAGCCTGATCGTTGCGCGGTTTGGGGTGAACCCGGCCAAGGAAATCGAAATGACGATCCGTCGTTTCGCCCAGAACGGTATCGAGTTGAAGGGCGCGGTGTTCAACGGCGTCGAGAAGCGCGCGGCCAGCTATTACGGCAACGGCAGCTATTACAACTACGAATACGCGTCCGACCAGTCCTGAATCTCAGCGACGGTCCTTACAGGCATGAAAGTGGGTGGGTTGTGAAAAAAATACTGCACGTGGCGGAAACGATCAAAGGCGGGGTGGCGACGGTCATCCGCACGATTTCGGCGGCTCCGGAAGACGGGCGCTATGAGCTGGTGTATCTGGTCCCGCTCGACCAGAAGAAAGAACTGCACGGCATCGACGAACAGCAGATCCGCACCTTCGCCCGAAGCGGGCGGAATGTGCCGTCGCTGCTGCGTTTTGCCTGGCAACTGGCGCGGGTCCTGCTCAAGGAAAAACCTGATGTGGTGCATTTGCACAGCACCTTTTCCGGGGTGATCGGCCGTTGCGTGTGCGTGCTATTGCGGCCGTGGCGCAAGCCGAAAATCGTCTACTGCCCCCATGCGTTTTCGTTCCTGATGGAAAGCTCGCCGATCAAGCAGAAAGTCTATGCGTGGATCGAGCGGGTGCTGCAGAAGGTCACGGACAAGATCATCTGCGTCAGCCAGTTCGAGCTGGACAAGGCCGCGAAATTTGGCATCGAGCGCCAGCGCATGACGCTGATCTACAACGGCATCGATCACAAGAATGACGAACGCAAGATCGTTGATCCGGAGCCGATTCATCTGCTGTTTGTCGGTCGCCTCGACTACCAGAAAGGCTTCGACGTGTTGCTCAAGGCCTACACCGAAGCAAAACGCAGCGACCTGAAACTGACGGTGGTGGGCAGTGCGGTGAACGAGGACGTTGTCGAATGTCCGCCGCTGGACGGGGTGGAATACCTGCCCTGGGTGACGCCAACCGAGGTTCACGCGCTGTATCAGAAAGCCGATGCGCTGATCGTGCCGAGTCGCTGGGAAGGCTTTGCCATGGTGCCGCTGGAAGGCATGGCGCTGGGCTTGCCGGTGATCGCCAGCGACTGCACGTCGTTGCCCGAGCTGGTCACCCATGGGGTTTCCGGTTACGTGTTCCCCGCCGGTGACCACCAAGCCTTGGCCGATCGCCTGAAGAAAATCCAGAAGCCTGCGTTGTCGGCCCTCGGCATCGAAGGTCGGCGCATCGTCCGCGAGCGTTTCAGCGCCGCGTTGATGATCCGCCAGACCTACGACGTGTATTCCGCTCCCTCTTATTAAGTAGAACTCCGCTCATGAACGTAACGATTTTGCATGGCTACAGTGCCTCCAACTCCGGCGATGGTCTGCTGGTCGATCTGGCCATCGCGCTGGTGCAGCGCAACTTTGGCGAGGACACCGCGATCAGCGTCGTGGCTTCCGATCCGGACTCTTTCAAGTACCTGCCGCACCCGCGCTTTGATGCGCCGGTGATGGCGGCCAAGGGCCTGGGTCGGGTCAAAGAGGCGGTATTCCTCAATCAGTCCTACGCGGGGCTGGCGGATCTGTTGAAGAAAACCGATCTGATCGTCGGCGTCGGCGGCGGCTACATGCGCTCGAAAAGTGCCTTCGAGCACATCAAGCTGAAACTCGGCCACGCCAAGCAGCTGGAAACCGCGATCCTCAGCAAAGTGCCGTCGGTGTACCTGCCGCAAAGCATCGGGCCGTTCCACGGCGACAGCGACAAGATCGTCGGTCACTACGCCAGCGCCGATGCGGTGTTCGTGCGCGATAACCGTTCCTCCGCGCTGTTCGATGCCTGTGAAAATGTCTACCGCGCACCGGACCTCGCAGTACAGGCGCTGGCCGGCAAGATCCTTCAGCAACCCAAGTTCACCCGCTGCGCCTCGACGCCGGCCACGGTGTGCGTGGTACTGCGCAAACCACCGGCGTGGAGCAAGGAAAAGAAGCTCGCCTACGTGGCCAACCTGAAGGTGCTGCTGCAGCGCTTGAAGAACAAAAGCAAAGTGGTCTGCGCCGTACAGAGCGCCGTGCGCGGTAACGATGACGGCGCGTTCTATCGCGAACTGGGCATCACCGAAGACCTGTTGCCGTTGAAGGCGACACTGGCCAAATACCAACCGGACCTGGTGATTTCCGTGCGCCTGCACGGCGCGATCGAATCGCTGCTCTCGGGTGTGCCGGCGTATCACATCAGCTACGAGCGCAAAGGCTTCGGCGCCTATCAGGACATGGGCGTCGAAGACTGGGTCATCAACGGCGGCGACATCAATGTCGACACCATCATCGACACCGTTTACGCGCCTGACGCGCTGTCGAATTTCGGCAAACGCCTGACCGACACCTGCCGCGAGATCGAGGCGAAAACCGTGGCCATGGACGACATCATCAAGGGCGTCATTCGATGATATTCCGGCTGTTGCTGCGGGGCGGGGCACTGGGCGCGAAGTTCTTGCTGGTGCTCGCCATCACCCATTACCTCGGTTACGAGGCGCTGGGTTTTTACGGCGTGGTGGTCGCGGCGTCGTTGATCGCGTCGAAGTTCTACAGCGTCGGTTTCAGTTCCGAGATCAATCGGCTGATCAGCGTTGGCGGCAGTTCGCGCCGGGTCGTGGACAAGGTGCTGCTGTTGTACCTGGCCGTGGGCCTGGCGTTGTCGGTGCTGACGGTGGTGATTTATTCGCTGTTCCAGTCGGTGGAGGCGACCACCGCGCTGATCGCCTGCGTGACGCTGGTGTTGCTCACCGAACACCTGTCGTTCGAGATCAACTCGTTCGTGTTTTCCGCGCAGAAAGCCACGGCGGGTGCGTTGTTGTTCTTCATCAAGACCGGGCTCTGGGCGCTGCTGGCCGTGGGCGGAATGGCGCTCGGCTGGGTGTCCGGAATCGCCAGCGTGCTGTGGCTGTGGGTCATCGCCAACGTGCTGGTGATCGTCGCCGGTTACCTGATTGTGGTGAATGTTCATCGTGGGCGGGAAGAGGGGACGCTGGCCACCGCCGCAGTGTGGAAAGCCGGGCTGCCGTTTTACCTCGGCACTGGCCTGATCGCGCTGAGTCAGTACGCCGAGCGCTTTCTGATCATCGACCTCGAACCTTACGCCAGCCTCGGTAAATACGTGTACGCGTGGTCGGCGGCCAACACCTTGCAGGCGCTGTCTTACGCGGTGGTGGCGGTGGTCGGCATTCCGCTGCTCGCCAAGCGTTATCAGGCTGATCAGCAACCGTTCACGGTCCGGCAGCTATTCGTGAACAAATGGGTCGCACGTTCGCTGGTGGTATCGGCGGCGGTCGCGGTGGGGATTTATCTGTTCTTCAATGTGGTGCTCGATTACGTCGCCACCAGCGTTCCGCGTCCGGACAACGGCATCCTCGGCGTGCTGATTTTCTCCTTCGCCCTGCGCGCCATTGGTGACATTGTCTGGGGCGGGTTGATCGCTTCGAAAAACAGTCGGGTGTCCCTCGCCAGCGCGGCCATTTGTCTGTTGGTTTCAGTGCCGGTCAGTTACTTACTGATCAAGCACTACTCGATTTACGGCGCGGCCTGGGGCAACGTCTTTGCGATCATCGTGCAGCTCGCCGTGATTGCGCTGCTGACTCGTGCCACGCGCGCGAAAAAGGTTGTCGTGTCATGGGCCTGAAACTGCCGTGTATCGAGTTTCGCGGCCGCCGACTCGATTCCTCGCTGTCGTTCCTGATCCTGTTCACCGGGCTGTTTCTGTCGGTGGCGATGCCGCTGCTGATTCCCCGCGATCCGGGCCCGGATGCGATGACCTTATGGTCGTCTTACGCCCGGGCCGACAACTGTAATTTCTGGAACCCGTTCTCGCCGGATCGCTCGTCTTACGAGTGTTCGGCGTTCCTGCTGCGGCCCACCGGGATCAACCTGACCAACGCCTGGGCCTACGGGATGTTCTGCAACTTTTTCCTCACGGCCATTCCCGTGGTGGTGTTCCGGCGCATGCCGCTGACCATCTTCGGAACCCTGTGCCTGTGGGGCATCGTGCGTTCGTTTTTCCTGGAAAACCTGACCAAGGAAATCATCGTGTCGGTGGCGGTGCTGAGCATTCTGTTCAGCTCGCTGACGCGCAAATATCGCGGCGGATTTTTCCTATCGGCGGTGATCTACGGCGTGCTGATCCGGCCGTACTGGATTCTGTTTTCCCTGTCGTGGGTCGGCGTCTGCGTGATGAAGAAATACGTCTCGCGCACGACCTTCTTCCTGATGCTGTTCCTGTTCTACCTGGCCGTTGCGATGGCGATCCAGCTGGCGCTGGGCTTTCCGGTGTCGTCGATTCGCGCCAGCAACAACGAACTGCGCACGGCGGGCGAGGAGGGTTCCAAATCGCTGATCGTCTCGTGGCTCAGCGGCAGCGACTTCGTCTCGCAGGCCCTGGACTCAATGATCATTTTCTTCCGGTTGTCGTTTCCCGTTGAGCTGATCCTGCTGTCCGGGCCGGGCCAGGTGATCTTCGTCGCGTTGATGATCATGACCGCGCTGCTGCTGTTCAAAGTCATCACCTCGACCGATTACAAGGGCGCACCGATCCAGACCAAACCCAAGGAACTGATCGCGATTCCGCTGGCGTTCCTGCTGGTTCAAGGCTTGTTCGAACCGGACTTCGGCTCGTTCGCCCGGCACTTTTCGATGGTGGTGCCGGTGCTGTTCGTGGGCCTGGGGTTGATGCTGCGGGCGAACAAACCGGTGAAGGTTGAATCAAGAATTCTGAATTGAGGCGGGTGCTTTATGTCGAGCAAGAAAAAGTCCCTGGAGATCGAAACCCTGCGTGGCCTGGCGTGCCTGTTGCTGGTGCTCTATCACGTGATCGGGCCGTTGGGCGGTGGTTTGAAAATCGACATCGGCTCGCCGTTCCGGGTGATCGCCGATTCGATGGTGTACGTGCGCATGCCGCTGTTCACCTTCATCTCCGGCTACATCTATTCCATCTACAAGATTCGCGGCAATGACTTTTCCGCGTTCTTCAGCGGCAAGGTGCGGCGCCTGATCGTGCCGCTGTTTTGCGTGGGTGTGCCGTTCTCGGTGTTGCAGGCGGTCGGGCCGGGCGTGAACAAGGATGTCAGCGTGATGGATGCGCTGTTGTCGTTCTATGTGCCGATCAACCACTTCTGGTTCTTGCAGGCAGTGTTCATCATTTTCATGTTCGTCGGCCTGCTGGAATGGCGCGGTTTGCTGCGCACGCCGACGCGCCTGTATCTGCTGTTCGCGTTCGCGGCGGCGGTGTTCCTGTTGCCGCCGTTTCCGCTGGACGCATTCGGCATCAACGGGGCGATTTATCTGCTGCCGTTCTTCGTGGCGGGCATGATCGGCCAGGAGAAAGTCAGCGAGCTGAAGCAGACGTTCAAGGTGATCGGCCCGCTGGTGTTTGTGCTGATTTCGCTGACGCTGCTGTACGTGGCGTCGGTGGACCGCGAGCTGATCGTCGACCGCCGCAGCCTGATCGGCCTGACGGTGGGCTGCGTGTCCTGCCTCGCGTTGCTGTCGAGTGACATGCGCTCGAAGGCGCTGACCTGGCTCGGCGGTTACTCCTATGCGATTTTCCTGTTTCACGTGTTGTTCGCCGCGACGTCGCGCTCGATCCTCGGCCGCCTGGGTGTGAAAGATGAAAGCGTGCTGGTGTTCTGCGGCGTGACGTGTGGCTTGCTCGGGCCGGTGGTGTTGTCGATGATTTTCAGTCGGTTCAACTTCACCTCCGTGCTGTTCCTCGGCGAACGTGCCGCGACCAAAAAGAAACCGGCGGCGACCATTGCCCCGGTGGCGCAGATTCGATGAAGGAAGCGATTCATGCTGGCTGTTGATGATGTGCCGCCAGTGGCGGCGTCGGTGGTGCAAATCGGCGACGCTCGCGAGCGGTTTGGCCAGTGGCGTGAAGGCAAGGCCGGCAAGGTGTTGTCGATCTCGGTGATCGGCGACAGCTACAGCGCCGGGCAGGATTTCTACCTGAACAAACTGGTGCAACGGGTGGCCGGGGAGGTCGGGTTTGCAGGGCCGGGTTATGTCGGCTTCAATCACGGCGCCGCGCTGGGCGGCACGCATTTCAAGTACACCCGCAGCAGCGAGAAATACTTCGGTGGCGACTGGCAGGTCTCTGGCCTCGGCCAGGCCAGCCCCGACAGCCGCACGGTGACCGGGCGCCCCGGCGCCTGGCTGCAAGTCGACGCCAGCCCGACGCCTGCCATCAACACCGCCGTCACTCAGGCGAAACTGCTTTACCTCGGCAACGGTGAGTCCAGTGAGCTGCGTTATCGCTGGTCACCCTCCGCCGACTGGCAGCCGTTGAAACTCGCAGGCGAAGGCGTTCAGGAAGTCCCGCTGCCCGGCACGTCGGCCGCGACCGATTGGGCTTTCAGACTGGAAGTGCTGAAAGGCGCGCCGACCCTGTTCGGTCTGTGGCTGAGCAACGATCAGGACGGGGTTCGGGTATCGAAACTGGCAGCGTCCGGCGCGGCGTCCGCTGATTTCTATCACGACGATGCGCGTTGGCAGACGCAGTGGAAAGCCGTGGTGTCGAAGATTCCCGCAGACATTTACCTGATCATGCTCGGTGGCAACGACCAGGGTTTTGGCGTGAAGCCCGAGCAGTATTTGCACAATGTCCAGGGGCTGGTCGGCATGCTCCGCGAGATTCAACCGGCGGCGAGCATCAACCTGATCCTGCGTCAGGACACCACCCGCTCCAGTGCGTATCCGATGTCGGCTTATGCGCAGGTCATCGAACCCTGGGCCCGTGAGCAGCGTCTGGGTTACGCCAATCTGCAATGCGCGTTCGGCACCGACGTCAAACGCTACGCCGCAGCGATGATCGGGCCGGACAAGATTCATCCGGTGCCGGCCACGGGCGGGCGGGTAATTGCTGATTACTTCTATCGCTGGTTCGTGGGCGGACAGCAAAAAGTCTCGCCACAGGACAACTGTGGCGAGACTTCGAAGTAGCCATCAGTTGTCGAACAGATCCAGATGGCTCAGCAGCTCTGCGGTTTTCTGCGGCATCAACTGCGTCACGCAACGGGTTTCCACGTTGACGATGATCGCCGGGTCGTTGCAGCAGATCCGCACGCGAAAACGCCAGTCGCTGAAAATCACTTTCAGGCCGTCGCGGTCATCGACCTCCAGCGCCTGCTCGCCGTAGATCCGTTTCAGGTGGGCGAGCAGGGGATACGGATCGCGCATCGCTCGGCGTATGTCCCCGGACGAGGGAAACACGCCGAGGCGGTCGACCAGCAGCAGGGTGCCCAACCACGGGCCATTGGCGCTGGGCAATGGCTGATGGCGGGATAACCAGCTCATCACCCCGAGGTTGTCCACCTCACGTTCAATCTCTGCGGAATGTTGTGCAATGTTCATGGTTGCCTCGTTGGATGTGCGTGCTGCGATGAATCAGTGGAAGCCGCTCAGCGGCCCTTCAGGTAAACGTTGTCGTAGCAGAAGTTGGTCGCCTGCAGGTAACCCTCGGCGTCGCCGCAGTCGAAGCGCAGACCTTTGAACTTGTAGGCCAGCACGCAACCGTTCTGCGCCTGTTTCATCAGGGCGTCGGTGATCTGGATTTCGCCGCCCTTGCCCGGCTCGGTGTCGGCGATCAGGTCGAAGATATCCGGCGTGAGGATGTAGCGGCCGATGATCGCCAGGTTCGACGGTGCGTCTTGCGGGGCCGGTTTTTCCACCATGTGGTTGACCCGGTAGATGCCCTCGGAAATCGCCTCGCCGGCGATCACGCCGTACTTGTGGGTCTGGTCGCGCGGGACTTCCTGGATGGCGACGATCGAGCAGCGGAATTTCTTGTAGAGCTCGATCATCTGCGTGAGCACGCCGTCGCCTTCGAGGTTCAGGCACAGGTCGTCCGCCAGCACCACGGCGAAGGGTTCGTCGCCGATCAGCGGGCGGCCGCTGAGGATCGCGTGGCCCAGGCCTTTCATTTCCACCTGACGGGTGTAGGAGAAGGTGCAGGTGTCGATCAGCTCGCGAGTGCCGGCCAGGAACTTCTCTTTCTCGGTGCCACGGATCTGGTGTTCGAGTTCGTAGCTGATGTCGAAGTGGTCTTCCAGTGCGCGCTTGCCCCGTCCGGTGACGATGGCCATGTGTTGCAGGCCGGCGTCCCGTGCTTCTTCAACGGCGTATTCGATCAACGGCTTGTTGACGATCGGCAGCATTTCCTTGGGCATGGCTTTGGTGGCCGGCAAGAAACGCGTGCCATAACCGGCAGCGGGGAACAAACATTTACGGATCATAAAAGTTTCCTGGTCATTCATGGCGCACTGCCATCGTTTATTGCAATAACGAAAGGTTGCAAGTTATTGAAGCTGTACTTTAATACCTGACTCGGGAGATGAGTGGCAAATAGCAATGAGTGTAAAACACGACAATGTTATGAGATGTCGGTTTGACAGTTATTGGTTATTTTTAGTCGGCATCCGTTGATAGTGATGAATGCGCGGGAGTGCTAATAAGTACCAGGCAATACAGTTTGGCTTGTAAAAATATTTATAGCCAGTGATTGAACTGTTTTTGTTTCTGGTTGTTGTCGCGCTGTTTGTGTGAATCAAGACACACATTAAACAAGCAGCGCTTGACACGCGAGTTGGCACTTTTCCCACTTATGGACCGCGCTATGAAGATTCTGGTAACGGGTGGCGCCGGCTATATCGGCTCGCACACCACACTTGCACTACTTGAAGCAGGTTATGAAGTTGTAGTTCTGGATAATCTTTGCAACAGCAGCGACGCCGCCTTGCACGCGGTGGAAGCCATTTGCGGCAAAAGTGCGCTGATGATTCGCGGGGATGTCTGTGACCGGGCCTTGCTGGACCGGATTTTCCAGCAGCACGCCATCGATGCGGTGCTGCACTTCGCCGGGCTCAAGGCCGTGGGCGAGAGCGTGCGCAAGCCGCTTGAGTACTACGAAACCAACGTCAGCGGCAGCATCACGCTGTGCCAGGCGATGGCGGCGGCGGGGGTGTTCCGGCTGGTGTTCAGCTCGTCCGCCACAGTCTACGGCGAGCCTGAGCAGATGCCGATCCGCGAGGATTTCCCGACCGGCAATCCGACCAATCCCTACGGTCAGTCTAAGCTGATCGTCGAGAACGTGCTGCGCGACCTGTGCCAGTCCGAACCGCGCTGGAGCATCGCGCTGCTGCGCTATTTCAACCCGATCGGCGCGCACCACAGCGGCCAGATGGGCGAAGACCCCAACGGCATTCCGAACAATCTGGTGCCTTACATCAGCCAGGTGGCGGTTGGCAGCCTGAAGGAGTTGTCGATCTTCGGCGACGATTACCCGACAGTCGACGGCACCGGCGTGCGTGACTACATCCATGTGGTGGATCTGGCGGACGGGCACCTGAAAGCCCTGCAATCCATCGCCGACCGCACCGGCATTCATACCTGGAACCTCGGCACCGGCGACGGTTACAGCGTGTTGCAGGTCCTGCGCGCCTTTGAGCAGGCCTGCGGGCAGCCAGTGCCGTTCCGGGTGATGCCACGGCGTTCCGGGGATATTGCCGAGAGCTGGGCCGACGCCTCGAAGGCGGCGAAGGAACTGGGCTGGAAAGCCACACGCAACTTGCAGGACATGGTCACCGACACCTGGCGCTGGCAATCGAATCATCCCCGGGGTTATCAGGGATGATGGCGTTTTAGTGCAATGTTAGTTTCAGTCAGGTTGTTAGATATCGTCGGGAAATTAGACTGGCAATGCCTTTTGCAAGTCCGTAGATATAAACCTGCCGTTCGACTTTTATCAGTTGGGTAAGACTGTGAAAGAACAACGGATCTTGTTCGCGCTTTTTGCGACTTGAACTCTACCACCTCTAACGAACACCCGATGTTAGGTGCGATGTTAGAAAGGAGTTGATATGAAGAAAGTGATGGCGATCGCCCTGTTGACGATGTTGAGCAACTGGGCCTCCGCAGCTGAAGCGCCGCTTACAGCAGTGACCAATGTATCTGGCAGTGTCGCGGCTTCTACAGCGCCTGCTGCCAGTACTGCCATGGTCGCCAGTGCTGTAGCGGCGTCCAACAGTGGTGGAAGTGCCAACGGCGGTACAACGGGTACCACCGGTACCACGGGTACAACCGGCACGCACAACTAACTGAAGTATCTGTTGGTGCAGTACAAGGTCGCCCGACGAAAGTCGGGTGACTTTGTTTTTGGATTCGCCCTTGAATAGCGTAGTGCCATTATGAATCGTCGTTTTACTCTTTTAATGTTGGCAAGTTTCGCTTTGCAAGGTTGCATGTTCTCCCCCGGCCAGTACCTGAGCACCAGTAGCATCACGCGCCAGGGCGCCAGCGAAAGCAGCCGGGTCGAGCTCATTCAGATCACCCCCAAGCTCATCGCCATGAACCGCGCCACGTACAAGCGTGAGTCGGTGCCGGCGGAGTTGTTGGCGACCCCGGCCGAATACCGCATCGGCAGCAACGATGTGCTGTACATCACGGTCTGGGATCACCCCGAGCTGACCGCTCCTTCGGGTGCGCAACAGCAGATCGATGCCAACGGCCGTCTGGTGCGCTCCGACGGCACGTTGTATTACCCGTACATCAAGGAAGTCCAGGCCGCCGGCAAAACCATCCAGCAGCTGCGTTCGGACATCGAGCAACGTCTCTCGGCGTTCATTGCCGAGCCGCAAGTGGATGTCGCGGTGCTGCGTTTCGCCAGCCAGAAAGTCGTGGTCTCGGGCGCCGTGGCCAAGGCCGGCCCCCAGGCGATTTCGACCAACCCGCTGAGCGTGGTCGAAGCCCTCGGTTCGGCCGGTGTCGATACCAACAATGCCGACTTGTCCGGGCTGATGCTGACGCGTAACGGGCGGGTCTATCCGCTCAATCTCGATGCCCTCAATCAGCAGGATTCCGAATTGCAGAACGTCTACCTCAAGGGAGGCGATCAGCTGTATCTGCCGTACAACGACAACAAGCGCATCTACGTGATGGGCGAGGTCAACCAGCCCCGTGCGCTGAGCTTCAAGACCGCCACCATGAACCTGTCCGACGTGCTCGGTTCGGTCGGTGGCCTGAGCCAGACCACCTCCAACGGCAACGCCGTGTACGTGATTCGCGGGGTGGAAAATCTCGATGTCGAGCCGGCGAAAATCTATCAGCTGGAAGCCGAATCGCCGACCGCCATGGCACTCGCCTCGCACTTCGAAGTGCGGCCCCAGGACGTGGTCTATGTCGGGCCTGCCAACGTGACTCGCTGGAACCGTCTGATCAGCCAGTTGGTGCCTTCGGCATCGATTGTCGGGACGGGGGCTTCCGCTGCGAAGAACTGGAGCGAATTCAGTAACAACAGCAAATAAGGCCGCCGACTGTGAAAACGTTGAAAGTGGGCGTGTGCCTGATGGCGGCCGTTTTGTTGAGTGGCTGCAATCCGCTGATGAGCGCTTCATTGAACAACCTCAAGGCGTCGGTCATCGGGCCGGATGAACTGGACGTGTCGGCGGAGCAGGTGGCCGGGGTCAAGTATCCCCAGCTCAAACTGACCACGCCGTCCGGTTCCGGCGTACTGGCGCTGGTGCGCGAACGCGAGGATCTGCAGTTCTGGGTCGCCTCGGGCAAGCAGGTGCTGCTGATGCGCGACGGCCTGGCCATGCGCACCATCGGCCTCGGCGTGGAAGGTGATCTGGACGGCACACGGCTGTCCGATGATTCACCGTTCAAACAGGGCCTGCACAGAATCACCGACGGCTACACCAGCCGCCGCTGGATCGACCTCTACAAGGGCCAGGAAGTCGGGATCATCCTCAACAGCCGCTTCTCCCGAAAGTCCCTGGAAACCCTCGAGATTCTCGACAAGGAATACACCGTGCTGCGTGTCGATGAGCAGATTGACGCGCCGGCCATCGGCCTGCGCGCGACCAATCGTTACTGGGTCGATCCGGTGGACGGTTTCATTGTGCAGAGTGAACAGCAACTGACCTCGCAGTTGCGGGTCAGGATCGTGCAGCTGACCCCAGACCGCAGGCATGTCCCGTGAAGCGGCTCAGAGCGCTGTCGGCGTGTTTGATGTTGCTCACTGGGGGCAGCGAGGCAGCGGTCATCGTCAGCGGTGATGTCGCCAACCCGGGCCCGATCGAGTTGCCGGCGGGCGGGCGTTTGCGCGATGTGATCGGTGAGGCCGTACCGAATGCCGAAGGCTATTGGCTGGCCGGCGTTCTGTTGCGTCAGTCGCTGCTGGAGGAACAGACGCGACTCAAGGTCGGCGTGCTGTTCGATCTGGATGTGCTGCAGCGCATGGCGATGCTGTTCGACAAACCGAGTCGAGCGGCGCTGGCACAGCGCCTGGCCGAGCAGGTCCGGCAGATGCCGGTGACCGGGCGGCAGATTGCCGATCTCGATCCGGTGGCGGTGGAAGTCGGCTTTGCCCGCAACATCCGTCTCGACGATGGCGATCAACTGATCTACCCGAAACGGGTCGACGAAGTCGAAGTGCTGGGCGCGGTCGCCGAGCCGTGCCGCTTGCCTTATCAGCCGTTGCAGGAGGCCCGCGAATACCTGCAGGGCTGCACGTTGCTGGAGGCCGACGCCGATGCCGATTACCTGTGGCTGATCCAGCCCAACGGCGAATCGCGGCGGGTCGGCATCGCCCACTGGAACCGCGAGAGCGGGCAGATGCCCGTGGCCGGCAGCAAGATTCTGGTGCCGGTGAAAAACGATGATCTGGATCCGCCTGTCCCTGAACTGAATCAGCAGTTGGCCGAATTGATTGCCACGCAGTTGGCTGAGGTGGTTCGTTGAATTTGCGTTTTGCAGCTGTGTTGTTATTGCCGTGTGGCCTGGTGCATGCCGAGCCACGTATTACCCAGAATGACTTCGGCGGCGTCGGTCTGTTGCAGACCCCGACCGCGCGCATGTCGCCCGCCGGTGAGTTGAGCGTCAACGCCAACCGCACCGAACCGTACAGCCGATACAGCGTTTCGTTGCAGCCGCTCGACTGGCTGGAAGGTTCGTTTCGCTATACCGCCATCACCAACCGTCCGTACGGTTCCGAAGCGCTGAGCGGCAGCCAGAGCTATAAGGACAAGGCGGTCGACGCCAAGGTCCGGCTGTGGCAGGAAAGCCATTGGGCGCCGGAAGTGGCGCTGGGCTTCCGAGACATCGGTGGTACCGGTTTGTTTGCCAGTGAATTCTTCGTCGCCAACAAGCGCTATGACAATTTCGATTTCAGCGCCGGCATCGCCTGGGGTTACATCGGCAACCGCGGCGACTTCGACAACCCGCTGGGCTGGGCCAGCGATCGCTTCAAGACCCGCCCGGACCTGGAAGGCACCGGTGACGTCAACGCCGGTTCGTACTTTCGCGGCAAGCCTGCGTTTTTCGGCGGCGTGAGCTACCAGACACCCTGGGACCGTCTCAGCCTGAAACTCGAATACGAAGGCAACGACTACAAGCACGAGCCGAAGGACAACATCATCAAACAGGACTCGCCGATCAACCTCGGCGCGGTGTTCAAGGTGACCGATTCCCTCGATCTGAGCGCCGCGTGGGAGCGGGGCAACACGGCGATGTTCGGCGTCACGTTCCACACCAACTTCGTCAGTCGCAAGGCCCCGGCCAAGACCTTCGACCCACCGGCCGAACCGCTGCCGGCGAAGGCGCCGAGCACGACGATGGAGGAGGTCAACTGGGCCGATGTGTCGCGCCGCTTGCAGCAGAACGCCGGCTACAAGGTCGAGCGCATCACCCAGCGCGATTCCGAACTGATCGTTTACGGCGAGCAGCAGCGCTATTTCCATTCGCCCAAGGCTGTCGGCCGCGCGAGCCGTATTCTCGACAACAGCGTCAACGACGACATCGACTGGTTCACCGTGGTCAACAAGCGTTACGACCTGCCGCTGGAAGAAACCAGCGTGCCCCGGCAGACCTTCCGCGAAGTGCTCAACAACGAGGAGCCGCTGGAGTCGCTGCACCGCACCACCGAGATCAACCCAGCGATGCCGCGCAACGAGAAAACCCTCTACACCGAGGCGCCGCAGCACTTCAATTACGGCGTCGGCCTGGGCTTCAAACAGAACGTCGGCGGCCCCGATGGTTTGCTCTATCAGTTCACTGCCGATCTGGATGCCGAGTACCGCTTCAACCGCAACACCTGGTGGAACGGTTTGCTCAGTCAGAACCTGATCAACAACTTCGACAAGTTCACCTACGACGCACCCAGCGGCCTGCCGCGTGTGCGCACCGACTTGCGTCAGTACCTGACCACGTCGGACACCACCATGCCGCTGTTCCAGGTCAGCCACGCCGAGCAACTGGACAAGGATTTGTACGGCATGGTCTACGGCGGTTATCTGGAGTCGATGTTCGCCGGGGTCGGGGGCGAGGTGCTGTTTCGTCCGACCGGCAAGCGCTGGTCGATCGGCGCGGATCTGAACTACGTGCGTCAGCGTGAATTCGACCAGGGTTTCGGCCTGCAGGATTACTCGGTCTGGACCGGCCACATCACAGGCTACACCGACCTGCCGTTCGACACGCTGGCCGCGGTCAGCGTCGGGCGTTACCTGGCGGGCGACTTTGGCGGCACGCTGGATATCTCCCGCGAGTTCTTCAACGGCGTGCGCTTTGGCGCCTGGGCGACCATCACCACCGCCGGCAGCGCCGAGTATGGCGAGGGTAGTTTCGACAAGGGGCTGTATCTGTCGATCCCGTTCGACGAAATGATGAGCATGTCGACCATGCGCCGCGCCAACCTGGTGTGGGCGCCGCTGACCCGTGACGGTGGCGCGCGGCTTAATCGCAGCTTCCAGCTGCATTCGATGACGGACAGTCGGGAAGGGGACATGTTCTACCGGAACTTCGGGAAGATTACCGAGTAGGTTCGGGGGAGCGGGAAGTTAAAGCGGGAGCCTGATGGCTCCCGTTTTGGTTTGTGGTGAAGGGGGATCTTGATCCAGCCATGATTGGTGTGGGAGTCGGTTTGTTCCGGGTGTTTGGCAGATTCAAACCTGATGGTGAATGATCCGGCGCCATCGTCGGATCGCCGCCCGGACCAAGCCCGCTCCCACAGGTGATCGGGTGATGCCGTGATCTTCGCCATACCCCCGATCCCTGTGGGAGCGAGCTTTCTCGCGATGGCGTCTGCTCAGCCGACATCAAAACATCTGACACAACTTGTCCGCGGAGCCTCGACCAACCCCCAAATCCCGCCCACAAAAAAGGGGACTTTCGTCCCCTTGCGGTGTTGCCTTCTCAAGCGCTGCGTCTCAGTAAATATCCTTCGACAGCAGGGTGAACGGCGTCTTCACCAGGATCTTCACATCCAGCCACAGCGACCAGTTGTTGATGTACTTCAGGTCGATCTCGACGCGCTTTTCCATCTTGTCGAGGGTGTCTGTCTCACCCCGGCAACCGCTGATCTGCGCCAGGCCAGTGATGCCCGGTTTGATTCGGTGACGGGCCATGTAGGCGAGGATCTTGCCCGAGTAGTAGTTGTTGTGCGCCACGGCGTGCGGGCGTGGACCGACCAGTGCCATGTGGCCTTGCAGCACGTTGAACAGTTGCGGCAACTCGTCCAGCGAAGTGCGACGGATAAAGCGACCGACTGGAGTGATGCGCGAATCGTTGCGGCTGGCCTGCTTGACGTCACGGTCATCGTGCACGCGCATCGAGCGGAATTTCCAGACCTTGATCACCTTGCCGTTCCAGCCGTGGCGATCCTGCTTGAAGAACACCGGGCCGGGCGAGGTGAGCTTCACCGCCAGCGCCACGGCCAGCAGCACCGGGCTCAACAGGATGATCGCCAGCAGGGCGACGGCTTTTTCCACCAGGCTTTTGCTCAGCGCAGCAGTCGGGCGGCTGGTCAGCGGGCTTTCGTTGAGGTAGATCGCCGGCAGACCGTCCACGACTTTTACCGAGTGGTTGAGCAGCGTCAGGCTGTTCAGGTCCGGCACCCAGACCACGTCAACGTTGGCATCCAGCAGATCGACGTACATGGCTTCGATGTTGGCGGCTTCCGACAGCGGCAGCGTGATGTACAAGCGGCGGATGTCGTGGGTCTGGATCAGCTCGAGCAATTCGTCCTGAGCGCCGACGACGCGTGGGGCGTCCGCTTGCAGAGAAGGCTTGTCGCCGTTGCTGACCAGGCCGACCAGTGGCAGGTTTTCGTGCTGGCTCAACTTCTTCGCCAGGCCCAGCGCCAGTTCGCCGGTGCCGACGATCAGGGTCTTGTGTTCGCTTTTGCGCGAACGCTGGTAGAACTTCGAGAACGCATGCAGCGGTGCGTACAGCAGCGCCTGACCGAGGAAACCGTACACCGCCCACTCAAGGATGACTTGCCGGGAGAACAGCGCATCGGCCTTGCAGATGAAGGCGATGAACGCCAGTCCGGCCATGGTCATGAACCAGCCCACGAACAGTCGACCCAGACCGGTCAGGTAATTGTCTCGCTTTCGGTACGCGCCGCTGAAGGTATAAGCCGGCACCGAGGCCAGTACCGCCAGGATCGTGCACATCCGATAGTAGAACTCGACGGTGCCCGTGTGCTGTTCGGCCAGTATGAACAACAGTGAAACAATGAAAGTCTGTGCCAGCGCCCATTGGCCCCAAAAGGTCAGTCCCTTGAGGCCGGTGTTTCGATTGATACGAAGAGAAAGATCCATACGATATCCCCAAAAGACGTCCATTCAGGTTTCGACAGTAGAAAACCGAGTTGTTAAGCAGACTTGTTATTGTTGTTTGAGCCAGTGTCCTGAGGTAACAACGCCGGAATGCGGAACTGTCGTCAGTCAATAGACTAAGTTATTGCCGGGGATGCTGTCTGACGAGTTCTAACAAGATGGCACAGTGCCAACTTATTTAATTTTCCAATATTCAAACGTTAGAAAAGGTCGAAAGGCAGGGGGTGAATAATCAATCTTGTGTTTGCTATCGTAGGTGGGGTCAGGAGGCGGGTATAACCAGGGAGGGGTGAAACCAAACAGAGTGCTTTTTTATTTTTGTAATCGCACTTGTATCTGTTTGTCTTGTAGTGGGGGATGTTGTTTAGGCAACAACTTCCTGAATCAGGCAATAACCGCGATTGCGTACGGCACGAAACAATCGTTCACCGTTGCTGGCGTTCTTGAATTTGTCTTGAAGACGGCTCAGACACATTTCCAGTCCCCGGTATTGCTCCGGCTCGCGGCCGATGCTGAGGATCAGATCGTCCCGACTGACAACACGCTCTTCATGGTGGAGCATTTTGCGGACCAGTGCGGTTTCGAGCCCGGTGAGACTGATTTCGACACCCTCTTTCGTCAATGCACCCTGATCATTGTCCAGATGCCAGGCTTCAGTGCAGGGCGCGTCAGACTCGATCGTTCGGGAAGTGCCAGCGGGGTCTTCGGACATGGCCGTGGAGCTGTGGAACGAATGCGCCGATTGTGCTGCCAGCCATTCCGATTCGAGAGTGGCCAATATGCGCTGGGTATCATGTTCGATGCTGCGTGCGACATGCTTCCTTGTGCCGCGTGGGTAAGTGAACTCCATCAGCATCGGAGTGGAAGAGGGCGAAGCAACACCTTCAATAAACATTTGTGCCTGGGACGTGCCAAACGAATTGAAACGCTCGCTGGAGAGGATGTTCTCAAGTTCACGTTGCGACGCCGAGCTATTAGTCACGACAACAAAGTATTTTCTTGGGAGGGTTGTGCTGGTTTCCATGTCTCTCTCCTAAAGTACACACCAAATTTGGCGAAAAAATAATGGGCAGGCGAGCAATGTTTTCCTCGGAAATAATCGACAGGCAGGGTCTGGGCCCAATGATGGCCCTCGATAAGTTCCACTCGGTCTGCTTTTAGAGTAATGGTTTATTGTTATGTTTAAGTGTTGCAGCGCTCATGCAATTGACAGCTTTTTATTAGATATGTGACGCAGTTAAAACAGTGAGACATCGGATTTTTAGTGCGTTGCATCAGACGTTCCCTCGTAAGCTGCAAAAGAGTGATTCCCTGAATCAGGCGGTCGAGATCAACCCCCTCATCAGACGATAGCCATACCCGCGAATGCTCTGTATGGCGTTCGTACCGTACACGTCCTTGATTTTCCCACGCAAGCGGCTGATGGATTTTTCCAGCGCCCGAGGATCGTAGAAATGGGTGTTGAGCCCCATGATGCTGGCGATTTCATCATGGCTGAGAATGTGATTGCCGGTCTGCGCAAAGGCCTGCAGGATCTTCATTTCGGCAAAGGAGATATCGAGTTTCTTGCTGGTGTCCGAGAGGCAGATGCGGGTGGGGTCCAGCACCAGGCTGATATCGCGTTGCCATTCTTCACTGTTGAAGAACTCGCCCAGCAGTTCGCCGCTTTCATCGGACAAGGTATTGAGTTTGATACAGAAGTCGGCACCGGCCAGGAAATACTTGATCTTGTTGAACGCGCCGCGCCCGGTGATCACCGCACAAATGATCGGCTTCAAGTTGTCACTGCGCAGGCTTTCCACCCGTGCCAGGTTGTCTTCGAGTGCCTGAGGGCTGTCGATGACAATGAATATGGCCCGATACAAGCCGTGATATTCATTTTGCTGATATGAACTAGCGTAAGAGTCGACCTCAATGGCCAGATCAGTCTGCACATGCTTCGCGATTAGCGCGCTAAAGTGTTCAGCCACGCCACGGGTACGACCCAGAGTGAGAACACCTGGTTCGTCGCTTGTGCGGCGCGGGCTTCTAGTCGCTAAGTTACCTGTGAGCATCATGCATTGACTCGAAAAGGTGCTGACATCGGGATGTTAAAGCACCGGTTCTCATCTGTGACTGACAATTGGTAACATTTGCGCGGATTTTAGACGTGGCTCCCGAGTTTTCTAACAATAATTAAGCTTTTCAAGCTTTTAGTTGATTTTCTCGGGGCACTGAACTAACGAAAGAGGGCTCGTTAGATGGTGGCAATGTGCAATGGTGCCACTATTTTGTAATTGTGGCGACCTGTTTTTATGTCCCTTGGCCACTACTGATTTGCACACCAGTACAGGGAGTGTGAGGTGGATCACATTTTAAGGAGGGATGTGATTTTTAGCTATAACACCGACAAGTTCACACACGGACGTTTATTAACATGCCTTGAGTGTGGCTTTTGATAAGACATATTCTCCGTCCCCGAGTCGGGCAATGGGTGTGCATCTGCCAATTGTTTTACTTCAGATACTCAATGCCTGAATGCACTTAACGGGACGCCCACAAAGAGCGTGCCGACGGAGGATTAATGGATTTACTGACCTTGTTCAAGGTGCTGATTCTTGGGGCGGTAGAAGGCCTGACCGAGTTCCTGCCCATTTCCAGTACGGGCCACCAGATTATTGTTGCCGACTTGCTGGAGTTCGGCGGCGAACGCGCCATGGCGTTCAACATCATTATTCAACTGGGTGCCATCCTGGCCGTGGTCTGGGAGTTTCGCCCGAAGATCTTCGAGATCGTCAAAGGCCTGCCAACCCAGAATAATGCGCAACGTTTTACCCGCAATCTGCTGATCGCCTTTTTCCCGGCGGTCATTCTCGGCGTGTTATTCGCCGACACGATTCATGAATACCTGTTCAACCCGATCACCGTTGCCGTTGCATTGGTGGTGGGCGGCATCGTGATGTTGTGGGCCGAGCAGCGGGATCATGTAGTGAGTGTCGACCATGTGGACGACATGAAGTGGGCCGACGCGCTGAAGATCGGTTGCGTACAGTGCCTGGCGATGATTCCGGGCACGTCGCGCTCCGGTTCCACCATCATCGGCGGTCTGCTGTTCGGCCTGTCACGCAAGGCCGCCACGGAGTTCTCGTTCTTCCTGGCGATGCCGACCATGGTCGGTGCCGCGGTGTATTCCGGCTACAAGTACCGTGAGCTGTTCCAGAGCAGTGACCTGCCGGTCTTCGCCCTGGGCTTCGTCGTAGCATTCATCTTCGCGATGATCGCCGTGCGCGGCCTGCTGAAGTTCATTGCGAACCACAGCTACGCCACCTTCGCCTGGTACCGCATCGCCTTCGGCTTGCTGATCCTCGCCACGTGGCAATTTGGCTGGGTCAACTGGACGGCGGCCGCAGCCGCCTGACCCTCAGCCGCGCAGGTCGGGCCTCAACGCCCGGCCAGCAACTCCGCTGCCTGATCCAGCAACGCCAGCGGATCCTTGGCCTTGTGGATATCCACCGACAACAACTGACGAAACTTGCGCGCCCCCGGGAAACCGGTTCCCAGGCCCAGCACATGCCGGGTGATGTGATGCATCGCGCCGCCGGCCAGCAAATGCTCGGCTATATAAGGCCGCAACTGCGCCAGCGCCTCGGCCCGGCTGATCACAGGCGCGGTACTGCCGAACAACTGCTGATCCACCTCGGCCAGCAGATATGGATTGTGATACGCCTCGCGCCCCAGCATCACGCCGTCAAAGGTCTGCAAATGCTCATGGCAGGCCTCCATCGTCTTGATTCCGCCGTTCAGAATGAACTCCAGCTCCGGAAAATCCGCCTTCAGCCGCGCCGCCACGTCATAACGCAACGGCGGAATGTCGCGGTTCTCCTTGGGCGACAACCCCTCCAGAATCGCAATCCGCGCATGCACCGTAAAACTGGTGCACCCGGCATCCCGCACCGTGCCGACGAAATCACACAGCTGCTCATAACTGTCCCGCCCATTGATCCCGATCCGATGCTTCACCGTCACCGGAATCGACACCGCATCACGCATCGCCTTCACACAATCCGCCACCAACTGCGGATGCCCCATCAGGCACGCACCGATCATATTGTTCTGCACTCGATCACTCGGGCAGCCAACGTTCAGATTCACCTCGTCGTAACCATGCTCCTGCGCCATACGTGCACAGGCGGCCAGATCCAGTGGAACGCTACCGCCCAACTGCAATGCCAGAGGATGCTCGGCCTCGTTGTGACGGAGGAAACGTTCGTGATCGCCGTTGAGCAGAGCGCCGGTGGTGACCATTTCGGTGTAGAGCAGGGCGTTTTTCGACAGGATGCGCAGGAAGTACCGGCAATGGCGGTCAGTCCAATCCATCATCGGCGCGACGGAGAAACGGCGAGAGAGTGGGGCGGATGTGGCGGTGATTGGGGGCATTGGGGGTAAGGAATCGGTATGACTGGGAGGTGTGGGAGTTTATCAGGAATGGAAAGGCGGGGCTTGGGGAGCATCTGAGTGGGGTGCTGACGGGGGCCATAACTTGAAAAGGTGGCACTAATCAGTCAAGAGTGAACAAGAGTAAGACAGTTCCATTTTTATATTTTACTAAGTTCTCATTTTATTAAAGTATCACCATTACTTGGCGGGTAGCTGCCAAAACCTATTAAAGCGATTGCAATCGCGATTCGTTTTCTTTCAAGGTACATCTTTCGTTTGTTGCTGCAATTTAAGGTGCGCGAGCTCGTGGAACTTTTTGAAAAGTTCCAGCATGATTTATCACGTGTTCTTGAATCACATGGATCTTTTAAGCGTTGAAGGCGATAATCATGAACAAGCTGACTCATACGCCATTCAAAATGGCCGCTTGGTAGCGCAATCATCTGCTGCTACCAGGCTTGTCTGTCGCCAGCGGCCACCCGATATCCCTTTAAGCAGTTTGGTGACTGCCGGCAACGTGATTCAAACGCTCGGTGAAAGTATCGACACTCAATGCCACGACGGCTCCGCTGTTATTGACCTTCTCCAGTCGGCGCGCAGCACGGCGACGATGAAGATATACAATGCCGTATGCAATGCCTAACCCTACTGGCCACATCATCAGGCACACAGCGACGATCAGAGAAGCTTCTAGGTTATCGTCACTCTCCACCTTTGCCATTTTTTTCAGACGCTTCAGCAATGCGCTCTCATCGATCGGATGATGAGTGTCATCAATCCAATTCCAAATCAGCTGGCGAATCAAGCAAGCCAGCTCATGAAAGGCCCATGCCACGACCAAAATGGCACCGACAGTGGCAATCAAGGTGAATGTGGGGTTGTGCGTGCCGACCATGTTTTTGCAATCTCCTTTAAACGGTGGTATCAGCCACTAAAGCGGCCATATCATGAAACGATTACAGCGTGAATTTCGTTTTTTCAGCGGTGGATGGGGAAGAGTTGGTGCGGTAAGGGCAATTAACGATCTGGTGTTCTAAAATAAAATCGTCACGTTGCGCCAGTAGCCACCCGTTCATTTTCAGAATGGCTTTTCGATAGTGATGAACTACAAGTTAAATCGTGCGCGGTCGTCGATTGTCTACCAGCAGTCTGTTGTTGCTGGTTGAATTGAAGAGGTTTTATTGAGCGTAAAACAAAATCAGAAAGCAGTGCGAGACTACAGATTTTCAGTTTGGAGCATCTGCTGTCTGAGCGAGAAATTTGCAACAGAGCCCCGACTGAAACAACACCCCAAAGCGCAATAAATGATAGTTCTGGCAGCCCAATTGAAGTAGGCGCGGGCGATACTGACGGCGCTAGTGGAAGTAGTGCCAGTAATCCTGACCATGGAGAAAATACTGCCTTGATGATTAGCGAGACAATGCCAGCAATGCCAACGTCGAAAAAAAAGCCGCTTTTTCGTAGAAGGCAAATGAAGCTAAATGCTGTTATTGAAACGGCTAAAACATTTGTGGCATTTTTCATATGTTCAACCAATACTGCACAGTGTGCTGAAAATACACTTCATGAAACTAATGCTGGATTGCCCACACTTCTTGATATCTTATTAATAAAAAGACTCGAGTGATCCGCACTGGTGTTGGTGCTTAGGCTTTAGGGGATTCATGAAGTTTTCAAGAGAGTCCTTTGCTGTTCCTACTCTTTCATTCCGTTATAGTTCGCATGGGTGAGCGTCAGGATAATGACGTCGTAAAAATGGCGCGCTCTCATGCATTGTTGCTTTTACGTGACAGTCATGATGGCTTACTAGCAGCACTGAGTAAAGAGTAAAAGTTTTTTTCACGTCAAAGTATTGACTGGTCGACCTTTTGAAGGCATTCAGCAAAGGCGCGTTCATCTCCTTTGAGTTCCATCACCCTAAAATGGCATTCGAGTTTTGGTTTTCTGTCAAAAAAACGTTCGCTAGGTTGTCGGAAATTTAACTGTTTATTTGTACAGTTCAAGGGGCCTGGGCCAGACAGAGGCGGGATCAGGAAGGTGACTTATCAGAAAGAAGCCTCCGAGATCCTTAACAACTTCGCGCCCTCTATTGACCCCCCTCCCGAAAAGCAGGCGTTGGATAACGTTGAGTCGATGCAGGTCGTTACAGATCATCTGTGGCAGACGGTCGGGGCGTCTTCTCGGCCGCCGGCATCCACCCAGTAGACGCCTGACCAGAAGGCGCCCGGATGTCCGTGTAGGGCGTTGCTGTGGCCTGCGGTATTCACGTTGGCCCAAGCGTTGAGTTTCCACTCGAAACTCGATTCGGTCAGTCCGTATTGTTCGCTGTGCACTGCTGTCATTTGCACGGCGAACGCTTTGGCGAACTTCACGAGAGCGTCGCTGGCTTCTTCGCCCCAGTCATGGAAGATCGCGGACTGCCAGCCACCGTCGTTGCTGCGCTGGGAGCCGCTACGATCTTGCGCCATGCGGGTTGTGATGATGGTTTTCAGGTCGGTGTTGAGGCGTTCTGCGTCGGGGTACTGGAGTCTGGCGAGGGGGGTAGTGAACAGTCGTCGAATCTTTATCAGGTCAGGATTTACCAAGTGGCTGTTCGACGGCATTGCGTGTGCTCTAGGTCTCGTAAGTTGCAAAAAACTATACCGAGCGAACTGCAAGGCCGATGTAAACCATTGTGAAAGGCCTTATCTGGCCGAACCTGAACCCACGCTGCCCCCCAAGTTTCATCTTCCCGCCACCCGCGCAGGCCTACGATCCCTCTACAAAATCCCGATCCCACCTGAGCGCCAAACATCATGAACAATCCTTCAAAGCGCTGTTGATCGACGCAACTGTCCCCATTGTTCGTTTGGGCACGAAAGAAGCGGCCCCATAGGGCCGCTGGATGGACAATATTTAACTGAGAGGTAGCGTCCACGTGTGACGCACGGTGATCGTGCTCTCAGGTTGAAAAACTGGACCCGTCTGCGGGAAATTAACGATCAGTTCTCAATGGACTGAATTCCACAGGTACCCAGCTGTATCCCACTGGATCTTTACGCAGGTGCCCAAGGCCGGGAAATGGCAAATGGGCACCGGCTATGAGCCAGCCGTTCTTGGCGGCTGTGGCAAAGATGTGTTTACGGGTCTCGATTGCCTTCGCCTTATCCGAGTCGTATTCGATCGCGACTTCCGGGTGAGTCATTTGTACGGAGTGGCTGTGAACAATGTCGCCCCAAATCAGCAGGCTTTGATTCTTGGATGTAACCAGGAAGGAGCTATGCCCAGGCGTATGGCCTGGTGTAGGAACGAGACTGAAGCCTGCAGGCAGCTGCGCACTATCAGTGAACGTCTTGAACAAATGCTTAGCTTTGTACGGCTCTACAGCCTGCTGGGTCATATCGAAGATCGGCCGATCCGCCGGTGCAGCCTGAGCCGTGATCTTCTCGTTAAGCCAGTATGCAGCATCCTTTTCAGAAGCCCATACAGTCGCGTTCGGAAAGACGGTTTGGCCGTCCTCCGTCGAAATACCGCACGAGTGATCCGGGTGCAGATGAGTCAGCAGCACTGTATCGACATCATCTGGATTAAATCCAGCGGCTTTGACGTTATTCAACACTGCGCCTGCGGTAGGCCCAAAGCACAGCGCCGCCCCCGAATCCACCAGCACCAAGTTAGTGGGGGTTTGCACTAGGAAGGCATTAACGGCTGTCTGAACGCCATGCTGATCCTGGACAAACATACGAGCCATGAGCGCTTGAAGGTCCTTAGCCTGCATGCCTTTGAGGAATGTGGTGGGAATATCCAGGTAGCCGTCGTAAACGGTGGTAACCACGACGTCACCGACTTTCTCGCGGTAGTAACCCGCGACTTGATTCTCAAGCAGCTTCGGAGCTGCAGCGAACGCGTTAAACATAACGCACGAGAGTCCCGCGAACAGAACGGCGCGGCCCATCATTTTCAGGTTTAGCATATAGAATCCCTCGTTTACAGAGTGGGCGCGGCACCCGCGCCCCGTGGATGGTCGACGACGAACAGCCAAGAATCATCAAGCTGAACGGCCACCAATTTTTGGCGATAGCTGGCTGTATCGATCGCTGGAGCAGTCCAGTAGCCAATGGTCACTGCGAAGTTGTCCTCGCTACTCACGAACGACTGCACATTCTCCAATTCGAGCGTCCACCAAGCTCGCCAATGAGCAACGGCTCAATGGACACAGCTTATTCGATAGAAGGATTCTGATTTGCGGTATAAATTCGCCTGATTAATGACTTGTTTTCCCTAATGAGGTGCGAGGCGCCATGTACTCTTCTGAACGCCTGAAAGGTGTACATACGTTCATATGCGTTGCGGATATGGGAAGCTTCGCCGCCGCTGCCGAACGCCTGAATGTCACGGCATCTGCAGTTAGCAAAGGCATTGCGCGTTTGGAAGATCGTCTACAAACCCGTCTATTTGAGCGTACTACCCGTAGCCTTTCATTAACGGATGCGGGCACCAGCTTTTACCAAACCTGTACCAGAGTGATGTCAGAGCTTGAGGAGGCCGAGCAGTCGTTCCACAGAGACAGTTCAGAGCCGGCTGGCATTATTCGCGTCGACCTGCCGGCCTGGTACGGTCGTATGCATGCATTTCCCATCATCCTCAAACTTGTTCAAACCCATCCAAAAATTGTCCCCAACGTGTCGTTCACCGATCGGATAGTTGATCTGGTCGAGGACAACATCGATATCGTCGTGCGCATCGGTGGTTCAGATATCTGGCCAGATGATCTCGATCACCAATTCCTAGGCATGGAACGCATGATTTTTTGCGCTTCAGCTGCCTACTTGCAGGAGCATGGAGCGCCGCTTGACGAAACCGATCTGCAGAACCACCGATTCGTCCTGTATGGCCTGCCCAAAGGGAAGGGCAGCCCACTTTTTACTGGTGTCCAGGCAGGAGAAAGAAAGCGCAGGGTCGTCGCCGGCAACATGATTGTTGGCGACGGCGAGTCTCAGGTAATGGCCGTGTTGGCCGGCCACGGAATCGCACAGTTGTCGACTTGGATGCTTCAGGAACATCTGCAAACGGGGGCCCTGGTTGAAGTACTTCCCCATTTGGCCACTGAAGGATTACCGGTGAACCTGGTGTGGCGAAAGAAGCGTCACAAGCTGAGAAGAGTCCGCATTCTGCTGGAAATGCTTGCCGCACATTTGACGCCTGATGGCCGAGTCTTAGTTTGAGTTCATCACAGCGAACTCCCTCTGGCCCCCTCTGTCGCAGAGGGTTGATCGCGGGGCGTGGGTTCAACCTGAACCCACGCTGAAAACCCCGCAAGTTTCATCTTCCCGCCATCCGCACAAGCCTACGATCCCTCCACAAGATCCCGATCCCACCCGAGCGCCACACACCATGAACAATCCACTCAAAGCGCTGTTGATCGTCGCCACTGTTTCGGTTCTAAGCGCCTGCTCCGGCTCCGGTGGCTTGACCACCACCAGTTGTTTCTCCAGCGACTGTCAGTCGCCGGAGGCGCGTAATGTGAATACGTTGAAGTTCGGCGGGAGCAATATCGGTAACAGTTTCAACCAGTACAGCTCCGGCCTGATGCATGACGACTGAGTGTCACTGAGCCGCTGGTACGGCGATCCATTCGCTCAGGACTTTCTGGTATTTGCCGGTGACTTTGCTCAGGTGCAGCCACTGGTCGACGTAGAGTTTCCAGCTGATGTCGTCGCGCGGCAGCAGGTAGGCTTTTTCGCCGTATTGCATGAACTGGCTCGGGTTGACGGCGCACAGGCCGGGTTTGAGTTTTTGTTGGTAGAGGGCTTCGGAGGCGTCGGTGATCATCACGTCGGCCTTGTTGTCGAGCAGTTGTTCGAAGATGGTGACGTTGTCGTGCAACGCAAGCTGCGCCTTGGGCAGGAAAGCGTGGACGAAGGCTTCGTTGGTGCCGCCGGCGGGTTCGACCAGGCGCACGTTCGGCTGGTTGATCTGGTCGATGGTCTGGTATTTGGATTGGTCGGCGCAGCGCACCAGCGGGATCTTGCCGTCGACGTCGAGGGTGTTGCTGAAGAAGGCTTTTTTCTGGCGTTCGAGGGTCACCGAGATGCCGCCGACGCCGATGTCGCATTTGCCGGCCTGCATGTCCGGCATCAGGGATTTCCAAGTGGTTTGCACCCATTCGACCTTGACGCCGAGGCTGTCGGACAGCTTTTGCGCCATGGCGATGTCGATGCCTTCGAATCCGCCGTCCGGGCGTTTGAAGGTGTAGGGTTTGTAGTCTCCGGTGGTGCAGACGCGCAACTGGCCTTGTTGCTGGATGGTGTCGAGGTGCGAGGCCGGTTCTTGTGCCTGGGCGGCGCCGGCCATGGCCAGCAGGCCGCAAAAGATCATCGTGCTTTTTGGAATTGTCATGGAGATCGGGCTTGTGCAGTGGGAGTGCGGGCCAGTGTAGTGAATGCGTTTGCCGGGTGTCATCCCGGTTCCGGGCTCAACGTGCCCAGCCACGCCACCAGTCCCACGATCAACAGCGCAATCACCAGCTCCAATGCCACGCTGCGGCGCAAGGCGTTTGCCGCCACTTGATGCTGGCCGGCGCGCAACGATTGCTCGAGCAACGGCCCGAGGTGGAAGCGGTTCAACGCGGCCAGCACCAGCATGCCCCCGAACAATGCAACCTTGATCGCCAGCAGAATCCCGTAGGTGCCGAGCAGAATTTCGCCCAGTGTCGGGCCGACGATGAACAGGTAATTCGCCACGCCGGTGACCGACAGGATGAGCACAATCGCCGCGCCGACGCCTTCGAAGCGTTTGACGGAATCTGCCAGCGAACGAATGCGCGCCTCGCTGCACAGTGCGTCGAGCCGCGACATCAAGATTAACGCGAGCATCGCGCCCAGCCACGCACCCGCCGCGAGCAGGTGCAGGATGTCGCTGAGCAGATGCCACGCGTTATCCATCGCCCCGTGTCCGCTCCAGGCCAGGGAGGCGAGGGCGATGGCGCCGGCCATCGATGCCAGCCACAATCCCGGCCAGATCACCACGGCGATCAGCGCAATCATGCGCAGCGCCCACGCCAGCCCGACGTCGGTTTCCAGCACCATCATTTGCAGATGCGGCCACAACGCCGCGAATTCCGTTTCGCCACTCATGGCGCGGGTCATCAGCACCAGTCCCGCTACTGAGAGCAGTGCCCCGATCAACGCCATCCCGCGCAGCATCGGCCGAAACCGCAGCACCGCGTCAACGCTGTACAGCCCGAACGACGCCAGCCCGAACAACAGCAGCAGATCCGCATACAGCGCCAGACGCAGGAGGATGTTGATCAGTTCGGCCATCGCTCATTTCACTTTGAACGTGACGATGCCGGTGATCGGGTGCGTGTCCGACGACACCGCGCGCCATTCGACCTTGTAGGTGCCGGCCGGCAGAGGCGAGAGCGGGGTGACGAGCATGGTTTTCGGGTCGCTGCCAGCGCTGACTTTGGCCTTCATCGGCATCGGCGAGTGGGCGATGCCGGGCATTTCGGTCATCACCAGTTTGGCGCCGGAGAATTGGGTCAGCAGATCCTCCGAAAATCGCAGTTCGATCTTGCCGGGTGCCGCGCCGTCGGCACCTTCGGCCGGGGTCGACGACAGCAGTTTCGGATGGGCCTGGGCCAGGGTGCTCAGGAGCAAACCGCTGGCGAGGACGAGGGAGATTTTCAATGTGCGCATGCAAGACCTCTGGGTTGTTTTTTGATGGGATTCAGAACCACAGCCGTACGCCGAGGACGAGTCGCGCCTCGCTGCGATCCTCGCCTTCTTCCCGTGCGTAATCGGCGGTGTGGCCGTAGGTGCGGTTCCAGGTCACGCCGATGTAGGGCGCGAATTCACGGCGTATTTCATAGCGCAGGCGCAGCCCGGCTTCGGTGTTCGCGAGGCCCGATCCGATCCCGCGTTGCGGGTCGTTTTTGCCGTAAACGTTGAGTTCGGCGGTCGGCTGCAGGATCAGGCGATTGGTCAGCAGGATGTCGTAGTCGCCCTCCAGCCGCACCGCGCTCTGGCCGTTTTCGCCGATGAAGGCCGTGGCTTCGGCTTCGAAGTTGTACAACGCCATGCCCTGCAAACCGAACGCTGCCCAGGTTTGCGGGTCGCCGGGTTTGAAGTCCTGGCGCACGCCGCTGACCACGTCCCACCACGGCGAAATCGCGTGGCCCCACAGCGCCTGGATTTCCGCGTCTTCGGTCTTGCCGTTTCTGCGTTCGCCTTCGGAGCGCAGCCACAGCCGATCGATGTCACCGCCGATCCAGCCGGACAAATCCCAGGCCAGGGTGCTGGCGTCGTCGGCGTCCTGCCATTCGAGTTTGTCGGCGAGGAAGTAAGTGTTGATGGCGCTGTCGTGCACTTGATGCCCGGCGTGGCTGGTGAACACGGCAGCGCGGTCGGCGTCGGTCAGCGCCGGGATCGGCGTGCGGCTTTCGGTCGGTGCGGCGGGCTGCATCATGCCGTCGTCCATGCTTTGCATATCGCCCATCTGGCTGTGATCCATGCCTTGCATATCGCTGGCGGCGAACGCCGGAGCCATCGACAGGAGTGACAACGAAAACGCGGCTAATCGAGTCATGGTCAGCGTCCTCATTCTTCCACCCGCACTTCACGGAACATGCCCATTTCCATGTGGTACAGGAGATGGCAGTGATAGGCCCATCGGCCGAGCGCATCTGCAGTCACGCGGTAGCTGCGGCGGGTGCCGGGCGGCATGTCGATGGTGTGTTTGCGTACCTGGAAGTCGCCGTTTTCGTCTTCCAGATCGCTCCACATCCCGTGCAGGTGAATGGGGTGGGTCATCATCGTGTCGTTGACCAGCACCAGGCGGATCCGCTCGCCGTACTTCAACAGCAGAGGTTCGGCGTCGGAGAACTTGATGCCGTTGAACGACCAGGCGAATTTCTCCATGTGGCCGGTGAGGTGCAACTCGATGGTGCGGCTCGGGTCGCGGCCGTCCGGGTCTTCGAAAGTGCTGCGCAGGTCGGCGTAGGTCAGCACCCGGCGACCGTTGTTGCGCAGGCCGAGGCCGGGTTCGTCGAGTTTTGGAGCGGTGGTCATGGCTTGCATGTCTACCAGCGGGTTGTCCTTTTCGCTGTCGGGGTGCGACTGCATCGGGCCCATGTTCATGCTCGAGTGATCCATGCTGCTCATGTCCATCGAACCATGATCCATGCCGCCCATGCCCATGTCGTCCATGGTCACCAGCGGGCGCGGGTCCAGCGCCGGTACCGGGGCCGACAAACCGGCGCGGGCAGCGAGGGTGCCTCGGGCATAACCGGTGCGGTCCATGGCCTGGGCGAACAGGGTATAGGCGTCGGCGGCGGGTTCGACGATCACGTCGTAGGTTTCTGCCACCGCGATGCGCAACTCGTCGACGCTGACCGGTTTGACGTGCAGGCCGTCGGCGGCGACCACGGTCATTTTCAAGCCGGGAATGCGCACGTCGAAGTAGGTCATGGCCGAGCCGTTGATCAGCCGCAGCCGCAGCTTCTCGCCGGGGCGGAACAGGCCGGTCCAGTTGTTATCCGGGGCGTGGCCGTTCATCAGGAAGGTGTACGTGGCGCCGCTGACGTCGGCGATGTCGGTGGGATTCATCTTCATCTGCGCCCACATCGTGCGATCGGCGACGGTGGCGCCCCAGCCTTTTTTGCCGACGTCGTGGATGAAGTCGCCGACGGTGCGTTTGTGGAAGTTGTAGTAGTCGGACTGCTTTTTCAGGGTCTTCATCAGGCTGTCCGGATCTTCGTCGGACCAGTCGCTGAGCATCACCACGTACTCGCGGTCGTACTGGAACGGCTCCGGTTCCCGGGCGTCGATCACCAGCGGCCCGTAGACGCCGGCCTGTTCCTGCAAGCCGGAATGGCTGTGATACCAGTAGGTGCCGTGCTGGCGAACCTTGAACTGGTAGATGTACACGCCACCCGGTTCGATGCCCTTGAAACTCAGGCCCGGCACGCCGTCCATGTTGGCCGGCAGCAGAATGCCGTGCCAGTGGATCGACGTGCTGTCCTTGAGCCGGTTGCGCACCCGCAGCGTCACGGTGTCGCCTTCGCGCCAGCGCAGCAGCGGACCGGGCAGGCTGCCGTTGATGGTCATCGCGGTGCGGGGCTGGCTGGTGAAGTTGACCGGCGTTTCGCCGATGAACAGCTCGAAGTTGGTGCCGTTCATTTCATCTATCTGGCCTGGGCTGTTCAAGGCCCAGACCGGCGTGCGCCACAGGCCGAGGCCGCCGAGCAGACCGCCTGCGGCGAGGCCTTTGACGAAGGTGCGTCTTGAGGTGGTGGAAGGCATGCGCTGGAAGTCCCCGTTTGACCAATGACGGGGAGGCTAACCAGCGGCAGCTTTCAGCTGGCTGAGGGGCGGATTACAGTTGTGTCAGGTTCAACCTACAAACCGAGTCCTTCCTGGACTACCAACAACAGGTTGTTTTCCGTCAACGCAATCGCATCCAGCTGTTGCCCGGTTTCGAGCGTCTGCAACCACCAATGGCTTTCACCGTGTTCATCGACCGTGCGCAGCAGCGATGCTTCGCGCCCCGGCAGGACGATTTGCACGCGCCCCGAGCCGTCTTCGGTGAAGCGGGCGATGGGGTCGAACGTCAGGCTGTGGTGGTTGGCTTCGATGATCAACTGGTCGATGGCGTAGTCGTGGGTCTCGCCATCCGGTGAACTTTCGCAAACATGGGTAGGATTGCGCCGAATCTTCAGGCCTACCTCGGTGGCCGGTTGCAGCCAGCCCTCGATGCGGTGATACAAGGCGTAGACCTGGGCCGGCCAGCAATCGATCTCCAGTTCGGCGCAGGTGATTTCGTCAGCATGGGTGTGCCGGGTTTGTTTGAGTTTCGCGGCGAGTTCGTCTGCTTTACTCATGTCGGTTCCCTGTGGTGATTTCAACATCATCGTAGTCCTTTCAAAGTAATGCAGGTTTTGCCCTGCGTCATGCGCTTGCAACACGGGCATGACTCAATCAGCGTCTGGCCAAGTGACGGTCAGACCACAGAAACCACGGACGCACGCGTCCCAAGGAACGGGAACATGAAAAAGCTTTTTACAATTATGGCGCTGATTGCGCTGACGGTCGGTAGCATCGGCCTGAGTTCGGCACGCCAGTCGTCTGCCAGCAAGGCGGAATCGGTGGCGGGGGTATTCGATTACTACCTGCTGACGCTGTCCTGGTCGCCGACCTTTTGCCTGACCCACAAGGACGATCCGCAATGCACCGGCAAGGGCTACGGTTTTGTCCTGCATGGCCTGTGGCCGCAATACGCCAAGGGCGGCTGGCCGGAATCCTGCCCACCGCTGACCAACCTGTCCGCCGCCGAAACGGCCAAAGGCCTGACACTGTTCCCGACCAAAAAACTCCTCGATCACGAATGGAGCAAGCACGGCACCTGCAGCGGCCTCGGCGCGATGGGCTATCTGGACGAAGCGGACAAGGCGGTGGCGGCGGTGAAAATCCCGGAAGAGCTGCAACCGTTCAGCAGCTCTTATTACTTCGAAGCGCAGGAAATTGCCGACCTGTTCCGCAGGAGTAATCCGGGCATCCCGTCAGATGGTATCGCCGTGATCTGCAACGGCCCGGAACTCTCGGAAGTGCGTGTGTGCATGGGCAAGGACCTGCAATTCGGCGCCTGCGGCAAGGGCGTGAAAACCCAGTGCCGGGCGGGGGATATCCGGGTGCCGCCGTCGCGCTGACCGGAGCGGTTACCGACCATAAAAAACAGGCGCCTTTTCAGGCGCCTGTTTTTTTGCGTGCGGGTTTGAACAACGCCGCGACTTTGTTCATGCTTGCGCGCCAATGGATGATGACGCGACACCGCAAGGAGCTTTTCATGAGCGGAAAACCCGCTGCCCGAGTGACCGATCCGACCGCCTGCCCGTTGCCGGGGCATGGCACCAACCCGATTGTCAGTGGTTCGCCGAATGTGAATTTCGACGGGCTGCCTGCTGCGCGAATGACGGACAAGTCGGCGTGCGGCAGTCCGATCACCGGTGGCGTTGCCTCGACGGTTTTTATCAATGGCCTGAACGCCGCAACCCTGGACAGCACCGGTGGTCACGGGAATGTGGTGGTGGGCGGTTCCGGTACCGTCATCATCGGCGATACCGTGGTGAACGCTCCCTTCAGCGGCCTGCTGCCAATGCCGGTGCACTTCACTGACAAGTTGCAGTTGGTGAACGACACGACCGGCGAACCGATGCCGAATCATCCGTACATGATTCAGCGTGCGGACGGTCGGATGGAACACGGCGTGTCTGACGCCGCCGGTTTTACCCACACGATCAGTTCGCATCTTCCTGAAACCATCAAACTGTTTCTGGAGGAATGAGGCATGGGTGCGGAAACGGTCACGTGCGAGAAAGGCAACAATTACAAGCTGCACAAGGAACATCCGCTGACGGACAAGAAGGATGTCAGTGTGAAGGCTGTTTCGGTGGAGAGTACCAAGGCGGTTGTTGTGTTTGTGGGAGGCGCTGGGGATAAGGAGAGCTATTACTTTTCAGGGCCGTATGGAAACATTCAAGAAGCACGTAAGTACTTCGATCAGCGCGTTCAGGATTTGGCAACGGAGGGGAAATATAAATCGGATTGGTTGGGGTACAACGAAGTCAAAGGAAAGAAAGATATTCAGCGGTATGTTCTAAGCCTGATCCCTTACAAAAGCTGCCCCGTATATATCGTCGGTCACAGCCTCGGTGGCTGGAATGGCGCGCACCTGACAAAGATCATGTCCGAATGGGGATACCGGGTTCAGATGCTGGTTACCCTTGATCCGGTGGGTGAGGGCGCTTTGGTCTGGTTGGGCTCAGATATTTATTATGACCGTCCTGATCCGGTTGCGGCCAACTGGGTCAATATCAAGGCTACGCCTAGCAACAGAGACCCTTCAGATGGGGTCGCCGACTTTGGCGAAAAATGGCTTATCACTTGTGGCCCGTCACTGAACGTGAATGTGGATACCAATCATGCAAACGCTTTGGGTCTGTTTACCGCACGTATTGCGGGAAACAAGTCTGCTGGTGATCTGCTGTTTGACTCGATCATGGAGGAATTTTCCTGATGTATAGACTGTTCGTTTGCCTGCTTTTCGTGATTTGTTCTGGTTGTGCAAAAGACCATGTATGGCCTCCGGCGAATTTGAGCTACGTGTCTGTTGAGAGAGACAGGTCTCTATATGTAATCAGGTATCAGTCGAATGTTGATGTCTTGGATCTTTTTGGTCGGGGAGAGAGGGTAGGAATGGCTTCAGGCATGCTTCATTGTGCTTTGGCTGAAGATCAGGATTTCTCGGTTGGTAAAGCCATTCGGTTTTCAGCGTTTGGATTGATATCGCCGGATAAAAGAGACGGAGCCCCTGCGGGATACTCTTATCTGACCCATGCTTTCATTTCCGAGACGTCTAGCAACCGAAGCTCGGAAAGATACTTGTCAGTGGCAGAAATCAACCAACTCCTCTCAGGCAAACAACAAATCCCCTGCAAAGTCGTCGTCACCGCTTACGGCTACAAACCCTACTACTCAAACACCATGAACCTCCCCGTCGCAGACCTGCTGCGCGAAGTCAACAAGCCCTGAGTTCAGCGCCAATCGGGGGGGATCAAGCAAATCCCCCCGCATCCACCCCCAATTCCCCCCGCAAAAACTCCACCAACCCTCGCTGCAATCCACTCAACACCCCCTCGCGGCTGACCAATGCCAGCTCCGTCGGCGGCAGCGGCGGCAAATCCGTGCACACTCGATGTTCCGGCAACACCGCCGACGCCGGCAGCACCGAAACACCAAGCCCGGAGGCCACCGCCGCTTGAATGCCGGTCAGGCTGTGGCTGCCGAAGGCCACCCGCCATGGGCGTTGCGCCACGTCGAGCAGGCGGATTGCCCGTTGTCGGTACAGGCAGCCTTGAGGAAACAGCGCTAGCGGCAACACGCCATTGGATGAGTCGAATTCCACGCCTTTGACCCACACCAGTCTTTCCGGCCAGGTCGCCCAGGCGGGGCCGCTGTCGGGTTCGCGTTTGATCAGGGCGATGTCGATTTCGTCACTGTCGAGGCGTTGGCGCAGGTCGAGGCTCATGCCGCTGACGGTTTCCAGCCGCGCTTGCGGGTGGCTGCGGGTGAAGCCGGCGAGGATCAGCGCCATGCGTCGGGCATCGAAATCTTCCGGCATGCCGATGCGCAGGATTTCCAGATCCAGGTCGCTGGCCAGGGCTTCGCTGGCCTCGGCGGACAAGGCCAGCAGACGGCGGGCGTAGTGGATCAGCAGTTCGCCGTGCTCGGTGACGCTGACATTCAGCCCGGTGCGGTCGCGCAACAGGAGGGCGTGGCCGACCAGATCTTCGAGTTTGCGCACCTGTTGGCTGACCGTGGATTGAGTGCGGTGGACGCGTTCGGCGGCGCGGGTGAAGCTGCCTTCATCGACCACGCAGACGAAGGTTTTCAGCAGTTCCAGATCCAGCATGGCGGCGGTCTCGATATTTGTTTGGCAACTGACGGTTGGCTATTTATTTAATTTCACACTATCACTCCGAGTTCATAAGCTGAAGCCCTCACTTGCAGAGGAATGCCCCCATGACCTTGATCAACACACCGCGCCCGCATTGGCTGACCTTCGATTGTTACGGCACCTTGATTCAATGGGACGAAGGCCTGCGCGCCGTGGCCGAGCGGATCCTGAGCGAGAAGGGCGAGCACCGGGTCGACGCCGGGCGCCTGATCGAGGTTTACGACCGCCACGAACATCGCCTGGAACAGACGCCGCCGCACCGCTCGTTTCGAGAACTCAGCACTCTCGGCCTGCAACTGGCCCTGGAAGAACTGGGCCTGGCGAGTGCCAGCGAAGACAGTCAGCGCCTGGCCGCCGCGATTCCGCAGATGCCGCCGTTTCCCGAAGTCGTCGAGACCCTCGCGCAGCTCAAGGCCAAGGGTTTCAAGCTGTGCATCGTCTCCAACACCGATGACGACATCATCGCCGGCAACGTCGCTCAACTCGGTGGCCACATCGATCGGGTGATCACCGCGCAACAGGCCGGCGCCTACAAACCGGCGCCGCGGCTGTTCGACTACGCTCATGAACAATTGGGCGTCAGCCGCGATCAGGTGGTGCACATCTGCGCCAGCCCGATGCTCGACCACACGGCGGCCCGCGACATGCATTTTCGCTGCGTATGGATCGACCGCGGGACCGGTCGTCAGTTGCTGCCGGACTATCGGCCCGACGCGATCCTCAACACGCTGGACGAAGTGGTCCCGCTGTTCTCGTCCCTTGGCTGGTAATAGAGGAGTTTCGCCATGGCCCATACCCTCACCGGCAGCGCCCGACCCACGCGTTGCGCCTCGTTGAACCTCGACAGCGAAGCCATCATCACCGCCCGTCACGAACTGGCAGCGTGCTTTCAACTGGCGGCGCTGCACGGGCTGGAGGAGGGGATCTGCAATCACTTTTCGGCGATGTTGCCGGGGCACGCTGACCTGTTTCTGGTCAATCCCTACGGTTATGCGTTTTCCGAAGTCACGGCGCACAACTTGCTGGTCTGCGACTTCGACGGCAACGTGGTGGACGGCGAGGGCCAGCCGGAGGCCACCGCTTTCTACATTCATGCGCGGCTGCACCAGCGGCTGCCTCGGGTGAAGGTCGCATTCCACACCCACATGCCAAACGCGACGGCGTTATGCCTGCTGGAGGGGCCGCCGCTATTGTGGCTGAGTCAGACCGCGCTGAAGTTCTACGGGCGCACGGCGGTGGACGAGCATTACAACGGGCTGGCGCTGGATGAGCGTGAAGGCGACCGGATTGCCGGGGTCATGGGGGAGGCCGACATTCTGTTTCTGAAGAATCACGGGGTAATTGTCGCGGCGCCGACCATCGCCGAAGCCTGGGACGATCTGTATTACCTGGAACGTGCCGCGCAAGTGCAACTGCTGGCGATGGCTACGCAACGGGTGTTGAAACCGGTGCCGCACGCGGTTGCGCAACGGGCGTACGAGCAGATGCGCGAGGGCGATCCGGAAAGTGCGCGGGCGCATCTGCACAGCGCGATGCGGCGGTTGGCCCGTCAGGGCTGATGCGGGCAAAACGGGCAGGCAAAAATAATTTGTGTCGCAGGTCATCCAATTGCTCTGCACGCCGATAGCAACAGGGTCGGGATTGTCGCGGTGGCACTTGGTTGCCCCACACAACCCGGTGGGCTACGCTCACAAAAAACAAGGGTTTCGGGCCTTTGCCCCTGTCGTACCTGCCCAGGACACGCTTTTGCCTATCCCCATTCACGATCCGCATCAGGCCCCCGGCGGCACCCTCAAGCGTTTGCCCCTGCGCAAGGCGGCGGTGTTGTTCATCGTTGCCGTGTGTCTGTGCCTGTCCGGTCTGCTGTATTTGCAGATCGAACAGTCGCGGCGCCAGGATCTGGCGAGTGCGCAGGTGTCCTCGGCCAACCTGACCCGGGCCATGGCGCAGCAGGCCGAAGACACCTTTCTGGCGGCGGATCTGGTGATGACCAGCCTGGTCGACTGGGTTCAGGAAGATGGCTACGGTGCGGCGCAGAAGCCGCGTCTGCAGAGAACCTTCGCGCGGCGGGTGCAGCAACTGGAACAGTTGCACGGCATGTTCCTGTTCGACCGCGAAGGGCAGTGGGTGATTACTTCGTTTCCGGATCTGCCGCGCGGCAATGGCGTAGCCGATCGTGAGTACTTCAAGTTTCACCAGCAGAACGTGTCGGCCGTGGCGCACATCGGCCCGGCGATCCGCAGCCGCGAGAACGGTGAGTGGATCATCCCGATCTCGAAACGGGTCAACGACCGCGCCGGCAATTTCCAGGGCGTATTGCTGGCCGGGATCAAGATGTCGTACTTCGACAAGTTCTTCAAAAGTTTCAGCCTGGACGACAACGGCACCATGTTCCTCGGCCTGACCGACGGCACGCTGCTCGCCCGGCGGCCGTTCGACGAGGCCCTGATCGGCACCTCGCTGGCCAAGGGCGAGATCTATCAGAAGCTGCTGCCAAACGCTTCGGCCGGCACCGCGATGATCGATTCGGTGGTCGACGGTGTGACGCGTCTTTACGGTTACCGGCAGTTGGAAAGTTATCCGCTGGTGGTGTCCGCCTCTTCATCGCGGGACACGATTCTTCAGGGCTGGCATGACCGGGCTTTCCAGTCCAGCGTCATCGTGGCGCTGGTGATGCTCGGCGTAGGGCTGTTCGGCTGGGTGTTCATTCACCAGGTGCGCGATGGCGAGCGGATCGAGAAAAATCTGCGCAAGGCCCAGCGGGCGCTGGAGCAGATCGCGACCCACGACAGCCTGACCGGGCTGGCCAACCGGCGTCTGTTCGAGCGTTCGCTGGAAGTGGAGTTTGCCCGGGGCGCGCGGCAGTCGAGCCCGGTCAGCCTGATCATGCTCGATATCGACTTCTTCAAACGCTACAACGATGCCTACGGCCATGTGGCCGGCGACCATTGCCTGACGCAGGTCGCGCAGGTGGTGAAAAACTGCTGCCAGCGCAAATCCGATTTGGCGGTGCGCTATGGCGGTGAGGAGTTCGCGGTATTGCTGCCAGATACCGACATCAACGGCGCGCTGGCGATTGCCGGGCAGATCCGCCGCAGCGTCATGGACAAGCACATCACTCACAGTGGCTCGCCCACCGGTTATCTGACGGTGAGCCTTGGCTGCTATTCGTTTATTCCGCTGGGCAACGACAGCCCGGAACTGTTCATCCAGCGCGCGGACGCGGCGCTGTATCAGGCCAAGAACGCCGGCCGCAATCGCGCGGCCGTATTGTCGATGGACGTCGGCTTCGGCGAACTACTGCGCTCGGATCGCTGACAAAAAAACCGGTCGGGTTCAGACACAGGCCATGGCCTTCACCATGACCTGCTCTTGTTCGTTCAGCCGCCAGTGCCACCGCCGGCACCGCCCGTACCGCCACCGGCCGAACCGGTGCCACCACCCGCTCCCGAGCCCGAACCGCTGGCGCCGCCGTTGGTGCCGGTGCCGCCACCCGCGCCGCTGCCGCCGGACGGCGAGCCCGGCGTGTTGTCGGGCGGCATTTGTGAACCACTGGTGGAGCCGGATTTGGTGCCCGTGGCATCGGCGCCGTCGTTGGCGGCGAACGTAGCGGCCGAACCGCTGGCCAGCAGGCCGATCAGCAACAGCGAGGTGAGTTTGCGCGTCATCATGGTCTGTCTCCGGAAAGGGGATTTACCTGATATTGGTCTGACGCGCCGAACCCTTGGTGCCGGCCGTATGACGAGCGGTCAGAAGTCCACGGTCGCCGACACCTTCAGCGTGCGCGGCGTGCCCTGGGTCAGGTAGCCGCCGTTGGCCGAAGCCCAATAGGCTTCGTTGGCAACGTTCTCCAGATTGGCCCGCAGGGTGATCTGCTTTTCATCCAGTTTGAAGGCATAGCGCGAGCCGAGGTCGAAGCGGCTCCACGCCGGAATGCTCTGGGTGTTGGCCGCGTTCAGGTATTGGCCGCCGGTGCGCAACATCCGTGCGCTGAGGGCTGCGCCTTCGAGGCCCGGAATGTCCCAGTCGGCGCCGAGGTTGAACTGGAAGCGCGGCACCCCGACGGCGCGGTTGCCGTCATTCACGCCGTTGCTGCTGCCTTCCAGTTCAGTCTTCATCAGCGTTGCGCCGCTGAGCAGGCGCAGGCCGTCGAGCGGTTCGCCGTAGACGTTGAGCTCCACGCCTTTGTTGGTCTGCTGGCCGTCGACCCGGAAGATTCCGTCCTGGGTGTAGCTCGACGGTTGTTCGATGCGATAGACGCCGAGGTTGGCGCCGTAGCTGCCCATGTCCAGGCGCACACCGGCTTCGATCTGCTTGCTGCGCACCGGGGCGAAGGTTTCGTCGCGGTTGATCGCCGTGGTCGGCGGCGTCGGGCCTTTGGCCAGGCCTTCGATACGGTTGGCGTAGAACGAAACGTGTTCCCACGGCTTGATCACCAGACCGTAGACCGGGGTGGTGATCGACTCTTCATAGCTGGAGGTGCGGGCGCCAGTGGCGGTGCTCCAACCGTCGACTTTCAGCGCTTGGCGACGCACGCCGAGGGTCAGCAGGATGCGGTCGTCGACGAAACCGAGGGTGTCGGAAATCGCCTCGCTGCGCAGGATGTTTTTGCCGGTGATGCGCGGGTCGTTGATGTCGCTGGCAAACGAGGTAGGCGCCGGGCGCGGCTTGTCGGTGATGTCGTACAGGTTGGTGCTGTAGCGCCCGGCGGCGCCGACGGTTTCGAACGCCGAGCGCTGCTCGCCCCAGATGCCCGCCCAGCCGAGGTTCAACTGGTGCGTGACGGGGCCAGTGTCGAAGCGGCCATTGAGCCCGGCCATGGCGCTTTGGTTGTCTTCATCGTGGGGCGAGTAGAGCATGCCGCCACGGGCGTTGCCGTTGAGGTCGGTGACGGTCAGCGACGAGTACACACCGTTTTCGCGGGTGTGCTTGGCGCCGCCGGACACGTAGGCGGTCCAGTTGTCGTTCAGGTCGTATTCGGCGCGGGCCATGCCGAAGGTGTCTTCGAGTTGCGAGTAGCTCCAGCTCTGGGCGTAGCTGGCGTTGGCGTGCGGCACCTTGGGGGCTTTTGTCAGGCTCGAGTCGACATAGATCACCGAGCGACCTTGATTGATGACCTGCTTCTGATAGCCGAAATCGGTCGAGACCCGCAGGCGATCGCCGCGATAGTCCAGGCCGACAGTGAACAGCGACGAGCGCTGATCTTCGTCATCGACAGCGGTGTCGCCTTCGCGCTGCATCAGGTTGACCCGCGCGCCGAAGCGGTTGTCCTCGCCAAAGCGCTGGCCCAGGTCCAGATGCCCGCCGACCCGGCCGTCGGCGCTGTAGTCGAGGGTGACGCTGCGGGTCGGTGTGTCCATCGCGCGTTTGGGTTGCAGGTTGATCCCGCCACCGATGCCGCTGCCGCTCGGGGTCACGCCGTTGACGAAAGCGTTCGGGCCCTTGAACAGTTCCACTCGATCCAGCGCTTCGACGGCGATGATCTGCCGGGGCAGCACGCCATAGAGGCCGTTATAGGAAATGTCATCGGAGGCCAGCGGCAGGCCGCGGATCATGAACATCTGCGAGAAGTTGCCGAAGCCGTTGGACTGGCGCACCGAAGAGTCGTTGAGCAACACATCGCCGACGGTCTGGGCCTGCTGATCGGCCATGGTCTTGGCGGTGTAGCTGGTGACGCTGAAGGGCAGGTCGTTGACCTCCTGGTTGCCGAGCATGCCGATCTGCGCGCGGCGGGCGACCTGTTCGCCGCCGTAGGTGTCGCCGCTGTCGTCGTGCAGGGCGCTGACGTTGGTGGCGCCGAGCTCCAGCGCACCGTCCGCCGCGACTTTCGGGGCCACGGTGTAACCGTTGTGGCCGGTGCTGATCAGTTCGAAACCGCTGCCTTCCAGCAACCGGGCAAAACCGCTCTGCGCGGTGTAGCTGCCTTGCAGGCCGGGGCTCTGGCGATTGCCCAGTTGCGCCGGATCGAACGACAGCGGCACGCCGACGCTGACCGCAAATTGCGCCAGCACATGGCTGAGCAGGCCGGGGCCGATGTTGACGCCGCGGCTGGCGCTTTCACTGACGCTGTCGGCGGCGTGGGCGGCGGTCGGCAGCAGTGCGCTGAAGGCCAGGGCCAGGCTCAGGTTCAAGGCTTTGAGCGCAAATGTGGCGGGGCGGGGCGATGGCATTGCGGTCATTCGGTGTTCCTGTCGGGGGCGTGGAATTGAAAGGTCTATCCACTCACCGGATGAGTCGCGAAAAGGTATCAGCGAATATTGAAAATATTTTCCGAGTGCTCAGACACGGGGCTCCACCGACAGCCAATAGCGGGTCAGGCTGTTGATGTTCAGCGGCAACGTATCGCTGAGCAGACGCAGGCTGGCGTCGGTGTCGCGCAGGGAAAATGCTCCGGACACGCGCGTCGCCGCCACGTCCGGATGACAGCGCAGCACGCCGCGGCGATAGCGGCTCAGCTCGCCGAGCAATTCGTCCAGACGCATGTTGCTGGCCAGCAGCATGCCTTTGTCCCAGGCCAGGGATGCGGTGTCGAAGGTTTCGGCACTGTCGAAGCTGTTGAGCTTGAAGCGCTGGCGTTCGCCGGCCTTGAGCACCGTATTTTGCTTGAGCAGTTGCGGGGTGATTTTTACCCGGCCTTCGAGGACCGACACCTGGCTGCGCGAGCCTTCGATGCGTACGCAAAACCGTGTTCCCAGCGCGCGAGCAGTACCTTGCGGGGTTTCGACAATGAACGGACGGGCGCTGGCGTCGGCGGCGGTGTTGATCAGCACTTCGCCGTTGAGCAGCAGGACGCGACGCTCCACCGGGCTGAAAGCGATGTCCACGGCGCTGTCGGTGTTGAGCATCAGTTGGGTGCCGTCCGGCAATTGCAGGTTCTTTTGCTCGCCGATGGCGGTGCGCTGGTCGGCGGTCCATTGCTGCCACGGCACATGCTGCGAGGCAATGCCCAGTGGCCCGGCCATCAACAGCAAGCCGAGGCGGGTGAGGGTCTGGCGACGGCTCAGGCCTTCTTTGCGGGAGGCGCGTTTCAAGGTCTGGATCGCGACGTTGGCCGGCACGCTGCGTAAATCCCCCAGCAGCGCTTCGGCCCGTTGCCAGGCGATGGCGTGCTCGGCGCTGCGGGTGCGCCACTGGGCGATGGCCTGATGGTCGGACGGGGTGGCGGTGCCGGAATGCAGTTGCACCAGCCAGTCAGCGGCTTCGCCGAGAATCTGCGGATTGATCATCGACGAATTCATCAGGCGACACTCAGGCAGGCAATGAACGCGGCACGCATGTGGCGTTTGACGGTGATCAGCGAAACGCTCAGGCGCGTGGCGATCTGCGCGTAGGTCAGGCCTTCGATCTGCGACAGCAGGAAGGTCTCGCGGGTCTGCTCGGGTAGTTCGCGCAGCAGCGCTTCGATGCGCCACAGGGTCTCGAGAATCAGGTAACGGGTTTCCGGCGAGGGCACTTCGGCGGCGGGCAGGTGCGCGATGGTTTCCAGATACGCGCGCTCCAGGTCCTGCCGGCGCCAGCGGTCGATCACCAGGCCCTTGGCGATGTGCGTCAGCAGCGCCCGGGGTTCGCTGCCCAGTGGCTTGATCACCTGCCGGGTGAGCAGGCGCAAAAACGTGTCGTGTGCCAGGTCGGCCGCATCGCAGCGATTGCCCAACTTGCGCTGCAGCCAGCCCTGCAGCCACCCGTGGTGTTCGCTGTAGAGCGTCTGGACTTGCTGATTCAACGGCTGATCGAAGGACGACATGAAGGGCAGATACTCGTTTCGGGCGTCCGTTGCCAAGGGTGCGGTCGTGAGTGCGAAAACTGTGCAATTAAGAATTGATCGCATTCTAGTGGCGCGGAACGAGTGCTGGCAATTGCCCTTTCACACTTTCTTTTCTGACGCGAAAGGAGTGGCCTACCCGTCTTCTGGGAGATTGGCTATTTGCCTGGCCCGGCCCCGGGACTAACGTAGCCACACATTCACTTGCCCCGGAGAGTCGCCATGAAACCTCGTATCGATTTCTACACCGCGTCCCCAGATGCCCTCAAAGCGATGATCGCCCTGGAAACCGCCGTCTCCAAACTGCCGCTGGAAAAGACCCTGATCGAGCTGGTCAAGCTGCGCGCTTCTCAGATCAACGGCTGCGCGTTCTGCATCGACATGCACACCGCCGACGCGATCAAGGGCGGCGAAACCCCGCGCCGGTTGTTCGCCGTGACCGCTTGGCGTGAAGCGCCGTTCTTCACCGAACGTGAACGCGCCGCGCTGCTGTGGACCGAAACCCTGACCCAGCTGAGCCTGACCCACGCCCCGGACGAAGACTACGAAGTGGTCGCCGCCCAGTTCTCGCCCAAAGAAATGGTCGACCTGAGCGTGGCGATCAGCACCATCAACAGCTGGAACCGCCTGGCCGTGGGCTTCCGTAAAACCCCGCAAGCCTGATCGATCAATGTGCATCGGCACTCGGCGCGGCCGGTGGTTGCACCTTGCGCATCAAGGGCACCATCGCCGTGGCGATGCCGAAGCACACCATGATCATCAGGAACGTGTCGCCGTAGGTTTGCGTCTGCGCTTCACGGTACGTCAGCAGCCATAGTTGACGCAGGCTGGCGGTGAGGCCGACATCGCCGCTCTGACCCAGCGCGGCGAAGTTGCCGCCGACCTGGGCCAGCCACTGATTCACCGCTTCGTTGCTGCTGTTCAGATGCTCCGCCAACCGGGTGAAGTGCAGGTTGGTGCGGTCGTTGAGAATGGTCGCGCACGCCGCAATCCCGATTGCACCGCCCAGATTGCGCATCAGGTTGAACAGGCCCGACGCATGCTTCAGCCGCGCCGGTGCCAAACCACCCAATGTCAATGTCACCGCCGGCGGCACAGCCAGTTGCTGGGCGATCCCGCGCAGGGCTTGCGGCAGCATCAATTCTCCGGCGCCCCAGTCGTGGGTAATCGGACTGAATTCCCACATCGACAACGCAAACAACGCCAGGCCCGCCATCATGATCCAGCGCAGATCGACGCGATTGGCCAGAAAGGCGTACAGCGGAATCGCCATGATCTGGAACACCCCGGTGGAGAAAACCGCCAGACCAATGTCCAGCGCCCCGTAGCCGCGCACCCGGCCGAGAAACAGCGGCGTCAGGTAAATCGTCGCGAACAGGCCGATCCCGGTGACGAAGGAAAAGAAGCAGCCGAGGGCGAAATTGCGATCCTTGAGCGCGCGCAGGTCGACGATCGGATTGGCTACATGCAACGTGCGGCCGATGAAGGCCAGCCCCGCGAGGCCACTGATCCACGCGGTGGTCAGAATCGTTTGATCGCTGAACCAGTTCCAGCGCGGGCCTTCTTCGAGGGTGTATTCCAGGCAGCCGAGAAACAGCGCCAGAAACACCATGCTCAGATAATCCGCGCCCTTGAGCAGCGACAGTTCCGGCTGATCGATCTTGACCAGCATCGGCACCGCCACGGCGACGAAAATCCCTGGCACCAGGTTGATGTAGAACAGCCAATGCCAGGAGGAAATGTCGGTGATCCAGCCGCCAATCACCGGGCCCAGCGTCGGTGCCAGCGATGCCACGGCGCCGATGGTCGCGGCGGCGATTACCCGCTGTTTGCCAGTGAAGAAAAAGAACGCCGTGGTGAACACCAGCGGAATCATCGAGCCGCCGAGAAAGCCCTGCAGCGCGCGAAAGGCGATCATGCTCTGAATGTTCCAGGCGATGCCGCAGAGCAGGCTGGCGAGGGTGAAACCGACCGCTGAAGCGCAGAACAGCCAGCGCGTGGAGAACACGCGCGACAGCCAGCCCGACAGCGGAATCACGATGATTTCGGCGATCAGGTAACTGGTCTGCACCCACGCCGTTTCATCGGTGCCGGCGGACAACCCGCCGCCGATATCGCGCAGCGAGGCCGAGACGATCTGGATGTCCAGCAGCGCGATGAACATGCCGATGCACATCGTGGCGAAGGCGAACACTTTGGTCGCCGTCGCCATCTCGGCGGCATTGAACGGCTGCGCGGGGGCGGTGAGGGCGGTGCTCATGGCGCGCTGGCCACGGCAGTGGTTTCAGGTTGGGCGCGGGTGTCGACTTCAGCGGTCACCGACAGGCCCGGACGCAGGTGGCCGAGCACGCCGTCGGCCGGGTCGAGCAGGATTCGCACCGGCACGCGCTGGACGATTTTGGTGAAGTTGCCGGTGGCGTTTTCCGGCGGCAGCACGCTGAATTGCGAACCGGTGGCCGGGGCGAGGCTGTCGAGGCGACCGTGGAATTCCTGGCCGGACAACACGTCGGCGCGGATGCTCACGCGCTGGCCGGGTTTCATCCGCGCCAGTTGGTCTTCCTTGAAATTGGCATCGACCCACAGACCGCTGGCCGGCACCACCGACAGTTGCTGCGAACCGGCCTGCGCGTAGGCGCCGACCCGCGCGCGGCGGTTGCCGATCACCCCGTCGACCGGGGCGCGCAGCTCGGTGTAGCCGAGGTTGAGTTGTGCCAGATCACGCTCGGCCCGGGCTTGCTGGAGGGCGGCGCGGGCCTGTTGTTTCTGGGTTTCGATCACGGTGAGTTGGCGTTGTGCGGCCAGCAGTTCGGCCTGGGCTTTGGCGCTCAAGGCTTGCGCGGTCTTGAAGGTGGCGTCGGCCCGTTGCGCGCTTTCCACCGAAACTGCGTTGGTGGTCACCAGACGCTTGTAGCGGGCGTTGTCGTCCCGCGAACGTGCGGTTTCGGCACTGGCGGCATCGATGCCGGCGCGGGCCTGACCGATCACCGCTTGCTGCAGTTGTTCGGTGGCGTCGAGGTTGGCCAGCAGCGCCTCTTCGGCGGCGACCGCACCTTCGGCCTTGGCCAGATTGGCGCGGTAGTCGCGGGCGTCGAGGCGGATCAGCACGTCGCCGGCCTTCACCTTCTGGTTGTCGCTGACCAGCACTTCCTCGATGTAACCGGCGACTTTCGGCCCGATCACCGTGACGTCGCCGCCAATGTAGGCATCGTCGGTCTCTTCGAGAAATCGCCCGGCGCCCCACCAATGCACGGCGTACAGCCCGGCGAACACCAGCGCGGCCAGACCCGCAGTGGGCAACAACAGGCGTTTGAGCAGAGGAGGTTTGGGGGCGCTGACCGGAACGGCGAGATCGGGTTCTACGGTGGGCATGCTGGTCATGGCGTAATACCTGGGGAAAGCGGATCGTTATTACGGATGTAATATGACGCTAGTAATATTTTGTGGCAATTGATTTTTATCGCCGGTCGTCAGTTGCTTACTTGAGCCAGGCGCCGGGTGTGCTGCCGGTCAGGGATTTGAAGAACGCAATGAATGCGCTGTCGCTGGCGAAGCCCAGTTCAAACGCGCAGTAGCCGAGGTTGCGTCCGGTGGCGAGCAATTCCATGGCGCGCATCAGCCGCCACTGCTGGCGCCATTGCTGATAGCTCATGCCGGTTTCGCGCTGGAAGATTCGGCCGATAGTGCGGCTGCTGGCGCCGATCTGTTGCTCCAGCACTTGCAACTCCGGCGGCAGTCGCTCGGGTTGTGCCAGCAGGAGCGCCAGGCGCTTGTCTTGCGGCAGGGGCAGGAGCATCGGTTGCTGCGCCGCGTCACGGATTTCACTCAGGCACAGTCCCAGCAAATGAACGAATTTGCCCTGCTGCCAATCAGTGGCGAAATCGGCAATCGCCATCGGTTCCAGCACCGCTCGCAGCAGCGGGCTGACCTCGATCACGCAGACCTGTTGCGGCAGTTCGCGGCACAACTCGGGCGTCAGGTAGATGGAGCGGTAATCGACGCTTTGCTGCATCACCGCCCGATGCGTCACGCCACCGGGAATCCACGCCGCCCGCGACGGTGGCAGCAGGCACAACTGCTGCGCCAGTGTGATGCGGGTGCAACCCCGCCGGGTGTAGAGCAGTTGCCCGCGCTGATGCTGATGCAGGCCGGAGTCGTGATCGCCGAGGGTAGAGGCGATGCCGATCACTGGTGCCGGAAAGCGATCCGGGTCAAAACGATCGTGAGCTTCGAGCCAGGCCATGGGTTGTCCGATTTCAACGATAAGTTGTCAGGATTCGGATAATACGTCAGCCACGGCTTTTTAAACTCCTCGGCGTTTTTGTTGAGGAGTCTTGGTGATGAACCAAAGAAAGTTGTTGATGTTGGCGATTGCACTGCTGATGTTCCCGCAGATCGCCCAGACCTTGTTCAGCCCGGCGCTGGGGGATATCGGTCGGGTATTTGATGTCGGTCCGCAAGCGGCGGCGCAGACCTTGTCGGTGTATTTCCTGGCCTTTGCGTTTGGTGTGGTGACGTGGGGCCGTGTGTGCGACCGGATCGGCCGGCGGCCTTCGATGCTCGCCGGTCTGGCGATTTATGTTTTTGCCTGCGTACTCGGCTTGAGCGTTCGCAGTTTCAACGGTTTGTTAATGGCTCAGGCGCTGGCGGCATTCGGTGCTGCTGTTGGCTCGGTGGTGACCCAGACGTTATTGCGTGACCGCTATCGCGGGAGCGAACTGGCCCAGGTGTTTTCTCTTGTAGGGATGGCGCTGGCGGCCAGCCCGGCCATTGGCCTGTTCAGTGGCGCGAGTCTGGTTCAGGGCTTTGGTTATCGCGGCGTGCTTGCTGCGTTGTTGCTACTGGCGTCGACCTTGTGGCTCTGGACCTGGCGCGCCTTGCCGGAAACCCGTCCACCACAACTGACCTCCGTCGGCCTGTTCGCAACCATGGGCGACATGCTGCGCGATCCCGGCATCTGGCGTTCGGCTTTGTGGATCGCAACGTTCAATGTTGCGTTGTTCAGCTATTACAGCCTCGGACCGTTTCTGTTCGAGCGGCTTGGACTGAGCAGTTCAGCGTTCGGCTACAGCGGCGTGATGCTCGCGTTGGCCTCAGGTTTTGGAGCATGGCTCAACAAACGCTTGCTGCTCATCGGTTGCAGTCCGCTGCAGTTGATTCGCCTTGCGGCCGTCACCGGTTTGCTCGGTGGCATCGGCGTGTGGTTGTTGCAGGCGCACGTCTGGTTCGTGCTACCGATGCTGCTGGTGGTACTGGCGTTCGGCATGGCGATTCCGAACATTCTGGGCTCAGCCTTGAGCAATTACACGGATCGTTTGGGTACCGCCGGCGCTTTGCTGGGATTGTTTTACTACCTGCTGATCGGCGGGGGATTGATGTTGGCAGCCTGGTCTCAGGCCGTCGGGGAAACCCTGATGATCTGCAACTTGCTGGCGTTATCGCTGGCGATCCGCGCTAAAAGGGCATTTGTTTAAGAAATGTAAGCAGCGTAGGAAGCGTCTTGCAATTGTGTAGGAAGGCTCTGACTATCACCGCTATTGATGGGGTGGCATTAAGCCAGTTGATTGCAAGGATGTTGAGTGCCGTATTCGCTTTGCGCTGTTTCTCGTAGTCGTTCCCTGCCTCGCCCGCTGTTGTCGGCCTTGTTGTTGAGTGTGTGTGCGCCCAGCGTTCTCGCCGCCGAAGCTCCAGCCCCTGGCCAGGAAGTGCTGCGCCAGCAACAACTGCAACAGCGCGATCTGCAACAGCTGCAACTCGAACAGCGCAAGCGCCAACTGGAGCGCGGCGCGTTCGGTCCGGCGCCTGCCACTCCGGCCATTCCTGAGTCGATCAAACCCGATGAGCGCTGCTGGCCCTTGAGTGGTACGCGTATCGGTGGTGTCACGCTGATCGACCGCGACCAACTCAATGCCCGCATCAAGCCATTGCTGGCGCCGTGCATGGGCGTCGGCCAGATCAACCATCTGCTGGCGACCATCACCGCGCTGTACGTGGAGAAGGGCTACATCGCCAGTCGGCCATACCTGAGCAGTGCGCCAACGGCGGGGCAATCGCTGGATATCCTGATCGATGAAGGTTACATCGAGTCCATCGAACTGGCCGACCAAAGCCTGCCAGTGTCCCTCGGCGGGGCGTTTCCGGGCATGCTCGGCAAACCGCTGAACCTGCGGGATCTAGAGCAGGGTCTGGATCAGTTGAACCGTCTGCGCTCGCTTGATCTGACCGCCGACATCGCCCCCGGCAGTCAACCCGGCGCGTCAAAAATCATCCTGCGTTCGCGTACCTCGGGGCAGTCGCGCTGGGCACTTGGGGCCGGTTTCGACAACCTCGGCAGCGCCAGCACCGGTCGTGATCGCGACACGTTGAGCCTGACCCTCGACAGCCCGCTCGAACTCAACGACCTGCTGAGTCTCAGCGCCAGCGACACCCTCAATCAGGGCGACCGCTACAGCCGCAACGCCAGCCTCTATTACGCGATTCCCTACGGTTACTGGACGTTCAGCACCTTCGCCAGCCACGCCGAATACCGCGCGCCGTTCAAACTCAGCGCGGCGACCCTGCACAGCACCGGCATCACCGATCAACTCAGCCTGCGCGCCGACCGGGTGTTGTGGCGCGACCAGAGCCATCAGCTCAGCGCCAACCTGCAACTGGCGCACAAGGACGTCGACAGCTATCTGGAAAGCGTCCGCCTCGGCATCCAGAGCCCGACCCTGACTGTGGCCGAGGCCGGGCTCAATCTGTTCTGGCTCGACCGCGCGGTGTGGAACCTCGACGTCAATTACGCCCAGGGTTTGCGCTGGTTCGGCGCCAACGACGATGCCGATCGCCAGGTCAAGAACCTGCCCAAGGCGCAGTTTCGCAAGTATCGCGCCGGCCTCAGCCAATGGCGCAATGGCCAGCTCGGCACGCAAGCCTGGCAATGGCAGAGCCAACTCAACTTGCAGTACAGCCCGGATCCGCTGCCAGCCATCGAACAGTTGCTCGGCACCGACGATTCCGCTGTGCGCGGTTACCGTGTCAGCAGCGCGTCCGGCGCCAGTGGCGCGATCTGGCGCAACACTCTTCGCCTGCCGCTGCGCACCGATTTGCCGGTGCAGCTCACCCCGCGCGTCGGCCTCGACCACGGCTGGATCAAGGCCGATCACGGCGCCCCGGTCCAACGCCTGAGCGGCGCCAGCGTCGGCCTCAATCTGGGCTGGAAAAACCTGCAAGTGGACGTCGATTATCAACGCAGTCTGAACACCCCGACCGGCCTGCACCGCGAGCCTGAAACCTGGCTGATGCGGGTCGGATTACAGATATGAACGTCAGTGAACAACAGCCATCGGACCTGAGCGCGACAGCCGTGGCCTTCTACTCAACGCGCAACGTGATGCCGCACTACATGGAGAGTTTTTTATGCCAATGAATACCTTTGCGTTTCATCTTTCCCCACGGGGCAAACTGCGCTGGGCCATTGCCAGCCTGTTCCTGGTCGCTCACCTGCCGTCCGCCATGGCCGGCGGTGTGGTGGTCGCGCCCGGCCCCGGCGGCACCGCGCAATTGCAGACCCAGGGCGGCGTCCCGATCGTCAACATCGTCGCTCCCAACGGCTCGGGTCTGTCGCACAACCAGTTCCTCGACTACAACGTCGACCGTCAGGGCCTGGTCCTGAACAACGCCTTGCAGGCCGGGCAATCGCAGCTCGCCGGGCAACTGGCGGCCAACCCGCAATTGCAGGGCCAGGCCGCGAGCGTGATCCTCAACGAAGTGATCAGCCGCAATCCGTCGGCCATCAACGGCGCCCAGGAAATCTTCGGTCGCGCCGCCGACTACGTACTCGCTAACCCGAACGGCATTTCGGTGAACGGCGGCAGTTTCATCAACACGCCAAACGCCAATCTGGTGGTCGGCCGTCCCGAGCTGAACGACGGCAAGCTGCAAGCCCTGAGCACCCGCGACGCCACCGGTCAGTTGCAGATCCAGGGCGGTGGGCTGCGCAACGGCGAAGGCTCGATCAACCTGATCGCGCCGCGCATCGACAGCCAGGGTGCGATTACTGCGCGCGATCAACTGAACCTCACCGTCGGGCGAAATCAGGTCGACTACGCCAGCGGCCAGGTGAAAGCCGTGGACCCGGCGGGCAACACCACCGATCAACGGATCGACGCCAGCCTGTTCGGCGCGATGCAGGCCGGACGCATCAACATCGTCAGCACCGCTGAAGGCGCGGGCGTGAAGGTCGGCGCTGTGCAAGTCGCCGGGCGTGACGGCGTGCAGATTCGTTCTGCGGGCGACTTGAGCGTCAGCGGTCAGGCGATCTCGGACAGCCTGGACGTGACCCGTGCCGGCATTCGCAGCAGCCAGGGCGACGTCGGGCTGCGCAGCGGCAAGGATCTGACGCTGGCTGCCACTGATGTCAGCGGTCGTGATGTGAAGGTCGATGCCAAGCGCAATCTGACGCTGACCACCGTCGAAAGCCGCAAGCTCCAGGAACAGCGCGAGAACTGGAACAACAGCACCATCGGCATCACCTGGGAAACTTATGAGCGCACCAAGACCGACAGCGATTCGCGCCAGCACGGCACCCAGATCGTTGCCAGCCGCGACGCGCAACTGTCGTCCGGCAAAGACACCGAACTGAAAGCCGCCAAGGTCGACGCGAAGAACAACCTCAGCGTGCAAAGCGGCGGCGATGTGCGCCTGACCGCCGCCACTGAAAGCCACACCCAGACCGATCAGGGCAAGCACCGCAAGCACCTGTGGAAAGCCGATTGGGACAGCAGCAGCGAAGAACAGCGCAGCGTCACCAGCCAGTTGAAAGGCGGCAACATCGCCCTGCAAACCGCTGCACTGCTGCGCTCCGAAGGCGCCGAACTGAACAGCGCCGGCGATCTGCAACTGGCCGGCAAACAGGTGGAAATCACCACTGCGACCCGCACCAACCGCAGCAGCGACAACCGCTATTCCGGTGATCTGGTCGGCGGCGGTTTCTTCGGCAAGACCGGCGACGCCGACAAGGGCCAGACCCAACATCAGGGCAGCAAGATCAACGCGGCCGGCAAACTGGTGGTGAAGGCAGACGACGTGCGCATCAGCGGCAGCCAGGTGCGTGGCGGCAAGGACGCCAGCGTGATCAGCGACAACGGTTCGCTGACCATCGATGGCGTGCAGGACACCTCGCACAGCAACAACCACGACAAGGACAGCAAGTTCTTCGGCATCACCAAGGACGAGTCCCGGCAGAACAGCAAGGACAGCACCACGGTGCGCAGCGAGCTGGCTTCCGACAGCAACCTCAAGCTGAAAAGCGCCAAAGACATCGAAGTCGCCGGTTCCACAGTCAAGGCCGGCGGTTCGCTGACGGCGGACGCGGTGGGTGATGTGAATGTGCATTCGACGCAGAATACTCACGACAGCAGCAACAGCACGCAGACTCGTGGTTTCGACGCTTACGCCAAGGAGCAATCGGCGGAGCAGTATCGCGCCGGCGTGCATTACGAAGACAAGGCGCAAACAGTCACCGCCAACGACGTCACCCAGCAGGGCTCCAGCCTCAGCGGCGGCAGCGTGCAGGTGAAGGCGGGCGGCGACGTGACGCTCAAGGGCGCCGAGGTGAAATCCACCGCTGGCGACACAACGCTGAGCGGCAAGAACGTCTCGTTGCTGGCCGAGCAGGACAGCCATAGCACCTCGACCGAAACCCGCAGCACCGGCGGCGGTTTCTACTACACCGGCGGCCTCGACCGTGCGGGCAGCGGCGTGGATTTCTCGCACAGCACTTCGCAGGACACCACCGCTAAAACCACCGCGCAAACCACCGGTGTGCAGAGCAGCGGCAACCTGAACATCAACGCTGACAAACTCGCCACCGAAGGCGCGCAACTGAAGGCCGGCAACGGTCTGAACGTCGCCGCCAACGAAGTCGACAACCGTGCCGCCAGCAACACCGAAAGCAGCACTCACAGCGAGAGCAACTGGTCGGCGGACATCGGCGCCAACGTCGAGTACAAAGACATCGCCCGGCCGATTGCCGGCGCGGTGAAAGAAGTGCTCGACGGCAAGGTGCCAGACAAGGACGCACTGGCCAATCTCGGCCAGCCGAACGTCGGTATCGACGTGGCAATCGGTCATGCCGGCGCCGATAAAACCGAGCAGGGCAGCAACGCCGTGGTCAGCCGGTTCGACGGTCAGACCGTGGACGTGAAGGTCGGCGGCACGCTGCACGACCAGGGCACCCAGTACAACGCCAGCGCTGGCAAAGTGAACATCAGCGCCGACAAACTGGTGGCCGATGCCGCGAACAACACCCACAGCAGCACCGAAAAATCGGTGGATGCCAAGGTCGATGTGCGCGTCTACACCAAGACCGGTGAAGACGTGAACGTGGCCGGCAGCGGCGCGGGTGGCAGCAGTCAGTCGAGCAAGAATAGTTCCACCGCGGTGGTCGGCGGTTACGCTGGCAATCAGGGCGTGAACATCAATGTCGGCGGCGATGCACAGTTCGAAGGCAGCCGTTTCGATGGCGGGCAGGGCGGTGTCAGCGTCAAGACTGGCGGTGATCTGGCGCTGAATCAGGCCAACGACCACCAGAGCAGCGACAGCTCCAGCCTGCGCGGCGACGGTTCGCTGACCGTTGGCACCTTGCCGGGCACCGACGGCACCAATGTCGATCTCGGCGCCGGGTTCCAGCTCGATCACAAAGGCAACCAGACCACCGACAGCCAGGCGCACGTCGCCAGCCTCAGCGGCAACGGCCCGGTGCAATTGAGCAGCGGCGGCAATCAGGTTCAGCAAGGCACGAAGATCGACAGCGTTGGCGCTATCGACCTGAAGGCTGGCGGCAAACTCGACCTGCAAGCAGCTACCGATTCGCACGTCGCCACCGGCAGCAATCTCGGCGGCGGTCTGAAGGTCGGCGGCAGCAAGACCAGCAGCGAGAAGAGCCGCGATCAGGGCGGCAACCTCAGCGGCAACTTCAACATCGGCCGGGTCAACGAGAACACGCAGACCCTCAGCGGTGGCCAGCTCAACAGCCAGAACGGGATCGCATTGAGCGGCGATTCGGTGCACCTGCAAGGCACTCAGGTCAGCGCGCCAAACGTCAGCATCGACGCGCAGAAGGGCGGCTTCGTTCAGGAGTCCGCGCAGTCCACCGACAACCGCAATAACTGGAACGTAGCGCTGAACGCCGGTGGCAATCTGAGCAAAAGCACACCGACCGCCGCCGATGAAAAAGTCAGCAGCGATCACGGCTTCAATGCCGGGGCCAAGGTGGGCGTGGATTACCTGCAAGGCACCACTCAGCAGAACAGCCAGATCAAGGCTGACACGGTGGTGTTGAACAGCGGCGGTGATGTGAGCCTGAGCGGTGCGCGGATCGAGGCGCGCAATGTCAGCGGCACAGTGGCGGGTGATCTGACGGTTGAAAGCCGTCAGGACTCCAGCACTCACGCCAAGGTCGATGTGGATCTGGGCCTGACCGCCAAGAAGACCCCGGCCGACGACAAGGGAAAACTGGCGGGCACCGACTACAAGCCGACGCTGAAAGTCGACGGCGAGTACGCGCACAAGGACAGCGTGAAACAGGCGTCCGGCATCAGCGCTGGTCAGGGTGTGAATCTCACCGTCGGCGGCGCTACCCAGCTGACCGGCGCGCGGATTTCCGCCACCGAAGGCAAGGTCGATCTGGGCGGTTCGAAGGTCAGCAGCAGCGATCTGAGCAACCTCGACTACGGCGTAAAAGCCGGCCTGGATCTGCCGCACAAAACCGAAGAAAACGCACCGAAGGTTTCCCTTGAAAACGGCAACCTGAAAGTCGGTCCGGTGACTCTGAGCGGTCATCTGGACAGTCAATCTCTGCAAGCCGGGATCGACGAAAGAGGCTGATTTACCGTCAGTGAAACCGGCGGGGGCGAGCCAGCTCGCTCCCGCTTCTGATGAACACCCCGCTCAAAACGGCAGCCACTGTCGTTTCCCGTCAAGTCGATAAATGCATGCGCTCTACACTCGGGTGAAACCGGGAGGCCGCGCCATGCACGACAACGTCGAACACCTGAGAATCCAGCTGGCCTGCGCCCTGCGCTGGGCCGCACGTTTGAACCTGCACGAATCCATCGCCAATCATTTCAGCGTGGCCATCTCAGCGGATGGTCGCGAGTTTCTGATCAACCCCTACGGCAAACCCTTCTCGCGGATCCGCGCCAGTGATCTGCTGTTGCTCGATGCCGACGACCCGGCCAGTCTCGACCGCCCGGACGCCCCGGACATCACCGCCTGGGCCTTGCACAGCGCCTTGCACCGCAACCAGCCCCAGGCCCGTTGCATCCTGCACACCCACAGCAAATACGCGACGACGCTGGCCTGCCTGAAAGACTCGCGGCTGCCACCGATCGAGCAGAACAGCATGCGGTTTTTCGAGCGGGTGGCGATTGATGACGGCTTTGACGGCATGGGCCTTGGGGAAGAAGCGGAGCGGGTGAGCAGGCTGCTTGGTGACAAGCCGATCCTGCTGATGGGCAATCACGGATTGTTGGTCGCGGCGCCGAGCGTGGCTCAGGCGTTTGATGATCTTTATTACTTCGAGCGGGCTTGCGAGGTGTACATCGCCGCACTGGCGACCGGGCGTGAGTTGCGCGTGGCCAGCGATGAAGTGGCGCGCAAGACGTGTCGGCAATGGCTGGATTATCCGGGGTTTGCGGATAAGCATTTCAACGCGCTAATGGAAATCCTTGATGAGGAAGAGCCGGCGTATCGGCAGTAATTCATTCCGGTGACAAATGCGCCTTGCTCAACGGCTGGCGCATCACCGGCGCGCTCCACGCCTGACGCCGATCCTCGCTCGGCGGGCAGCCAAACCGCGCACGGTAAGTGCGGGAGAAATGCTCCAGCGATCCAAACCCCGAACACGCCGCCACCTGGGCCACGCTCATTTGCGTCTGTTGCAACAGGTTATGCGCCCGGGCCAGGCGCAGGGTGATGTAGTACTTGAGCGGCGAGAGCCCGGTCTGATGCTTGAACTGGCGCTCCAGTTGCCGTCGCGACAGGCCGACTTCGCTGGCAATCGCCTCGCAGTCCAGCGGTTCTTCCAGAGCCTTTTCCATCAACTGCACGGCGCGGCGGATCTTGTTGCCGTACATCCCGCTGTTGCCCAAGCCGCCGTCGAGCTGATTGTCCGCCGGGGCGCGCATCTGGCCCATCAACAGGTGCAGGCCGATTTCCCGGGCCAGATCCGCATCGAAACGCTGGCCGATCCAGCCCAGCAGCATGTCGAGAATGGTGGTCGCGCCGGCGCAGGTCAGGCGCTGGCGTTCGAGGGTGTAGAGCTGCGGTCGGGCGCGGACTTTGGGATAACTTTCCTGAAAGCCTTGCAGGTTGTCCCAATGCACCGCCGCTTCGTAGCCGTCGAGCACACCGGCAGCCGCCAGCAATTCAGTGCCGGTTTCCACACCGATCAACACCGCGCCGAACAGCGCCTGCTTGCGCAGCCAACTCTTGAGCGCCGGATTGCGGCTGTGTTGATGCACCTCGAAACTGGCCAGCACCACGCAGGCGTCGAAGGCTTGCTCGTTGTTCAAGCCGTCCTCGGCGATGCTCGCCAGACCGTTGCTGGCCGTCACCGGGCCGGGCTGCAACGACAACAGCGTCCACTCGAACAGCGTGCGCTGGCTCAGCCAGTTGGCGATGGCCAGCGGTTCCAGCACCGCCGCCAGACCGAAATTGGAAAACGCCGGCAGCAACAGCACCGCCACTCGCAGCGGTGCTTCATTGCGCGGTACAGCTTCAGCGGATCGGGTCATCGCCATCTCTGCTTCATCGTTGTTCGGTCTGCCAGTGCGGGTTGATCCACACCGGTACATCGAGGGCTGGCAACGGCGCGAGGTTGCGGATCAGGTCGCTGGCCTTTTCCGCGATCATCACCGTCGGGGCGTTGGTGTTGCCGCTGACGATCACCGGCATGATCGACGCGTCCACCACCCGCAAGCCGTCGAGGCCGTGCACCCGCAGTTGCGGATCGACCACCGCTTCAGGGTCGCGCGCCGGTCCCATTTTGCAGGTGCCGCTGGCATGGTAGCCGGTTTCCGTGACCTGCCGCGCCCAGGCATCGAGTTCGGCGTCGGTCTGCACCGAACGGCCCGGCACCAGCTCTTCACCCTTGAAAGGCGCCATCGCCGGTTGCTCGATGATTTCCCGCACCAGCCGTGCGCCGGCGCGCATGTCGGCACGGTCCTGCGCGGTCTTCAGGTAGTTGAACAGAATCCTTGGCGGCCGCCGGGGTTTGGCACTGTGCAGGGTCACGCTGCCCAGGCTGGTGGGGCGCATCAGGTCGATGTGGATCTGGAACGCGTGGGTCGGCACCAGCTCGACGCTGCCAGGTTGCACGGCCAGCGGCATGAAGGTCAGTTGCAGATCCGGGTGTTCGACGCCGGCCCGTGAACGCAGGAACGCGCCGGCCTCGAAATGATTGCTCGCCGCCAGGCCATCGTGACGGACGAACCAGCGCGCGCCGATCCACCATTTGCCCGGCGCGGTGGTCCAGCGATACAGCGACACCGGTTTTTTGCAGCGAAACTGCACCACCGCGTCCGGGTGATCGTTGAGGCGTTTACCGACGCCTGGCAGATCGTGAATCACGCTGATCCCGAGGTCACGCAATTCTGCCGCCGGGCCCACACCCGAGAGCAACAGCAACTGCGGCGAATTGATCGCCCCGGCCGTCAGCAACACTTCCCGGCGAGCGCGGACGGTGTTCGTTTCGCCGTTCTGTTCATAGTCGATCCCGACCGCTCGCCGGCCCTCGAACAGAATGCGCAGCACCAACGCATCGGTGACCACGCGCACATTGCCCCGAGCCAGTGCTTCGCTGAGATAACCGCGCGAAGTGCTCCAGCGCCGACCGTTGCGTGTGGTGCGATCGACCGGGCCGAAGGCTTCCTGACGATAACCGTTCAAGTCCTCGCTGACGCCATAACCGGCCTCGGCCCCGGCCGCGATGAACGCCGCGCACAACGGTGTTTCGACATCGCCGGGAGTGACGTGCAAATGGCCGCCGGCGCCGCGATAGTCATCGCCACCGTCGGCGTGAGTCTGCGCTCGCTTGAAGTACGGCAGCACTTCGCGATAGCTCCAGCCGGTGCAGCCCTGTTCGGCCCAGCCGTCGTAATCCCGAGCATGGCCACGGATGTAGACCATGCCGTTGATCGACGATGAACCGCCGAGGGTTCGGCCTCTCGGCGTGCCGATCCGGCGGCCGTCGAGATACGGCTCGGGCTCCGACTGATAGCTCCAGTTGTAGCGCGATCCGCCCACCACCAGGCCCACGGCAGACGGCATGTCGATCGTCCAGCTCTTGTCCTCGGGCCCGGCCTCCAGCAGCAGGATGCGCACGTTCGGGTCTTCGCTCAGGCGATTGGCCAACACGCAACCGGCGGAGCCGGCGCCCACGATCAGGTAATCAAACCCGGTTTCGTCCATGGTTTGCTCCGTTCAGACAAATGACGAGGGAAGGGCGGATCAGTCCACGCAATGGCCGTGAATACCGTTGAACACCAGACGATGAAAGTGATGCACCAGATGCTCGCTTTCATTGCTGCGCTGGGCGTCGATCATGTAGCGACCCTGGTCGTAGCCGAGCGAGCGCAGGCCTTTTTGCACCGAGATGTTCAGGGCGATGTCTTCCGGGCCGAGGTCTTCGTTCATCCACTTCATGCACGCGGTGCTGACGGCAGCAGTCTCGGGGTTGCTGGAGTAGTAACCGAAGCGCAGCAGCGAGCGCTCGGCGTCCAGCGGAATCATGATGAACGAGCCGAGAAACTCGGAGAACGGGAAGGTGTAGAAGGTGTTGTTCGGCCACAGGCCGATGTTGAAAAAGCATTCCTGCGGGTTCGGCTCGCTTTTCAGCGGCACGCCATAGGCCTCGGTCGCCGACAGATTGGCCGGTGCAGCGTAGGTCCACCAGTTGTCGCGTTTGATCAACTGGTAACCCTTGAAGTCGATCAGTCGGGCGAGGTCGATGTGGCACGGGCCGGACAGTTTGAAGTGATAGCCCTCAATGGAATTGTCCATGATCACCTTCCAGTTGGCCGGCACGATCACGTCCTGTTCCTCGATCAGGTGCATGTCCGCCAGATCCGGAAACACCCGGCGCATTTCCTCATCAGCACCGGGGAACAGATCCCGCAGCGACGGCGCATTCGGGTCGAGGTTGAAGTAGATGAAACCGCCGAGTTCTTCGGTGCGCACCTGGGGAATGTTGAACTGCGCCAGCTCGAAATTCTTCATCCGCTCGCAACGGGGCGCACCGCGCAGGCTGCCGTCCATCTCGTAGCACCACGAGTGATAGGCGCAGCGCACCACGCCGCCGGTGGTGCCACGGCGTTCCTCGAGCAAGCGATTGCCGCGATGCTGGCAGACATTGTGGAAACCATGGATCTGCCCCTGCCGATTCTTCGCCACCACCACGCTCTGATCGAACAGATCGGTGACCACGAACTGCCCCGGTTCGGCGAACTCGCTGACATGCCCGGCGACATGCCAGGCCTTCATGAAGATGTTGTCGCGCTCGGCACGGAACAGGCTGTCGTCGTAGAAATAACGCGAGGGCAGGGTGAAGGCCTGCTCCGGATCCTGCTGATCCCAGGTGTCGACCGGACTGTGCTGCTTGCGGGTCTGGAAACTGTGCATGAGGCGATCTCCACGGCGTGTTGTTGTGGGATCTAATCTAGGGTGCGGCGCGGGTGTGGGGTTGATGGATTGCGACCAGTTCATGGGCGGAATGATCAATTTCAGGCTGTACCGGGGAGGTCTTGACAGCCCTGCGATAATGAAACTTCACCGTGATCATGATGCAGAGGAAATTTCTCCATGGACAATCAAGCACTCAAGACCCTGTTCGACCAGCAATCCGCCGTCTATGACAAACAGTGGAGCGGCATGGCGCCCCTGCGTGATGCCCTGTATCTGCTGCTGGATTCGGTATTCGCGGGCCTGCCGGAGAATGCCCGGATACTCTGCGTCGGCGTGGGCACCGGTGTGGAAATGGCCCATCTGGCGCAGCAGTTTCCCGGCTGGCGATTCACTGCAGTCGACCCTTCGGGCGCCATGCTCGACGTGTGCCGTCAGCGAGCGAAAGAGGGTGGTTTCATTGACCGCTGCCGGTTTCACGAAGGCTACCTCGATACGATGACGGATGAATCCGGTTACGACGGTGCGACCTGTTTTCTGGTGTCGCAGTTCTTGCTTGACCCTCAGGTTCGTATCGACTTTTTCCGCGAGATTGCCCGTCGTCTGGTGCCGGGTGGGATTCTGGCTAACGCTGATCTCGCCTCGGATACCGAATCTCCGGCCTATGAGGCATTGCTGCGTCACTGGATGACGCTGATGGCATCGGCCCAGGTGCCGGCGGAGATGCTTGAGCGAGCGCGTTTGGCCTATGCCCGGGATGTGGCGATTCTGCCGGCGCCGCAGGTCGCCGGTCTGATCGAGTCGGCCGGGTTCGAGGCGCCGGTCCAGTTCTTTCAGGCGGGTTTGATGCACGGTTGGTTCTGCCCGCGCAAGGCAGAGATTGCCGCGATTTAGAGCGCTGGTGGGAAAGGGGAAAACAGCTTCGTCGGCATTCCCGAGGAATCCATTGCTTCGGCTTAATAGGAAGCATTACTATTCACGCCCCTTTCCTCAGCACGCCGTAATGATCCCCATGCTGCCCCGCAGACCCGGCTTTCTCGAGCATTACGAAGAGTTGATCGGCACCTGGACCCGTCGCCTGCGCAATCGCTCGCAGGCCGAGGATCTGGCGCACGACACCTTTGTGCGGGTGCTCGAATCCGATTCGTCGGCGGTGCAGCAACCCCGGGCGTATTTGCACCAGACCGCGCGCAACATCGCGGTGGACGGCTATCGGCGTGAGGACCGGCGGGGCGCCATGGAGTCGGAGGCGATCGATCTCAGTGAGTCGCCGACCGGCGATCCGGAGCATTACATGCATGCGATCCAGCTGGCCGATTCCATCGAACGCGCGCTCACGGAGCTGCCGGTCAACTGCCGGCGAATTTTCGTCTGGCAGAAGATCGAGGGCCTGACCCAGGCGGAAATCGCCGAACGCCTGGGCCTGTCCAAGAACATGGTGGAAAAGTATATGATCCGCACCCTGCGGCATCTGCGTGATCGCCTGGACGGGGCGCAATCATGAGCCGCGGCGTCTTTTCATCCCCAGCCAAACAGGACATTCCATGATGGATACTCGTGATTGCGCGTGCGGGCAAACAACGGTGCGCGATGACGCGGCACGCTGGTTTGTGCGTTTGCAGGAGCCGGCCGTCAGTGTCGACGAACAGCAGCGCTTCGACGCGTGGCTGAACGAACATCCGCAGCACCGTGACGAATTCCAGTTGCTGCAAGGCTTGTGGACAGCGGCGGATCTGCTGCCTGCGCCACGGCTCAAGGCCCTGTGCGAAACCCCGCCGGCGCGGCGCGAACGTCGTCCGCTGTTGCGTTATGCCGTGGCGGCGAGCGTGGTCGCGGTGGCGCTCGGGCTCGGTCTGTTCAGCGGTCTGAATCACCCACAAGGTTACAGCGCCGAATTCGCCACCGCCCTCGGCGAGCGCAAGCATGTCGCGCTACCGGACGGTTCGGTGATCGACCTCAACAGCCGCAGCCGTCTGCAGGTGCGTTTCGAGAAGGATCGGCGGCTCATCGAGCTGACTGAAGGCGAAGCGATGTTCAGCGTCGAGCACGACACGTCCCGCCCGTTCGTGGTCGAGGCCGGCAGCGGCAAGGTCACGGTGACCGGCACCCGTTTCGATGTGCGCCGCGACGTGACCCAGACCCGGGTCGCGGTTGAGCAGGGCACGGTCAAAGTGCAGGGCCGTGATGCGGCCGATGCCGATTTCATCAGCCTGACTGCCGGCCTCGGCACGCGGATCGATGCCCAGGGCAAAGTGGCGCCGGCCTACGCGGTCAACCCGGCGGAACTGACGGCCTGGCGCAGCGGCAAACTGGTGTTCAACAACGCCAGCCTCAGTGAAGTCGCCGAGGAAGTGTCGCGTTATCGCGACAAGCCGCTGAAAGTCGCCAACCCGGCCGTGGCCAATTTGCGCCTGACCAGCGTATTCAAATCCGACAACACCGATGCCTTGCTCAAGGCCTTGCCGAGCATCCTTCCGGTGGCCGTGCGCACCCTTGCCGATGGCAGCCAGGAAATAATTTCAAAATAAAATTCAGGTTTTTTTCGAGTTCGTCGTCTTCCTGTTCAACTGCAACTGGTTTGCATTAACAGCCGCACACTCTTGCGATCCACAGGACTCCGTTCGACGTGAAAAACTCCACCGCCAAAAACAAAAAATCCCCTTGGTTGCCGCTGGCGCTTGCGCTGGCGGTCAACGCTGCAGTGCCGATGGCCTTCGCCGCCGAAGCCATTCACATCCGCGCCCAGCCGCTGGGTCAGGCCCTGAGCGAACTGGGTCAGCAAACTTCATTGCAGGTGTTTTTCAGCCCGGATCTGGTCGCCGGTAAACAGGCGCCGGCGGTGGACGGCAACCTTTCTCCGGAACAGGCCCTGCGCCAATTGCTGCAAGGCAGCGGTCTGGATTATCAGATCAATGAAGGCTCGGTGACCTTGTCCCCGGCCCCGACTTCCGCCGCCAACGGCCCGCTGGAACTGGGCGTGACCGACATCAAAGTGGTCGGCGACTGGCTCGGCGACGCCAACGCCGCCGTGGTGCAGAACCACCCCGGCGCGCGCACGGTGATCCGCCGCGAAGCGATGGTCGAGCAGGGCGCGATGAACGTCGGCGACGTACTGCGCCGCGTGCCGGGCGTGCAGGTGCAGGAAGCCAACGGCACCGGCGGCAGCGATATTTCGCTGAACGTCGGTGTGCGGGGTTTGACGTCGCGCCTGTCGCCACGCTCCACCGTATTGATCGACGGCGTGCCGGCCGCGTTTGCCCCGTATGGTCAGCCACAACTGTCGATGGCGCCGATTTCTTCCGGCAACCTCGACAGCATCGACGTGGTCCGTGGTGCCGGCTCCGTGCGTTACGGGCCGCAGAACGTCGGCGGCGTGATCAACTTCGTGACCCGCGCGATCCCGGAAAAAACCACCGGTGAAATCGGCACCACCCTGGAAACCTCGCAGCACGGTGGCTGGAAACACATCGACACCGCGTTCCTCGGCGGCACTGCCGACAACGGCATCGGCATGGCGCTGTTGTACTCGGGCGTGAACGGCAACGGTTACCGCGAGCGCAACAACGGCAACGACATCGACGACGTGATCCTCAAGACCCACTGGGCGCCGACCGATCAGGACGATTTCAGCCTCAACTTCCACTACTACGACGCCAGCGCCGACATGCCCGGCGGCCTGACGCAAAAGCAGTACGACGACAAACCGTTCCAGTCCGACCGTGACTACGACGGCTTCAGCGGCCGCCGCAAGGACGTGTCGTTCAAGTGGATCCGGCAGATCGACGAGCGCACCCAGGCGGAAGTGCTGACCTACTACACCGACAGCTTTCGCGGCAGCACCATCGCCGCCCGCGATCAGAAAACCCTCAGCTCGTTCCCGCGCTCCTACTACACGCTGGGCATCGAGCCGCGTGTTTCGCGTGTGTTTGACGTAGGCCCGACCACCCAGGAAGTCAGTGTCGGTTACCGTTATTTGAAAGAGGCGATGCACGAGCAATCGAGCCGCCTGGCGCTGGTCAATAATCAGCCGGTGGTCACCAAGACCTCCGACGGTCATGTGTTCCAGGATCGCACCGGCGGCACCGAGGCCAACTCGGTCTACATCGACAACAAGATCGACGTCGGCAACTGGACCGTGACCCCGGGCATTCGCTTCGAACACATCAGCACCGACTGGCATGATCGCGCTGTGCTCGACACCGCCGGCAAACCCGTCCCCGAGAAAAACCGCAGCATCGAAAGCAACGAGCCGTTGCCGGCCCTGAGCGTGATGTATCACCTGTCCGATGCGTGGAAACTGTTCGCCAACTACGAGACGTCGTTCGGCAGCCTGCAATACTTCCAGCTCGGCCAGGGCGGCTCGGGTGACGAGACCGCCAACGGCCTGGAGCCGGAGAAAGCGAAAACCTACGAAATCGGCACGCGCTACAACGATGACGTGTGGGGCGGGGAGGTGACGCTGTTCTACATCGACTTCGATGACGAACTGCAATACATCAGCAATGACGTAGGCTGGACCAACCTCGGCGCAACCAAGCACCAGGGTATCGAGGCTTCGGTGCACTACGACATGGCGGCGCTCGATCCGCGTCTCGATGGCCTGACCGCCAACGCCGGTTTCACTTATACCCGCGCGACCTATGAAGGCGAGATCCCGGGCTTCAAGGGCCGCGACCTGCCGTTCTACTCGCGTCAGGTGGCCACCGTCGGCCTGCGTTACGACATCAACCGCTGGACCTACAACATCGACGGTTTCGCCCAGTCCAAACAGCGCTCGCCGGGCACCGGCGTGAATGCTGACGGCAGCTTCAATGGCAACTACATCACCGAAGGCACGGCGGACGGGCAGTACGGCGATATTCCGGGGTACGTGACCTGGAACGTGCGTGGCGGCTATGACTTCGGTTCGCAGCTCTCCAACCTGAAGCTCGGCGCCGGTGTGAAGAACATCTTCGACAAGCAGTACTTCACCCGCTCCAGCGACAACAACTCGGGGATCTACGTGGGCACGCCGCGTACGTTCTTCGTGCAGGCCAGCGTTGGGTTCTGATCTGCACGGATTGTTCCCGCGTCTCGACGTGGGAACAATCCGGCTCAGACCTTCAGCGCTTTCCCGCCAATCGCCACTGCCACCAGCAACGTCGCCATCAAACCGAAGGCAAAACTCAGGCTGCTGGCATGGGCGACAAACCCGATCACTGCCGGCCCCGCCAGAATCCCCGCATAACCCAGCGTGGTGATTGCCGGCACCGCGATGCTTTCCGGCATCACCGTCTGTTTGCCCACCGCCGTGTACAGCACCGGCACGATGTTCGAACAGCCGGCGCCGACCAGCGCATAACCGAGTAGCGCGGCTTGCCAGCTCGGGGCGAAGGTCGCCAGAAACAGTCCCGCCGCCGCCAGCAGACCGCCAAACAGAATGATCCGGGTCGCACCCAATGCGCGGACGATCCGGTCACCGGTCAGACGGCCGGCCGTCATGGTCAACGCGAACGCTGCGTAACCCAGTCCCGCATAGGCGGTGTCGATCCCGCGTTCCTGGGCCAGGAACACCGCGCTCCAGTCCAGCGCCGCGCCTTCGGTGAGGAACACGATGAAGCACATGCCGCCGATGAACAGCACGATCCCGTGGGGCACTGCGAACGCAGGGCCCGAGCTTTCACTGCCGTAAGGCAGCATGTGCGGCACCGCCTTGAACAGCGCCGCGATCAGCACCACGACCACCACCAGCATCGCCGCCAGTGGCGACAGCCCGAGACCGAGCAGGGCGCTCACGCCTGCCGCGCCGACGATCCCACCGAGGCTGAACAGGCCGTGAAACCCCGACATCATGTTCTTGCCGCTGGCCCGCTCGACGATCACCGCTTGCAGGTTCACCGTCGAATCCACCGTGCCGAGCCCGGCGCCGAACATGAACAACGTGGCGATCAGCGCCGGAATCGACGACACCGTCGCCAGCAACGGCAACGCTGCACAGATCAGCAGCGTGCCGCCGGTGGCCACCTTCCGGCAGCCAAACCGGGTGGCCAGAATCCCCGCCAGCGGCATCGCCAGAATCGAGCCGACGCCCAAGCACAGCAACAGCAACCCCAACGTGCCTTCATCGAGACCGGCGCGCGCCTTGGCGTACGGCACCAGCGGCGCCCACGCGGCGATGCCGAGCCCGGCGATGAAGAAAGCGATGCGCGTGGACATCTGTTCGAGGCGTCCGGGAACGAACGTGTCTTGAGGGGTGAGGCTGGTCATAACGATCCTTGGCAAAAAACGATTCAGCAGCGGACATCCTTGCACAGCTCTTTCGCTGGAGCGAGCCCGCTCGCGTCTGCAGGGCGTTGCGATTTACAGTGGCGCCCCTGTCGACGGGAAAAACAAGGGCGGGCTCATGACGCAGTTCTACGATGCACGAGGCAATATCTACGGAGTCGTTTCGCCCCAGGCGCTGCGCGATGCCGGGATCGAATTACCGACGGGCGCCGCGCAGTGCGCGCTGTCGCGACAGGCGTGGAGCGCTGCTGCCATCTCGCTGTGCTGCGATTGGCCCGAAGGTCGGCGCCCCGCCGGCAGAAAGTCCCACCGCAGCGATGGCCTGCTGATCGGCCCGTTTCAATCCGCGCCGCCCTTTGATCTGCTGATCGTCAACACCGACGGCACGCTGGCCGAGCGCAGCGGCAACGGCCTGACGATTTTCTCCCAGTCGTTGCTTGAACAGGGGCTGATGCCGCAGGAGGGGGCGACGTTGCGGGTGCATCACGATAAACAGGACGCGCAATCGCCCGTGCCGACCTCGGTCAAACCGGGGCAGGTGGCGGGCGTGCAGGGCTTCTGGCTGGACCTTGGCCAGCCCGGTTTCGGCCCGGCAGCGGTCGGTGCGCTCGGCGTTGAACCGGTGCCGTTTGACGGTGTGGAGGTCAGCCGTGTTCGACCGCTGGCACAACTCGATCCTGCCTGGGCGCACAGCCAGTTCGTGCGTATCGGCAATCCGCATTGCGTGACGCTGGTACAGGATGAGGCCGCATTGCCAAGCAACGCGCAGATGCTTGAATCGCCGCTGACGGACCGTCTGACCGCCATCGCCTACGCCATGCCCGTCGGTGCCGGCCAGCCGTGCCCGGCCGGGGTCAACCTGCAATGGGCGACGCGCGCCGGTGATCAACGCATCGTGGCGAGGGTGTTCGAACGGGGCGAGGGGCCGACCGCTTCCTCGGGCACCAGCGCCAGTGCGGTGGCGAGTGCGGCGTGGCGGGTGGGTTGGGTGTCAGCGGGAGAGGTGCAGGTGGTGATGCCCGGCGGAACCGCGCCGATCCTGCTGGAGGAGCGCGTCGGAGAACTGACTGGCGTGCGTCTGTTCGGCACCGCCGTGCGCGACGAAAATAGCTGAAACCTCGAGATCAGAAGCGCCCTACAGTGTCGGCTACGGCGCCGCTGGTGAGCGCGTTATTCGCGCCGGCCTGCCAATACACCGCTGTCGGAGTCTGGCCCCGTACGATGCATTTCCACTCGAGCTTTTGCTGGCCTGGCACCTCAACGGTAGTGCTCCAGCGGTTATTGGCGAGTGTCAGTGCCAGTGCATGTTGTGGATCCCACGCTCCGAACTCAAGCGATGAACCCGCTGCATAGACGCTTTCGCCCGGTTGCGGATTGGCATTGTCGCAATGCACGTTGACTGCAACTGTCGCCGGTTCAACAGGGCTGTTCCAGATGCGGATATCGCCGTTATCCCAGGTCAATGTCGGCGTGCCCAGACCCTGTGGCAGCTGCTGCAGATCGGATTTCAACGCTATGACCAGCGTCCCGCGTACGCCCGACGTGGTGGCGACCAGTCCCGAATACGCGGTGTTGAAGCGAATCGGCGAATCCGCTCGGATACCGGCGGCCTGGCGCAGCTTGATCAATTGCCGGATCAGTTGGTCACGCTGCCAGTCGTACATGTGCGGCCAGTACACGGTCGGCGTGCCCGGACTGCCGAGGATGTAGGCGTAAGCCAGATTGAGCAGTGGATCGGGCAGCGCCCAATGGTGTTGACCGCCGTAGGCGCCGGGAGAAGGGCCAGTGTCGTGATTGTCGACGAAGGTCACGGCGACTGCGCGCCACGCAGGATCCGGATTGCCATTCAAACCGTGGCGCCACTCGGCGATCGAGCCGTTCTGCATGCGCTCCTTGAGGGCAAAGTCGAACACCGTGCAGTGCGAACGATCCGACCAGTCCTTGAGCACATCCTGCCAGCTCGCACTGCGTCGCCAGTCGCCCTGAGGGTATTCGTTTGGGCCTTTCCAGTTTTCGCCGACGCAGAATTGCTGGTTGCCGAAGGCGTTCATCCAGCGATCCACGGTTTCCGGTGCATAACCACGGACGAAGTCAAAGCGCAGACCCTGAGCCCCGTAGTTGTCACGCAGATTGATGAATTCTTTTTTGAAGGCGTCGAAGACTGTCGGATTGGCGGTGTTCAGGTCAGCTGCGCCATCCATGAACGGGTCACCTTCATCACATTGCATGCAGTCTTGTCGCCATTCGTTGCTCCCTCTCGGAAACATTGAGTAGACCGCTTTATCGCTCATGTGATTGGGCACGACGTCGTAGACGACTTTCACGCCCGCGCTATTGAGCGCCAGCACCGCTTGTTTGAGTTGCTGGTCGCTGCCGTAACGGCCGTTCTTGTCGAAGCTGTTCCAGAAGTATCCTTCACCGCCGCCGGCAGCCGTGGGTGTATTCCACTGCGAGGAATCGGTCCACTGCGGTGGCATCCAGATCAGCGTGAAGCCGTCGTTGCCAATGGCCGTCGCCTGTTGCGCAAGTACCGAATACCAGGGCGTTTGATTACGGCTTGAGTTCCAGTGAAAGCCTTGCAAGAGGATCTCTTCACCGCTGCCGTTGCGAACGGCGGCCATTGCCGCTGTCGTCGTGGCGAAGGCCAGACAGACAGCGAAAACCAGGCGAAATGGTGAAGTCCCTTTCATGGTCGTCCCCCCGGGAACGATGGGTCCCTTGGGGCTTACTGTGAGCCGGCTCGCAGCGGTTGTCGCCTGTCAGATCTGACAGTCTGGCACTATCCTTTCGCGATAAACCCGCTGCGAACCATAACCGCCACTCAACCCTCCATGAACTCCACCACCGGCATCTGCCGCTTCATCAGCACCTTGCCGTTGCGGATCGAATACAGCGGCAGGCCCTGGCTGCGGATCACTTCGTAATCGCTGTCCGCCGACAGGATCAGCAGGTTGGCCGGGCGGCCCTGTTCCAGGCCGTAGCGTTCACCGAGGTGCATGGCTTTGGCGCTGTTGTCGGTGACCAGATCCAGCGCGCTTTGCAGGTTGCGGTAGCCGAGCATGTGGCAGATGTGCAGGCCGGCTTCGAGCACGCGCAGGATGTTGCCGTTGCCCAGCGGATACCACGGATCGACGATCGAATCCTGACCGAAGCAGACGTTCATGCCGGCTTCGAGCAGCTCGTTCACGCGTGTCACGCCACGGCGTTTCGGGAAGGTGTCGAAGCGCCCTTGCAGGTGAATGCTTTCGGTCGGGCAGGAGACAAAACTGATCCCCGAATGCCCGAGCAGGCGGAACAGTTTGGCGCAGTAGGCGTTGTCGTAGGAGCCCATCGCGGTGGTGTGGCTGGCGGTCACGAGGGCGCCCATGTCGCGGCTGCGGGCCTCCTCGGCCAGCACTTCGAGGAAGCGCGAATGCGGGTCGTCGGTTTCGTCGCAATGCACGTCCACCAGACAACCGGTGCGCTCGGCCAGGTCCATCAGGAACTTCACCGAGCTGACGCCTTGGTCGCGGGTGTACTCGAAATGCGGAATCCCGCCGACCACGTCCGCGCCCATGCGGATGGCTTCTTCCATCAGCTCGCGACCATTGCGGAACGACTCGATGCCTTCCTGGGGGAACGCGACGATTTGCAGGTCGATCAGATGACGGCTTTCCTCGCGCACTTCGAGCATCGCCTTGAGTGCGGTGAGTTGCGGGTCGGTGACGTCGACGTGGGTGCGCACGTGCTGGATGCCGTGGGCGGCCAGGGTCTGAATGGTTTTCTTGGCCCGGGTCTTGGTGTCTTCCTGGGTGATGGTGACCTTGCGCTCGCCCCAGCACTCGATGCCTTCGAACAGCGTGCCGCTCATGTTCCAGCGCGGCTCGCCGGCGGTCAGGGTGGCGTCGAGGTGAATGTGCGGCTCGACGAAGGGCGGCACCACCAGATTGCCGCCGGCGTCGAGGTCGTCCGGGCCCAGGGTCGGCGCTTCGGTCTGGCGCGCGATGCTGCGGATCAGGCCGTCTTCGAGGTGCAATTCGTGCAGACCTTCCTGGTTGCGCAGTCGGGCGTTGATGATGTGCATCGGGCGAATCCTTTTATAGATCTTGTAGAGGGGCGGCCGCGTTGCGGGCGCCGAGCAGGCCGGTCACTGCGATATACGTTAACGCGGCAACGGCGATCCCGACCAGCGGCGCGACCCACGGCGAGCCGAATGCCGCGACGGTCCCGGCCGCGTAAGCCGCGAGCCCCGGCCAGTTGAACGCCGGTAACCGTGCGTCGGCCAGACGCGGATAGCGCCCGCGCCAGCGGAAGAAAAAGTCCGCCATGATCACGCCGCCAATCGGCGGAATCACCGTGCCGAGCAGGATCAGATAAGGCACCAGCATGTCGTACATGCCCAGCAGCGCGAGCGCCGTGCCGATCACGGCACCGACCAGGGTCACGGTCTTGCGGCGCCCGGTGCGCAGCAGATTGCAGCCGGCGACGGCGAAGTTGTAGATGGTGTTGTCCTGGGTACTCCAGATGTTCAGCAGCAGCATCGCCATCGCCGCCATGGCGAAGCCTTGCAACAGCAGCACTTCGACCACGTCGGGCTGTTGATAGACGATTGCGCCATAGGCGCCGATCAGCACCATCAGGCCGTTGCCGATGAAAAAACCGATCAGGCTGGCCAGCACCGCGACCCGTGCCGAGCGCGAAAATCGCGTCCAGTTGGTGGCCTGGGTCGCGCCGCTGACGAAGGTGCCGAACACCAGCGTGATGGCGGTCGACCAGTCCAGCGAACCGCTGGGCACGACGCTGAGCAAGCCGTCGAGGCCGCCGACTTTCACGGTCGCGACCCACATCGACAGCATCAGCAGCAACATCATCGCCGGCACCGCGATGTACGACAGAATCTCCAGCCCGCGATAACCGACATACGCCGTGGCGCAGAACACCAGGCCGAACAGCACCATCAGCCCCAGCACCGTGGCTTCGTTCAAGTCGAAATACTTGCCGAGCACCACCGCCGCCGTCGCGGTGCCCCAGGCGTACCAGCCGATCTGGGTGAACCCGAGGATCAGGTCGCTGAGCTTGCTGCCGACTTCACCAAAACAGAAGCGCCCCATCAGCACCGAATTCAGCCCGCTTTTGAAGGCGATGTAACCGAGACCTGCGGCGTACACGCCGAGCAGCAGGTTGCCGATGACGATGACGGCGAGCATTTCGCCGAAGTTGAACGCCACACCGAGCTTGCCGCCGGCGAACATGGTCGCGGTGAAGAAGGTGAAGCCCAGCAGCACCATCGCCGTGGAGGCCAGGCCTTTGCGCGCGTGCATCGGGACTTCACTGAGGGGGTAATCGTTGCCGGGATCGTTTTGCGTCATGGGGGCGTTCCTTGCTGGAGAGGGGAGGACGCGAAGTGGTTGCAGCGGTCGTGCCAAACGCAATGTTGCGGGTATTTATAGACGAGGCACGGATGATCGGCGCGAAAGCAGTGCATTGGACGCTGCAACGAACCAAGTGGGAGCAGCTGTTCCCACAAGGTCACGGGATTGGATCAGAGGAACCGCAGCAGGGCGGCGACGATGGCTTCAGGCGCATCTTCCTGCACCAGATGCCCGGCATTCGGGATCGGATGAAACTGCGACCCCGGAATCATCTTGTGCAACTCGCGCCCGCGTTCGATGGGAATCCACTGATCTTCTTCGCCCCAGAGAATCTGCACCGGGCAACGGATCGTCGGGTACAGCGGCTGCGCCTCCAGCGTGTAGCGCTGATCCATCTGCGCGATCTGCCGGTAGAACGCCGCTTGCCCCGGATCGCCCAGCCACGGCTGTACGTAGGGCGCCAGTTCATCATCGGGAATATCCCGGTGAATCGCCCCGCGAATGTAGGTCGGCACGATGGCGCGCTGGATGTAATCCGGCAGGCCGCTGAACGCCGTTTCATGCTGGCGCACGTGCTGCACGAACGGCGACCCCCAGGGCGTCAGCGCCACCGGGTCGATCAGGGTCAGGCTGCGGTAATCCTTGCCGTTGAGCAGATGCGCGCGCAGCACGGTGGCGCCGCCGAAGTCGTGGGCAACCACGTCCGGGCGTTGCAGATTCCAGTGATCGAGCAACCGCGCGAGCAAATCGTTCTGCACGCCGAGGGAGACATCGGCGTCCGGTTGTTCGGATTGGCCGTAGCCCAGCAGGTCGAAGTAATGCACCCGATGTGTGGCGAAAAAGTACGGCGCGATGCGGTGCCACACGTAGGAAGAGAAGGGCGTGCCGTGCACGAACACCAGCGGCGGGCCGTCGCCGCGCACCCCGTGGCGAATCTGTCGCCCGTTGAAATCAAAGACCTGATCCAGCAGCCAGTCCGTCATGGGCCTGTCCTCTTGGCGGGTTCGAGCCAAAAAGCATAGGCGTAAAAAAACCACCGGTCTCGGTGGTTTTTTTGTGTCGCGGGAATTACTCGCCGCGATAGATGCAACCGCTGGTGCAGGTCTCGTGGATGCGGATCGCACTGAGTTCCGGCAGCAGGGGCTTCAACTCATTCCAGATGAATTTGGCCAGCACTTCGCTGGTCGGGTTCTCGAGGCCCGGAATGTCGTTGAGGTAGTTGTGGTCCAGACGCTCGTACAGCGGCTTGAAAATCGCCTTGATCTCGGAGAAATCACGGATCCAGCCGGTGTGCGGGTCGAGGTCGCCGCTCAGGTGAATCGCCACTTTGAACGAGTGTCCGTGCAGGCGTCCGCACTTGTGGCCGTCCGGTACGTGGGGCAGGCGGTGGGCGGATTCGAAGGTGAACTCTTTGAAAATTTCCACAGTGATTTCAGCTCTGTTCAGATGGCGTTCGCCGCAGCGAATTCGGGCAGGCGGCGAGTTTACCAGCTTGTCCAGGGCTGTGCTGACTAAAGGGTCAGCAAGCGCTCGGCGAGGCGACCATTGGCAGTCAGCTCAAGGAATTCGTCGCCCATCCGGCGGCTCTCGTCCATCGCCGCGCGCCAGTATTTCTGCCGGCTCGGCGCATCGCCCATGAAGCGCTTGAAATCGTTACGGTCGGGGAGTTTGCCGTAGGGCAGACGCGCCAGGTATTCCTTTGACGGGGCCAGCAACAGCACGTCCTGCAAGCGTTCCACCGAAGCTTTGCGCCACGGCAGGGTCTTGTCGAACCAGCCTGGAATCACCCGGTCGGTGAAGTGCGGATAGAGCACGATGCCGTCGCCGCTGTAGGGCAGGTCGAGGTGATAGTCGAGCAGACCGCCGTCGCGGAACGTGCCGGCCCCGGCGCCCGGCAGGTCGCGCACGCCTTCCATGACCATCGGAATCGAACCCGAGGCCAGCAGCGCCTGACGCAGGTTGCCGGCGTCGAGGGCGACGAAGCGCGACGGGAAGTCATTCAGCGCATGCACCGGCGGCGCGAGGCGCGGGTCGTGGATGATCAGCCGTTCGAAGTGTCGCGACAGCCGCGCACGGCCCCGCAGGTTGTCAGCGATCACCGAGCCCAGCGCCAGTCCGAGCCGGCCGCGATGGTCGTCCGCCAGCCCGCCGTGGCTTTTGACCACCATGATGTTCAAGCGGTAGTGGGCGTTGTCGAGCAGCAGCGCATCGCGGCCGTCGAGCAGGTCATCGAGCATGCGCTGCGAACTGCGGCTGACGTCGCCGATGGTCACGCCTTTGTTGAAGTTCTGCTCGGTGTACAGATGACCGAGGCGGCGGATGCCTTCGGCGGCGTCCGGCAAACAGGCACTGGCGAAGCGCCAGGAACCCACCGACGCCCCGATCAGCGAGCGCTCGCGCGGTGCCGCCGGCAACCACTCGCCGAACAACGCCAGATCCAGCCCCTGAATTCCCAGCGCCTTCGGCCCACCGGCAGCGCCGGGCAGAGTGCCGACGTCGGCGGCGTTCAGGCCTTGGGCACGAATGCGCGCCATGGCCCGGGGGCCGGCCTTGAGGGTCAGGGAAGGGAACTTGATGTGAATGGCGGTCATACCGGTCTCGATCGTTAGCAAGCGAAAGATTATAAGCACATGTTGCCGTGGCTGCAGGAGCAGACCCCATGATGGCCATTCAGTTTCAGTTAAGTTCGCACCGTTAAGGTGCCCGTCAAGGAAGCAACACCCACAGACGGAGACCTCCATGAAAATCCTCGCGAGCCTGTTCATCGCGTTCCTGCTCTTCGGTCTCACCGCCAACCGCGCCCATACCTGCGACCTGCACGCAGATGAAGCCCGGAAACTGATCGACGCTGGTACCATTGTGCCGATTGAAACCGTCAAGGCCACGGCCATGGCTCGCCATCCGGATTCGACCCTGATCGACGTCGAACTGGAAAAGCGCTATGGCATTTACCTGTATCAGATCGAGCTGAAAGACTCGCAAGGTGTGGAATGGGAGCTGGAACTGGACGCAAGCGACGGGCTGCTGCGCAAGGACCATCAGGACACTTAATGAAATTGTTTTTGCCTTATTCATCGACGCGCGCCACGGGCTTTCTGGCCCTGGCGCTCGTTGCATTCTGCTCGGTAACGCTGGCACGCGACCTCAATCAGGACGAAGCCCTGCGCCTGCGTCAGCAAGGCGTGATTCTGCCGCTGGAGCAAGTGCTGCATAACGCGATGGCGCGCTACCCCGGCGCAAAGCTGCTGGAAGCCGAGCTCGAAGAGAAGCACGACGTCTACATTTATGAAGTCGAGCTGCTGACCGTCGACGGCGTGGCCCGCGAGCTGCATTTCGAGGCCGCCACCGGCAACCTGATCAAAGACAAGGAAGATTGACCGATGCGCTTGCTTCTGGTGGAAGACCACGTACCACTGGCCGACGAACTGCTCGCCGGCCTGCAACGTCAGGGCTACGCGGTGGACTGGCTGGCGGACGGGCGCGATGCGGTCTATCAGGGCAGCAGCGAGCCCTATGACCTGATCGTCCTCGACCTCGGTCTGCCCGGCGTGCCGGGGCTTGAGGTGCTGGCGCAATGGCGTGCCGGCGGTCTGACGATTCCGGTGCTGATCCTCACCGCCCGTGATTCCTGGGCCGAGCGCATCGAGGGCCTGAAGGCCGGTGCCGACGATTACCTGACCAAACCCTTCCACCCGGAAGAGTTGTACCTGCGGATCCAGTCGCTGCTGCGACGCTCCAAGGGCCAGGCCAACCAACCGACACTCAAGGCCGCAGGGCTGCACCTGGACGAGGGCCGCCAGTGTGTCGTGCGTGACGGCGCCGACATTCAATTGACCGCCGCTGAATTCCGCCTGCTGCGCTATTTCATGCTGCACCCGGAACAGATCCTTTCCAAAAGCCACTTGGCCGAACACCTCTACGACGGTGAGACCGAGCGCGATTCCAACGTGCTTGAAGTCCACGTCAATCACCTGCGACGCAAACTCGGCAAAAGCGTGATCGAAACCCGTCGCGGTCAGGGTTATCTGTTTGGCGGACAGGCTTCGTGAGATCGATCCAGCGCCGTCTGAGCCTGGGTCTGATCAGTGTGATGGTGATCGTCGGCCTGGTGCTGGCGCAAACCAGCCTGTGGCTGTTCGAAGTGGGTTTGCAGCGTTATCTCGAAGCGGGTCTGCGCAACGACAGTGAAAACCTGCTGGTGGCACTGGTGCGCGGCCCGCAGGGTTTGCAACTGGACGAGCGACATCTGTCGCCGGCCTATCAGCGGCCGTTTTCCGGGCATTATTTCCGTATCGATTTCGCCGACAGCCACTGGCGTTCGCGCTCGCTGTGGGATCAGGAACTGCCGATGCTCGAACGTCCGGGCCTGCACAGCAATCTGCAACTGGGGCCGGACGGTCAGCAACTGTTGGTGCTGCGTTCGGACTACCGACGGCTCGGCCAGTCGATTTCCATCAGCGTGGCCCAGGATTACACGCCGGTGCGCGAGAGCTTCCAGCGCATGCGGCAGATCGGTCTGGGGCTCGGGTTGGCGGGTCTTCTGCTGATCCTGATTCTGCAACGGCTGACCGTACGCCGGGCGTTGCGGCCGTTGGAAAAGGCTCGCGAACAAATCGCCCAGTTGCAACAGGGCCAGCGTTCACAACTCGATGAACAGGTACCGGCGGAGCTGGAACCGCTGGTGGCGCAGATCAACCATTTGCTGGCGCACACTGAAGACAGCCTGAAGCGTTCGCGCAATGCCCTGGGCAATCTCGGGCACGCGCTGAAAACCCCGTTGGCGGTGCTGCTCAGTCTGGCGTCGAGTGAAAGGCTCGACGCGCACCCGGAACTGCGCAAGATTCTCAAGGAACAACTGGAACAGGTTCAGCAACGACTGAACCGCGAGCTCAACCGTGCGCGGCTCTCTGGCGATGCGTTGCCGGGAGCGTTGTTCGATTGCGATGCAGAGCTGCCGGGGCTGCTGTCGACGTTGAACATGATCCACGGCGAGCATCTGGAACTGAGTTACATGGCGCCGCCGGGCCTGCAATTGCCGTGGGATCGTGAGGATCTGCTGGAACTGCTCGGCAACCTGCTGGACAACGCCTGCAAATGGGCGGATGCCGAGGTGCGGCTGAGCGTGGTCGAGACGGCTGAAGGTTTTGTGCTGAGCGTGGAAGACGACGGGCCGGGAATTCCCGAGGCGCAGCGGGCTCAGGTGTTCAGCCGGGGAACGCGGCTGGATGAGCAGACCCATGGGCATGGGCTGGGGCTGGGGATTGTGCGGGATATTGTCGAGACGTGGGGTGGTGTGCTGGTGTTGGGGGAAAGTGAGTGGGGTGGGTTGAAGGTGGAGATTCAGTTGCCTCGGCGGTGAGCCCGCCCCCACAAGGTTTGTGGTGAGCGGGCTTGAGCGTCAGACGCGGAACTGATCCATCAAACTCTGCTGCTGATTCGCCAGGCTATTGAGCGACTGACTCACCCGCGCCGATTCATTCGCCTGCCCTGACAGCGACTCCGTCACATCACGAATCGTCGCCACGTTGTTGTTGATCTCTTCAGCCACCGCGCTCTGCTCTTCGGCAGCGCTGGCGATCTGCAGGTTCATGTCGCTGATCACCGTCACCGCATCGCCGATCTGACGCAGCGCGGTCACGGCCTGGCCGACCTGTTCGACGCTGCCCTGGGCCTGACGATGGCTGTTGCCCATCGAACCGACCACGTCCTGGGTGCCGTTCTGCAATTGCTCGATCACCTGGCGGGTTTCTTCCACCGACTCTTGAGTGCGGCGGGCGAGGTTGCGCACTTCGTCGGCGACTACCGCAAAACCGCGACCGGCTTCACCGGCACGAGCCGCTTCGATAGCGGCGTTGAGGGCCAGCAGGTTGGTCTGTTCGGCGATGGCGCGGATGGTTTCCAGCACGGTGCCGATTTTCTCGCTGTTGGCGGCCAGTCCTTCGACCTGCACCATCGCTGCGCTCATATCGGCGGCGAGGGTGTCGATGCTGGCGGTGGTGCGGTCGATCACGGTCAGGCCCTGACGGGTGGCGCGATCGGCATCCTTGGCGGCTTCGGCAGCTTGCGCCGCGCTGCGGGCTACGTCCTGGGCGGTGGCGCTCATTTCGTGGGACGCGGTGGCGACCTGATCAACCTGACGGTATTGCTGCTCCATGCCGGCGCTGGTCTGGGTCGCGATTGCGGAAGACTGGTCGGCGGTGTTGCGTGCATCCTGCACCGAGCGTTTCACCTCGGCGATGATCGGTTGCAGCTTGTCGAGGAAGCGGTTGAACCAGCCGGCCAGTTGACCGAGCTCATCCTTCTTGTCGTAGGCCAGACGACGGGTCAGGTCGCCTTCGCCGCTGGCGATGTCTTCCAGCATGTGCGCTACGCCGAGGATCGGTTTGGTCACACTGCGGGCCATCAGCCACACCAAGAGCAGGCCGATCAGCGCGGCGATTACGCCCAGGCTCAGTTCGATCAGCGTGCCCGAGGTGTTGCTGGCATCCAGTTGTTGCTTGAGGGCTTCGGCGCGGCTTACCAGCACTTTCTCCGGCACATCGAGCAGCACGCCCCACGACGGCCCGCCGGGAATCGGCTGGAACGGCGACAGCACTTTCAGCCGTTCGTTGCTGTGCAGGCTGCTGACAGTGTGGCTCGAAGCGAGCAGGCGCAGCAGTTCGGCGCCGCTGGTGGTGTCCACGGCATCCAGGCGCTGGCTGAGTTTGTTGGCGTCCGGGCTGTAACCGGCGAGCAGGCCGGCGGGGCTGATGATGCTCACGGCGGTCTGGCCGTCATAGAGCTTTTTGCTGGCGCTCTGGCTGATCGCTTGCAGGCTGTTGAGGTTGATGTCCACCGACAGCGAGGCGATGACTTTGCCGTTGACCATCAGCGGGAACACGATGCTGGTCATCAGCACCTTTTGCCCGTCGATCACATAGAAGTAGGGTTCGATCACGCACGGCTTGAGCGTGGTGCGCGGGCAGGTGAACCAGGCGTTGGCGGCCTGGCCGCTGGGGCCGGTGCTGGTGTCGGCCATGTCACTTTCCGGCAGTGCCATCGAGGTCACTTTGCCCGGCGTCGGCTGCGACCAGTACAGGGCGAAACGACCCTTGTCGTTGCTGCCCAGTTCAGCCTGGCCGGCAAACAGTTCGTCCTTGCCGTCCAGCGCGTTGGCTTCGAACACCAGCGACAGGCCGAGCAGATCCGGGTTGGCCTGCAGCGCCGATTTCACCTGACGGGTCATGTCTTCGCGCAGGTCGAAGGCATCGAGGAAGCGCTTCTCGGCCTGTTCGCGCAGGAACAGCACCTGACGCGAGAAACCGTGGCCATATTGATAGGCGTCCATGAACTGCTGGCGAATGCCCGCCGCTTGAACCTCGCCCTGGGATTCGATGCGAGCCTGGGCCGATTCGGTGAGCATTTCCATGCTCGAAGCTTTCACCAGTTCGGAACTGTGCTCCATGCGATACAGCGAAAGACCCACCAACAGGGTCACGATACCGGCCAGGCAGAGCCCGGCGAGCAGGGTGATTTTCCATTGGATGGAAAGTTGTCTGAGCGACATGGAGACGTCCTTATTCGATAAATATCTGAGACTTTGCACTGTAACGGCCGCGTTTCGACTTTCTTTATGGTGCAAATGCAATATGGCGAATTGACGCATGTTGTGGCGGATATGCCGTCTTCAGCGCTTTGATCATGCAAAGTTACACAGTGGCGCGACCGCTCGCTTTGACACTGCGCCCGCTCTGCGGCACAGTGCGCGCCCTTCTAATAAGACCCTCTATGCAAATCCGCTGGCGACCCTCGTGGCTTGCCGGCCGGACTCATCCTGTCTGGCGGTGAATGGCTTTACCGTCGTGTTTTTGAGGTAGTGAAATGAATGCAGTGATTGCTGCGGTCGGCGTCATGCTGATCCTCAGCCTGTCCCGGGTGCATGTGGTGATCGCGTTGATCGTCGGTGCGCTGGTCGGTGGCCTGACCGGTGGTCTGGGCATCGACGCCACGCTCAAGGCTTTCAACAGTGGCCTGGGTGGCGGGGCGACAGTGGCGTTGTCCTACGCGTTGCTCGGCGCTTTCGCCGTGGCGATTGCCAAGTCCGGCCTGGCCCACGCGCTGGCCGACAAGGCTCTGGCGATGGTCGACCGCCAGCATGCGACCGGTGGCGGCAGCGTCAAATGGATGCTGATCGGCCTGCTGTGGGTGGTGGCGATCGCTTCGCAGAACATCCTGCCGATTCACATTGCGTTCATTCCGCTGCTGGTGCCGCCGCTTTTATATGTACTGACCAAGCTGCAACTGGACCGCCGGCTGATCGCCTGCGTCATGACCTTCGGCCTGATCACGCCGTACATGGTGTTTCCGGTCGGTTTCGGCAACATCTTCCTCAATCAGATCCTGCTGGCCAACGTCAGCAAGGCTGGTGTGGACATCAGCCAGATCAACGTCATGCACGCCATGGCGATTCCGGCGGCGGGCATGGTCTTCGGCCTGTTGCTGGCGGTGTTCTTCAGCTACCGCAAAAAGCGTATCTATGACCTGGAAAAGATCGAGCAGGTGGAGCAGGTCAGCGTCGCCTACAACCCGATGACGATCGGCATTGCCGGTCTGGCCATTGCGGCGGCGTTCATCATTCAGTTGCTGCTGGATTCGATGATTATCGGCGCGCTGGCCGGGTTCCTGATCTTCTCGGCGTCGGGCATCGTCAAGTGGCGTGAGACCGATGACCTGTTCACCGAAGGCATGAAGATGATGGCGATGATCGGCTTCATCATGATCTCCGCCTCGGGCTTTGCCGAAGTGCTCAAGGCCACCGGCGAAGTGCGTTCGCTGGTTGAAAGCGCGGCGGCGTGGATCGATCACAGCCAGGCCATCGGCGCGCTGCTGATGTTGCTGGTGGGGCTGATGGTGACCATCGGCATCGGATCTTCGTTTTCCACGGTGCCGATTCTGGCAGCGATCTTTGTGCCGCTGTGCGTGCAACTGGGTTTCAGCCCGATGGCGATCGTCTGCATCGTCGGCACCGCCGGGGCGCTGGGTGACACCGGTTCGCCGGCCTCGGACTCGACTCTCGGCCCGACCTCCGGCCTGAACGTCGACGGCCAGCATCATCACATCTGGGACACCGTGGTTCCGACCTTCCTGCACTACAACCTGCCGCTGCTGGCGTTTGGCTGGGTGGCCGCGATGGTCCTGTAACACTACCCCTGCGGGGACTCACTCAACTTTTGTTCCGGTGTGCCGTTAAAGCCTTTATCCACGCCAATAAAACCAAAAGAGTGAGCCCCCATGCGCCTGAGTCTCAAGGCTAAAGTCCTGTCCCTTGCCGTCCTTCCGGTCTTGCTCTTTGCGCTGGTGATCAGCCTGACCACGCTGTTCATCCTTCAGGAACAGGCGCGCAAGGAGGTCGAACAGACCCGCGAACGCCTGCTCGGCGACGCCAAGGCCACTCTGGCCAGCTATGTCGCGGTGGCCATGACCACCATCAAACCGTTGTACGACGCCGCCGCCCCCGGTGATGCCGATGCGCGGGCGCAGGTGATCAAGCTGCTGTCGAGCATCAAGTACGGCAAGGACGGTTACTTCTTCGGCTACGACTCCGAGACCGTGCGCCTGTTCAAGGCCAACGACCCCGAAGGCGTGGGCAAAAGCTTCAAGGACAACCGCGACCCGAACGGCGTCTACGTCAACCGCGATCTGGTGAAGGTCGCGAAGGACGGCACTCACTACCTGCAATACAGCTCGCCGTTGCCGGGCAACGCGCAAGTGCTGGTGCCGAAACTCGGCTACACCGAATACCTGGCGAAGTGGGACATGGCGGTCGGTACGTCGGTCAACCTTGATGGCATCGAAGCGCAAGTGGCAGTGGTCGAGGCCAAGGTGCAGGAGCGCATGCAGGGCGTGGTGCTGAGCATCGTCGGCGTGGCGGTGGTGGTGCTGCTGGTGATCGCGGCAGCGGGGATGCTGCTGGCCAACACCATCCTGCGACCGCTGACCCTGATGAAAGCCAACCTCGATGACATCGCGGCGGGCGAGGGCGACCTGACCCGGCGCCTGACCATCACCAGCCAGGACGAACTCGGCGAACTGGCCGGCTCGTTCAACCGTTTCGTCGACAAGATCCACGGCCTGGTGCGGCAGATCACCGAGATGACGTCGCAACTGACCGGCTTGGTGACCCAAGTGTCGGATCAGGCCCAGCGCTCCGATCAGGCCATGGAGCGTCAGCGCCACGAAACTGATCAGGTCGCCACGGCAATCAACGAAATGTCCGCTGCCGCTCAGGAAGTTGCCAAGAGCGCACAGAACGCCGCCGTCGCCGCGCAGCAGACCGACGAAGAAGGCCAGACCGCCAAGCGGGTGGTCGCCGGCAGCATCAAGCAGATTCATGCGCTGGTGGACGACATCCGCAGCAGCGGCGTGTCCCTCGACAGCCTGCAGCAGGACGTGTCGTCGATTGTCGGCGTGCTCGGGGTGATCCGTTCGATTGCCGAACAGACCAACCTGCTGGCGCTCAATGCTGCGATCGAAGCAGCGCGGGCCGGTGAAGCCGGGCGCGGGTTTGCGGTGGTGGCGGATGAAGTGCGGGCGCTGGCTTCGCGCACGCAGATCAGCACGCAGGAAATTCAGGGGATGATCGATCGCTTGCAGGCGGGGACGCAGTCGGCGGTTGAAGCGATGCGTCGTTCCAGTGAGGCGGGTGACGGGACGTCGGCTCAGGCCAATCAGGCAGGCGCGTCGCTGGATGCGATGGCGGATCTGATTGCGACCATCAACTCGATGAACGCGCAGATTGCCAGTGCTGCCGAGGAGCAGACGGCGGTGGCGGAAGAGATCAACCGCAGCGTGCATCAGATTGCGGTGGCGGTGGATAACGTGGCGGATGAGACCCAGTTGGGGGCGCAGACTTCACGGAGTCTGGCTGACCTGGGGCAGCGGCTTGGGAAGTTGGTGGGGCAGTTCCGTATCTGACGGCGTTGTAGGGACAGACCATCACGGTCTGTCCCAATAAGGAACCTCCCCAAAACACTCGATAAAAAAGTCGATGACCGTCCGCACCTTCACCGACAACCGCCGACTCCCCGGCCACAGCACCGAAATCTGCTGCGGCTCCACACTGTTCGACACCTGATAATCCCCCAACACCGGCACCAGCGTGCCCTCCCGCACCGCCTCGCCGATCAGCCATGACGGAAACATCACTACCCCCAGCCCTTGCACAGCGGCCTGGGTCAACGTGTCCGCATGGTTGCCGGTGATCGGGCCCTTGACTGCATACGGTGTCCACTCGCCCTGACCCTGACGGAAAAACCAGCGCTGCTGGCCGGTCGCGCCCTTGTAGGCCAGACACTGATGGCGGGCGAGGTCTTCGGGATGTTGTGGCGTGCCGAAGCGCTTGAGATACGCGGGGCTGGCCGCGACCTGAAAGCGGTGTGGCGCGAGGATCCGCGCCTGCATGCTTGAGTCGTGCAGCGGACCGATGCGGAACAGCAAGTCGGCGCCTTCCTGCAGCGGATCGATGTAGTGGTCGGTCTGCTGGATGTCCAGTTGCAGCTTCGGATAACGCTCGCACAAACGGCCGAGCCATGGCGTCAGGTGGCGCTGGCCGAACACCACCGGGGCGTTGATCCGCACCAGGCCGGTCGGTTCGCTTTGCTGTTCCTGCAACGCCTGTTCGGCCTCTTCCAGTTGCACCAGCACCAACCGCGCGTGGTGGCCGAGCATGCGCCCGGCCTCGGTCGGCGTGACCGCGCGGGTGTGGCGGTAGAGCAGTTGCTGGTTCAGCGCCTGCTCCATCAACTGGATCTGCCGGGAAATCGAGGAGGGCGCCACGCCCTCGCGGCGGGCGACTTCGGAAAAACTGCCGTGGTCGAGCACCGCAACAAACAGTCTTAGCGCCTTGAATCCCAGTTCGTTGAGCCCATGCATCGTGTGTCCTGCTGTGCGAGTTGCGCAAAAGTGTTGTCCGGATGCTCCCATTTATCGCACAGCTGCGCCAGCCGATAATCCGCGCCATCGTTTCCTTCAGAGGTTTTTCAGATGCAGTCGTTTGATGAAGTGAGTGCTGCGCCGGCCCCGGTGGCCCGGCCGGGTTTGCGTTTGTTGCTGTTGCCGCTGGTGATTCTGGCCGGCATGGGGCTGTCGGTTGAGGCTGGGTTGCTTGGGCCGTTGGGTGAGCAGGTCGGGCATTTGTGGGCGACCTTGAGCATCTTCGGGGTGGGTTCGGCGATTCTGTTTTTGTTGTTGCTGTTTGCGGGGCCGCAGAAGGGGCCGGCGCTGACGGATCTGCCGCGCTGGCAGTTGATTGGCGGGTTTCTGGGGCCGATGTATGTGGTGGTTTTGACGCTGGCGACGCCGCATATCGGGATTGCGATGACGATGATTGCGATTTTGTCGGGGCAGGTTGGCAAGAGTGTGTTGATTGACCATTTCGGGTGGTTTGGGGCTACGCGCAAGAAGGTCAATGCTGAGCGGTGGCTGGCGTTGGGGTTGATTGTGGCGGCTTTGGTTTTGATTGCGCGGGGGTGAGTGATGAGTCTGGTTATTTTGTTGGCGGTGGTGGTGTTGGCCGGTGCGGTGTTGAGTGTGCAGGCGGCGATCAATGGGCGTCTTGGGGAGACCGTTGGTGTGTTGCGCAGTAGTTTGTTGACGTTTGTCGTCGGCGCTGTGAGCACGGGGCTGCTGATTCTGTTTTTCGAACCGGCCCATGCGGTCAGCCTGCTGGATGTGCCGAAATGGCAGCTCAGCGGTGCTTTGTTCGGGGTGGTTTATATGATGGTGATGGTCGGTGCGGTACCGCGCGTTGGTACGGCCGTGGCCACGGTGGCGGTTATCGTCGGGCAGCTTGGAATGGGGATGCTGATCGATAATTTTGGGTGGTTGGGGAATCCGGCGATTGAGCTTTCGGGGGCGCGGGTTTTGGCGATGGTCTGTCTCGGGCTGGCGCTGGTATTCATGTATCGCAGTAGCGTTCGGCGGGTTGATTGAGTACATATCCGTTGCTGCGGTAACGGCTTCTTGGGGTTCCGCCCTTACGGCGGGTCACTTTTGGCAAACGCCCCAAAAGTAACCAAAAGGTCTGTGCCCTGACGTACGGCCCTCGCTGTGGCTCGGGTTCCTTCGCTCCGGGATTGATCCGGGGGCATCGCCTACGGTTTGCTTCGCTGCACCTCCTCTCGATGTGTTTGGCTTCGCCAAACGGTCGCTGCGCTCCCACCCCGGATCAATCCCTCCACTCAGCCTGCCGACGGGCCCTGCGATCAAAAGCGGTACTCGAGCTAACGCTCATCGTGGTGAGTGGTGGGGGGAGTTAGTGGTGGGGGAGTGAGTGGTTTGGTTGTTGGCTGGTTAGGTGATTTTCACCTTCTACACTGGTAGCACGGCTTGTTCTTTCGGCCTCAGACAACCACCACCAAAGGAGTCTGTTCCATGGCAGATAGAAAATGCGATTGTCCGGGATGTCGTTGCACGATCAAGGAGGGGGAGCATTCTTATGTGGCGCACGGGAAGCATTATTGCTGTGAAGCCTGTGCGCATCATCACAAGAGTGGTGAGGAGTGTTCTGGCAAGGGTTGCCAGTGCGCGCACCCGAAATAACGGGCTGCATAAAAAAGTGGAGCCTAATCAGGCTCCACTTGCAGTTTCAGGCTGTCGTCGTCCAGACGTTCGGTAAGGAGGACGGTGCCTTGCAGGCGTCGGCCGGAGACTCTGACGTCGACGGTAACGGCCTGCTCGAGGCCTTCCGGTTGCGGGGCCGGGACGCGCAGAGCGAAGCAGTAGGGGTCGTTTTCGACGGGTTCCAGGCCAACCGGGCAGTCGATGCTTCTGGTGACTCGGCCGGACTCGGTGTCTACGCCATAGTCCAAGTGCGCCGGACTGCTGATGGTCGTCATGTGTGTTCCCCCGAAAGAGTCCCCGTCTGTGTCACAGCTTAGCTCGCCGGTCGCCAGGTGACGTTTTCCACGCCGAATTTTTCTGCCATCGGCTTGCTGGTCTTTTGCACTTTCTCCCGGCCGAAGCGCGGGATGCGGCCGACCCCTGCGTCGCAGCTTGCCCAGTGCCACGCTTCGGTGTTGTCCATTTTGTCCGAGCGGATAATGAACGACTTTGGCGCGCCGTGAAGGGTGTAATCGATGACGTACAGTTTTGCGTTGTTCATAAAGCCCATCTTCCTCCCTGTGGTAATAGAAGGATCGCTGCGCTCCGGGAAAATTCACTCGGATTGTCCGACGGTATCTATCAATGGCGAGGTTCCGGTCGGACTGGTTACCATGGCGCTTCCGCCCACCCCGATGAATGTTCGCCATGGCCCTCGCCGCGCCCCCTGATCTGAGTGATACCGATGTGCCGGTGCAGCCGCTGGCGCGGACGTATCCGCGTGGGTTATTTATCGAGCCGCATGAGCATGTCTGGGGGCAGTTGCTGTATGCGATGAGCGGGGTGATGTGGGTCGAGACCCCGCACGAGGCGCTGGTGGTGCCGCCGCAGCGGGCGGTGTGGTTGCCGCCGGGGGTGCCGCACGGGATTCGGGTGGTGTCGGATTTGCAGATGCGCAATATCTACCTGCGCCCGGCGCTGGCGGCGACTCTGGATCAGACGGTGCAGGTGATCGAGGTCGGCGGTTTGCTGCGTGAGTTGATCGTCGGGCTGGTGGCGCAGGGCGACAGCGGGGATGCGGAGTATTACGAGGCGCTGGTCGGGCTGGCGCTGCTGGAGCTGAAACGTGCAAGGCGTTCGCAGTTGAAGATCCCGTTGCCGGACGATGCCGACCGGCGGCTGATGAGTCTGTGTCAGGCGGTGATGGCCGCGCCGTCGCTGGACATTCCTTTCGAGCAGCACGCCGAAAACGCCGGGGCCAGCGTGCGCACCCTGGCGCGGTTGTTCAAGGAAGGGTTGGGCATGGGCTTCGCCGAGTGGCGGCGGCAGGTGCAGTTGGCGACGGCGGTGGCGGAGTTGATCCAGGGTGTGCCGGTCAGCGCGATTGCCCGTGAGCTGGGTTATTCGCCGAGCAGTTTCAGCGACATGTTCCGTCGGGAGCTGGGGGTTGCGCCTTCGCAGTTCGATGGCGGGCCGCTTGCCGGCTGATTTGGCCGAAATTCAGAAGTCCTTGGCCGATGCCGGTCGCCGCCTTTCCCTAGACTTTGCCCATTCCCTTTGTGTGGCGGAGTGATCCCATGAATTACCTGATTTCACTGGGCGTCGGTCTGGGTGTCGGCCTGCTGTATGGCGCGCTGGATGTCCGTTCTCCGGCGCCGCCGACCATCGCGCTGGTAGGCCTGCTGGGCATGCTGGCGGGCGAGCAGTTGTGGCCGATGGGCCGGCAACTGGTCAGTGGCTGGCTGTCCTGAATCCTGTCTTTTTCCTTCGGTGGAGATTTCCATGAAAGCACTGCAATTCGATAAAACCGGCGACCTGTCTTCCCTGCGCTTCGTCGAGGTGCCGACGCCTACACCGGGGGCCGATGAGGTGCTGGTGCAGATCAAGGCTGCGGGCCTCAATCCCAGCGACGTGAAGAACGTGCTCGGGCGTTTCCCCTACACCACGCTGCCGCGTATTCCCGGTCGGGACTTTGCCGGTGTCGTGGTTGAAGGGCCGCAGGCGTTGATCGGTCAGGAAGTCTGGGGCACCGGGCGTGAGCTGGGTTTCTTCGCCGATGGCTCCCATGCGCAGTTCGTCAAACTGCCGGCCAATGGCGTGGCGCATAAGCCTTCGCATTTGAGTTTCACCCAGGCCGCCAGCCTCGGCGTGCCTTACACCACGGCGTGGGATGCGCTGGAGCGCAGTCTGGTAAATGCCGAAACCCGTTTGCTGGTGATCGGCGGCGGGGCGGTGGCTACGGCGGCACTGGCGCTGGCCAAGGTGCGTGGCGCGCAGTTGCTGGCGGCGGCGCGGCGGCCGGAGCAGGTCAGAGACTTGCAGGCGCAGGGTTATCAGACGATTCAGCTGGATAAACCCGAGGATCTGGGTGCGCAGGTCAACGCGGTGTATCGCGGCGGTGCCGACGTGATCTTCGACACCACCGGTTTCTGGCTGCCGGCCTCGGTGGCGGCATTGGCGACTTTCGGGCGGATCGCGATAATCGCTGCGCCAGTCGATGGGCATGTGCAGTTGCCAGCGCTGGCCCTGTATCGCAAGGGCGGCTCGGTGGTCGGCATCAACTCGTTGCTGTATGGCGTTGAGGCCTGTGCGGCGATGCTGGAACAGTTCGGCCGGTTCTTCGACGAAGACCTGCTGCCACTGCCGCAAGGGCTTGTGGAAGCGCCGCTGGCCGAGGGCCTGGCGCGGTATGCCGATGTGAATCAGGGCAGCGGTGACAAGGTCATCCTCATCCCCTGATGTAAAACGACAAGGGCTCGCAGCCAATTGTTGCGAGCCCTTGCGCTTTAGAATTGATACCCGACCCCCGCGTAATACCCCCAGCCGTTTGAGCGCGCACGAAAGTTGCCGTCGCCGAAGTTCAGCTCGCTGCCATCCTCCCAGTTGCCGCCGTTGTGGAAGTAACGGCCGACCAAAGTGAAGCGCAAGTGGGTGAACGAGTACAGCAAGACGTTGGTCGCCACGGTGGCATTGGCGGTGCGCGCCGGGTTGTCCTTGTGGATGTCCGAGCCGAAATCGAAGTTGGTGAAGCCGATGTAGGTCAGCGAGGCACCGTTGCTGAATTTGTCGATCGGCACGATGTACTTGAGCTGCGCGCGGTAGCCGTCCCACGAATATTCGTTGCTGGCGCCGTAGTTTTCCCACTGATAGCGCCCGTACAGGTTGGCCGACAGATTGACCCGCGAGTGGGTGTCGATGTCGGTGCCGAAACCGCTGTACAGCGTGTTGGCGCGGTTCTCTTTACGGCTGCCGTGGTCGTAGATCCAGTCGAACGCCACGTACCATTCCTTGAACGGCCCGATGGCCAGGCTGCGGCCGGCGAGGTAGTCGATGGAGATGCGCGGTTCGTGCTCCATGAACACCGGTGAGCCGTGATCCCACACGCCTTTGTCGTGGCTGTTGCCGATGTTGAAGATCTTCGGAATGTCGATGTAGCCGTACAGCTCGAACGGACCCTTGCGCCCGAAGTATTCGTATTCCAGGTAGATATCGTCGGCCGGTTGCGGGCCGAAGCTGATGTCCTTGCTGCCGATCAGCATCAGGTCCTGGTTGTACCAGTCCGACAGGTACGCGCCTTTTTTCGGCGGGCTGGCTTCGGGGCTGAGGGCTTCACCCTGGGCGGACTCTTCGGGCAGGGCAGGCTGCGCCAGCGTGGTCTGACTGAGAACTCCGGTAACGCCGGCCAGTAGCAGGGAAACAGCAAAGGTGCGCACACCGCGACGGCGGTGGCAGGAAGAAACGTGCATTCAAAGTCCTTTTTGCAGATCAAGGCCCGGAATGATGGGGCCTGTACGGTTTTGTAACGAAAAGGCAGTCAACAGCGACTCGCAAACGTTTGCACAAGCCGTACCAGTTTCTCAAGTGGCTGAAAAATCGATTGATTCGCGGGTTTATCTGGCGACTCGGTCAACTCTCCTAAAAAGCGCCTGAAAAAGCCCTCAACCCCTTGCTCAGAACGGTCGGAAGTATCGACGCAGGGCCTTATCGCACAAAAGTATTAACACTATTTAACCGGTGTCCCATCGCGGGGCATCAACTAGCGTGTGTCTGGAATGCGACGGTTTATCTGATGACCGTCATACGCTTGATACGCGTGCTGAATCTTGCCGCAGTTTGCACGCCATCAAGGACGAAATTGGCCACGCAAGGAGTAACCCGTGGAAGCAAGGTTTGGTGTCGCCCTCGTTTCGCGTTTTTCCCCACTGTCCCTTGCTGTGCATCTGAGCGTCGCCGGACTCTTGTTCGGCGGTGTCAGCGAGCAGGCGTTCGCCACCTGTTCGGCGGCGGGCTCCACGATTACCTGTTCAGGCGTCCCGACGCTGCCGCTGTTTCTCAATGACTACAGCAGTGCCACCAGCGGCCTGACGGTCAACGTCACCAACGGCGCGCAGATGAACGCGACCCTGGGCGGCAAGGTGATCAACCTGACCGGGGCCAACATCAACCTGAACAACTCCGGCACTCTCGACCCGGCGTTGCTGGGCCTGGTGTCGATCCTCAGTGGCGGCGCATTCATCGGCACCGGCGCGACCAGCACGGTGAGCATCGTCAACAACACCACCGGGCTCATTCGCGGCACCGGCATGTTGCTCGGCCTCAACCTGACCAGCATCGACGGGCTGGGGATTGCCGTGAACAACTCGGTGTCGGGCACCACGACCATCACCAACGACGGCACGATTACCTCGACCGGGCTGTCGGTCGGCGGGATCACCCTGGCCGATACGCCAGTGGTCGGCGTGTATGGCGGTTCGCAAGTCAACATGACTAACAGCGCCACCGGTACGATCAACGGCCGGGTCGCGTTCGAAACATCGGTGGCGGGCAACACCTTCACCAACGCCGGTAACATCACCGGCGGCGTGTCGATGGGGGCGGGCAGTACCAACACCTTCTACGCGATCACCGGTTCCAGCGTTAACGTCGGCGACGGTGCGCAAGTTTCCGTCGGCCTCGGTGGCCTGATCGGAGTCAACCTGACCTTCGCCCCCACCGGGACGATCGATGGCGGTGCGGCCGGTACCAACACGCTGATCCTGCAAAACCCGATCGGCCTCGGCGGCGGCACCACCGGGACCGGCACGGCGTCCAGCCTGGTCTACGTCAACTTCAACAACCTGACCCTCAACAGCGGCACCTGGACCGTGCAAGGACCATTGGTCAGCGGTGCGACCACCCTCAATGGCGGTGTCGCGCAGTTCAACAACAACGCGGCGTTCGGCAGCGGTGTGCTGACGTCCAATGGCGGGATACTTCAGGCCAGCAATGCCGGTTTGACGCTGGCCAACCAGATCAATCTGGGCGCCGGCGGCCTGACCCTGCAAGGTATCAACGGCATGACCCTCGACGGGGTGATCTCCGGCACCGGCGGCCTGACCAAGATCGGCAGCGGCCAGATCAACCTCAGCGGTATCAACACCTACACCGGCAATACCGTGCTCAACGGCGGTGTGGTGCTGGTGGGTAACAATCAGGCGTTCAGCACCGGCGGCATCACCGTTGGCGGCTCTTCGAGCATTTCTGCAACGGCGCCGATTTCGCTGGCTAACGCGATCACGCTCAACAGCACCCTGACCGCGACCGGCACCGGTGCGTTGACCCTGGGCGGAGTGATCAGCGGCGCCGCCAACCTGACCAAAACCGGCAGCGGCAGCCTGACCCTCAACGGCATCAACACCTACACCGGGATCACCAGCCTCAGCGCCGGCACCTTGCGCGTCGGTAACAACAACGCATTGGGCACCGGGGTGCTCAACACCAGCAACGGCACCAGCCTCGACAGCACCGGCAACGTGACCCTGGCCAACAACGTCGGCATCACCGGTGCGCTGAACGTGCTCGGCAGCAATGCCCTGACCCTGGCCGGCATCGTCTCCGGCACCGGCGCGATCACCAAGAGCGGCAGCGCCAGCCTGACCCTGACCGGCAACAACACCAACAGCGGCACCACCGCGCTCAACGGCGGCAGCTTGCTCGTCGGCAGCAACACCGCCCTCGGCACGGGAGCCTTGAACGCAGCGGCCGGCACCACGCTGGATGCGACCACCGCCGTGACCCTGGCCAACGCGGTGGCGCTGGCAGGCGGGCTGACCATCGGCGGCACCCAGGCGCTGGGCCTGAGTGGCGTCATCAGCGGCGCCGGCAACCTGCTCAAGGGCGGCACCGCGAACCTGACCCTCAGCGGCAACAACACCTTCTCCGGCGGCACCGCGCTGAATAGCGGGACGCTGATCGTCGGCTCCAACACCGCGCTCGGCACCGGCGCACTGACCACGGCCGCCGGCACCACCCTCGACGCCAGCACCACCGTGGCGCTGAGCAACGCCGTTGCTCTGGGCGGCAACCTGAACGTCGCCGGTAACGCCAACCTGACCCTCGGCGGCGTAGTCAGCGGCAGCGGCGGGCTGACCAAGAACGGCGCGGCCAACCTGATTCTCAACGGCGCCAACACCTTCAGCGGCGGCACCACCCTCAACGCCGGGACCCTGACCGTCGGCAACGCCGCCGCTCTGGGCAGCGGCGCCCTGACTGTCGCCAGCGCTGCGACCCTCGACAGCAACACCTCGGTCATCCTGAACAACAACGTCGCCCTCAACGGCAACCTGGCTATCGGCGGCAGCAATGGCATGATCCTGGGCGGCGTGCTCAGCGGCGCCAGTCAACTGATCAAGAACGGCACGGCCAACCTGACCCTCAACGGCGCCAGCACTTTCACCGGCGGCACCGCGCTCAACGCCGGCAGTCTGACCGTCGGCAACGGCGCGGCACTCGGCACCGGTACGCTGACGGTGGGCGGGGCGGGCGCAACGCTCAACAGCAGCGCCAACGTGACGCTGAACAACGCGATTGCCCTCAACTCCAACCTCACCGCCGGCGGCGCCAACCCGCTGACCCTCGGCGGCGTGATCAGTGGCGGCAGCAACCTGATCAAGACCGGCTCCTCGACCCTGACCCTGACCGGCAACAACACCTACACCGGCTCTACGTCGCTGAACGCCGGGACACTGATCGTCGGCTCCAACACTGCCCTCGGCACCGGCGTACTCAACGCCGGCAACAACACCACGCTGGACGCCAGCACCGCGACGAGCCTGGCCAACAACGTCAACCTCGGTGGTAACGTGACCATCGGCGGCAGCAACGCGCTGACCCTCGCGGGCGTGGTCTCTGGGGTCGGTGGCCTGACCAAAAGCGGCCCGGCCGACCTGATTCTCAACGGCGCCAACACCTACTTCGGCAACACCGCACTCAACGTCGGCAAGTTGATTGTCGGCAGCAACACCGCGATCGGCAGCGGCGCATTGAACGCAGCGGCGGGCACCACGCTGGACACCAACACTGCCGTTACTCTGGGCAACCAGGTAAACCTCGCTGGCGCCATGAACATCGGCGGCAGCGCCGATCTGACCCTCACCGGAACCGTCGCTGGCGCCGGCAGCCTGGTGAAAAACGGCGCGGCCAATCTGAATCTGAATGGCACCAATACCTACGCAGGCGGCACCACCCTGAACGCCGGCACAGTGACCGCCGGCAACAGCTCGGCTCTCGGCACCGGTGCCCTGACCGTCGGCGGTGCGGCAACGCTCGACAGCAGTTCACCGCTGGTCAGCCTCGCGAACGCGGTCGTGCTCAATGCGGCGCTGAGCGTCGGCGGCACACAGGACCTGACCCTCGGCGGGGTGATCAGCAGCGCCGGCCAGTTGATCAAGAACGGCGCGGCCAACCTGACAGTCAACGGCACCAACACCTTCAGCGGTGGCAGCACGCTCAACGCGGGAACGCTGACACTGGGCTCGGCGGCTGCATTGGGCAGTGGAGGCCTGACCGTCGGTGGCGCTTCGACGCTGGACACCAGCACCGGCATGAGCGTCGGCAACAACATCACGCTCAACGCCGGCCTGACCCTGGCCGGCAGCAACACCCTGAACCTGAGCGGCGTGATCGATGGCGCCGGCAGCCTGACCAAGGACGGCTTCGGCGACCTGACGCTCAGCGGCAACAACACCTTCACCGGTGCGCTGAACATCGCCTCCGGCAGCGTCACCACCGTGAGCAGCGGGGCGCTGGGCAACACCTCCGGCGCGAACATCAGCGCCGGTGCGAATCTCTATCTCAACAGCAGCGCCAGCCTCAACGGCTTGAGCGGCAGCGGCAGTGTGCAGATCGCCGGCGGCAACACCCTGACGGTGGGTGGCGTGAACAGCACCAGCACCTTCGACGGCGACCTCGGTGGCAGCGGTGCGCTGACCAAAGTAGGCACCGGTACGCTGAATCTGACCGGCAGCAGCGGCATTACCGGCAATACCAACGTCAACGCCGGTACGCTGAATCTCACCGGTTCGCTGGCCAGCACCCAGCTCAACATCAACAACGGTGCGACCCTCACGGGTACCGGTTCGGCGCTGGGTTTCATCACCATCAACAGCGGCGGTCATCTGGCGTTGTCCTCGGGCAATACCTTGTCCACCTCGTCGCTGATCCTCACCGCCAACAGTAATGTCGACGCGAGCCTCGCCACGCCATCGACCAGCTCGCTGATGAACATCGGCGGCAACCTGACCCTCGACGGCAATTTGAACGTCACCGATGCCGGCGGGTTCGGTGTCGGTGTCTATCGCCTGTTCAACTACATCGGTGCGCTGACCGACAACGGCCTGACCGTGGCCGGTGTGCCGGTGGGTTATGGCCTCGGCGACATCCTCGTGCAGACCCTGGGTAATCAGGTCAACCTGATTGTGTCGGCGCCGAACACCAACCTGCGTTTCTGGGATGGCAGCCAGACCATCCCGAACGGCACGGTGGATGGCGGCACGGGTACATGGACTGCCGGCGGCACCAACTGGACCAATTCCAACGGCACGCTGAATCAGACCTGGGCCGGCGACTTCGCGGTGTTCCAGGGCACAGCCGGAACCGTTTCGGTCAACGGCACGCAACTGTTCACCGGCATGCAATTCCTCACCGATGGCTACAACGTGGTCAACGGCACGTCGGGTCTGCTGACCGCCGTCAACGGTAGCGGTGGTACTACGGCGATGCGGGTTGATCCGGGCGTGACCGCCACGGTCGGCGTGAACATCGACGGCAGCGGCATCCTCAACAAACTCGACGCGGGCACTCTGGTGCTTAACGGTGCCAACAGCTACACCGGCGGCACGCAACTGGACGGCGGTACCCTGGTGGTTGGCAGCAACACCGCGCTGGGCAGCGGCGCGTTGATCGCCAATGCCGGCACGCAACTCGACAGCAACACCGCCGTGACCCTGGCCAACGCAGCCACGCTCAACGGCAACCTGACGATCCTCGGCAGCAACGCGTTGACCCTCAACGGTGTCATTTCCGGCACCGGCGGCTTGATCAAGAACGGTTCGGCCAGCCTGACCCTCGGTGGTAACAACGCCTTTCTGGGGCCGGTGGCACTGAACGCGGGCGGTCTGATTCTGGCGTCGAACAGCGCGCTGGGCTCGGCCACCCTGAACGCGGCGAACGGCACCACCCTCGATACCAACGGCGCTTTCGCTGCGGGCAATGCGATCAACCTCGCGGGCAACCTCGGCATCGTCGGCAGCAACGATCTGACACTCAGCGGGGCCATCAACGGCGCTGGCAGCCTGACCAAGAATGGCGCGGCCAACCTGATCCTGAGCGGGGCCAACAACTTCCTCGGTGGCATCACCCTCAACGCCGGCACCCTGACCGCCGGCAGCAACGGCGCCCTCGGTCTGGGCAACCTGACCGTCGCCGGTGCCTCGGCGCTGGACAGCAACACCTCGGTGTCGCTGGGCAACAACGTGGTGCTCAACGCCAACCTGACCAACACCGGCAACAGCGACGTGGCGCTCAGCGGCGTGGTCAGCGGCACCGGTGGTCTGATCAAGAACGGCGCCTCCAACCTGACCCTCAACGGCATCAACACCTACAGCGGCGGCACCACGTTGAACGCCGGCACCGTGACCCTCGGCACCTCGGCGGGCCTGGGTTCCGGCGCAGTGACCGTGGCGGGCGCTTCGACCCTCGACACCACGGCGCCGCTGGTGCTGGCCAACAACCTCAACGTCAATGCCAACCTGAGCGTGGCCGGCAACAACAACCTGACGCTCGGCGGCGTGATCGACGGGGCGGGCACCCTGACCAAGAACGGTCTGGCCGACCTGACGCTGTCCGGCAACAACACCTTCAGCGGCACCTTCGATGTGCAATCCGGCAGCCTGACCACGCTGGGCAACTCGGCACTGGGCAGCAATGCCGGGGTCAATCTCGGCGCTGCGGCGACCCTCAACCTCGGCGGCTCCGGCAGCCTCGCCAGCCTGACCGGCAGTGGCACCGCACTGATCGGCGGCGGCAACACGCTGAGCATCGGCGGCAACAACGCCAGCAGTATTTTCGACGGCGTGCTCACCGGCACCGGTGAATTGAGCAAACTCGGCACCGGCACGCTGACCCTGACCGGCCTCAACAGCCTGACCGGCAACACCACGGTCAACGCCGGCACCTTGAACGTCAGCGGCTCGCTGGACAGCGCCAGTGTGCTGGTCAACAGCGGCGGCACCCTGACCGGTGGCGGCTCGCTCGGCGGGGCGGTGACTGTGGCGGACGGCGGTCATCTGGCCGGCGCCACCGGCAGCACCCTGTCGGTGAATTCGCTGGTGTTCAACGCCAACTCCAACTTCGATGTCGGCCTCGGCACACCGGTGTCCGGTGGCGGTAACGCGCTGGTCAACGTCGGCGGCAACCTGACGCTCGACGGTACCCTCAACGTCAGCGACATCGGCGGTTTCGGCAGCGGCGTGTACCGGTTGATCAACTACACCGGCGGCCTGACCGACAACGGCATGCTGATCGGCACCGTGCCGAGCAGTGTCACCCCGGGCGATCTGACCCTGCAGACCGCGCTGGCCAACCAGATCAACCTGCTGGTCACCGCACCGGGTGTCACCGTGCAGTTCTGGGACGGCAACCAATTGGTCGCCAACGGTTCGGTCGATGGCGGCAGCGGTACCTGGGGCACCGGCACCACCAACTGGACCGACGTCAACGGCACCACCAATCAGGCCTGGACCAACAACTTCGCAGTGTTCCAGGGCGCGGCGGGCACCGTCACGGTGAATGGCGCGCAAACCATCACCGGCATGCAGTTCGTCACCGACGGCTACAGCCTGCAGAACGGCACGGCCGGTTCGCTGAATCTGGTCAACGGATCACTGGGCAATGCGACCGTGCGGGTCGACCCGAATGTCACCGCGACCGTCGGCGTGGCGCTCAACGGCGCCGGTACATTGGGCAAATACGACACCGGCACCCTGGTGCTCAACGCGGCCAACGGCTACACCGGCGGCACCGCGCTCAATGGCGGCACGATCGTGGTTGGCAACAACGCCGCCCTCGGCACCGGCGTACTGACCGCCGCCAACGGCACGGCGCTGGACAGCAACACGGCGGTCAGTCTGGCCAACGATGTGCTGCTCAATGGCGGACTCACCGTCGCCGGTTCCAACGCGTTGACCCTCGACGGTGTGGTCAGCGGCAGCGGCAGTCTGATCAAGACCGGCGCATCGAGCCTGACGCTCAACGGCAGTAACACTTACAGCGGCGGTACCCAACTGTCCGGCGGCTCGCTGATCCTGGGCAACAACAGCGCGATCAGCAGCGGCGCCCTCAGCGTGTTGGGCAACGGCACCCTCGACAGCACCTCTGCGCTGCAACTGGCCAACGCCATCAACCTTGGTGCGGAATTGACCCTGGCCGGCAACCAGAACACCACGTTGATCGGGGCAATCACCGGCAGCGGCAGCCTGGTGAAAAACGGCAGTGGTGACCTCGTCCTCAGCGGCGCCAATACCTACAGCGGCGGCACCACGCTGAACGGCGGCAGTACCCGTGGCGATACCAGCAGCCTGCAAGGGGCCATCGTCAACAACGCGACGCTAACCTTCGAGCAGAACAGCGACGGCAGCTACACCGGCAATCTGACGGGCGCCGGTACTTTGAACAAAACCGGCACCGGCGCCTTGCTGCTGACCGGCAACAACACCTTCACCGGCAACACCTCGGTGCAGGCCGGTTCGCTGAACGTCAACGGAGTGCTCAACAGCGCCAACGTCAACGTTGCCAGCGGGGCGAAGATCGGCGGCAGTGGCGTGTTCGCAGGCGCGGTGCAACTGGCCAACGGTGCGACGCTGACCGGCGGCAACAATGCAACCCCGTTGTCAGTCGGTTCGCTGACATTGTCTTCGGGCACCAACCTGGACTTCTCCCTCGGCTCGGCCGCCAGTTCCACCACCGTGGTCAAAGTCGCCGGCAATCTGACCCTCGACGGTACGCTGAACATCAGCAACGCCGGTGGCTTTGGCACCGGGGTCTATCAACTGTTCAGCTACGGCGGCAGCCTGACCGACAATGGTCTGGTCTACGGCAGCCTGCCGGTGCCGGTGGCCAACCTGACCCTGCAGACCGCGTTGGCCAACCAGGTCAACCTGCTGGTGCAGAACACGCCGGGTGAAGTGCAGTTCTGGAACGGTGGCACCACCAACCCGGACGGCAGCATCGGTGGCGGCAGCGGCGTGTGGGGGCCGGGCACCAACTGGACCGATCCGACCGGTACCCAGGCGCAGGCGTCTAGCGGACAGTTCGCGGTGTTCGGTGGACAGAGCGGCACAGTCACCGTGCAAGGCAACCAGAACTTCACCGGGTTGCAGTTCCTCGCCAGTGGTTACAGCCTGGTTCCGGGTGCCGGCGGCACGCTGACACCGGTCAATGGCGCTGGCGGCAGTCTGGCGCCGGTGCGGGTGAATGCCGGTGGCAGTGCGGAAATTTCTGCACCGCTGGTGGGCAGTGGCGGCATCGAGAAGCTCGATTCCGGCACGCTGATCCTCAGCGGCGCCAACACCTACAGCGGCGGGACCACGGTCAGCGGCGGTACGCTGATCGGTAATACCCTCAGCCTGCAAGGCAATATCCTCAACAACGCCTCGCTGGTGTTCCAGCAGAATGCCAATGGTCAGTTCAATGGTCGACTCAGTGGTGTCGGTGCCTTGGCCAAACGGGGTGCCGGAACCCTGCTGTTGACCGGTGATCAGCCGTTCAGCGGCACCGTTGCGGTCGATCAGGGCGTGCTGCAAGTCGGAAGCCGCGCGGCACGCGCTTCGCTCGGCGGGCAGGTCACCGTGGCCAATGGCGCCGGCTTGAGTGGTAACGGCAGCGTCGGTTCGCTGGTCAACCACGGTGTGGTGCAGTCCGGTGCCGAGGCGGGCACCTTGAGTGTCGCCGGCAATCTGACCAACGCCGCTGACGGTGTGCTTGCCCTGACCGTCAGCTCGCCGACCGCCACACCGCTGGTGGTCGGGGGTACTGCGGCTCTGGGCGGCGGTCTGCAGGTCAACAGCCTGGCTCCGTTTACCAGCAACACCGTGTATTCGCTGATCACCGCCGGTGGCGGAGTGACCGGCACCTTCAGCGCTGCCGATCTGCCGCAATATGCGTTCCTCAATACGGCGCTGGTGTATGACCCGAATGCGGTGAACCTGGTGGTCACCCGCAACGACAACTCGTTCGTCGATGTCGCCGCCACCGGCAACCAGCGCAACACGGCCTCGGCGTTGATTCGCAACGGGGCGGCGGGCGCGGCGTTGCAGAATGAAATCGTCAACCTCAGCGTGGCCGGGGCACGTGACGCCTTTGACAGCCTGTCGGGTGAAATCCATGCCAGCACCGCCAGCGCCATCCTCGAGGATTCGCGCTACGTGCGGGACGCGGTCAATGATCGCATGCGCCAGCCATCGTGCAGCGCGCCGGACGATCCACGTCGCGCCCTGGCGCCAAGCGACAATCAGCTGAGCAGCAACGGCTGCCACGGCGAAATGGTCGGCTGGGCCCGCGCACTTGGCGCCTGGGGCGAGTCGGACGGTGACAGCAACAGTGCGAAACTGGATCGCAACCTGAGCGGCTTCATGCTCGGCACCGACAAGCAGCTCGATGACCAATGGCGCGTCGGCATGGCTGCCGGCTATACCCGCAGCGATCTGGACGCCCATGATCGTCGTTCGAATGCCACGGTCGAGAGCTACCACCTGGCGGCGTACCTCAACTCGCAATTCGATGCCTTGGCAGTGCGCCTTGGTGCGGCGTACAGCTGGCACGACATCGAAACCAAACGCGATGTCAGCGTCGGCGCCTACAACGATCGGTTGAAGGCCAATTACGACGCTCGTAGCGCTCAGGTGTTCGGTGAAGTCGGCTATGCCATCGAAGCGGCCGGGATAGCCCTGGAACCGTTCGCCGGCCTGGCGTACGTCAACTACGACAGCGACAAGGCCAAGGAGAAAGGCGGAGTAGGGCGCCTGCGCGCCGAGTCCGATCAGGACATCACCTTCTCGACCCTGGGCGTGCGCGCCGGCAAGGTCATCACCCTGGCCAACGGCGGGCAGTTCACCCCGCGCGCGGCCCTCGGCTGGCGGCATGCCTTCGGCGACACCAAGCCCGACGCCGACCTGACCTTCATCGACGGCGGCGCCTCGTTCAACACCCAGGGCGTGCCGATTGCCAAGGACAGCGCGGTGGTCGAAGCAGGCGTGGACTTCCAGATCAGCCCGACCGGCAAACTCGGTATCGGCTATTCAGGGCAGCTGTCGAACGAGAGCAACGACCATGCGATGACCATCAGCTTCAGCCTTGGGTTCTGATTCAGGAGCGAAGCACTTCAGCCGCCCGCAAGGGCGGCTTTTTTTTGCCCGCCGACCCCTCTGCTAAAATCCCTCCCACTGCCTCTCGGAGACCGCCCCATGACCGATCCCATCCGTCTGACCCAATACAGCCACGGCGCCGGTTGTGGCTGCAAGATTTCGCCCAAGGTGCTGGAGGTGATTCTGGCCGGCAGCGGGGCGCAGAACCTTGATCCGAAACTGTGGGTCGGCAACGCGTCGCGCGATGATGCGGCGGTGTATGAAATCGATGCCGAGCGCGGGGTGGTCTCGACCACGGACTTCTTCATGCCGATCGTCGACGACCCGTTCGACTTCGGCCGGATCGCCGCCACTAATGCCATCAGCGACATCTACGCCATGGGCGGCGATCCGTTGATGGCGATTGCGATCCTCGGCTGGCCGGTCAACGTGCTGGCGCCGGAAGTGGCGCGAGACGTGATTCGCGGCGGGCGCGCGGTGTGCGATGCGGCGGGGATTCCACTGGCCGGCGGGCATTCGATCGATGTGCCGGAGCCGATCTTCGGCCTGGCCGTCACCGGGCTGGTGGAAAAACGCTTCATGAAACGCAACGACACCGCCACCGCCGGTTGCCTGCTGTACCTGACCAAACCGTTGGGCATCGGCATCCTCACCACCGCCGAGAAGAAGGGCAAGCTGCGCCCCGACGACATTGGCGTGGCCCGGGACTGGATGTGTACGCTGAACAAGCCCGGCAGCCGTTTCGGCAAACTGGCCGGGGTCACCGCGATGACCGACGTCACCGGATTCGGGCTGCTCGGGCATCTGGTGGAAATGGCCGACGGCAGTCACCTGACGGCGCGCATTTTTTACGACCGGGTGCCGCGTCTGGCGAGCGTCGAGTATTACCTCGAACAGGGCTGCGTGCCGGGCGGCACCCTGCGTAATTTCGACAGTTATTCGGGCCGCGTCGGGCGGGTGCAGGAATTGCACAAACGCGTGCTGTGCGACCCGCAGACCAGCGGCGGGCTGCTGGTGGCCGTCACCCCCGAAGGCAATACCGAGTTTCTCGCCGTCGCTGCCGAACTCGGCCTCTCTCTTGAACCGATCGGTGAGCTGATCGGGCGACAGGGCACCGCCGTCGAGGTGAATTGATGGCCGTCGACTTCACCGACTATCGCGACATCTTCCTCAACGACCGGCCGCTGATGGACGCCCGTGCGCCAGTCGAATTTCACAAGGGCGCGTTTCCCGGTGCGCTCAATCTGCCGCTGATGAACGACATCGAGCGCCAGCGGGTCGGCACTTGCTACAAGCATTACGGTCAGCAGGCCGCCATCGAACTGGGCCATCAATTGGTGTCCGGCGCGGTGAAGGCCGAACGGCTCCAGGCCTGGGCGGCGTTTGCCCGGGCGCATCCCGAGGGGTTTCTGTATTGCTTTCGTGGCGGCCTGCGTTCGCAGATCGTCCAGCAGTGGCTCAAGACAGAAGCCGGCATCGACTACCCGCGTATCGGCGGTGGTTACAAGGCGCTGCGGGGATTTCTGATCGACACCCTCGAATCGGCCCAGGCCGAGTGTGATTTCGTGTTGCTGGGCGGCATGACCGGCACCGGCAAGACCGAAGTGCTGGTGCAACTGCGCAACAGCGTGGATCTGGAAGGCCATGCCAACCACCGGGGCTCCAGTTTCGGCAAGCGCGCGACCGGTCAGCCGTCGAACATCGATTTCGAGAACCGGCTGGCCATCGACTTCCTGAAAAAACGTGCCGCCGGCATCGATCAGTTTGTGCTGGAGGATGAGAGCCGGGTGGTGGGCAGCTGCGCGCTACCGCTGTCGCTGTATCAGGGCATGCAGCAATACCCGATGGTCTGGCTGGAAGATCGTTTCGAGCAGCGCGTCGAGCGAATCCTGCGCGATTACGTGGTGGATTTGTCCGCCGAGTTTCAGGCAGTGCATGGGGAAGAAGGCTTCGGACGGTTTTCCGAGCGATTGCTGGATAGCCTCGACAATGTGCACAAGCGCCTGGGGGGCGAGCGCCATCGACGCATGCGGGTGTTGATGGAAGAGGCGCTGGCGGAGCAGGGCCGAAGCGGGGCGGTGGATTTGCACCGCGCGTGGATCGAGGGTTTGCTGCGCGAGTATTACGACCCGATGTATGTTTTTCAGCGCGAGAAGAAGGGCGGGCGGATCGAGTTTGCCGGGGAGCGGCAGGCCGTTATCGAGTACCTGCGTCAACGCGACAAACCCAAGGCCTGACGGGGCCCGAGCGGGCCCCGGGCAAACTCAGGTCGGACAGCTTTCCTGCCCGTTATCCAGTCCCTGTTTGTAGCTGTGGCTCTGCAGGCTGGCTTTGCCGTTGTGCCAGGTCAGGGTCAGCACATACAGCGAGTCGTAATCGCTGGATTCCCAATCCTCGGTGATCTTCTGCTTCTCGCCGACCGCCTTGCCCGCGACCTTGTTGATCAGTTCCGGCAGGTAGCCATGGGACCACGCGGTGTAGATGGTCGAGTTGTGGTACTTGTCTTCGATCAGCTCGCGGGCCAAATCGCTGGTGTCATTGGCCGAGAACTCGATGTTCACCGGCAGGCCGAGCTTGATTGCGGCCGGGCTGATGGTCATCAGCGGGCGGATGTAGCTGTAGGAGTTGTCCAGTTCGCCTTCCTCGACATTGCGCGTCGGGTTGGCGGCGAACACATAGTCGGCCTTGCCGAATTTCTCCGGTAGCAGGGTCGACAGGTCGATGGCCCGGTTCAGTCCCTGGCAGTTGAGCTGGCCGAGACCGCCGGCCGGTTTCTCTGCGTGGCGCAGGAACACCAGGGTCTGGGTGCCGTCCACTGGTTGCGCGCGGCTTTCGCTGGATTCCAGCGACAGGAACAGCGCACTGACCGCCAGCAGGGTGGGCAGGGCCACATAGGCGCGGTGTTTGAAACGTTTGGCGACTTTCATCCAGTTCGTCATGGGATAAGGGTTCTTCAGTCTGTTCGGTTAAGGCTGACAAACCTCTACACCGGTGCTTGGACGCCGGGTGTTTTCCCTGTCATCAATGGCTTGCTTGGAGCCCCCTGAGGCCCATTTGGTTCGATCCGCTTGAGTGCGCCGCACTTTACCGTTCAGCCTGTGCGGATGGAGGGAAGGTTAACCACAGGATGTTGCGGATTTAAGTAAGCCTGCGCAGGGAGGCGTAAAGAACCCGAGCCAGAGCGCTGATCGTGGATTATGCTCAGGCCTTTCATTTTGTGACTGGATGCTACACATGACCGATCTGTCCGCGTTCCCGATCACCCAGAAATGGCCGGCGCAGTACCCTGACTGGATTCAGCTTTATTCCCTGCCGACCCCCAACGGCGTCAAGGTCTCGATCATGCTCGAAGAGATCGGCCTGCCCTACGAGCCGCATCGCGTGGGCTTCGACACCAACGACCAGATGTCCCCCGAGTTCCTGTCGTTGAACCCGAACAACAAGATTCCGGCGATCCTCGACCCCCATGGCCCCGAGGACAAACCGCTGCCGTTGTTCGAGTCCGGCGCGATCCTGATCTACCTCGCCGACAAGAGCGGCCAGTTGCTGGCCCAGGAAGGCGCGCTGCGCTACGAAACCATTCAGTGGCTGATGTTCCAGATGGGCGGTATCGGCCCGATGTTCGGCCAGCTCGGTTTCTTCAACAAATTCGCCGGCAAGGATTACGAAGACAAGCGTCCCCGTGACCGCTACGTCGACGAAAGCAAACGCCTGCTCAGCGTGCTGAACACCCGCCTGGAAGGGCGCGACTGGATCATGGGCGAGCGCTACACCATCGCCGACATCGCCACGTTCCCGTGGGTGCGCAACCTGATCGGCTTCTACGAGGCGGGCGATCTGGTCGGCATCAACAACTTCCCGAACGTCACCCGGGTGCTGGAGCGCTTCCTGGCGCGGCCGGCGGTTGTGCGCGGCTTGACCATCCCTTCCTGACCCGGTTGCAGCCGGGTGCGCAGATTGTTGCGTGCCCGGTAATGCACTGTTGATTGATCCAGGTTTGTACCCCGTCCCCCGCAAGGCATAAGCTTCGCCCCCTACGACTTTCGTCTCATCCGCTGTTTTCAGGAAAGGCCCCATGTCCAGTCAGTTCCCCGAAGCACGTCCACGCCGTCTGCGCCGCAATGCGAGCCTGCGCAGCCTGTTCCAGGAAACCGAATTTTCCCTCAACGATCTGGTGCTGCCGATCTTCGTCGAAGAAGAGATCGACGACTTCGTGCCGATCAAGAGCATGCCCGGCGTGATGCGTATTCCCGAGCGCAAACTGGCCGGCGAAATCGAGCGTTATGCCCGTGCCGGGATCAAGTCGGTGATGACCTTCGGTGTGTCCCATCACCTGGACGCCAACGGCAGCGACACCTGGCGCGAAAACGGCCTGGTGTCGCGCATGTCGCGGATCGCCAAGGACGCTGTGCCGGAAATGATCGTGATGTCCGACACCTGCTTCTGCGAGTACACCGACCACGGCCATTGCGGCGTGATGCACAACCATGAAGTCGACAACGACCAGACCCTGATCAACCTCGGCAAACAAGCGGTGGCGGCAGCGCGTGCCGGTGCCGACGTGATCGCGCCGTCGGCAGCGATGGACGGTCAGGTGCGGGCGATTCGCCGGGCACTGGACGATGCCGGCTTCACGCAGATTCCGATCATGGCCTACTCGACCAAATTCGCCTCGGCGCTCTACGGCCCGTTCCGCGAGGCTGGTGGCAGTGCGCTGAAAGGCGATCGTAAAAGCTATCAGATGAACCCGATGAACCGCCGCGAAGCCCTGCGCGAATCGCTGCTCGACGAGCAGGAAGGCGCCGATGCGCTGATGGTCAAACCGGCCGGCGCGTACCTGGACATCATCCGCGACATCCGCGAAGCCTCGACCCTGCCGCTGGCGGCGTATCAGGTCAGCGGCGAGTACGCGATGATCAAGTTCGGCGCCCAGGCCGGAGCCATCGACGAAGATCGCGTGGTGCGCGAAAGCCTCGGTGCGATCAAGCGCGCGGGTGCGGACCTGATCTTCACCTACTTTGCGATGGACCTGGCCCTGGCCGGGATCTGATCCTTCAGGGGCAATTGAAAAACGGCCGGATCCCGTGGTCACGGAAGTAACGTTCGATCACTTTCGGATCCGCGCTGTTGTCGGCAATCGCCACGTAGGTATCCGGGCGCAGCAGGTAAAAGCCGTTGCGCCCCAGTCCCGCCGTTTCAAACGCCGGGCGCCAGTCGAACACGTGCAGCGGCAAGTGATGTTCATTGCACCAGGCGATCATCTCGTCGCTGGTGTCGCCGTACACATGCACCTGCCAGCACGGATGGCGCAACGGCTCGTAATTATCCCCCTCGCCATCATGGGCCCACGGCAAGCGGTCGCCGCCGTGGACGTGCCCGGCCACGCCATCGCTCAACGTCATGCCCCGATAGTTGACGGTAATTTGCGAGACGGTGCGAAACAGGAATTCGCGGCTGGTCTCGAAGGAGGCCATTTTCGGAATCAGGAATGGCGCCAGCCGCGTGCGCAACAGGTCGGCCATACGGCCTTCGGCGGTGACGAAGCTGAAGACCTTGTCGGTGGTCGACACCAGTCGCCGGGCAAAGGCGATGCGTTCGGTTTCGTAGCTGTCGAGCAGTTTTGGCGTGGCCGCGCCGCCGAGCACTGCCGCGAGTTTCCACGCCAGATTGATCGCATCACCGATGCCGGTGTTCATGCCCTGACCGCCAGCCGGGCTGTGTACGTGCGCCGCATCGCCGAGCAGAAACGCCCGGCCCTTGCGAAAGTGATCCGCCACCCGGTGATGCACGCGGTAGGTCGAGAACCAGTTGACGTCTTCGATGTGCACGTTCAGATGCTCGATGGCGCGATTGCTGACATCGGAAAATTCCAGGGTTTCGGCGCGATCCGCGCGCTCATCACGCACGGTGCCGATCAACCGCGCACGGCCTTCGCCGGCCAGCGGGAACACCGCCAGAAAGTCCGCCTCATCCAGATCCAGATGCAACTCGCCGTTGAGCGCCGGGCCGCTGGCCTGCACATCCGCGACATAGAAAATCTGCTGATAAGTGCCACCGGGAAAACCGGTGTCGAGGGTTTTGCGCACAACCGAACGGGCGCCGTCGCACCCGGCCAGATAGCAGGCCTGGCAGATTTCCTGCTCGCCATCCGGCAGGCGCAAATGCGCGGTGAGGCCGTCGCCGTTTTCCGTGAAACTCTCAAGCGTCGTGTTGCGCTCGATGGTTACGTCGTAGTCTTCGAGGCGGTCGATCAACAGCCGCTCGTGTTCGTCCTGCGGGTACATTTCCAGAAAGGCATAGGGCGTCAGGCCTTCGCCGATCCGGTTCAGCGGCAGTTGCGCCACGGGTTTGCCCTTGACCCAGAAATTCGCCGCGGCCACCCGGTGACCGTTGCGCACCACGGCGTCGGCCAGATCCAGTTGCCGGTACAGCTCAAGGGTGCGCGCCTGCACCGCCAGCGCCCGCGACGTGGTGCCCGGCGCGGAGGTCTTGTCGATGATGCGCACGCGCACGCCCAGTTTGCTCAGCCACAGGGCCAGCACCAGTCCGGTGGGGCCTGCGCCGATGATCAGAACATCACTGCGGTTCATGGTCTGTCCTCCTCGCGTGTCCTGATCCGGGACTAGCCAATGAGTGTGCAGCAGCAAGTATGGATCAGACGGCGAGGGCGGCCAGTCGGCCTGCCAAACGGGACGATGGAACAGTGCCGCCGGCCCGCAGTCCTATCCTGCACCCTGCGATTGAGCGTAGGGTTAACCCGGCTCAACGGACTGGATGAAGCGTTATGCACACCCCTCGATTATTCGTCAGCCTCGCCGCGCTGCTGGTGCTGGCCGGTTGCGCCGGTCAACGCAGCGAAGAACCGGCGCCGCGCCCGCCCGCCGAGGTCAAGGCGCAGATCGTGCGCTTGCTCCCGGCAAAAACCGCCGATCGCCAAGGCTGGGCCACTGACATCTACGCCGCGTTCGCCGCCCAGGGCATCAGCCCGACCACTCAGAATCTGTGTTCGGTGCTGGCCGTCACCGAGCAGGAATCCACTTTCCAGGTTGATCCGCCGGTGCCTGGCCTGGGCAAGATCGCCCGTGACGAAATCGACCGCCGCGCCGCCAAGGTGCATATCCCGAGCCTGTTGGTCAGCGGTGCCTTGCAGGTGCGCTCGCCCAACGGCAAAACCTACAGCGAACGCCTGAGCGCCGCCCGCAGCGAAAAGGAATTGAGCGCGATTTTTGACGACTTCATCGGCTCGGTGCCGATGGGCCGTACGCTGTTCAGCGGTTTCAACCCGGTGCACACCGGCGGGCCGATGCAGGTCAGCATCGAGTTCGCCGAGAAGCATGCCAGGGACTATCCGTACCCGGTGGACGGGACGATTCGCCATGAAGTGTTCACCCGTCGCGGCGGCATGTACTTCGGTATCGCCCATTTGCTGGGTTATCCGGTGAGTTACCGCGAGCCGCTGTACCGCTTCGCCGACTTCAATGCCGGCTGGTACGCCAGTCGCAATGCGGCGTTTCAGAACGCGGTCAGCCGGGCGTCGGGGATTCCGCTGGCGCTGGATGGCGACCTGATCCGCCCGGGCGCGATCATGCCGGGCAGCACGGAACTGGCGGTGCGCGCCCTCGGCAAATCCCTGGGCATGCGCAATCCGGTGATCCGCGATCAACTGGAGAAAGGCGATAGCCTGGCGTTCGAGGAGACCAAACTGTATCAACGGGTTTTCGAGCTGGCGGAGCGTGCGGAAGGCAAGTCACTGCCCCGTGCGGTGTTGCCGGGCATTGTGCTGCAGAGCCCGAAGATCACCCGCAAACTGACCACGGCGTGGTTTGCCAAACGGGTCGACGAGCGCTATCGGCGCTGCATGGCCAAGGGCTGAGGACGATCAGAAAGGTATAAAAAAACCCGGCTGACGGGAGCCGGGTTTTTTCTGGGTTGCTGCGGTCAAGCCATTCATTCAGGCAACGCGACGTTCAATCAGACGATCCGAACCACCTTCAGCAACGCGACGTTCAATCAGACGATCCGAACCACCTTCAGCAACGCGGCGTTCGATCAGACGATCCGAGCCACCTTCGGCAACGCGGCGTTCGATCAGACGATCCGAACCACCTTCGGCAACGCGACGTTCGATCAGACGATCCGAACCACCTTCGGCAACGCG
>NZ_JBXAIV010000007.1:143163-333349 GCF_058796615.1 Pseudomonas sp. GW823-FHT04A03
CGTTCGATCAGACGATCCGAACCACCTTCGGCAACGCGACGTTCGATCAGACGATCCGAACCACCTTCGGCAACGCGACGTTCGATCAGACGATCCGAACCACCTTCGGCAACGCGGCGTTCGATCAGACGATCCGAGCCACCTTCGGCGATCATGGTGTGGGCCGGTTTGGCGGCAAATGCGTTGAAGGCCAGAACCGAAAGGGCAATGCTGAGGATGACTTGGCGTTTCATGATTTTGTGCTCCGGGGGTGTTGTTTGTTTGGTATGGAGCCGATGTTACGCCCGGGATTTTTTAAGAGAACTTCATTGACGTGATGGTGAACATCGACGCCGATGATGGTTTGTCACAACACCTTCACTGCGCGGCCAATCGCCTGGATCGGCCCGGTGGGTTTGCCGATCGGTGAACCGTTGACGCCTTCCAGCGTCAGCTCGAATAATTGGTTCGGTTGCAGCGGCGGCAGCTTGTCCAGCGGGATCGACAGCGCCTGCCCCGGCTTGACCAGCCCCAGCGACACTGGCCCTTGCCAGCCGTCGGCTTTGGTCCAGAACTCCAGCGCCTTGTCGGCCGGCACTTCGACCACGCCCAGCGGTATCAACTGAATCTCCCGTGGACTGCTGGCCTGGATCACCCAGCCCGGCGCCTTGTCCTGCGGGGCGACCAGCACCACCATAAAGCTCGGTTTCGGTGTGGTTTGAGTTAGCAGGATCGAGCCCAGCAACAAGGTCGCGGCCAGCCCGGCAGCGCTCAAGCCGCGCCACAGCGACAGGCGGTTCCACCATGAAGTCTCGGGCGCCACCTTATGGGTGAGTTGCCCGACACTGCGTTCGATGCGTTGCCACAGCTGCGACGAGGGCTGATGCGCCGGGGCGAGGTCGGTCAGTTCCAGCAGACGCCGCTCCCAGGCATCCACGGCCGCTTGCAGCTCGGGCTCGTTGGGCAAACGTCGTTGCACTTCGGCGCGCTCTTGGGCCGAGAGGGTGCCGAGCACGTATTCGCTGGCCAGTTCATCGCGTTCCTGCGCCGATTCGGTGGTCATCCCATGCACTCCCGCAACGCATTGAGGCTGCGCTTGATCCAGGCTTTGACGGTGCCCAGCGGCGTGTCGAGGCGTTGGGCGATCTGCGCGTGGCTGTAACCGTCGACGTAGGCGTGAAGGATGCAGCGGCGGCGTTGCGGTTCCAGTTGATGCAGGCAGCGATGGATGCGGGTCGATTGCGCGAGCGCATCGAAGCCGTCATCAATCGCGGGAGATTCGTTGCTGTCATTGAGCGGCGTTTCCCGGCCGTGATCGCGCAACAGATTCAGCGCCAGATGCCGGGTCACGCTGAACATCCAGCCCCGGGCCGAACCGCGCGCCGGATCGAAACCCGCCGCGCCGGCCCAGATCTTTATGAACGCGTCGTGAACGATGTCTTCGGCCAGCGCAGTGTCACGCACCAGACGCCGGGCCACACCCAGCAGCCGCGGACTTTCCTGCACATACAATTCGCGCAGGGCCCCGCGCTCGCCGCGGGCACAGGCGGCGAGGCGGGCTTCGTAATCGAACGCGGTTTCGGGCAATGGCATGTCCTGCAATCTAGCAAGCATCGAGCAAACGTCCAGCCGGGTTCAGTTCGCCGCCCAGAAAATGTAGTCGGCCTGGTACTTCACCACTTCCTGTTTGCCCTTGTTCGCCGCCGTGCATTCGCTGCCCGGCGCCACGCCGCCCTTGAGCGCGACGCGCTGGATGTAGCTCACGCCGCTCATCGCGCCTTTGCCTTCGGCGGGGTTGGCCTTGACCAGTTGATAGGGCAGGTTTCCTGGGCTCGATGGCGCAACGGCCAGTTGCGTGCCGGTGACTTTCGAACCGTCCTGCGCCTGCCAGGTGGCGGGCGGGCCGAAGTAGGTGCCGACCTGTTTGCCGCTGCGATCGTTGAGCACCGCTTTCGGGCCGACGAACACCCACTCGGTCTGGCCGGCGACGTTGGCCTTGTCCCGGCATTCGTAGGTGATCTCGCCGACCCCGGTGGTTTCCATCGCGATCTTGTGGCCGTCCGGCACCTTGATCGCGTCGGGATAACTGCTTTGGGCAAAGCTTGTCGAGGCGACGGCGAGCAAACCGGTGAGGCCAATCAGTTGGGTGATGTTCATCAGTGTTTCTCCGAAAATGGTAAACCGCTGACAGCCGAAAGAGGGCTGTTACAGGGACTACCCGTGACGGAGGCGATTGGATGCAGTGGCCGGTAAATAAACTTCAAACCCCATCGATTACCCCCTGTGGGAGCGAGCTTGCTCGCGAATACGGTGTGTCAGCCACATAAATGCTGACTGATCCGACGCCTTCGTCGGATCGCCGCCCGGAGCAAGCTCGCTCCCACAGGGTTCTTTGTCAGGCTTCAGGCCGGAGGCTTTCAGCAACGCCTGGGTGTAGGCATGCTGCGGCGCCGCGAAAATCTGGCGCGAGGCTCCCTGTTCCACCACCTTGCCATCCTTGATCACCATCAAGTCGTGCGCCAGCGCATGCACCACCGCCAGGTCATGACTGATGAACAGGTACGTCAAACCATGGCGGATCTGCAACTGCCGCAATAATTCCACCACCTGTTTCTGCACCGTGCGATCCAGCGCCGAGGTCGGCTCGTCGAGCAAAATCAGCGCCGGTTCCAGCACCAGCGCCCGGGCGATGGAAATGCGCTGGCGCTGGCCGCCGGAGAATTCGTGGGGATAACGATGCCGGCTCTGCGGGTCGAGGCCGACTTCCTCCAGCACGCGGATCACCGCCGCCTCACGATCCTCGGCGGTGCCGATGCCGTGGGTCAGCAGGCCTTCGGCGATGATCTGCTGTACCGACATCCGTGGGCTGAGGCTGCCGAACGGGTCCTGGAACACCACCTGGATCTGCCGGCGCAACGGACGCATCAAGCGCTGATTGAGCAGGCTCAGTTGCTTGTTGCCGAAGCGAATGTCGCCCTCGGATTCCACCAGCCGCAGAATCGCCTGGCCCAGCGTCGACTTGCCCGAGCCGGACTCGCCGACAATGCCCAGGGTCTTGCCCCGTTGCAGCCGAAAACTCACGCCGTCCACGGCCTTGATGTATTCCTGGGTGCGGCTGAACAACGCCTTGGGTAGCGGGAACCAGACTTTCAGATCATCCACCTCCAGCAGGTTGTGATCGTAGCGGCTCGGCACCGGTGCGCCCGACGGTTCCGCCTCGATCAGCAGGCGGCTGTAGGGATGCTGCGGCGTGCGGAACAGCGTTTCGCAGTCGGCCTGTTCGACGATTTCCCCGTGGCGCATCACGCACACCCGTTGGGCGATGCGCCGCACCAGATTGAGGTCATGACTGATCAGCAACAACGACATGCCGAGGCGTTTTTGCAACTCGATCAGCAGCTCGAGAATCTTCTGTTGTACGGTCACGTCCAGCGCCGTGGTCGGCTCATCGGCAATCAGCAGTTCCGGTTCGTTGGCCAGCGCCATGGCGATCATCACCCGTTGCCGCTGACCGCCCGAGAGCTGGTGCGGATAGGCCTTCAAGCGCTGTAACGGTTGGCGAATGCCCACCAGTTCCAGCAGCTCCAGCGTGCGCTGGCGTGCGGCGCGACCCTTGAGCCCCTTGTGGATCTCCAGCACTTCGCTGATCTGTTTTTCCACCGTGTGCAGCGGGTTCAGCGAGGTCATCGGCTCCTGGAAAATCATCGCGATGCGATTGCCGCGCAAGCCGCGCATCTGTTGTTCGCTGGCATGCAGCAAGTCCACGCCTCTGTAGCGGATGCTGCCCGTGCTGCTGACGGTCCTGGCCGGCAGCAAACGCAGGATCGAATGGGCCGTCACCGACTTGCCCGAGCCGGATTCGCCGACCAGTGCCAGGCACTCGCCACGGCGGATGTCGAGGTTCACGCCGTGCACCACTTCGTGCCCGGCGAAGGCGACGCGCAGGTCGCGGATTTCAATCAGGTTGTCGGTCATTTCAGCTCCGGGGATCAGGATCGCGGATCGAACGCGTCACGGCAGGCTTCGCCGATAAACACCAGCAGGGAGAGAATCAGCGCCAGGGCAAAAAACGCCGTCAGCCCCAGCCAGGGCGCTTGCAGATTGCGCTTGGCCTGGCCGATCAGTTCCCCCAGCGACGCGGTGCCGGCGGGCATGCCGAAGCCGAGAAAATCCAGTGCGGTGAGGGTGGCGATGGCGCCGGTCAGAATGAACGGCAGGTAGGTCAGGGTGGAGGTCATGGCGTTGGGCAGAATGTGCCGGCGCATCAGCTCGCTGTCCGTCAGGCCCAGGGCCCGCGCGGCCTTGACGTATTCCAGGCTGCGCCCGCGCAGGAACTCGGCGCGCACCACGTCCACCAGTGCCAGCCAGGAAAACAGCGCCATGATCCCCAGCAGCCACCAGAAACTCGGCGAGACGAACCCGGACAAAATGATCAGCAGGTACAGCACCGGCAGCCCTGACCAGATCTCCAGCACCCGTTGCCCGAGCAAGTCGACCCAGCCGCCGTAATAACCCTGCAACGCTCCGGCGACGATGCCGACCAGCGCACTGACGGCGGTGAGGATCAGCGCGAACAGAATCGAAATCCGCGTGCCGAAAATCACCCGCGCCAACACGTCCCGGGCCTGATCGTCGGTGCCCAGCCAGTTGCTGGAGGACGGCGGACTGGGTGCCGGTTCCGTGAGGTCGTAATTGACCGTGTCGTAGCTGAACGGGATCGGCGGGAACAACATCCAGCCGCCCTGATCCTCGATCAGTTTGTGTACGTAACTGCTGGCGTAATCCGGCTGGAAAGGCAGTTCGCCGCCGAAATCGGTTTCCTGATACTCGCTGAGGATCGGGAAGTAAAAGGCGTTGTGGTAGCGGATCACCAGCGGCTTGTCGTTGGCGATCAGTTCGCCGCCGAGGCAGATCAGGCACAGCCCGATGAACAGCCACAGCGACCAGCGCCCGCGCCGGTTGGCCTTGAATTGCGCAATGCGCCGCCGGCCCAGAGGGGAGAGTGTGAACATCAGGCAGTCCTCGCCGAGAAGTCGATGCGCGGGTCGAGCAGGGTGTAGCAGAGGTCGCCGATCAGCTTGATCAACAGGCCGAACAGGGTGAACAGAAACAGCGTGCCGAACACCACCGGATAGTCCCGTGACACCGCCGCTTCGTAGCTCATGCGCCCGAGGCCGTCGAGGTTGAAGATGGTTTCGATCAGCAGCGAGCCGGCGAAAAACACCTCGATCAATGCCGACGGCACACCCGCTACCACCAGCAGCATCGCGTTGCGAAACACATGGCCGTAGAGCACGCGTCTTTCGGTCAGGCCCTTGGCGCGCGCGGTGATCACGTACTGGCGGCTGATCTCGTTGAGGAAGCTGTTTTTGGTCAGGATCGTCAGCGTCGCAAAACCGCCGATCACCAGCGCCGTCACCGGCAACACCAGGTGCCAGAGGTAGTCGCCGATCTTGCCCCACAGGCTCAGGCTGTCGAAGTTGTCCGAGACCAGGCCCTGCACCGGAAACCAGTTGACGTAGCTTCCCCCGGCGAACACCACGATCAACAGGATCGCGAACAGAAACGCCGGCATCGCGTAACCGACGATGATCGCCGTGCTGCTCCAGACATCGAATGCGCTGCCGTTTTTGATCGCCTTGCGGATCCCCAGCGGGATCGAAATCAGGTAGGTGATCAAGGTCGCCCACAGGCCGAGTGACAACGACACCGGCAGCTTCTGCACGATCAGATCCGTCACCTTCGCACCGCGAAAGAAACTGCTGCCCAAGTCCAGTTGCGCGTAGTTCTTGAGCATCAGCCACAGGCGTTCGTGCATCGGTCGGTCGAAACCGTAGTGGTGCTTGATCTCTTCGATCAGCGCCGGGTCCAGGCCACGGCTGCTGCGCCCGGCACCGCCGATCGCGGTGACCTCGCTGGCGCCGCCCATGCTGTGCCCGCCGAAGCCTTGCAGGCGGGCGATGGCCTGTTCCACCGGGCCGCCGGGCGCGGCCTGCACGATGACGAAGTTGACCACCAGAATGCACAGCAGCGTCGGAATGATCAGCAACAGACGTCGACTCAGATAACGCCACATGTCACTGACCCTCCGCGAGTTGGTGCAGGGCACTCATCTGCTGATTGGTCAGCGGCTTGGCCGAGACCTCCCACCAGGTATCGAGGCCTTCGCTGTAGATCGGCTGCACCGGCGGCCTGCCGAAGCGGTTCTGATACACCGTCGGCGTGCCTTTGGAGTAGTAGTTGGGAATCATGTAGTCACCCCATTGCAGCACCCGGTCGAGGGCGCGGGCGTAACGCACCATGGCGTCGCGGGTATTGGCCTGCACCAGGCCGTCGATCAGCCGGTCCACCGCAGGGTCGGCCAGCACCATCGAATTGGAGCTGCCGACCTGGGTCGCGCTTTGCGAGGCATACAGGCTGTACAACTCGCGGCCCGGCGAGACGATCGGATCGCCGCTGCGCGGGAAACTGGTGACGATCATGTCGTAGTCCCGGGCGTTGAGCCGGTTGATGTACTGCGCCGAATCGATGCGTCGAAGATTGAGGGTGATGCCGATCTGCGCCAGGGTGCGTTTGTACGGCAGCAGCATGCGGTCGAAGCCGCCCTGGCCGTCGAGGAAGGTGAATTCGAATGGCTCGCCGGCGGCGTTCACCAGCCGATTGTTTTTCGGCGTCCATCCGGCCTCGGCCAACAACTTCAGGGCCTGCAACTGCTTGTCGCGGATGTAGCCGCTGCCATCGGTTTTCGGCGCCTGATAGACCCGGCTGAAAACCTCGTCCGGAATCTGTCCGCGCAGCGGTTCGAGGATCGCCAGTTCCCCGGCGTCGGGCAGGGCGGTGGCGGCCATTTCACTCTTCGGCCAGTAGCTGTTCTGGCGCACGTAGAAGCCGCGCATCATCTGCTTGTTGGTCCACTCGAAATCCCACAGCAGGCTCAGCGCCTGACGCACGCGGCGATCCTTGAACAGCGGGTTCTGCAGATTGAACACAAACCCCTGGGCGCTGGTCGGTTTGTCCGGGGCGAGAATCGCCTGTTGCAGGCGACCGTCACGCAGGGCCGGGCTGTCGTAGCCGACCACGTAGCCGGACGAAGAAAACTCGCGGTTGTAGTCGAACGCCCCTGCCTGCAGCAGTTGTCGGGCGACGTCGGTGTCGCCGTAGAAATTCACGGTCAGGCTGTCGAAGTTGTACATCCCGCGACTGACCGGCAAGTCTTTGCCCCACCAATCCGGATCGCGCTGGAAACCGATGCTGCGGCCCGCGTCGACCTTGCTCACCCGGTACGGGCCGCTGCCCAGCGGCGGTTCGAAGCCGCCGCCGTTGGCGAAGTCGCGGGTTTTCCACCAGTGTTCGGGCACCGGCCGCAGCGACGCCAGATCCAGCGACAGGGTGCGATTGAGGTTGTTCTTGAAGGTGAAGCGAATCTGTCGCGGGTCTTCGATCAGCACGTCCTGCACATCGGCGTATTGCTGGCGATAACTCAGGCTGCCCTTGGTCATCAACAGCTCGAAGGTGTAGCGCACGTCCTCGGCGGTAATCGGTGTGCCGTCGGCGAAACGCGCCTTGGGATTCAGGTTGAAACGCACCCACAGACCGCCGGGATCGCGCTCCATGGATTGCGCCACCAGACCGTAGACGGTGTAGGGCTCGTCCAGCGAGCGGAACGCCAGCGGCGAATACACCCAGTCGTTGACCTGCACCACGGAAATGCCCTGATCGGCGTACGGAGTGATGTAGTTGTACTGACCGATCTCCATCGAAGCGCGGCTGAGCGAGCCACCCTTGGGGGCGTCGGGATTGACGAAGTCGAAGTGCTGGAAACCGGCGGGGTATTTCGGCGCCTCGCCGTACACCGTCATCGCGTAGCTGCCGCCGGCCAGCGCAGATGCCGCGTTGCACAGCAGCGCGCTGCCGAGCAGCAGGCCGGCCATGTTGCGCATGAATGTCATGAAGTCGTTCCTCTGAGCCGGAAAAACCCGAAGCGGCGGCTGGCCGCTGCGGGATGCGAATTCGCAAGGGGAAGGGGCCGGCCGGAGTCTTGCGCGGCCCCGACCGGGACTCAGAAGTGGTACGTCATGCGCGCAAACAGCGTGCGGCCCAGCGGATCGGTGTAGCGCGGGTCATAACCGCTCTGGAAGTTGTAGGCCTGGTTGGAGAACGGCGGATCGCGGTCGAACAGGTTCTTCACCCCGGCATCCACGTCCAGCACCTTGTCGAAGGTGTAGCCGGCCGACAGGTCCCACACCGAGTAAGACGCGACCCGCGCGTTGGTCTCGCGGTCGTAGTCGTTGTAGCCGGTGGTGAAGCGGTTGGTCAGCGCCGCGCGGGCGGCGCCGAAGGTCCAGGAACCGGTCAGGTTGTGTTTCCAGCGGGCAATCACACCGTCGCCCTTGAAGTCGCCGACCTTGTCGGTGAACGGGCCCTTGATGGTGCTCTGGAAGTCGTACTCGTCGACATAAGTGCCTTGCAGGCCCAGACCGAATTGACCGTACGGCGTGTTCGGGAAGCGATAGTCGAGCGACACATCGACGCCGTTGGTTTCGACGATGCCGAGGTTGGCGTTGCCGGTGACGATGTAGTTGAGCGTGCCGTCGGCGTTGCGTACGAAGCGGTCGGGGTAGCTTCCGGCCTGATCGAACACGGTGGATTCCGGGAACGGCTGGATCTGGTTGGAGATGTGAATCCACCAGAAATCCAGGCCCACGGACAGATTGCTGACCGGCTGATAGACGAAGCCCAGCGTCACGTTGCGCGCCTTCTCCGGGGCCAGGTCTTCGTTGCCGCCGATCTGGTTGAGGAACTGCTGACCGCAATCGCGTCCGCCGTTGCCGCCCGGTTGCACCACGCCGCCGGTACACAGCACCGGGTCGTTGTAGTAGCCCTGGGTGAAGGTGATGCTGCGCGGCGAATACAACTCATACAGCGACGGCGCGCGGAAGCCTTCGCTGTAGGCGCCGCGCACCACCAGTTCCTTGAGCGGCTGATAACGGAACGAATATTTCGGGTTGGTGGTGCTGCCGAAGTCGCTGTATTTGTCGTGACGCACGGCGGCGGACAATTCCAGGCTGTCGAGCACAGGCACGTTGATTTCCGCGTAGGCGGCTTTCACGCTGCGATCGCCCTCGACACTGCCGGCCGGGTCGATGCCCAGACTCTGGATGTCGCCGGCGAATGACTCGAAGTCCTGGTGGAATTTCTCTTTGCGGTACTCGCCGCCCAGCGCCAGACCCGACGGGCCGGCACCGAACCAGTCGCCGATCTCGCGGCTGATCCGCCCGTCGAAACCGGCAACCCGACCCACCGCCGTGGAATAGGCGCCGTGGTACATCGCCTGATCGATGTACTGCTGACCGGCGCTGGTCTGCGGGCCGAACGGGTTGAGCAGGCCGCTGGCCAGACCGTCGATCATCGCCTGATCGCTGACGTAGCCGCTGGTGACGCTGGAGACGATCTTGTTCTGGTTGTACGAGGCGCCGACGTTGTAGTCCCAGCCGCCGACCAGACCGTCGAAGCTCAGCAAAAAGCGCTGGCTGGTGTTCTGGTCTTTCGATTCGCGCGGGCCGGCGGCGGTTTCGCGCCAGTTCACGTCCACCGGTTGCGTCGGGTCGAGGGCGAAACCGGTGGGCGCCGGGGTGATGCCGTTGCCGGGGTAGTAGGGCGAGGACGAATCCAGGCTCAGGCCGGTCAATGGCGCCGGGCCGACGGCGGTGGCGTTGTTATTGCGCGACCAGAAGTATTCGAGGTTGACGTTGTGGTCGTCGGCCAGTTTGCCGGTGGTCTTGCCGAAGAACGAAGTCTTCTCGGTCTGCGGCACCAGGTCGATGTACTCGCGGGTGCTGAAGCGGCAGAGGCCGTCGCGGGCCACCAGGTTGGGGCCGTTGCAATTGCTGTTGGCCAGCGGGTTGGTGGCGTTGCCGTTCTGGCTGTAGTTGCCGGGGAACGCAGTGCCGGAGGTCTGGTCCAGGCCACGGCCGGGCACGTAGTCGCGGGCGAAGGAGCGGTCGTTGGCGTCGAGGTTCTGCTGCTTGTTGTAGTTGAACACGCCGAGCACGTTGAAGCGGTCCTGCTCCAGGTCGCCGTAACCCCAGCTGGCGCTCATGTCCTTGGTCGCACCGCCGCCGCTGTGGGTCGGGGTTTCGCCGCCGAGGGTGAGCTGGCCGTCGGTCATGGATTTTTTGGTGATGAAGTTGATCACGCCACCGATGGCGTCGGTGCCGTACAGGGCCGAGGCGCCGTCGCGCAGCACCTCCACGCGCTCGATCGCGGCAAACGGGATCATGTTCAGATCCACCGCGCCACCGGCCGAGTTGGTGCCCGACAGGGCGTTGTTCGCCAGTCGGCGACCGTTGAGCAGCACCAGCGTCTTGTTCGCGCCGATGCCGCGCATGTCGGCGAACGATGCTCCGCCGGTGGCCGCGCCAACCGAGCCTGCGCTGTTGTTGATCGACTGGCTGCCGGTGATGCGCTGCACCAGTTCGGCGGTGGTGGTCACGCCCTGTTTGCGCAGCTCTTCGGCCTTGAGCACGGTGATCGGCACCGCCGTTTCCGCGTCGACCCGACGGATCGCCGAACCGGTCACTTCGACCCGTTGCAGTTGCGTGGTCGGCGCGACCACCGCAGTAGCGGCCGGGACGCTGTTGTCGTCCTCGGCAGCCTGAACCCCGGCGCCCATCCCCATGGCCACCAGGTACAACGGAACGAAACGGTGGCGGGAAATCGTCGCCACCAAGGGTTTGAGCGTGAAGCGTGGAGTGTTCATCAGCATGGTTGTTTCCGACTTTGTTAGACGTTTATCGAAATGGCCTTGTGAGCCCTCTTTGCACGGAGCACGGTGGTGCCGCGCCGCGAAAACCACTTTCTTCAAGCAAGCCGATCCCCTCCGAAGACGCGCGGCGTTTTTTCGGTCGGCCGATTGCGACGGGATTCAACGAACGGTGGCGGGCGCGTCCCTCACTGCGCGCCCGGCACCGCCGTCAGCGGGTGGTCATCACCGATATTCTGGTGATGCCCGAGCGCTCGATGGACGCCATGGCTTTGGCGACCTGGCCGTAATTCACGGCGGAGTCGGCCTGCAGCTGCACGCGTACTTCGGCATCCTTGGCCTTGACCTCCTTGAGGCTGGCCTCCAGTGACTCCGGCGCCAGCTCGGTCTTGGCCAGGAAGAACTTGCCGTCCTGATCGACGCTGACCACCACCGGATCCTTCTTTTCGGCAGGGGCGACGGCGTCGGTTTTTGGCAGGTTGACCTTGATCGCGTTGGTCATCAGCGGCGCGGTGACGATGAACACCACCAGCAGCACGAGCATCACGTCCACCAGCGGCGTGACGTTCATTTCGCTGAGCACTTCATCGCTGTCTTGAGTGGAAAAGGACATCAGCTGGCCTCCCGCACGGCGGCCGTGGATTTGGCGATGGCCTGGCGGCTGATGGAAAACGCGCTGCGCGAGGCGAGGGCGTCGAAGTCGTGGGCGAAGTCATCCATGTCTGCCGAGGCCAACTTCAGGCGCCGCAGGAAGAAGTTGTAAATCAGCACCGCCGGCACCGCGACGGCAATCCCCACGCCGGTGGCGATCAGCGCGTGGCCGATGGGCCCGGCCACGGTTTCCAGGCTGGCCGAACCGCTGGCGCCGATGCTTTGCAGGGCTTCCATGATTCCCCACACGGTGCCGAACAGGCCAATGAACGGCGCGGTGCTGCCGATACTGGCGAGGATCGCCTGGCCGTTTTCCAGCGAGCGGCGTTCCTTCTGGATCTGCTGGCGCAGGTTGCGTTCCAGTCGGTCGGAACGGTTGATGGTGTGCGCCAGTTGCTGGGTGGTGCGCGGGGATTCTTCCACCAGCAAGGCTTCGAAACCGCTGCTGGCGATCCGCGCCAGCGAGCCCGGGTACTGGCTGGCGTGTTCGGCGGCGGTGAGCAGGTCCGGCGCGCCCCAGAAGGCTTTGCTGAACTGTCGGTTCTGGGTTTTCTGGCGCAGGTACTGCGCCGACTTGACCAGCAGGATCGCCCAGCTGACCACGGAAAACAGCACCAGCCCCCAGAGCACGCCGGGGACAATCATCGAAGACAAAGAATCGTTCATGGCTACACCTCGCTTGCGTTAATCGGTTGTGAGTTCGGTTGTCGCGCCGTCATTGCGGCAATTTGAAATCGATGGTCTGGGTGGCGAAGCCGTCGATCGGTGTGTCGCCGCGTTTGGCCGGGATGAACTTCCAGGCCTTCACCGCCGCGACCGCTGCGTCATCCAGTTGCGGCTTGCCGCTGGACTTGGTCACCGTCACTGAGCCGGCGCGACCGTTGGCCAGCACCTGAATCCGCAGCACCACGCTGCCTTCCCAGTTGCGCCGCAGGGCCAGCGACGGGTATTCCGGCGGCGGGTTGCCGAGGCTGGCGAGGCCGGAAATCGCCGCCGACTCTTTCACCGGGCCCGGCGCCGCCGCAGGTGCCGGCGGCGCACTCGGGGTGGCCGGAGCGGCAGGCGCTGCCGGTTGCGCAGGGGCGGGCGGCGCTTTCGGCGGCTCGGCCTTTTTCACCGGTTTGGGTTTCTCGACCGGTTTCGGTTTTTCGATCGGCTTGGGTTTCTCCACCGGTTTGGGCGGCGGCTTGACCGCGTCCTCGTCTTCCACCGGTTGTTCCGGTTCGGGCGGTGGCGGTGGTGGGGGCGGCGGCTCCGGTGTCGGCGGGGCCGGCGGTGTCGGGCTGGTGAGCTCGACGGTCATTTCCGGAATTTCCGGTGGCGTGGGCAGCGGTTCGGCCCGCGCCTGCTGGAAAAACCACCAGGCGCCGCCGTGTATCAACGCCGACAATGCCACCAGCAACAGCATCTGCTGTTTGTTCAGGCCGCCGGGCTGAGAAGTGTTGGCCTTGTAGACGGGCCGACCCGCCACCGACGCAAGCGCTGCGTTCGGTACTGGCCCCGGCGGCGTTCTGTGCTTTACCGCATCGTTCATTAAAGCTCCCTCGGGTGGATGAAGGGCAATAAGGTGCCGTTCGAACAACAAGGCGTTGTTCGAGTGAGTAGTCGCAACTTTCATACAGGTGTGCAGAAGCCGATAGTTAAACTATCTATTGAGCAAGGCTTGTGCAGCTTGTTGCTTCAGTAATGCCGACTTCGATGGTTCATTGATCCGGTCCGTGGCTGTTCTTTTATAAGTGAGTGTGCAATTGAGTGGCGAACATCGCTCTTGCCCTCATGCTGGATGCAATAGCAACCGCTGTGCCAAACAGTAAACAAATGTGTAGTGGTTATTTCACGGATGATACGTATGTCGCATTTATATAAGTTTTATCAAGCACGCCGGTTTTCATGGGCGCATAACCTCCCGACGGCCCTGTTTTCAGGGCTTTTTCAAGGGCGAGACAGCCCTGGCGCGGTATCGCGCTGTTCAGCGAGATAGAGCGGCTGTTCTCGTGTCGGCCAGGACGCGTGATGGTGCGTGGCGGACTGATTTGGTGCGGGTCAGTGTTTTAGCGGGTCACAGGCGATGTTCCTTGTTCTTGTCCAAGTAAAGTCGGTTGTTCCGGCTGATCGAGATAATGATTGAAAGTGCAGTTTTGGTGCGCTTCGGACATTAACGCCGAACAGCAAAAGTTGTAGCGGTGTGCTGTCTGGAAGTTATTGTCGAACAATGTGTTGTTGCATTCATTAATGCAGCGCGCACGCAACGACTTCTTGCGTGCTATTTAAAAAATAAATAGTGCAGGCGTTCAGGTAATAAAGGGAATGCACGGACTGTTCGCAGGACGAACACGGCGCAGGTACAGGGGCACGGAGAGAAGAGTGTGGCGCAGCAGATGAAGATTCACGCGGTGAACTCCTTGTTGCCAGCTCGGATACGCGAACTTTTGGTTCGGTATCGCACCTTACAAGAACGCGGATAGCGTTCGCTGATTGCTCTTGGTGCGGGATGGGCACCGCCAGCGCTGTTTTGCGAAATCAGGGATTCGCAAGCTGCCGATGAATGCGCAATCCGTGCCAAATTCGATACAACAGCTATAAATAGGGCCAGGCAGGATGCCTTTCGCAGTGGAGGAGGGGATATGTATCAGCTCTACGGACATCGCAATTCAGGGGCGGCGGCCATCGAGGCGGCGCTGGAGCTGTGCCAGGTGGCTTACCGCTTCATCGATATCGAGGCCAGCGCGGAAGCGGCGCAGGAGCTGGCGCGGCTCAATCCGCTCAAACAGATCCCGACCCTGCAACTGCCGGACGGCAGTGCAATCACCGAAAGTGCGGCGATCCTGATTCATCTGGGGCTGAGCTTCCCGCAATCCGGTCTGTTGCCTGCCAAGGGCGCTGACCGGGATCAGGCGATTCGCGGGCTGGTGTACATCGTCAGCAATTGCTACGCGGCCATCGGCGTCATTGATTACCCCGAGCGCTGGCTGGTGATGCCGGACGAGGCCTCGCGGCAGAATCTGATGGCGGGTGCGCGGGAACGACTGCACTGGACCTGGGAGGTGTTTGCCGACCAGTTCTCCGCCGAGCTGTACCTGGACGATGAAACGCCGGGGGCGCTGGACGTGCTGGCGGCGGTGGTCACGCGCTGGGCCGGTGCCCGCGAACACTTGCGCCAGGCCCGACCCGGTTTCCATGCGTGGCTGCAACGCATCGACCGGCACCCGGTGCTGGCGCCGGTCTTTGCGCGGCATTGGCCTGCTTGAACAAACAACTGTGGGAGCGAGCTTGCTCGCGATGGCGGTCTGTCAGGCAGATACTTTTTACCTGATACACCGCTATCGCGAGCAAGCTCGCTCCCACAGGGGGTCGTGTGAAGTCTGGGACTATTCCCCGCGAATGTACTGCTCCAGCTGTTTGATCAGCTCGGCCTGTTCGGCAATCGCTTCCTTGACCAGGTCGCCGATCGACAGCAGGCCGATCAGTTTGCCGTCCTCCACCACGGGCAAGTGGCGCAGGCGTTTGTCGGACATGATGCCAAGGCAAGTGTCGACGGTCTGGTGGGTGTCCACGGTGATCACGTTCGCCACCATGATGTCGCGCACCGGCGTGCCCACCGAGGAGCGCCCGTGCAGCACCAGTTTGCGCGCGTAATCGCGCTCGCTGATGATGCCCACCACTTTGTCGTCTTCCACCACGAGCAAGGCGCCGACGTTCTTCTCGGCCATTTTCATCAGCGCTTCGAGCACCATGTGATCGGGTTTGATCTGGTGCACTTCCTGATTTTTCTGATCTTTGAGCTTGAGCAGCTGGGCGACGGTTTTCATGGCGGTTACTCAGGTGTTGTCGTTGTTCTCCAAGCATCGTAGACGCAGGCGTACAGAGCAAGGCCGCAAAACGGCAGATAACACGCAAAAAACGTCATTTGACGGGGTTTTTCGTGGCGAGGCCTTTGTCACGGGTTTCGGTAATGCCGCGTAGAATGCCCGTCTGAATCAATTCTTGAGGTCGCAGTGGTGGATTTACAGCAGGGCTTCGTCCTGACCCGGCATTGGCGCGACACCCCGGCCGGCACCGAAGTCGAGTTCTGGCTGGCGACCGACGCCGGGCCGCGCCGTGTGCGCCTGCCGCATCAGCCGTCGGTGGCGTTCATCCCGGCGGCGCAGCGCGAGCAGGCCGAGCGGGTGCTGGCGGACGAAAAGAACGTCGAGCTGCGCCCCCTGGCCCTGCAGGATTTCGAGCATCGCCCGGTGCTCGGTCTGTATTGCCAGCAGCACGGCCAGTTGATGCGCCTGGAAACCGCGCTCAACCGCCACAGTGTCGATGTCTACGAAGCCGATGTGCGACCGCCCGAGCGTTACCTGATGGAGCGTTTCATCACCGCGCCCGTCTGGTTCAGCGGTACGCCCGATGCCGACGGTTTGCTGCTCGACGCGCACCTCAAGCCTGCGCCCGACTATCGACCGCAACTGCGGCTGGTCTCGCTGGATATCGAAACCACCGAGCAGGGCGAGCTGTATTCCATCGCGCTGGAAGGCTGCGGCGAACGGCAGGTGTATATGCTCGGTGCGCCGAACGGCGATCACAGCATTGTCGATTTCGACCTTGAGTACTGCGAATCGCGCACCCTGATCCTGAAGAAGCTCAATGACTGGTTCGCCCGCCACGACCCCGACGCGATCATCGGCTGGAACCTCGTGCAGTTCGACCTGCGCATCCTCCACGAACACGCCCGGCGCCTCGGCGTGCCGCTCAAGCTCGGGCGTGGCGGCGAGGAAATGCAGTGGCGCGAACACGGCAGCCGTAATCATTACTTCGCGGCAGCGGCGGGGCGGCTGATCATCGATGGCATCGAGTCCCTGCGTTCGGCGACCTGGAGCTTTCCTTCGTTCAGTCTGGAAAACGTCGCCCAGACCCTGCTCGGCGAGGGCAAGTCCATCGACAATCCGTACCAGCGCATGGACGAGATCAACCGCATGTTCGCCGAGGACAAACCGGCGCTGGCCAAGTACAACCTCAAGGACTGCGAACTGGTCACGCGGATCTTCGCCAAAACCGAGTTGCTGAAGTTTTTGCTGGAGCGCGCCAGCGTCACCGGTCTGCCGGCGGATCGCAGCGGCGGCTCGGTGGCGGCGTTCACTCATTTGTACATGCCGTTGATGCACCGTCAGGGTTTTGTGGCGCCGAACCTTGGCACCAATCCACCGCAGGCCAGCCCCGGCGGGTTTGTCATGGACTCGCAACCGGGGCTGTACGAATCGGTGCTGGTGCTCGACTACAAAAGCCTTTATCCGTCGATCATCCGCACCTTCCTGATCGACCCGGTGGGGTTGATCGAAGGCTTGCAACATCCGGATGACAGCGACTCGGTGCCGGGTTTTCGCGGCGCTCGTTTCTCCCGCACCCGGCATTGCCTGCCGTCCATCGTCGCCCGGGTCGCCGAGGGTCGCGAGACCGCCAAGCGCGAACACAACGCGCCGCTGTCCCAGGCGCTGAAGATCATCATGAACGCTTTCTACGGCGTGCTCGGTTCCAGTGGTTGCCGGTTTTTCGATACGCGCCTGGCGTCATCGATCACTCTGCGCGGCCACGAAATCATGCTGCGCACTCGACAGTTGATCGAAGCCCAGGGCCACGCGGTGATTTATGGCGATACCGACTCGACATTCGTCTGGCTGCGTCGCCCCCACGGTCAGGAAGAGGCGGCGACCATCGGCCGGGCGCTGGTTGCGCACGTCAACGACTGGTGGCGCGAGCATGTGCGTGAGCAGTACGGGCTGGAAAGCGCCCTCGAATTGCAGTTCGAAACCCACTACAAACGCTTCCTGATGCCGACCATCCGTGGCGCGGAAGAGGGCAGCAAAAAGCGCTACGCCGGTCTGGTGACCCGCTCCGACGGCAGCGAAGAAATGGTCTACAAAGGCCTGGAAACCGTGCGCACCGACTGGTCGCTGCTGGCCCGGCAATTCCAGCAGGAGCTGTACGAGCGGATCTTCCAGCGCAAGCCGTATCAGGATTACGTGCGCGAGTACGTGCGCAAAACGTTGGCCGGCGAGTTCGACGAGCGACTGGTCTACCGCAAGCGCCTGCGCCGCACCCTCGATGACTACGAACGCAACGTGCCGCCCCACGTGCGCGCCGCACGGCTGGCAGACGATTACAACGCGCAACACGGTCGCCCGCGCCAGTATCAGAACGGCGGCTGGATCAGCTACATCATCACCCTGGCCGGCCCCGAGCCACTGGAAGTGCGCCGCGCAGCCATCGACTACGACCACTACATCACCCGCCAGCTGCAACCGGTGGCGGATGCGATCCTGCCGTTTGTCGACGACGATTTCTCAACCCTGATCGGGGGGCAACTGGGCCTGTTTTGAGTCCAGCAGTTGAAGGGTCCATTCGTCCTGAATGCCGTGGAAATAACGCTCCAGCGCCTGATGCCAGAGGCTGTCGTCGTCAGCGAATTGGGCGAACAGAGTCATCGATGAGTGGAATTTCAGGTCGTCCGGATGGCCGAAGATCTCGGCAATCGAACGCTGCTGTACGTTAAGCACAAGCTGCGTGCAGGTCCGCAGTCGGGCGCCAAGCAGCTCATGGGCAAGATAGGCCTTGGCCTCACCGGCCGAGCTGATCGCGAACCGCCGCGACATCTCGCTGCCCCCGAGCCCGGCGAACTGCGGGAACACAAACCACATCCAGTGGCTGCGCTTGTGACCCTCGCCGAGCTCGCGCTGGACCCGTTCGAACACCGGGTCCTGGGCGAGCACGAAGCGTTGCAGGTTGAATGGATCGTCCTGATCAGTGCTTCTCATGGCGAAGCCCTCTGTCAGTCGGCGGTGGCTCAGACCATGGCCAGCCGCTGCTTGCGTTGTGGCGCGTGAAACGCCTGGTCCAGCGCCGCCAGATCCCCGGCCTCGAGTTGCAGCTGCGCCGCTTGTGCATTGAGCTGCACGTGTTCCGGGCGCACGGCCTTGGGAATCGCAATCACCCCATCCTGACGCAGAATCCACGCCAGCGAAACCTGTGCCGGGGTCACGCCGTGACGAGCGGCAATCTGTTTCAGCACCGGCTCGGCAAGCATGGCGCCGCCCTGGCCGATCGGGCAGTACGCCATCAACGGCATGCGCTGCTGTTGGCACCACGGCAGCAGGTCGAATTCGATGCCGCGTTCCTCCAGGTTGTACAGCACCTGATTGGTCGCGCAGGCCGAATTCGACAGTTCCTCAAGATCGTCGACGTCGAAGTTCGACACGCCCCAGCGACCGATCTTGCCGTCCTCGCGCAGACGTTCGAAGGCTTCGACGGTTTCTTCCAGCGGATACTGGCCGCGCCAATGCAGCAGATAGAGATCGATGTAATCGGTGTCGAGCCGGCGCAGACTGCGCTCGCAAGCCTGGGGAATGCCTTTGCGGCTGGCGTTGTGCGGGTAGACCTTGCTCACCAGAAACACTTGATCGCGCAGGCCGGCGATGGCTTCGCCGACCACGCTTTCGGCACCGCCCTCGGCGTACATTTCGGCGGTGTCGATCAGGGTCATGCCCAGCTCGATGCCGCTGCGCAGGGCGGCCACTTCACGCTTGTGCGCCGAGCGGTCTTCGCCCATGCGCCAGGTGCCCTGGCCGATCACCGGAACCTGCACGCCAGCCAATTCGAGGGTACGCATTCAAACCTCCTTTCTGAAACGGTCGATACCTTGGGTGGGCAGCAGGATAGCCCACGGGTTCCGTCCGGTTCCAGAAAGGAGGTCAGGTGCTTACTTGGCGGAGAACTTCAACACCACGCTCTGTGTGTAGGTCTGGCCGGGATCGAGGCGGGTGCTCGGGAAGTCCGGCTGGTTCGGCGAGTCCGGGTAGTGCTGGGTCTCCAGGGTGAACGCGCCCCAGTGCGGATAGACCTTGCCACCCTTGCCCTTGACCGTGCCGTCGAGGAAGTTGCTGGTGTAGAACTGCACGCCCGGTTCGTTGGTGAACAGCTGCAAATGCCGGCCCGATTGCGGGTCGCTGACCTCGGCGGCGAGTTTGCTGACGTCACCCTTGGTGTCCAGCGCCCAGTTGAAATCGAAGCCACCGTGTTTTTCTTCGGCGAATTTCAACTGCGGGTGATCGGCCTTGATGTGCTGGCCGATGGCGGTGGGCTTGGTGAAGTCCATCGGCGTGCCGGCCACGGGCGCCAGTTCGCCGGTCGGGATCAGCTTGGCGGTGACCGGGGTGTAATGGCTGGCGTGCAGGGTGGCGACTTGCTTGAGGATGTCGCCATTGCCGGCGCCGGCGAGGTTGAAGTAGCTGTGGTTGGTCAGGTTGAGCACCGTCGGTTTGTCGGTGCTGGCCTTGTAGTCGATTCGCAGCTCGTTGCTGTCGGTGAGGCGATAGGTCACTTCGGTGGTGAGGTTGCCGGGGAAACCCATTTCACCATCCGCCGACAGGTAGGTCAGAGTCACGCCGACCGAATCCTGATCCTTGGTTTCCTTCGCCTTCCAGACCTTCTTGTCGAAGCCCTGAGTGCCGCCGTGCAAGGCGTTGGTCTTGTCGTTCTGCGGTACTTGATAGCGCTTGCCGTCGAGTTCGAAGGCGCCGTCGGCCAGGCGATTGCCGAAGCGGCCGATGGTCGCGCCGAAGTACGCGGTGCCTTTCTGGTAACCCTGCACATCGTCGAAGCCGAGGACGATGTCGTCGAGCTTGCCGTGTTTGTCCGGCACCTGCAGCGCCTGCAAGGTCGCGCCGTAGGTGATGACCGTGGCCTGCATGCCGTGGCTGTTGCGCAGGATGTATTGCTCGACGGGCGTGCCGTCATTTGTCTTGCCGAAGGCTTTGTGTTCGCTGGTCAGGCCGGCGGCCTGAGCGGAGAGGGTGGCGATCATCAGGGACAGTCCGAGGCCGCAGAGTGAGTGTCGGGATTGAAGCATGGTTGACCTTCCTTTTTGTTGTTGTTTTTAAAATCTCTTAATAGTCATGCTAATTAATGATTGCGTGAAGATTTATAGCGGATGAAACGATTAATGCAAAAATAAAGTCGGACTTAATGGCTTGAGCGGTTAGCGCCGAAGGTCGGGAATCCACGCCGGCACTGCACTTTTGCGAAATCCCCGGCTCTATCCATGGCCAGGGTGCGGTGACTTCCGCCGCACAGGAACGTGTCCGTCAAAGAATTCATGCCGAGAGTTTTGCACCCCATCGCTGCATTCATTCATCGCCCGTGCCTGCTGCTGGCCTTTCTGTCGACGCTGTTGCTCGGCGGTTGCAGCCATCAGGACGGCAACAATTTCATCACCCAGATGCGCGAGGGCAGGCCTCAGGAATTTCTCCAGACCAGCGTCGACCGCATGGCCACGCTGGCGATGCGCGACAACCTCGACAGCCTCTATCGCTTGATGGGCAAGTTGTACTTGCGCAATCCGGACGAGCTGCGCAAATCCGGCTTCCTCGACATCCGCACGGCGGTCAAGCAGGTGCGACTGGCTATCGAGCAGCAACAACCATTGCCGACGCTGGGCGGCAAAAAAGACCTGGCCGCGCTGAGCTATGCCATGAGCCCTGAATTTCTCGGCGACCGGGTCGGCGCGTTCATCTATGCGATCGGCAGCATGCTGGTCACCGCCCACGGCAATCGCACCGAGTTCTACATGACCGATGCGATCAACCCGACCTTCGTCAACAACGCCGCGCGCAACATCGAGAAAGCCACGTGGATCCTCGCCCAGCGGCAGAACAAGGAAGGCCAGCCGTTGCTGTTTTCCAACGAGATTTCCGAGGAGGGCAGCAACCTGAGCTTCGCCACGGAGTTCGGCAAAGTCGTGGCGCGCCTGGATCTGCTGACCCAGATGCTCGACGAGCGCTACCGGCGCATCGGCCTGAATTACGCCCAGAGCCTGTTGTTTTTGAATTTTCTGCCCGTGCAGTGAGCCAGGTCGGGTAGAGTGGCGGACGATAATGTTTGTATACAATCTGTCGTCCGATTTGACTCAAAGGGAGCTGCACCTGTCATGACCGACCCCGCAAGCGCCGAATTCACCCGCCTGGAACGTGCCACCCGCACCGAAAAACTGCCCTACGCCGCACTCTTGGCGTTTGCCATGACCGGCTTCATCGCTATCCTCACCGAAACCCTGCCGGCCGGTTTGTTGCCACAGATCGGCGCCGGCCTCAACGTCAGCGAAGTGCTGGCCGGGCAATTGGTGACGCTGTATGCGCTGGGCTCGATTGTCGCGGCGATTCCGCTGACGGTCGCCACCCGTGGCTGGGGGCGCAAGCGTGTGCTGCTGATGACGGTCGGCGGGTTTCTGCTGTTCAACACCATCACCACGTTCTCCAGTCATTACGGTTTGACCCTGGTCTCGCGGTTTCTGGCAGGGATGGCAGCAGGGCTGTCGTGGGGGATCATGGCCGGTTACGCGCGCGGAATCGTGCCGGTGCATCAACAGGGCCGGGCGCTGGCGATTGCCATGCTTGGCACGCCGGTGGCGTTGTCGCTGGGCACGCCGGCGGGCACCTGGCTGGGCAATGTGATCGGCTGGCGCGCGTCGTTCGGGATCATGTCGGCACTGGCGCTGGTACTGGCGGCGTGGATCGTTCTCGCGGTGCCGGATCGTCCGGGTCAGGCCCGCGCCGAGCGTTTGCCATTGATGCAGTCGCTGCGTTTGCCTGGCGTGCGTCCGGTGCTGTTCGTGGTGCTGACCTGGATGCTTGGTCATAACATTCTCTACACCTACATCGCGCCGTTTCTGACGCAGGCAGGTCTCGGCGAGCGGGTCGACCTGGTGCTGCTGGTCTTCGGCCTGTGTTCGTTGCTGGGGATCTGGATCATCGGTCTGCTGGTGGATCGCTGGTTGCGCGGGTTGGCGCTGATCAGCCTCGCGATATTTGCCGTGACCGCGCTGGTGCTGGCATTGGTCGCGCCGTCGCCTTGGCTGATTTATGCATGCATGGCGGTGTGGGGCCTGTCGTTCGGTGGCTCGGCGACGTTGCTGCTGACGGCTGCAGCGGACTCCGCCGGAGAACATGTGGATGTGGTGCAGGCGATGCTCACCACTTCCTGGAACGTGGCGATTGCCGGCGGCGGATTGTTCGGTGGTTTGCTGCTGGACCGGGCAGGGGCGATGTCGTTTCCGTGGGCGTTGCTGATCCTGTCGCTGATCGCGCTGGCGACGGTCTGGCTGAACAGCACTCACAGTTTCAAACCGGGCCGACGACAGCACTGATGCTGATGAAATGGCATAACGATAGATCCTATCGATATAGGGCGTTATAAGAAAACTGGTTATCCTGCGGGCCGGATTTTTCCTGTGGTTTGTCTGGACGTCTTAATGGAATTGGCAAATTTCGGCCTGGTGATTGCCGGGCTGGTCGTGGGGTTCATCGTCGGCATGACCGGTGTCGGCGGCGGTTCGTTGATGACGCCGATCCTGCTATGGTTCGGCATCAATCCGGCCACGGCAGTGGGCACGGATCTGCTGTACGCGGCCATCACCAAATCCAGCGGCGTGCTGGTCCACAGGAAGAACAAGAACATCGACTGGGCCATCACTGGCTGGCTGACCCTGGGCAGTGTCCCGGCGGTGGCGATGACCTTGTGGTTCCTCAGCACGCTGCACACCGCGCCGGACGCGATGAACGCCATCATCAAGCAGGCCCTGGGCTTCGTGCTGTTCGCCACGGCGCTGGCGATTCTGTTCAAGAAGCGTCTGCTGGAATTCGCCCACAAACGTGCCGGCGGCAACTACAACCCCAGCGGCGCGCGCCTGAATGTCATGACCGTGATCACCGGTCTGATCCTCGGCACCATGGTTGCCCTGACGTCTATCGGCGCCGGCGCCCTCGGCACCGTCGCGCTGTTCATCCTTTATCCGCTGCTGCCGACCCGCCGCCTGGTCGGCACCGAAATCGCCCACGCCGTACCTCTGACCCTGGTCGCCGGCCTCGGCCACGCGAGCATGGGCAACATGGACTGGGGCGTGCTGGGCTTCCTGTTGATCGGCTCGCTGCCGGGCATCTGGCTCGGCAGCCACCTGACCGGCCGCGTCTCCGATGAACTGCTGCGCCCGTGCCTGGCGACGATGCTGGTGTTGATCGGTTACAAGCTGGCGTTCTGATCGAGCGAGCGCTTCATCACCGTCACCGGCAGTCCGTCATATTCCATCTCTTCCAGCACCTCCCAACCCAGCCGCGCATACAGTGCCTGCGCGGCATCGGTGTACAGGTACAACTGCGGCACGCCCAGTGCGGCAGCTTCCTCGACGATGCGGTTGACCAGTTGCGAGGCGATCCCGCGGCCACGTTGTTCTGCCTTTACGTAGACCCCGGCCAGCCACGGCGTCAGTTGCGGACGGGTGTCCATGTCGCTGTCGATCAGCAGCGCACCGCCGAGCAGTTTTCCGTCTTCGATCGCCACCACCACGCTGGGGATCGCGCCTTTGCCGCAGGCGGCGCGCATGCGTTCGGTGCGGCTGGCGAGGGTGTCTTCGGGGCTGTACTGGCCCCATTCCTTGAAGTTGAGTTCGGCCAGTTCTTCGATCAGTTGCGGGTGATGGCAGAGGTAGTCGATGTGCATGCGCGTTGAACTCCATTTCACAGGTTGAACAGCCACCCTAATGCGGTCATAAAAGGTAATCAAATGCGCGACATGATCGCGCCCAACCGGTTGCGCAAAATCGGTGCTGACCTAAGCTTTGGGCAAGGCGAAACACTTTTGCCGGGCAGCCCCCGGAACAATCGCCGCGATGCGCAATCATTAGAGCGTGGATATCAAAAGGAGATGCGCATGCTCATCAGGTCACTGACCCTGACACTCTTGCTGGCGATTGCCGGCCCCCTGTTCGCCGCCGACGGCGATTCCCCTCTGGACGTCGACAAGGGCATCAACCGCCCGGTGATCGTGATCGCCTCCAGTACGGTCGATTCTTATTGGGTCAGCCTGAAAAAAGCGCTGGACGACCCGGCCAACAAACAAGGCATCGCCGACCGCAAGATCAAGGTCTACACCATCCTGAGCATGAGCGGTCAGGTCGATGGCAAAAGCCTCGAGCAGCAGCAAACCATGGCGCTGCTGCGCTCGCTGAAGCTGGGCGCGGGGGCGTATCCGAAAGTCTTCCTGGTGGGCAAGGATGGAGAGACCAAACTGACGGCTTCTGGCGAGGAAGCGGCGGCGGTCGATCTGAAGAAAATTTTCGACACCATTGATGCGCTGCCTGCCGCCGAGAAAGAGACCACCTCCACCGTGGTCACGGCCCCGGCCGCTGCAGAACCGGCGCCGGCCAAGGGTGCGAAAGGGACAAAACCGACGAAGCCAACCAAACCGGCCAAGCCGCCGGAAATGCCGGATGATTGATTGAGGCAGGCTCTGAATAAAAATGGCGAACGTTTTAAACGTTCGCCATTTTTTTATCTGCCGGAATGACCGCGATACTTTGATTATCGGGGCAGGAGCTGACGGATGACATTGACCAGAACCGGAGAAAAAGCCGCAAGTTGGCCATTCTTGGGAGTCAGCATGTCATCAAGGAGAATGCCCAGAAGCTCTTCATCTTCAAGGTCATCGGGTTGCATGCCTCCTGTAAAGATCAGTTGATCAACCAACTGTTTCCGCGCCCCTATGAGTCCGCGATTGCTTTCTTCGGTATGGCCGAGATTCAAGACTTCCAGGGTTGAATTCGCACGTTCGGTTTTGCCAGTCACTCGTCCGGATAAGTAAAACTTCAGTTCGGTTTCGCACTCATCCATCAGTGGTGTCAGTCCAAGTAATCGCTTACCTCGGTAATGGCCGCATTGATTTTTGCGCTGGCAGCTGGCGACGATATTTGTGAAGTCCAGTGTGCGATTTGGTGCTCGTTTTTGAGTTTCAACATGCTCGTTATGGGCGTCATCAACAAAAATGGCCTGACAGCAATAAGCGCACAGTCCGTATTGTTCCGCTATGCATGACGCACGAATTGATTGCCGCTCTTCGTGCGGTAGATCCGGGTAGGAGGAGGTGGCATTGGCTCGCTTCCACCTGATGAGATGTTCCGGTTCAATTCCCTTGGTGATCTTACGCACGGCGCAGCTCCAGCTTGCGTAGCAACAGCGCGGCTTTCGCCAGTTCGATATGACCGTCTGGAAGTTCTTCTGCCAGTTCGGCGAATAGCTTCTGTGCTGTTTCCAGATCACCGTCCTGCAAGCGTTCGAGCAGCGCGTTCAAGCGTTTTTGAACGTCGCTGTTGCGGATATCGGTGTCCATGACTTCCAGCAGCACCTGATTGGCATCGAGGCCGTACAGGCCATTGTGTTCGTGAAGTTCACCGTCATTGAGTACGTAAACCAGAACATCTTTTGCGTCGCTGATGACCAGTGGCGAATGGGTGGTCAGCACGAACTGGCAGTTGGGGAAGGTCTCGCTCAGTTGGCGGATCAAGCTGCGTTGCCATTTTGGGTGAAGGTGCAGATCCACTTCGTCGATTAGCACGATGCCGTCGCCGTGGAGCGGGTTGTCCAGCGACTGGTTCATCATTGCCAAACGACGGGCGATATCGCCGACCAGCGCCATCATCGACTTTTCACCTTGGGAGAGCTGGGCGACGTTCAAAGTAACGCCGTCCTTGTCGATGGCCATGTGCAGGCGCGGTTTGCGTTGAACACGCAGGTTGGTGAAACCGGGCATGAAAGCGGCGATGGCTGAGCGGACGGCGGTTAGCTGGCGGTCGCGGGAAGAGGCTTTCAGGTTGGACAGGGTTTTCCAAACATCACTGTCATAGCCGAATTTTATGGAGATTTCGGCTAGTGCAGTGTCGGAAATGCCGGTTTCGTTTTCGCTGTCCTCGCGCTCGCGGAACCACTCGAAGAAGCGACGAAAGTCGACGCCTCGGTTGAGCGAGTTGTCGTAACCGTCGAGTTGCTCGAAGGTGTGTTTGGTGCGGATTTTTAGTGGGATTTCGAGAACAGAGCGTTCCACCGGGTAATAGGCGATCAATGGAAGCGAGGTTTTTTCATCCGCAGTCAGTTCGTTACGGTAGTGTTCTGCAAGGCGACTGACATTGTTTAAAGAGCTGTGCACGGAAGACTTTCGTCCTTGTCTCGTACGTGCGATGCCCCATGTGAATACAACGTCATCAGGATCAACACCGGGAAGGTTTGAGCGAACCTTCGAGTCATCGAACAAAGTAACTATCATCAAAGCTGATGACGCGCCGTTTCTTATGTCCTCCTCTGCGAGGTGGTTGCCACTACCTTTCTCGGTACGAATCCTCGCGACTAACCAGCTTAGTGAGGTAGCAAGTGATTTTAGAAGGGTAGTTTTGCCGGCACCATTATTCCCCACGAATACAGTTACGTTTGAGGGGCGAATTGGCGTAGGTGCCAGCGTAAATTCCAAATCGGTAAATCGCCCGACTTCCGAGAGCTTGAATTCGTAAATTTCCATTACTACGCCCTTCGAGGGTCAGTCGGTTTAAAAATTTTGGCGCGCATTATGTCATCCCCGGCCACGGATTGATTCGGATGAGTGTAGATACTCCACTTCGCCCGGTCACCCATGAAAATAGTTGCCGCATACTCCCACTAGAATAAGCTGCGCAACACCCTTCAGATCCATCGGATATTTCCTGCAACGCACGGCGATACTCGTGAACTGGTGCTCCGGGAGCCACGCCGCTAACCTTTCCAAACCGCTGCAAAATCAGCGGTCGGATGTGGAAGTCCGTTTTGCAGACTCATTCACCACGCCTCGTAAAGCGCATGGCGACATCTTTTATGTCAACATCGCGGCCTTATGGTGGCTGTACGCGGGAGCGCTTTCGAGTGCGCCGGGTTCGGGTGATTGGCTCGGTCTTCCACACCTGCGTACAGCTGCCACCCTCATGTGGAAGTGAGATGGGTAGCGTTCTCAACAATCCCCATTGGAGTTTCACCCATGAAGAAAACGGATGTCGAATCACCTGAAATTTCCACCGACTCAGCCAAACCCCGCTACATTCCCATCACCGGCATCGACTGCCAGATTCCCTGCCTCCTGATCGACCGAGAAGCTCCGGTAGACGTACTCCACGGCACCGCTGCCTACCGCTTGCGCAGCGTGACCCAGTTGCTGGAAACACTTTCATTGAGCGACGGCATTGGCCACGACGCATTACTGCTGCAGGATTTCGCCCGTGTACTGGCAATCCCTCTGCGCGATTCCTGCGACCTGATGGATGTACTGGGCTGGAAGCTACAGGCCTAGTTTCACACCCTCAAACAAAAACGGGCGACCTTCTCAGGTCGCCCGTTTTTTATGGCGTGATTACCGGGTCAACTCACCCAGAATCTTGTGCGCAATCTTCACCCGTTCTCCATTCGGGTAATTGCGGTTCGCCAGAATCACAATCCCGACTTTCTTCGACGGTACGAACGCGACATACGCGCCGTAGCCAGCGGTGGAACCCGTCTTGTTCAGCAGCACGTTCGCCGGCTCAGGCTGTGGCGGATTCAGCCATTTGACCTTGTGCGGTTCCATGGCCATCGGCGTCGAGTTGCCATCCAGCAAGCGTTCGAGGCTGATCGGGTAGGCGTAGCGTTCCCAGCCCAGGCCCTGGGTCATGTCGCCGACGGTGTAGTAGCCGGTGTGGGTGAGGCCGATGGCTTTTTGCAGGGGTGCTTCGAGTCTAGCGGTGTTGAGGTTGGCTTCGACGTATTGAAGGAGGTCGGCGGCGCTGGTTTTCACGCCGTAGGCTTCGGAGTCGAGGGCGCCGGGGCTGACTCGAACGGGTTTGTTGTTCTTGTCGTAGCCCTGGGCATAGAGCTTTTCTTCAGACGCGGGCACCGACAGGAAGGTGTGCTTGAGCCCGAGTTTTGGCAGCAGGGTTTCGGTCATGATCTGATTGAACGGCTGGCCGAGGCTTTTTGCTGCCAGGTAGCCGAACAGGCCGATGCTCGGGTTGGAATACAGGCGATGACTGCCGGCCGGAAAGGTCGGTTTCCACTGTTGGTAATAGCCGAGCATCTTGTCGGAAGAATCCGCGGCGTCCGGGAATTGCAGTGGCAGGCCCCCGGCGCTGTAAGTGCCCAGTTGCAGCAGGCTGATGTGGTCGAAGGCGCTGCCTTTCAGTTCAGGCCAGTGCTGGCTGGCCTTGTCGGAGAATTGCAGTTTGCCGCTGGCCTGGGCGTAGGCGGCGAGGGTTGCGGTGAACGTTTTGCTCACCGAGCCGATTTCGAACAGGGTGTTTTCACTCACCGCTTGCCCGGTGCTTTTGTCGGCGACACCGTAGTTAAAGTAATGCGCCTTGCCATCGACGGTCACGGCTACTGCCAGACCGGCGATATCCTGTTGCTGCATGACCGGGGTCACGGTGGCTTTGACCAGCGCCTGCAGCTGATCGTCGGTTTGCGGGGCGGCCAGGCAGGTGGCGGCGCTGAAGAAAAGTCCGAAAGCGCTGTAGGACTTGAGTTTGTTCAGGTTGATCGAAGACATGCGTGAACCACTCTCCATGAGTGTTGATGGTGTTATCCCGCTACACTGCGAGCGTTTTTTCATCGGGTTGCTGATCAGCGCCGCAAATCTAGGCAGTCCGAGGATAATCGACAAACGATGAAATCTCGGACGAGCCATTAGAAAAATTTGGGACTTGGCATGATTCGACCTCAATTACCCTTGAATGCATTACGCGCCTTTGAAGCTTCTGCGCGCCACCTGAGCTTCACCCGTGCGGCTGTGGAGCTGTGCGTGACCCAGGCGGCCGTCAGCCATCAGGTGAAAAGCCTGGAAGCGCAACTCGGCGTGATCCTGTTCAAACGCCTGCCCCGTGGGCTGATGCTGACCGGCGAGGGCGAAACCCTGCTGCCGGTGCTGACCACGTCGTTCGATCATATCGCGCAGATGCTCGAGCGTCTGGCGGGCGGGCAATATCGGGAAATGCTCACGGTCGGCGCGGTGGGCACCTTCGCCGTGGGTTGGTTGTTGCCGAGACTGGCGGATTTTCAGGCGAAACATCCGCTCATAGATTTGCGGCTGTCGACCAACAACAATCGGGTGGACGTTGCCGCCGAGGGGCTGGATTACGCGATCCGGTTTGGCGCCGGGGCGTGGCACGGTATTGAGGCGACCCGTTTGCTGGAGGCGCCGTTGTCGGTGCTCTGCGTGCCGGAAATCGCCCGGCAACTGCACACGCCGGGGGATCTTTTGCAGCAGCGCTTGCTGCGTTCTTATCGCACCGATGAGTGGCCGGAATGGTTTCACGCGGCCGGTCTGGCGACCCATGCCGCGCCGCCCCAGAGCATCGTGTTCGACTCGTCGCTGGCGATGATGGAGGCGGCGTTGCAGGGCGGTGGGGTAGCACTGGCGCCGCCGTTGATGTTTGCCCGGCAACTGGCGGCGGACCTGATCCGCCAACCCTTTGCCATCGAAATCACCACCGGCAGCTATTGGCTGACGCGGTTGCAGTCACGGCCGGAGACATCGGCGATGGCGGCGTTCAAGCATTGGTTGCTGGAAATTTCAGGCTAGTGAAAGTCCTTGTGGGAGCGAGCTTGCTCGCGAAGACGGCCTCAAATTCGAAAAGTTTATCGACTGATACTCCGCCATCGCGAGCAAGCTCGCTCCCACAGGGAGTTGCGATGAATCCGGATCAGCGCATCAGGCAGGGACGCTTGTTATCGAACGTCCAGCCCGGAATCAGAAACTGCATCGCCACGCTGTCATCCCGCGCACCCAGGCCCATACCTTTATAGAGTTCGTGGGCCTTGGCCACCTGATCCATGTCCAGTTCGACGCCCAGTCCCGGTTTCTTCGGCACCTGCACGCAGCCGTCAACGATTTGCAGCGGCGCCTTGGTCAGGCGCTGGCCGTCCTGCCAGATCCAGTGGGTGTCGATGGCGGTGATGTCGCCCGGCGCGGCGGCGGCCACATGGGTGAACATCGCCAGGGAAATGTCGAAGTGGTTGTTGGAGTGCGAACCCCAGGTCAGGCCCCATTCGTGGCACATCTGCGCCACGCGTACCGAACCCTGCATGGTCCAGAAATGCGGGTCAGCCAGCGGGATGTCCACCGATTGCAACTGAATCGCATGGCCCATCTCGCGCCAGTCGGTGGCGATCATGTTGGTAGCGGTTTTCAGCCCGGTGGCGCGACGGAATTCGGCCATCACTTCGCGGCCCGAATAGCCATTTTCCGCACCGCACGGGTCTTCGGCATAAGCCAGTACGTGATGCTGGTCGCGACACAGGCGGATCGCTTCTTTCAGTGACCACGCGCCGTTCGGATCGAGGGTGATACGGGCATCGGGGAAGCGTTCCGCCAGCGCGGTCACCGCTTCGATTTCAGCATCGCCGCTGAGTACGCCGCCCTTGAGCTTGAAGTCCTTGAAGCCATAGCGCGCGTGGGCAGCCTCGGCCAGACGCACCACGGCGTCGGCGGTCATGGCTTTCTCGTGACGCACGCGGAACCAGTCATTGTCGGCATCCGGTTCGCTGCGGTAGGCGAGGTCGGTTTCCCGGCGATCGCCCACGTAGAACAGATAACCGAGCATCTTCACTTCGTCGCGCTGCTGACCTTCGCCGAGCAAAGCGGCCACCGGCACGTCGAGGTGCTGGCCAAGCAGGTCGAGCAGGGCGGCTTCGAGCCCGGTGACTGCGTGAATGGTGATGCGCAGGTCGAAGGTTTGCAGGCCACGGCCGCCGGCATCGCGGTCGGCGAAGGTCTGGCGCACCTGGTTGAGGATCTTCTGATACGTGCCGATCGGGCTGCCGACCACCAGGCTGCGGGCGTCCTCCAACGTCTGGCGGATGCGTTCGCCGCCGGGCACCTCACCGACGCCGGTATGGCCGGCGTTGTCCTTGAGGATGACGATGTTGCGGGTGAAAAACGGCCCGTGGGCGCCGCTCAGGTTGAGCAGCATGCCGTCGTGGCCGGCCACCGGGATGACTTGCATCTCGGTGATGATCGGGGCTTTGGCGATGTCGTGTGCGGTCATTTGGCGTTGTCCTTTCAAACAGATTCAGGCGTGTTTCGGCGCGGCATCGGCCACGGCGACGTCGGGTGCGGATTTGGGTGTCATGCGGGCGGCGAACACGATGATCGCGGCGATGATCGAGGTCGCGGCCAGACCATAGAGGCCGCCCTGGATCGAACCGGTGTGTTGTTCCAGCAGGCCGAACGTGGTGGGGGCGACGAAGCCGCCGAGGTTGCCCACCGAGTTGATCAACGCGATCACGGCAGCGGCGATCCGTGCGTCGAGATAAGCCTGCGGAATCGGCCAGAACAGCGAAGACGCGGATTTGAAACCCAGCGCGGCAAAGCAGATTGCGACGAAGGCGAAGATCGGCCCGCCGGTGGTGGACATGAACATCCCCGCAGCGGCGATCAGCAATGCAGTGGCGACCCACGCCTGCTGGTGTTTCCACTTCGCCGAGAACGAGGCGAATGCGTACATGCCGATGATCGACAGCAGCCACGGAATCGAGTTGAACAGGCCGACCTGGAAGTCGCTCATCTCGCCCATTTTCTTGATGATGCTCGGCAGCCAGAACGTCGCGGCGTAGATGGTCAATTGAATGAAGAAGTAGATCAGGCAGAACAGGATGATCTGGCGATCCTTGAGCAGCTTGCCCAGCGACGGCCGGATCGGGGTCGCGGCTTCGCGGGCCTTCTGTTCATCGTCGATGGCTTTGACCAGCGCATCCTGCTCGGCGCGGGTCAGCCATTTCGCATCTTGAGGTTTGGCGTCGAGCCAGAACCAGACGAATACGCACAGGCCGACCGAGAACATCCCCTCAATGAAATACATCCACTGCCAGCCGTGCATGCCCAGACCTTCGATCTGTAGCAGCAGGCCGGACAGCGGACCGGAAATCAGCGAGGCCACGGCCGAACCGCTCAAGAAAATCGCAATCGCCTTGCCGCGTTCGGCCCCCGGCAACCAGCGGGTGAAGTAGTAGATCACCCCGGGAAAGAATCCGGCCTCAGCCACGCCGAGCAGGAAACGCAGGATGTAAAAGTGGGTTTCGTTCTGGATGAGCGCCATGCCGGCGGCCACCAGGCCCCAGGTGAACATGATGCGGGTCAGCCAGATTCGCGCGCCGACCTTTTGCAGCAGCATGTTGGAGGGAACTTCGAACAGCGCGTAACCGATGAAGAACAGCCCGGCACCGAAACCGTAGGCCGCGGCACCGATGCCAAGGTCGTGTTCCATGTGTGTGCGGACGAAACCGATGTTCACCCGGTCAATGTAATTGACGATGAACATGATGACGAACAGCGGCAGGACGTGGCGTTTGACTTTGGCAATGGCGGAGGACAGCACGGAATCGGCGCCCTCGTTCATCCCGGCAATGGATGATTTCACTTGGTTTTTCTCCCACTCGTTATTTTTATGCGGGGTGTGTCTGGTGTTGCGTTGTTGATAGACATCATACAACTAGATTTTTTTGTCCTACAAGCGGGAGTGCTCAATCAAATTTGTCTACGGGAAAGGGTTTTTATGCTTTTTTAGATTTGATGCGCCGTGTTTGTTGGCTTTTGTAGGGGTTTTGTCACGCGTGGCAGAGCATTCCGTTCCAGTGCAAGTGGGGCGACTGCTCGGCGCAGTGGAAGATTTTCTAGCTAAAATCGAGGGTTGTCATACAAGTTAAACCTCTGAATTCATAGGAGCTCATACAAGTCATCGCCTCCAGTGCTACGATCGGTTTGCCCCGATCACCGGAACCGACCATGCAAGAAGACCTCGACGCTCCCGCTCGTAAACGCGCGCACAACCTGGCCCATGATCTGGTGGAAAAACTCACCCAGAGCATCCTGCTCGGCCAGATGCTGCCCGGTGACAAGTTGCCCTCGGAGAACTCGATCGTTCAGGAACACGGCGTCAGCCGCACCGTGGTGCGCGAGGCGATTTCCAAATTGCAGGCGTCGGGGCTGGTGGAGACGCGGCACGGCATCGGCACGTTCGTGATCGAACGCGCGCCAGAGCAGGGGCTGCGACTGAATGTCGACACCGCGCTGGGGGTGCGCAGCATTCTTGAATTGCGCATGGGGCTGGAGACGCAAGCGGCGGCATTGGCTGCGCAGCGCCGCACTGAACAACAACTGATACAGATGCGCGAGGCGCTGGACGACTATCAGCGTCTATTGGCCAACAACGACAGTTGCGTCGAAGCCGACCGGCGCTTCCACCTGCTGATTGCCGAAGCCACCGGCAATGTCTGCTTCACCGAAATCATGCAGCACCTGGGCAGTGCGATGATCCCGCGCACTCGGGTCAACGCGGCCGAGCGCGGCGCCGTGGATTTGAGCAAGCTCGGGCAACTGGCGAATCTTGAGCATGAGGCGATCCTCAACGCGATCAAACGCCAGGACCCGGACGCGGCCCGCGCGGCGATGTGGCTGCACCTGACCAACAGTCGCGACCGGTTTTCGGCCCGGGGCTGAATGCCGCTGGTCTGTTCGATGGCACGCCCGGTGCGGCGGCACATCCAACGAGTACGACCCGGATCTTCCGGGCCTCATTCTTTGAGGTGCAATCATGGCTGACGATACGCTGTTTCAGGGTGGCACGGCCCCAACCGACCCTACCCGCAACGTCCCCGGTACGGATGAACCGACGCTGGCCGGTCACGAGATGCCACCGGGCGTCATGCCCGGGCGCGACCCGCTGAGCGATGCCGACCGGCCGGAAGACTGGAAGGATCCGTCGTCCGATGAAGACATACCGCCGGCTGATGAGCCGACACCGCTGTCCGATGACAGGCGCTGAACAAAACCCGGCTGATTGGCCGGGTTTTTTTGGTGCTTTTAAACAGCGCCGAGATCGCGCATCAACAAGCCGAAGCGCAAATCCACCGCATCCGGAATTGGCAGATAAACCGTGTGCCCGTCCCCCGGCGCCACGTCGATGGCTTCGCCTTTTAGGTTCTGCAGTTCATGCAGATCAAAATGGAAATTGCCCTTGGGCGTCATCAGTTCCAGATGATCGCCCAGCGCAAAGCGGTTCTTCACCTTGACCTCAGCCAACCGATCCCGGCGTTCGCCGGTCAGCTCTCCCACGAACTGCTGACGCTCCGACACCGAGCTGCCGTTCTGGTAGTTCTGGTATTCGTCATGCACATGGCGACGCAGGAAGCCTTCGGTGTAGCCGCGCTGGGCGAGGGATTCCAGATCGGTCATCAGGCTGCGGTCGAATTCGCGACCGGCCACCGCATCGTCGATGGCGCGGCGATAGACCTGGGTGGTGCGTGCGCAATAGAAGTGCGATTTGGTCCGGCCCTCGATCTTCAGCGAGTGCACGCCCATGCGGGTCAGGCGTTCGACGTGCTGCACCGCGCGCAGGTCCTTGGCATTCATGATGTAGGTGCCGTGTTCGTCTTCGAATGCCGGCATCAGCTCGCCGGGACGGTTGGCTTCCTGCAACAGAAACACCTGATCGGTGGGGGCGCCGAGGCCGAGGGTCGGTTGCGGTTCGAAGGTCTGCACGATTTCGCCGAGCTGGTTTTCGGTCGCTTCCTGCGCCGAGTATTTCCAGCGGCAGGCGTTGGTGCAGGTGCCCTGATTGGCGTCGCGCTTGTTCATGTAACCCGAGAGCAGGCAGCGGCCGGAGTAGGCCATGCACAGCGCGCCGTGGACGAACACTTCCAGTTCCATGCCCGGCACTTGCTCGCGGATTTCGCCGATTTCTTCCAGCGACAATTCACGGGACAGGATGATCCGGCTCAAGCCCTGCTGTTGCCAGAATTCGACGCTCGCCCAGTTCACCGTGTTGGCCTGCACCGACAGGTGGATCGGCATCTGCGGGAAGTGTCGGCGTACCAGCATGATCAGGCCCGGGTCGGACATGATCAGTGCGTCTGGCGCCATCTCGATCACCGGCGCCAGATCCTTGAGGAAGGTCTTCAGCTTGGCGTTGTGCGGCGCGATGTTGACCACCACGTAGAAGCGCTTGCCCTGGGCCTGGGCTTCACGAATGCCGAGCGCCAGGTTGGCGTGGTCGAACTCGTTGTTGCGCACCCGCAGGCTGTAGCGCGGCTGGCCGGCATACACCGCATCGGCCCCGTAGGCGAAGGCATAACGCATGTTTTTCAGGGTGCCGGCGGGGGCGAGCAGTTCGGGGGTGAAAGGGGTCGTCATGGCGGCGTCGGTCGCAAAAGCGCGGCAGGGTAGAGCAGTTGCGCCGAGGGTTTATTGATCTGGATCTATGCTCCATGAAGAAACAGGGCACTCGCGCTGACGCTGGCTGACTAAACGGGACGGGCGCGGGTGGCGCCTGACTGACCTGGACCGGACATGAACCAAAAGAGTCTGCAATTCAAATCCCTCACCGTGCTGCTGTTGCTGGTGACGGTCGCCTTTATCTGGATCCTGCTGCCGTTCTACGGCGCGGTGTTCTGGGCGGTGATTCTCGGCATTCTGTTCGCGCCGATGCAACGTCAGTTGCAATTGAAATTCGGCTGGCAACGCAACCTGACGTCACTGTGTACGTTGAGTGTCTGCCTGGTGATCGCGATCTTGCCGGTGATCGTCATCAGCGTGCTGCTGGTGCAGGAAGGGGCGACGCTTTACGACAATATCGAAAGCGGCAAGCTTGATATCGGCGCCTACTTGGCGCAGTTCAAGCACAGCCTGCCGCCGTACTTTCAGCATTTGCTCGACCGCTTCGGCATGGGTGAACTCAATGCCTTGCGCGAGAAGATCGTCAAGGCCTCGATGCAGGGCAGTCAGGTGCTGGCGAGCCAGGCGTTCAGTTTCGGCCAGGGAACATTCGATTTCGTGGTGAGTTTTTTCATCATGTTGTACTTGCTGTTTTTCTTCCTGCGCGATGGCGCCGAACTGGCGCGCAAGGTGCGCACGGCGATACCGCTGGAGGAACATCACAAGCGTCGTTTACAGCTGAAATTCAACCGCGTGGTGCGCGCCACGGTGAAGGGCAATCTGCTGGTGGCGATCACGCAGGGTGCATTGGGCGGGGCGATTTTCTGGTTTCTCGACATTCCCAGCGCATTGCTCTGGGCGGTGCTGATGGCGTTTCTGTCGCTGTTGCCGGCGGTGGGGGCGGGGATTGTCTGGGTGCCGGTCGCGGCGTACTTCCTGCTCAGCGGGATGATCTGGCAGGGCGTGGTGCTGGGGTTGTTCGGGGTATTCGTGATCGGTCTGGTGGATAACCTGCTGCGCCCGATCCTGGTGGGCAAGGACACCCGGATGCCGGACTACATGATCCTGATCTCGACCCTGGGCGGGTTGGCCGTCTTCGGGCTCAACGGCTTCGTGATCGGGCCGCTGATTGCAGCCCTGTTCATGTCGAGCTGGGCGCTGTTCATCGAAAGCAAACCGAAAGTGCAGCTGCCTTAAGCCTTGAACGGACCGTCGCTCAGTCGTTGCGACAGCGCCTGAGCGGCCGGCAGGGAAGTGAGCGGGCCGCTGACCGCCTCACCGTCGCGCACCAGGTACCAGCAGGCGAGCAAGCCCAGCTCTCTGAGCGATGCGGGAACGGCGCTGCCGATAACGGACATGATTTGAACCTGAGCCATGAGAAGTACCTCCATCAATCTATGGAGCTACCTTAGGGAATTGGCCGTTTCAGGGACAATCAACGCTTTCGATAGTGGACATTGACGCCGGTGAGGGCTGGCTCAATCCACCACTTGATCGAGCATGTGCACGATCTCGTGTTCATTGAGAAAACCCTTGCGCACCAGGTTTTCCGCCAGCAGCGAGAGAAACTTCGCCGTGCGGTGGCCTTCCAGGTGCTTGAGCTCGGTCAGGGCGTTGTAGACCTTGCTCGAGGTGCATAAACCGACGATGCGGTGCGGATTCTGTGTAGGCATTCAAGTCGTCCTTGTTGTTATCAACCTGTTGTATGCGGACGGATTCAGAGTGCGGTTCCGTCATGACAAATAGATGACCGTTTGTGTTTTGCCCCCGACGGTCGAGTCCATCATGCCGACTTTAACGGTTCAAACTGTCCCCACAGCGACCTTGGCGAGATTTTTTCAGACCTTGGCCGACGGACGGTTGGCTTTTCTGCGGGCAATAATCTGCGGCCAATAAAAAGCCCCGCTATCAAGCGGGGCTTCGTGTGCCGGTTACCAGCGCGGGCCACCGTAGTAATGTGGCCGGCCGTAATAACCGCGCGGCGGGCCGTAATAGACCGGGGCCGGTTGGACGTAGACCGGTTGCTGCACATAGACCGGGGCCGGCTGGTAGTAGACCGGTGGCGGCGGTTGCTGCACGTAGACCGGTGCCGGTTGAGCGTAAACAGGCTGTTGGACGTACACCGGCCGATCCTGGTTGATGAGCGCCGAGCCGATGATGGCCGAGCCGACGATCGCACCAAATACCGCCGGGCCCTGCCAGCCACCGCCGTGGGCTTCTGCCTGACCCGTGATCGCGAATGCACCAATCAACAAGGCCACGATGGGGAGTTTACGAATCATGATAATTCCTCGGTTCTTCGACCCGGCGTCCGAACCTGCAACAGGCCCGGAATGGCGCGGGGATACTTCTAAGACAGCAACATTTTGAAAAACAGCACGGCCGCTAGGTAAATTTTGTGTAAGGTCTGTACCGGTTTGTTTACCGGATTTCCGGCATCGGCTGTGATGCCCGGAGCAGACCGCCTTATGATCGTTCAGAACCCGATGGCCTGGCTAATCCCGTCCATCCGAAAGTGCATTCGAAGGAGCCTCCCATGCAGATGAACCCCAACAAAGACACCCAATTGTGCATGTCCCTGTCTGGGCGTCCCGGGAATTTCGGTCTGCGTTTTCATAACCATTTGTATGAACAACTGGGCCTGAATTTCTACTACAAGGCGTTCAGCAGTCAGGATTTACCTGGTGCGGTCGGCGGGATCCGCGCGCTGGGGATTCGCGGTTGCGGGGTGTCGATGCCGTTCAAGGAAGCCAGCATTGCACTGGTCGATGAGCTGGATGCCTCGGCAGCGACGATCCAGTCGATCAACACCATCGTCAACACCAATGGCCATCTCAAGGCTTACAACACCGATTACATCGCCATTGCTCAGTTGCTGGAAACCCACGCGGTGCCGAAGGACACGACTTTCGCCCTGCGCGGCAGCGGCGGCATGGCCAAGGCTGTGGCCAGTGCCTTGCGCGATGGCGGTTACAAAAACGGTTTGATCGTGGCCCGCAACGAGCGCGCCGGGCGTGCGCTGGCGGACTCACTGGGCTATCGCTGGCAGGCAGAACTGGGCGATGATCGACCGCAGATGCTGATCAACGTGACTCCGGTCGGGATGGACGGCGGCCCGGAAGCAGGGGAGCTTTCTTTTGACGTGGATGTGATCAAGTCTGCCGACACTGTGTTCGATGTGGTGGCGATCCCCTCGGAAACCCCGCTGATCGTGCGCGGTCGTGCCGAAGGCAAAAAAGTGATCACCGGGCTGGAAGTGATCGCGATCCAGGCACTTGAGCAGTTCGTGCTGTACACCGGCGTGCGGCCGACGGTCGAGCAGTTCGATGCAGCGGTGGCGTTTGCCCGTAGCTGATGGAGCCTGAGCAACGGCATGTCCGCCCGGGTTTGCCGTTGCCTATACTGCCGGATCAGCAAGCACAGACTTGCCCATCACAAAAGCCGAGGTTTGCATGCATCCGCCCATTCTCAACCTGAATGACGTCGAACTCGAACCGCTTCCCGAAGCCCTGTCCCCTGAGGGCGAAACTGCCGGGCGTTATCAGCAACGCTTCGCCAGGGTCGGCCAGCAATTGGGCGCGCAAAAGCTCGGATATCGTCTGTATGCGCTGCCGCCGGGCATGCGTGGCAGTCCGTTTCACAGCCATCGGGTCAATGAGGAAATGTTCTACGTCGTGGCCGGGGAAGGGGAAGTGCGCCTCGGTGCCGAACGTTTCCCGATCCGCGCCGGCGACGTGATTGCCTGCCCACCGGGCGGCCCGGAAGCCGCGCATCAGATCATCAACACCAGCTCTCAAGAGCTGCGCTATCTGGCGGTCAGCACCCAGCAGCAACCGGAAATCTGCGAATACCCGGATTCGAACAAATACGCGGTGATGGACAACTTCAGCGTCGATGCCGACGGCAATGCCTCGGGTTTCGTGGCGGTGGCGCGGCAGGCGGACGGCGTGGATTACTGGGACGGCGAATAACGCCGCCCCGGTGCGCTTATTCTTCGAGGCGGGCCAGACGCTCTTCCAGCGCCGCAATCCGCGCTTCCAGCTCTTCGATGCGCTCCACTGACACGCCGCTAGCAGCCCCGCGATCACTCGGGTTCTGCCGCGCCGCGATAATCGCCTCGATGTCCGCAGGATCGCCCAGCGCGTGGGTGTAGCGATCTTCGCGCTGGCCGGCCTGACGCGGAATCAGCACCGCCAGCTCGCGGGCGATCAGGCGTTCCAGCTGATGCACCACTTGCTCGGCGTCTTCGAATTCATGCATGCGACCGCTGCGGGTCAGCAGTTCGTTGACGGTCTGCGGGCCGCGCAGGAACATCAACCCGGTCAGGATCAATTGCGCCGGCACCAGCTCCAGCGCCTTGTCGACCTTGTGCTCCCAGCGGTCGGCGCGACTGCCCATCACCAGTTTGGCGAAACCGCTGCTTTCGAGGGCGCGCAGGCTCTGGCCGACCTGGCCCTGGGTCAGGTTCATCACCGGTTCCCGGCTGGTTTTCTGGTTGCAGGCCAACACCAGCGCGTTGAGGGTCAACGGGTAGGTTTCCGGGCTGGTGGCCTGTTTCTCGATCAACGAGCCCAGAATGCGGATTTCCGTGGCGTTGAGCCGTGGTTCGTCGGAGCGGGTTTCAAATTCTGTGGTCATCGCGCGTTCCCTCTGCAGTCGAAGGCGCCTAGCCTAATCCTTGCTGGATAAAAGACAAGCCGCGCCGCCATGCGAGCATGGCTATAATCGCCCCCACGATTCACCCAGCCACCACGTGAGACTGCCATGACCATTTCCCTGTACGCCGCATCCGTCCCGGTTTTCCAACAAATGCTCAACGCCGTGAGCGATGTGCTGAAAAAGGCTGAAGCCCACGCCACCGAGAAAAACATCGACCCGAACGCCTTCCTGCAAGCGCGTCTGTACCCGGACATGTTCCCGCTGGTGCGTCAGGTGCAGATCGCCGTGGACTTCGCCAAAGGCGTTTCCTCGCGTCTGGCCGAAATCGAAATCCCGAAATATGACGACACCGAAACCACCTTCGCCGAGCTGCAAGCGCTGATCGCCAAGGTTCTGGCCTTCATCGGCGAGATCAAGCCAGAGCAGATCAATGGCAAGGAAGGCATCGAGATCGTGACTCGTCCGGGCACCCCGAAAGAGAAGCGCTTCAGTGGCCAGGCTTACCTGCTGAGCTACGGTCTGCCGCAGTTCTTCTTCCACGTCACCACCACCTACGCACTGCTGCGTCACAACGGTGTGGAAGTGGGCAAGCGCGATTACATGGGCGCGTTCTAAAACGCCCCGCTTGACCTCGACGTAACAAAAAGCCCGCCAAGGTTTGCGCCTTGGCGGGCTTTTTGTTACGCCGGGTTTTTACGCCGGACGCTGGGCTTTCTGCTCTTCGCCCAGGCACGCGGCGGCGGTGAACAGCACGTCGGTGGAGGAGTTCAGCGCCGTCTCGGCAGAGTCCTGCAACACACCGATGATGAAGCCGACCGCCACCACCTGCATGGCGATTTCGCTCGGGATGCCGAACAGGCTGCACGCCAGCGGGATCAGCAGCAGCGAGCCACCGGCCACACCCGACGCACCGCAGGCGCAGATCGCGGCGACGACGCTGAGCAGGATCGCGGTCGGGATGTCCACGGCGATGCCCAGGGTGTGGACGGCCGCGAGAGTCAGCACGGTGATGGTGATCGACGCGCCGGCCATGTTGATGGTGGCGCCGAGCGGAATCGATACCGAGTAGGTGTCTTCATGCAGGCCCAGACGCTTGCTCAATTCCAGGTTGACCGGAATGTTCGCCGCCGAGCTGCGGGTGAAGAACGCGGTGATACCGCTTTCACGCAGGCATTTCAGTGTCAGCGGGTAAGGGTTGCGACGCAGCTTCCAGAACACGATCAACGGGTTCATCACCAGCGCCACGAACAGCATGCAGCCCAGCAAAACCGCCAGCAGGTGCGCGTAACCGACCAGTGCGCCGAAACCGGAGGTGGCCAGGGTCGAGGCCACCAGACCGAAGATCCCCAGCGGCGCGAAGCGGATCACCACACGCACGATCAGGGTCACGCCGTTGGACAGGTCGCTGACCACTTCGCGGGTGGTGTCGCCGGCGTGACGGATGGCCACGCCCATGCCGATGGCCCAGGCCAGAATGCCGATGAAGTTGGCGTTCATCAGTGCGCTCACCGGATTGTCGACCACGCTCAGCAACAGGCTTTGCAGCACTTCACTGATGCCGCCCGGCGCGCTCACCGCGATGTTGTCGGTGGACAGCACCAGATGCGAAGGGAACATCATGCTGGCAATCACCGCGACCACGGCGGCGGCGAACGTGCCCAGCAGGTAAAGGAACAGAATCGGCCGGATGTGGGTTTCCTGGCCGTGCTTGTGGTTGGCGATCGAGGCCATGACCAGCACGAACACCAGGATCGGCGCCACGGCTTTCAGCGCCGAGACGAACACCTTGCCGATGAAGGCCGTGCCTTTGGCCGCTTCCGGCGCGAACAGCGCGAGGGCGATGCCGGCAATCAGGCCGATCAGGATCTGGGTGACCAGGCTGAGGCTTTTAAGACGTTGCAATAGAGAAGGGGATGAAGCGGTCATAACGGCATCTCTGGTTTTTTTATAGGGTGCAAGGTTGCGTGATCCGGGCGTTGAATCGGGGGCAGGCCACAGACACGAACCGAAAGGACTGACGCGACAGTCACGCCGTTAAACGGGTGGCTGAACAGGGTGTACGTTTTGCAGGGCGCGGACTTTATCACAGCGTCGTCCGGATCCTTCAGACCTGTGACGATCTGCCACCGGATCCCTCTGCAACTTAGACAGGTTTGTGCAAGTCACTCGGGAAACACTCTGTTAAGATTGCGCATCCTTATTTTCAAGTTCTGCCGGCGGGCCCTCGGGTCAGCGCTGGTGTCGTCGTTTTGCTGGAGTTCCTCATGCTGTTGCCCATCCTTCTGTTGTCTGCCGCCGGGTTCACGGTGCTGACCACAGAGTTCGTCATCGTCGGTCTGCTGCCGGCGATTGCCCGCGACCTGGCCGTCACCATCCCGCAGGCCGGGCTGCTGGTGACTCTGTTCGCGTTCACCGTGGCGATGTTCGGCCCTTTCCTGACCGCATATTTCGCCCGCTTCGAGCGCCGCAAACTGTTCATCACCATCCTGATCATGTTCGGTCTGGCCAATACCGTGGCGGCATTGGCGCCGAACATCTGGGTCATGGCGATTGCCCGGTTGATCCCGGCACTGGGGCTACCGGTGTTCTGGGCGCTGGCCAGTGAAACCGCCGTGGATATCGTCGGCCCGGACTTCGCCGGTCGCGCGATTGCCAAGATCGGCTTCGGCATCGTCTGCGCCACCGTGTTCGGCATTCCGGTCGGCACGCTGATTTCCGATGCGTTCGGCTGGCGCAGTGCGTTCGCCATTCTGGCGGTGATCGCGTTCGCCAAGGCGCTGCTGCTGTTTGTCTACCTGCCGAAAACCAGCCTGCACCAGCATCAGGTCAGTTTTGCTTCGCAGTTCAAGATCCTGCGCAGCCCGCTGATGCTCGGCCATGTGCTGCTGTCGATCCTTGTGTTCAGCGGCATGTTCACCGCCTACACCTATCTGGCGGACATCCTTGAACGTCTGGCCGGTTTCAATGGCACCGTGGTCGGCTGGTGCCTGATGGGCTTTGGCGCGGTCGGTCTGATCGGCAACTCGCTGGGTGGTCGTGCGGTGGATCGCCATCCGCTGATGGCCTCGGTGATGTTTTGCGCGTTCATGATCCCGGGGATGGTGGCGCTGGTGCCGAACATCAATTCGTCGCTGGGTTTGGCGGCGGCGATGGGCATCTGGGGCGTGACCCAGGCGGCGCTGTTTCTGGTCAGCCACGTGCGCTTGATGAAAGCCGCACCTGAGGCGCCGGCCTTTGCCGCGTCGCTGAACATTGCTGGGGCCAACCTCGGGATTGGTCTGGGCGCGATCATTGGCGGTCGAGTGATCGACAGCGCCGGCCTGGGCTTTGTGGGCTTCGCTGCCGCCGGGTTCATTCTGCTGTCGATTTTCCTCGCCATGGTGCTGATGGTGCTCAAGCCGCGCGACGTCTGCGCGCCGGCTTAAAAGGCTGTAAACAGCTCGCGTCGGGCACCTTCGGTAATCGCTTTGATGCCGGGGTGCTTGACCTTGCGCTCCACCGAAATCGCGTAGAACGACTCGCTCACCGCATCGGTCTGGCCGATCAACTCGACGCCGTACTGGCGCTTCACCTCATCGGCAATCACGCTCGGGCCGATGAAAATCCCGCTGCCGGACTGGCCGAACGCCTGCATCAGGGCGCTGTCATCGAACTCCCCGACAATCCTCGGCTGAATCTGCTGCTCGGCGAACCAGCGCTGCAAGCGGCTGCGCACCACGGTTTCCGCGCCGGGGATCAACAGCGGCGCACCGTGCAGGCTGCGCGGGAAATCCTGACCGTATTGCGCTGCCAGTTCGGCGGTGGCGAAGAAACTGATCCCGCATTCCCCGAGCTTCTGGCTGTAGCCCTTGATGTCCAGGTGCGAGGGCATCGGGCTGTCGGAGATCACCAGGTCCAGGCGCTGAATTGCCAGGTCCGCCAGCAGGCGTTCGAGTTTGTCTTCGCGACAAGTAATGCGCAGAGGTTCGCTCAATTCCATGGTCGGCGCGATCAGGCGATAGACGATGGATTTGGGCACCACGTCCGCCACGCCGACCCGGAACAGGATCTGCTGTTCGTTGGGCTGGGCGCGCAGCATCAGCTCCAGTTCGCCGCCGAGCTGGAACATCTGCTCGGCGTAGGGCAGGGCCTGACGTCCGGCTTCGGTGAGCTCTAATTGCCGGCCGACTCGTTGAAACAGCTCGATGCCGTAGGTCTGTTCGAGCAGGGAAATCTGCCCGCTGATGGTCTGCGGCGTCAGGTTCAGTTGCTCGCAGGCACGCACAATGCTGCCGGTCTTGGCTACCACCCAGAAGTAGTGCAGTTGTCGGTAATTGAGCATGGTGTTCGGTCCGTCAAATACAGTTCGTATAAACCGAAGTATAGCCGCTAAAAATACGAATTTTCCTGAAGTGTCTGTCTCCCTAGAATGCCCAGCCATCGACGGCCGGTCTGTACGGCGCTGTCTGTTCTATCGAGGGAAGCATCATGAAACTAAAAACTACAGCGTTGTTGTTCGCGTCTTTACTGGTACTGGCCGGTTGCGACCAGGCCGAAAAGAGCGCTCAGCAACTGATGGGGCAGGCAGCCGAAGCGGCCAAACAAGCCATCGACGACACGCATAAAGCCGCCGAAGAGGCGCTCAGCGATGCCACCGGCAATCTGATCAGCAAGAAAGAACCGAAAGACGACGAAGAAAAATCCGAATCGTCCTCCCAGGAAATCTAAACCGTCTTACACAGAGTCAGGACTGACCCATGGAATATCTGTTAGAACTCGCCGCCAGCCCGACCGCCTGGGTTGCCTTGGCCACACTGGTGGTGATGGAGATCGTGCTCGGCATCGATAACCTGATCTTTATCTCGATCCTGACCAACAAGTTGCCCGAGCAGTACCGGCAGAAAGCCCGTCGTCTAGGCATCGGCATGGCGCTGATCATGCGCCTGGCCCTGTTGAGCACCATCGCGTTCATCGTTCAGCTGACCGCGCCGGTCATCGAGATCCTCGGTCAGGCGTTCTCCTGGAAGGACATGATCCTGATCGCCGGTGGTCTGTTCCTGGTGTGGAAAGCGACGACCGAGATCCATCACAGCATGGACCCGGCGCCGGAAGATCCGAAGACCGCCACGTCGACCGTGACCCTGGGCTTCGCTGCTGCTATCGGGCAGATCCTGATGCTGGACATGGTGTTCTCGATCGACAGCATCATTACCGCTGTCGGCATGACCGAACACTTGCCGATCATGGTGATTGCGGTTGTGGTCTCGGTGCTGGTGATGCTGTTTGCGGCTGATCCGCTGGCCAAGTTCATCAACGACAACCCGACGGTGGTGATGCTGGCTCTGGGCTTCCTGATCATGATCGGCATGACGCTGATCGCCGAAGGCTTCGGCGCCCATGTACCGAAAGGTTATGTGTATGCCGCCATGGCGTTCTCGGCTTCGATTGAAGTGCTGAACATGATGTCGCGCCGCGCCAAGCAGAAGAAACTGACTGCCGAAGCGTAATCGCCGGAAAACCAAAGGCCGCCTGAACTCGCGAGAGTCCAGGCGGCCTTTTTATTTGCGTCGGTTACAGAAAGTCAGTGCGCGGTGGCGTGACGGGCGTCGTGTTTCTCGATCTTCCTGGTCGGTGCAGGTTGTACCGGGTGGTGATGGCGGCGGGAAATCCGCAACACGCCCCACAGCATGGCGGCGGCAACGGCCAGCCAGCCGGCAATCAGCATTACGATGGTCATGGTCAGGCTCATCTGTGCCTCCTCTTTGCCCTGCGTCGGGCGCTCGCTCTTTGGCTCTTGTCTGAGTGACAGTCTAGTCGCTGGCGTGTTTCAGGCTATTGACCAAAGGTCGGTGGTGACCAATCAGTTCGCTCTATGCAACCGATGCATCTGCCGCTTTGGGCTATACCGCAGCGTGGCGCCGTCCTATGATTCTCGACCAAGCCGGAACACGATGACCGGTAACTGATCAAGAGAGTGACGATGGTGCAGCTATTTTCCCGGATTCGCGCGGCGCTGCTGGTGGCCGGTTGCGTAACAGCATTGGTGGGGTGTGCGGGCAGTGTGGCGCCGGAGGTCAAGCGCCTGCCGGAGCGGGTCGAGCTCAGCGGCACGTTCTATCGCGGTGAGGCCTATCAAAGCGGGCCGCAGGTGCTGGCCAGCCTGCTTTCGCAGCAGGGCATCGTGATCACGCCGGGTCTGCTGGAAAAACCGCTGCACTTGCCGGGCGCCGAAGACAAGTTACAACAGAATCTGCAGAGCCTGGCTCGTGAATACGGCATGGTCGTGTATCCGCTGGACAGCAACCTGCCAGCGCTGCTGACTCAAGTGGCGGCCGGGTATCCGGTGATGGTGCGTTTCAGCGAAGGTTCGGCGTTTTGGGCGGAGCCACGTTATGCGATCCTGTCCGGCTACGATCGTTTGAAGCAGAAGGTGTTGCTGCGCGCCGGGATGAATCGCCGCGAGTTGATGAGCTTCAGCTCGTTTGAGTCAGCCCTAGAAAAATCCGGCGGCTGGGCCGTGTTGATCCAGAAACCGACGCAGATTCCGGCAGCGGTCGATCAACAGCGCTGGCTCAAGGCTGCCGACGCACTGGCTCAGGCCGGACAGGAGCGGGAAGCGGCGCAGGCAAGGAAGGCGCTGGCGGCGCACTGAGGTTCCGTTCGTCGCTTGTCGGGCACCCTTGTGGATCACGCGTTTCTGAACTGTAGCGTCCGGCGTATTCCGGCCGGTTCAGGAGGCGAACATGGCAATTCCACCTTCACCCAGCGGGCCGCATTCGTCCGAGCACGGCAGTGGTGACGACTTGGGTTTCGATCCGGACTCGCCGGATCTTGAGGACCCGCAAGTCGATCCCGTCGGCCCGGCGAAGGCGCCGAAGGATGTGCGGCCGGGCGATGATCCCAAGCGTCCGGCCAAGCCTTACGATCCCTTGGCTGATCTCAAGCCTTGAAGCGAGGTGCGTATGAGTACCGATTCGAGTTTCGACGACCACAAGCCTGACAGTGTGCCGACCACCCCTGAGCCGGAAGTTGATCCGGTGCTGGATCCGGACAGCCCCATGCGCGATCCGCTGGCGCGTCCGGCGGTGGTGACGCCGGAGCATTCGCGCGACCCGAGCACCGGTGACGGCATTCCCGATGACGACAAGATGCCGTTGCCCAACGACTGAGTGCATAAATGAAAAAGCCCCGACGATTCGGGGCTTTTTCATGGGTGACGGATTACTTGGAGGCTTCGATCACGCCGCTCTGGCGACTCTTGAGATTCTTGTCGGCCTTGTATTGCTGAGCCACGGCGGGGACGTTGGCGCTTTTGCCGGTTTCCACCCAGCTGCGGATGCGGCTGGCATCGGCAAAGTGAGTGTATTTGCCGAACGCGTCGAGAATCACCAGGGCGACCGGGCGGTTGGCCATGCGGGTCACCAGCACCAGGCAGTGGCCGGCCGGGTTGGTGAAACCGGTTTTAGTGATGCGGATATCCCAGTCGGCCTTGTTGACCAGGTGGTCGGTGTTACGGAAGCCCAAGGTGTAATTGGGTTTACGGAACGAGACAGTCTTTTCCTTGGTGGTGGTCAGCTCGATGAGCAGCGGCTGTTTGTGCGCAGCCACCAGCAACTTGCTCAGATCGCGAGCGGTGGAAACGTTGCGTTCCGACAGGCCGGTAGGTTCCACAAAATGCGTACTGGTCATGCCCAGCGCCTTGGCCTTGGCGTTCATCGCGGCGATGAATGCCGCGTAACCGCCCGGGTAGTGGTGAGCCAGGCTGGCGGCGGCGCGGTTTTCCGAGGACATCAGGGCAATCAGCAGCATCTCTCGGCGGGGCAGTTCACTTCGCAGTTTGACGCGGGAAAACACGCCTTTCATTTCGGGTGTGCGGCTGATGTCGACGTCAATCCATTCGTCCATATTCTGGTGCGCTTCGACCACTACCAAACCGGTCATCAATTTGCTCACGGAAGCGATAGGCACCACCACGTCCGGGTTGCTGGAATAAATGACTTTGTTGGTCTGCAGATCCATCAGCAGGGCGCTGCCGGAGGCGATCTTCAATTGCGAAGCGTCTCGAGGGGCAGCGGTGGTTTCGGCGGCGTTGACCGTTGGCGTGAGGAGCGTGCCTGAAAATGCAAAAACCAGGCTCAGGATGGACAGACGAATATTCACGCGGGCGAACTCATGAAGGTTGGAAATGCCGTAATTTGTAACGGCCTGTGTCGTAAAAACGACGCATTTTAGGAGTATGGCTGAAGAACTGTCGATGGTTGTTTGAAGGGCATGAAAAAGTCGTGAAAAGCCCTGTAAAAATAGGGGTTTCCGGCGAACGGTAAAGGTTTTTTCGAGGGCATGAAAAACCCCGCGCAAGGCGGGGTTCTCGGAGTGTGGAAAACGGAACTCAGGCGTGCAGGGTTTCTGCTGCGTAGAGGGTGTTTTCCAGCAGGCAAGCGCGGGTCATCGGACCCACGCCGCCCGGTACCGGGGTAATCCAGCCGGCGCGGGGCAGGGCGGTTTCGTACACCACGTCACCGACCAGTTTGCCGTCTTCCTGGCGGTTGATGCCGACGTCGATCACGATCGCGCCTTGCTTGATCCACTCGCCCTTGACCAGACCCGGCTTGCCGGCGGCCACGACCACCAGATCGGCGCGGCCGACGTGGCCGGCCAGATCCTTGGTGAAGCGGTGGGTGACGGTCACGGTGCAACCGGCCAGCAACAGTTCCATCGCCATCGGGCGACCGACGATGTTGGAAGCGCCGACAACGACTGCGTCCATCCCGTACAAATCGGCACCGGTGCTTTCGAGCAGCGTCATGATGCCCTTCGGGGTGCACGGACGCAGCAGCGGAATACGCTGTGCCAGACGGCCGACGTTATAAGGATGGAAACCGTCGACGTCCTTGTCCGGGCGGATGCGTTCCAGCAGCTTGGAAGCGTCCAGGTGCTCCGGCAGAGGAAGTTGAAGCAGAATGCCGTCGATTGCCGGGTCGTCGTTCAGTCGATCGATCAGATCGGTCAGTGCTTCCTGAGTGGTTTCGCAAGGCAGGTCGTAGGCTTGAGAGAGGAAGCCGACCTCTTCACAGTCTTTACGCTTGTGCGAGACATAAACCTGAGAGGCAGGATCGCTGCCGACCAGGATCACCGCGAGGCCGGGAGTGCGCAAGCCGTGCTCGCGACGTTCGGCTACCCGTTGGGCGATCTGCTGGCGCAGGCTGGCGGCGATTGATTTGCCGTCGATTAGTTGTGCAGTCATTGCGCGTGATTAACCATCGAGAGGGGAAAAAAAGAGAACGCATTCTCGCATGTCAAACGGTGAGGGCAAAGGCGCTTGGTCAGCAAATTCCCCTAAGCCCTTTAATTAAATGAATTTTTTTCAAAAAGGATTTGACGACCTTCGGGTCGCTCTATACTATTCGTCGCACTTGTCGGGCACAGCCTAGCACTGGTTAAGAAGGTCGAACGAAATTACGGTTTCGAACGGCTGAAAAGCACTTAGTTTGTAGTCCTCCAAGGGTACAGCTAACAAGGCGCCCGTAGCTCAGCTGGATAGAGCATCCGCCTTCTAAGCGGATGGTCGCAGGTTCGAGTCCTGCCGGGTGCGCCATTAGGCAGCATTGGCACAAGTAGCGCGATATGGTGGGCGTAGCTCAGTTGGTAGAGCACGGGATTGTGACTCCCGTTGTCGTGGGTTCGATCCCCATCGTCCACCCCATATTTCGAAAGGCGCCAGATGTAACAGTCTGGCGCCTTTGCTTTAAAAAGCTTCATCCGCGGATGTGGTGGAATTGGTAGACACACTGGATTTAGGTTCCAGCGCCGCGAGGCGTAAGAGTTCGAGTCTCTTCATCCGCACCAATCAAAGCTTCATTCATGCCGTTGGCCGGATGAAGTTCTACAAAGAAGTTGTTTGGCTTCTTTGACACGCAATATGGTGGGCGTAGCTCAGTTGGTAGAGCACGGGATTGTGACTCCCGTTGTCGTGGGTTCGATCCCCATCGTCCACCCCATATTCCGAAAGGCGCCAGATTTAACAGTCTGGCGCCTTTTTTGTTTTACGGTTCGGATTTTGGCGGCTGCAGGTTTCGGGCCGCAGGGCAGGGCGCTTCGTCGTATTAATGTTGCTCGATGATGCTGCGCTGCCCGCCGGTCTTGCTTGCGAGGTCGGCTGTCAGGGAGATGATTCAACCGCCTCTATATATAGAAGAGGTTGGCGCAGAGCCCTGGCTTGAATTGGCTGTATTTGCTAACAGGGCGAGGCGCAACCGTTTGTCCCCGCCTTCAAATGGCCTGCTGTTTTTTTACCCGTTTTCAGTAGGGTGACTTCTTGAGTTTGACCTACTAGAATGCTTGCCCTTGATTCTTGGGTCGGAAACGGCCGGCTAACGTCTGTGCAACGAGGAATATCCATGCAAGTTTCTGTTGAAAATACTACTGCTCTTGAGCGCCGCATGAGCATCACCGTGCCGGCTGAGCAGATTGAGAGCCAGGTCAACAAGCGTCTGCAGCAGACTGCCCAGAAAGCCAAAATCGCTGGCTTCCGTCCAGGCAAAGTGCCAATGAGCGAAATCAAACGTCGTTTCGGTGCTGACGCACGTCAGGAAGCGATCGGCGACGTGATTCAAAAATCTTTCTACGAAGCTGTGGTTGAGCAGAAGCTGAACCCGGCCGGTTCGCCATCCATCGAGCCAAAATCGCTCGAAGCTGGCAAGGACCTGGAATACGTAGCCGTATTCGAAGTGTTCCCTGAGTTCACCGTTGCCGGCTTCGAAGGCATCACCGTCGAGCGTCTGAGCGCTGACGTGGCTGACGCCGATCTGGACAAGATGCTGGACATCCTGCGCAAGCAGAACACCCGTTTCGAAGTGGCCGATCGCGCTGCCCAGAACGAAGACCAGCTGAACATCGATTTCGTTGGCAAGGTTGACGGCGAAGTATTCGCTGGCGGTTCCGCCAAGGGCACTCAGCTGGTACTGGGTTCCGGCCGCATGATCCCTGGCTTCGAAGAAGGCTTGGTCGGCGCTAAAGCCGGCGAAGAGCGCGTTCTGAACCTGACCTTCCCAGAGGACTATCAGAACCTGGACCTGGCTGGCAAAACCGCCGAGTTCACCGTGACTGTAAACACCGTTTCCGAGCCAAAACTGCCTGAGCTGAACGAAGAGTTCTTCGCTCAATTCGGCATCAAGGAAAGCGGCATCGACGGTTTCCGCACCGAAGTTCGCAAGAACATGGAGCGTGAACTTCGTCAGGCGATCAAATCCAAGGTCAAGAATCAGGTAATGGACGGTCTGCTGGCCAGCAACCCGATCGAAGTGCCTAAGGCTCTGCTGTCCAACGAAGTTGACCGTCTGCGCGTGCAGGCTGTTCAGCAGTTCGGTGGCAACATCAAGCCAGACCAACTGCCGGCCGAGCTGTTCGAAGAGCAAGCCAAGCGTCGCGTTGTACTGGGTCTGATCGTGGCTGAAGTGGTCAAGCAGTTCGACCTGAAGCCAGACGAAGCCCGCGTTCGCGAAATGATCCAGGAAATGGCTTCGGCTTACCAAGAGCCTGAGCAGGTCGTGTCCTGGTACTACAAGAACGAGCAGCAACTGAACGAAGTTCGTTCGGTTGTGCTGGAAGAACAAGTTGTGGATACTGTTCTGCAGAAAGCTAGCGTGACCGACAAATCGGTCTCTTACGAAGAAGCGGTCAAGCCGGTAGAAGCTCCAAAAGCCGACTGATTGTTTTTGCGTTAGAAACACACACCATAAGCCAGCCTTCGAGCTGGCTTATGCGTATTCAAGACATGACTATTTGGGAGTGACTGCAGAGCATGTTCCGTAATTCCTATATTCAGCAGAACTCTGATATCCAGGCCGCCGGCGGCCTGGTCCCGATGGTTGTCGAGCAATCTGCTCGTGGCGAGCGCGCCTATGACATCTACTCGCGTCTTCTCAAGGAACGAGTAATCTTTCTGGTGGGTCCTGTAGAGGACTACATGGCCAACCTGATTTGCGCGCAATTGCTGTTCCTTGAAGCGGAAAACCCGGACAAGGACATCCATCTTTACATCAACTCCCCGGGCGGTTCGGTGACAGCGGGCATGTCGATCTACGACACCATGCAGTTCATCAAGCCAAACGTATCGACTACCTGTATCGGTCAGGCGTGCAGCATGGGCGCATTCCTGCTGACGGCCGGTGCACCCGGCAAGCGTTTCTGCCTGCCGAACTCGCGCGTGATGATTCACCAGCCACTGGGCGGTTTCCAGGGCCAGGCATCGGACATCGAAATCCATGCCAAGGAAATCCTCTTCATCCGCGAGCGTCTGAACACGCTGATGGCCAAGCACAGCGGCCGTACGCTTGAAGAAATCGAGCGCGACACCAACCGCGACAACTTCATGAGTGCAGAAGCTGCGAAGGAATACGGTCTGATCGACGAAGTGATCAACCAGCGCCCAGCTTAAATATAAGCAGCTCAAAATAGGCTTGGTCGGCGCGTCTGATCAGCGGCGGGCTTGAAAAAGCCCGCAATAGCCTTCATCTTGTGTTGCAAGCCTATCGGATTTGGATCGAACGAATGACTGACACCCGCAACGGCGAGGACAACGGCAAGCTGCTCTATTGCTCCTTCTGTGGCAAAAGCCAGCATGAAGTGCGCAAATTGATTGCCGGCCCCTCGGTCTTTATCTGCGACGAGTGCGTCGACCTGTGCAATGACATCATCCGCGAGGAGGTGCAGGAAGCACAGGCCGAAAGCAGCGCGCATAAATTGCCTTCGCCTAAAGAAATCAGCGGCATCCTTGATCAGTATGTAATTGGTCAGGAACGTGCCAAGAAGGTTCTGGCAGTAGCGGTGTACAACCACTACAAGCGTCTGAACCAGCGTGACAAAAAGGCTGACGACGTCGAACTCGGCAAGAGCAACATCCTGCTGATCGGCCCGACAGGCTCCGGTAAAACCCTGCTGGCCGAAACCCTGGCCCGCTTGCTGAACGTTCCGTTCACCATCGCCGACGCAACCACCCTCACCGAGGCGGGTTACGTGGGTGAAGACGTCGAGAACATCATTCAGAAGCTGCTGCAGAAGTGCGATTACGACGTAGAGAAAGCCCAGATGGGTATTGTCTACATCGACGAAATCGACAAGATTTCGCGCAAGTCCGACAACCCGTCGATCACCCGGGACGTTTCCGGTGAAGGCGTACAGCAGGCCTTGCTCAAACTGATCGAAGGCACGGTCGCTTCCGTTCCGCCGCAAGGTGGCCGCAAGCATCCGCAGCAGGAATTCCTTCAGGTTGATACCCGTAACATCCTGTTCATCTGCGGTGGCGCATTCTCCGGTCTGGAGAAGGTCATTCAGAACCGTTCCACCAAGGGTGGCATCGGTTTCAACGCAGAAGTGCGCAGCAAGGAAGAAGGCAAGAAAGTCGGTGAATCCCTGCGTGAAGTCGAGCCTGACGATCTGGTCAAGTTCGGTCTGATCCCGGAATTCGTCGGTCGTCTGCCGGTTCTTGCGACGCTGGACGAGCTGGATGAGGCTGCGCTGATGCAGATCCTCACCGAGCCGAAAAATGCCCTGACCAAACAGTATGCCAAGCTGTTCGAGATGGAAGGCGTGGATCTGGAATTCCGTTCCGACGCGCTGAAATCGGTCGCCAAGCGTGCCCTGGAGCGTAAAACCGGTGCCCGTGGCCTGCGTTCGATTCTCGAAGGTGTGCTGCTCGACACGATGTATGAAATCCCCTCGCAGTCCGAGGTGAGCAAAGTCGTGATCGATGAAAGCGTGATCGAAGGCAAGTCCAAGCCACTGTATATCTACGAGAACAGTGAGCCGGCTGCCAAGGCTGCACCGGACGCGTAAGCGCCCGGTCTGCCGGAACAAAGAAGGGGCCTTCGGGCCTCTTTTTTTTTATGTCGTTTTTTACATCCCCTTTGCGCTTGTTTTTTTTCAAGTCAGCCCCCATCTTGGTTTCAAGCTTAATTCCATCTGATTACGGCCATATGGCCGCCGTAGAGGCGAAATCATGAAGACCACCATCGAATTGCCTCTCCTGCCATTGCGTGATGTCGTTGTGTATCCGCACATGGTTATCCCGCTGTTCGTGGGGCGCGAGAAATCCATCGAAGCCCTCGAGGCCGCGATGACGGGCGACAAGCAGATCCTGCTGCTGGCCCAGAGAAACCCGGCTGACGACGATCCCGGTGAAGAAGCTCTCTATCGCGTAGGTACCATCGCCACTGTTCTGCAGCTGTTGAAGTTGCCGGATGGCACCGTCAAGGTTCTGGTCGAAGGCGAGCAGCGTGGCGCTGTCGAGCGCTTCAGCGAAGTCGATGGCCACTGCCGTGCCGAAGTCTCGTTGATCGACGAAGTCGACGCCGCCGAGCGCGAATCCGAAGTGTTCGTGCGCAGCCTGCTGTCGCAGTTCGAACAATATGTGCAGCTGGGCAAGAAAGTCCCGGCTGAAGTCCTGTCGTCGCTCAACAGCATCGACGAGCCTGGCCGCCTGGTAGACACCATGGCCGCGCACATGGCGCTGAAGATCGAGCAGAAGCAGGAAATCCTCGAAATCATCGATTTGTCGGCCCGGGTCGAGCACGTTCTGGCCTTGCTGGATGCCGAAATCGACCTGCTGCAAGTCGAAAAACGCATTCGTGGCCGCGTCAAAAAGCAAATGGAGCGCAGTCAGCGCGAGTACTACCTGAACGAGCAGATGAAGGCCATTCAGAAAGAACTCGGCGACAGCGACGAAGGCCACAACGAAATCGAAGACCTGAAGAAGCGTATCGACGCTGCCGGTCTGCCGAAAGATGCCCTGGCCAAGGCCACTGCCGAGCTGAACAAGCTCAAGCAAATGTCGCCGATGTCCGCCGAAGCCACCGTGGTGCGCTCGTACATCGACTGGCTGGTTCAGGTGCCGTGGAAGGCTCAGAGCAAAGTGCGTCTGGACCTGGCCCGTGCCGAAGACATTCTCGACGCCGATCACTATGGCCTCGAAGAGGTCAAGGAACGCATCCTTGAATACCTCGCCGTGCAGAAACGCGTGAAGAAAATCCGTGGCCCGGTGTTGTGCCTGGTCGGTCCTCCGGGCGTGGGTAAAACCTCGCTGGCCGAGTCGATCGCCCATGCCACCAACCGCAAATTCGTGCGCATGGCCCTCGGTGGCGTGCGTGATGAAGCGGAAATCCGTGGTCACCGTCGGACTTACATCGGTTCGATGCCAGGAAGATTGATTCAAAAGATGACAAAAGTGGGTGTGCGCAACCCGCTGTTCCTGCTCGATGAAATCGACAAAATGGGCAGCGACATGCGTGGCGACCCGGCGTCGGCGTTGCTGGAAGTGCTCGATCCTGAGCAGAACCACAACTTCAACGACCACTATCTGGAAGTCGATTACGACCTCTCGGACGTGATGTTCCTGTGCACCTCGAACTCGATGAACATTCCGCCGGCGCTGCTGGACCGGATGGAAGTCATCCGTCTGCCGGGTTACACCGAAGACGAGAAGATCAACATCGCGGTCAAGTACCTGTCGCCGAAGCAGATTGCAGCCAACGGCCTGAAGAAGGGCGAGCTGGAATTCGACGAAGAAGCGATCCGCGACATCATCCGTTACTACACCCGCGAAGCCGGTGTCCGTGGCCTCGAGCGGCAGATTGCCAAGGTCTGCCGCAAGGCGGTCAAAGAGCACGCGCTGGAAAAACGCTTCTCGGTAAAAGTGACAGCTGATCTGCTGGAACATTTCCTCGGTGTTCGCAAGTTCCGCTACGGTCTGGCCGAGCAACAGGACCAGATTGGTCAAGTGACCGGCCTGGCCTGGACTCAGGTGGGCGGCGAACTGCTGACCATCGAAGCCGCTGTGGTGCCGGGCAAAGGTCAGCTGATCAAGACCGGTTCGCTGGGTGACGTAATGGTCGAATCGATCACTGCGGCCCTGACCGTGGTGCGCAGCCGTGCCAAGAGCCTGGGCATTCCCCTGGACTTCCACGAGAAGCGCGACACGCATATCCACATGCCGGAAGGTGCTACGCCGAAAGACGGCCCGAGCGCCGGTGTAGGCATGTGTACTGCGCTGGTGTCGGCGTTGACGGGTATTCCCGTGCGTGCCGATGTCGCCATGACCGGCGAGATCACCCTGCGTGGTCAAGTCCTCGCCATTGGCGGTCTGAAGGAAAAACTGCTGGCCGCTCACCGTGGCGGAATCAAGACAGTGATTATTCCGGAAGAGAACGTGCGCGACCTGAAGGAGATTCCTGACAATATCAAGCAGGATCTGCAGATCAAACCGGTTAAATGGATTGACGAGGTCCTGCAAATTGCGCTGCAATACGCGCCGGAGCCCTTGCCGGATGTGGCTCCGGAGATAGTTGCCAAGGACGAAAAACGTGAGTCTGACTCTAAGGAAAGAATTAGCACGCATTAATACGCTTTTGCCTGGGGGGCTTCCTTGACAGCTTTTTAGAGCCCTTGTTATAAAGCGGCTCTTAAGTGTCTGTAGGCCATTCAGCACTCGTTTTTGCTTTCACCAAAAAACTTAGAATCATACTCAAATAGATATAAGGGGACTTAGAGTGAACAAGTCGGAACTGATTGATGCTATCGCTGCATCCGCTGATATCCCGAAAGCTGCTGCTGGCCGTGCGCTGGACGCTGTAATCGAATCCGTCACTGGCGCTCTCAAGGCTGGCGACTCCGTTGTTCTGGTTGGTTTCGGTACTTTCTCCGTGACTGATCGTCCAGCTCGCATCGGTCGTAACCCACAGACCGGCAAGACTCTGGAAATCGCGGCAGCCAAAAAGCCAGGTTTCAAAGCCGGTAAAGCCCTGAAAGAAGCCGTCAACTAAGTTTGATTCAGGTTTTTACCCATCCGGGTCGGGGTCATGCCTGACTTGGCAGCGGAGCGGTAGAGCAGGCGGTTGGAATAGCTGCCTGTCACACCGGGATCGAGGGTTCGAGCCCTGTCCGCTCCGCCAGTTACGAGAAGGCGCATCCTCGGATGCGCCTTTCTTCTATCCGGATTCTACCCACGCTCCACGGTTGCCTAATTTTGAAGTTCAACCGTTTCTGGGGGACGCATGCTGCAGAATATCAGGGACAATTCACAAGGCTGGATTGCCAAGACCATTATCGGAGTCATCGTTGCACTGATGGCTCTGACCGGTTTCGACGCCATTTTCCAGGCCACGACTCACAAGAATGAGGCGGCCAAGGTCAACGGTGAAGAAATCAGCCAGAACGAGCTGAGCCAGGCGGTGGATATGCAACGCCGTCAGCTGATGCAACAACTGGGCAAGGATTTCGACGCTTCCTTGCTGGACGAAAAAATGCTGCGCGAATCGGCCCTCAAGGGTCTGATCGATCGCAAGCTGCTGCTGCAAGGCGCAGAACAATCGAAATTCGCTTTCTCCGAAGCGGCCCTGGACCAAGTGATCCTGCAGACGCCTGAATTCCAGGTCGACGGCAAGTTCAGCTCCGACCGTTTCGATCAGGTGATCCGTCAACTGGGCTACAGCCGCATGCAGTTCCGCCAGATGCTGGCTCAGGAAATGCTGATCGGCCAACTGCGCGCCGGTGTGGCGGGCAGCGGTTTCGTGACCGACGCTCAGGTGCTGGCCTTCGCCCGTCTGGAAAAACAGACCCGCGATTTCGCCACGCTGAACATCAAGGCTGACCCTTCGGCCGTCAAGCTGACCGATGACGAGGTCAAGGCTTACTACGACGAGCACGCCAAGGAATTCATGACCCCGGATCAAGTGGTCATCGATTACCTGGAGCTGAAGAAGGCTTCGTTCTTCGATCAGGTCGCCGTCAAGGACGAAGACCTGCAGGCGGCGTATCAGAAAGAGATCGCCAACCTGTCGGAACAGCGTCGTGCGGCGCACATTCTGATCGAAGTCAACGACAAGACCACCGAAGCTCAGGCCAAGGCGAAGATCGAAGAAGTCCAGGCGCGTCTGGCCAAGGGCGAGAAATTCGAAGCGCTGGCCAAGGAGTTCTCGCAGGATCCGGGTTCTGCCAACAACGGCGGTGACCTGGGTTATGCCGGTCCTGGCGTTTACGATCCAGCCTTCGAGAAAGCCCTGTACTCGCTGAACAAGGATCAGGTTTCCGAGCCGGTTCGCACCGACTTCGGTTTCCACCTGATCAAGCTGCTGGGTGTCGAGGCGCCTGAAGTGCCGACTCTGGCCAGCCTGAAAGACAAGCTGACCCGCGAGCTGAAAACCCAGCAAGTCGAGCAGCGTTTCGTCGAGGCGACCAAGCAACTGGAAGACTCGTCTTTCGAAGCATCCGACCTGGCCCAGCCAGCGCAGGACCTGAAACTGACCGTGCACACCTCCAAGCCGTTCGGCCGTGAAGGTGGCGAAGGCGTTGCAGCCAACCGTGCCGTTGTGACTGCCGCGTTCAGCACCGAAGTGCTGGAAGAGGGTGCCAACAGCACCGCTATCGAACTGGATCCGGAAACCGTGATCGTGCTGCGCGCCAAGGAGCACCTGAAGCCTGCTCAACTGCCGTTGGAAAGCGTGGCCACCGCCATTCGCGCCCAGTTGACCAAAGAGCATGCCAGCGCTGCTGCCAAAACTCACGCCGAGCAGATGATCGCCAGTCTGCGTGATGGCAAGACGCCGCTGGACAAGGCTGTCGACGGTCAGAGCTGGAAAGTCACTGAAGCGGCGAACCGCGCTCAGGAAGGCGTTGATCCGGCAGTGCTGCAAGCGTTGTTCCGCATGCCGAAACCGGCCGCCAAGGACAAGCCGACCTTCACCAGCGTGACGCTGGCGGATGGCAGCCTGACCATCGTGCGCCTGAACGGTGTGAACGAAGCGGCGGCTCCGACCGATGAAGAGAAAGCGCAATACCGTCGCTTCCTCGCATCGCGTGTGGGCCAGCAGGACTTCGCGGCATACCGCAAGCAGCTGGAAGCCGAAGCCGACATCAAGCGTTTCTGATGCCTGGCTGAGCCGCAAGACCCGAGCCCCGGATGAAAATCCGGGGCTTTTTCATGCGCGCTATCCGACGTTCGGGAAACCATGGCTCCGGGCATTGATGGTCGCATACAGGGTCAGCAGCAACAGACCCGCGACCATCCACGGGTAAGTCCCGACGCCCAAGTTGTTCAGCAGCAGACCACCCGCAAGCCCGCCGCCGGCAATGCCGACATTCCACAGGGTCACCAGCATCGATTGCGCGGTGTCGGCAGCCTCCCTGGCGGTTTTCGCCAGAGCCGTCTGCAACAGCGAGGGCATCGCGCCGAACGCCAGACCCCAGACGGCAGTGGCGGTGTAGACCACGCCCGGCGATTCGCGCCACAGACCCAGTGCAATCGCCGACAGAAGGAACAGCGCGGCACTGACCAGAACCAATTGACGCAGCCAGCGATCAATCAGGCTGCCGACGATCCACAGGCTCAGCACCGACGCCAGGCCGAATACCAGCAACACCCGGTCGATTTCTGCGCCAAGTCCTGATGGCTCCAGAAATGGCGCGATGTAGGTGTACAACAGGTTGTGCGCGACGACGTAGGACAAAGTCACAAACAACACGGATCGCACGCCCGGCAAGGTAAACACCTGACGCAGTGGCAGGCGTTTTTCGGCGCGTTCACCGGCAAAGTCCGGCACTTGCCAACGCACCCAGATCACCAGCAGCACGGTCAGCCCGGTCATGATCGCGAAGCTCAGACGCCAACCGACGGCCGTGCCCAGCAAGGTGCCGGCGGGGATGCCCAGTGACAGCGCAAGGGGCGCCCCGAGCATGGCCACCGTAATCGCCCGGCCTTGTAGGTGCGGTGCGACCATCCGGCTCGCGTACCCCGCCAGCAAAGCCCAGAGCAGCCCGGCGAATACGCCCGCGATCAAGCGTGCAATCAGGGTCAGCCAGTACAGCTCCGACAGCGCAGTGATGCTGTTGGCGATGGCAAATCCACCAATGGCCGACAGCAGCAGCGGGCGTCGACGCCAACCCCGGGTGGCGATGGTGAGTGGAATTGCTGCCAGCATCGAACCGACGGCGTACAGCGTGACCAGTTGCCCGATCAGTGCCGGAGAGACATCAAGCCCAGCGCTCATCTGCGGCAACAGGCCGGCGGGCATCGCTTCGGTCAGCACGGTGATGAATCCGGCGGTGGCCAGAGCGAGCAGTGCGCCCAGCGGTAATCGTTCTGCGGGCTCGACGGTGCCGGCGAGCGAGGGGGAAGTGAGTGGCGCATCGTTCATGGGCGGGTTTCCATTTTGCCAAAGGAGACGAAGGCCATAGGGTAGGGCGCTGTACATTCGGGAAAAACAGGTTAGGGTTCCGAACATCTCGGACAAAAATGTCGCGAATCAGGGAGGGACGAATGGACAGTCTGGGCAGTATTTCGGTGTTCGTGCAGGTGGCGGAAACCCGCAGTTTTACCGAGGCCGGCCGCTTGCAGGGCGTGTCTTCGTCGGCGGTCGGCAAAAGCATCGCCCGCCTGGAAGCACGGCTCAATGTGCGCTTGTTTCATCGCACCACCCGCAGCATTACGCTGACCAGCGAAGGCGCGCTGTTTCTTGAACGTTGCCGCAAGATCCTCGCGGAGGTCGAAGCGGCTGAATTTGAAATGTGCGATGCCGCAGCGGCGCCTCACGGCAAGTTGCGGGTCAGCCTGCCGCAGGTGCATGAGCTGGTGATGCCAGTCATGAATGAATTCATGGCGCTGTACCCGCAGATCGAACTGGATCTGGACCTGACCGATCGCATGGTGGATGTGGTTGAAGAAGGCTTCGACGCGGTAATCCGAACGGGTAAACCGAGAGACTCGCGATTGATGGCACGACCGTTGGGCGAGTTTCACATGGTGTTGGTGGCCAGCCCCGCCTACTTGCGCGAGCGCGGCGAGCCGCAGACCCCGGCCGATCTGGCGGAGCACGTCTGCCTGCGCCATACGTTTCACGCGACCGGCAAGCTGGAGCCTTGGCCGCTGAAGCGCGAGGAGGGCGCGCCCGAGCCGACCTTGCCGACACGTTTGGTCAGTACGTCGATCGAAGCCGTGCGGCATGCAGCACTGGCGGGCATGGGCATCGCCTGTCTGCCGGACTTCATGATCTTCGAGGCGCAGCAGCAGGGCCGCTTGCAGCGCGTGCTGGATGAGCATCTGGAGCACGTCGGGCAGTTCTGGGTCCTGTGGCCGTCGAGCCGGCACGCAACCGCCAAATTGCGCGTGTTCGTCGATCATTTATCGACGCGACTTTTTCCTGCCACTGAAGGTCAATAGAGTTGTAACTGTTTTAAGACACTAATCCATACGCCGCGGGGCAGCGATCTGTTGCACAATACGCCCCGGACCGTTTTCCCCTCAGGATGTTTAATGTTGAATTCTATTCCCGTGCGTTTCATCGGGTTGGCGTTGTTGCTGACCGCCGCTGCCGGCTGCTCCAAGGACAAGCCCATCTACGAGCATGAGAATTTCGACGACTCCGGCACCTTTTCGCGCAATTACCCGGTGACCGACACCGCCAGTTGCGAAGCGGCCCGCCGAGCGTTGCTCAGCCAGGGCTACATCATTACCAGCAATGACCCGAAACTGGTCAGCGGGCACAAGAGCTTCCAGCAGACCGGCGAAACCCACCTGGAGATCAGCTTCAACGTGGTGTGCGCCGATGATGGCAGCGCCGGCCATCACGCCACCGTGTTCGCCAACGCCTTGCAGGACCGCTACGCGCTGAAGAAGACCAACAACTCGGCCAGCCTCGGGGTTGGCGTGTTGGGCTCGGTGTCGATGCCGATCGGCTCGTCTGACGATTCGATGGTCAAGGTGGCCAGCGAAACCGTGTCCTCGCAGAAGTTCTACGAGCGTTTCTTCACGCTGGTCGAGCTGTTCCTGCCGGCCGATGCGAAGAAAGCCGCGCACATCACTGAAAAACCGAAGACCGATCTGGGTGTGCCGGAAGCCAAGGCTGCGCCGGCTCCATTGGCTCCAGCCCCTGCGGCTGAACCGACCCCGGCCCCAGCGCCGGCCGCCGAGCCCGCTGCGGCACCGACGCCAGCGCCTGCAGAAGCGACCCCGGCCAGTTCCGAGCCGGTAGCACCGCCGGCTGAAGCTGCACCGATCACCCCGGCACCGGTTGTCGAGCCTGCGCCCGCGACGGAAACCATCACGCCGCCGGCCAACCCGACGGACATCCCGCCGCCCTCCGAGCCGATTCCGGCCATGCCTGCCTCCGGGCAGTGAACTTTACGCCACGCCTCCGACCCCTGTCGGACGTGTGGCGTTTTGTTGTCTCCCTTGAGCTTCTTCCTGCCAGCCCCGTCGAGAAATTTCCCGCGATAAATTCCTGACCGCCTGCTACGTTTAGTTCATGAAGGCCGTGTTTCATTTTTCCTTCATACGGGCACTTTATGCTCGAGGCACTGGTCATTTGTTCCAGGCCATTTCAAGCAAGCAGTAGGGGGATTACGCAATGGATGACTATCAAGAAGAACTGCTCGAATTCCAGGCTTACGAACTGGATTCTCCAGAGCCTGCGGAAGACGCCACCGAGCTGTGACGCGTCAGCCTGTCTTGCGGTGACTGCGGCGAAATTCGCCCGGCGTCTGGCCGTTCCAGCGCTTGAAGGCGCGCTGGAAAGCTTCGGCCGAGGCAAAGCCCAGCAGGTAGGCAATTTCACCGAATGCCAGTTCGGTGTCGCGGATGTAGGTCATCGCCAGATCACGACGGGTGTCATTGAGGATCGCGCGAAATTGCGTGCCTTCCTCGGCCAGCTTTCGTCGTAACGTCCAGGTTGGCAGCTTCAGGCGTGCCGCCACTTCTTCCAGGTCCGGTTCCCGGCCGCCATTGAGCAACGGCCCGAGCAATTGCGTGATACGTTCGCGCAGGCTGCGGGTGCGGGTCAGTTGTTCCAGTTCCCGTTCACACAAACCGAGCAAATGTTTCCAGGTGCTGGGGCAGTGCTCCGGGTTGCGTTGGGCCAGGCTGGTGAGGCTCAGACGCAATTGATTGTGTTCGGCGCCGAACTGTATCGGGCAATCGCCCAGCACCGCATAAGCGTCGCGATAATCCGGGCTATCGAATTCGATCTCGATCCGCTCGGCGCGCAAGGGCTCGGGGCTGACGCTGGACAACTGATGCAACCAGCCGGCGATGATCGAATCCACCACAAAGCGGTTGTAGGCGTTGTACGGGCTGATTGAGTAGAACCGCAGCCACGCACCGCTGGCATCCTCGTGGAAACTCGACTGGCCGCGATAGTTGGAGCCGTACAAGGGTTCGAAGCGAGTCAGGCAGCGAGCGGCCTCGCGCACCGTCGGGGCCTGCGCGGCGGTCACACCGGCCAGCCCGGCCTGACTCAATCGGCTGAGCCGGCCCATGCGCAACCCCAGTGCCGGATCGCCGGTCAGCTGGATCGCGCCATGCCCCAGGCGCATGTAGCGCGGGATCGACAGGCGCGCCCCGGCTTCGGCCAGCCGTGCGGCATCCAGGCCGTACTGTTCGAGCAATGGCAGCGGATCGACGTCATGGCTGCGCACGGCATCGGCCAGGCTGTGGACGAAGCCCACTGACAGATCCCCGAGACGCATCGGCTGCGGTTTCATGGGTTACAACCAGAGGTTCAGCAGGCGCGCGCCACGGGCTTCGCTGTCAGCGAATTGCTGGCCGTTGCTGCTGAGGAAGCTCTGCCCGGAACTCGGTTTGTCCCAGAACTGCCCGCGCAGAAACACACTCATGCCGGCCAGCGCCTTGCTGGCCGACAGTTGCGCGGTCAGGGTCAATTGGTGCCAGGCCTGGCCTTCACTGACTGCTCCCGGTTTCAGGCTGATCGAGTCTGGCACGCTCAAGCCTTTGTAGCCCCGCCAGGGTTGATCCCACGCGCCATGACCCGCGACGAACGCGGGCACCGCGATCAGTTGCGCGCCTTGTTCGTCGAGTTTGCGGTAGTTGTCCGGATACCAGCTGTCACTGCCGATGAGCACGCCGAGGCGCCCGGCCGGGGTATCGACCACATTGACCCGGGAAGTCTCGCGGGTGTCGGATGCGTCAGCCTGATCCAGGATCGGGCGCATCTGCCGTTGTGGCTGGCCGAGCGGGGCACCATCGCGGCCAAACACTACGGTGCTGTTGTACAGCGCACCACTGCCGGCCTTGAGCCGGCCATCGATGATGTTCGGTTCAGGCAATACGATCGAGCCGGCAACCAGGGTGATGTGGAATTCCTTGGCCAGGCCACCGAACAGCGCCTGATAGTTCTTGGCCATGTCCCGGGATTTCATCCGCAGATGTGCGTCATCCAGACGACTGCTGCCCTTGGCGGTGAGCCAGGCGCGAGCAAATTGTACCGGGTTGCTCGCCGCCAGCCAGTTCATCGCCTCGGCGAGGGTGGCGGCTTGGTACAGCTCGTCTTTCTCGCCGCTGATCATCAGCCAGGTGCCGACATGCTCCGGCAGGATGACCACGGTTTTATCATTCAACAGCCCCTGATCCTGCGCCTGCTGCAAGTAGGCGGCGAGCTTGCGGTGCAGGCGTTCGGGGCTTTGGTAGTCGGTGGGGAACAGCTCGGGCTGGATGCCCAGCAGGTTGCCATGGTCGGCGGGCGTGCCCTGATCGACCGCGAGTTTGATCCGCAGGTCCGACAGGTAATGACCGGCCGGGCGGTCAGCCGCCCACATGGCGTAGAAGGTAAGCGCGGCGATGAGCGCCATGGAAAAAGTCAGGTACAGAAGTTTGCGCATGAAATCCAACAACAACCGGGTACAGGGTGTGCGGACAGGGTAGGGCGCCAGCTCCGGCTTGCCAAGGGGCGCTGCGCATTTGGATCAATAACTTGTCAGTTACGGTCATTGAGTGACAGCGATTCGACTCCTAATCTGTCGAACATGACTGACGGGGGACGCAGAGCTCCCGCATTTTCCGTGATCGCTCGCTGTGGAGTTAACGATGACCGCCACTCAATACCCGCACCTGTTGGCCCCGCTGGACCTGGGATTCACCACGTTGCGCAACCGCACCCTGATGGGCTCGATGCACACCGGCCTTGAAGAGAAGCCGGGTGGTTTCGAACGCATGGCGGCGTACTTCGCCGAGCGTGCCCGTGGCGGCGTCGGCCTGATGGTCACCGGCGGTATCGGCCCGAACGACGAGGGCGGTGTGTATTCCGGCGCGGCCAAGCTGACCACCGAGGAAGAAGCGCTCAAACACCGCATCGTGACGCGCGCCGTGCATGATGCGGGCGGCAAGATCTGCATGCAGATCCTCCACGCCGGCCGTTATGCCTACAGCCCGAAACAGGTCGCGCCGAGCGCCATTCAGGCGCCGATCAACCCGTTCAAGCCCAAAGAGCTGGACGAGGAAGGCATCGAGAAACAGATCAGCGATTTCGTCACCTGCTCGGTACTGGCCCAGACCGCCGAGTACGACGGTGTGGAAATCATGGGCTCGGAAGGTTATTTCATTAACCAGTTCCTCGCCGCCCACACCAACCACCGCACCGACCGTTGGGGCGGCAGCTACGAAAACCGCATGCGCCTGCCGGTGGAAATCGTTCGCCGCGTACGTGAAGCGGTCGGCCCGAACTTCATCATCATCTTTCGCCTGTCGATGCTCGATTTGGTGGAAGGCGGCAGCACCTGGGAAGAGATCGTCACCCTGGCCAAAGCCATCGAGCAGGCCGGCGCGACCATCATCAACACCGGTATCGGCTGGCACGAAGCGCGGATCCCGACCATCGCCACCAAAGTGCCGCGTGCGGCGTTCAGCAAGGTCACGGCCAAGCTGCGTGGCTCGGTGAACATTCCGCTGATCACCACCAACCGCATTAACACTCCGGAAGTCGCCGAGCAGATCCTCGCCGAGGGCGATGCCGACATGGTTTCGATGGCGCGCCCGTTCCTCGCCGACCCGGACTTCGTCAACAAGGCTGCTGAAGGCCGCGCTGACGAAATCAACACCTGCATCGGTTGCAACCAGGCCTGCCTCGATCACACTTTCGGCGGCAAGCTCACCAGCTGCCTGGTCAACCCGCGTGCCTGCCACGAGACCGAACTCAACTACCTGCCGGTCAAGCAGATCAAGAAAATCGCCGTGGTCGGTGCCGGTCCTGCCGGTCTGTCCGCCGCCACCGTGGCCGCCGAGCGCGGGCATCAGGTGACGCTGTTCGATTCGGCCAGCGAGATCGGTGGTCAGTTCAACGTCGCCAAACGTGTGCCGGGCAAGGAAGAGTTCTACGAAACCCTGCGTTACTTCAAACGCAAACTGCAGACCACCAACGTCGAGGTGTGCCTGAACACCCGCGTTGACGTGGCGAAACTGGTAGAAGGCGGTTACGACGAAGTCATTCTGGCGACCGGTATTGCACCGCGTCTGCCGGCGATTCCGGGTGTCGAGAACGCCAAAGTGCTGAGCTATCTGGATGTGCTGCTCGAGCGCAAACCGGTCGGCAAGCGTGTGGCGGTGATCGGCGCTGGCGGTATCGGTTTCGACGTGTCGGAATTCCTCGTCCATGAAGGCGTGGCCACCAGTCAGGATCGCGCTGCGTTCTGGAAAGAGTGGGGCATCGACACGAACCTGGAAGCCCGTGGTGGCGTGGCCGGGATCAAGGCTGCACCGCACGCACCGGCCCGTGACGTGTTCCTGCTGCAACGCAAGAAGTCCAAGGTCGGCGACGGTCTGGGCAAGACCACCGGCTGGATTCACCGCACCGGTCTGAAGAACAAGCAGGTGCAGATGCTCAACAGCGTCGAGTACCTGAAGATCGACGACGAAGGCCTGCACATCCGCATCGGCGAAACCGGCGAGCCGCAAGTGCTGTCGGTGGACAACATCGTCATCTGCGCCGGCCAGGATCCGTTGCGCGAGCTGCACGACGGGCTGGTCGCAGCCGGGCAGAACGTGCACCTAATCGGCGGCGCCGATGTGGCGGCCGAGCTGGATGCCAAACGCGCGATCAATCAGGGATCGCGTCTGGCCGCCGAGCTGTAATGCTGCAACCAGGTTCAGCGTGCCGATGACCATCGCGAGCAAGCTCGCTCCCACAGGTTTTGCGTCGTTCACAGATGTTGTGAGCTCAGCAGACCTTGTGGGAGCGAGCTTGCTCGCGATGGCGTCCTTTGAGCGACTAGAATGCTGGCTCTGTCCAGAATGAAAAGTCGCCATGTTTCTGCCTCCCACCGACTGGCTACCTCAAGCCCCCCTCGAACCGCTTCATCTGGACTGGCTCACCGCCGCCGGCATTGAAGTCGCGATCCTACGTCTCGACCGGATCGATCCGCTGATCAGCGGCAACAAGTGGTTCAAACTCGTCGAACACCTGAAGGTCGCCGACCGCGCGGGTGCCGAAGGCATCATCAGCCTGGGCGGTGCGCATTCCAATCATCTGCATGCACTGGCGGCTGCGGGCAAACGCCTGGGATTCGCAACGGTCGGGCTGTTGCGCGGGCATCCGCAGGACACGCCGACGGTCAGGGATCTGCAGGATTTCGGCATGCAGTTGCACTGGCTCGGATTTGGCGGTTATCGGGCGCGGCACGAGCCGGGGTTCTGGCAACCGTGGCAAGCGCAATACCCGACGCTGCATCCGGTGCCTGAAGGGGGCGGCGGTTTGCCGGGCGCGCAGGGTTGCGCGTCATTGAAGGAGCAGGTCATTAACCAACTCGGGAAGCTCGGCTGGGACGACTACCACGGTTGGTGGCTGGCCTGTGGCACGGGCACCACGCTCGCGGGATTGGTGTTGGCCGAGGCCGGACAACATGCGGTGTACGGCGCAATGGCCGTGCCCGACGATCACGGCGTCGCGGCGAATGTCGAGGCGATTGTGGGCAAGGCTGGAGGCTACGAGCTGATCGACGCCAGCCGTGGCGGTTTCGCCAAGGTCGATCCGGCGCTGCTTGAATTCATCGCGCAAACCGAACAGGCCAGCGGCATTCCCCTCGAGCCGCTGTACACCGGCAAAGCCTTGCTGGCGCTCAAACAACAGATCGAGGCGGGCCGCTTTGCCCGGGGTTTGCGCTTGATCTTCATCCACACCGGCGGCTTGCAGGGCCGGCGCGGCTTCGACGGTTAACCCTGGCTGCGCTTGGGCATCATCCGCAGCAGCGTGTTATCGCGCACCACGTAATGGTGATAGATCCCCGCCAGCGCATGCAGGCCGATCAGCCAGTAGCCGACGGTGCTGATCAGTACGTGCCAGTGCTCAACGTCTTTGGCGAACACCTTGTCTTCACTCACCAGCAACGGCAGGTCGAAACCGTAGAACATCACCTGATGACCTTCAGCGCTGGTGATCAGCCAGCCGAGAATCGGCATGCTGATCATGAACAGGTACAAGGCCCAGTGCATCAAGCGCGCGAGGGTGGTTTGCCATTGCGGCGAAGCGGGGAAGATTTTCGGCGCCGGGCCCAGGCTGCGGGCGAACAGGCGAAACCAGACCAGCACGAATACGGTCAGCCCGAGCATGTAATGCACTTCGCGGATCAGCGTGCGACCGCCGCTGCCCTTGGGAAACAGCCCGCGCAATTCCATGCTGGCGTACACCAGCACCAACAGCACCAGCATCAGCCAGTGCAACAGGATCGACACGGTGCTGTAACGGGATTCGGAATTTGTCCACGGCATACGGCGTTCCTCACGGTTCAGGGCTCAAGCGTACCGTTCTGCGACGGCATGCCTTAACTGTAATCCCCTTTGGCGCGTTTGCCCGAGGCTAAAAAAGCTTTCACTGAGCTGAGTCAGCGATTTGACTGAAAACACCCATGAAAAAACGCCAGTGTCGGGCAGACACTGGCGTTTTTTGTTTGCCGCGATGGATGCAATCAGCTGCTTTGCGGCATCTCGCCGTTGGCCAGGCGCTTGTTGATGTCGGCGATCACTTCCGGCAGATCGCTGATGGTGTCGATCATGTAGTGCGGGCGTGAGCTTTCGAACAGCGCATGAATGCGCTTGCGCTCGCTGGCCAGCGCGTCGCTGCCCAGTGCGCGAAAGCCTTCGTAATCCAGGCCCAACGCGTTGCCGGAGCAGATCAGCGCCACGGTCCACATCCCGGCGCGTCGGCCTTCAAGAATGCCCGGCACGGTGTCGTCGATCTTCACGCAGGCGGCGACATCGTCGATGCCCAGCGCAATCACGTTGGCCAGCGCTTGTGCAGGCCATGGGCGGCCGTTCGGCACTTCATCGGTGGCCACGACGTGGTCGGCGATGTAGCCGTTGGTGGCGGCCAGTGCCACGACCTTGTCCATCACTTGCTTCGGATAACCGGAGCAGGAACCGATCTTGATGCCTTGCTGACGCAGGTTGGCGATGGTCTCCAGCGCGCCGGGAATCAGCGCCGAGTGCTCGGCGATTTTCTCGATCTGCAGCGGCATGAAGCGGTTGTAGATCGCGGTCACGTCATCGTCGGTCGGGGTGCGGCCGAATGCCTTGCGATAGCGCTCGGCAACCTGCGGCTGATCGCACAGGGTACGGATGTGATCCCACTTGCCCATGCCCATCGGGCCACGGGCTTCTTCGATGGAGACCTGGACGTCGAACTCGGCGAAGGCTTCAACGAAGATCTGGGTCGGTGCGAAAGAACCGAAGTCGACGACGGTGCCGGCCCAGTCGAGGATGGCGGCTTGCAGCTGGGTTGGGTTGTTGTAGTTCATGGCAAAAATTCCTGTGATAACACGCAATTCGAAAGTTTGGTGATCTTGTGGGAGCGAGCTTGCTCGCGAAGGCGTCGTGCCAGTTGGCATCTAGGTTGAATGTGTGACCGCATTCGCGAGCAAGCTCGCTCCCACAGTGGGTGGCTTAAATATCGAGCACTTCCATCTCGCGCAGCACTTCACCCACCGCCGCGACGGCTTCGCGCATCTGCGCCGGGGTGACGTGGCCGATGCAGCCGACGCGGAAGGTTTCGACCTGGGTCAGCTTGCCGGGGTAGAGGATGTAACCCTTGGCCTTGACCCGTTCGTAGAAGTCCTTGAACTGGTAGCGAGGATCTTTCGGTGCGTGGAAGGTCGCGATGATCGGCGCCTGAATCGCAGCCGGCAGGAAGCTGCGCAAGCCGAGTTTGCCCATCTCTTCCATCAGCGCCTGGCAGTTGGCGGCGTAACGCGCATGTCGCGTCGGCAGGCCACCTTCTTCGTTGTATTGCAGCAGGGCTTCGTGCAGCGCGGCGACCACGTGGGTCGGCGGGGTGAAGCGCCATTGGCCGGTCTTCTTCATGTAGCTGTGCTGGTCGAACAGGTCCATCGCCAGCGAATGCGAATTGCCGGCGGCTGCGGCCAGAGATTCCTTGCGGGCAAACACGAAGCCCATGCCCGGTACGCCTTCGAGGCATTTACCCGATGCGGCGATCAGCGCGTCGAACGGGACTTTTCGCGCATCCACCGGCAGTGCTCCGAAGGAGCTCATGGCATCGATGATCAGGCGTTTGCCGTGCTGCTCTACAACCTGGGCGATTTCCGGCAGCGGGTTGAGAATGCCGGTGCTGGTTTCGCAGTGGATCAGCGCGACGTGGGTAATGTCGCTGTCGGCGCGCAGCAGACGGTCGACGTCGGCGGCGGTGGTCGGTTCGTCTTCAGCGGTTTCAAAGTTGCTGAACGAGCGGCCCAGCACTTCGCAGATTTTCGCCAGACGCTTGCCATAGGCGCCGTTGATCAGCACCAGCACCTTGCCGTCACGAGGGACGAGGGTGCCGATCGCGGCTTCGACGGCGAAGGTGCCGCTGCCCTGCAAAGGTACGCAGTGATGGCTGTCGGCGCCGTTGAGGATCGCCAGCAGTTGTTCGCACAGGCTGGCGGTCAGTTGGTTGAAGCGGTCATCCCATGAACCCCAGTCGACCATCATCGCCTGGCGGGTGCGGGCCGAGGTGGTCAACGGGCCGGGAGTGAGCAGGATGGGTGCGGCAGTACTCATTCGTGTGTCCTCGCGATAGCGCTGTGGGATGAAGCTACGGGGCATACGTTGCAATTCGGCGGATCATCAATCAAATTGTTTGTTGTTATGCCAGCCATCAGTGAGGGTTATCCATGAACCTGTTCCAGCTCCGCGCCTTCGACGCCGTGGCCCGGGAAGGCAGCTTCACCCGTGCCGCCGCGCGCTTGTTCATCAGCCAGCCGGCGGTCACCGGGCACATCAAGGCGCTGGAGGAGCATTACCAGATCACCCTGTTGCGACGGACGGCGCGCCGGGTGGAGCTGACGGAGGAGGGCACCAAACTGGCGGCAATCACCCGGGCGATGTTCGGTATGGCGGAAGAGGCGCAGGCGCTGCTAGAGGCTAATCGGCAATTGCTGACCGGACGCCTTGAGGTGGCGGCGGACGGTCCGCACATGGTCATGCCGATGCTTGCCAACCTGCGGGCGCGCTATCCGGGGATCACGGTGAATCTGCGATTGGGCAATGCCCAGGAAACCTTGGCGGCGTTGTTGTCCGAGCATGCTGACGTGGCGGTGCTGACCGAAGTCGAACCGCGCAAAGGGCTGCATCTGCAAGCGCTGAGCGAATCGCGGATCTGCGCGCTGGTGCCGGCGGGGCATCCGTGGGCGACACGTGCAGGCGAGGTCAGGCTCAAGGAACTGGATCAGGTGATCATGGTGTTGCGCGAGCCGAGTTCGATTACCCGGCGCACGTTTGATCAGGCCTGTGCGCAGGCGTCGGTCAGCCCACGGGTGTTGCTGGAACTGGACAGTCGCGAGGCGGTGACGGAAGCGGTGGCGGCTGAACTGGGGGTTGGGGTGGTGTCATCGGTGGAGGTCAGTCATGACCCCCGTGTCGTCGCGATTCCCATTGCCGGAGAAGGGCTGGTGAACCGGCACATGATCGGCTGTGTGGAGCGGCGGCGGGAGTTGCGGTTGATTCAGGCGTTTTTCGGATTGGCGCCGGTCTGAACAAGGCTTTCGCGCACCATCTCGAGAAACGTCGCCACCACCCGCCGCGAACTCTGCTCGCGCAGGCACACCAGTGTCTCGGTCAACCTCCGGGTGCAATCGGTGATCGGCAGCGCGCAAACCCGTGAGTCCGCGCCAAACTCCGCCGCCGATACCACCCCCACACCAATCCCCACCACCACTGCCTCCCGCGCCGCTTCCCGGCCTTCGACCTGGATCGCCGGGCGGATGCGAAACCCGGCGCGGGCCATTTCTTCTTCCAGGGTCTGGCGGGTCACCGAGCCGTGTTCGCGCAGCACCAGCGGCGTGTCGTCCAGATCTTCCAGGCAGATTGATTCACGCTCGGCCCATGGATGATGGCGCGACACGAACGCCACCATCGGGTCGTTGCGCAGCGGCACACACAGCAGACGTTCATCGCTGACGTCGCGCCCGAGCAACGCTAGATCCGCCTGATAGTTGAACAGTCGAAACAGCGATTCATCGGTGTTACCGGTTTCGATCTTCACGCTGATCCCAGGGTAGCGCTCACAAAACCGGGCGATCTGCGGCAGCACATGCACCGGGGCATCCACCGCCAGAATCAGGCTGCCGGTCTGCAAGGCCTGGGATTCCTGCAACAACTCCTGGGCTTCGGCCTCGACCACAAACAAACGCTGGGTGATTGCCAGCAAGCGTTCACCGAGATCCGTCAGGCGCACCGAGCGCTTGTTGCGGTGGAACAGCAACACGCCGAAGCGTTCTTCCAGCTTGCGCACCTGGTCGGAAATCGCCGGTTGCGTCAGATAAAGCCGCTCGGCGGCCTTGGTGAAGCTTCCGTGCACGGCCACGGCGTGAAAGGCTTTGAGCTGTGCGTGTGAAACCGACATGTCTGACTCCAGTAACAAGCTGAGCTTATGTGTGAAATACGATAAATCGATTTTATTTATTAAACAGTAATTGCTTTGATCCGCTCACGCCAACGCTGACTGCCCGGTCGGGCAGCGACGCTGGCCATGAGCCTGTGCGTGCAACACCAGGACTCATCTGACCGGTATCGCCGAAGGGACGGGGTGATATCGCAGTGCTCAACAATAAAAAACACAGGCGTTTACTCATCGATTCTGCCGGCACACTCACACCCTGAGGTCAGAACCACAATGAACAAGCACATCGGCACCATTGCGCGTTGGCGCATGCAGATCTTCGCTGTCACCTGGCTCGCTTACGCCGCGTTCTATTTCACCCGCAAAGCCTTTTCGGTGGCCAAACTGGGCATCGCCGAAGACCCCAGTTTCACCCTCGACAAAATGGCCATGGCCAACCTCGACGCGATTTACCTGGCGGCCTACGCCATCGGCCAGTTCACCTGGGGCATGCTCGCCGACCGCTTCGGCCCACGAGTCGTGGTGCTTGGCGGCTTGCTGATTTCCGCTGCGGCGGCGCTGGTGATGGGCAGTTTCGCGACCTTGCCGATCTTCGCCACCTGCATGCTGATTCAGGGGCTGGCGCAGTCCACCGGCTGGTCGGGGCTGTGCAAGAACCTCGGCAGTTTCTTCCCCTCCGAACAGCGCGGGCGAGTGCTGGGGTTGTGGAGTTCCTGTTACGCATTCGGCGGTCTGGTGGCGTCGCCGTTCGCCGGCTGGTGGGCTTACACGCTGATCGGTTCGTGGCACGCGGCGTTCATTTCCAGTGCGGCGGTGGTCGCGGTGGTCGCGGTTTTGTTCTTCATCTTTCAGCGCGACAAACCGGAGGATGTCGGCCTGCCCGCCGTGGAGCCGGAGCCGGTCATCAGCGCCGAAGAGGCCGAAGCCAACAGCAAACTCAGCGTCTGGGAGCCACTCAAGGAAATCCTGCGCAACCGCACGGTGCTGGTGCTCGGGCTGGCGTATTTCCTGCTGAAACCGGCGCGTTACGCGATTCTGCTGTGGGGCCCGGTGATCGTATTCGAACAGATGCCCTCGGTCGGCAAGGTCGGCGCGGCGATCATTCCCACCGCGTTTGAACTGGCCGGTCTGCTGGGTCCGATCATGATTGGCCTGGCCTCGGACAAACTGTTCGGCGCCCGACGCATGCCGGCCTGTGTGTTGAGCCTGCTGGCGCTGACCGTGACCCTCGCGCTGTTCATGGGCGCCTTGCACACCGGCAGCGTGATGCTGGTGGTCGCACTGTTGTTCGTGATGGGCCTGACCCTGTACGGCCCGGACTCGATGATCAGTGGCGCGGCCGCCATCGATTTCGGCAAGGCCAAGGCCGGCGCCACCGCGGCGGGATTCGTCAACGGCTGCGGTTCGGTCGGTGCGGTGCTCGGTGGTTTGTTGCCGGGCTACTTCGACTCGGTGACGGTGTTCATCGTGTTCGCCGGTTGCGCGCTGTTCTCGGCGCTGGTGCTGATTCCGCACTGGAACAGCCGCCCGGTCGGCGTCATGGAGCCACGTGCCTACGTGCCCAATCGCGCCCTGACCATCAAACCCCTGCGTAACTGAATAAACCCTGCCTCGCGGCCTGCTGCGGCACTCGCGGCAGGCTGTGCCGTGGCCGATTGACTGGAGATTTTTCATGAGACCGTTTTGGCTGGAGCAGGCTTTGCAGCTCGACACGTCCGAACCTTGCCCGCCGCTGCAAGGCGATGTGCGCACCGACGTGTGCATCGTCGGCGGCGGTTACACCGGGTTGTGGACGGCGATCATGCTCAAGCAGCAGAACCCCGAACTCGATGTGCTGCTGATCGAAGCCGACATCTGCGGCTCCGGCGCCAGTGGGCGCAACGGCGGTTGTGCGCTGTCGTGGTCGGCGAAGTATTTCACCCTCGAGCGGCTGTTCGGCGTCGAGGAAGCGGTGCGTCTGGTCAAGGAATCCGAGCGCAGCATCCATGCCATCGGCGAGTTCTGCGAGCAATACGGCGTCGATGCCGATTACCGTCTCGACGGTACGCTTTACACCGCCACCAACCACGCGCAATGCGGCTCCACCGATGCGGTGATTGCGGCGCTTGAGCGCAACGGCATCAACTCGTTCACCCAGCGTCCGGTCGCCGATGTGCAGCGCATGGCTGGTTCGGACAAGCATCTGGAAGGCTGGTTCTCGCCCGCCGCCGCCAGCGTGCAGCCGGGCAAACTGGTGCGCGGGTTGCGCCGGGTGGCGTTGCAACTGGGCGTGCGGATTCATGAAGGCACAGCGATGACCGGGCTGGAAGAGGGCCGTCCGGCGCGCCTTCACACGGCGAACGGCTGCGTGACCGCCGACCGCGTGGTGCTGGCGATGAATGCGTGGATGGCCCGCGCTTTTCCGCAATTCGAGCGCAGCGTGGCGATCGTTTCCAGCGATATGCTGATCACCGAACCGCGTCCGGAGCTGTTGCAGGAAATCGGTTTGACCAGCGGCGTCACCGTGCTCGATTCGCGGATTTTCGTGCACTACTACCACAACACCCCGGACGGTCGGATCATGCTCGGCAAGGGCGGCAACACCTTCGCTTACGGCGGGCGGATGCTGCCGGTGTTCGACCAGCCATCGCCCTATACCGGGTTGCTCAAACGCAGCCTCGACGACTTCTTCCCGGCGTTCGCCGATGTGAAAGTCGACGCAACCTGGAACGGCCCCTCGGATCGCTCGGTCACCGGCCTGCCGTTCTTCGGCCAGATGAGTGCCAGCGGCAACGTGTTCTATGGTTTCGGCTATTCCGGCAGCGGCGTCGGGCCGTGCCACATGGGCGGGCAGATTCTTGCTTCGCTGGTGCAGGGTCTCGACAACCCGTGGACGCGCTCGCCGCTGGTCAACGGGCCGCTGGGCTATTTTCCGCCGGAACCGATTCGTTACCTCGGCTCGCTGATGGTGCGCAACGCCATTCGCCGCAAGGAGCGCGCCGAGGACCACGGACGGCGGCCCCGGCACCTCGATGTGCGTCTGGCGAAGTTCGCAGCGGCGGCGGGCAAGGCCGACAAAGGTTGAGCATCAGCGCGGCGGGGCGGAGCGGTTGAGCAGCCAGTCGAGCAGGAGGTCGTCGGCAGGCTCGGTTTCTGTGGGCTGCGACGTTCGCGGGCGGCAGGCGTCGAGGCAGAGGATCGGCCGGTCGGGATCGCTGTCGAGAAAACTCACCCAGACCTCGCTGCCGGCGCAGGGCAGATTTTCCCGAGGCAGGCCGCCGCCGGCGTGGGGCATGACCACCGGCAACCACAGTCCTTCGCTGGCGCAGGCATCAGGTTGGTCAGGCCATAAACGCACGGCGATCCGTCCCTGATCGTCCACCTGCGCCGGTTGCCCCGGCGCGCCGAGCACTTGCGCCGGCTGATACCCCGGAATGCCCGGGTGCGGTTGTTTCGGCGGCGGGCGAAACGGGGTCGACCAGGGTAGCGCGGTGAAGTCGTTGTGATAGCGGCGAACCGTCGGCACTGGATCGAGAATGGAAGGTTGCTGACCTTGATGACGCAAGTCGGTAATCAGCCATTGCTCGTTGAAGGCGCTCACCGGGTGCTCCATGACTTGCAACAGGCGCCCGCTGAGCAGTCGCGGGCAATCGCTGCGGCCGTGGATCGAGCGCGACCGGCAACGTTGGCGCTCCAGCAGGCGACGACTGCGCTGGGCGGCGTGACGTTGCGCAGTCGGCAGGAATCCCGGTGGGGCGACGGCACTGCCCAACGTGTGATTGGCGGCCTCTTGGCCCGTAATCGATTGTCCTCGCTCACGCACGGCGGCAGGAATCTGAGGCAGCGCCGCCTCATGGCGCTGGAACAGGCTGCTGAGGCCGGTTGTCGGCGCATCGATCTGCGTGTTGAAAGCAATCGCCGTCGGTTGCTGCGGTAGGCTCAGGCTGTCATCGGCGAATACCACCACATGCCCGTCCGGTTGATGTTCGAAGTGGTAGTGGATGCCTTCTTCCTCGCAGAGCCGTTGCAAAAGGGCCAGGTCGGTTTCTTCGTACTGAATGCAGAACGGGCGCGGAGGGTAGTGGCCGACGGTCATCTCCATCCGATAGCTGTTGGCTGGCAGGTGATGTTCGCTGAGCAGTTGCTCGAGGATGGCCGGCACGTTCAGTTGCGTGAAGACCCGGCGTACGGGATGTTGCTCCAGCGCTTGCAGATGCGGCATCAGCACCAGTTGGTAGGCGATCCGGTGCGTCGCGCGGTGTTCGCAACTGGCACTTTGAATGATGCCGTGAATCCCGTGGTCGTCATCCAGGTGCAGAAACGCCGCCTGATGCAGCAGCGTGCCGGGTGACCAGGCGGGTGCCAGGCCCATGACTTCGATTTCGAACCGATAGGGCTGATTCAGCGCTTCATGACCGCTGAAACGCAGGACCGGCAGGCTTATCCCGCCTTCGGCCAGGATCAGCGAAAACGGACTTTCCTTGTCATTGAGCATTCGGGCGGGCTCTGTTCAGGCAATACGGGCCACAGAGGGTACGAAAACGCGACGTTGAATGGACGTGGCAAACCGGTTTTTCAGAATCGCCCTACAAGGCGCGTAGAAGATGTCGATGCGCATCGGAATTTTTGGTCGATTGCCGACTTTAGGCCGTATAAACTTGGCGCCATGCGTCGGCCAATAGATGTCTCGGCGCCACAGATCAAGAGAGTGAGTAATGGGCGCACAGTGGAAGGTTAAACACAAAGAAGCGGCAGCCAACGCCAAGGGCAAGATCTTCGGCAAACTGGTGAAGGAAATCACCATTGCTGCGCGTAACGGTGCCGATACCGCCACCAACGCACACCTGCGTCTGGTGGTCGAACAGGCCAAGAAAGCCTCGATGCCGAAGGAAACCCTGGACCGCGCCATCAAAAAGGGTGCTGGCCTGCTGGGTGAGACCGTTCAGTACCATCGCGTGACCTACGAAGGCTTCGCGCCGCATCAGGTGCCGTTGATCGTCGAGTGCGTGACCGACAACATCAACCGCACCGTGGCGGAAATCCGCGTGGCGTTCCGCAAGGGCCAACTGGGTGCTTCCGGTTCCGTTGCCTGGGACTTCAACCATGTCGGCATGATCGAAGCGTCGCCGGACACCCCGGACGCCGATCCGGAAATGGCCGCGATCGAAGCTGGTGCCCAGGATTTCGAGCCGGGCGAAGAGGGCGCGACGCTGTTCCTGACCGACCCGACTGACCTGGACTCGGTGCAGAAAGCCCTGCCGGAACAAGGCTTCACCGTGCTGTCGGCCAAACTGGGCTACCAGCCGAAGAACCCGGTCAGCGGCCTGAGCGACGAGCAGATGGCTGAAGTCGAGGCGTTCCTCGAAGGCCTGGACAACCATGACGACGTGCAGGACATGTTCGTCGGTCTGGCCGGCTGACACACCAGAAAATCGCAGCCCTCGGGCTGCGATTTTTTTTCAGGCGTGTTGCAACGCCAGACTGATTTCGTCAAACCCCGGCCGCGCCAGCACATCCGGCTGACAGCAGCGCTGTTCCAGGGCTTTCAGTGCCTGACGCTGTTCATCGCTCAAGCCCGAGTCGATGCGCGCCAGCAGTTCCCCCAGCAAAATCCCGAACGCCCGCACTTCGAGGCGTTGCAGCGCGCGGGTTTCAGGCGTGTCCGCCATGGCATGGAACGACGCCGCACCAAAATCCCCCAGCAGACAGTCGCCCTGATCGTTCAACAGAATGTTGTGTCCGTAGAGATCGCCATGGGTGATGCCGTGACGGTGCAGATGCCCGGCGACCGAGGCGATGCCCTGAGCGATACGCAGGGCGACGTCGGCGCTGAAACGGCAATCGTCGGCATACACATCCCGTGAACAGGACGCCAGGCTCGGCAGCCCGGCGAGGTTGCGGTAACTCGGATCGATCAACTGCATCAACAGGCCTTGCTGACCATCCGGATGGAGGTCGATGCGGCCTTCGACGCGGATCAGGTTCGGGTGCAAACCGGCGGTGATGCACGCGTTCATTTCATGCAGCGGCGAGCCGTCGCTGGTCATCTCGCCCTTGTACAACTTGACTGCCACGGGCGTGGCGGGCTGATTCGCGGGTTGCCACTGCGCCCGGTAAATGACCCCGGAAGCGCCTTCGCCCAGCCGTTGCTCCAGCTGCAGCGCCGACCAGTCGATCAGGGGCGCTTTGTTGAGGGCGGCGGCATCGGCTTCGGTTTCCAGCGGATTGCCGGCGTAGGCCAGCCAGGTCAGGCTCGGCAGGGTCAACAGCCATTGCGGTAATTCGGTCATTTGGTTGGCAGCGATGCGGATCAGCTCTAGCCGATGGCACTGGCTCAGTGACGGCGGCAGGGTGCGCAGGCGATTGCCGGCGAGCATGAGTTTTTGCAGCAGCGGACGTTCGCCCAGTTCGGTGGGCAAGGTTTCGATGGCGTTGTCGGTCAGGATCAGCCAGCGCAGATTTGGCGGCAGTGCCGCGCCGGGCACCTGAGTGATCCGGTTGGCCTTGAAACCGATCATCGTCAGCGCCTGGCACTGGCCCAGGCACGCCGGCAATTGGGTGAACTGATTGTCGGAGCAGAACAGCACGCGCAGGCGCGTCAGACGGTGCAAGTCGTCCGGCAGGCTGCTCAGGGCGTTGCCGCTGAGGTTGAGCACTTCCAGCGTGTCGGCCAGGTTGAAAATCTCCGGCGGAAATTCAGTCAGGCCTTCAGCCAGATTCAGCCGGGTGATGCCCGACAGTTCGCCGGCGCGCAGTTGTGCAAGGGTGTGCATGAAAAGGATCGCTATCGAGAAGGCGCAGGGCGCCGGAAATGGGCCGCATGATAACGGCAAATCAGTCCGGTTCGTGCACTTCGCTCAATTGCCCGAGCCGGCTGCGGGTGCGGGCCAGATCGATCGCCTGGCCGCCGAGGCTTTCGTGCAACGGGAGTTGGCCGAGCAGGGTCAGGTGCTTGTCCTGATCGTAGAGCACGTCGATCAGGTTGATGAAGCGCTGCTGGGCGGCGATCGAACATTCGCCCAGTTCCGGCAGTTCATCGATGATCCAGTGGTCGAAGCGCCGGCACAGTTCCAGATAATCCATCACGGCCGTGGGCTGTTCGCAGAGGTCGTTGAAGGTGAAACCGACACGCCGGTCTTCGCACAGCCGCGCCTGCAAATGCCGGCTGCCGACTGCCAAAGGCAATGGCGCGGCGTCGAGGGGCGGCAGGTTCAAGGCCAGGCGCTGCGCCGGGGTGGCCGGCCAGACGTAATGGCCCTGGGTGAACAGCTGATGTGCATGCCGGCGCGCCTGGCTGCGGTAATCGTGCGGGCCGCCGACTTCCATCACCTGCATGCGCGCATTGATCAGGTCGATCACCGGTTTGAACCGCGCGTGGTACAGCGGGTTGGGCAGCAAGCCTTCGGGCGGGTAGTTGGAGGTCACCAGCAGCAGGATTCCGCGCTTGAACAGCGCCTTGAACAGACGGGTGATGAGCATCGCATCGCCGATGTCATGCACATGAAATTCATCGAAACACAGCACCCGGCAGTCCATCAGCAGCGTGTCGAGAGTAACGGCGAGGGCGTCGTCGCGGTCGCGGTGCTCGAACATGCCTTGATGCAACTGGGCGAAGAACCCGTGGAAATGCAGACGGCGCTTTTGCTGGATCGGCAGCGCCTGGAAGAATCCGTCCAGCAACCAGCTCTTGCCGCGCCCGACCGCTCCGTGCAGATACAGGCTGGGCGGAGTTTGCGCAGGGGTGCCGAACAACAGGCCGGCCTGATGGGCCATGCAGTCGATGACCCGTTGCTGGCTGTGACTGAGGGTGTAGCCCTGGCCGTGGGCCTTTTGCCGGAAATAGTCACGCACGGATTGCGCGCTGGCGGCGCACTGGCCCGCGTTTGTAACGGAGCGTTTGCCGAAGAAATGGCGCAAGGCTGACCAGCGCTGGGTCAGACGCGAACGGTCGGGCGGTCGGGCGGGCACTGCAATCACTCCGTCATCATCGGGCCGGCTCCCCCCGAGCGCGGCGGCGTAGTTTAACCAGACGGATAGTTTTGCTTCCACTGCGCTTTATCGTTTTTCCGGAGAGCAATCTGCGGCGTGTACAGGATTTTTCAACACTTTAAATCGACGTATTACCAACCTTTCGAAACAAATCCCGGCCGGTGACTGGATCCAATCGACTGGCGCAATCGGCGTCCGTTGCTAACCTGAAACACTGTAACGACACAGATGCTGTCGCCATCAAGGAACGGGCGGTGAATGCAGGGATGGTCTGGGCATTGCTGTGCGGGCTCGCGGTACCGGTCCACGCCGCCGACCTTCAGGTCGAGGTGCGGGTCGATGTGCAACGCGGTTGCCAGTTGATCGGCCAGCAACGCGAGGCCGGTATCGAGCAACTGGGCGTGCTCGACTTCGGCACCACGGCGCGGCTCGGCGACCGGGACGGGCCACTCGGTGCGGCGCTCACGAATTCGCGCCTGCCGCGTCTGGAATGCAACCCGGACACCCCGTACCAGTTGCGCGTCGATGGCGGCCTGCACGGTGGCGTCGGCGAGGTGCGCTACATGGCGGGAGAGGCCGGCAGCAAGCCGATTCCTTATCGCCTGTATCAGGACGCCGCGCGACGGGTGCCGCTGGTGGTGGATGTGCCGGTCAGCGGCCGGGTGCCGGACAGCGGCACAGTGGACTTGCCGTTATACGGGCGGATCGAGCGGATGGCCGAAGTGCCACGGGTCAGCCGGTATTCGGACCTGGTGAAGGTGACGGTCACCTGGTGATCGCGGAGTTTTTTCAGCCATTCGGTGGAACCGGGTGGCGCAGGGAAGGGCGTTCAATGACGAGCGCAGTGGTCGAGTGATCCTGAAGGAGTAGGGGCTCAATGATGGGCAGACACGGGCGGGTAATCGCCACAGTCACGTTGCTGTTGTTCACCGAGGTCGCATCGGCGGCAGTCAGTGGGCAGATCCTTGCGCGCCTGACTCTGATTGCCGGCTGCGAGGTGACCAACGCTACCAGCCCCGCCAGCCCGGTGGACGGGCTGGGCTCTCTCGATTTCGGCCAGCAGGGCCCGACCTGGAACGCACCGATCAAGGCCAGTCTCAGCGAAGCGGGCAGCGGCCAGCTGAATGTCGCCTGCAACCCTTCGGTCACCGGGTTCACCGTGACCATCGACGGCGGCGCCCATGGCGACGGCACCACACGCCGGTTGAGCAACGGTCGCCAGACACTCCCCTATCAGCTGTTTCTCGATGCCTCCGGCAGCCAGAGCTACAGCATCGGTCAACAACACAATTTCGCTGTCACCAGCGGCGCACAGATACCCATCCCGGTATTTGGCTCGGTGGTGGCGAACACCCGTGCGGTACCGGCCGGTGTCTATACCGACACCCTGACGGTGACGCTCGACTGGTAACCCCGTAGAGGACGGACACCATGCGTACGATTGCATCAAGGATAGGTTTGTCGTTGCTCGGCCTGACGCTCGCTTCCAGCGTCAATGCCGCCACCACGGTCACCGGCCAGATCACCTCCAGCCTGATCCTGATCAGCAGTTGCCAGGTCAACGGTTCCGGCGGTTCTACCGGGCTGAACTTCGGTGCGTTGAACTTCGGCACCGCCAACAGCCTGTTCACTACGGCCACCGGGCAGGTGCTGGGCGGCGGGGGCGGGGCGCTGTCGATCCTGTGCTCGGCCGGCACCACGCCGACGGTCAAGGTCCGGGCCGGCGCTCATGACGGGCTCTCGCCCGGCGGTACTCGCGCGCTGTACGACGGGGTCGCCAACTACGTGCCGTACGACCTGTACACCGACGCCGGGCACTCGCAATTGCTGGCCATCGACGGGGTGATCAATCTCGCCGCCAGCACCGGTGTGGCGCAGACCGTGAACATCTACGGTCAGGCGGTGGGCAAGGCCGGGCTGCCGGCGGGCACCTACACCGACACGATTTCCGTCGAACTGACGTTCTAGTGCCATGGGCCGGCATGGCTGTGCGGCGCTGCTCCTGTTGTGTGCGGGCAGCTTGTCGCTGCCGTTGGCGGCGGTGACCAGCCAGAGCTTTCAGGTCAGTGCCACGGTGACGCCGGGTTGTCTGGTGGTGGGGGGCGTATCGAACTATGGCGGGCTGAATTTCGGTTCGCGTTCGGCGCTGGCCACCGGCACGGTGCAGGTCGCGTTGACCGGTGGCGTCACGCTGCAATGCACGCCTGGGGTGGCGCTGAACATGACGGTCGATGGCGGCCAGTACAACAGCGGCGGGCGACGCATGCAGATCAGCGGAGGCAGCGCGAAGGTGGCGTATGCGCTGTTTCGCGATGCGGCATACAGCCAGAGCCTGGGCATCGGCCAGAGTGTGGCGGTGGCCTACAGCGACGCGAACAACATCAGTCTGCCGATCTACGGTCAGGTGCAATTGCCGGGCAATCAGCCCGGGGGGACATACAGCGATGTGTTGCAGGTGCAGCTGTCGTGGTGATGTGAAATGACAAGGAGCAGGTTTATGGGGTTTTTCACGTCACGCTATTCGTCCGTGTGTTGCGCCGTGCTGGCGCTGGTCATGTTCGGGACGCTCAAGGCCCAGGCCGCCAGTTCGGTGCTGATCTGGCCGATCGATCCGGTGCTGGAGGCCGATCAGCAGGCCAGTGCGTTGTGGCTGGAAAATCGCGGGACGGAAACCGCCAACCTGCAGATCCGCGTGTTCGGCTGGAGCCAGAGCGGTTTCGAAGAGCAATACCGCAATCAGCGCGAGGTGATCGGCAGCCCGCCAGTGGCGAAGATCGAGCCGGGCCAGAAACAACTGGTGCGCCTGACCCGCACCAAGGACGTGCCGCCAGGCCAGGAGCTGGCGTACCGGATCATCATCGATGAAATCCCCTCGGCCCAGCCGCCCGTTGCCGAAGACGGCAAGACCGCTGCGGCGATCCGCTTCCAGATGCGCTATTCGGTGCCACTGTTCGCCTATGGCGCTGGGCTGTGGAGCAAGGAAGACAGCGCCCGCCAGCGTGACCCCAAGGGCATCGGCCTGCCGCAACTGAGCTGGCGCACGGTGGCGGTGGAGGGCCGTCCATATGTGGAAGTTCGCAATCAGGGCGCGGTGCATGCGCGACTGACCGATGTGGCCGTTACACAAGGCGGTCAAAGCAAAGCGCTGGCCGAGGGATTGCTCGGCTACGTGTTGCCCGGCGCGGTGATGCGCTGGCCGGCACCGGGACCGGTGGCGGGAGAATTGGCTGGGCGGATCAATGGCGCGGCAAAGGTGCAGAGCATTCCGCCGGCGCGATAGCCGTAGCGAGTCATGTCGGAGCTTTCGGGTTTCGGCGCCAGCGGTTTCAGGAGGAATCAGTCCATTGACGGACGTAACACGCTAATGAGTCCGGGATGGGCTCGACGTATTCAGCGTCCGTTGTGGCTCATGACCGGCGCGTGGTGCCTGATGTTCATTCATCCATCCGGGGCCGGTGAACTGCCGCCGCCTCCCAGCGGCATGGAGGCCGTCAGCGATGCACAGTTGTTTCTGGAACTGGTGGTCAACCAGATGAATACCGGTCGGGTGGTGGCGGTGGAGCAGCGCGGCGGTCGCCTGTTCCTGCCGGCCAGCGTATTGCGCGACACCGGCATGAAGCTGCCGGAAGAGGCCGGTGCCGAAGTCGATCTCGACGGCCTGCCGGGCCTGCACAGCGATTACGACAGCGTCAGCCAGCGCTTGCTGCTCGACGTGCCGCCGGACTGGCTGCCGGAGCAGTTCATCGGCAACCGTGAAGTCTATCCGCGCACCCCGGCGCTGAGCAGTTTCGGCGCGTTGTTCAACTATGACCTGTACCTCAATGACACCGACGACGCCGGCACCTATCTGGCGGCGTGGAACGAGGTGCGGGTGTTCGACAGTTGGGGCACGTTGTCGAACACCGGGCAATATCGCCGTACGTTGTCGGGGGATGCGGTCAGTACGCTGGACAACGGCTATCTGCGTTACGACACCACCTGGCGCTACTCCGATGACGAGCGGATGTTGACCTACGAGGCCGGGGACGTGGTCAGCGGCGCCTTGCCCTGGAGCAGTTCGGTACGGCTGGGCGGCGTGCAGTTCTCGCGGGATTTTGCGGTGCGCCCGGATCTGGTGACCTATCCGCTGCCGCAGTTCGCCGGGGAAGCGGCGGTGCCGTCCTCGGTGGATCTGTTCATCAACGGCTACAAATCCAGCAGCACCGACCTGCAGCCGGGGCCGTACACCCTGACCAACATTCCGTTTATCAACGGTGCGGGTGAGGCGGTGGTGGTGACCACCGATGCGCTGGGCCGGCAGGTATCGACCACGGTGCCGTTCTATGTCACCAGCAGCCTGTTGCAAAAAGGCCTGAGCGATTTTTCGGTGGCTGCCGGTACGTTGCGCCGGGATTACGGCCTGAAGGATTTCAGCTACGGGCCGGGCGTGACTTCGGGCAGTCTGCGCTACGGCGTCAGCGACACGTTTACTCTGGAAAGCCACGCCGAAGCGGCGGATACCCTGACCCTCGGCGGGCTGGGCGGTAATCTGCGGCTGGGCAATTTCGGGGTGCTCAACAGCGCGATCAGCCAGAGTCGTTTCGACGGCGACGGCGGTCAGCAACTGAGCCTCGGTTATCAATACAGCGGCCAGCGCTACAGCTTTTCCTACCAGCGTCTGCAACGCCGCGACCGTTACGCTGACCTGACCGTGGTCGACAGCCCTTACACCACACTCAGCAAGCGCAGTGAGCAGGCGACCCTGAGCCTCAACCTTGAACGCTGGGGCAGTCTCGGCGTCGGGTATTTCGATATTCGCGCGGCAGACGAAACCCGCACGCGGTTGCTCAACCTGAGCTGGAGCAAACCGCTGTGGCGCAACAGCAGTTTCTACCTGTCGGCCAACCGCGAAATCGGCGACAGCAACTGGGCGGTACAGGCGCAACTGGTGATTCCGTTCGACCTGCGCGGCAGCCTGGCCATCAGCAGCGAACGCAGCAAGACCGGGCAGACGCAGCAGCGGGTCAACTACAGCCGCGCCGTGCCGTCCGAGGGCGGGGTGGGCTTCAATCTCGGCTACGCTAAGGGCGACGGCGCCGATTACCGCCAGGCCGACGTGACCTGGCGTCTGCAATCGGTGCAATTGCAGGCCGGCGTCTACGGGACGTCCGACGCCGAAACCCGTTGGGCCGATGCCAGCGGGTCGCTGGTATGGATGGACGATCAAGTGTTCGCTGCCAATCGCATCGACGATGCATTCGTGGTGGTCAGCACCGATGGCTACGCAGATATTCCGGTGCGTTACGAGAACCAGCAGGTCGGCCAGACCGACCGTAACGGCCACTTGCTGGTGCCGTGGAGCAGCGCCTATTACCGCGGCAAGTACGAAATCGATCCGCTGAACCTGCCGGCCAACGTGCGCAGCCCCAATGTCGAGCAACGCGTTGCGGTACGCCGGGGCAGTGGCTATCTGCTGGAGTTTCCGCTGAGCCGGGTGATCGCCGCGAGCATTGTGCTGGTGGATGCGCAGCAGAAGGAATTGCCGCTGGGCAGTGGCGTGCTGCACGAGCAGAGCGGCACGCGAACGGTGGTCGGCTGGGACGGGCTGGTCTACCTGGAAAACCTCCAGGCGCAGAACTCGCTGCGGGTGACTCTCGCGGACGGCAAGACCTGCCAGGCGCAATTCAGCGTCGATCTGCAGCAGAACGAAGTGCCGCTGATCGGCCCACTGGTGTGCCAATGATCCGGGCGCGGCTTGTTCTGTGGTTGCTGTTGCTGCTGCCGGGGCTGGCGCAGGCGCTGTGTTCGGTGGTCACCACCACGCCGGCCGGGTTCGGGAACATCAGTTCGATCGCCGTGCGCACGACCTCACAACCCAGTTCCACTTTGAATGGAGGATTGAGTTGCACCGGTTCGCTGCTGTCGCTGTTGACCAACAATGACCATTTCTGGGCCACCGTTACCTCGACCCAGAGCGGTTTGCTCGGACCCACCGGCGACGTGATCGGTTACACGATCTACGCCAACAACAGCACCAGTTACCCGCTGACGCGCGGCACCGCCTATGACTTCGCCCGCAACGGCATCATTGATGCCTTGGGATTATTGGGCGGCACGGTGCCGAAAACCGTTCCGCTCTATTTCGGTACCACCATCGGCAGCAACGTGGCGGCCGGCGTGTATACCGAGACCCTGAGCATTTTCTGGAACTGGAATTATTGTTCGGGCATCGGTGTCGGCGGGCTTTGCCTGGGCCGCGACATCAACAGCGGCACCACGACGCTGACGGTCAACCTGACGGTGGCCAACGATTGCACCATCACCGCGCCGAATATCGCCTTTGGCAGCGCCCCGGTGGTCAGTGCATTTACGCCGGTAACCGGGCAGACCATCAACCTCGCCTGCACCAAGGGCAGTGCCTACACCGTGGGGCTGAACGACGGGCAGAACGCGCTGAGTGTCGGAGGGCGGCGACGGATGATTTCCGGCAGCAACTATCTGGCCTACGACATTTTCAAGAGCGCCGGGACCACCCGTTGGGGCAGTGTCGGCGCGGCTCGCCGGGCCAGCAGCGATGCCGAGGTCAACCCCGGCAACGGGCTGGGCACCGGCAGCCAGATCTTCAATTACAACGCGAAAATCTACACCGACCAGACCACACCGCCCGCCGGAACCTATCTGGACAATGTGGTGCTGGATGTGGGGTTCTGAACCGGCTAGAAACTCACGGATTGCTTGAGCATTTTCGCTGCGGGTGTGTCAGTCGGGCTGACCATCGCATAGTTGTAGCCCTTGCCTGACCAGTACTCGGCCTGCAGATCCCCGTCCTGGCGGCTGCCCCGGGGCAGAAAGGTATTTTTCGGTCCAGGTGGACGCACGTAGAAACTGACCTTGTGCCCGCTCTGGTCTTCATACATCACCATCGCCGCCGGGCCTTCATCGGTGCTCAGCAGACGGCCGCTGACCGGTGCAAACCCGGCCGACGTCAGGTCCGGCAGGCGATTGGCCTGAGTGAAATAGCGGTCGAGCCAGCGCTGGATGTCGCCGTCGCCATCGACCTTGTAGTCCGCCGGCAGAAGCCCTTGCTGGGCGATCAAACGGTACGCCTGCAAGGCATCCGTCATCGGTGCCGGGGGATGAAACACGGTCATGTCCCGGGCCTTCCAGCCACCGACACCGCCGAGGCTGACGGCAATCAGCAACACCGCTGCGCTGGCCCATTGGCGGCGCGACTGGCGTTTGAGGCGCTGACGGATCATCAACGGATCAAGGTCCGGATTGGCCGGTTGTTGCAAGGCACCGCCGAGGGCGGCGCGCAGGTGCTGGGCATCCTGTTGCCAGGCGCGAACCTGCGCCGCTTCGTCCGGATGGCTGGCGAGCCAGGTTTCCAGCACATGCCGGTCGGCCTCGCTGAGCTGGTGGTCGACGTAGGCGTGCAGGTCACGTTCATTGGGGGGCAGACTGATCATTTGAGTATCCGCAAGGAAGGGCTGCTGATTTCCCCGTCGCTGAGCTGGCGCAGGGCCTGGCGAGCACGGGACAGGCGCGACATCACGGTGCCGGTGGGGACGTCGAGAATTTCGGCGACCTCCTTATAAGTCAGGCCTTCCACCGACACCATCAGCAGCAGCGCGCGCTGTTCGGTGGGCAGTCGGTCGAAGGCCTGCAGGGTCGATTGGGCAATCACGGTGCGTTCCACCGAGGGCTCGGCGTCATCGCGGCCGGTAAAGAATTCGAGCATCCGCGCATAACGCCGCGAACGCCGATGCGCATCGAGGAATTGCCGGTACAGGATCGAAAACAGCCAGGCGCGCAGATCGCCGTCGGCGCGCTTGTCGCCCCAACCCGACAGCGCCCGCTCAAGACTGGCCTGTACCAGGTCGTCGGCGCTGCTGCTGTTGCGTGTCAACGACACGGCAAAGCGCCGCAATCTGGGAATGATTTCTCTCAGTTGTTCGTCGAATTCGCTCATGAAGTTCTGCTAGTCACTACGCTGTGGACTAGGAAGACGCCCGGCATTGGAGGTTATTCCACGTTCTGAAAAATAAATACCGGGCCGTGGAATAAATCCCGATGGCGTGCGTCTTGCTGACTCTTCCTACTTGTGGCCGATGGCCCTGGAGTGCTTCATGGTTGATCGCAGCTCATCGCCCGGCGGGCCACAACGCCCGCCACTGAGTACCGCGAGCCTGGTATTGCGGCTTGGCGGAATCGCCGTGGTGGTCGCAGCCCTGGCCGGGGCGTTTGCCTACGTTCATGGTTCATTTGACCCACAGCGCCTGACGCCGAAAGCGTTGGTCGATGTGCTGGAAAAGAACAACGGTGTGCATCCCGGCTTTCGCCGCAATCACGCCAAAGGTGTTTGCGTGATCGGGCATTTCGAGAGCAGCGGCGAGGCTCGCCCGTATTCTGTCGCGCAAGTGTTCAATGAACCACGCACGCCAGTGGTCGGGCGCTTTGCGCTGCCGGCCGGCAATCCGTATGCGCCGGACAGCGCCGTACCGATCCGCAGTCTGGCGCTGCGTTTCACTCAGGCCAACGGCCAGCAGTGGCGCACCGGGATGAACAGCATGCCGGTGTTCCCGGTCGGCACACCCGAGGCGTTCTATCAGTTGCAGCAGGCGCAATCGCCGGATCCCGCCACCGGTAAACCGGATCCGACCAAGGTGCCGGCATTTTTTGCCTCACACCCGGAAGCCGTGCCGTTTCTGACCTGGATTAAAACCGCCAAACCTTCGGCCAGTTACGCGACGGAAACCTACAACAGCGTCAACGCGTTCTATCTGGTGGATGCCAGCGGCAAGAAACAAGCGGTGCGCTGGAACATGACGCCTCTGGCCCAAGACGCTGCCGGCGCGACTGCGCCTGAAGGTAGCGACTTCCTTGAAAAAGACCTGGTGCAACGCCTGGCTGAAGGGCCGCTGCGCTTTCAGTTGAACATCACCTTGGCCAATGCCGACGATCCTGTGAACGATGCGAGCAAGACCTGGCCCGCCGGTCGCAAGATGTTGAACGCCGGCACCCTGGTGCTGGAAAAGACCCAGCCGCAGCTCAGCGGTGAATGCCGTGACATCAATTACGATCCGCTGGTGCTGCCGGCCGGCATTCAGGGTTCCGACGATCCGCTGCTGGCCGCGCGCTCGGCCGGTTACGCCGATTCCTACCTGCGTCGCACCAGCGAAGTCAGCCAACTGCCAACCGGCAAAAAGGAGGCTCGCCCATGAGCACGCAACCGACTCATTTCAATCCGCTGGCGCGCCTGCTGCACTGGTTGATGGCGTTGATGATCATCGCGATGTTGTTCATCGGCGCCGGCATGGTGACCTCGGTGTCAGCGCGGCATGAATGGCTGATCAATCTGCACAAACCATTGGGCATCGCGATACTCGCTTTGGTGATCGTGCGCATTCTGTTGCGACTGGGCACCCGTCAGCCGCCGCTGCCGGCGGATCTGCCGGGCTGGCAGGTGATGGCGGCCAAGGCCTCTCATCTGTTGTTGTATGCGCTGATGTTGGTGTTGCCGCTGTTGGGCTGGGCGATGATCAGCGCGGCGGGGGATCCGGTGATGCTCGGCACGTCCCTGCAATTGCCGTCGATCGTGCCGGCGGATGCGCAGGTGTTTGCGTTGCTGCGCAAGGCTCACGGGTATCTGGCGTATCTGTTGTTCCTGACCGTGCTGCTGCATCTGGCGGCGGCGCTGTTCCATGGCTGGGTGCGCCGCGACGAAGTGCTCGACAGCATGCTGCGGGGACGCAATCGCGGTTGATAATGTGTCAGTCCGACGTGGCGAGGGCGCAAGCAGCCTCGCCACGTTTCGGTGTGGCCAGCGTTCGCCACCAGTACAGCAACGCGACCATGTTGATTCCGGCACCCAGCCAGCACACGCCCGACCATCCTGCCCAGGCGTACATGGCTGTCGAGGCGATTGAGCCCAAGGCACTGCCAATGGAGTAAAACAGCATGTAGCCGGCGGTCAGTCGGCTCTGCGCCTCTGGTCGGACGCTGTAGATCATGCTCTGGCTGGTGACGTGCACGGCCTGCAAGCCAAGATCCAGGGTAATGACGCCAAGCAGCAGCGCCCACAACGAAGATTGGGTGAGTGCGATCGGCAGCCACGAGCCCAGCATCAGCAGCAGCGACAGGCCGCTGACCCATTGTCCCCATCCTCGATCCGCCAGATGCCCGGCTCTGGCTGCGGCCAGTGCGCCTGCCGCGCCGGCGAGTCCGAACAATCCGATTTCACTGTGGGAAAGCGACAGCGGCGGGGCGGCCAGCGGCAACACCATCGGCGTCCACAGCACCATGGCGCTGGCGAAGGTGAGCAGGGCGAGGATTGCTCGTTGGCGCAGCACCGGTTCTTCACGAAACAGGCTGAACACTGAAGCGATCAATGCCACGTAACGTGTGCTCGGTCGCGCGTCTTCATCTTTGGGCAACACCCGAAACAGCAGCGCGGCCATTACCAGCGTCAATCCTGCCGAGAGCAGGTAGATCGAGCGCCAGCCGGCCAGATCAGCCATGCCGCCGGCCACCGTGCGCGCGAGCAAAATGCCGACGACGATGCCGCTTGTGATCACGCCCACAACCTTTCCGCGTTGTGCCGGGATGGCCAGAGTCGCGGCGTAGGCGACCAGCACTTGGGTGACCACGGCAAGCAGACCGGTGAGGGTGACGCCGATCAGCAGCCCGGCACTGTTCGAGGCCAAGGCAATCATCAGCAAGGCTGCGGCGGACAACAGCGTTTGCGTGACAATCAGCCGCCGGCGGTTGAGCAGATCGCCGAGGGGCACGAGCAATAACAGCCCGAGGCCGTACCCGACCTGGGTCAAGGTCATGACAATGCCAACGCTGCCCGGCGACAGACCGAAGGCTTCGGCCATCGCATCCAGCAGCGGCTGGGCGTAATACACGTTGCCCACCGCGAGGCCGCAAGCGATGGCGAAAAGCAGCACGACACCTTTATCGAGTGTTGCAGTGTTCATGTCCCGGATCCTTTCAGGTTTCAATTTGAAACTTGATTGACGGTAAATAATCCAGTTTTGATTTGCAACCTGATTGGGTGAAAGTCGGCGCAAAAAAAAGATCGCAGACAGGCTGCGATCTTTCGTGAAGCGAAAATCAGGGGGCGATCAGCGCAGGGTGTCGACCATATCCGCGATGGTGGTCAGCACATCCTTGCCCAGTTGCTTGGAACGCTTGCCCGACCAGCCGGTGAGCGGGTTCGGCGCGTCATCGTGATCCTTGAACGGCATTTCCAGGGTCAGCGACAGGCAGTCGAACTTCTGGCCGACGCTGTTGCAGGCCAGGGTCATGTTGGCCTGGCCCGGTTCGTCGCGGGTGTAGCCGTACTTGGTCTGGAAGTCTTTGGTGGTGTGTTTCAGGTGGCTGCGGAAGTGCTCTTCGAGCTTCTCCAGGCGCGGGGTGTAACCCGGATTGCCTTCGCAACCGGCTGTGAACACGTGGGGAATTTCTTCGTCACCGTGTACGTCGAGGAACAGATCGACGCCGTACTTTTCCATCTGCTGCTGTACGAAAAGTACTTCCGGGCTTACTTCCTGACTGGCGTTCTGCCAGGCGCGGTTCAGGTCCTGGCCCATTGCGTTTGTGCGCAGGTGACCGTGGAAGGCGCCGTCCGGGTTCATATTCGGCACCAGGTACAGATCGGCGCTGGCCAGGAGTTTGTTCAGCACCGGATCGTCATGACGTTCCAGGCGTTCGATCACGCCTTCCATGAACCACTCGGCCATGTGCTCGCCGGGATGTTGCTGGGCGATGATCCAGATCTTGCGGCGACCTTCGGCGCCGGTGCCTTTGCGCAGCAGCTGGATGTCGCGGCCTTCGACGCTTTTGCCGGTAGCCAGCAGTTCGGTGCCGGCCTTGGTCAGCGCTTGCTCGATCAGCCAGTCATGACGACCACGGCTGTAGGGTTCGAAGTAGGCGAACCAGGCGTGGGTCTGCTCGGCTTCGAGGCAAAAGCGCAGGCTGTCGCCTTCGAACTGGGTCGGAATGCGGAACCAGTTGACGTGGTCGTAGGAAGCGACCGCCTGATAGCCGGTCCAGGCTTTGTTGTAGGAAGACTGGCTGGCGTTGACCAGGCGGAACCAGTGTTCCTGATGGACGTGCAGGCCGCTGGCCTTGAAGTGGAACCACTGGAAATGGGCGCTGCGGGTATCTGGCCGAATTGCCAGAACCGGGTTGAGCGGATTGCTGATGTCGATGACTTGGATGTTGCCGCTGTCGAAGTTGGCGCTGATGTCGAAAGAAGATTTGGCCACAGTCATAATCGGTTCCTGAATATGATTTTTATGGCGGCTACTTTACACGCAAGACAGGGGTGAAACCGAGGGAAATTGCGGGTTGTGGCGGGGGGCGTCCTCCATGACGCGGATGCAGCTTAGTGGCTGTGCGATTGATTCTCAAGTGCTAATTGGCATTACTTTGCCCCAATGTGGCCGGGGTCCGCTTGCCAAGCAATATTCTTTTGATATTATCCGCGCCATCGAATTTGCAGCACCCAAAGACTTCATTAGCCTGAAGCCACAAGCCAGAAAACTGGCAAAAAAAAGACCCGGCAAAAAGCCGGGTCAAAAACCGTGATTAGCCTGATGAGGAGATAGTCCAGAAGACCGACCTAAGGTCTCTGGTCCATCGACTGATCTCGCGACCAGCTGCTTGCAATAATAATCATTATCATTTGCAAGTCAAATGTTTTTATCTGCGCGATTGGAAAATTCTTTCCCGTCCGTCCGAACTCCCGTTTTCAGCGAACCGCGCCATCGAGCGAGTGATCAACCATCGCCCGCGCCATGTCCACCATGTGCACGACCGAAAACGCCAGATCCCGACTCACGCCCTGCAAGCCGTCCGCCGCCTTGAACGCCGTAGCCGCTGCACATCGCAGCAGATCGGAGGCGTGGACCAGGGATTCTTCGCCACTCAGATTGCTGTTCACACCGAAAAAGCGCTCATCCACTTCCGGTTCTGACACAGCTGGTTTCAAGTAATAGTCCAACGTCCGTTGCGCAGCGGCGCACCCTTGCGGTGACGTGAAGGTGGTGTCCATTTGCAGGTCGGGCAAGTCTTTGCTGGTGATGTTCATGGTGAAAGGTCACTCCTTGGTCGATTCAAATCCGTTACTCAAGCATAGTACTATCAGTATTTGTGACCAGAATTTAAATACTACAATATGTGTTTTGCCGGCCGCAGGCGTCCACGTATGGTGCCGCACATGGATAAATGGATTGAGTTGGTCAAGGCCAAAATGAGTGAACTCAACGTCACTCAAGTCGAGCTCGGCGAGCGCGTCGGCATGTCTCAGGGCGGTATCGGCCATTGGCTGAACAAGCGCCGCGAACCCGGCATCACGCAGATGAACCGCGTGCTGAAAGCGCTGGGCATGGAATATCTCGAGGTCGCGGTGGTGATTCGTGAACCGCAGGTCGATGCGGATGACGAAATGCCTCTGGCGCAGAAGTACAACCCTTACTTTCGCTATCCGGTCAGCGAGTGGAATGCGCCGGTCGAGGCCCGTGAGAGCCAGCCAGCGTATTCGAGTGCCAAGGACAAACGACGTTTCGAACTGACGGACTACCACGCCCGTGGCCCTGCGTTCTGGCTCACGGTGATGGGGAATGCGATGACCGCGCCCACCGGGCAAAGCATCGGCGAGGGGATGATGATCCTGGTGGACCCGGCACTGGAAGCCGAGCCCGGCAAACTGGTGATCGCCCAGTGGCCGGACAGCGACGAGGCGATTTTCCGCAAACTGATCGAAGAGGGCGGCCAGCGTTACCTGGTGCCGCTCAATCCGACCTGGCCGAAAGCCTTGTTGACCGACGAGTGCCGAATTATCGGTGTCGTGGTTCAGGCAACGGCCAAATACTAGTCAGATCGATCCTCGCCAGGCGTAGGATCGATCCACCTTTTACGCTTCTTCCAGTTCGACCAGTGCACTGCCTTCGCTGACCATTTCGCCTTCCTGGCAATACAGCGCCTTGATCACGCCGGCGTGGGGCGCGCGGATGCTATGTTCCATCTTCATCGCTTCCAGCACCACCAGTTGCGCACCGGCCTCAACCGATTGACCGGCCTCCACCAGCACCCGCACGATGCTGCCGTTCATCGGCGCCGTCAGACCACCCTGATGGCTATGACTGGCTTCGACAGCGCTGATCGGGTCGTAGGTTTCAACGCGTCGCAACTCGCCGTCCCATTGCAGATACAGAACCTCTCCACGACGAATCGCCCGCAGCTGCCGGCGCAGCCCATCGTGCTCGACCACTAGTTGCTCGCCGAGCAGTTTTGCATTGCCGCCAGCACCGAGCGTCAACGCCCGATCCTGCCCCTCGCAGCTCAGATGCAGAGTAATTTCACGTGGCAACCCGGCGCGCAAACCGCTGTGGAGCGCCCAAGGCGAAGCCGGATCATCCGCCCGAGCCATCCCCAGCAGGCTCTGCGCAAAAGCCTGCGCCGCCGCCTCCCAGAACTCATCACTCAGCGCAGCGGGCGCTGGCAGCAACTGTTCCTGATAGCGCGGAATGAATCCAGTATCCAGCTCGGCTGCCGCAAACGCCGGATGACCGATGATCCGCCGCAGGAAGTTGATGTTGGTCTTCAGTCCACCAATCGCGAACTCGTCGAGCATGCTCAGCAACCGCAAACGCGCCTGCTCACGATCCTCGCCCCAGGCAATTAGTTTGCCGAGCATCGGGTCATAAAACGGCGAAATTTCATCGCCTTCCTCAACGCCGCTGTCCACACGGCGCCCCGGCCCTGCGGCGGATTCGCGATACAGATCCAGACGCCCGGTTGCCGGCAGGAAATCATTCGACGGATCTTCCGCATACAACCGAACCTCAATCGCATGCCCGTTCAACGGCACCTGATCCTGAGTGATCGGCAGCGCTTCGCCACGGGCGACGCGAATCTGCCAGGCCACCAGATCGAGCCCGGTGATGGCTTCGGTGACCGGGTGTTCGACCTGCAACCGCGTGTTCATCTCCATGAAGAAGAACTCGCCACGCGCATCCAGCAGAAACTCCACCGTGCCTGCACCGACATATCCGATGGCCTGCGCCGAACGCACCGCCGCTTCGCCCATCGCCCGACGCAGCTCCGGGCTCAAACCCGGTGCCGGCGCCTCTTCAACGACCTTCTGGTGCCGACGCTGAATCGAGCAGTCGCGCTCGTTCAGGTACAGGCAATTGCCATGCTGATCGGCAAACACCTGGATTTCCACGTGACGCGGCTTGAGCAGGTATTTCTCCACCAGCATCCGCGAATCGCCGAACGACGACTGCGCTTCACGCTGGGCCGAGGCCAACGCTTCAGCCAATTGACTGACGTCCTCGACCACCTTCATGCCTTTGCCGCCACCGCCGGCTGTGGCTTTGAGCAGCACCGGATAACCGATTCGCTCGCACGCATCGCGGAAGGTGTCCAGATCCTGAGCTTCGCCGTGATAACCCGGCACCAGCGGCACGCCGGCAGTTTCCATCAGCGCTTTGGCGGCGGATTTGCTGCCCATCGCATCGATGGCCGAGGCGGGCGGGCCGAGGAAAATCAGGCCGGCCGCTTCAATGGCGCGGGCAAAACCAGCGTTCTCCGACAGAAAACCATACCCCGGATGAATCGCCTGAGCGCCGCTGGCCTTGGCCGCCGCGATCAGTTTGTCGATTTGCAAATAACTGTCGGCCGCTTTGCTGCCGCCCAGATCGACGCGGATATCCGCTTCACGGCTGTGTCGCGCTTCACGGTCGGTGGCGCTGTGCACGGCGACGGTGGTCAGGCCCAGGGCCTTGGCGGTGCGCATGACCCGGCAAGCGATTTCGCCACGGTTGGCCACCAGCAAGGTGGTGAGAACAGGTGCGCTCATCAACGCGGCTCCTTGGTGGTGGTTGCGGCTTGCCAGCTCGGCGGACGCTTCTGCAAAAAGGCCCGCAGACCTTCCTGGCCTTCCGGGCTAACGCGGATGCGGGCGATGGCGTTTTCGGTGTAGCGGCGCAGGGCCGGAGTCAACGCGCCGTTGCCGACTTCACGCAGCAGATCCTTGCTGGCGCGCATGGCGGCGGGGCTGTTGAGCAGCAGGTTGTCGATCCATTGCTCGACTTTCTGCTCAAGCTCGGTCGCTGGATAGCTCTCGGACAGCAGACCGATTTCCCGCGCCCGCTGCCCTCCGAAACGCTCGGCCGTCAGCGCATAACGCCGTGTCGCGCGCTCGCCGATGGCTTGCACCACGAACGGGCTGATCACCGCCGGCGCCAGGCCAATGCGCACTTCCGACAGACAGAACTGCGCGTCATCGGCGCCAATCGCCATGTCGCAGCAACTGATCAGACCCAGCGCGCCGCCGAACGCCGCGCCTTGCACCACGGCCACGGTCGGGATTTTCAGTTTGGCGAGGTTGTACATCAGCTCCGCCAGTTCCCGGGCGTCGTCGAGGTTGGTGTGGTAATCGAGTTCGGCCGATTGCTGCATCCAGGTGAGATCCGCGCCGGCGCTGAAGTGTTTGCCGCGTCCGCGCACCAGCAGAAAACGCAGGCTGGCGTCGCTGGCAACCTTGTCCAAAGCCAAAATCAACTCGCGGATCATTTCGGCGTTGAACGCGTTGTTCTTTTCTTCGCGGCTCAGCCACAGGGTCGCGAAACCCCGTGGATCGCTGTGCAATTCGAGGGTGTTGAAGTCGCTCATGAGGTTCTCCCGATCACATCCGGAACACGCCGAAGCGGCTCGGTTCGATAGGCGCGTTCAACGACGCGGACAAGGCCAGGGCCAGCACATCGCGGGTCTGCGCCGGGTCGATGACGCCGTCATCCCACAGCCGTGCGCTGGAGTAGTAGGGATGACCCTGCTCTTCGTACTGGTCGAGAATCGGTTGCTTGATCTCGCTTTCCTGCTCGGCACTGAACGTCTGGCCGCTGCGCTCGGCCTGCTCGCGCTTGACCTGAACCAGCACGCCAGCTGCCTGTTCGGCGCCCATCACGCCGATCCGCGCGTTCGGCCACATCCACAGGAAACGCGGATCGTAGGCCCGCCCGCACATGCCGTAGTTACCGGCGCCGAAGCTGCCGCCGATGATCACGGTGAATTTCGGCACCTTGGCGCATGCCACGGCGGTCACCAGTTTCGCGCCGTGTTTGGCGATGCCGCCGGCCTCGTATTTCTGACCGACCATGAAGCCGGTGATGTTCTGCAGGAACAGCAGCGGAATCCCGCGCTGGCAGGCGAGTTCGATGAAGTGCGCGCCTTTTTGCGCGGCTTCGGCGAACAGGATGCCGTTGTTGGCGAGGATCGCGATCGGGTAGCCGTGCAGATGGGCGAAACCGCACACCAGCGTGGTGCCGAACAAGGCTTTGAATTCATCGAACACCGAACCGTCGACCAGCCGCGCAATCACTTCGCGCACATCAAATGGCTGTTTGGCGTCTGCCGAAACCACGCCGTACAACTCATCGCTGGCGTACAGCGGCGCAATAGGCGCGCGCTGCTGCACTTCGCCGAGCTTGCGCCAGTTGAGGTTGGCAACACTGCGGCGGGCGAGGGCGAGGGCGTGCTCGTCGCTTTCGGCGTAATGGTCGGCAACCCCGGACGTCTTGCAATGCACATCGGCCCCGCCGAGGTCTTCGGCGCTGACCACTTCACCGGTCGCGGCTTTTACCAAGGGTGGGCCGGCGAGGAAGATCGTCGCCTGATTGCGCACCATGATCGCTTCGTCAGCCATCGCCGGCACATAGGCGCCGCCGGCGGTGCAGGAGCCCATGACCACGGCAATCTGCGGAATGCCCATGGCGCTCATGTTGGCCTGATTGAAGAAGATTCGCCCGAAGTGTTCGCGATCCGGGAACACTTCGTCCTGACGCGGCAGGTTGGCGCCGCCCGAGTCCACCAGATAAATGCACGGCAGGCGGTTTTGCTGGGCGATGGTCTGGGCGCGCAGGTGTTTCTTCACGGTCAGCGGGTAGTACGAGCCACCTTTCACCGTCGCGTCGTTGGCAACGATCATGCACTCGATGCCTTCCACGCGGCCGATCCCGGCAATCACGCCAGCGGCCGGCACGTCTTCGCCATACACGGCGTGTGCAGCCAATTGGCTGATTTCCAGAAACGGCGAGCCCGGATCGAGCAAACGGTTGATCCGCTCACGCGGCAGCAGCTTGCCGCGCGAGGTGTGCCGTTCCTGGGCTTTCGCGCCGCCGCCCTGAGCCACTTGGGCGAGCAGGGTGTGCAGGGCGTCGACCTGTTCGAGCATCGCCGCGCTGTTGGCGACGAACTCCGCTGAACGGGGGTTGAGCTGGGTATGCAGGATAGCCATGGACAGCTCCGTTTAGCGGGTTTCGTTGAACAGTTCGCGACCGATCAGCATGCGACGGATCTCACTGGTGCCGGCGCCGATTTCGTACAGCTTGGCGTCACGCAGCAGACGGCCGGCCGGGAATTCGTTGATGTAGCCGTTGCCGCCGAGAATCTGGATCGCGTCCAAAGCCATTTGCGTGGCACGTTCGGCGGTGTAGAGGATCACGCCGGCGGCGTCCTTGCGCGTGGTTTCGTTGCGCTCGCAGGCCTGGGCCACGGCGTAGAGGTAGGCGCGGCTGGCGTTGAGCTGGGTGTACATGTCGGCGACTTTGCCCTGGATCAGCTGGAATTCGCCGATGCTCTGGCCGAACTGCTTGCGGTCGTGGATGTACGGCACGATCAGGTCCATGCACGACTGCATGATCCCGGTCGGTCCACCGGACAGCACGACGCGCTCGTAATCGAGGCCGCTCATCAGCACTTTCACGCCGCCGTTGAGTACGCCGAGGATGTTTTCTTCCGGCACTTCGACGTCATCGAAGAACAGCTCGCAAGTGTTGGAGCCGCGCATGCCGAGCTTGTCGAACTTGTTGCTGCGGCTGAAGCCTTTCCAGTCGCGCTCGACGATGAATGCGGTGATGCCGTGCGGGCCTTTTTCCAGGTCGGTCTTGGCGTAGATCACGTAGGTGTTGGCGTCGGGGCCGTTGGTGATCCAGGTCTTGCTGCCGTTGAGCACGAAACGGTCGCCGCGTTTGTCGGCGCGCAGTTTCATCGAAACCACATCGGAACCGGCGTTCGGCTCGCTCATCGCCAAAGCGCCGACGTGTTCGCCGCTGATCAGCTTCGGCAGGTACTTGGTTTTCTGTTCGTGATTGCCGTTGCGGTTGATCTGGTTGACGCAGAGATTGGAGTGCGCGCCGTAGGACAACGCCACCGAAGCCGAGCCACGGCTGATTTCTTCCATCGCCACGACGTGCGCCAGGTAACCCAGGCCGGCACCGCCGTACTCTTCCGGCACGGTGATGCCGAGCAGGCCCATGTCGCCGAACTTGCGCCACAGATCAGCCGGGAACAGGTTGTCGCTGTCGATCTGCGCGGCACGCGGGGCGATCTCCTTGGCGACGAAGGACTGAACCTGATCGCGCAGCATGTCGATGGTTTCGCCGAGGGCAAAGTTCAGGGATGGGTAGCTCATGGGTCACCTTTTGGCTTTTTTGTAGGGTGGGGAGAAGGGCGTTTCAGTTCTCACCTTTACGTTAACGTAAGCCTGTGACGAATGGCTGTCAATCACCCTTTACGTTAACGTCAACTTGAGCGAGAGTAGGGCTAGTTCTGAACGGTCGGAGCTCATATGGCTCCTGTCCAACACCCACTAATAAAGACAATAGGGGTCGTCATGGATCAACCCAGTGCAAACCCGCAGCGCAGCTACACCCGTGGTTCACAGGACAAAGCCTTGCTGGCGATGACCATCGGGCAGAAGTTCGACGAGACCGTCGCGCAGTACCCGGATGGCGAGGCGCTGGTGGTGCGTCATCAGCAGCTGCGTTACACCTGGCGGCAACTGGCCGACGCGATAGACGTACATGCCAGAGCGCTGCTGGCGTTGGGTTTGCAGGCCGGCGACCGGCTGGGCATCTGGGCGCCGAACTGCGCGCAGTGGTGCATCACTCAGTTCGCCACCGCGAAGCTCGGCGTGATTCTGGTCAACATCAACCCGGCCTACCGCAGCTCCGAACTCGAATACGTGCTCAAGCAATCCGGTTGCCAATGGCTGGTCTGCGCCGGTGCCTTCAAATCTTCGAACTACCACGGCATGCTGCAAGGCTTGCTGCCGGAACTGGCCGAGCAATCCATCGGCGAACTGCGCAGCGAGCGCCTGCCCGAGCTGCGCGGGTTGATCAGCCTTGATCCCCAGCCGCCTTCGGGTTTTCTCCCGTGGTCGCAACTGGCAGATCTGGCCGCCAGTGTCTCTCCAGAACAATTGCGTGATCGCAGCGACAGCCTGCACTTCGATCAGCCCGTCAACATCCAGTACACCTCCGGCACCACCGGTTTCCCCAAGGGCGCGACCCTCAGTCACTACAACATCCTCAACAACGGTTACATGGTCGGCGAAAGCCTCGGCCTGACCGCCGCCGATCGGCTGGTGATCCCGGTGCCGCTGTATCACTGCTTCGGCATGGTCATGGGCAACCTGGGCTGCATCACCCACGGCAGCACGATGATTTATCCCAACGATGCCTTCGATCCGCTGCTGACCCTGAGTACCGTCGCCGAAGAAAAGGCCACCGCATTGTACGGCGTACCGACCATGTTCATCGCCATGCTCGATCAGCCGCAGCGCGCCGAGTTCGACCTGTCGACCTTGCGCACCGGGATCATGGCCGGCGCGACCTGCCCGATCGAAGTGATGCGCCGAGTCATCAACGAAATGCACATGAGCGAAGTGCAGATCGCCTACGGCATGACCGAAACCAGCCCGGTCTCGCTGCAAACCGGACCATCCGACGAACTGGAACTACGCGTGACCACCGTCGGCCGCACCCAGCCGCAACTCGAAAGCAAAATCATCGACGAGGCCGGCAATCCGGTACCGCGCGGCACCATCGGCGAACTGTGCACCCGTGGTTACAGCGTGATGCTCGGCTACTGGAACAACCCGAATGCCACCGCCGAAGCCATCGACGCCGCAGGCTGGATGCACACCGGCGACCTGGCGAGCATGAACGACGAGGGTTACGTGTGCATCGCCGGCCGTAACAAGGACATGATCATCCGCGGCGGCGAAAACATTTACCCGCGTGAACTGGAAGAATTCTTCTTCACCCATCCCGCAGTAGCGGATGTGCAGGTGATCGGCATTCCCTGCTCGCGTTACGGTGAGGAAATCGTCGCCTGGATCAAATTCCATCCCGGCCACAGCGCCACCGAACAAGAGCTGCAAGCGTGGTGCAAGGAGCGCATCGCTCACTTCAAGACGCCGCGGTACTTCAAGTTCGTCGAGGAATTTCCGATGACGGTGACCGGCAAGATCCAGAAATTCCGGATGCGCGAGATCAGTATCGAGGAGTTGCGCAGTAACGAGGGTTGACACAGTTTCAAATTTCTATATCGATCAGAGCCTTCGAAGCCAGGGCGCGGACCCTGGCTTCGAAAGCAGCGCTTATTGCTTTGCTTCTACATTTTCCAACGCTTGATTCACTGCCAATTCCCCCAACATCACCACTTGCGCAATGCCCAACAGGGTCTTGCGGTTCGGCCCTTCCAGCAGGCCGGCAAAGTCACCGAGCATGACCGTGGCTGACGCGAGGGATTCGCAGGCGTTGGCCAGCAAGGACTCCGTGTCGGTTTGCGGGTTGACCATGAACATGTCGTTTGGGGTGTAGGGCGTGGCCATGATCTGGGCTGCCGGGGTCAGGTAATAGTCGAGGGCGCGTTCGGCGGCGTCGTGGAGTTTTCTTGAATCGGGAAATTCGTAGGGGGACACCGGGTCTTCTAACGGTGGAATGACGGTCTTGGACATCAGCTGGAACTCCGGAAAGAGTCGCTTGAGGATTTTTATAGACGGCTGCCAGGCGGTGAGGGGACAAGCCCCTCACCGAGGCGGCAACTACCGCGAGACGTGATGGTTATCCAGCACACGATTGACCAGTAGCTCACTCAGCATGATGACCTGCTGCAGAATCTGCATCGCCTTGCGCTGCGACGGATCGACGGTGTCGCCGAGATCCCGGGCCATGTCACTGGCCGACGACAGCGTTTCGCACGCTTCGACCAGCAGCGTTTCGTCATCCATTGTTGGATTGACCAGATAGATCTTGCCGGGTTTGCGCGATGGCTTGGACGTCTTCTGCGCCCCGGGATCGAGGTAGTGATTGATCGCCCGCTCGGTGGCCGTTTTTATGTTTTCGGCTTCGAGTGCGGTGTCGTAGGGGATCGGATCTGCATCCGGAGGGTTAGGCGTAATCTTGAACATATATCTAATTCCTGAAATAGGGCCGCGACCGTTCTCTACTAAAAGAAGGGTGGCGGCTGCGCGCAGGTTAGTAGACCGGAGGAATTAGCAAGACCGGCGCGCTCGAGAGCGCCCTGCGCACAACCACCATCAAGTGCAGGACTAGACGTACCTGACTGAATGGGGCTCATGCACTTACTAAGACCATACGGGCTACTAAACCCGACCACTGATGGGCAGTGGCAGGTAAACGATAGAGTCCGAGGTCTAAGCGCACAAGCCGGCGGATTCTGGCGTACGCGTAGGCAACGACGCAAGGTGTTGTAGCCCTTATGGCGTAACGGTTCGTGTAATTTAAACGCCCATCCCACGTCGTGTTTACACACAGCGAAAGCCGTCGTTTTGTTTTTGATGGACTCTCCGGGGTATGTGGATAGCTGGATGCTGCGGTTTGAGCACATGCCAATTGAGTGCTAACTGGAAGGTCGTCGTTGGCGACTGTGTGTCAACGTAGTTTTTTGGGTTGGACTTCGTGAGCGCGGCAGTTAGTGTGAATGTCATGTCGGCGTCAGTCCCATGATTCCACTTGGTGCAGTTGGCGAGCGACAATCAATGAACGTGAAGGAGGTTTTACAGATGGATGAGGAAATCACGCTTGAGCATGAAGGTGTTCAACACGCCGCTACCTATAACGTGTTTGGGGATACGCTGACGGTCTACTTGCCCAATGGTGACGCTCGGTCAACTGAGTTGCGGGGGCTGGGGGCTGAGTCGGCCGCCATGGTGCATCTGAAGTCGTATGTACTAAATGTGGCAGGGAAGAAAAACTAAGGAGAGTCACGCATGGCAGCGGCCAATATCGAAGGGTTTAATGTGCTGGTGGGGGCGATCTACGCCAAGCTTTATCAAGAATGCCCGGTTGCCATAGAGTTGCAACCGGAAGATTTTGAGGAACAGAAGGCGGTCAATCGGCCGGAGCAAGAGGTTGACGATTATCGCCATCGCCGTGATGCAGTCTTTTTTGTTTCGACGGTTGTTGCGTTGAAGCGTTTCCTCATCGCAGATATTCGTAGACCATCTGCATGCTGTAATGCCTTTGCAAATGGCTGCCCCTTTCTACTGTCGTGCATAAAGGGTCATAACAACAGCCTCGATGCGCATTATACCCATGCGATCCGTTAGCTTTTTATGTCTGTCGGATATAGACGTTTCCGTAAATCCGAGCTTATAAACGACGACTTAATTTGTGCGAACGGGTAGATGAAGCCAAGTCTGTCGCTAAGTACGGGTATGTCGACAGTGCTTTTATCACGGTATGGAACATCCATTTATCAACCTCAAAGTAGAAGACCAAATACGCCTTATGTAGCAGCTGGCCAATGGGCAATGTGGTCTTACCCTATCAAAACGTACGCCAATTCCCCGCTACATTGGTTCTACCGTTAAGCGCCTGAGCCCCCTCAGTGAACGAGATTCCATAACGCGGAGCAGATGTTGCTTGTTGCCATACTCTAAGGCATTTGCCAGGCTATTCAACGCTTCTCGATCCGGCTTGATTGCTTTCTCGAGGCTCTCAGCCTTACCTTGCTCTGCGAGCTTGCGAACCGGGATGGTCAACGGCAGCAAGCCAATCTGTCGAGCAAACTGCCGTGTCCGTCCTACGCGGTAAGCCTTGCAACACCGCCGCGTAATCGGCTCAAAGTTGAGGTGGTGTCCAGTGACTAAGCATCCTGCAACTCAAATCGAGCCGTAGCGCGAAGGTAAGCTTCAGATGCGCCACCACGCACAGCTTCTATGATTTCTATGATTTCTGGATCCGCTAGCTTTCGAAAGGCAGGACGCGCCCGTTTCATTATTTTGGCAAGCTGTGGGAGACTCAGCTGAGTATTATCACTTACCAACTTCATAATCGCAGTATGATGAGACTCAGATGCCTGTGCTATTTCAAATATTCGCCTAGACTCAACAGATCCCAATGAGTTTAGTTTGCAGACGTCAATTACGCTCTTGCCGCGAGCTTTGGAGTTTGCGCTTCCTATTTCTCTGAATAGATATCCAGAGACGATTTCTATGTGGTCGCTGTATCGATGTATATAGGGGTGTACCCAATTGTAGTCAACGATTGCTAGAGGATAGGCATCTGTTGGTAATAGTGTTCGCGCTAGTACATTATGATTCTTCTTCAACCAATTACAGCGCTTGCAAGCGGCCACAAGGTTGGAGTGCTCATAAGTAAATCTAGCCATGCCCGGCAACGCTTTGGCTACGACATGATCTATCTCGTTTCGTCCGATTTCCGCGGATATACCACGCCGACAGTATGCGCATCTGTGTTTCTGTACGCGAAGAAGGTACTTTCTTACCGAGTCTCTAACAAGTTTTAAATTGGATTTTGACCATTCCTTGTGCCCCCCTTTGAAATATGTAAGGATCAAGGTTTTCTCAGCAGAGCCCCAGTTTTTCCTCTTGATGATATCAAAGTCGGACATAAATTAAGCCCTGTTAATGACCAAGCTTTTTATTGATGAAGCGATCGAACGAACTTGGTCGCCCTCCGGTAATTTTGCGAGGATGGGTTCGATCTCTTTAAGTATTTTCTTGATTTTTTTAGCATTATCTTCAGCTCCCCGTGCGACCAGTTTAAGTAGTTCATCCATTTTCGCTACAAAGGCAGTCCCTCGGGTGCTTTCGAGTTCGAATTTTAATTCCAGGATATCGTTGGATTGCCACCCTTCGGGAATATCCTCAAACTCCGCCCAGAGCACTCCGTTGGTAGCATGCCTACGGAGAATTATTAACTCAGAGGAAAATCCTCCGGCAGAGCCGATCAAAAGAGGAGAATGAGTGGCGATGACGATGTGACATCCCTTTGAGCCGGCAACAGCCTTGCTGAGGCAATCTACAAAGTCGCGTTGCCAAGATGGATGCAAAGCGCTTTCCGGCTCATCAATTAGTATCAAAGAATTATCAGTAACTTTTAATGCCAATGTCACAATCGATGAGAACAAACCCCACTGTCCTGCGCTGTAGTCATCTGGATTAAAAATATTTGAATTGCCAGTCATATGTCGACGAATTGACAGTAATCTGTGTCGAAGGATAATGTCTATGAAGGGTATCTGTGGGTAGCACATACCAGAAATTAAATCGACCTCGATAGTTTGCGGCTTTCTGGTTGAGGTCTCAACAAATGATGTGAAGTCTTCGAGCAAGTTATTTCTTTTTAAAAATTCTATGTCTTCAAATTTAGCTTTGCTTCCGACTCGCTCATCAAAAAAATCTGCCAACAGGGATGCACGTCTACCGCTGGAAATATCTCCTCTTATAATTGTTGTGAATCGAGTTGGGATAGTTGTTCGTTCGCAGAGCATTGTAATGAGATCAGTCACTGTCGGAGATCTTTCTCTATTCGTCAGCACCGCAGACACTAGCGCGCTCAGGCTTTGATTTCGGCTTATTATGTTCTGGTTGTGTCTTGGGCCTATATATTCGTACTCATCTATTTCATAACGAGATCTTGCTGATCCGCCCACGCGCATTTTGGTGGGAAATCTATCGTTAGGAATAGCAGACAGTGCGATCACTCTGCTAGGTGCTTGGTAAAATTTAACCGTCGCTGACGTTTTAGGCGCACTCTCCGTAGCTACAGTGATTTCCCGAAGCGCTTGATCTAAGAATCCTCGAAGCAAAGTGCTTTTTTGGGTTCCATTTACACCCAATAGCATAGTCAACCTATTTTTTCCACCAGACTTTGGTGGAATAGGAACAACCTCACCTGATGGCAAAGTAAAAGATTTTATAAGCACATGACCTCCCATTGTCCATTCATTACTTTTCCCTCGTAATCCATTTTATCAAGCTGGTACAGAATCGCTAGGCGTGTGCTTATGTTTAAGCGGCGGCAACCCGAACGCTTTCGCTCGTTGCGCTAGCTGCCTTCAAGAGTCGTGGCAGGGTTTCACCCGTTTGAAACGCAGTTTCAGAAGCGAAAGTATGCCAGACACCTAGGCGCTAAGAAATGGATGTTCGATGCTGGAGAGCCTAAGCATCGCAAGATTTTTTGCGGAAACTAGGTATTCCAACACATTAGCTTGTGGCAAAGTGTGAATCCCGTCAGCACATGGAAATGCACAGTGTATGAGCCTTCCTAACCATTTGATTCAAGCAGTTCGAGATAATCCATTGGAGGCAGCGACCGCTGTCTGTCGCTACGCACTTAGTGTGATAGGACAACAATCTGAATGGACGCAAGATGACCATTCAACGTTGCTTGAGGCAACGGCTTTGATTCTCAGCTTGCAGGAACAGTTTCTAATTCCTCATACAAAAGAAGCTCCGGACCTAGATGGCAGTATGGGTTTTGTATGCAACCGAATGCGTACTTTTCTCACAGAGGTCCAAGATGAGTTGATCGGACAATCATCGACTCAGAAGCTGGAGAGTATAAAGAGTCGTTTTTCTATAACTCTAGCTAATGGATTCGGGTATGAGTTCACCGATGGGGATTTGAAGCGTATTCGCACGCTGATCAACGAACTTCGGGAATTGATAGTTGCTAACCAAGAGCTTGATGAAGATCACAAACAACGACTTCTTAAACGCTTAGAAAAAATGCAGGCGGAGATCCATAAAAAGATGTCTGATCTAAATAGCTTCTATGGTTTGTTGGTCGAGGCAAGCATCGTGCTTAAGAAGGTCGGTGATAATGCGAAGCCAATTGTGGATCGTATCAAAGAGCTAACAAAAATCTCATGGGGCACCCAAGCTCGCGCAGAAAATTTGCCGTCAGGGTCAGAACCTCCGATGATTGGTAATGATCCGGAGCCACCTGCACTGGACTGAGTGCAGCATGAGAGCTCAAGGGAGCACGAATTTCTGACGGGGAAATTACGCTGGTCGAGCGAGTTTCCCGGTCTTTGATACACGGCAACTGGCTACCAGATTCACGGTGTGGTACGGAAATTTTATAGGATGTCGCATAAATTTTAAAAAAATTAAAGATTTATCTTAAAGCTCAGTTTTTTAGTTTTTCAGCTAAAGTCTTTTCCGAAGCTTGAATAGGCTGTGTTGGTGTTGGTGTTGGTGTTGGTGTTGGTGTTGGTGTTGGTGTTGCAGCGGCTGCCTGGGAGTCTTTGCTAGACAGAATCGTTTTCTTGATCTCAGCGACTTGCGCCTCTACTTTTTTCGCCGCATTCTCAGGTTCTATTTCCGCTTCAGTTGCGCAACGATTCGATGTATTAATAGATGCCCATACAATCTGCCGTCGCACTTGTAACGTGGAATCCTTGTCGCTGAGCAACGCTTTTATCTCCACATTATAATTCGCAAGAATTTTGCTAACGATGCGTGCTCGATTTGATCGGGCGGATGCGTTGTCGCTCAAGTCAGCTTGAATACCATTGGTTGCCCCCGATAAGCCTGACCAAGCTTTTGCTGCTGATCCACCCGCGGTGATCCCAAAGACGCTTCCCGCCAGCACACCAAGCACTTTGACCGCTAATCGAGTGTCGGAGTTGATGTTCCCGCCGTTCTCATAATAATTGCTGACCTTCCTGCAGTACGTGCCTGTTGCAAGCATCGCTGTGAACATATCGTTGTCGCTGCAACTGGTCGTACGGCAATCGTTCAGAAGGTATTTGTTGTCCTTGTCCTTGTCCTTGTCCTTTTGGTTCCAAGGCCAAATTGGAGACGGGTTTACTATGACCCTTGTCGGCGGGTCAGCTGTACCACTTGCGCAACCATTCAGAATGCAGCTAAGCCCGATAAGCTCGATCAGCGTTTTCATCGATTGTCCTTAATCTAGGGGGGGGCAATATCATATTGACATTGGCTCAGATAAATCGAAGCGCAACGGCGCGGAACACTTCCTTTCGTTGCCTGGAATTGGGATGGCTGGGTAACACCCTAGCAGCGTACTGCTTCTTTCAAGTGAGCCAACACTAAGCCGAGAATGGACTTCTCCGCTTCAGTCTCCAGACTGCCGTCAGCATCCATGGGCAAATATGGCCTAGTCGGTATGTCTCCCCACAGGGACGGAAATTCGGTCTGCTCCCATCGAATTACATCATCGCCGCATCCGGTTTGTTGCTGCCAACCATGGCCGAATTGTCGGTTGCATATGTGGTTATCGACGGAGCCAAACCAGCAGCACTGACCTGCAGGATCTGGTTCGGCCAGTGGCCGTGTTTGGCTCGGTTTTCGGTGGTGACGTCGGAGAGTTCTGTCCATTGGGGGCGGTCTTCGTGTTCGAAGTTTTCTTCGGTCTGGCTGGCGAGTTCGGTGGCGATGGTTTGCATCAGGGGTTTGAGGTCGCCGACGGCCGACCCTATTTGGCTGGGGGGTTGCTGTAGTCGCTGGTGGTTTATTTCGATGGTGAGCATTCTGGGTCTTTGATCCGGTCAGGAAATTTTTGGGGGCTGGTCGTTCGCTATCGCTGACAAGCCGGCTCCCACAGGGAATTGGAGTGCGTCAATTAGTGTGGTTTTGGGTTTTGTTTTAGGGCTTGGGTCAGGCCTGTGTCTGGGGCGTGGTTGAAGCCGGGGTCGGGACGGAAGGATGGTTGGCCCTGGCTGGTTTGGACGGTCAAGCCTTTGCGTTTGATGGCGGCTTCGGTCAGGGCGATGACCCGGCAGCGGCAGTTGTAGCCGCTGGGTGGGTCGATGGTTTTTCAGATGGGGTCGTCAGGGCGGTAGACCTGGCCATGGAGTGCGCAGTGGCTGGAGTGGGTTTTGCTGTCGAGGATGGCGATGAGCATCCAGTACGGTTGGGTGTGGGTGGTTTGTTCCATGGCGGTTTTGCGGCCGGCCATGAGGCGCTTTGCAGGTTGGTTTGGTAGATGGTTTTTAGTAGGCCGGTTGGGCGGCGCCTTGGCTGTAGACGATGATGGGTTTACCTCACTAACGTTGGGCTTGCAGGGTCGGTTATAGGTTGTCGGTGAATTGTTTGAGGGTGTGGCCTTGTTGCAGGGCTGTTTCGAGGGCGGCGCGGATGTCGGACAGCAGGTGCATGGCTTTGGCGACGGTGAAGGCTTGGTCGTGGGGCTGGTCGAGCATGTCTTGCCAGTGCCAGGTGATGGCGTAGCCCTAGGCTTTGAGGTAGGCGATGGCGATGTCGGGCTGGAGGCCGAAGATGGCTTTGAGGTCGGTGGGGTTTACGGGTTGGGTCGGGATTATGTCGCTTTTGGGGTGTTGTTTAGGTCAGTCGTGAAAAGCCAGACAGCACAAAGGGGAGCCGAAGCTCCCCTTTAATTTTGTCGTCGCGTGCTCTTTTTTATTATTGAGGGGCGGTCTGTTGTTGTTTTTGGCAACCGTGGCCCTTTACCGCTGTTTTTGGCGACCCCCATCCGGGGTCAAGAGCAAACGTATTTTTTTGAGCGCTGATCTGCTTTCTCGCTAGGCGATCCAACCGATTCGGGAGCTACCTGAAGGTAGTTTTATTGTTCTCTGCCCGGTTGCGGGTCATTCCGAGGAATACCCTGAAAAGCACACCTTCTCCAAAAAAATCTGTTAGCTGCGTCTCTGCCGTGTTGTTTTTGTTATGTCAGAGTCGGTACGTCTTATTTTTATTGGTTTGCTGCTTTTTATTCTTGTTATGCCATAGAGATAGCAGAAGCCGTGCCAACTTTTCAAAACCCTTGTAAATCAAGGGTTTGAGATTTTTGAAGGATTTTTCCTTCAGGCAAAACCAGACAATTTGTTTCCGTGTTACTCGCTTGTGCCCACGTTTCGCGCTCGGCGGTAACACCATCCCCTCACTGTGCGCTACGAGCCTTGGCCACGCGCGAACCGGTTGGGCGACCCAGCACGGCACTGATCTGTTGGCCGGCAGCAATCAAGGCGTCGAGGTCGATACCGGTCTCGATGCCCAGGCCGTTGAGCAGGTACACCACGTCCTCAGTGGCGACGTTACCGCTGGCGCCTTTGGCGTACGGGCAGCCGCCGAGGCCGGCGATCGAGCTGTCGAACACCGTGATGCCTTCCAGCAGGCTGGCGTAGATATTGGCCATGGCCTGGCCATAGGTGTCGTGGAAGTGGCCGGCGAGTTTCTCGCGAGGCACATGCTTCGACACTACTTCGAACAGCCGGCGAGTTGCGCCCGCGGTGCCGGTGCCGATGGTGTCACCCAGCGACACTTCATAGCAGCCCATCGCGTACAGCTCGCGGGCTACCATGGCCACTTGCTCCGGGGCGACCTCGCCTTCATAAGGGCAGCCGAGCACGCAGGACACGTAACCGCGCACGGTAACGCCGTGCTGTTTCGCCGATTCCATGATCGGCGCGAACCGCGCCAGGCTTTCGCTGATCGAGCAATTGATGTTGCGTTGCGAAAATGCTTCGGACGCGGCGGCAAACACCGCGACTTCCTTGACCCCGGCAGCCAGCGCATCTTCAAAACCGCGCAGGTTTGGCGCCAGCGCGCCATAGGTCACGCCGGGCTTGCGCTGGATCTGCGCGAACACGTCGGCGGAACCGGCCATCTGCGGCACCCACTTGGGCGAGACGAAACTGCCGACTTCTATATAGCCAAGGCCGGCGGCGCTCAGCGCGTCGACCAGTTGCACCTTGTCGGCGACGCTGATGGGCTGGGCTTCGTTCTGCAGGCCGTCACGCGGGCCGACTTCGATCAGGCGTACTTGGGAGGGGAGGGACATGGGCTGAACCTGCTCATTATCTGACTGTATCGAGAACCCTGTGGGAGCGAGCTTGCTTGCGATGGCGTCGGGTCAGTCAACATCAATACTGGATGTTCCGGCCTCATCGCGAGCAAGCTCGCTCCCACAGGGGATTGGTGTTGGCTCACTGAACTGATTGCTGACTCTTGAGCGTCTGCTCCAGCGCCTGCACGCAGCGTTCTTCGGCAGTGTCGAGTTCCAGCTTCATCTGTTCGATGTCCAGCAGTTGCTGTTCAAGCTGTTCCCGGCGCTCGCTGATTTTCGCCAGCATGCTGTTGAGTTGTTTGGTGTTACCGCTGGAAGGGTCGTAGAGCTCGATCAGCTCGCGGCACTCGGCCAGCGAAAAACCGATGCGCTTGCCCCGCAGGATCAGCTTCAGGCTGACCTTGTCGCGCGGCGAGTAGATGCGTTCCTGGCCTCGGCGCTCGGGGCTGAGCAGGCCTTGTTCTTCATAGAAGCGGATCGCCCGGGTGGTGATGTCCAGCTCGCGGGCGAGGTCGGAAATGCTGTAGGTCTGGCTGCTCATGAAAGCGCTCGAAGAAGGATCTTGGCGCTAAGCTAATGGCAGGTTGACGTTTACGTCAAGTGGCGGGCGCCTGCAGCTTGTCGAGCTTCTTCTCGTGCGCTGTCACTTGCTGGCACAGCTCGATCATCTGCTCGCGCATCCAGCGGTTGGCCGGGTCCTGATCGGTGCTTTCGTGCCAGTACAAATGGGTTTCCACCGGCGGTACATCGTTGACCGGTAGATTGAACGCATGCAGGTCATGGCGACGGGCGAAACGCTCCGGCACGGTCATCACCATGTCGGTCTGCTGCAACACCTGGGACGCCATCAGATAGTGCTGCGAGCGCAGTGCGATCTTGCGCTGGATGCCCATTTTGCCCAGCGCCAGATCGACGTGGCCCAGACCACTGCGGCGGCTGGAAATATGAATGTGGGTCAGCGACAGGTAATCGTCGAGGGTGAATTTTTCCTTGTTCGCCAGCGGATGACCCTTGCGCATCGCGCAGACGTAACCGTCTTCCATCAGCTTGACGTGGCGCACCTGCGGGTCGGTGTTGAGCGGCGCGTCCACGGCGAAATCGAGACGCCCGGCGGCCAGTTCCTTGGTGGTTTCCCGGCGTTTGGACAGGAAGCTCTCGATGATCACTGTCGGCGCGAGGCGACGCAGGCGCTGGAACAGCGGCGGCAGAATCACCGCTTCAGTCAGGTCGGTCATGCTGATGCGGTAAGTCTTGACCGCTTGCGAAGGGTTGAAAATCCGGCTTTCCTGAACCGACACCCGCAGCAGCGACAATGCGTTGCGCACCGGGCCGATGATGTTCTGCGCCATGGGCGTCGGCACCATGCCCTGGGCGGTGCGTACGAAGAGCGGGTCGTTGAAGGTCTCGCGCAACCGCGCCAAGGCGTTGGACACCGCAGGCTGGGTAATGCCGACAATCTGCCCGGCACGGGTCAGGTTGGCTTCGGTGTAGATCGCGTCGAAGACGATGAAAAGGTTGAGGTCGACCTTGCTCAGATTCATTACGCGGCTCTCTTTTTATAGGTGGATGGCGCGGGTCAGGGCGGCCAGGAAAATCAACCAATCATATATCGGTGATGAATGTTTATACACGCCGAGAATAGGCTAGGTAAATTATCAACGCTGTTCTAGCATCGATTGCATGACTTAAACAACCTGCCGAAAAAAGGTAATTGCTCATGGATTTCGCTTATTCGCCCAAGGTGCAAGAACTGCGTGAGCGCGTGACCGCGTTCATGGACACTTACGTTTACCCGGCCGAAGCCGTGTTCGAACGGCAGGTTGCCGAGGGTGACCGCTGGCAGCCGACGGCGATCATGGAAGAACTCAAGGCCAAGGCAAAGGCTGAAGGTCTGTGGAATTTGTTTCTGCCTGAGTCGGAACTCGGCGCCGGCCTGACCAACCTCGAATACGCGCCATTGGCTGAAATCATGGGCCGTTCGCTGCTCGGTCCCGAGCCGTTCAACTGCTCGGCGCCGGACACCGGCAACATGGAAGTTCTGGTGCGTTACGCCAACGAAGAACAGAAACAGCGCTGGCTCGAACCGTTGTTGCGCGGCGAGATCCGCTCGGCGTTCGCCATGACCGAGCCGGACGTCGCGTCCTCCGACGCCACCAACATGGCCGCCCGTGCCGTGCGCGATGGCGACGAGTGGGTGATCAATGGCAAGAAATGGTGGACTTCCGGCGCCTGCGATCCGCGCTGCAAGATCCTGATCTTCATGGGCCTGAGCAACCCGGACGCCCCGCGCCACGCCCAGCACTCGATGATCCTGGTGCCGGTCGATACCCCCGGCGTGAAGATCGTCCGTCCGCTGCCGGTGTTCGGTTACGACGACGCACCCCACGGCCACGCCGAAGTGCTGTTCGACAACGTACGAGTGCCGTACGAAAACGTCCTGCTCGGTGAAGGACGCGGCTTCGAAATTGCTCAAGGTCGCCTTGGCCCAGGCCGGATTCACCACTGCATGCGTTCGATCGGCATGGCCGAGCGAGCACTGGAACTGATGTGCAAACGCTCCGTGAGCCGCACTGCATTCGGCAAACCGCTGGCACGTCTGGGCGGTAACGTCGACAAGATCGCCGACTCGCGGATGGAAATCGACATGGCGCGCCTGCTGACCCTGAAGGCGGCGTACATGATGGACACCGTGGGTAACAAGGTCGCCAAGAGCGAGATTGCGCAGATCAAGGTCGTCGCGCCGAACGTCGCGTTGCGGGTGATCGACCGGGCGATCCAGATCCATGGCGGGGCAGGGGTGTCGAATGATTTCCCGCTGGCCTACATGTACGCCATGCAACGCACCCTGCGCCTGGCCGACGGCCCGGACGAAGTGCACCGCGCGGCCATCGGCAAGTTCGAGATCGGCAAGTATGTGCCGAAGGAAATGCTGCGTAGCGAGCGCTGATTACAGACATTCCGCGTCAGCCCTGATCGTTCCCACGCTCTGCGTGGGAATGCATACCGTGACGCTCCGCGTCACAGTGGACGCGGAGCGTCCATGGCTGCGTTACCACGCAGAGCGTGGGAACGATCAGGACATCAAATTCAGTAAACCCAAACCTCAACCCGCCGATTCTTGATCCGGCCTTCATCCCCGCTGTTGGTCGCCACCGGCATCAGCGCGCCAAACCCGCGCACTTCGCGCAACACCACGCCGTTCTTCACCAGCTCCCGGCGTACCGCCATCGCCCGCAGCTTCGACAGCAAATCCGCCCGGGCCGGGTCGTCCTTGGCATCGCCGAATCCCACCAGTGTTACTGCGCGATCGGTCTTGTCGTGGTGCTTTATATAGTCGAACACCCGGGCCAGATCCTGGCGGGCCTTGTTGTCGAGGCTGGCGCTGCCTTCTTCGAAGCGGAAGTTCACGGTCAGACGCTGGGCGTGACGGCTGAGGGATTGATAACCCTCGGGCATCAGCGCATTCGGCGTGACGGCGATGGCCTGCACGGTCTGGGCGATAAAACCGTTGGCCGCGACAATCGCCTGGCCCCGACGGCTCTGCGCAAACTCCACCAAGGCCTTGGCCCACGGATTGTTGCTGTCGGGCGGCAGATAGAAGAACAACCGCCGTGACAGCGGATAGTCTTCAGTGGCGATCAGGCTGGCGAGCGGCAGCATCGCCTGGGATTGCCCGTCGACAATCGCCACGGCCTTGGCCTGACGCACATAGGGCAGACCGATGAAACCGATGGCTTGCGGATCGGCACTGACGGCGTCGGACAACTGCTCGCTGGATTCGAACCGTTTCGCGGCATTGCTCAGCGATTTCCCACGACGGCTGAGGACAAGTTCCTTGAAGGTGTCGTAGGTCCCGGACTGATCATCCCGCGCATATAAATGAATCGTCCCACCCTTGCCGCCGACGTCTTCCCACGTCTTCGCCTCGCCGCTGAAGATCCGCGCCAGTTGTTCGGTGTTCAGTTGATTCAGCGGATTGTCGGGATGGAGGATGATCGCCAGGCCATCGATGGCGATGACTTGCTCGGCGTCGGGGCTTTTCAGATCGCCCCGGGCTTGCAGGTTCAGCAGTTCGCTGTCCTTGATCGGGCGCGAGGAGGCGGCCAGATCGGCGCTGGCGTTCTTGAGTGCAGTGAAACCGGTGCTCGAACCGTGGGCGGCGATCTCCACCACGACTCTTTGGCCTTGGGCTGTCAGGCCGACGACCCGTTGTTCGTTGGCAGTGTCCGGGGTTTCGCTGTGGACTTTCAACAGTCCCTGGTCTTGCAACAGACCTTCCACCAACGCCGGACCGAGCGCCGCGCCAATGGTGTTGGAACCCTGGATGCGCAAGACCGGGCCGTTCTCGGGAATGGGCAATGCAGCGGCCGAAACCTGCAGCCAGGCACTCAGGAGAAAGACAAACAGAACGCGCAGGGTCATGCCGGCACCGAATGCAGCCAAGGGGATTGCCGGGGAGATTAAGTCAGGGACGTTTCTGAAAGATGACAGCGCTCAAGCTGTGGGAGCGAACTCCCACAGCAATTTGCAGTGATTGAGCTATCAGCTCAATTCAAGCCAGATCGGCGCGTGGTCCGAAGGCTTTTCCATCCCGCGCAGTTCATAGTCGACACCGGCAGCCTTCACCCGTGGCAGCAAGCCGTGGGACGCCAGAATCACATCGATGCGCAGGCCGCGCTTCGGCTCGTCTTCAAACCCGCGGCTGCGGTAGTCGAACCAGCTGAACATGTCGGTCACGTCCGGGTTCAGGTGACGGTAGCTGTCGGTCAGGCCCCAGTTTTTCAGGCGGGCCATCCACTCGCGCTCTTCCGGCAGGAAGCTGCATTTGCCGGTTTTCAGCCAGCGCTTCATGTTGTCCGGGCCGATGCCGATGTCGCTGTCTTCCGGGGAGATGTTGACGTCGCCCATCACCACCAGCGGTTGTTCATTGTGGAACTGGCTTTCCAGCAGCGCTTGCAGATCGCTGTAGAAACGCTGCTTGGCCGGGAACTTGGTCGGATGGTCGCGGCTTTCGCCCTGTGGGAAGTAGCCGTTCATGATCGTCACCGGTACGCCATTGGCGTCGGCGAATGTGCCCCAGATAAAGCGCCGCTGCGCGTCTTCTTCATCGGTGGCGAAGCCTTTGTGCACGGCAATCGGCTCCTGGCGCGAGAGCAGGGCGACACCGTAATGGCCTTTCTGGCCGTGGAAATACACGTGATAACCCAGGGCCCGCACTTCTTCCAGCGGGAACTGGTCGTCGTGGACCTTGGTTTCCTGCAGGCCGATGACGTCCGGCTGATGCTTTTCGATCAGCGCCGCCAGCTGATGCGGACGGGCCCGCAGTCCGTTGATGTTGAAGGAAACGATCTTCATGGTCGGCAGTCCTGGCAAAAGGGCGATGCTAGCTGACATGTAGGATCTGGGCCAGCGTGGCGGTAGTCCATATGCGCTGCTAATGTCTTTCGGGTGTGGGAACGATCCCTTCAGCCCAAGGCTCGTATAACAAGAACGGGGCCTCTTGAGTCCCGTCCAGGGAGAATCACCGTCATGCCTGAAACCCAAACCGCCATCGCCGACATCCACATGCTCGACCGCGGCTATTCTCGGGAAGCGCGATCCCTTCTTTATCAGGCTTACCGCCACGAGCCGACCTTCGCCTACCTGTTCGAAGCCGAGCGTCCGGGTTACGAACAACGGGTGCGTGCCACGGTGCGGGAACTGGTCAAACAGCATTTCCTGCAGGATCTGCCGGCCATCGGCCTGCTGGTCAACGACCGCTTGATCGGCATCGCCCTGATCGCGCCGCCGCAACGGCGCCTGGGCGTTACCGAAAGTTGGGCCTGGCGTCTGCGCATGGTGCTGAGCACCGGTTTCCGCTGCACCCGCCGTTATCTGGAGTATCACGCCGCCGTCGAGGCCTGCGTGCCGACCGACTCGGTGCACATGCTGCCGCTGCTCGGCGTGCATCCACAATTTCAGGGCAAGCATTTCGGCGAACAGCTGCTGCAAGCGGTGCACAACTGGTGCGCAGTGGACGAAAGCTCCCAAGGCGTGATCCTCGACACCGGTAACCCGCGCTATCTGGAGTTCTACAAGCGTCAGGGTTACGAGGAAATCGGCGAAGTCGCTGTCGGCCCGGTGCGCGAGCACGTGTTTTTCCACGCCAACCCGCAGGTGTTACAAACTGCAACGGGATGACCGTCGAACTTTTTGAGATGTTTCCTGTTCTATCACGCTCCCAAGCCCGTGATAGCATCCGCGCCTATGAAGTTTCCAGGAAGATTTACCAGTGGCGTGCTCATGCTGTTAACCAGCTGCGCGGCGCTGGCGCAAAGTGAATTGGATGTGCGGATCAAACCGTCCAACGATGAACTGAAAGCCAATATAGAAGGCTATATCGGCAGCCTCGGCGATCGTGACGAAGAAGCCTTGCAGCGCTTCAGTCGCGGCGCCGAAGAACAGGCGCGCAAGGCCGCCCAGGCCTTGGGTTATTACCAGCCGCAGATCGAAAGTGACGTCAAGGGCGGCGACAAACCGCGTCTGGTGCTGAACATCGATCCCGGCGAGCCGATCCGTCTGCGCAACGTGACCGTGCGCATCGACGGCCCGGCTGCCTCCCTCAAATCCTTTCGAGTCCCGAAAAGTGACGTGCTCAAGCCCGGCGCGGTGCTCAACCATGGGCGTTACGAAGACGCCAAGCGCTTGATCCAGAATCAGGCGTCGCGCTATGGCTTCTTCAGTGGACGTTTCACCAGTCAGAAATTGATGGTCGATCCCCGCGCCGGGGTCGCCGATGTCGAATTGATCTACGAAAGCGGCCCGCGTTATGCGCTGGGCAAAGTCAGTTTTGAAGGCGACACACCGTTCGACGAAGACCTGCTGCAACGCATGGTGCCGTTCAAGGCCGGCGAGCCGTATGACTCCGAACTGATCGCCGAACTCAACCGCGACCTGCAATCGAGCGGCTATTTCGAGGGCGTGCGAGTCGACGCCGCGCCGACCGCCGCGAAAAACGACGTGATCCCGGTGGACGTCAAACTCGACACCCGCAAGCCGCGCACCATGGGCCTGGGTCTCGGTTATTCCACCGACGTCGGCCCGCGAATCAAGGCCAACTGGACCCGCCATTGGGTCAACCCGCAGGGCGACAGTTATGGCTGGGAAGCGGAGTTGTCGGCACCACGGCAAAACGTCGGCCTGTTCTATGACATCCCGCTGGACCCGCCGCTGACCGACAAACTGCGCTGGGCTGGCGGTTATCAATATGAGGACATTGACGGTTCCGACACCTTGAGCAAGCTGCTGACCTTTGGCCCGGAATGGCACAGCAAATTACCCAGCGGCTGGCAGCGGGTGATCTCGCTGAAATGGCAGCGCGAGGAATACCAGCTCGGCGACGACTCCGGTCTGAGCACCTTGCTGATGCCCGGCGTCAGCTATTCCTACCTCAAGAGCGACAACCGCATCGATCCGCACAATGGCTATCGTCTGACCTTCGAAAGCAAGGTGGCGAAAGAAGGCCTGGGTTCGGACAACAATCTGGTTTACGGCACAGCGCTGGTCAAAGGCCTGACCACCGTGTTCGACAAGCACCGTCTGCTCGGTCGGGTACAGGTCGGCGGCAGCGCCACCAACGGCTACAAATCGGTGCCGCCGTCGCTGCGCTTTTTCGCCGGTGGCGATCAGAGCGTGCGCGGCTACGACTATCAGAGCCTGTCCCCGGAGAACTCCGAGGGCGACCGCATCGGTGGGCGCTACATGGTGGCCGGCAGCGTCGAGTACCAATACTCGATTGCCGAGAAGTGGCGCGTGGCGACCTTCGTCGATCAGGGCAACTCCTTCAACAAACTCGAACTGCCGAACCTCAAGACCGGGGTCGGTATCGGTGTGCGCTGGGTTTCGCCGGTGGGGCCGATCCGCCTCGACCTGGCCCATGCGCTGGACGACGATGGCGGCATCCGGCTGCACTTTTCCATGGGGCCTGAGCTGTGAAGCGTGGTTTGAAAATATCGGCGCTGGCGCTGTTGTCGCTGGTGCTGCTGATTGTATTGAGCATTACCGCTGTGCTCGGAACGCAGGCCGGCAGCCGTTGGGTGCTGGGTCTGGTGCCGGGCCTGAGCGTCGACAACTTCCAGGGTCGCCTCGGCGGGCAGTGGAGCGCCGATCACCTGTTGTGGCAGCAGGACACCAGCCGCGTCGAACTGAGCAAACCGATCGTCGAATGGTCGCCGCTGTGCCTGACGCGCATGACGTTGTGCATCCAACAGCTCAAGGCCGATACCGTCAGCCTGCAATTCCCGCCGAGCGAAGAAGTCACCGAAAGCGGTCCGATCAAGCTTCCTGATCTGCAATTGCCCGTGGCCATCGAGCTGGGCGATGTGCAGGTCGGCAGCCTGTTGTTCAACGGCAGCGAAGAGTTGAAAGGCCTGCAACTGGCGGCGCACTGGACCGCCAAGGGCATGCAGATCGACAGCGTGAAACTGCAACGCGACGAGTTGAGCCTGAACCTGTCCGGCCTGTTGCAACCGACCGGCAACTGGCCGCTGAACATCGCCGGTGATCTGACCTTGCCGTCGCCGGCTCCCGAACCGTGGACGCTGGCGCTGAAAATCGACGGTGACCTGCTGAAAACCCTCAACCTGCACGCCGACAGCCGTGGCTACCTCAACGGCCAGTTGAGCGGCGAGCTGCAACCGTTGGTGGAAAACCTGCCGGCCAAGGTGCGGATCACCTCGGAGGCGTTCAAGCCGAGCGCCGATCTGCCGGACACCCTGCAATTCAATCAACTGGTATTGACCGGCGAAGGCGACCTGAAAAACGGCTACCAACTCCTCGGCAATGCGACGCTGCCTGCCGAAAAAGGCCCGGTGGCGCTGTTGCTCAAAGGCAAGGTCGACGCCAAAGGTGCGCAGATTGCTGGCCTCGATCTGACGGCCAGCGACAAGCAAAGCCTCAAGCTGACCGGCAATGTCGACTGGAGCAAAGGCCTCAGCGCCCAGGCCAATATCAACTGGCTGGATTTCCCGTGGCACCGGCTCTATCCGGAGATCGACGAGCCGCAGGTCACGTTGCGTACCTTCACCGGCGAAGTCTCCTACACCGACGGTCAGTACATCGGTAACTTCGCCGCCGCCGCAGATGGGCCGGCGGGGGCGTTCAGCCTGAGCAGTCCGTTCAGCGGCAATCTCAAGCAGATCTTCCTGCCACAACTGAAACTCGAAGCCGGGCAGGGCAAGGCCGAAGGCCATGTGAACGTGCAGTTCGCCGATGGCATCGCCTGGGACACCGCGCTGGAATTGTCGGCGCTCAACCCGGCGTATTGGGTCGCGGAGTTGCCGGGCACCCTGGCCGGTCCGTTGAAGAGCAAAGGCGAAATGAAAAACGAGCGCCTGAGCCTGAATGCCGACCTCGATCTGAAAGGCAAACTGCGCGGGCAACCGGCGATCCTGCAAGCCAAGGCTGATGGCGCGGGCGAACAGTGGAATCTGAATGCCCTGCAAATCCGCCTCGGCGACAACAGCATCAACGGCAAGGGTAGCCTGCAACAGAAACTCACCGGGCAGATCGACATCAAACTGGCGCGACTGGCCCAGCTCTGGCCGCAACTGCGTGGGCAGATCAACGGTCGGGTCGATGTCGCCGGCACGCTCAAGGCGCCGCAGGGCAAGCTCGGCCTGCAAGGTTCGCAACTGGCGTTCCAGGACAATCGCCTGCAAAGCCTCAACCTCGACGCCACCCTCGACAGCGCGCAACGGGCGAAAATCGACCTCAAGGGCAGCGGCATCCAGGCCGGCGACACGTCGCTGGGCACCCTGACCGCCAGCGCTCAGGGCGATATCAAAAGCCAGAAACTCAACCTCGACCTGCTCGGGCCGAAGCTGAAACTGGCGCTGGGTCTGGACGGCAATCTGGACAAGGGCAACTGGCGCGGCCGTCTGGCCAGCGGTGACATTCAGGCCGGCGGCCAGGACTGGAAACTGCAAAACCCGGCCAAGATCGAACGACTGGCCGACGGCAAGATCAACTTCGGCGCCCACTGCTGGATGTCCGGCAATGCCAGCCTGTGCGGTGAAGACCAGCGCCTGATGCCGGAACCGAAGCTGCGTTACCACCTCAAGCAGTTCCCGATCGAAAGCCTGGCGCAGTGGCTGCCCAAGGATTTCGCCTGGCAGGGCAAGCTCAACGCCGACCTGCAACTGGACCTGCCGGCCAGCGGCCCGAACGGCCAGATCAGTGTCGATGCCAGCGGCGGCACTCTGCGCATGAAGGAAAAGGATCAGTGGCTGGACTTCCCGTACCAGACCCTCAAACTCACCAGCAAACTCACGCCCAAGCGCATCGACACCGACCTCAACTTCGTCGGCGGCAAACTTGGCGAACTGATGGTGCAGGCGCAGCTCAACCCGCTGCCGAAGAACAAACCGCTGAATGGCTCGTTCCGCCTCAGCGGGCTGGACCTGTCGGTCGCGCGGCCGTTTGTGCCGATGGTCGAGAAACTCACCGGGCGCCTGAACGGCAGCGGCACGATTTCCGGCGGGCTGCTCGCGCCGCTGGTCAACGGCACGGTGCAGCTCAGCGACGGCGAAGTGTCCGGGCCGGAATTGCCGATCGAACTGCAAGCGTTGCAACTGCAAGCGGTGATCGCCGGTGAAGCCGTGCAACTGAACGGCGGCTGGAAAAGCGGCAAGAGCGGGCAGGGCAGTCTGAACGGCAACATTGCCTGGGGTCAGGCGCTGGTGGTGGATCTGGCGCTCAAGGGCACGCAATTGCCGGTCACTGTCGAACCCTACGCCAAACTGGAAGTGGCGCCGGACCTGAAGATTTCCATGGCCGGCGATGAGCTGGCGATTGCCGGCAAGGTGCTGGTGCCCAGAGGTGAAATCACCGTGCGCGAACTGCCGCCATCGACGGTGAAAGTCTCCGATGACACGATCATCGTCGGCGCGCAGACCGAAGAGGGCAAACCGCCGATGGCCATGAAGATGGACATCGACGTGGTGGTTGGTGAGGACAAGCTGAGCTTCGCCGGATTCGGCCTGACCGCCAACCTGCAAGGCCACGTGCACATCGGCGACAACATGGACACCCGTGGCGAGCTGTGGCTCAACGACGGCAAATACCGCGCCTACGGTCAACGCCTGACGGTGCGTCGCGCGCGTCTGCTGTTTGCCGGGCCGATCGACCAGCCGTATCTGGACATCGAAGCGATTCGCCAGACCGATGATGTAATCGCCGGTATCCGCCTGAGCGGCAGCGCCGAGCAGCCGACCACGCAGATCTTCTCGGAACCGGCCATGAGCCAGGAACAGGCGCTGTCCTATCTGGTGCTGGGGCGTCCGCTGAGCACCACCGGCGAGGACAACAACATGCTTGCGCAAGCGGCGCTCGGTTTGGGTCTGATGGGCAGTTCCGGGGTCACCAGCAGTCTGGCCAGCGACCTGGGCATTCAGGACTTCCAGCTCGACACCCAGGGCAGCGGCAACACCACCAGCGTGGTGGCCAGCGGCAACATCTCCGAAAAACTCAGCCTGCGTTACGGCGTCGGCGTGTTCGAACCGGCCAACACCATCGCCTTGCGCTACAAGCTGAGCAAAAAGGTCTACCTCGAAGCCGCCAGCGGCGTGGCCAGTTCGCTGGACATCTTCTACAAGCGGGATTTCTAGCCCGCGTTCCCCCTCGCCGGGTCGTGTCACCACGATCCGGCTTTTTCTGGATGTATTAGACTGACCGCAGCTTGAAGGGCGCCGTTTGCGGCTGCCCGAAACGCCCCGGGGGCGCCAATGGTTCGTTTGAGTATGGTCTTGCTCGGTCAGGATTTTGTCCGGCGGCGCTGGTCAGCACTGGCATTGACCGGCGTTGTTTGGGGCGCGGCCGGAGTGGCCATCTTCATCGATGCGCTGGACGGCGTGCTGTATTTTCCGCTGCATGTGTTCGGCTATTTACTGTTGCTCGAAGCCCTGATCATTTTGCTGGTGCCGGCCCCGAAAACCGGCACGGCGGCGGCTTTGCGCAAAGCTCGCGGTCTGGCGTTTCTGCTGCTGGGGCTGCTGATCGTCGACCGACAGCATGCCGCCGGCGTGATTCTCGCGGTGCTGTTCGGTGCGGCTTTTCTGCTCGATGGCGGTTTTCGACTGGCGGCTGCGGTGGTGGTGCGCTTTGTCGGTTGGCGAATGTCACTGCTGGTGGCGCTGTTCGAGATCGGTTTTGGCGTGTTCATCCTCGAACCGTATCCGAGCCTCTACAAGGGGACGGTGCCGTTCTGCATCGGCATGAGCATCTTTCTTTCGGGCTGTGCCTTGTTGCAGCAGGCATTGCGGTTCAAGAACAGGCCGTCGCCGGTGACGCCTTCCCCGGTTCATGCCCCTGCGTGCAACGGCGCAATGGTGATCCATGTCTGGACACCGAGCGGCACCGTTGAAGACACCTTGGTGCGCAATCGGTTGCTCAATCGTTACATCGCGGCGGTCGATATCAACGGCGTCATTTCCGCCGGCCACGCGGCGCTGGAATGTGGACCGGACATCTACATCAGCCATTACCCGCTGGACGACATCGATCGCTCGGCGGGGGATTTCGTGCGCTTGCTACGGGCCACGCCGAACAACGATGTGGCTGGGCGGTTTCTGCCGGACTATGCGAGCGAAGTGGCCGACTGGTGCCCGTCGTCGGTTCAGGTCAGCTTCGCGCACTACGACGCCGCGCGGCTTCATGCGTTCTGGGCGGATTATCGGCAGAACACCACCTACAACCTCACCAGCCGCAATTGTTCGAGTGCCGTTGCGCACAGCCTTGAGGCAGCGCTTGAGGGCGCGATGAACCGGGGGCATTCGAGCATGCTGGATTTTGCCCGGGTCATCATCAGCCCGGAATTCTGGGTCGCAGCTCAAGTGCGCAAACGCGCCGAGGCCATGGCCTGGACGCCGGGTCTGGTGCTCGATTATGCGCGGGCGTTGCATGCCGCCATCGAGCCGGCACCGCCAGGCTGGCACGGTATTTACGCAGGAGCCAGGCGCGCCTGTGGTTATGTGGCGACTGCTTTGCGTGGGCGTGAAGTTCATCCCCTTCAGCCACCATCTATGAATCATCCCTCCGACAAATCCTGAACGGCTCTACACCGAGTCGCTGCCTTCGCGAGCAAGCGAGCTTGCTCGCGAAGGCGTCCGTCTGGGCGCCCGAAAACCCAGTCCACTGGTCAACTAATTACAAAGCAACCTAACTATTACGTTGACATTCGCTGCCTAGGCAGTAACATCTCGACATACATTCACTGCCTAGGCAGTTATTAGGTGAGCACATGAAGCATTTCACCCCCGACGAATTCAAGCATTGCCATCTCGGCCTGTTGCTCGGCCGTGCCGCGCTGCTCAAGGACAAGATCATCGACACCCACATGGAACCCCACGGCATTACCGCCGCGCAGTTCAAGGTGTTGATCATCATGGCCCAGTACGGCGTCGACACCCCGGCCGAGCTGTGCCGGCACCTGTCGCTGGACAGCGGTTCGATGACTCGCATGCTCGATCGTCTGGAGCAGAAAGGTTTCCTGGTTCGCCAACGCAGCGAAGGCGATCGCCGTCAGGTGCAACTCAAACTCACCGAGCAGGGCCAGCAACTGGCCGATCGCCTGCCGCACATCGGCGCCGATGCCATGAATGAACTGGCCGGCGCCGTGACCCCGGACGAGTTGAAAACCCTGGAATACATCCTCAAGAAAATTTTGCTGGCAGCCGGTGACCCCATCACCATCCAGCGGTTAGGTGAACACAATGAGCGGTAAAACCTTGCGCAGCAGCCTGACACTGGTGCTGTCGGCGATGATTCTCGCCGGTTGCGCCAACTACAGTGGCCTCGATACCCAGGGCGCCAGCCTCGATGCGAAAAACCTGCAAACCGGGCAATCGCTCAACGGCGTGACCCTGTCTCAGGCCGCGTGGCCGAAGAGCGACTGGTGGACCAGCCTCGGCGATCCGCAGCTCGACGGCCTGATCCGCGAAGCCCTGAAAGACAGCCCGGACATGCAGATCGCTGACGCCCGCGCCCATCAGGCCAGCGCCGCCGCATACGCCGCCGATGCCGAGCGTTATCCGACCCTCGACGCCAGCGCCGGCATCAGCCGTTCGCGTCTGGCCAAGGATCAGGACCCGCGAGGGCAGGGCGATGCCTACGCCACCGTGCGCAACATCAGCGCCGGCTTCAATTACAACTTCGACCTGTGGGGCGGCCAGCGTGATGCCTGGGAAGCCGCACTCGGTCAGGCCCGCGCCGCCGAAGTCGACCGTCAGGCCGCGCAACTGACCCTCGCCGCCGATGTGGCTCGGGCCTACAGCGATCTGGGTCAGGCGCACATCGTTTATGACCTGGCCAACGAAGACCTCAAACGCACCAAACAGATGCTCGACCTGAGCCAGCGTCGCCTGAGCTCCGGGATCGACAGCCAGTACCAGTTCCAGCAGACCCAAAGTCTGGAAGCCAGCTCCGAAGCTAGCCTGATCGACGCCGAAAAACGTCTGAACAGCGCGAAAATCGCTCTGGCCGTACTGCTCGGCAAAGGCCCGGATCGCGGCAACGAAATCGCTCGGCCGAAAGTCCTGCAAGCCAGCGCCGTGGCACTGCCATCGGTGCTGCCGGCCGAACTGCTGGGCCGTCGCCCGGATCTGGTCGCCGCGCGCTGGCGTGTCGAGGCGGCGAGCAAGGACATCGACTCGGCCAAGACCCGCTTCTATCCGAACTTGAACCTGTCGGCCTCCGCCGGTGCCGAATCCTTGTTGGGGGACGCGATGTTCGGTTCCGCCAGTCGCTTCTTCAATATTGCCCCGACGATTTCGGTGCCGATCTTCGATGGCGGACGCCTGCGCGCCAACCTCGATGCCCGCGACGCCGATTACGACCTCGCCGTGGCGCAGTACAACAAAAGCCTGGTGAAAGCCCTGGGCGATGTCAGCGACACGATCAACCAGTTGCGCGACATCGGCCGGCAGATCGGCGCCCAGCAGCACGCGACCGAGATTGCCCAGGACTCTTACAACACCGTCGTCCAGCGTTACGGTTCCGGCATCGGCAACTACCTGGACGTGCTCAGCATCGAGCAGCAATTGCTGCAGGCCCAGCGTCAGCTGGCCAACCTGAATGCCGAGCAGATCGACCTGTCGATTCAACTGATGCAAGCGCTGGGCGGCGGCTTCCAGGGGCAAACCCTGACCGCAGCCAACGCCACCCCAGCCACGCCGCACAACTAATTCAAGGTATTTGTCATGGCCACTGCCGAAAACACACAAGCTCAAGACAACGCCCAGGACACTGGCAATCCGCGCAAACGCAAAGTAATGCTGCTGGTGCTGGCCGTTGTGGTTGCCCTCGCCGGTGCCGGCGTCTGGGCGTATCACGAATTCATCGGGCGCTGGAGCGAAAGCACCGACGACGCCTACGTCAACGGTAACGTGGTGGAAATCACCCCGCTGGTGACCGGCACCGTGGTCAGCATCGGCGCCGACGATGGCGATCTGGTGCATGAAGGCCAGGTGCTGATCAACTTCGACCCGAACGACGCCGAAGTCGGCCTGCAAAGTGCCAAGGCCAATCTGGCCCGCACCGTGCGTCAGGTGCGCGGCTTGTACAGCAACGTCGACGGCATGAAGGCTCAGGTCAATGCGCAACAGGCCGAAGTGCAGAAAGCCCAGGACAACTTCAACCGCCGGAAAAATCTCGCGGCCGGCGGGGCGATTTCCCAGGAAGAACTGTCCCACGCCCGCGATGACCTGACCTCGGCGCAGAACGCCCTGGCCAACGCCAAACAGCAGCTGAAAACCACCAGCGCGCTGGTTGATGACACCGTGGTGTCCTCGCACCCCGACGTGATGGCCGCCGCCGCACAACTGCGTCAGGCCTACCTGACCAACGCTCGCAGCACGCTGATTGCACCGGTCACCGGTTACGTCGCCAAACGCACCGTGCAACTCGGCCAGCGTGTGCAGCCGGGCACCGCGCTGATGGCGGTGATTCCGCTGGATCAGCTGTGGATCGACGCCAACTTCAAGGAAACCCAGCTGCGTGACATGCGCATCGGCCAACCGGTGGAGATCGAGTCGGACATCTACGGCAGCGACGTGAAGTTCAGCGGCACCATCGACAGCCTCGGCGCGGGCACCGGCAGCGCGTTCGCCCTGTTGCCGGCGCAGAACGCCACCGGCAACTGGATCAAGATCGTGCAGCGTGTGCCGGTACGGATTCACGTCAACGCCGAAGAACTGGCCAAACACCCGCTGCGCGTCGGTCTGTCGACCAATGTCGAGGTCAATCTGCACGACCAGAGCGGCCCGGTACTGGCCCAGCAACCGCCGCAAAAGGCCTCGTTCAGCACCAACGTCTACGACCGCCAACTGGCCGAAGCCGACGCGATGATCACCCAGTTGATCCACGACAACAGCGCGGCGGTCAGCAAGACCGCGCAACGCTGATTCCTTCCCCCTGTGGGAGCGGGCTTGCTCGCGAAAGCGGTGTGTCATTCAGTATTAATTTATCTGACAGACCGCCATCGCGAGCAAGCTCGCTCCCACAAGGGTGACTGCGTCTGTAACAAGCGCGGCGCCCGCCGAGTTCCAAAGGATTCGCGATGAGCAATAACGCCTCTTTTACGCCGCCCAGCCTGTTGCTCAGCACCATCGGCCTGTCGCTGGCGACCTTCATGCAGGTGCTCGACACCACCATCGCCAACGTGGCGTTGCCGACCATTTCCGGCAACCTCGGCGTGAGTTCGGAGCAGGGCACCTGGGTCATCACCTCGTTCGCCGTGAGCAACGCCATTGCGCTGCCGCTCACCGGCTGGCTGAGCCGTCGCTTCGGCGAGGTGAAGCTGTTTCTGTGGGCGACCATCCTGTTCGTGCTGGCATCGTTCCTCTGTGGTATTTCCACGTCGATGCCGGAACTGATCGGCTTTCGCGTGCTGCAAGGCCTGGTGGCCGGGCCGTTGTACCCGATGACCCAGACGCTGCTGATTGCGGTCTATCCGCCGGCGAGGCGGGGCATGGCTCTGGCGTTGCTGGCGATGGTCACGGTGGTGGCGCCGATTGCCGGGCCGATCCTCGGCGGCTGGATCACCGACAGTTACAGCTGGCCGTGGATCTTCTTCATCAACGTGCCTATCGGGATTTTCGCGGTGATGGTGGTGCGCCAGCAGCTGGCCAAGCGCCCGGTGGTCACCAGCCATCAGCCGATGGATTACGTCGGGCTGATCACGCTGATCATCGGCGTGGGTGCGTTGCAGGTGATCCTCGACAAGGGCAATGACCTGGACTGGTTCGAGTCGAACTTCATCATCATCGGCGCGGCAATTTCGGTGATTGCGCTGGCGGTGTTCGTGATCTGGGAAATGACCGACCAGCATCCGGTGGTCAACCTGCGGTTGTTCGCCCACCGCAACTTCCGCATCGGCACACTGGTGCTGGTGTTGGGTTATGCCGGATTCTTCGGCATCAACCTGATACTGCCGCAGTGGTTGCAGACCCAGATGGGTTACACCGCGACCTGGGCCGGGCTGGCGGTGGCACCGATCGGCATTCTGCCGGTGCTGCTGTCACCGTTTGTCGGCAAGTACGCGCACAAGTTCGACCTGCGCTTGCTGGCCGGGCTGGCGTTCCTGGCGATCGGCCTGAGCTGCTTCATGCGTGCTGAATTCACCAACGAAGTGGACTTCCAGCACATCGCGCTGGTGCAGTTGTTCATGGGGATTGGTGTGGCGCTGTTCTTTATGCCGACCTTGAGCATTCTGATGTCGGACTTGCCGCCGAGCCAGATTGCCGATGGCGCTGGTCTCGCGACGTTCCTGCGGACACTGGGCGGCAGCTTTGCGGCGTCGTTGACCACCTGGATCTGGATTCGCCGGGCGGATCAGCATCATGCCTATATGAGCGAGAGCATCAGCACTTATGAGCCGGCGACCCGTGAGGCGTTGAATCAGTTGGGCGGGGCGAGCAATCCGGCGTATGCGCAGCTGGATCATGTGTTGACCAGTCAGGCGTATATGCTTTCGACCGTGGATTACTTCACGTTGTTGGGGTGGGGGTTTATGGGGTTGATCCTGATTGTTTGGCTGGCCAAGCCGCCGTTTGCTGCGAAGGCAGGCCCGGCGGCCAGCGGTCACTAAGGGCGACACAGTACCGGTGGGAGCGAGCTTGCTCGCGAATGCTGACTGACATCCAACATTTATGTTGACTGACACGACGCGTTCGCGAGCAAGCTCGCTCCCACAGTTTTTTATACGGCTTTAGACGGTTGGGGCGGGCAGTGCCGGCGGCGGTGCGAAGTCAAACGGCGCCAACGCAAACCCGTTCTCATCCACCTGCAACGCCCAGCCCTGACGATCCCAGTCCCCCAGCACAATCCGCTTAGCCGCCTGATCGCCGATCTGCAACTTGTGGATCGCCGGGCGATGGGTGTGCCCGTGAACCAGGGTTTTTACCCCGTATTCCTGCATGATCCGCGGAATTTCCTCCGGTGTGACATCGACGATGTCATTGGCCTTCATCCGCGTCTGCGCCCGGCTTTCGCTGCGCAACTTGCGCGCAAGCTTGTGCCGGGTGCGCAAGGGCAGGTTGCGCAGGATGAACAGGCTGAGCGGGTTGCGCAGGTAACGGCGCAGCTTCATATAGGCTTCGTCGCGGGTGCACAGGCTGTCGCCGTGCATCAGCAGCACCGGTTCGCCGTAAAACTGCACGACACTCGGGTCCTTCAACAGCGTGCAGCCGGCCTCTTTGCAAAAGGCCTTGCCGAGCATGAAGTCGCGATTGCCGTGCATCAGAAAAATGGCCGTGCCGCTGTCGCTGAGTTCGCGCAGGGCCTGGCAGATGGAACGCTGGAAGGGGGTCATGGCGTCGTCGCCAATCCACGCCTCGAAAAAGTCGCCCAGAATGTACAACGCACTCGCCGAGCGGGCGCGTCCGGCGAGCAAATCCAGAAACGCCCGGGTAATGTCCGGGCGCTCCTCTTCCAGATGCAAGTCTGAAATCAGCAATATCACGCTTCGATGATCTCGGCTTTCTCGATGATCACGTCGTCTGCTGGTACGTCCTGGTGGCCTGCCTTGGACGTGGTGGAAACGCCTTCGATCTTGTCGACAACGTCGGTGCCAGCAACCACTTTACCGAACACGGCATAACCCCAACCCTGAGCGGTCTTGGAGGTGTGGTTCAGGAAGCTGTTGTCGGTGGCGTTGATGAAAAACTGTGCCGAGGCCGAATGCGGATCCATGGTGCGAGCCATGGCCAGGGTGTATTTCTCGTTCTTCAGGCCGTTGTCGGCTTCGTTCTGGATGCTTGGGCTCTTGTCTTTCTTTTCTTTCATGCCTGGCTCGAAACCGCCGCCCTGGATCATGAAACCTTTGATGACGCGGTGGAACACGACGTTCTCGTAGTGACCCTTTTTCACGTATTCGATGAAGTTCGCCACGGTGATCGGGGCTTTTTCAGCGTTCAGTTCGATGACGATGTCACCGAAGTTGGTGGTCAGTTTTACTTGAGTCATGATCGCTACTCTTTATAAGGAATTCGTGGGCATTGGAGCATTTCGCCCCTTTGCCGGTTCAGCCCGTGAAGGCCAAGGTGCGCAGTTTAGCGTGACAGGCGCGAATTTCGAGGCTGTTTTTCAAAACCCGGCGATTAAATGCATTCCTTTTAAGCCCTGCTCTGTCAGGGGCTTGACAGCATCGGCTATGATAGCGGCTTTGTTTTGTCAGGCCCGTGTCCCGGCGCCGCGCACTGTACGTTCAAGGATCCTATGAGCAAGCCCACTGTCGACCCTACCTCGAATTCCAAGACCGGCCCCGTTACGCCGGTCAATTTCCTGCGCCCGATCATCCAGGCGGACCTGGACTCGGGTAAGCACACGCAGATCGTCACCCGTTTCCCGCCTGAGCCCAACGGCTACCTGCACATCGGCCACGCCAAGTCGATCTGTGTGAACTTCGGCCTGGCCCAGGAGTTCGGCGGCGTTACACACCTGCGTTTCGACGACACCAACCCGGCCAAGGAAGACCAGGAATACATCGACGCGATCGAAAGCGACGTCAAATGGCTGGGCTTCGAGTGGTCCGGCGAAGTGCGCTACGCCTCGCAATACTTCGACCAGTTGCACGACTGGGCCGTTGAACTGATCAAGGCCGGCAAGGCTTACGTCGACGACCTGACGCCCGAGCAAGCCAAGGAATACCGCGGCAGCCTGACCGAGCCTGGCAAGAACAGCCCTTTCCGCGACCGTTCGGTGGAAGAGAACCTGGACTGGTTCGCCCGCATGCGCGCCGGTGAGTTCCCGGACGGTGCCCGTGTGCTGCGCGCCAAGATCGACATGGCCTCGCCGAACATGAACCTGCGCGACCCGATCATGTACCGCATCCGCCACGCCCATCACCATCAGACCGGTGACAAGTGGTGCATCTACCCGAACTACGACTTCACCCACGGTCAGTCGGACGCCATCGAAGGCATCACCCACTCGATCTGCACCCTGGAGTTCGAAAGCCATCGTCCGCTGTACGAGTGGTTCCTCGACGCACTGCCAGTGCCGGCGCACCCGCGTCAGTACGAGTTCAGCCGTCTGAACCTCAACTACACCATCACCAGCAAGCGCAAGCTCAAGCAACTGGTTGACGAGAAACACGTCAACGGCTGGGACGATCCGCGCATGTCGACGCTGTCGGGCTTCCGCCGCCGTGGCTACACCCCGGCGTCGATCCGCAATTTCTGCGACATGATCGGCACCAACCGTTCCGACGGCGTGGTCGACTTCGGCATGCTCGAGTTCAGCATTCGTCAGGACCTCGACGCGAACGCCCCGCGCGCCATGTGCGTGCTGCGTCCTTTGAAAGTCGTGATCACCAACTACCCGGAAGACCAGGTCGACAACCTCGAACTGCCGCGTCATCCGCAGAAAGAAGAACTCGGCGTGCGTCAGCTGCCGTTCGCCCGTGAAATCTACATCGACCGCGATGACTTCATGGAAGAACCGCCAAAAGGCTACAAGCGCCTGGAGCCGTACGGCGAAGTGCGTCTGCGCGGCAGCTACGTGATCCGTGCCGATGAAGCGATCAAGGACGCCGACGGCAACATCGTCGAGCTGCGTTGCTCCTACGATCCGGACACACTGGGCAAGAACCCTGAAGGCCGCAAGGTCAAGGGCGTGATCCACTGGGTGCCGGCCGCTGCCAGCATCGAGTGCGAAGTGCGTCTGTACGATCGCCTGTTCCGTTCTCCGAACCCGGAGAAGGCCGAGGACAGCGCGAGTTTCCTGGACAACATCAACCCTGACTCACTGCAAGTGCTGACCGGTTGTCGTGCCGAGCCTTCGCTGGGCAACGCACAGCCGGAAGACCGTTTCCAGTTCGAGCGCGAAGGCTACTTCGTCGCGGATATCAAGGACTCGAAACCAGGCCAGCCGGTATTCAACCGTACCGTGACCCTGCGCGATTCGTGGGGCCAGTGATCAAGTCTTAAGGAAACACCGTGCTTACGATCTACAACACGCTCACCAAGAGCAAAGAAGTCTTCAAGCCGCTGGATGGCAACAAGGTGCGCATGTACGTCTGCGGGATGACCGTGTACGACTACTGCCACCTGGGCCACGGCCGCAGCATGGTCGCGTTCGACCTGGTGACCCGCTGGTTGCGGTTCAGCGGTTATGACCTGACCTACGTGCGCAACATCACCGACATCGACGACAAGATCATCAACCGGGCCAACGAGAACGGCGAGTCGTTCGAAGCGTTGACCGAGCGCATGATCGCGGCGATGCACGAAGACGAAGCGCGCCTGAACATCAAGAAGCCGGACATGGAGCCGCGCGCCACGGATCACATCCCTGGCATGCACGCGATGATCCAGACCCTGATCGACAAGGGTTACGCCTACGCCCCGGGCAATGGCGACGTGTACTACCGCGTCGGCAAGTTCATGGGCTACGGCAAGCTCTCGCGCAAGAAGATCGAAGACCTGCGCATCGGTGCGCGGATCGAGGTCGACGAAGCCAAGGAAGATCCGCTGGACTTCGTGCTCTGGAAAGGCGTCAAGCCGGGCGAGCCGAGCTGGGAATCGCCGTGGGGCGCCGGGCGTCCGGGCTGGCACATCGAGTGCTCGGTGATGTCCACCTGCTGCCTGGGTGAGACTTTCGACATTCATGGCGGCGGCAGCGATCTTGAGTTCCCGCACCATGAAAACGAAATCGCCCAGAGCGAAGCGGCCACCGGCAAGACCTACGCCAACGCGTGGATGCATTGCGGCATGATTCGTATCAATGGCGAGAAGATGTCCAAGTCCTTGAACAACTTCTTCACCATTCGCGACGTGCTCGACAAGTACCACCCGGAAGTCGTGCGTTACCTGCTGGTGTCGAGTCACTACCGCAGCGCGATCAACTATTCGGAAGACAACCTCAAGGACGCCAAGGGCGCACTGGAGCGTTTCTACCACGCGTTGAAAGGCCTGCCGAACGTGGCGCCGGCTGGAGGCGAAGCGTTCGTCGAGCGTTTCACCACGGTGATGAACGACGACTTCGGCACGCCGGAAGCCTGCGCGGTGCTGTTCGAGATGGTGCGTGAGATCAACCGTCTGCGCGAGAGCGATCTCGATGCAGCGGCCGGTCTGGCGGCGCGTCTGAAAGAACTGGCCAGCGTGCTGGGCGTGTTGCAGCTCGAAGCCGATGACTTCCTGCAGGCCGGTGCCGAAGGGCGTGTCGATGCAGCTGAAGTCGAGGCGCTGATCGCTGCGCGTCTGGCGGCACGCGCCGGCAAGGACTGGGCCGAATCCGACCGCATCCGCGACCAGCTCACCGCCATGGGCGTGGTGCTGGAAGACGGCAAGGGCGGCACGACCTGGCGTCTGGCTGACTGATTGCTGCGCCTGTTACAAACAAAACCCGCCTTGTGCGGGTTTTTGTTTTTCTGTCCGATAGATCGTTCTCACGCAGACAGTTGATCGTTCCCACGCTCCGCGTGGGAATGCAGCCCGGGACGCTCCGCGTCCCATGCCGAAGCGGACGCGGAGCGTCCATTGAGGCATTCCCACGCAGACGGTTCGACGCCTCGACGTGGGAACGATCCAGACAATGTGTGATTGCTTTTGGTATTCGCATAGGTCTTGATAGCGCACGCGGCAGGATGCTCATCAGCGGCGAATCCGGAAGGGAGGAATCATGGCTAATCACTATCGCGAGCTGGTATCGACACCCGGCGCCACCGGGCTGATCCTAGCGAGCTCTATCGCCCGACTGCCCCAGGCAATGATCGGCATCGGCATCATCACCATGCTGGTGCAGCAGACGGGCGTTTACTGGCTGGCCGGCGCAGTCGCCGGCACGTTTACCCTGGCCAACGCGCTGCTCGGCCCGCGCATCTCGAAACAGGTTGATCAGCGTGGCCAGAGCCGCGTGCTGCCCGTTGTCACGGTTTTCAGCATTGTCATGCTGCTGGCGTTGATTCTCGCCGTGCACTTGAAAGCGCCCGCCGCGTTGTTTTTTGTACTGGCGGCACTGGCGGGGACAATGCCGAGCATGCCGTCCATGATCCGCGCACGCTGGACGCAACTGTTTCGTGGCAAGCCGCAGCTGCACACCGCGTTCTCCCTCGACACGGTTCTCACCGAATTGGCCTACATCATCGGCCCGCCCCTGGCGATCGGTTTGAGCGTGAGTTTCTTCGCGGAAGCCGGGCCGCTGGTGGCGGTAGGGCTGCTGGCCGTCGGCGTGACGGCGTTTCTCATGCAACGTCAGACCGAACCGAAAGTGGTGGCAGGCAACCGGAAAAACAGCGGTTCGACACTGCTGATTCCCGGCGTTCGCACCATTGTCCTGGCGCTGCTGGCGATGGGGGCCATCGGCGGGTCGATCGATGTCGCCGTTGTGGCCTTCGCCAACGCGCAAGGCTGGCCATCGGCTGCCACCTTCATCCTCGCCGCCTATGCCTTCGGCTCGCTGGTGGCGGGCCTGACCTTCGGCGCGTTGCGGGTTTCGCTGGCGATTGAAAAACAGTTCTTTATCGGGATATTGGTCACGGCAGTCACCGGCGTATTGCCTGTGTTCTCACCGGATGTTTATGTCCTGTCGGCGATGCTGTTTATCGCCGGCATCTCGTTTGCGCCGACCATGGTGGTGGTCATGAAGCTGGGGACGATCATCATCCCGGCGGCGAGGATGACCGAAGGGCTGACGTGGATGACCACCGGGATCAGCATCGGCGTGGCGCTGGGCGGCATGCTGGCGGGGCTGGTGATTGATGCCTGGGGCGCCCGGGCAGGGTTCGGCGTTGCGATCGCTGCAGGTTTGCTGATGATGGTTGTGGTGTTGATGGGCCTGCGGACGTTGGCGGCCGCATCGGCTGCACCTGTTGAGCCCGCCGTTTCGGCCTGACCCGCTGTGGGAACGCTCAGCTTTCAAGCTGCCGCAATCGCTTGTACAGCGTATTGCGGCTCACCCCCAACCGTCGCGCCAGGTGGGAAATATTCCCGCCGGCCAACTGCAACTCCCGGTTCAACGCCTCGGCATCGTTCAGATCGATGCCCAGCGGCTCGGCCACTTCCACCGGCTCCATCTCCAGATCGACAAAAAAGTCGTCCGGCAAATGCTCGGGCCGAATCGGTTGTTCTTCGGCCATCGCCAGCGCCACCTGCATCACGCTGCTGACCTGACGCAGATTGCCCGGCCACGGGTGCCGTTCAAACAAGTCCAGCACCTCGCGACTCAATCCCGCCCACTGCGACGGCTCGCGATGTTGTTCCCACAACCGTTTGAACAGTGCCTGCTTGTCGCTGCGCTCGCGAAGCGGTGGTAATTCGAGGGTCAAGCCGCCGATGCGGTAGTACAAGTCCTCGCGGAAGCGCCCCAGTTGCACCTGTTCCCTGAGCGAACGGTTGGTGGCGGAGATGATCCGCAGATCCACTGGAAACAGCTCGCTGCTGCCCACCGGTTGCACGCAGCGCTCCTGCAACACGCGTAACAGGCGAGCCTGAGTTGGCAGCGGCATGTCGCCGATTTCATCGAGAAACAGCGTGCCCTTGTCGGCCTTGCGGATCAGGCCGATGCTGCCTTTCTGGTTGGCACCGGTGAACGCGCCTTTCTCGTACCCGAACAGCTCAGACTCCACCAGTTCGGCGGGAATCGCCGCGCAGTTGACGGCGATAAACGCCTGTTTGCTGCGGGAGCTGGCCTGATGCAGGGCTTTGACGAAAACCTCTTTGCCGACCCCGGTTTCCCCGTGAATCAGTAGCGGAATGTCCTTTTCCAGCAGCCGCTCGGCCTGGCGCACGGCTTTTTCCACGCGGCTGTCGCCGAAGTGCAACGTGCTCAGGCTGATGGCCGTAGGGACGACGACTTTCGGTTCAGCGGTTCTGGTTTCAGCAAAGACCCGCGCCTGAACTGGCGCCTGTTTAGGCCGTTTCAACAAACACTGGAAACGATTGCGCCCGGAGGTCTGCAAGGCGAACGGCAAACCGTCCGGTTGATTGATCAACTCCAGCAACGACACCTTGAACAGACTCTCAACGCTGACCCGCGACAACCGCACCCCCAACAGATTGTCGGCCCGACGGTTGGCCGACAGCACCTGGCCGCTCTCATCAAAGATCAGCAGCCCGGCCCACTGGCTGTCGAGGTTGTTCAACCCGGTGTTGAAGGTCAGTTGAAAGTGCTGGCCGTGGAACAGGTTGAGGATCAGCCGATTCTCCACGGTCTGGCTCATCATCTTGACCATGCCGAGGGTGTGCGAGGGCGGCAGATAGCTGTCGCTGGACACGTCGAGTACGGCGATGACCTTGCGCTCGGCATCGAAAATAGGCGCGGCGGAACCGGTCATGAAGCGGTTGGCCTTGAGAAAGTGTTCATCGTGTTCGATGTGCACCGCCTGCTCGCAGGCCAAAGCAGTCCCGATGGCGTTGGTGCCGCTGGCGCGCTCGACCCAACTGGCGCCGGCCTGAAAACCGCGCGCCAGGTTCGGCTCGATAAAGCGCTGAGTACCCCAGGACGTCAGCACCTGGCCCTGATTGTCGGCCAGCATGATCAGGCAGTTGGAGTTGCTCAGGATGTTCTCGTAATACGGCAGCACTTCCTGGTGGGTGGTCTGCACCAGCGAATGATGACGGTCGAGCAACTGCGCGATGCCGGCAGAGGGCAACTGATCGAAGGCCGGGGCGCTTTGATGATTGAGACCGAAGGCGCGGCAACGGGACCAGGAGTCCTGGACGATGGCGTCGTGGGAAAGCGGCGGGGCAGGTGCGGCCATGATTGGCAGTCTCTGAAGGGTGCTTTGTTGTTTTTGTTATGGCTCGTTCGACGAGCAAAAAGCATCCATAGAGTGTTGTTCACTATTGTTCATTGTCAATCGCCCGACTGTTCAATTGTTCAGTCGCGACTGTTCACTTGTGTTCAGCTACGAACCACGGTTTGCGTGGCTTTCAGCGAATTCGACGGCAAATCAACAGCTTGCCGTTTCTGGCACGAATGTCGCTCTACAGGACAGGTCGCTTGACTCCAATAATAAAAAGGCCGAGCCATGTCACTCACCCTGGAGCACGTCAGCCGTACCGTCGAGGGCCAGACCTGGATCGACGATGCGAGCCTGAAATTCGAACCTGGATCCTTCAACGTTTTGCTCGGGCGCACGCTGTCCGGCAAGACCAGTCTGATGCGCCTGATGGCCGGTCTGGACAAGCCCGACAGCGGCCGCATCCTGATGAACGGCGTCGACGTCACCCAGCGCCCGGTGCGTTTGCGCAACGTGTCGATGGTCTATCAGCAGTTCATCAATTACCCGACCATGACGGTGTTCGAGAACATCGCCTCGCCGCTGCGCCAGGCCGGGATCTCCAACGAGCAGATCCAGAGCAAGGTGCAGGAAACCGCGAAGATGCTGCGCATCGAGAAGTTTCTGAAGCGCTATCCGCTGGAACTGTCCGGCGGCCAGCAACAGCGCACGGCCATGGCGCGGGCGCTGGTCAAGGATGCCGAACTGATCCTGTTCGACGAGCCGCTGGTCAACCTCGACTACAAACTGCGCGAAGAACTGCGCCAGGAAATGCGCGAGCTGTTCAAGGCGCGCCACACCATCGCCATCTACGCCACCACCGAACCCAACGAAGCGCTGGCGCTGGGCGGCACCACCACCATTCTGCACGAGGGCCGGGTGATCCAGAGCGGCCCGTCGACCGAGGTCTACCACCAGCCGCAAACGGTGCTGGCCGCCGAATTGTTCTCCGAACCGCCGATCAACCTGATGCCGGGGCGCATCGCCGGTAACGAAGTGAGCTTCGCCAACTTCGTACACTTTCCGTTGAACGTCGACCTGCGGCCGGTGGGCGAGGGCGAGTTTCGCTTTGGCGTGCGCCCGAGCCACATCTCGCTGGTGCCGAGCAACGATGACGACCTGGAACTGGCGGTGACCGTCGAGGTGGCGGAAATCAGCGGTTCGGAAACCTTCCTGCACGTGCGCAACGAGCATTTCCTGCTGGTGCTGCATTTGCCGGGGGTTCACGAATACGACGTCGATGCGCCGATCCGCATCTATATCCCGACCCATAAACTGTTTGTGTTCGATGCGCAGGGCCGTCTGGTGCAGGCACCGGGCCGGCGTGTCGCGAGGGTTGCCTGATGGCCGAAATCCGTTTGCAGCACCTCGCCCACAGCTACAGCAAAACCCCGAGCGGGCCCGAGGATTACGCGATCCGCGAGATGGATCATATCTGGGAGCAGGGCGGCGCCTATGCCTTGCTCGGCCCTTCGGGTTGCGGCAAATCGACGTTGCTCAACATCATTTCCGGTCTGCTCAGCCCGTCCCAAGGGCATGTGCTGTTCGACGGCAAAGCGGTCAACGACCTGACCCCGGAGAAGCGCAACATCGCTCAGGTGTTCCAGTTCCCGGTGGTGTACGACACCATGACCGTGTTCGACAACCTGGCTTTTCCCCTGCGCAATCAGGGCCTGGCCGAGGCGAAAGTGCACAGCAAGGTGCAGGAAATCGCCGAAGTCCTCGACCTGCAGAACCTGCTGAGTAAAAAGGCGCGTAACCTCACCGCCGACGAAAAACAGAAAGTCTCCATGGGCCGTGGCCTGGTGCGCGATGACGTCTCGGCGATTCTGTTCGACGAGCCGCTGACGGTGATCGACCCGCACCTGAAATGGAAATTGCGGCGCAAGCTCAAGCAGATCCACGAGCAGTTCAACATCACCATGGTCTACGTCACCCACGATCAGCTGGAGGCTTCGACCTTCGCCGACAAGATCGCGGTGATGTATGGCGGCCAGATCGTCCAGTTCGGCACGCCGCGGGAATTGTTCGAGCGGCCGAGCCACACTTTTGTCGGCTATTTCATCGGCAGCCCGGGGATGAACCTGATCGAAGTGCAACCGCAACCGGGCGGGGTCGGTTTCAATTCGACCCACCTGCCGCTGTCCGACGGCTTGCAGCGCCATATCGAACACGGTCAGTGGAAAAATCTGAAGGTCGGCATTCGTCCCGAGTTCATCCACGTGTGGGACGAGCCGTTCGATGACGCGATGCAGGCGCGGGTCGTACACGTCGAAGACCTCGGTACCTACAAGATCATGACTCTGGATCTGGACGGTGCACCGCTGAAAGTGCGTCTGGCCGAGGACAAACCGGTGCCGCAGGGCACGGCGTACATCAGTTTCCCGGCGCAGTGGCTGATGGTGTATGCCGACGAGTTTCTGCTGGATGCCACGGATAGCGAGGTACAGCCATGAACAAGGTGCAGAACAACAAGGCCTGGTGGCTGGTGTTGCCGGTGTTCCTGCTGGTGGCGTTCAGTGCGGTGATCCCGATGATGACTGTGGTCAACTATTCGGTGCAGGACATCTTCGACCAGTCCAGCCGCTATTTCGTCGGCGCCGACTGGTACAAGCAGGTACTGCTCGATCCGCGTCTGCATGATTCGTTGCTGCGCCAGTTCATCTACTCGGCGTGTGTGCTGCTGATCGAAATCCCGCTCGGCATCGCCATCGCGTTGACCATGCCGACCAAGGGTCGCTGGTCGTCGGTGGTGCTGATCGTGCTGGCGATCCCGCTGCTGATTCCGTGGAACGTGGTCGGCACCATCTGGCAGATTTTCGGCCGCGCCGACATCGGCCTGCTGGGTTCGAGCCTCAACGCCATGGGCATCAGCTACAACTACGCGGCCAACACCATGGACGCCTGGGTCACCGTGTTGGTGATGGACGTCTGGCACTGGACTTCACTGGTGGCACTGTTGTGTTTCTCCGGGCTGCGGGCGATTCCCGACGTGTATTACCAGGCCGCGCGCATTGACCGGGCCTCGGCCTGGGCCGTGTTCCGCCACATTCAATTGCCCAAGTTGAAGAGCGTGCTGCTGATCGCGGTGATGCTGCGCTTCATGGACAGCTTCATGATCTACACCGAGCCGTTCGTGCTCACCGGCGGCGGGCCGGGTAACTCGACGACCTTCCTGAGTCAGACCCTGACCCAGATGGCCGTAGGCCAATTCGACCTGGGGCCGGCGGCGGCATTCTCGCTGGTGTACTTCCTGATCATCCTGCTGGTGTCCTGGCTGTTCTACACCGCCATGACCCACAACGATGCCAACCGCTGAGGCCCGGCCATGAGCAAAAGAAAGCTTATTCCCCTGCTGCTCTACATCCTGTTCCTGCTGGTGCCGATCTACTGGCTGCTGAACATGTCGTTCAAGAGCAACACCGAAATTCTCGGCGGACTGACCCTTTTCCCACAGGATTTCACGCTGGCGAACTACAAGGTGATCTTCACCGACCCGAGCTGGTACACCGGTTATATCAACTCGCTGTACTACGTCAGTCTGAACACGATCATTTCCCTGAGCGTGGCGCTGCCGGCGGCGTATGCCTTTTCGCGTTACCGCTTTCTCGGTGACAAACACCTGTTCTTCTGGCTGCTGACCAACCGCATGGCGCCGCCTGCAGTCTTCCTGCTGCCGTTCTTCCAGCTGTATTCGTCGATTGGCCTGTTCGACACCCATATCGCCGTGGCGCTGGCGCACTGCCTGTTCAACGTGCCGCTGGCGGTGTGGATCCTCGAAGGTTTCATGTCCGGGGTGCCGAAGGAAATCGACGAAACCGCCTACATCGACGGCTACAGCTTTCCCAAGTTCTTCGTGAAGATCTTCATTCCGCTGATCGGCTCCGGCATCGGTGTGACGGCGTTTTTCTGCTTCATGTTCTCTTGGGTCGAACTGCTGCTGGCGCGCACGCTGACCTCGGTGAACGCCAAACCGATCGCCGCGGTGATGACGCGCACGGTGTCGGCGTCCGGTATTGATTGGGGTGTACTGGCGGCGGCGGGGGTGTTGACTATCCTCCCCGGCATGCTGGTGATCTGGTTCGTTCGCAACCACGTGGCCAAGGGCTTTGCCCTGGGCCGGGTCTGAGGAACTGATGATGGAATGGATGAGCTGGACCGTCCCGACGGCGGCGTTTTTCATCGTGATCGGGTTGATCCTGGTGGGCATGACCACCTGGGAATTGCGCTCGCCGAGCATCTTGCGGCGAGGGTTTCTGCCGATTGCCACCACCCGTGGCGATCGCTTGTTCATCGGTCTTCTCGGCAGCGCCTACCTGCATCTGCTGGTAATCGGCGTGACCGACTGGAGCATCTGGGTAGCGTCCGCGTTGTCCCTGGTGTGGCTGTTGGCTGTGATGCGTTGGGGCTAGTCGAATCGCTCGGCAATCTTGCTCCGAAAACCTAACAGGAGGTCTCTATGTTCGATAAGAAAAATAAGCTGCGACATAGCATTTCATTGGCAGCCATGCTGGCACTCAGCGGTTTGAGCGCGTCCGCCTGGGCCGACGCCTACGAAGATGCCGCAAAAAAATGGATCGGCAGCGAGTTCAAGCCGTCGACCCTGACGGCCGAACAGCAACTCGAAGAACTGAAGTGGTTCATCAAGGCGGCCGAACCGTTTCGCGGGATGGACATCAAGGTCGTCTCGGAAACCCTGACCACCCACGAATATGAATCCAAAGTGCTGGCCAAGGCCTTCAGCGAAATCACCGGGATCAAGCTGACCCACGACCTGTTGCAGGAAGGCGACGTCGTGGAAAAAATGCAGACCGTGATGCAGTCGGACAAGAACATCTACGACGGCTGGGTCAACGACTCGGACCTGATCGGTACGCACTTTCGCTATGGCAAGACCGAATCGATCACCGACCTGATGGCCAATGAAGGCAAGAACTTCACCTCGCCGACCCTCGACATCAAGGACTTCATCGGCATCTCCTTCACCACCGCGCCGGACGGCAAGATCTATCAATTGCCCGACCAGCAGTTCGCCAACCTGTACTGGTTCCGCGCCGACTGGTTCGAACGCGCCGACCTGAAAGCCAAGTTCAAGGAAAAGTACGGCTATGAACTGGGCGTGCCGGTGAACTGGTCGGCCTATGAAGACATCGCCAAATTCTTCAGCGAAGACGTCAAGGAAATCGACGGCAAACGCATTTACGGGCACATGGATTACGGCAAGAAAGACCCGTCGCTGGGCTGGCGCTTCACCGATGCCTGGTTCTCCATGGCCGGTGGTGGCGACAAGGGCATTCCCAACGGCTTGCCGGTGGACGAGTGGGGGATTCGCGTCGAGGATTGCCACCCGGTCGGCTCCAGCGTGACCCGCGGCGGCGACACCAACGGCCCGGCGGCGGTGTTCGCCACCACCAAATACGTCGACTGGCTGAAGAAGTACGCGCCACCGGAAGCGGCGGGCATGACCTTCTCCGAATCCGGCCCGGTGCCGTCTCAGGGCAACATCGCCCAGCAGATCTTCTGGTACACCGCCTTCACCGCCGACATGACCAAACCGGGCCTGCCGGTGGTCAACGCCGACGGCACGCCGAAATGGCGCATGGCGCCGTCGCCACGCGGGCCGTACTGGGAAGAGGGCATGAAACTCGGTTATCAGGACGTGGGCTCGTGGACCTTCATGAAATCCACGCCTGAGAAACAGAAACTCGCGGCCTGGCTGTACGCGCAGTTCGTGACCTCGAAAACCGTGTCGCTGAAGAAAACCATCGTCGGTCTGACGCCGATTCGCGAGTCGGACATCAACTCGCAGGCGATGACCGATCTGGCGCCGAAACTCGGTGGTCTGGTCGAGTTCTACCGCAGCCCGGCTCGCGTGCAATGGACCCCGACCGGCACCAACGTGCCGGACTATCCACGTCTGGCGCAATTGTGGTGGAGCCACATCGCCGAAGCCGCCAGCGGCGAGAAGACCCCGCAACAGGCCCTCGACGGTCTGGCCAAGGATCAGGACGCGATCATGACCCGTCTGGAACGCTCCAAGGCCCAGGCCACTTGCGCCCCGAAAATGAACCCCGAGCTCGACGCGCAATACTGGTTCGACCAGCCGGGCGCACCAAAACCGAAACTGGCGAACGAGAAGCCGAAAGGCGAAACCGTGAGCTACAACGAACTGCTCAAGTCGTGGGAGGCGGCACGCAAGTAAGCGCTTTTGCGGGACGGGACGGCACCTTCGGGTGCCGTTTTTTTTAGCCCTCGATTTCACGTTTCACCGCCCGACGCACCGCTTTGAGGAGGGCGTTTTCAAAGGCGTTGTGCCCGGCGTGCAGCAGCCGGCAGTGGATGTTCATGCGTTGCCTGAGCCAGCGCACGCTGGCCATGCCATGGGTGTCGCGGATGCCCTGGATCAGCAGGGTGTTGTCGTCGAGGGTCAGGTCTTCTTCCTTTGGCGTGAAGCAGTAGTTCTGCAGGTGGTAATGCAATTCCAGACGGATCGCGAGCACGGCTTCCTGATCGACGAAGCGCTCCAGAGTGTCGGGGCAAATCGTCTGCCCTGTGCGACGTAGAACAGCGTTCAACCATTCGATGGCGGCGCGGTGCTGCTGCGATGGACAGCCTTCGCGGAGAATCCGGTAGATGTCCCTGGCGCGTTGGCCGGGCGACATTTGCGGCGATTGCACCAGCCCGTCATTGAGCGCCTGATCGTAGGATCGGACATTGTCGGCAAACGGCACGAATACCGAGACCAACGTGGTTTTCAGCAGGTGCTGCGGGTAGCGCTGCTGGTACTGGATCGCCAGCCAACTACCCCATGACACGCCCAGAACGCTGATTTTTTCGAAGCCGAAATGCTGGCGCAGGGCATCGATGTCTTCGACACACAGCCCGGTGGAGTTGTCCCGCAGTTCGCCGTAGGGCGTCGACCGCCCGCAGCCCCGTTGGTCAAACAGGATGATGTCGAACCTATCCGGTTCGAAGAACTGCAGATGGTGGCGGCTGATACGCCCGCCGGGGCCACCATGGAGGAAAAACACCGGTTCGTGTCCCGGAACACCATGGCGTTCCCAATAGAGTTGATGACCGTCGCCGGTCGGGTAATAACCTCGGCTGTGCAGGGAGAAGCTCATGACGCCTGAACCGTCAGACGGTAGAACTGGAACAGCTCGACCTGCCCAGGCCGCGCCGCGACGCTGGATTCAAGTTTCAGGTGGTGGAGGGAGGCGAGCCAGGTGACCGGGATCAGCACCGGCGTGTGACCGAAAACGAGGATCGTGCCGCCGGGATTGACGCAGCGGATCAGCGATTCGAACGCTGCGTGGGCCTCGCGGCGGGTCAAGACTTCGGCGTTGAGGAACCGCAGGATCAAGACATCGCAGCGAATCCCGGCATCGAAAGCTTCACTCGCCTCCAGCACGTCGAATTCGACGGAGATCCCACTGTGATATCGCCTGGCGTGTTCGATCATCGAGGCCGAACGGTCATTGCCCAGGCACAGACAGTCGGGCAGGGCGCGGGCGAGATGAGCGATGAACGCGCCGGTCGAACAGGCCGGGTCGTAAATCAGTGCGCCTTTTTCAGTGATGGCCTGGAGCAGCCCGGCGCAGTATTCGCGCAAGTGGTGTTCGTCGTTATTCAGCTGTTCGGCCAGTGATTCGTTGCATTGCCAAAAGTCTGCCGGGCAGACCGCTTCCCGGCCCGCCTCATCCAGCAGCGGAAAGGGAAACAGGATCTCGCTGTCAGCCTGACGCAAGGCGTGCTCGAAGAACTGCGCTTTGTCTGCGGGGGAGACCGTCCGATAGCCGATCGACAACCCGTCATCACCCCACAGTGAATGGAGATGCGGGCCAAACAACATGCCGGCTTTGAGCGCGCTGCCGGCCTGCCACCGAAAATGCCGGTCACGCTGCAGGAGCTTGCGGCCGACCCAGAGCTCATCGTTCACCCGCAGGAAAAAAACGTGATGCAATCCGCTGCCTCGCGGTTCGAGGTAGTGGCCAACAGCGTCGTTTTCGTTGAGGTAAAGGCGCATGGATCGGGCCAATGTCAGTTCCCGGGTGCGATCAAGTCGGTTCATGGGGCTGGCCTCTCCAAAGTCCGGCCCCGGGCTTGCGGGATAACGACATTGCCGCTGGAGACCACGAAGAAGCGTTCCAGTCCGGGGATCACCACGTTGAGCAGGGTGGTGCCGAGCTCGGTTCGCTGCAGGATGGCTGCACCCATCGTACGGCCGTGAATCCGCAGGTCTTGAGTCAGCAAGTGCAGTTGATTGTCCACCGACAGGTCTTTAGCGGAACCCGGCAGTCTCACCTCGTGTTGAGCGCAGCGATTCAGCAGCGTCTGCGGATCGAACTGCGCACAGCGCAGCAGGCGCGGGAAGGGCTGCAGATTGCGCAGCGCATTGTTCAGCGTCTGTCGGTATTCGGGTTCGGCGGCGCTGAGTTGCAATTGCACCAGTTCAGTGAGCGCCCGCCACGCAGCATGGCGCGGGTCGAGAGAGCTGCCGCTGCCGAATACCTGTGGGTGAGCGCCCGGCTTCGTGGTGAAGGCCAGAAAAGTCCGGGTCATGAACTCGGTGCTGATGTCCACCAGCACGATTTCGCCGTCGATTTCCTGTTCGGCATCGGCCCATAGACGACCGAGTTCGTCGCTTTCAGTGAGGCGCGCCACCCGTCGCAGTGGTGGATGGTTCTGGTAATAAAAATGATCAAGCAGAAACAACGACACGGCGTCGCGCTCGATGCATTCGTTGGCGGCGTGCAGCATCGCTTCGTTGTAAGTGGCGCCAATCGCGGTGCCGCTGTTGCTGGCGTAACGCCGCACGGCGCGGTAGTCCGCCATGCCCGGTGACGAGGGTAAACGTGAGCCGTTCGGTGAGGTCAGCGCCACCGGATAGGAAAACCGGTCATGCCATGGCGGACAGACATAGGTCCGGCAGGTGATGCGCACGTTTTGCTGGCCGGTGAGCCTGCGCAGAAGCGAGTCATCGGCAAACAACGGCGTGTCTTTGAAATAGCGTTCCGTTTCGTGGTGAACATCGTAGGTACAGAGCTCATCCGTCCAATAGTGCTCGAGCGCTTCATAAAGCGCGCCCAGGTGCGCCTGATCCGTATAGCCCTTGCCGGAGCCACGAGCATGACGGTTGTCGCCGCCATGAAGACTCGCCTGAACGGCAATCACTTTGCTGCCGAGGGTGCGGGTGTGCGGTGTGAGGCCCAGGCGTGAAAGTTCGGTGTGAATACGCCGTTCTGCCTGATCGGCCGTGAGCTCACGCTCGGCCAACGTTGTCTTGTCCATGATTCCCTTCCTGGAAAGCCCGCGAGGGCGCAAGGCCCCCGCGGGTTCTGTTACTCGGCGTTGAGTTCCGCCTGTTCTTCCTCGGTCAGTTGCAGCGCTTCGATCTGCTCTGGCGAGGGTGCTTCCTGCTCTTCCAGTTCATCGATAGGGTTTGCGTTCAAGCTGCCCATGTAGCCCATGATGTTGCTCCTTGGTTGTTGTTTGGGAGTGCTGTTGCAAGCACGAGCCGAATCTAAAAGGGCGGTGAGGGCGGGGTCAAAAATGTCCAGACGTTTCCAATCGCGGGTTTCAGCGGTGTCGAAATACGTACTGATGAAACGTGAATTGACGCCGCGAGGACGTGTTTCTGGGGGAGCAGCACTGCGTGGCAACGGGCGAACCACGCGAAAGGAATCAGCGGTTTGAGGCGTTCTGTTTGTTGTCGTTGTCAGACGTTTCAGCGCGGGGACGACGCAAATTCGTACTGAAGGTTTTACGGGGATGGATGCAGCACTTGTGCGGTGATTTTTCCTATGAGGTTTCAGAAAACACCGCACAAATCGGCTTGAAGGTTTAGTGCCGTTCCCGGTGCATTGCGGGAAACACCAGACTGAACACCGTCATCGCCCCCGGACGGCTTTGAACCTGCGCGCTGCCCTGATGCAGGGTCATGATCGAATGCACGATGGCCAGCCCCAGACCGGTACTGCCCTGTGAACGGGTGCGGCTGCTGTCGACCCGGTAAAAACGGTCGAACAGATACGGCAGGTGCTGCGCTTCGATGCCTGCGCCGGGATTGCTCACCCGCAGCGACACTTCGGTCGGCGCCTGCTCGATGAACAGCGAAACGGTCTTGCCGGACGGGCAGTGGCGCAGGGCATTGGACAGCAGATTGGAAATCGCTCGCTGAATCATCAACCGGTCGCCCGACACCTGAGCGCTGCCGATGACCTTCAGATCGATCTGTTTGTCTTGCGCCGTCAGAGAAAACAGATCCGCCACCTTGGACGCCTCTTCTTCCAGTGCAATCGGTTCGAACGAGGCGTGCGCCGCAGGCTGGCTGGCCTGGGCCAGGAACAGCATGTCCGAGACAATCCGCGCGACCCGCTCCAGCTCTTCGGTGCAAGACACCAGAACGTTGGTGTATTCCTCGACCGAGCGCTCCCGCGACAGCGTCACCTGGGCCTTGCCCATCAGGTTGTTGATCGGCGTGCGCAGTTCGTGGGCCAGGTCATCGGAGAATTGCGACAACTGCTGCACGCCGCTGTCCAGGCGATCGAGCATGACGTTAATGCCCTGCGCCAGCTCGCTGAGTTCCTGGGGCATGTTCAGCACCGACAGGCGATGGTCGAGATCCTGCGTCGTCACTCGCGCTGCCACTTTGCGGAATTCCCGCAACGGTGCCAACCCTCGCTGCACGGCGCCCCATGCGGTCAGGCCGATGAACACCAGCAGCAACGGCAAGGCCATCAACGTCGAGCGCAAATAAGCACTGAGCAAGGCCTGATCGTGGGCGTTATCCATCGACAGCAGCACCGGTACGTTGCTGCCGTCCTTGAGGCGAATCAGCTTGGAGACGGTGAGAAACTTCGCACCTTCAGCATCGACGCTGTCGGTGTGGGTCAACTGATCGGTCGTCGCCCGTACCGCCTTCAACTCGACCCGTGGATCGGTCAGGCCCGAACCGGACTTGAGCAGCGGAGTACGCAGGTTGTTCAGGTCATAAATGGTCAGGGTCAGGTTGTCGTGCCCCATGACCTGATCGAGCAGAATGTGCGGCTTTGCACTGATCTCACCGGTGTCGAAGTACAGCGTCAGGCTGTGCTCGACCTGTTCCATCTTCTTTTCCAGGCTGTCGCGCGATAGCGCGTTCAGCTCATGGGTCAGGGCGAAATACGCAAGGATGGCCAGGAACACCACCAGCAATGCGCCCAGAATGCTGACCGTCAGACCCAGCCGCAGCGACAGGCTCGCCGGCTTCATTCCCGGGCCTCCAGCACATAACCGACACCGCGCAGGGTGTGGATCAGTTTGCTGTCGAACGGGTCGTCGATCTTCGCTCGCAAGCGGCGGATCGAGACTTCGACCACGTTGGTGTCGCAGTCGAAATTCATGTCCCACACCAGCGAGATGATCTGGGTGCGGGTCAGCACTTCGCCAGACTGGCGCATCAGCAGGTGCAGCAGGGCGAACTCCTTGGTGGTCAGGTCGATGCGCTGCGTGCCACGAAACGCCCGGTGACGGCCCGGATCGAGTTCCAGATCGGCGACCTTGAGCACCTGCGGCACCGGAATGTTCTCGCTGCGCCGCATCAGCGTGCGAACCCGCGCCAGCAGTTCCGGAAACTCGAACGGCTTGACCAGATAATCATCGGCGCCCAGATCCAGACCCCGGATCTTGTCCGCCAGCCGCCCCCGTGCGGTGAGCATCATCACCCGGGTGGAGTGGGTGCGACGCAGTTGTTCCAGTACGCTCCAGCCGTCGAGTTCCGGCAGGTTCACATCGAGAATGATCAGGTCATAAACCTGTTGTTGCGCGAGGTGCAAACCATCTGCGCCATTGACCGCGTGATCCACGATATAACCACTTTCGGTCAGGCCCTGATGCAAGTATTCGGCAGCTTTAAGCTCGTCCTCGACGACAAGGATTCGCATGATGTTTCACCACTTTTAATGAATGGGTATTTAAATAAGTGAGTCTGGAAGTTGCAGTTTTTGCAGGGACTTCCTGACGGACTTTGGAACTGAGTGGCGTGCACGGTAAAGGCTATAGTGGCTACAGAGTCAACGCCTGAGGCCTTTAAATTGGCCATCCGCGACAGCCTGTCGCAGCGAAATGGTTGGTTTTTCATGACTTCCATTTCGGCAAGTACTGTTCGGCGGATAACTAACGCGCATTTGTTTCTATCTATTGCAGCAAAGCCATTCGAACTTCGAATCCTAGAGCAAAACAACTTCGATAAACCGTGGATAACGGATTTGTAATGTTCACGTCACCTTGTCGATAAGTTCAAAACCCTACCGTGGCGCCATCAACGATTCTTGATTGAAGGAAGCCTTCCATTGCCCGGTTTAATTGAACTGACGGCGCGATCACGCCTGAAAAAAACCGCCAGCGGCCTCTTGTTGCTGGCTTGTACCAGTCTTGCCAGCGCATCGACCCTGACGCTGGATCAGGCGCTGCAAACCGCGTTCGCCGGCAACCCGGAGCTGGCTGCCGCGCAGTGGGAAATCGGCATTGCCGAAGGCGACCGCAAACAGGCCGGGCTGATTCCCAACCCCGAGGTGTCGTGGGAGGCCGAAGACACCCGGCGCGAATCGCGCACCACCACGGTGATGCTCAGCCAGCCGATCGAGCTGGGCGGCAAGCGTGGCGCGCGGATTGATGTGGCGAGTCGTGCGCAGGATGCCGCCGGCATCGAGCTGGAGCGCAAGCGCAACGCACTGCGCGCCGACGTGCTTCAAGCGTTCAACGGGGCGCAGACCGCGCAGCAACGCTTGCAACTGGCCCGGCAGTCGCTGCAACTCGCCGAGCACGGTTTGCGTGTGGCGCAGGGACGGATCGAGGCGGGCAAGTCGTCGCCGGTGGAAGGCACGCGGGCGCAAGTGCAGCTTTCGGAAGTGCGCCTGGAATTGAGCCGCGCCGAGCGCGATCAGGCCAATGCGTACCAGCAATTGGCTCAGGTCATGGGCGCACCGTTGCCGACGTCGACCACAGTGCAGACCGCGACTCAAAGTCTGCCCAGCGTACCGCCGCCCACCCGTTTGCTTGAGCGCCTGAACGAAACAACGGAGCTGCGCCTGGCCAGGTTGCAGATCGACCAGCGCGAAGCGTCGCTGGGGCTGGAAAAGTCCCAGCGGATTCCCGATCTCACCGTCAGCATCGGCAGCCAGTACAGCGAAACCGAGCGCGAGCGGGTCAACGTGGTCGGGCTGTCGATGCCGATTCCGCTGTTCAACCGCAATCAGGGCAATGTGCTGGCAGCGGCGCGGCGAACCGATCAGGCGCGGGACCTGCGCAACGCCACCGAGCTGCGTTTGCGCACGGAAATCCAGACCACGCTGGCGCAATGGCAGACCGCCAACGGCGAAATCCAGGCGTTCGACCGGACCATCCTGCCCGCCGCGCAAAGTGCGGTCGACAGCGCCACTCGCGGTTTTGAAATGGGCAAGTTCGGTTTTCTCGACGTGCTCGACGCCCAACGCACATTGATCGCCGCTCGCAGCCAATACATCCAGGCGGTGAGCGAGGCGACCGACGCCCGGGTCCGCATCGAACGCATCTTCGGCGACCTCAGCGCCAACCCTTGAATTTCAACTTTCTGATCACTGCGCGATGGCTTGGCGCAGAGGAGTTTCCATGGATAAAAAACTGATCGTGGTCGCTGCGGCGACGTTGGCGCTGGGCATTGGCATCGGCTCGATGTGGAGCGGCAATGCGTCCATCGATGCGCATGCCGATGAAGCGGCGGAACACGCCGATCACGCCGAAGAAGGCGCCGCCGCTGACGGCGAGCACGCCGAAGAAGGGCACATCGAATTGACTGCCGAGCAGATCGCGGCGGCGGGGATTCAACTGGCCGCCGCCCAGGCGCAGAACTTCAGCCTCGGTCTGTCGTTTCCCGGCGAAGTGCGTTTCGACGAGGACCGCACCGCGCATGTGGTGCCGCGCGTGCCGGGCGTGGTCGAGTCGGTGTCGGTCAATCTCGGGCAGTCGGTTAAGAAGGGCCAGTTGCTGGCGGTGATCGCCAGTCAGCAGATTTCCGATCAGCGCAGTGAGCAGGCAGCCGCGCAACGCCGTCTGGTTTTGGCCCGCACGACGTTCGAGCGCGAGAAGAAACTGTGGCAGGACAAGATCTCCGCCGAACAGGATTTCCTCCAGGCACGTCAGGCCTTGGAAGAAGCCGAAATCGCCGTGAGCAACGCCCGACAAAAGATCAGCGTGCTCAGCGGCAGCGTGGTCGCCACCGGCGGCAATCGCTATGAACTGCGGGCGCCTTTTGACGGTGTGGTGGTGGAAAAGCACCTGACGCCGGGGGAGGTGGTCGATGAAACCACGGCGGCGTTCACGCTCTCGGATCTGTCGCGGGTGTGGGTCACGTTCGGCGTTTCGCCGAAGGACCTGAACAAGGTGCAAGTGGGCAAATCCGTCACCGTCAGCGCGGCGGAATTGAACGCCGAAGTCAGCGGCACCGTGGCCTACGTCGGCAGCCTGCTCGGCGAACAGACCCGCACCGCGACCGTGCGCGTCACCCTGGAAAACCCGCAAGGTTCGTGGCGCCCGGGCCTGTTTGTCACCGCGCTGGTCGCCACCGACAGCCGCCAGGCCAAAGTTGCCGTACCGGAAACCGCAATCCAGACCGTCGAGGACAAACCCACGGTATTCGTGCGCACCGACGACGGCTTCAAGGCGCAAGCGGTGGAGCTGGGCAGTCGCGCGGCAGGGCAGGTGGAAGTCACCGCCGGACTGGAGCCGGGCGTGCAAGTCGCCAGCGCCGGCAGCTTCGTCCTCAAATCGGAGCTGGGCAAAGCCTCGGCCGAGCACAGTCATTAATCGCGGAAGACTCCCATGTTCGAACGCCTGATCCAGTTTGCCATCGAGCAGCGCATCATCGTGCTGCTCGCCGTTCTGCTCATGGCCGGCCTCGGCATCGCCAGTTATCAGAAACTGCCGATCGATGCCGTGCCCGATATCACCAACGTCCAGGTGCAGATCAACACCGGCGCGGCCGGGTTCTCGCCGCTGGAAACCGAGCAGCGCATCACTTTCCCTATTGAAACCGCGATGGCTGGCCTGCCGGCGCTGGAACAAACGCGCTCGCTGTCGCGCTCGGGGTTGTCGCAGGTCACGGTGATCTTCAAGGACGGCACCGATCTGTTCTTTGCCCGGCAATTGGTCAACGAACGGCTGCAGTCCGCCAAGGAGCAGTTGCCCGAAGGTGTGGAAGCGGTGATGGGGCCGATTTCCACCGGGCTCGGCGAGATCTTTTTGTGGACGGTCGAGACCAAGGAGGGCGCGCTGAAAGAGGACGGCACGTCCTACACGCCGACCGATCTGCGGGTGATTCAGGACTGGATCATCAAGCCGCAACTGCGCAACGTCCCCGGCGTGGCGGAGATCAACACCATCGGCGGTTTTGCCAAGGAGTACCAGATTGCGCCCGATCCGAAAAAACTCGCGGCCTACAAGCTGACCCTCACCGATCTGGTGACGGCGCTGGAGCGCAACAACGCCAACGTCGGCGCCGGGTACATCGAGCGCAGTGGCGAACAATTGCTGATTCGCGCGCCGGGCCAGGTAGCGAGCACCGAGGACATCGCCAACATCGTCATGGCCAATGTCGACGGCACGCCGATCCGGATCAAGAACGTCGCCACCGTGGATATCGGCCGCGAACTGCGCAGCGGCGCCGCGACGGAAAATGGCCGTGAAGTGGTGCTCGGCACGGTGTTCATGCTGATCGGTGAAAACAGTCGCACGGTTTCCCAGGCCGTCGCCGCCAAGCTCGATCAGATCAACAAATCCTTGCCCGACGGCGTGATCGCGGTGCCGGTGTATGACCGTACGCATCTGGTCGACAAGGCCATCGCCACGGTGAAGAAGAACCTCGTCGAAGGCGCGATTCTGGTGATCGCGATCCTCTTCCTGTTCCTCGGCAATATCCGCGCCGCGCTGATCACGGCGATGGTGATTCCGCTGTCGATGCTGTTTACATTCACCGGGATGTTCAGCAACAAGGTCAGCGCCAACCTGATGAGCCTCGGCGCGCTGGACTTCGGCATCATCGTCGATGGCGCGGTGGTGATCGTCGAAAACACCCTGCGCCGGTTGGCCCACGCGCAGCAGCATCACGGGCGTCTGCTGACGCGATCCGAGCGTTTCCATGAAGTGTTTGCAGCGGCGAAAGAAGCGCGGCGCCCGCTGATTTTCGGTCAGTTGATCATCATGGTCGTGTACCTGCCGATCTTCGCCCTGAGCGGCGTCGAAGGGAAAATGTTCCACCCGATGGCGTTCACCGTGGTCATCGCGTTGCTGGGCGCCATGCTCTTGTCCGTGACCTTTGTGCCGGCGGCAATCGCATTGTTCGTGACTGGCAAGGTCAAGGAAGAAGAGGGCGTGGTGATGCGCGGCGCACGTCGCGTTTATGCGCCGGCGCTGGACTGGGTCATGTCTCACCGGACGATGGCGGTCGGCGCGGCGTTGGGTGTGATTGTGCTGAGTGGCGTGGTCACCAGCCGAATGGGCAGCGAGTTCGTGCCGAGTCTCAGCGAAGGTGATTTTGCCTTGCAGGCGTTGCGCGTGCCGGGCACCAGCCTGACGCAATCGGTGGACATGCAGCAGCGGCTGGAAACGTTGATCCTGGCCAAAGTGCCCGAGGTTGAGCGCGTCTTCGCCCGTACCGGCACTGCGGAAATCGCTTCCGACCCGATGCCGCCGAACATCTCCGACAGCTACGTGATGCTCAAGCCGAAAGAGCAATGGCCGGACCCGGGCAAGTCCCGCGAAACCCTGATGGCCGAACTGCAGCAAGCCGCGGCAACGCTGCCGGGCAGCAACTATGAACTGTCGCAGCCGATCCAGTTGCGCTTCAACGAGCTGATCTCCGGCGTGCGCAGCGACGTGGCGGTCAAGGTGTTCGGCGATGACATGGACGTGCTCAACGCCACGGCGGCGAAGATTGCCGCCGCGATGCAGAAGGTCAACGGTGCGTCTGAGGTCAAGGTTGAGCAAACCACCGGTCTGCCGGTGCTGACCATCAACATTGATCGCGACAAGGCCGCGCGTTACGGGCTCAACGTTGGCGATGTGCAGGACACCATTGCGGTGGCCGTCGGCGGGCAAAAGGCCGGGACCTTGTATGAAGGTGACCGTCGCTTCGACATGGTCGTGCGTTTGTCCGACGCCATGCGCAAGGACATCGACGGGTTGTCGGCGCTGCTGATTCCGGTGCCGGCAGCGGGTGGTGATGCTTCCCGTCAGATCGGCTTCATTGCGCTGAAGGATGTTGCCAGCCTCGATCTGGTGCTGGGGCCGAATCAGGTCAGCCGCGAAAACGGCAAGCGCCTGGTGATCGTCAGCGCCAACGTGCGTGGGCGCGACATCGGTTCTTTTGTCGCCGAGGCGGGCGAAGTGATCGAGCGCGACGTGCAGGTGCCGGCGGGTTACTGGACCACCTGGGGCGGGCAGTTCGAGCAACTGCAATCGGCGGCCAAGCGCTTGCAGATTGTGGTGCCGGTGGCGTTGCTGCTGGTGTTTGGATTGCTGTTCATGATGTTCAACAACCTCAAGGACGGCTTGCTGGTGTTCACCGGGATTCCGTTTGCGCTGACCGGCGGGGTCATGGCGTTGTGGCTGCGGGACATTCCCCTGTCGATCTCGGCGGGCGTCGGTTTTATCGCGCTGTCCGGCGTGGCGGTGCTCAACGGGCTGGTGATGATCGCGTTCATTCGCAACTTGCGGGAGGAGGGGCGTTCGCTCTCCGAGGCGATTCACGAAGGTGCGCTGACGCGATTGCGCCCGGTACTGATGACGGCGCTGGTGGCGTCTCTGGGCTTCATTCCGATGGCTCTTGCGACGGGCACCGGAGCCGAGGTGCAGCGACCGCTGGCGACGGTGGTGATTGGCGGGATTCTGTCCTCGACCATTCTCACGCTGCTGATCCTGCCGGCGTTGTATCAGCTGGCGCATCGTCGGGACGAGGACACTGGCCAACTGAATAGATGATCTACCTGTGGGAGCGAGCTTGCTCCGGGCGGCGATCCGACGAAAGCGGTCTGTCATTCAACTCATTAGTCGACTGACACGGCCTCTTCGCGAGCAAGCTCGCTCCCACAGTTTTTTGTATTGATCCAATGGGGCGGTGGCACATAACGGATATGTAATTTCGGCGCCACCGTCACGAAAGGTTCGGATTGTTACCTTGATCCCGTCAGTTACTTGAATGAGGAATCAACGATGAAACTTGCACAGATTGGCGCGTTTGCCGTGGCCCTGATGATGTCTTCCCTGGTGTTGGCCGAAGGTGGCGGCGACCGCACTTTCGACCGAATGATGGCCGCCAATGAGCGCTCGATGGAGGTATTTGCTGCGAAGGAAAAGGCCCGTGATCCGGTTGTCGTGAACGACAAGAAGGACGACAAGACTCAAGACCTGTAAGCGTGCTGCCAGTGAATGAGCCCGTCATCGCGCATCGATGGTGGGCTTTTTTATGAGTCGTGTTTTGAAGGAAACGAATATGAAAACTCTAAAGCTGTTGGCGTTCAGCGCTGTCATGGCGATGTCCCTGAATGTGTTGGCCGAAGGCGGTGGCGACAGAACGTTCGACCGGGCGCTCAGCGCCAACACCAAAGCCATGGAGCAGTACGCGGCCAGTCAGGGCAAAGCGGCGCCGGTGGTCAAGGAATACGAGTACGGAATGAAGCTGGATGTGAAGAAGGTGGTGAGCGTTGTCCGGCCAAAGAATGAATGCGCGGTCGTGCCGGCTGCGATGACTTACGAGGACTCCAAGGGGCAGCTCAATACGGTCACTTACAACGTGATGGGGAATTGTCGTCAGCAGGGTGGTTAACGTTAATTCCCGCTGAAACGCCCGGTTCATGTGCAGTGAGTCGGGCTTTTTTTCGGGCATAAAAAAGGCGCCCCGAAGGACGCCAAAGGATTCACCTCTTACCAAAGGAGCAAGGAGCTTCTAAAGGTGAATGGGCATTGCTCGTGAAACTCAGAGAATCGCCAGCGGGTATTCGACGATCACCCGCACTTCATCCAGATCTGATTCGAACGCGGTGGCGCGGGTAGTGGCCTGGCGCAGGCGCAGCGACAGATCCTTCATCGAACCGCTCTGCACCACGTATTTGACTTCGATATCACGCTCCCAGCGTTTCTGGTCGATCAGCGGATTGCCCTCGGCATCGCGGCGCATGTACACGGCGTTGGCGTTGGAGTAATCAGCGTCGGTGCCACGTGCGTAACGGGTCATGAACGACAGGCCCGGCACGCCATAGGTGGTCATGTCGAGGTCATAGCGCACCATCCACGAACGCTCTTTCGGTGAGTTGAAGTCGCTGTACTGAATGGAGTTGTCGAGGAAGATCGAGTCGGACTGACGCAGGTAATCGAAGTCGTCATTGCCGTTGTTGCGTTGGTGGGAGAGGGCGACAGAATGTGCGCCGAGCTTCACGCCGACGCGGCCGCTCCAGATGTTGTTGTCGAACTCGCCGAGCAGCTGTTTGCCTTCGTCAACCGCCTTGTAATAGTTCAGGCCGCCGAACAGCGACAGGTCATCCGACAGTGGATACGTCCAGGCGGTGCCGGCGTAGTACTGGTTCCAGGCATCTTTGAGGCGGCTGGAATACAGGCTGAAACTCAGGTTTTTGTTCAGCGCGTAATCGCCGCCGCCGTAAGCGATCCACGGCGAATTGACCGGGCCGGCATAGAAGGTCGCGAAGTTTTCGCGCAGGTCGCTGGACACCGGTTGGCTCATCGCATGCAGCCGACCGCCCTGGATCGACAGGCCTTCGATGCTGGTGTTGGTGGCCGTCACACCGCGAAAGCTTTCTGGCAGCAATCTCGAATCGCCCGCCGCGACCACCGGGTTGGCGGGGAACACATCGCCGACTTTTACCACCGTATCGAAGGCCCGCACTTTGGCGGCGCCACCAACCTTGGTGTATTCGTCCCGCGCTTCACCGTCGCTGTTGACCGGCAATACATCGAACGAACTGCGGCCACCGTTGCGGCCGTCGCCGGTGTCGAGCTTCAGACCGATCATCGCAAACGCATCCACCCCGACCCCGACGGTGCCCTGGGTGAAACCGGATTCGAATTTGCCGATGATGCCGTGGGCCCAGGCTTCGGAATAACCATTGCCCGTGGGACTGGACTGGTTGTTGCGGTGGTCACGGTTGAAATAGAGGTTACGGTTGAGCACCGTCAGGCTGCTGCCTTCGATAAACCCTTCGGGTTTTTCTTCTGCAAACACCGTGGACGGCCCGGCGCCGACAACCACTGCCAGAGCGGCCATCGATATTTTTGTGTTGTTAACCATCAATCACTCCTTGGGTTCGGCAGAACGGGAACGAGCTTCGGCGTGGGTTTTATTGTTCGACAGGCAAGGGGCCCGCCGGGAGAGTCGCCGGGTGACATCGTTGCAGGCTGCGGATAACGGGGAGGTGATTGGGGAATTACAATTTTGTTAGGTGGCCTGCGATTGACGTGACCGAACAATCCGCAGCACTATCCAGTCATGACTGCCCAACACCGAATGACCATGATGTGCCCCTCCATGACCGCTTCCGGCGGGCCATAAGGTCATGCATGTCTGGTCAATGACGTGTCACCCAAAGCCCCGCCAGAAATGGACGGGGCTTTTTCATTGCCCGTCCGCACATGGCTCAAGGAGAGAGAAATGTTCGAAATGAAAAGAGCCGACCCGGACGATGCCGAGATAGCGTTCGAGATACGGCGACTGGCGATCCGGCATCAATGCATCGGTGCCTACAGCGAGCAGCAAATGCTCGACTGGACAAAGGGCTCGGCAGCAGACGGTTATGACACGCTCATGCAAAAGCATTTTTATCTGGGTTGCGTTGAGGGGGAGCCCGTGGCAACCGGAATGCTCGATCTGGAGCACCGCGAAATCGGCGCAATCTTCATCCATCCGGATTTCATGCAGCGCGGGCTGGGTAAACGTGTGCTGCAGTTTCTGGAAGCGCTGGCACAGGATCTGGGACTGGCAGAGGTTTGTCTGGATGCGACGTTGAATGCCGCTGATTTTTATCGGCGCTGCGGTTACGTCGGGGAGGGGAGTGCGATCTATCAATCGCCTTCAGGTCTGCAACTGGCCTGCGTGCCAATGGTGAAGAAACTGTGATGGCATGAACGCAAAAACGGCACCCAAAGGTGCCGTTTCTGTTTGTAGCCAGCTATCGCTGAGCGATCAGCCCGCCAGGCCCGATTGCTGAACCAGGGTCAGCAGCGGTTGTGGGTAGACGCCGAGGAAGAATGCAACCAGGGCGATCGCCAGCAGCATCACGCCGCCTGCTTTCTGTTCCCAGTGCAGTTGGGCGTCGTGGCGGCGCAGGTTCGGTTCGATCAGGTACAGGGTGACCATCACGCGCAGGTAGTAGAACACGCCGATGGCGCTGCCCAGTACCAGCGAGCCGACCAGCCACCATTGGTGCGACTCGACACCGGTGGCGATGATGTAGAACTTGCCGATGAAGCCTGCAGTCAGCGGGATACCGGCCAGGGACAGCATCATCACGGTCAGTACGGCGGTCAGGTACGGACGGCGCCAGAACAGGCCGCGGTATTCGTACAGCGCGTCTGCGTCACGGCCGTTGTACGGCGAGGACATCAGGGTGATCACGCCGAACGCACCGAGGCTGGTGATCACGTAGGTGACCAGGTACACGCCGATGGCTTCCACCGCCAGACCCTTGCTCGCCACCAGTGCGATCAGCAGGTAGCCGAAGTGCGCGATGGACGAGTAACCGAGCAGACGCTTGAGGTTGCTCTGGGTCAGGGCCAGCAGGTTACCGAACAGGATCGAGGCGATGGCGATGATGGTCAGCACGTTGCTCAGCACGCCACTGCTGGCGGCAGGGGAGATCTGGAACAGACGAACCATTACCGCGAACACGGCCACTTTCGACGCGGTGGCGAGGAACGCGGCCACCGGTGCCGGAGCACCTTCGTACACGTCCGGCGTCCACAGGTGGAACGGTACCAGCGACAGTTTGAACGCCAGGCCGATCAGCATCATGCCCAGGCCCAGTTGCGCCAGCGAACTTGGCAGGCCGGTCGCGGCCAGTGCCTGACCGATGCCGACGAAGCTCAGCGAACCCGAGTCTGCGTACAGCAGCGCCATACCGAACAGCAGGAACGCGGAACCGGCGGCCGACAGCACCATGTACTTGATGCCGGCTTCCAGCGAACGCTTGTTGAAGAAGGCGTAGGCCACCAGACCGTAGACCGGCACCGACAGCAGTTCCAGACCGATGAACAAGCCGGCCAGGTGCTGCGCGCTGACCAGAACCAGACCACCGGCGGCGGCCATCAGGATCAGCAGGTACAGTTCTTCACGGTTGCCCGGGTAACCCGAACCGCCATCGCCGAGGTAGGCGTGGGCGAGGGTGACGCAGGCAAGGGTGGCGACCAGGATCAGCGCCATGTACAGGCAGGCAAAGGTGTCGATCTGCAGCAATGGAGTCACGGCCAAAGGCGCGACTTTCAGGGCTGGCAGGATCGACAGCAAGGCCAGGTTCAGACCTGCCACCGAAATCAGGAAGGTCTGCGAGTGGTTGCGGCGCCAGGCGATTGCCAGCATCACCACGATAATGGTGAGGCTGGTGATCAACAGTGGCGCAAGCGCAATAAAGTGTTGAATCGTGAATTCCATAGCGCTCTTACCGGGCCGAAGCGAGTTGAGTGAAGGCGGTGCCGAGCCACTGCTGCACGCCATGCATCGTGGCGGCGGAAGTGTCGAGGAACGGTTGCGGGTAGACGCCGAGGTAAATCAGCAGTACCGCAAGGCCCAGCACCATGATCAGTTCGCGACCGTCCATGCCGTGCAGGATCGAATCCGATTTGGACGGACCGAAGTAAGCGCGGTGGATCATGATCAGCGAGTAGACCGAACCGAACACCAGACCGGAGGTGGCAATCGCGGTGATCCATGGAGCACTGGCGAACGTACCGATCAGGATCAGGAACTCGCCGACGAAGTTACCGGTACCCGGCAGACCCAGAGAGGCGGCTGCGAAGAACAGGCTGATCGCCGGCAGGTAGGCGATACGCGACCACAGACCGCCCATCTCACGCATGTCACGAGTATGCAGACGCTCGTACAGCTGACCGCTGAGGATAAACAGTGCCGCCGCCGACAGACCGTGCGCCAGCATCTGGATCACGGCACCTTGCAGTGCCAGTTGGCTGCCGGAGTAGATGCCGATCAGTACGAAGCCCATGTGGGAAACGGACGAGAAGGCGATCAGACGCTTGATGTCGGTTTGTGCGAAAGCGAGGAACGCACCGTAGAAGATCCCGATCAGACCGAGGGTCATGGCGATCGGCGCGAATTCGGCCGAGGCGTTCGGGAACAGCGGCAGGGCGAAACGCAGCAGACCGTAGGCCGCGGTTTTCAGCAAGATACCGGCGAGGTCGACGGAACCTGCGGTCGGTGCCTGGGCGTGAGCGTCAGGCAGCCAGGAGTGGAACGGAACCACTGGCAGCTTGACCGCGAAGGCGATGAAGAAGCCGAGCATCAGAATGTACTCGGTGGTCATCGACATCTTGGTCTTCAACAGGTCGGCGTAGTTGAAGGTGATCACGCCGGTGCTGTTGTAGTTGACCAGTACCAGACCCAGGATCGCCACCAGCATGATCAGGCCGGAAGCCTGAGTGAAGATGAAGAACTTGGTCGCTGCGTAGATCCGGGTTTTCTTGCCGTCCGAAGAACTGTGACCCCAGAGCGCGATGAGGAAGTACATCGGCACCAGCATCATTTCCCAGAAGAAGAAGAACATGAACAGGTCGAGGGCGAGGAATACGCCGACAACGCCGCCCAGGATCCACATCAGGTTCAGGTGGAAGAAGCCAACGTGACGCTGGATCTCTTTCCACGAGCAGAGTACCGACAGGATACCCAGCAGACCGGTCAGCAGGATCATCAGCAGCGACAGGCCGTCGAGGGCCAGGTGCACGTTGATGCCGAAGCGCTGGATCCAGACGTGCTTGAACTCAAGCGCCCAGGTCGGATCGGCGCCAGGCGCCGGAGCAAATGAATAGTCACCGTGGGCCCACAGCCAGAGGCCGAGGGCGAGTTCCAGGGTCATGGTCAACAGCGCAATCCAGCGGGGGAGGGTAGCGCCGAAGCGCTCACCCATCCAGCACAGCAGGCCGCCGATGAAGGGGATCAGGATTAGCCAAGGCAGAATCATGACGGGCTCGTTTCCTTTCGCAAATTCGCAAGGTTCATATCAGACCGCTACCAGCACGACAGCGCCGATGACCAACACGGCACCAGCAGCCATCGAAGCAGCGTACCAACGCAGTTGACCGGTTTCGGTACGGCTCAGGGCAGTGTGACCACCCTTGGCCATACGCGGGATCAGACCGATGGTCTGGTCGAGCGGGTCTTTGCGCAGCATGTGGCTGATCGCAAGGTACGGCTTCACGAACAGTTTGTCGTAGATCCAGTCGAAGCCCCAGGCAGCGAACCACCAGGCCGAAAGGAGACGGCCGATGCCGCTGTTGGCAATCGCGGTCACGAAGCGACGCTTGCCGAGGAACAGCAGGGCCGCCAGCAGGATACCGGCCAGAGCGATGGCGCCCGAGGCGATTTCCAGACTGTGCTTGGCTTCGCCACCGGCATGGCCAACGCTCTCGGGCAGTACGCCGTGCAGCGGTGGAACGATCATGGCGCCGACGAAGGTCGACAGCACGATCAGCACCGACAGCGGCAGCCAGTGAGCGATGCCGTGACCGGCGTGGGCTTCGGTCTTGGCTTCACCGTGGAACGCGATGAAGATCAGGCGGAAGGTGTACAGCGACGTCATGAATGCGCCGACCAGACCTGCGTAGAGCAGACCGTGGTTGCCGCTGGCGAACGCTTCCCAGAGGATTTCGTCCTTGGAGTAGAAACCTGCGGTCACCAGCGGCAGGGCGGCCAGAGCGGCACCACCGACGATGAAGCTGGCGTAGGCCAGCGGCAGTTTCTTCCACAGGCCGCCCATCTTGAAGATGTTCTGCTCGTGGTGGCAGGCAACGATCACCGCACCGGAGGCAAGGAACAGCAGGGCCTTGAAGAAGGCGTGGGTCATCAGGTGGAAGATCGCGCCTTCCCAGGCGCCAACGCCCAGCGCCAGGAACATGTAGCCGATCTGGCTCATGGTCGAGTAGGCGAGGATACGTTTGATGTCGGTTTGTACCAGTGCGGCAAAACCTGCCAGAACCAGGGTCACACCACCGACGATGCCGACCAGGTGCAGGATGTCCGGCGCCAGGGCGAACAGACCGTGGGTACGGGCGATCAGGTAGACACCGGCAGTCACCATGGTTGCGGCGTGGATCAGTGCCGAAACCGGGGTAGGGCCGGCCATCGCGTCCGCAAGCCAGGTTTGCAGCGGCAGTTGAGCCGATTTACCGACCGCACCGCCCAGCAGCATCAGGGTGGCCAGCACGATCCAGAAATCGCCGACCTTGAAGTGCTCGGGCGCCTTCACCAGCAGTTCCTGGACGTTCAGCGTGCCCAGTTGCTGGAACAGGATGAACAGGCCGATCGCCATGAACACGTCGCCGATACGGGTGACGATGAAGGCTTTCAGTGCGGCGTTACCGTTGTTGCGGTTGCTGTAATAGAAACCGATCAACAGGTACGAGCACAGGCCCACGCCTTCCCAACCGAAGTAGATGAACAGCAGGTTATCGCCGAGGATCAGGAACAGCATGCTGGCGATAAACAGGTTGGTGTACGAGAAGAAGCGCGAGTAACCGTCTTCGCCACGCATGTACCACGATGCAAACAGGTGGATCAGGAAGCCGACGCCGACGACCACACCGAGCATGGTCACGGACAGACCATCCAGGTACAGCGCGAAGTTAGGCTGGAAGCCTTCCACCGACATCCAGCGCCACAGCACCTGGGTGTAGACGCCACCTTCCGGTGGAGCGACGTTGAATTGCCAGATCACGTAAGCCGCGACGATGGCAGACAGGCCGATGGAGCCGACACCGATCAGCGCCGACAGGTTTTCCGAGAAGCGGCCGCGCGAGAACGACAGCAACAGGAACCCGATCAGAGGGAATACGAAAGTCAGAAAGAGTAGGTTCATCCGCGCATCTCACTGGCAGCGTCGATATCGAGCGTGTGGAAGCGGCGATACAGTTGCAGCAGGATCGCCAGGCCAATACTGGCTTCGGCGGCTGCAAGGCTGATCACCAGGATGAACATGATCTGTCCATCCGGTTGCGCCCAGCGGGCGCCCGCGACGATGAAGGCCAGTGCAGAGGCGTTCATCATCACTTCCAGACTCATCAACACGAACAAAATGTTGCGGCGGACCATCAGGCCGACCAGACCAAGGCAGAACAGGATGCCGGCGACGGCCAGACCATGTTCGAGAGGGATAGCAGGCATGTCTTACTCCTTCGCCTCGTTACGGCCCAAATGGAACGCCGTGACGGCTGCAGCGAGCAGCAGCATCGAGGCGAGTTCGACCACCAGCAGATACGGGCCGAACAGGCTGATGCCCACGGCTTTTGCATCGACGGTGGTGTGGCCGATGGCCTGACCGCTCTGGTGAGCGAACAGCACATACAGCAGTTCGGCCAGCAGCAGGGCGGCGAGAATCACCGGCCCCGCCCAGATCCCGGGCTTGAGCCAGGTGCGTTCCTGCTGAACCGAGGCGGGACCGAGGTTCAGCATCATCACCACAAACACGAACAGCACCATGATGGCGCCAGCGTAGGCGATCACTTCCAGCACGCCGGCGAACGGAGCGCCGAGTGCGAAGAAGGTCATGGCCACGGCGATCAACGAAATGATCAGGTAGAGCAGGGCGTGCACAGGATTGGTGTTGGTGACCACACGCAGTGTGGACACAACAGCGATACCCGATGCGAAATAGAAAGCGAATTCCATCGTTCTTCCTTAAGGCAGCAAGCTCTTCACGTTGATCGGCTCGGCTTCGTTTTGTGCGGCACCTTTCGGCTTGCCCGCAACGGCCATACCTGCAACACGATAGAAGTTGTAATCAGGGTTTTTGCCGGGGCCGGAGATCAGCAGATCTTCTTTCTCGTACACCAGGTCCTGACGTTTGAACTCGGCCATCTCGAAATCCGGGGTCAACTGGATCGCGGTGGTCGGGCAGGCTTCCTCGCAGAGACCGCAGAAAATGCAGCGCGAGAAGTTGATACGGAAGAAGTCCGGGTACCAGCGACCGTCTTCGGTTTCAGCTTTCTGCAGCGAGATGCAACCCACCGGGCAGGCCACGGCGCACAGGTTGCAGGCTACGCAGCGTTCTTCGCCATCGGGGTCGCGGGTCAGGACTATGCGGCCACGGTAGCGTGGTGGCAGGTAGACCGGCTCTTCCGGGTATTGCAGGGTGTCGCGCTTGCGAAAGCCATGGCCGAAGACCATGACCAGGCTGCGCAACTGGGTACCGGTACCCTTAACGATGTCGCCAATATATTTGAACATGGGTCAAATCCTCACTGAACCGCAACCGCAGGCGTGTTCCACAACACGATTGCAGCGGTCACCAGCAAATTGATCAGGGTCAGTGGCAGGCAGAATTTCCAGCTGAAATCCATCACCTGGTCATAACGCGGACGCGGGATGGAAGCGCGCAGCAGGATGAACAGCATGATGAAGAACGCGGTCTTCAATGCGAACCAGACGAAGGACAGTTGCGGCAGGATGCCGAACGGACCGTGCCAGCCACCGAAGAACAGGGTGACCAGCAGCGCCGAGATCAGGATGATGCCGATGTATTCACCGACGAAGAACATGCCCCATTTCATACCGGCGTATTCAATGTGGTAACCGTCGGCCAGTTCCTGTTCCGCTTCCGGCTGGTCGAACGGGTGACGGTGAGTCACGGCCACGCCAGCGATGAAGAAGGTACAGAAGCCGAAGAACTGCGGAATGATGAACCACAGGTTCTGCGCCTGGTACTCGACGATGTCGCGCATGTTGAACGAGCCGACTTGCACCACGATGCCCATCAGGGCCAGGCCCATGAACACTTCGTAGGACACGGTCTGCGCCGAGGCACGCAAGCTGCCCAACAGGGCGAACTTGTTGTTACTCGACCAGCCGGCGAACAGCACCGCGTAGACCGACAGACCGGCCATGGCGAAGAAGAACAGCAGGCCGATGTTCAGATCCGCCACGCCCCAGGTCGGGGTGATCGGGATGATCGCGAAGGCGATCAGCAGGGCGGACATGGCCACCACCGGTGCCAGGGTGAAGATCACCTTGTCGGCAAACGGCGGGGTCCAGTCTTCCTTGAAGAACATCTTCAGCATGTCGGCCGCGATCTGGAACATGCCGAACGGGCCAACGCGGTTCGGACCGTAACGGTCCTGCCACCAGCCCAGCAGGCGACGCTCGACAAAGCTGAGCAACGCGCCTGCGACCACCACGGCCAGCAGGATCACGATGGCCTTGATGACCGTCAGGATCACATCGATCACTTCAGGGGTGAACCAGGTCATTGCGCTGCCTCCTGCAGACCATCAACGGTTTGGCCGAAAATCGCCGGCGGAATGCCTGCCAGACCGGCCGGCAGTGCAACCAGGCCAGCGCCCAGCTCTTCATTGATGCGCAGCGGCAGACGCAGGGTCTGGCCGGCAACATTGAGGCTCAGCAGTGCGCCGTCGTTGACGCCCAGGCGATCCGCTTCGGACTTGGCCAGTGAAACGTAGGCGGCCGGGATGCGTTCCTGGACCGGAGCGGCTTTCGACGAGTTCTCGTCGCTGCCGAACAGGTGGTAGAACGGCACGGCTTGCCAGGTGCCCTGGGCCGGGTTGAACGCGCGCGGAACACTGGCGAACCAGTTCAGCGAATCACCGGTGCTTTCGATCAGGCGGGTGCCCGGATCGCCAGCGCGCAGGTGACCACCGACTTCGTCCTGGAACTTGTTCCAGGCTTGCGGCGAGTTCCAGCCCGGCGACCATGCAAAAGGAACCTGCTGACGCGGTTCGGCGGAGCCCGAGTAACCTTCCATCGAGAAGGCGAACGCGGTGTCCTTGTCTTGCGGGGTACGTGGTTCGTGAACGCTGATGTCGGCGCGCATCGCGGTGCGACCGGAGTAACGCAGCGGCTCACGCGCCAGTTTCAGACCCTTGATGCGGAACGAGGCGGACGGCGCGGCGTCGACGATGCGGGCCAGCTGCGTGGTGCTCGAAGCAACGGCGGCAGTCACATGGTCCAGTTGCGTCCAGTCGATCGGCTGGTTCAGCAGGGTGGCGCGCAGGGCGTGCAGCCAGCGCCAGCCTTCGTGGACCAGAATGCTCGCGTCCATGTATTGCGGGTCGAAAACCTGGAAGAAGCGCTGGGCGCGACCTTCCTGGCTGACCAGCGTACCGTCGCCTTCAGCAAAGCTGGCGGCTGGCAGAACCAGATGCGCGCGGTCGCTGGTGGCGGTCTTCTGATGGTCGGCAACGATCACCACTTTCGCAGCGTTCAGTGCCGCATCGACCTTGGCCTTGGCGGTACGGGTGTACAGATCGTTTTCCAGCACGACGATGGCGTCAGCCTTGCCGTCGATGACCGCTTGCAGCGCGGCATCGACCGACTCGCCACCGAGCATGGCCAGGCCGAGGCTGTTGGCTTCCGGCACGATCAGGCTGATCGAGCCGTTCTTCTCGCGCAGCTTCAGGGCTTTGGCGATATTCGCAGCCGCTTCGATCAAGGCTTTGGAGCCCAGCGAAGTACCGGCAATGATCAGCGGACGTTTGGCCGCGAGCAGGGCGTCGGCGATGCGCTTGGCCAGTTCCAGGGCTTCGGCGTCCAGACCTTCAACGGCCGGTGCGCTGGCGTCCAGGGCGTGAGCCACGGCGAAACCGATGCGGGCCAGATCGTCTGGAGCGGCGTGTACGCATTCTTCGGCGATGTCGTCGAGCTTGGTTTCAGCCAGGCTGGCGATGAACAGCGGGTTCAGCTCGTGCTGACCGATGTTCTTCACCGCGGCGTCGAGCCAAGGCTGGACGCGCATGGCTTCGGCCATGTCTTCGGCCTTGCCTTTGACCGACTGACGCAGGGCCAGGGCCATACGGGCGGCGGTCTGGGTCAGGTCTTCACCGAGGACGAACACAGCGTCGTGGTCTTCGATGTCGCGCATGTTCGGCACTGGCAACGGGCTGTCTTTCAGCACTTGCAGGACCAGACGGATGCGTTCCAGTTCGGAGGCTTCGATACCGGAGTAGAAGTGCTCGGCGCCGACCAGTTCACGCAACGCGTAGTTGCTTTCGAGGCTGGCACGCGGCGAACCGATACCGACGATGTTGCGACCGCGCAGCAGGTCGGCGGCTTTATCCAGCGCGTCGTCCAGGCTCAGCTTGGTGCCGTCGGCCAGCAGTGGCTGACGTGGACGGTCGGTGCGGTTGACGTAGCCATAACCGAAACGGCCACGGTCGCACAGGAAGTACTGGTTCACCGAACCGTTGTAACGGTTTTCGATGCGACGCAGTTCGCCGTAACGCTCGCCCGGGGAGATGTTGCAACCGCTCGAGCAGCCATGGCAGATGCTCGGCGAGAACTGCATGTCCCACTTGCGGTTGTAGCGCTCGGAGTGAGTCTTGTCGGTGAACACACCGGTCGGGCAGACCTCGGTGAGGTTGCCGGAGAACTCGCTTTCGAGGGTGCCGTCTTCAACGCGACCGAAGTACACGTTGTCGTGGGCGCCGAATACACCGAGGTCGGTGCCGCCGGCGTAGTCCTTGTAGAAACGCACGCAGCGGTAGCAAGCGATGCAGCGGTTCATTTCGTGGGAAATGAACGGGCCCAGTTGCTGGTTCTGGTGGGTGCGTTTGGTGAAGCGATAACGGCGCTCGTTGTGGCCGGTCATCACGGTCATGTCTTGCAGGTGGCAGTGACCGCCTTCCTCGCACACAGGGCAGTCGTGCGGGTGGTTGGTCATCAGCCATTCAACAACACTGGCGCGAAACGCCTTGGATTCTTCATCGTCGATGGAGATCCAGGTGTTGTCGGTGGCAGGGGTCATGCAGGACATGACGATGCGACCACGGGTGTCGTTCTCGTCGGTGTACTGCTTGACCGCGCACTGGCGGCAGGCCCCGACGCTACCAAGCGCGGGGTGCCAGCAGAAATAAGGGATGTCGAGGCCCAGCGACAGACATGCCTGTAACAGGTTGTCTGCCCCGTCGACTTCGAGCGCTTTGCCGTCTACGTGGATAGTGGCCATGGTTCAAAGGTCTTCGTTGGCCCGGTGTCAGCGGGCGTGGCTAATGGAATCTTGTTATCCGTCCGAATCCAGTCAGCCCCGAAAGGCGTCATCGGACGAAAGGCGAAGGGCACGGACCCTTCGCCTTTTTTAAGCGTTTACGCGCCGACTACGATCGGCTTCGCCAGAGGCGGGACGGCGGCGCTTGCAGGCGCGATACCGGCTTCGAACTCTGGACGGAAGTATTTGATGGCACTGCCCAACGGTTCCACGGCACCCGGTGCGTGAGCACAGAAGGTCTTGCCCGGGCCGAGGAAGTTGACCAGACCCAGCAGGGTCTCGATGTCGCCTGGCTGGCCGCGACCTTGTTCGATCGCCATCAAGAGCTTGACGCTCCATGGCAAACCATCACGGCATGGGGTGCAGAAACCGCAGGATTCGCGAGCGAAGAACTGCTCCATGTTGCGCAGCAGGGACACCATGTTGACGCTGTCGTCCACCGCCATGGCCAGGCCGGTGCCCATACGGGTGCCCACTTTGGCGATGCCGCCGGCATACATTTGTGCGTCGAGGTGTTCCGGCAACAGGAAACCGGTACCGGCGCCGCCTGGCTGCCAGGCTTTCAGCTTGAAGCCGTCGCGCATGCCGCCGGCGTAGTCTTCGAACAGTTCGCGACCGGTCACGCCGAATGGCAGTTCCCACAGACCAGGGTTCTTGACCTTGCCGGAGAAGCCCATGAGCTTGGTGCCCATGTCTTCGCTGCCGTCGCGGGCCAACGATTTGTACCAGTCCACGCCGTCGGCGATGATCGCCGGCACGTTGCACAGGGTTTCAACGTTGTTCACGCAGGTCGGCTTGCCCCACACGCCAACGGCGGCAGGGAAGGGCGGTTTGGAGCGCGGGTTGGCGCGGCGACCTTCGAGGGAGTTGATCAGTGCGGTTTCTTCACCGCAGATGTAACGCCCGGCGCCGGTGTGGACGAACAGCTCGAAATCGAAGCCGCTGCCCAGGATGTTTTTGCCCAGCAAGCCAGCTGCCTTGGCTTCTTCCACGGCACGGTTCAAGTGCTTGGCGGCGGTGGTGTACTCGCCACGCAGGAAGATGTAGCCACGGTAGGTTTTCAGCGCGCGAGCACTGATCAGCATGCCTTCGATCAGCAGATGGGGCAGTTGCTCCATCAACATGCGGTCTTTCCAGGTGTTCGGCTCCATTTCATCCGCGTTGCACAGCAGGTAGCGGATGTTGATGGATTCGTCCTTTGGCATCAGGCCCCACTTCACGCCAGTGGGGAAGCCTGCACCGCCGCGACCTTTGAGGCCGGCGTCTTTCACGGTCTGGACGATGGCGTCCTGATCCATGTCGGCGAAGGCCTTGCGCGCAGCGGCGTAACCGTTCTTGGCCTGGTACTCGTCGAGCCACACGGCTTCGCCGTCGTCACGCAGGCGCCAGGTCAGCGGGTGAGTCTCGGCCGAACGCTGGATGCGGTTGGCCGGGCCGAAAGAAGTCAGGGTCATACGTAGCCCTCGAGCAGTTTGGCGACGCCGGCAGGCTGGACATCGCCAAAGGTGTCGTCATCGATCATCAGCGCCGGTGCCTTGTCGCAGTTGCCGAGGCAGCAGACCGGCAGCAGGGTGAAACGACCGTCGGCGGTGGTCTGACCCAGGCCGATACCCAGGTTGTTCTGGATTTCGCTGACCACCGACTCGTGGCCGCCGATGTAGCAGACCATGCTGTCGCAGACGCGAATGATGTGACGGCCGACCGGCTGACGGAAGATCTGGCTGTAGAACGTGGCCACGCCTTCAACGTCGCTGGCCGGGATGCCGAGGATCTCGCCGATGGCGTACAGGGCGCCGTCCGGCACCCAGCCGCGTTCCTTCTGAACGATCTTCAGGGCTTCGATCGACGCCGCGCGCGGGTCTTCGTAGTGATGCAGCTCGTGCTCGATGGCCGAGCGCTCGGTTTCACTCAGGGTGAAACGGTCTGTCTGGATAAGCGTGCTGTTCATGCTTAGCGGTCCACGTCGGCCATAACGAAATCGATACTACCCAGGTACGCAATCAGGTCCGCGACCATGCTGCCTTTGATCACCGAAGGGATCTGTTGCAGATGCGGGAAGCTCGGAGTGCGGATCCGGGTACGGTAGCTCATGGTGCCGCCGTCGCTCGTCAGGTAATAACTGTTGATGCCCTTGGTCGCTTCGATCATCTGGAAGGATTCGTTGGCCGGCATGACCGGGCCCCACGAAACCTGCAGGAAGTGCGTGATCAAGGTTTCGATGTGCTGCAGCGTGCGCTCTTTCGGCGGCGGCGTGGTCAGTGGGTGATCCGCCTTGTACGGGCCTTCCGGCATGTTGCGCAGGCACTGGTCGATGATCTTGACGCTCTGACGCATCTCTTCGACGCGAACCATGCAGCGGTCGTAGGCATCGCCGTTGGCGGCCAGCGGCACTTCGAACTCGAAGTTCTCGTAGCCGGAGTACGGACGCGCCTTACGCAGGTCGAAGTCGCAACCGGTGGAACGCAGGCCGGCACCGGTGACGCCCCATTCCAGGGCCTCTTTGGTGTTGTACTGGGCAACGCCGATGGTACGACCTTTGAGGATGCTGTTCTGCAGGGCGGCCTTGGTGTATTCGTCGAGGCGCTTTGGCAGCCATTCAACGAAGTCTTTCACCAGTTTTTCCCAGCCGCGCGGCAGGTCGTGGGCGACGCCACCGATGCGGTACCAGGCCGGGTGCAGACGGAAACCGGTGATGGCTTCGATCACCGTGTACGCCTTCTGGCGGTCGGTGAAGGTGAAGAACACCGGGGTCATGGCGCCGACGTCCTGGATGTAAGTACCCAGGAACAGCAGGTGGCTGGTGATCCGGAAGAACTCGGCCATCATGATGCGGATGACGTCGACCTTCTCTGGCACCTTGATGCCGGCCAGCTTCTCGACCGAGAGCACGTACGGCAGGTTGTTCATCACGCCGCCGAGGTAGTCGATACGGTCGGTGTACGGAATGAAGCTGTGCCAGGACTGACGCTCGGCCATCTTCTCGGCGCCACGGTGGTGGTAACCGATGTCCGGAACGCAATCGACGATCTCTTCACCGTCCAGTTGCAGGATGATGCGGAACGCACCGTGAGCCGAAGGGTGGTTCGGGCCCAGGTTGAGGAACATGTAGTCCTCGTTCGCCCCGGAACGCTTCATGCCCCAGTCTTCAGGACGGAAGCGCGCGGCTTCTTCCTCAAGCTGCTGCTTGGCCAGGTTCAGGCTGAACGGATCGAATTCGGTGGCGCGCGCCGGGAAGTCCTTGCGCAGCGGGTGACCTTCCCAGGTCGGCGGCATCATGATGCGCGACAGGTGCGGGTGACCTTTGAAGTCGATGCCGTACATGTCCCAGACTTCACGCTCGTACCAGTTGGCGTTCGGCCAGATGCTGGTGACGGTCGGCAAGCTCAGGTCGCTCTCGGACAAGGCGACCTTGATCATCACGTCACTATTACGTTCCAGCGACATGAGGTGATAGAACACGGTGAAGTCGGCACCGCTCGGCAGCCCTTGACGCTTGGTGCGCAGACGCTCGTCCACGCCGTGCAGGTCATAGAGCATGACATACGGCTTGGGCAGGTTGCGCAGGAAGGTCAGGACTTCGACGAGTCTGGCGCGAGCCACCCACAGCACCGGCATGCCGGTGCGGGTCGGCTGAGCGGTGAACGCTTCGGCGCCAAAACGGTTGTTCAGTTCGACGACCACATCCTGGTCGTCTGCCTTATAAGGCGGGATGTACAGAGCACTGCCTGTAGTCATGGTTATTTTTTCGCTTTCGGTCAACGTAAAGAATGAAGCCAGCTTCTCGTTTCTTTGAAACAGACTGGATCAGACTTCGTCAGGGCTGCGCAGGTTGGTGACTGCGATTCGCTGTTCGCGGCGCTGTTCCTTCTGCGAAGGCATGTCGGCGCGATAAACGCCTTGATCGCCAACGACCCAGGAAAGTGGGCGACGCTCCTGGCCAATGGATTCCTGCAACAGCATCAAGCCTTGCAGAAATGCTTCTGGACGGGGCGGGCAGCCAGGTACGTAGACGTCAACGGGCAGGAACTTGTCCACCCCCTGAACCACGGAGTAGATGTCGTACATGCCACCGGAGTTGGCGCACGAACCCATCGAGATCACCCACTTGGGCTCGAGCATCTGCTCGTACAGGCGCTGAATGATCGGCGCCATCTTGATGAAGCAGGTCCCGGCGATAACCATGAAGTCGGCCTGACGCGGTGATGCCCGGATAACTTCGGCGCCGAAGCGCGCGATGTCGTGGGGCGCCGTGAAGGCGGTGGTCATTTCCACATAGCAGCACGACAGACCGAAGTTGTACGGCCACAGGGAGTTCTTACGTCCCCAGTTGACCGCGCCACTCAGCACGTCTTCCAGCTTGCCCATGAAAATGTTTTTGTGGACTTGATCTTCTAACGGATCGGAAACGGTTTCCCGCTGGCCGATCGGATACTGCTCGTTAGGAGCATCGGGGTCGATTCTGGTGAGATTGTATTGCATTGCCAAAGCCTCATTGTTTCAGCTTCGCCTGCCGCTTGCGACGAGCTTCCGGAGCCCAGTCAAGGGCGCCCACTCGGAACAGGTAGACAAGACCTGCCAACAGAATTGCTATGAAAACGAGAGCTTCGACGAATCCGGTCCAGCCGCTTTCGCGGACGGACACAGACCATGCAAAGAGAAAGAGGGCTTCGATATCGAAGATCACGAACAGCATCGCGACCAGATAGAATTTGGCTGAGAGCCGCAAGCGGGCGCCACCGGTAGGTAGCATGCCGGACTCGAACGGTTCGTTTTTGCTGCGGCCCCAGGCTTTTGACCCGAGGAGGCTGGAGACGCCGAGCATGAAGGCACACAGGCCGACTACACCCAGAAGGAAAATGGCAAAGCCCCAGTTGTGGGCCATGAGTCCTGTCGCTTCGGGCATGCTGGAAATCCTTAACAGAGAGCAAAGGTCTCTGAGCTTGATAAAGAAATAAGGCAGTGACGATATGTCGCAGCAATCAATCGCGCTGATTTTATGGCTAAACACCCGGCAAGTAAAATTCCTATAGCGAAATTATTTATTGGAATAAGGACATAGCGCACCTCAAAGGGCCCGCAGCCCATGCGTTGCGGGCATTAGCCGGGATTTCACGAATTATGTTTTGTAGGAAATGTAACGAACATAGTTGCCGCTAAATGATAATTAATATCGTTTGGAGTGGTTTCGTAACTGTTTAACGGGTCAGTAGTTGGGAAGTTGTCTTATATGCGCGTTACTGCAAGTAGCGGCGGCGCCCGTTTTAGCCGATTTTCGCGATGCGGATACCGCTCTGGATCAATGTTTTGCCTGACAGGCTGTGCCAATTCCTGAGGCGCCCGGAAAACCGCAGGCAAAAAAACGCCCCGAACCAGTCGGGGCGTCAGTTTTTCGGCAATGCGGTTAGCTTTCTATACGGTCCGCAAAGGCCGTTCGCTCAGGCGAAGTCGATCAGTGGAACTGTTCTTCTTCGGTCGAACCGGTCAGCGCGGTCACCGAGGACGTGCCGCCCTGGATCACGGTGGTCATGTCGTCGAAGTAGCCAGTGCCCACTTCCTGCTGGTGAGCCACGAAGGTGTAACCCTTGGCGGCGTCAGCGAATTCCTGCTCTTGCAGCTTCACGTAGGCAGTCATGTCGTTGCGGGCGTAGTCGTGCGCCAGGTTGAACATGCTGTGCCACATGTTGTGAATGCCGGCCAGGGTGATGAACTGGTGCTTGTAACCCATGGCGGACAGTTCGCGCTGGAACTTGGCGATGGTCGCGTCGTCCAGGTTTTTCTTCCAGTTGAAGGAAGGCGAGCAGTTGTACGACAGGATCTGGTCCGGGTATTCCTTCTTGATCGCTTCAGCGAAACGACGGGCTTCGTCCAGGTCCGGCTTGGCGGTTTCGCACCAGATCAGGTCGGCGTACGGCGCGTAGGCCAGGCCACGGGCGATTGCCTGGTCCAGACCGGCACGAACCTTGTAGAAACCTTCCTGGGTACGGGTGCCAGTCACGAACGGCTGGTCATACGGGTCGCAGTCGGAAGTCAGCAGGTCGGCAGCGTTGGCGTCGGTACGGGCCAGGATGATGGTCGGTACACCGGCAACGTCGGCAGCCAGACGAGCAGCGGTCAGCTTCTGCACGGCTTCCTGGGTTGGAACCAGAACCTTGCCGCCCATGTGGCCGCATTTCTTCACGGAAGCCAGCTGGTCTTCGAAGTGAACGCCGGCGGCGCCTGCTTCGATCATGCTCTTCATCAGCTCGTAGGCGTTCAGTACGCCGCCGAAACCGGCTTCGGCGTCAGCCACGATTGGCGCGAAGTAGTCGATGTAGCCATCGTCGCCCGGGTTCTTGCCGGCTTTCCACTGGATCTGGTCGGCACGACGGAACGAGTTGTTGATGCGCTTGACCACGGTTGGAACCGAGTCCACCGGGTACAGCGACTGATCCGGGTACATCGATTCGGCGGAGTTGTTGTCCGCAGCGACTTGCCAGCCCGACAGGTAGATCGCCTGGATACCGGCTTTAACCTGTTGCACAGCCTGGCCGCCGGTCAGGGCGCCCATGCAGTTGACGAAATCTTTCTCTGGGCGGAAGGACGGCTTGGCACCCTGGGTGACCAGGTTCCACAGTTTTTCGGCGCCCATTTTTGCAAAGGTGTGCTCTGGTTGAACCGAGCCACGCAGACGGACGACGTCAGCAGCGGAGTAATTGCGAGTCACGCCTTTCCAGCGCGGGTTTTCAGCCCAGTCTTTTTCAAGGGCTGCAATTTGCTGTTCGCGTGTCAGTGCCATGGAGATAAACCTCGTCGCGTCTTTATGAAAAGTTGTTCTGCGGTGGAAAATTCCTTGCGCTCGCTGACCAGAAGCTTAGGTGGTCAGGTCGGGTTCGGCGGGGCAGGCGACGGGATGAACGATGGGCTCGAGGGGAAGTGAGCAGGTAAAGGCGAACTGGCGGGCGCATTCGGGCGTCGTGGGCCTTTATACGAACTACAGTGTAAAGCCGGGTTACCTAATTACGCTTCCGTCCCTCGGGACAACTTCGTTCCAGTCGGCAACCTCGTCAAACACACCTTGTGGGCGGTACAGACACGAAACGGCTCGCGGGGATGGTTGCGAGCATCGCTTCGAAGGCCCTTGCCAGGGCCTCTGATTAGCGGGAGCGAGGCCATCATGCCTTCGCTTTTTTGGCTCGTCAAACGTTTTGTAGTGCTTTTTTTCAAGCACTACATCTTTCGTCTAATACGACTAATCAGTCAGTTTTTGGTGCTTTAGTCCAACGTGTCGACTTTCACCCGCAGCGTCATGTCATCCCGGCCTTGAGTCGAGTAGCTGCGGGCCAGACCCTGTTTGTCGGCCTGGGTCTGGCGATTCACGCCGGCGAGGGTGATCCATTCGCCCAGGCGTCCGGTGACAGTTGTGTCGGTGCTTTGCACGTTCACTACATCGGGACGTTCCTGGCTCATGCGGTCACGGTTGGTACTGATCGCCAGATGAACGGTTTCGCCGGTGACGCTGGCGGTGACGTAAAAACCCTGTGTGACGTTGCGATATTGAGTCTGGCTGCTGTAATCGCCGTAGGAGTTGGTCTGGCTGCTGGTGATCGGCACGCTCTGGCCGACCTGGATCAGCGCCGGTGCGCCTTCGCTGGCCTGGATCTGCTGAATGCCGCCATCACGGCTGGCAGTGCTGCGACTGATGATGCGGGTTTGCGCGCCGTTGACCGAATAGCCTTCATCTCCGCGACCGTTGTTTTCGTTGGTGTCGACCGTGATCAGCAGGCGCTTGGGCGCGGTGTCGAGCTGCGAGAGCAGGTTCTTGAGTTCTTCGATCTTGCCGGGCTCGGCCTTGACGATCAGTTGGTTGCCATAGGCGCTGACCTGGCCGTCCTTGCCGATGAAGTCCTGAGCCACCGGCAGCATGTCGGCGCTGGTGTGGTATTTGAGGGGCACGATTTCTGTGGCTGCCATCACCGAAAAACTGCAGCCGAGCAGCAGGGTGGTGAGCAGGGTGCGTAGGGACATGTCCGTTATCTCCGCTTTCGAAAGGCTTGATATTGCCAGTTTGTCGGCCCGGGGTGGGGCAAGTTGAATCGTAGACAGCAAAACGCCCCGGCATCGTGAGATGGCGGGGCGTTTTGAGGTGCACATCAAGCGTTATGCCGAATGACGAACCATATCGACATGTGGAATCCCGGCTTCGAGGAATTCCTCGCTGACCAGGTTGAAACCCAGGCGCTCATAGAACGCCGTGGCCTGCACCTGGGCGCTGAGCATCTGCTGCTTCAGGCCGCGAGCTTCCGCTTCGGCAATCACCGCTTGCATCAGCGCATCGCCGACCTTCAGGCCGCGCCAGTCCTTCAGTACCGAAACCCGGCCAACATGCCCGTCGGGCAAGAGGCGTGCGGTGCCGATCGGAAAGTCGCCTTCGAAAGCCAGAAAATGCACCGCCGTAGCGTCATCGGCGTCCCACTCAAGCTCGGGTGGAACCGATTGTTCGGCAATGAACACCGTTTCGCGAATGCGGCGGATCTCGGCGTTGTCCTTTTGCCAGTCTGCAACACGTACGCGAATCTTATTCATCGTCGGCGAACCCCAGGCTTCCCTGTTTGACCAGTTCGCACAGCAGGCCGCGACCGTCTTCGTCGCTCAGCCAGTCACCGAGGTTGTCGGTGTGCAGGGCGTCGGCGGAGCAGATCAGCTTCAGCAGTTCGCGCAGCTTGCCCGGCAGGTAACGGCTCTGGCCGCTGGCGAACAGCAGCAGGTCGTCATCGACGTCCGACCACGCCAGGCGCGCGCTCGGGTTGCGGATCAGGATGGCGCCGTCTTCTAGCGCGCCAAGAAGGTCTTCTTCCTCGACTTCTTCCGGGCCGACCACCAGTTCTGGATAACGCGGTTCGGTCATGTACTGGCCGAACCAGGTCAGTAGCAGGCGTTCGTCGCTCATGTGCTCGGCGAGCAGCGCTTTCAGGCGGCCGAGTGCATCGTGCTGGATCTGATGTGGGTCATCGCTGACCGGTTTGGCGTCGGCGTCGGTGTAGCGCTCTTCGTCAGTCAGGAACTGGCTGAGGAAGTCGGTGAAGTGGGTCAGCACTTCAGCGGCGCTCGGTGCGCGGAAGCCGACCGAGTAGGTCATGCAGTCATCGACGGCAACGCCGCAGTGGGCCAGGCGCGGCGGCAGGTAGAGCATGTCGCCCGGTTCCAGGACCCACTCTTCGGTCTCGTGGAATTCGGCGAGGATGCGCAGGTCCGCGTGTTGCAGCAGCGGGCTTTCGGAGTCGCACATCTGGCCGATTTTCCAGTTGCGCTTGCCGTGACCTTGCAGCAGGAACACGTCGTAGTTGTCGAAGTGCGGGCCGACGCTGCCACCCGGGGCGGCGAAGCTAATCATCACGTCGTCGACGCGCCAGCTCGGCAGGAAGCGGAAGTTTTCCAGCAGCTCGCTGACTTCCGGCACGAACTGATCGACCGCCTGCACTAGCAGGGTCCACTCGCGTTCCGGCAGTTTGCTGAATTCGTCTTCGGCGAACGGGCCGCGACGCAGTTCCCATGGACGCTCGCCGTGCTCGATCACCAGACGCGATTCGACTTCTTCTTCCAGGGCCAGGCCGGCGAGCTCGTCGGCGTCGATCGGGCTTTCGAAATCAGGAATCGCCTGACGGATCAGCAGTGGTTTTTTCTGCCAGTAATCGCGCATGAATTCGCGCGCCGTAAGACCACCCAGAAGTTGAAGAGGAATATCGGGATTCATATGTAACCTATTGAAAAAAAGCATTTTTCAGACGGGAATAAAAACGCCCGGCGCGGCCGGGCGTCTCAAACGGGTCAAGCAGTCGATCAGATGCGTTTGGCTTGCGCTACAGCGTTGCCGATGTAGTTGGCCGGGGTTAGTTGCTTGAGCTCGGCTTTCGCAGCGGCCGGCATGTCCAGGCCATCGATGAAAGTCTGCAGCGCTTCAGGGCTGATGCCCTTGCCGCGAGTCAGTTCTTTCAGCTTCTCGTACGGGTTTTCGATGTTGTAGCGGCGCATCACGGTCTGGATCGGCTCGGCCAGGACTTCCCAGCAAGCGTCCAGATCGGCAGCGATCTTGTCAGCGTTCAGCTCGAGCTTGCTGATGCCTTTGAGGCTCGCTTCGTACGCGATCACGCTGTGGGCGAAGCCGACGCCGAGGTTACGCAGAACGGTGGAGTCGGTCAGGTCGCGCTGCCAGCGGGAGATCGGCAGTTTGCTCGCCAGGTGCTGGAACAGTGCGTTGGCGATGCCCAGGTTGCCTTCGGAGTTTTCGAAGTCGATCGGGTTGACCTTGTGCGGCATGGTCGACGAACCGATTTCGCCGGCGATGGTGCGCTGCTTGAAGTAACCCAGGGAGATGTAGCCCCAGATGTCACGGTCGAAGTCGATCAGAATGGTGTTGAAGCGCGCAATGGCGTCGAACAGCTCGGCGATGTAGTCGTGCGGCTCGATCTGCGTGGTGTACGGGTTGAAGCCCAGACCCAGCTCGTCTTCGATGAAGGCGCGGGCGTTGGCTTCCCAGTCGATCTGCGGGTAGGCCGACAGGTGAGCGTTGTAGTTGCCGACAGCGCCGTTGATCTTGCCCAGCAGTGGAACGGCAGCGACCTGAGCGATCTGACGCTCCAGACGGTAAACCACGTTCGCCAGCTCTTTACCCAGGGTAGTCGGCGAAGCCGGCTGACCGTGGGTACGCGACAGCATTGGCACGTCGGCGAAGCGGATGGCCAGTTCGCGGATGGCGTTGGCAGTCTGGCGCATCAGCGGCAACATCACGTCGTCACGGCCTTCGCGCAGCATCAGGGCGTGGGACAGGTTGTTGATGTCCTCGCTGGTGCAGGCGAAGTGGATGAATTCGCTGACCTTGGCCAGCTCAGGCAGCTTGGCCGCTTGCTCTTTGAGCAGGTATTCGATCGCTTTTACGTCGTGGTTGGTGGTGCGCTCGATCTCTTTCACGCGCTCGGCGTGCTCCAGCGAGAAGTTCTCGGCCAGTTCATTCAGAACGGCGTTGGCTTCGGCGGAGAAGGCTGGCACTTCCGGGATGCCGGCGTGAGCGGCCAGGCGCTGGAGCCAGCGCACCTCAACCAGAACGCGGGCACGGATCAGACCGTACTCGCTGAAAATTGGGCGCAGGGCCTGGGTTTTGCCGGCGTAGCGGCCGTCAACAGGGGAAACCGCAGTGAGCGAAGAGAGCTGCATGGGGTGTTCTCGGACAGTCGGGCAACGAAATGGGGCGCGTATCATACATGAAAAAATCCGCCGGTCCGTCGCCAACTGACCGGCGTATTACGCGTTACAGACTACAAAGCTTTTATTGCGCGACGATTTACTCGCTGCGCATCAACGGATACAGCTCTTTGAGCAATTTGCGTCGGCTGACGACCAACTGCCAGCGGTGACCGCCGAGCTGGCGCCACAGGCGTGCCGAGCGAATGCCGGCGAGCAGCAGGGCACGGATCTTCGAGGCGTTGCTCGGCTGCTGCAGGTTGCGCATGTCACCGTGCACCTGAATGCGTTGGCGCAGCGTGCTCAGGGTGTCCTGATACAGCGCACCGCAGGCCGCGATCACGTTTTCGTGGGCCGGGCCGAAATGCTCGACCTGCGACTGGATCTGCGGCAAGCGCTTGCCGATCACGTCGAGCATGTCGTTGCGCTTGGCCAGTTGCCGCTCAAGGCCGAGCATCGACAGCGCATAACGCAGCGGCTCGCGCTGCAAGGTGCTCGGGTCGCGCTCGAGGGCGCCGATCAGCGCGCGGTAACCCTCGCGCAGATTGATGTCGTCGCCGCCGTAAACATCCAGGGTGTCTTTCGGGTCGCGAACCAGCAGGCTGCCGAGCATGCAGCTCAGGCCGGCCTCGTTGGTCTGGCCGGTCTTGGCGATCCGGTCGACCAGCACGGCGGCGAGAAACACGCCGCCCAGAGCGGTCAATTGCTCCTGAGTCGGGCTCATGCCTGGCCGCTCCACGGCTCGGCGACTTCGATCACGCCGCCACCGAGGCAGATTTCACCGTCATAAAACACTACCGACTGGCCCGGTGTGACCGCGCGTTGCGGCTCGTCGAACACGGCGCGATAGCCGGTCTCGGTTTTTTCCAGCGTGCAGGCCTGATCGCTCTGGCGATAACGAACCTTGGCGGTCAGGCGCAGCGGCTGGCTCAGGTCGATCGGGTTGACCCAATAGATTTCCGAAGCGAGCAGGGCGCTGGAGAACAGCCACGGATGGTTGTTGCCCTGACCGACAATCAGCTCGTTGGTGTCCAGATCCTTGCGCAGCACGTACCACGGCTCGTCGCCGGCGTCTTTCAGACCGCCGATGCCCAGGCCCTGGCGCTGACCGATGGTGTGGTACATCAAGCCGTGGTGACGGCCGATGACTTCACCTTCGGTGGTCTTTATCTCGCCCGGTTGCGCCGGCAGGTATTGCTTGAGGAAATCGCTGAAACGGCGCTCGCCGATGAAGCAGATCCCGGTGGAATCCTTCTTCTTGGCGGTGGCCAGCTCGTATTTCTCGGCAATCGCGCGGACTTCCGGCTTTTCCAGTTCGCCGACCGGGAACAGGGTCTTGGCGATCTGTTCGCCGCCGACAGCGTGCAGGAAGTAGCTCTGATCCTTGTTCGGGTCCAGGCCTTTGAGCAGCTCGGTGCGGCCATCGATGTCGCGGCGGCGCACGTAGTGACCGGTGGCGATCAGGTCGGCGCCGAGCATCATGGCGTAGTCGAGGAACGCCTTGAACTTGATCTCGCGGTTACACAGGATGTCCGGGTTCGGCGTGCGGCCGGCCTTGTATTCGGCCAGGAAGTGCTCGAACACGTTATCCCAGTACTCGGCGGCGAAGTTGGCGGTGTGCAGCTTGATACCGATCTTGTCGCACACGGCCTGGGCATCCGCCAGGTCGTCCATGGCGGTGCAGTATTCCGTTCCGTCGTCTTCTTCCCAGTTCTTCATGAACAGGCCTTCCACTTCATAGCCCTGCTCGATCAGCAGGAGAGCGGAAACGGAAGAGTCCACGCCGCCGGACATGCCGACAATGACGCGCTTCTTGGATGTGTCAGAAGGGGCTGGATCACGCATAGGGATTCAATGAGTGTCTTGAAAAAGGACGCGATTCTATCAGGCTCACGGCCTCAAGGCTAAAGGGAAGGGCGGATCAGTTCGAGGCCGAAGCGATTGCCGGCCAGATAATCGTCGATGCAGCGGATGATCAGCTCGCTGCGCCAGTGCTCGCGCTGCTTGATTAATTCCTCGCGGGTCAGCCACTTGGCGCCGACGATGCCGTCGTCCAGCTGGTAATCCGGGTGATGTTTCACGGCTTTGGCGCTGAAGCACACGCGCTGGTAGGTCACGCCGTTGCTCGGGGCGGTGTACAGATAAATGCCGACCACAGCAGTGGGCTCGACGTCCCAACCGGTTTCTTCGAGGGTTTCGCGCACGGCGGCTTCGATCAGGGTTTCGTCCGGATCCAGATGACCGGCGGGCTGATTGAGCACGTTACGCCCGGCCTTGTGTTCCTCGACCATCAGAAAACGACCGTTGTCCTCGACGATGGTGGCGACGGTGATGTGGGGGAGCCATTGCATAGATTGAATCTCCTGGGCGAAAGGCAGAAACACAAACCCCGGCGCATGGCCGGGGTTTGTGATGTTCCCTTTACAACCTTATACCAGCGCAGCGATGGCCGCGTTGAGGGTTGCGCTTGGGCGCATCGCCTTGCTGATCAGCTCGGCATTGGCGTGGTAGTAACCGCCGATGTCCACTGGCTTGCCTTGAACGGCGTTGAGCTCGGCGACGATGGTCGCTTCGTTCTCGGTCAGGGTCTTGGCCAGAGTCGCGAACTGCGCTTGCAGTGCAGCGTCTTCGGTCTGGGCGGCCAGGGCTTGTGCCCAGTACATTGCCAGGTAGAAGTGGCTGCCGCGGTTGTCGATATTGCCGACTTTGCGCGATGGCGACTTGTTGTTGTCAAGGAACTGGCCAGTGGCCTGGTCCAGAGTCTTGGACAGCACCAGCGCTTTCGGGTTGTTGTAGTTCACACCCAGGTGCTCGAGAGAAGCGGCCAGGGCCAGGAATTCACCCAGCGAATCCCAACGCAGGAAGTTCTCTTCGACCAGTTGCTGCACGTGCTTCGGAGCCGAACCGCCGGCGCCGGTTTCGAACAGGCCACCGCCGTTCATCAGCGGCACGATCGACAGCATCTTGGCGCTGGTGCCCAGTTCCATGATCGGGAACAGGTCGGTCAGGTAGTCGCGCAGTACGTTGCCGGTCACCGAAATGGTGTCCTTGCCTTCGCGGGTGCGCTGCAGGGTGTATTTCATGGCATCGACCGGCGCCATGATCTGGATGTCCAGACCGGCGGTGTCGTGATCCTTCAGGTAAGCCTGAACCTTTTCGATCACCACACCGTCGTGGGCGCGCATCGGGTCCAGCCAGAAAATGGCTGGAGTTGCGCTTGCACGAGCGCGGTTGACGGCCAGTTTGACCCAGTCCTGGATCGGCGCGTCTTTGGTCTGGCACATGCGGAAGATGTCGCCGGCTTCAACAGCCTGTTCCATCAGCAGGGTGCCTTTGCTGTCGGTCACGCGAACCACGCCGTCGGCCTTGATCTGGAAGGTCTTGTCGTGGGAGCCGTATTCTTCAGCCTTTTTAGCCATCAGGCCAACGTTTGGCACGCTGCCCATGGTGGTCGGATCGAAAGCGCCATTGGCTTTGCAATCTTCGATCACGGCCTGGTAGATGGTGGCGTAGCAGCGATCCGGGATCACAGCCTTGGTGTCGTGCAGCTGGCCGTCGGTGCCCCACATCTTGCCGGAGTCACGGATCATGGCCGGCATCGAGGCGTCGACGATAACGTCGCTCGGCACGTGCAGGTTGGTGATGCCTTTGTCGGAGTTGACCATCGCCAGCGACGGGCGAACGGCGTAGACCGCCTGCACGTCAGCTTCGATCTGGGCTTGCTGCTCGGCCGGCAGGGATTTGATGCGGGCGTACAGGTCGCCGATGCCGTTGTTCAGGTTGAAGCCGATTTCTGCCAGCACGTCGGCGTGCTTGGTCAGGGCGTCCTTGTAGAACTCGGCAACGATCTGGCCGAACATGATCGGGTCGGAGACCTTCATCATGGTGGCTTTCAGGTGAACCGACAGCAGCACGCCTTGTTGCTTGGCGCTGTCGATTTCAGCGGCGATGAACGCGCGCAGGGCCTTTTTGCTCATCACGGAGCAGTCAAGGATCTCGCCCGCCTGAACGGTGGTTTTTTCTTTCAGGACGGTGGCGGTGCCGTCTTTGGCGATCAGCTCGATCTTCACGGCGTCAGCGGCGTCGATCAGGGCAGCTTTTTCGCTGCCGTAGAAATCGCCGGTGCTCATGTGAGCGACGTGGGACTTGGAGTCCTTGGCCCAGGCGCCCATTTTGTGCGGGTGCTTGCGAGCGTAGTTCTTGACCGACAGCGGAGCGCGACGGTCGGAGTTGCCTTCGCGCAGAACCGGGTTCACGGCGCTGCCCTTGACCTTGTCGTAGCGCGCCTTGGCGTCTTTGTCGGCGTCGCTGGTCACGGTTTCCGGGTAGTCCGGCAGGTTGTAGCCCTGGGCTTGCAGTTCTTTGATCGCGGCTTGCAGTTGCGGAACCGAGGCGCTGATGTTCGGCAGCTTGATGATGTTGGCTTCAGGCGTAACGGCCAGGTCGCCCAGTTCGGCGAGGTGGTCGGCTACGGCTTTGTCGCCCAGTTGCTCGGGGAAGCTGGCCAGAATACGTGCTGCAAGAGAGATATCGCGGGTTTCCACGGCGATATCGGCCGAGGCGGTGTAAGCCTCGATGATCGGCAGCAGGGAATAGGTGGCGAGGGCTGGAGCTTCGTCGGTGAAGGTATAGATGATCTTCGAGCGGGTGGGCATATTCGGATTAACTCTCTCTTCTTTGCTAAAGCGTGCGCAGAAACTCGAGGGGCGCCGGGTAAGCGCGTTCGTTCAAAGTCATCCATGAACCGAATGTCGAGAATCTTCGCGGTGATGTTGGGTGCATCAGTAGAGCGTCAAGCAGTCGGACTGCGGTAACAACCCGACCAATCAGGCGGAAAGTCTCGTGCTAGAGAGGCCAGCCGTCGTGACCCTTTGGTCAGCGGGCGGCATTATACATAGGTAGCTGGCAATCTGCCGATGGTTCATATGCAACGATTCTCGTCCATTGGTCTAAAGGTCGCAGGGCGGGGTGGGGCGTAGAGTCGCCGTGAATGCTTGAGATTGGCGCTTTTCCCTTTGCTTTCAGGCTTGTACGAAACGAGATGTGGTCGCGCCCGGAACAGAGGGTTTGCGTGTTGATTCAACTGGGTTACGCTCGAACCAAGCCAGATGTTCAATCCAAACAATGGAGTTCAGCATGGGTTACAAGAAGATTCAGGTTCCAGCCGTCGGCGACAAAATCACCGTCAACGCAGACCATTCTCTCAATGTCCCTGATAACCCGATCATTCCCTTCATCGAAGGTGACGGCATTGGCGTCGACGTCAGCCCTGTGATGATCAAAGTGGTTGATGCTGCCGTAGAAAAAGCCTACGGGGGCAAGCGCAAGATTTCCTGGATGGAGGTTTATGCTGGCGAAAAAGCAACTCAGGTTTATGACCAGGACACCTGGCTGCCCCAGGAAACCCTGGACGCCGTTAAAGATTACGTCGTTTCCATCAAAGGCCCGCTGACCACTCCGGTCGGTGGCGGCATCCGTTCCCTCAACGTTGCCCTGCGCCAACAGCTCGATCTCTATGTCTGCCTGCGCCCTGTGGTGTGGTTCGAAGGCGTACCGAGCCCGGTGAAAAAGCCTGGCGACGTCGACATGGTGATCTTCCGCGAAAACTCCGAAGACATTTATGCCGGTATCGAATGGAAGGCCGGCTCCCCTGAGGCCACCAAGGTCATCAAGTTCCTGAAAGAAGAAATGGGCGTCACCAAGATCCGTTTCGACCAGGACTGCGGCATCGGCATCAAGCCGGTTTCGAAAGAAGGCACCAAGCGTCTGGTGCGCAAGGCTCTGCAATACGTGGTGGACAACGATCGCAAGTCGCTGACCATCGTGCACAAGGGCAACATCATGAAATTCACCGAAGGTGCCTTCAAGGACTGGGGCTACGAGGTGGCGAAGGAAGAATTCGGCGCCGAGCTGCTCGATGGCGGCCCATGGATGAAATTCAAGAACCCGAAAACCGGCCGTGAAGTCGTCGTCAAGGACGCCATCGCCGACGCCATGCTCCAGCAGATCCTGCTGCGTCCGGCCGAATACGATGTGATCGCCACCCTCAACCTCAACGGTGACTACCTGTCTGACGCCCTGGCGGCGGAAGTAGGCGGTATCGGTATCGCGCCGGGTGCCAACCTGTCCGACACCGTAGCCATGTTCGAGGCGACCCACGGCACCGCGCCGAAGTATGCCGGCAAGGACCAGGTCAACCCGGGTTCGGTGATTCTGTCGGCCGAGATGATGCTGCGCCACCTGGGCTGGACCGAGGCGGCTGACCTGATCATCAAGGGCACCAATGGCGCGATCAAGGCCAAGACCGTGACCTACGACTTCGAACGTCTGATGGAAGGCGCCACGCTGGTGTCTTCTTCGGGCTTCGGTGAAGCGCTGATCAAGCACATGTAAGAACGGCAGCTGCAACGAAACCGCCCGGCTCGAGTGATCGAGCCGGGCGGTTTGTTTTCTGGCAGGTGTTGGGTTGCTTCAGCTGGTCACTGACTGGTGCTGAGCGGGTGACGAGGCGGCATCTTTTGCGGCTTCGACATTCTGAATTTTTGTGGCATGCAGGCCTTTGGGCCCTTGCACGATCTCGAATTTGACGATTTGCCCGGCTTTGAGGGTTTTGTATCCGTCCATTTCAATGGCGGAATAGTGGGCAAAGAAATCGATCTCCTTGCCGTCCTCGTCCTTCCCCTCGCGGGAGTCGGTGTTTATGAAACCGAACCCCTTGGCATTGTTGAACCATTTCACCTTGCCGACAGCCATGCTCAAATCCCTCTGCAACAGTCTCCATCGCTGGAGTATCATCCAATTCATCCGCAGTCGAATCCGTTAAAAAGATTGACTCCGCGGATCTTTTTTCCCCACTGTGGGTTCTATTGGTTGTAACACCGTTTTCCCGATAGTCAAGGTGACCGGGCAGTCGGAGTTGAAAACGTGTCAAGCCGCCCCCACCACTGTATTTGCACAACTGACGAACCTTTCTTTCCATGCATGCAATCAGCCAGATTCGACTAACATTCAATCAGGATCGCCCGCTTCTCCAAAAGGATCTTCCACAGGAGCACGACGACGATTCGGCAGGCGTTGCTGTTCAGGAAGCAAAGCCTGCGTTACAGGCGCCGCCGATGTACAAGGTGGTTTTGTTTAATGATGACTACACACCGATGGATTTCGTCGTCGAAGTGCTCGAGGTGTTTTTTAACCTGAATCGCGAGCTGGCGACCAAGGTCATGCTGGCCGTCCACACAGAAGGGCGGGCAGTATGTGGAGTGTTTACCCGCGACATCGCCGAGACAAAGGCCATGCAGGTCAACCAGTACGCCAGGGAAAGCCAGCATCCGCTACTCTGTGAAATCGAGAAGGACGGTTAATCGCCGACCACTTGGGTATGAGGTGAAGCTATGTTAAACCGCGAGCTCGAAGTCACCCTCAATCTTGCCTTCAAGGAGGCACGTTCGAAGCGTCATGAATTCATGACCGTCGAACACCTGCTGCTGGCCCTATTGGACAATGAGGCTGCCGCCACCGTATTGCGTGCCTGCGGCGCAAACCTCGACAAACTCAAGCACGACCTGCAGGAGTTCATCGACTCCACCACGCCACTGATCCCCGTCCATGACGAGGATCGCGAAACCCAGCCAACCCTGGGCTTCCAGCGTGTGCTGCAACGTGCTGTCTTTCATGTGCAGAGCTCGGGCAAACGCGAAGTGACCGGCGCCAACGTGCTGGTTGCAATCTTCAGTGAGCAAGAGAGTCAGGCGGTGTTCCTGCTGAAACAGCAGAGCGTTGCACGCATTGATGTCGTCAACTATATCGCCCACGGCATTTCCAAAGTGCCGGGGCATGGCGATCACTCTGAAGGTGAACAAGATATGCAGGACGACGAGGGCGGTGAGTCTTCTTCTTCAGGCAATCCGCTGGACGCTTATGCCAGCAACCTCAACGAACTCGCACGCCAGGGCCGGATTGATCCGCTGGTCGGGCGTGAAACGGAAGTCGAGCGTGTCGCGCAGATTCTCGCGCGCCGTCGCAAAAACAACCCGCTGCTGGTAGGCGAGGCGGGCGTGGGTAAAACCGCGATTGCCGAAGGTCTGGCCAAGCGTATTGTCGACAACCAGGTGCCGGACCTGCTGGCCAACAGCGTCGTTTATTCCCTCGATCTGGGCGCTCTGCTCGCGGGCACCAAGTATCGCGGTGATTTCGAGAAGCGCTTCAAGGCGTTGCTCAACGAACTGAAAAAACGTCCGCAGGCGATCCTGTTCATCGACGAGATCCACACCATCATCGGTGCGGGTGCTGCGTCCGGTGGCGTGATGGATGCCTCGAACCTGCTCAAACCACTGCTGTCGTCTGGCGACATTCGCTGCATCGGCTCGACCACGTTCCAGGAATTCCGTGGCATCTTCGAAAAAGACCGTGCCCTGGCACGTCGCTTCCAGAAGGTCGATGTCGTCGAGCCGTCGGTGGAAGACACCATCGGTATCCTGCGCGGCCTGAAAGGGCGTTTCGAGCAGCATCACAACATCGAATACAGCGATGAGTCGCTGCGCGCCGCTGCGGAACTGGCTTCGCGCTACATCAATGACCGGCACATGCCGGACAAGGCCATTGACGTGATCGACGAGGCGGGCGCCTACCAGCGTCTGCAACCGGTCGAGAAGCGTGTGAAGCGCATCGAAGTGCCTGAGGTCGAGGACATCGTTGCGAAAATCGCGCGGATTCCGCCGAAGCACGTCACCAGCTCCGACAAGGAACTGCTGCGCAACCTTGAGCGTGACCTGAAGCTGACGGTGTTTGGTCAAGACGCGGCGATCGATTCGCTGTCGACTGCGATCAAGCTGTCCCGTGCCGGTCTCAAATCGCCTGACAAGCCTGTCGGTTCGTTCCTGTTCGCAGGACCGACCGGTGTTGGTAAAACCGAAGCCGCGCGTCAATTGGCCAAGGCGTTGGGGATCGAACTGGTTCGCTTCGACATGTCCGAGTACATGGAGCGCCACACCGTATCGCGTCTGATCGGTGCGCCTCCGGGTTATGTCGGTTTCGACCAGGGCGGTCTGTTGACCGAAGCGATCACCAAGCAGCCGCATTGCGTATTGCTGCTCGATGAAATCGAGAAGGCGCATCCGGAAGTCTTCAACCTGCTGCTGCAGGTGATGGACCACGGCACGCTGACCGACAACAACGGGCGCAAGGCGGACTTCCGCAACGTGATCGTGATCATGACCACCAACGCCGGTGCTGAAACGGCGGCGCGCGCTTCGATCGGTTTCACCCATCAGGACCACTCGTCCGATGCGATGGAAGTGATCAAGAAGAGCTTCACGCCGGAATTCCGCAACCGTCTGGATACCATCATTCAGTTTGGTCGCCTCAGTCATGAGGTTATCAAAAGCGTGGTGGACAAGTTCCTCACCGAGCTTCAGGCGCAACTGGAAGACAAGCGTGTGCTTCTGGAAGTTACCGATGCGGCGCGCAGCTGGCTGGCGGCCGGTGGTTACGATTCGGCCATGGGCGCTCGTCCGATGGCGCGTCTGATCCAGGACAAGATCAAGCGTCCGCTGGCGGAGGAGATTCTGTTTGGCGAGCTGGCCGAGCATGGCGGTGTGGTTCACATCGACATCAAGGATGGTGAGTTGACGTTTGACTTTGAGACCACCGCGGAAATGGCCTGATGGCTGGTAAGTGAAAAGGCGCCTTCGGGCGCCTTTTTATTGTCTGTTCGTTTGGTGTGAATATCCGTTGCTGCGGTAACGGCTTCTCAGGGTTCCGCCCTTACGGCGGGTCACTTTTGGCAAACGCCCCAAAAGTAACCAAAAGGTCTCCAACCCTGACGTACGGCCCCTCGCTGAGGCTCGGGGTTCCTTCGCTCCGGGATCGATCCGGGGGCATCGCCTACGGTT
>NZ_JBXAIV010000008.1:0-256056 GCF_058796615.1 Pseudomonas sp. GW823-FHT04A03
AAAACCATCGCGATGGAAGACGGTCTGCGTTTCGCAATCCGTGAAGGCGGCCGTACCGTTGGTGCTGGCGTCGTAGCTAAAATCATCGAGTGATCTCTTTATTGAGTCAGCTTTGATGAGTTGAAAAAGCCCCCGCTTAGCGGGGGCTTTTTTATTGGGTTGACACCTATCTGGGGCGTCTATAGAATTGCGCCTCCTTTTAACGGGCGTATTGCGCCCGGTGGGAATAGCAGCCGGAGTCTGAAATCCAATGCAAAATCAGCAAATCCGTATCAGGTTGAAGGCTTTTGACCATCGCCTGATCGACCAATCAACCCAGGAAATCGTGGAAACCGCGAAACGTACTGGTGCTCAAGTGCGTGGTCCAATTCCACTGCCTACCCGTAAAGAGCGGTTCACCGTTCTGGTTTCTCCGCACGTCAACAAAGACGCGCGTGACCAGTACGAGATCCGCACTCATAAGCGCGTTCTGGACATCGTCCAGCCAACGGATAAAACCGTTGATGCACTTATGAAGCTTGATCTTGCGGCCGGTGTGGAAGTGCAGATCAGCCTCGGCTAAGACTCGGTCTTGGTCGTGTAACGCTCTGAAATGGGCGGCCATAGCGGGTGAAAGCCCCGTACACTCATGAGGTTTACAACATGACTATTGGTGTAGTCGGTCGTAAAGCGGGTATGACCCGTATTTTCACCGAAGAAGGTGTCTCCATTCCGGTCACGGTCATTGAGATCGAGCCGAATCGCGTCACCCAGTTCAAAACTGAAGAAACCGATGGCTATCGTGCAGTGCAAGTCACTGTCGGCGAGCGTCGTGCTTCCCGTGTAACAGCTGCTCAGGCTGGCCACTTCGCCAAGGCGAACGTTGCCGCTGGTCGTACCGTAATGGAATTCCGCCTTGAAGAAGGCGAGTACCAGGCCGGCGATCTGATCAACGCTGAAATCTTCGCTGCTGGTCAACTGGTTGATGTAACCGGTCAGTCCAAAGGTAAAGGCTTCCAGGGTACGATCAAGCGTTGGAATTTCCGCGGGCAAGATAACACCCACGGTAACTCCGTATCCCACCGCGTCCCAGGCTCTATCGGCCAGTGCCAGACTCCTGGTCGTGTATTCAAGGGCAAAAAAATGTCCGGTCATATGGGCGCTGAGCGCGTGACCGTGCAGTCCCTGGAAGTAGTGCGCGTGGACGCTGAACGCAATCTGTTGCTGGTCAAGGGTGCTGTTCCTGGCGCTACTGGCGGCAACCTGGTTGTACGTCCAGCAGCCAAGGCTCGCGGTTAAGGGGAAGCTGACATGCAATTAAATGTAAATGACGCTCAAGCGATCGAAGTTTCCGAACTGACATTTGGCGGCGAATTCAACGAGACGCTGGTTCACCAAGCAGTCGTGGCCTACATGGCCGGCGGCCGTCAAGGTAGCAAGCAGCAAAAGACCCGTTCCGACGTTCGTGGTGGCGGTAAGCGCCCATGGCGTCAGAAAGGTACTGGCCGTGCTCGTGCCGGTACTATCCGTAGCCCAATCTGGCGCGGCGGCGGCACCACTTTCGCAGCTCGTCCACAGGATCACTCCCAGAAGCTGAACAAGAAGATGTATCGCGCAGCAATGCGTTCCATCCTTGCTGAGCTGGTGCGTACTGATCGTCTGGTCGTGGTTCAGGATTTCGCAGTTGAAACTCCGAAAACCAAAGACCTGCTGGGCAAACTGAGCAACATGAGCCTGACCGACGTTCTGATCGTGTCGGACGCTGTTGATCAGAACCTGTACCTGGCTGCTCGCAACCTGCCACACGTAGATGTACGTGACGTGCAAGGTTCCGATCCAGTTAGTCTGATCGCATACGACAAGGTGTTGATCACCGTGTCGGCCGTGAAGAAATTCGAGGAGCTGCTGGGATGAACCAGGAACGCGTATTTAAAGTTCTGCTTGGCCCGCACGTTTCCGAGAAGGCTACGGTTCTGGCAGACAAGAAAGGCCAGTTCGTTTTCAAGGTTGCTACTGACGCAACCAAGCTGGAAATCAAGAAGGCCGTCGAAAGCCTGTTCAGCGTGAAAGTTGAGCGTGTTACTACCCTGAACGTTCTGGGTAAGAGCAAGCGCACCGCTCGCGGTCTGGGCAAGCGTAATGACTGGAAGAAGGCAGTTATCTCCCTTCAGCCAGGCCAAGATCTCGATTTCAGCAGCAGTGCTGAGTAAGGAAGGGGTGCATCATGGCAATCGTTAAATGCAAACCGACTTCCCCTGGCCGCCGTTTTGTGGTCAAGGTGGTCAACCAGGAGCTGCATAAAGGCGCTCCTCACGCACCGCTGCTCGAGAAAAAATCGAAGTCTGGTGGTCGTAACAATAATGGCCGTATTACCACTCGTCACATCGGTGGTGGTCATAAGCAGCATTACCGTATGGTCGATTTCCGTCGCAACGACAAAGATGGCATCGTCGCCACTGTCGAGCGTATCGAATACGATCCAAACCGTACTGCTCACATCGCACTGCTCTGCTACGCAGACGGCGAACGCCGCTACATCATCGCCCCTAAAGGCGTGAGTGCTGGCGACACGCTGATCGCGGGTGCCCTGGCTCCAATCAAGCCAGGTAACGCTCTGCAACTGCGCAACATTCCAGTCGGTTCTACCGTACACGGCATCGAACTGAAGCCAGGTAAAGGCGCACAGATCGCTCGTTCCGCTGGTGCTTCGGCTCAGCTGATCGCTCGTGAAGGCGTTTACGTGACCCTGCGTCTGCGTTCCGGTGAAATGCGTAAAGTACTGGCTGAGTGCCGTGCGACCCTGGGCGAAGTCTCGAACTCCGAGCACAGCCTGCGTTCGCTGGGTAAAGCTGGTGCCAAGCGCTGGCGTGGCGTTCGCCCAACCGTTCGTGGTGTTGCCATGAACCCGGTTGACCACCCACATGGTGGTGGTGAAGGTCGTACCTCTGGTGGTCGTCATCCGGTATCGCCATGGGGCTTCCCGACTAAGGGCGCGAAGACTCGTGGTAATAAGCGTACCGACAAAATGATCGTCCGTCGTCGCAAGTAAATAGAGGGATACGACAGTGCCACGTTCTCTGAAAAAAGGTCCTTTTATTGATCTTCACCTACTGAAGAAGATCGAAGTGGCGGCGGAAAAGAACGATCGCAAACCAATTAAGACTTGGTCGCGTCGTTCGATGATCCTGCCACAAATGGTCGGTCTGACCATCGCTGTACACAACGGTCGTCAGCACGTCCCAGTTCTCGTAAACGAAGACATGGTCGGCCACAAACTGGGCGAGTTCGCCGGTACCCGCACTTATCGCGGGCACGTGGCAGACAAGAAAGCCAAGCGTTAAGGGGTAAGGAAATGGAAGTAGCCGCTAAGTTGTCGGGCGCTCGAATCTCCGCCCAGAAAGCCCGCTTGGTCGCCGACCAGATCCGCGGGAAGAAGGTGGGCGAAGCGCTCAACCTGTTGGCTTTCAGCAGTAAGAAAGCCGCCGAGATCATGAAAAAAGTGCTGGAGTCGGCCGTAGCCAACGCCGAGCATAACGAAGGCGCAGACGTTGATGACCTGAAGGTCAGCACCGTTTTCGTCAACGAAGGGCGTTCGCTGAAGCGCATCATGCCACGTGCCAAAGGCCGTGCTGATCGCATCGTCAAGCGGTCTTGCCATATCACTGTCAAGGTTGCTGACAAGTAACGGAGTCGAAGAGATGGGTCAGAAAGTACATCCCATTGGCATTCGCCTGGGAATCGTCAAGGAGCACACCTCCGTCTGGTACGCAGACGGTCGGACTTATGCGGACTACTTGTTCGCTGATCTGAAGGTGCGTGAATACCTCCAAGACAAACTAAAAAGCGCGTCCGTAAGCCGTATCGATATCCATCGTCCGGCCCAAACTGCACGCATCACCATCCACACCGCTCGTCCAGGTATCGTTATCGGGAAGAAAGGTGAAGATGTTGAGAAACTGCGTCAGGACCTGACCAAGCAAATGGGTGTGCCTGTGCACATCAATATCGAAGAGATCCGCAAGCCGGAACTCGACGGTATGCTGGTTGCGCAGAGCGTAGCTCAGCAGCTGGAGCGTCGTGTAATGTTCCGTCGCGCCATGAAGCGCGCTGTACAGAACGCCATGCGCATTGGTGCCAAAGGCATCAAAATCCAAGTGAGCGGTCGTCTCGGCGGTGCTGAAATCGCACGTACTGAATGGTATCGCGAAGGTCGTGTGCCACTGCACACCCTGCGTGCCGACATCGACTATGCCAACTACGAAGCTCACACCACTTACGGTGTGATCGGTGTAAAGGTTTGGATCTTCAAAGGCGAAGTAATTGGTGGTCGCCAAGAAGAGCTGAAGCCACAAGCACCAGCGCCTCGTAAAAAAGCTGCTAAGTAAGGGGTACGCCAAATGTTGCAACCTAAGCGTACGAAGTTCCGCAAGCAGATGACCGGCCACAACCGTGGTCTGGCACTGCGCGGTAGCAAAGTCAGCTTCGGCGAGTTCGCGCTGAAGTCTGTAGCTCGTGGTCGTCTCACCGCTCGTCAGATCGAGTCAGCGCGTCGTGCTCTGACCCGTCACGTAAAACGTGGCGGCAAGATCTGGATCCGTGTATTCCCGGACAAGCCGATCTCCAAGAAACCTCTCGAGGTTCGTATGGGTAAAGGTAAGGGTAACGTGGAGTACTGGGTTGCCCAGATTCAGCCAGGCAAAGTCCTGTATGAAATCGAGGGTGTTTCTGAAGAGCTGGCGCGTGAGGCTTTCGCCCTGGCTGCTGCAAAGCTGCCGCTCGCCACCTCCTTTGTTAAACGGACGGTGATGTGATGAAAGCGAATGAACTTCGTGAAAAATCCGCACAGCAGCTGAACGAGCAACTGCTCGGCTTGCTGCGCGACCAGTTCAATCTGCGCATGCAGAAAGCAACTGGCCAGTTGGGGCAGTCTCATCTGCTCTCGCAAGTTAAGCGTGACATCGCTCGCGTGAAGACTGTGCTCAACCAGCAGGCAGGTAAGTGATCATGGCTGAAGCCGAAAAAACTGTCCGTACGCTGACTGGCCGTGTTGTCAGCGACAAGATGGACAAAACCATCACCGTTCTGATCGAGCGTCGCGTTAAGCACCCGATCTACGGTAAATACGTTAAGCGTTCGACTAAGCTGCACGCGCACGACGAAACCAATCAGTGCCACATCGGCGACAAAGTCACTATTCGTGAAACTCGTCCGATGGCCAAGACCAAGTCTTGGGCGCTGGTTGATGTTCTCGAACGCGCTGTGGAAGTCTAAGGGCTAGGGGTCGGAGAAATTATATGATTCAGACTCAATCCATGCTCGATGTGGCCGATAACAGCGGCGCTCGCCGCGTTATGTGCATCAAGGTGCTGGGTGGCTCCCATCGTCGTTACGCTGGTATCGGTGACATCATCAAAGTTACCGTGAAGGAAGCAATTCCTCGCGGTAAGGTGAAAAAAGGCCAAGTGATGACTGCTGTTGTAGTCCGCACTCGTCACGGCGTACGTCGTGCTGATGGCTCCATTATCCGCTTTGATGGCAACGCTGCTGTTCTTCTGAACAACAAGCAAGAGCCGATCGGCACCCGTATCTTTGGGCCAGTGACCCGTGAACTTCGTACTGAGAAGTTCATGAAGATCGTCTCGCTCGCCCCAGAAGTGCTGTAAGGAGATCCGACATGCAAAAGATTCGTCGTGACGACGAGATCATCGTGATCGCCGGCAAAGACAAAGGTAAGCGCGGTAAGGTGCTGAAGGTTCTTGCTGACAACCGTCTGGTTGTTGGTGGTCTGAACCTGGTCAAGCGTCATACCAAGCCTAACCCGATGTCGGGCGTACAGGGCGGTATCGTCGAGAAAGAAGCGCCACTGCACGCTTCCAACGTCGCCATCTTCAACGGCGAAACCAACAAGGCTGACCGCGTTGGTTTCAAAGTAGAAGACGGTAAGAAAATTCGTGTCTTCAAGTCGACCCAAAAAGCGGTTGATGCTTGAACACTGCTAGGTAGAAGACCATGGCACGACTAAAAGAGATTTACCGGAAGGAAATCGCTCCGAAACTTAAGGAAGAACTTAAGCTTTCGAACGTGATGGAAGTTCCGCGCGTTACCAAAATCACCCTGAACATGGGTCTGGGCGAAGCGATCGGCGACAAAAAAGTCATCGAGCACGCTGTTGCTGACCTGGAAAAGATCACCGGCCAGAAAGTCGTTGTGACCTACGCTCGCAAATCCATCGCTGGCTTTAAAGTCCGTGAAGGTTGGCCGATCGGCGTCAAAGTGACCCTGCGCCGTGAGCGTATGTACGAGTTCCTGGATCGTCTGCTGTCGATCTCCCTGCCTCGGGTTCGCGACTTCCGCGGCCTGAATGCCAAGTCCTTCGATGGTCGTGGCAACTACAGCATGGGCGTGAAAGAGCAGATCATTTTCCCGGAAATCGACTACGACAAGATCGATGCTCTCCGCGGTCTGGACATTACCCTGACCACCACTGCCAAGAACGATGATGAAGGCCGCGCTCTGCTGCGTGCTTTCAAATTCCCGTTCCGCAACTGATTGGAGTAGGAAAATGGCCAAGAAGAGCATGAAAAACCGTGAGCTGAAGCGTCAGCTCACCGTTGCCAAGTACGCCACCAAGCGTGCAGCGCTGAAAGCTATCATCGTTGATCTGAACGCAAGTCCAGAAGCGCGTTGGGAAGCTACCGTAGCTCTGCAGAAGCAGCCACGTGACGCAAGCGCCTCGCGCATGCGTAACCGCTGCCGCCTGACTGGTCGTCCGCACGGCGTTTACCGCAAGTTCGGCCTCGGCCGTAACAAACTGCGTGAAGCGGCAATGCGTGGTGACGTTCCAGGTCTGGTTAAAGCCAGCTGGTAATTGCTGTCAAAGTCTCGATGGTCGGGTTCGCAAGAACCTGACCATCGGTGGCCTTGAACATGAATCAAGCCCCTTTTGGGGCTTGATTCATTTCTGGGGTGTGTCTAGAATGACCGGCTCGCCTGAGCCCGTGTTTTTGTACCCGGAATTTCTCGGCGACAAGTAGTAGCCGCAAGGCTAATTTTTCTGTATTAGGAGCGTCTAGCCCATGAGTATGCAGGACCCGTTAGCGGACATGCTAACTCGAATCCGTAATGCCCAGATGGCTGAAAAGTCCGTCGTAAGCATGCCGTCTTCCACGTTGAAGGTGGCTGTAGCAAAAGTCCTGAAGGACGAAGGTTACATCGCGGGTTATCAGATCAGCAGCGAAACCAAACCACTGCTGTCCATCGAGCTGAAATACTTCGAAGGCCGTCCGGTCATCGAGGAAGTGAAGCGCGTTAGCCGTCCAGGCCTGCGTCAGTACAAGTCCGTCGAAGAACTGCCAAAAGTACGTGGCGGTCTCGGTGTGTCTATCGTCTCCACCAACAAAGGTGTGATGACTGATCGTGCTGCGCGCGCTGCCGGTGTCGGCGGCGAAGTTCTTTGCACTGTGTTCTAAGGGGGGATAAGCATGTCTCGCGTCGCTAAGAACCCCGTTAAGCTGCCAGCCGGTGTCGAAGTAAAATTCGCAGGCCAACAGCTTTCGGTGAAGGGTGCCAAGGGTACTCTTGAACTGAACGTCCATTCGTCCGTTGAAGTCGTTGAAGAAGCCGGTGAGCTGCGTTTTGCTGCTCGCAATGGCGATCAACAGACTCGCGCAATGGCCGGTACCACTCGTGCGTTGGTAAACAACATGGTCCAGGGCGTAAGCCAAGGCTTCGAGCGCAAGCTCCAGCTGGTTGGTGTTGGTTACAAAGCGCAAGCAAAAGGTCAGGTGCTGAACCTGGCTCTTGGCTTCTCGCACCCAGTGGATTACGAACTGCCGGAAGGCATCACCGCTGAGACTCCTAGCCAGACCGATATCCTGATCAAGGGCATCGACAAGCAGCTGGTAGGTCAAGTGGCCGCCGAGATCCGCGACTTCCGTCCACCAGAGCCGTACAAAGGCAAAGGTGTGCGCTACGCGGACGAAGTCGTCCGTCGTAAAGAAGCCAAGAAGAAGTAGGGCATAGCAAATGACCGACAAAAAAGTTACTCGACTGCGTCGCGCTCGCAAAGCACGCCTGAAAATGCACGAACTCGAAGTCGTGCGTCTCTGCGTGTTCCGCTCTTCGCAGCACATCTACGCCCAGGTCATTTCGGCCGACGGCAACAAAGTCCTGGCAAGCGCCTCGACTTTGGATAAAGAACTGCGTGATGGCGCCACTGGCAACATCGACGCGGCCACTAAGGTTGGCCAGCTGGTCGCTACGCGTGCTAAGGCCGCTGGCGTCTCGCAGGTGGCTTTCGACCGCTCTGGCTTCAAGTACCACGGCCGCGTTAAAGCGCTGGCTGATGCTGCTCGTGAAGCTGGGCTGGAGTTCTAAGTTATGTCAAATAACGACCAAAAGCGCGACGAAGGCTACATCGAGAAGCTGGTTCAAGTTAACCGCGTAGCCAAAACCGTTAAAGGCGGCCGTATCTTCACTTTCACCGCGTTGACCGTGGTTGGTGATGGTAAAGGGCGTGTTGGCTTCGGCCGTGGCAAGTCGCGTGAAGTGCCTGCTGCGATCCAGAAGGCAATGGAAGCTGCTCGCCGCAACATGATCCAGGTTGATCTGAACGGCACCACTCTGCAGTACGCAATGAAGTCTGCCCATGGCGCTTCGAAGGTGTACATGCAGCCTGCTTCTGAAGGTACCGGTATCATCGCTGGCGGCGCTATGCGTGCTGTCCTCGAAGTTGCTGGCGTTCAGAACGTTCTGGCCAAGTGCTACGGCTCGACTAACCCAGTAAACGTGGTTCACGCCACTTTCAAGGGTCTGAAGGCTATGCAGTCTCCTGAATCCATTGCAGCCAAGCGTGGCCTGCGTGTTGAGGAGATCAAGTAATCATGGCTACCGTTAAAGTTACGCTGATCAAAAGCATGACCGGCCGCATCCCTAACCACAAACTGTGCGTTAAGGGTCTGGGTCTGCGTCGCATCGGTCACACTGTAGAAGTCCAGGATACTCCCGAGAATCGCGGGATGATCAACAAGGCTTACTACATGCTGCGTGTCGAGGGTTAATCGATGAAACTCAATGATCTGAGTCCAGCGCCGGGTTCCCGTCGCGAAAAGCATCGTCCGGGCCGTGGTATCGGTAGTGGTTTGGGTAAGACTGGTGGCCGTGGTCACAAAGGTCAGACTTCCCGCTCCGGTGGCACCATTGCTCCAGGCTTTGAAGGCGGTCAACAGCCGCTGCATCGTCGCCTGCCGAAGTTCGGTTTCGTTTCCCTGAAAGCCATGGATCGCGCAGAAGTGCGTCTGTCCGAGCTGGCTAAAGTGGAAGGCGACATCGTCACCGTGCAGTCCCTGAAAGATGCCAACGTGATCAACGTCAACGTACAGCGTGTGAAAATCATGCTGTCCGGTGAAGTGACTCGCGCTGTCACTATCGGCAAGGGAATCGGCGCCACCAAAGGTGCGCGTGCGGCTATCGAAGCAGCTGGCGGCAAGTTCGAGGAATAAATGGCTAAGCAAGGTGCTCTCTCTGCGCTCGGCAAAGGCGGTATGTCTGAACTTTGGGCTCGTCTGCGTTTTCTGTTCCTGGCGATTATCGTCTACCGAATAGGCGCACACATCCCGGTTCCAGGTATCAACCCGGACCGACTCGCAGACCTGTTTCGACAGAATGAGGGGACCATTCTTAGCTTGTTCAACATGTTTTCCGGCGGCGCGCTGGAGCGGATGAGCATCTTTGCACTGGGGATCATGCCGTACATTTCGGCATCGATCATCATGCAGTTGATGACCGCCGTCAGCCCGCAGCTGGAGCAGTTGAAGAAGGAAGGTGAAGCTGGCCGTCGCAAGATCAGCCAGTACACCCGCTACGGCACCGTCGTCCTCGCTCTCGTTCAGGCCATTGGCATGTCCATTGGTCTGGCGGGGCAGGGCGTTGCGTTCACTGGTGACTTTGGCTTCCATTTCGTCGCGGTCTCCACGTTTGTGGCTGGCGCGATGTTCATGATGTGGCTGGGTGAGCAGATTACTGAGCGTGGTGTAGGCAACGGTATCTCGATGTTGATTTTTTCGGGTATCGTCGCCGGTCTTCCGAGAGCAATCGGGCAGTCTTTCGAGTCTGCGCGTCAGGGCGATATCAACATCTTCGCTTTGGTTGCCATCGGTTTGCTGGCAGTAGCGATTATCGGTTTCGTGGTGTTCATTGAGCGTGGTCAGCGTCGTATCGCTGTTCACTACGCCAAGCGTCAGCAGGGCCGCAAGGTTTTTGCTGCGCAGACAAGCCACTTGCCGCTGAAGGTGAACATGGCCGGTGTTATTCCGGCTATTTTCGCGAGCAGCATTTTGCTGTTCCCGGCTTCGTTGGGTGCCTGGTTCGGTCAGTCTGAAGGTATGGGCTGGTTGCAGGACATCTCGCAGTCGATCGCTCCTGGTCAGCCGTTGAATATTCTGCTGTTTAGTGCAGGGATTATTTTCTTCTGCTTCTTCTATACGGCGTTGATGTTCAATCCGAAAGACGTAGCGGAAAACCTGAAGAAGTCCGGTGCCTTTATTCCGGGCATCCGTCCAGGTGAGCAGTCCGCACGCTATATTGATGGCGTTTTGACTCGCTTGACCATGTTCGGTGCTCTTTACATGACGGCCGTGTGCTTGTTGCCCCAGTTCCTGGTGGTTGCAGCAAACGTTCCGTTCTACCTTGGCGGGACCTCGTTGCTGATCGTGGTCGTGGTTGTGATGGACTTCATGTCCCAAGTACAATCGCACCTCGTTTCGCACCAGTACGAATCCCTGATGAAGAAAGCCAACCTGAAGGGTTACGGCAGCGGCATGTTGCGCTGAGTACCCATAAGGTTCGAGGAGTTGGTGATGAAAGTTCGTGCATCGGTGAAAAAGCTGTGCCGTAACTGCAAGATTATTCGCCGCGAAGGTGTTGTTCGAGTAATTTGCAGCGCGGAACCGCGTCACAAACAGCGCCAAGGCTGAGTGTGATTGTGCTTCAAGCCCGGTAGCTAGTGCGCTACCGGGTTGATTATTTGTTATTACAGCGATATTATCTCGCGCCCTATTTCTTGGCTTCCGGGGCGTAGGTAGCTGTCAATTGGAGTCCCACTGAATGGCCCGTATTGCAGGCGTTAACATTCCAGATAACAAGCATACTGTTATCTCGCTGACCTACATCTATGGTGTTGGTCGCACTACTGCACAGAAGATCTGTGCAGAGACTGGGGTAAACCCAGCCGCAAAGATCAAGGATCTGAGCGACGAGCAGATTGAACAGCTGCGTGGCGAAGTGGCGAAGTTCACCACTGAAGGTGACCTGCGTCGCGAAATCAACATGAAAATCAAGCGCTTGATGGACCTCGGTTGCTATCGCGGTCTGCGTCATCGTCGTGGTCTGCCAGTACGCGGTCAGCGTACCAAGACCAACGCGCGTACCCGTAAAGGTCCGCGTAAGCCGATCCGCAAGTAATCGCCCCAGCGAATCGACAGGAATTTAATCATGGCAAAACCTGCTGCTCGTCCTCGTAAAAAAGTTAAAAAGACAGTGGTTGATGGCATCGCCCACATCCATGCTTCTTTTAACAACACCATCGTGACCATCACCGACCGTCAAGGTAACGCTCTTTCCTGGGCTACCTCCGGTGGTTCGGGTTTCCGCGGTTCCCGCAAGTCCACCCCGTTCGCTGCTCAAGTAGCTGCTGAGCGTGCTGGTCAAGCTGCGCTGGAATACGGCCTGAAAAACCTCGACGTGAACGTCAAGGGTCCAGGTCCAGGTCGTGAATCCGCAGTCCGCGCTTTGAACGGCTGTGGCTACAAGATCGCCAGCATCACCGACGTGACGCCAATCCCGCACAACGGGTGCCGTCCGCCGAAGAAGCGCCGCGTGTAATCCAGGAGATTGTAAAGAATGGCTCGTTACATTGGTCCAAAATGCAAACTCGCTCGTCGCGAAGGCACCGATCTCTTCCTGAAGAGCGGCGTGCGCGCGATCGAATCGAAGTGCAACATTGAAGCAGCACCTGGTATCCACGGCCAACGCCGCGGTCGCCAGTCCGACTACGGCACCCAGCTGCGTGAAAAGCAGAAGGTCCGTCGTATCTACGGCGTTCTCGAGCGTCAGTTCAGCGGCTACTACAAAGAAGCTGCTGGCAAGAAAGGTGCAACCGGTGAAAACCTGCTGCAACTGCTCGAATGCCGTCTGGACAACGTTGTATACCGTATGGGCTTTGGTTCGACTCGTGCCGAATCCCGTCAGCTGGTATCGCACAAGTCGATCAGCGTTAACGGTCAGACCGTAAACGTTCCGTCCTACCAGGTTCGTGCTGGTGACGTGGTTGCTGTTCGCGAGAAAGCAAAAAACCAACTTCGCATTGTCCAAGCTCTCGATCTGTGTGCCCAACGTGGCCGCGTAGAATGGGTAGAAGTAGACACTGAGAAGAAGTCGGGCGTTTTCAAGAACGTTCCTGCTCGCAGTGATCTGTCCGCCGACATCAACGAAAGCCTGATTGTCGAGCTCTACTCCAAGTAAGGGCTAGAAAATAGGTGCATCCATGCAGATTTCGGTAAATGAGTTCCTGACACCCCGCCACATTGATGTGCAGGTTGTCAGTCCAACCCGCGCCAAGATCACTCTCGAGCCTCTCGAGCGTGGTTTTGGCCACACCCTGGGCAACGCGCTGCGCCGCATCCTGTTGTCCTCAATGCCCGGCTGCGCAGTAGTCGAGGCCGAGATTGACGGTGTGCTCCACGAGTACAGCGCCATCGAAGGTGTACAGGAAGACGTAATTGAAATCCTGTTGAACCTTAAAGGTCTGGCCATCAAGCTGCACGGTCGTGACGAAGTTACGCTGACCTTGTCGAAGAAGGGTTCGGGGGTGGTTACCGCTGCCGATATTCAGCTGGATCATGATGTCGAGATCGTTAATCCCGATCACGTAATCGCTAACCTGGCGTCTAACGGCGCCCTGAACATGAAGCTCACCGTAGCTCGTGGTCGTGGTTATGAACCAGCAGACTCGCGTCAGAGCGATGAAGACGAAAGCCGCAGCATCGGTCGCTTGCAGCTCGACTCTTCGTTCAGCCCGGTTCGCCGTATCGCATACGTGGTGGAAAACGCCCGTGTCGAGCAGCGTACCAACCTGGACAAGCTGGTTATTGATCTGGAAACCAACGGTACTCTGGATCCTGAAGAGGCTATCCGCCGCGCTGCAACCATTCTGCAACAGCAGTTGGCTGCGTTCGTCGACCTCAAGGGTGACAGTGAGCCAGTGGTTGTCGAGCAGGAAGACGAGATCGATCCGATCCTGCTTCGCCCGGTTGACGATCTGGAACTGACTGTACGTTCGGCTAACTGCCTTAAGGCGGAAAACATCTACTACATCGGCGACCTGATTCAGCGTACCGAAGTAGAGCTGTTGAAGACTCCGAACCTGGGCAAGAAATCCTTGACTGAAATCAAGGACGTTCTGGCCTCCCGCGGTCTGTCCCTCGGCATGCGCCTCGACAACTGGCCGCCTGCAAGTCTTAAGAAGGACGACAAGGCGACTGCCTGATCGTCGTAATCACCGAACGTAGTGTTTGGTAAGGAATGAACCATGCGTCATCGTAAAAGTGGGCGTCACCTGAGCCGCACCAGCTCGCACCGCAAGGCCATGTTCCAGAACATGGCGGTGTCGCTGTTCGAGCACGAGCTGATCAAAACTACTCTGCCAAAAGCCAAAGAACTGCGCCGCGTTGCCGAGCCGCTGATCACTCTGGCCAAGACAGACAGCGTTGCTAACCGTCGTCTGGCTTTCGACCGTACTCGTTCGAAAGCTATCGTTGGTAAGCTCTTCAACGACCTGGGCAAGCGTTACGCTACCCGTGAGGGTGGCTACCTGCGCATCCTCAAGTGCGGTTTCCGCGCTGGCGACAACGCGCCTATGGCGTACGTCGAACTGGTTGATCGTGCTGTCGGCGGTGAAGCTGTATCCGCTGAGTAAGACATCAGTCTGAAACAAGGAACCGGGCCTAGTGCCCGGTTTTTTGTGCCTGTAAGAAATGCGCGGTTCGTACAAGCTTCTACCCTGTTTGGTCCTGCACTATGTGCGGGGATTCGTCGTTAGTTTTTTTCTATTGATGACCATAAGTTAATGAATTTGTGGCTGTCATATTGATGATCGATACTCCCCAGCAAGCCGATTAGCCGGCAGTTCAAGACCGATAGAGGATGAAGATCGCATGAGCCAGAACAAGACGCTTACGACCGCCAGTGGCGCACCTGTCGCTGATAACCAGAACTCTCGCTCCGCCGGCCCTCGTGGTCCGTTGCTGCTCGATGATTTCCACCTGATCGAGAAGCTTGCTCACTTCAACCGGGAAAACATTCCCGAGCGTCGAGTTCACGCTAAAGGTTCCGGCGCATACGGCACTTTCACGGTCACTCGCGACATTACGCAGTACACCAGCGCCAAGCTGTTCTCTGCTGTCGGCAAGCAGACCCCGACCTTCCTGCGTTTTTCAACGGTGGGTGGCGAGCGTGGCTCGGCCGACACCGAGCGCGATCCGCGTGGCTTCGCCCTCAAGTTCTACACCGAAGAAGGCAACTGGGACATCGTCGGCAACAACACGCCGGTGTTCTTCATTCGCGATCCGCTGAAATTTCCTGACTTTATCCACACCCAGAAACGCCTGCCGCAAAGCAACCTGAAAAGCGCGCAGATGATGTGGGACTTCTGGTCGCATTCGCCTGAAGCGCTGCACCAGGTCACGATCCTGTTCTCCGATCGCGGCATTCCGGACGGCTATCGCCACATGCACGGTTTCGGCAGCCACACCTACAGCCTGATCAGCGCTCAAGGCGAGCGTCACTGGGTGAAGTGGCACTACAAGACCAAGCAAGGGATCAAGAACCTCGCGCCGGCAGACGCGGCACGTTTGGCGGGCACAGATCCCGATTACGCTCAGCGCGATCTGTTCGAAGCCATCGAGCGTGGTGACTTCCCGAAATGGAGCGTGTGTATCCAGATCATGACCGAGGCCCAGGCCGCTGCTCACTACGAGAACCCATTCGACGTGACCAAAACCTGGTCGCAGAAGGAGTTTCCACTGATTGAAGTGGGTGAGCTGGAACTGAACCGCAATCCGCTCAACTACTTTGCCGAAGTCGAGCAAGCTGCGTTCGGTCCAAGCAACATGGTGCCTGGCGTAGGTCTGTCGCCGGATCGCATGCTGCAAGGTCGAGTCTTCGCATACGCCGATGCCCACCGCTACCGCGTAGGCACCAACCACCAGCAACTGCCGGTGAACGCTCCGCGCAGCCCGGTGAATACTTACCAGCGCGACGGTTCGATGGCATTCGGCAGCAACGGTGGGGCCGCGCCGAACTACGAGCCGAACAGCTACGTAGCGTCGCCGAAACAAGCGCCGCACTATGCCGAACCTGCACTGGCGTTGAGTGGCGCGGCTGATCGCTACGATCACCGCGAAGACACCGACTACTACAGCCACGCCGGTGCGCTGTTCCGCTTGATGAGCGACGAACAGAAAGCGTTGCTGGTCAGCAATATCGCCGGCGCGATGGCGGGTGTATCGAGTGATGTTGTCGACCGTCAGTTGCAGCATTTCCACAAGGCCGACCCGGCGTACGGAGAAGCGATCGCAACGCTGCTCAACGTACAGCTTAACGAAGTCTAAACGAGAAGCAGAACCGCCCTCATTAGGGCGGTTTTTGCGTTATTTAGGCTGCTTTTCTCAGAATATCTTCGCTTTTATTGCGCGAAGTGAGTGACCTTCCAGTCAGGTTGGTTCAAACTACAGACTTTCAAGCAGGGAGATGTAGGGCGATGCAAGGCCACCCAGACGTTATCGATTACCTCAACACGTTGCTGACCGGCGAACTGGCCGCGCGTGACCAATATTTCGTTCACTCGCGGATGTATGAGGACTGGGGATTCACCAAGCTCTACGAACGAATCAACCACGAGATGGAAGAAGAGGCCGGTCACGCCGATGCGCTGATGCGCCGGATTCTGATGCTCGAAGGCACTCCGCGCATGCGCCCGGATGACCTGGATGTCGGTACCACGGTAGAGACCATGCTCGAAGCGGATCTGCGCCTTGAGTACAAGGTTCGTGCTGCACTGTGCAAAGGCATCGAGCTGTGTGAAAAGAATGGCGACTATGTCAGCCGCGATATCCTCAAGCTTCAGTTGCATGACACCGAAGAAGATCACACCTACTGGCTTGAAAAGCAGCTGGGCCTGATCAAGCTGATCGGTATCCAGAACTACCTGCAATCTCATACATCCTGATTGCAACCGCTACAAAAAAGCCCCTGTCACTGACGAAGTGACAGGGGCTTTTTCATGCCCGGCGATCAGGCCCGATCGCGGATCAACAGCGGCTTGAGGTAATGCCCGGTGTGAGATTGCTTCATCTCGGCCACTTCCTCGGGCGTACCGGTGGCGATGATCTGCCCACCTTTCGAACCACCCTCGGGGCCGAGATCCACCAGCCAGTCGGCCGTCTTGATCACGTCGAGGTTGTGCTCGATCACCACCACGGTGTTGCCGTGGTCGCGCAGGCGATGCAGTACGTCGAGCAATTGCTGGATATCCGCGAAGTGCAGACCGGTGGTCGGCTCGTCGAGGATGTACAGGGTCTTGCCGGTATCGCGTTTGGACAGCTCGCGAGACAACTTGACCCGCTGGGCTTCACCACCGGACAGCGTGGTCGCCGACTGGCCGAGCTTGATGTACGACAGGCCTACATCCATCAGTGTTTGCAGCTTGCGCGCCAGCGCCGGCACCGCGTCGAAGAACTCCCGCGCTTCCTCGATGGTCATCTCGAGGGTTTCGTGGATGCTCTTGCCCTTGTATTTGATCTCCAGGGTTTCGCGGTTGTAGCGCTTGCTCTTGCACACGTCACACGGAACGTAGATGTCCGGCAAGAAGTGCATTTCCACCTTGATCAGGCCGTCGCCCTGGCAGGCTTCGCAACGACCGCCCTTGACGTTGAACGAGAAACGCCCCGGGCCGTAACCACGGGAGCGGGACTCGGGTACGCCGGCGAACAGTTCGCGAATCGGTGTGAACAGCCCGGTATAGGTCGCCGGGTTGGAGCGTGGCGTACGGCCGATCGGGCTCTGGTCGATGTCGACGACTTTGTCCAGATGCTCCAGGCCTTTGATGCTGTCGTGGGCTGCTGCTTCCAGGGTGGTCGCGCCGTTGAGTGCCGTGGCGCTCAGCGGGAACAGCGTGTTGTTGATCAGCGTCGATTTGCCGGAACCGGAAACACCCGTCACACAAGTCAGCAGGCCGATCGGGATTTCCAGGTCGACGTTGCGCAGGTTGTTGCCCCGCGCACCCTTGAGTGACAGCACCTGCTTCTTGTTGCGTGGTGTGCGCTTGGCCGGCACTTCAATCTTGACCCGGCCCGACAGGTATTTGCCGGTCAGCGAATCCGGGTGCGCCATGACTTCGTCCGGCGTGCCTTCTGCGACGATCTGCCCGCCATGAACCCCGGCGCCCGGGCCGATATCCACTACGTAGTCAGCGAGACGGATCGCGTCTTCGTCATGCTCGACCACGATCACCGTATTGCCGATGTCGCGCAGGTGCTTGAGGGTGCCGAGCAGGCGGTCATTGTCGCGCTGGTGCAGACCAATGGACGGTTCATCAAGGATATAGAGAACACCTACAAGGCCCGCGCCGATCTGACTGGCCAGACGAATCCGCTGTGCCTCGCCGCCAGACAACGTGTCGGCACTGCGATCCAGCGACAGATAGTCGAGACCGACATTGACCAGAAACTGCAGGCGCTCGCGGATCTCCTTGAGAATCTTGTCGGCGATTTCGCCACGGCGGCCGGTCATCTTCAACGCGCCGAAGTAATCGCAGGCGTCGCCGATCGGCAGGTTGGTCACTGCCGGCAGGGTTTTCTCGCCGACCCACACGTGCCGCGCTTCGCGACGCAGGCGGGTGCCACGGCAATCCGGGCAGGACTGAGTGCTGAGGAACTTCGCCAGTTCTTCGCGCACGCTCGCCGATTCGGTTTCGCGGTAGCGACGCTCGAGGTTCGGCACGATGCCTTCGAACGGGTGCGAGCGCTTGACGATGTCGCCGCGGTCGTTGAGGTATTTGAAATCGACGTTCTGTGAGCCGCTGCCGTGCAGGATGTATTTCTGCTGGTCGGCCGGCAGCTCATTGAAAGGCTGCTCCAGGCTGAAACCGTAGTGCGCGGCCAGTGAGCCGAGCATCTGGAAGTAATAGACGTTGCGCCGGTCCCAGCCGCGTATCGCACCTTCGGCCAGCGTGAGCTCGCCGTTGACCAGACGCTTGATATCGAAGAACTGCTTCACACCCAGACCGTCGCAGGTCGGGCAGGCGCCGGCCGGGTTGTTGAAGGAAAACAGTTTGGGTTCCAGCTCGCTGATCGCGTGGCCGCAGATCGGGCAGGCGAAGCGCGCGGAGAAGATCATCTCTTCGCCTGGCTCATCGTCCATCGGTGCTACCAGGGCGATGCCGTCCGCCAGTTTGAGCGCGGTCTCGAAGGACTCGGCCAGGCGTTGCTGCAGGTCGGCGCGAACTTTGAAGCGGTCGACGATCACATCGATCGAGTGCTTCTTCTGTTTGTCCAGCTTCGGCAGTTCATCGAGTTCGCAAATGCGGCCGTTGACCCGAGCCCGGACGAAACCTTGTGCACGCAGCTCTTCGAACACCGACAAGTGCTCGCCCTTGCGCTCGCGAATCACCGGCGCCAGCAGCATCAGCTTGCTGCCTTCCGGCTGGGCCAGTACCAGGTCGACCATCTGACTGACGGTCTGCGCTTCCAGCGGAATGTCGTGATCCGGGCAGCGCGGCGTACCGACGCGTGCATAAAGCAGACGCAGGTAGTCGTAGATTTCAGTGATGGTGCCGACCGTGGAGCGCGGGTTGTGCGAGGTCGACTTCTGTTCGATGGAGATCGCCGGCGACAGGCCTTCGATGGTGTCGACGTCGGGTTTTTCCATCATCGACAGGAACTGCCGGGCATAGGCCGACAGTGATTCGACATAGCGGCGCTGACCTTCGGCGTACAGCGTGTCGAAGGCCAGGGACGACTTGCCGGATCCGGACAGGCCGGTGATGACGATCAGTTTGTCCCGTGGCAGGGTCAGGTCGATGTTCTTCAGGTTGTGGGTGCGGGCCCCACGAATCAGGATCTTGTCCAAAATGGCCTCGCTCGGCGGGCGTCGAAAACACAGGAGTATACGGCCAAATACTGGATGGATGCACACTATCAAGTGAAGGGTTTTTTGCCTTACATGAAGAGAGTTTCATCTGTACGCGTCAAAGCGTCGCGATATACCCCGTCTCTCGATGGGACTGGTAGAATCGCCGCCGGTTCACACGAGGTTTTTCCATGCACGATCCCCACAGCGAACGCATGAGTGGCAGCGAGACCCGCGCGGCGAGCGGTCTGGCCCTGGTGTTCGCCTTCCGTATGCTTGGCATGTTCATGGTGTTGCCGGTACTGGCGACCTACGGCATGGATCTGGCAGGAGCGACCCCGGCCCTGATCGGGCTGGCGATCGGCGCTTACGGCCTGACCCAGGCGATTTTCCAGATTCCATTCGGGATCATTTCCGACCGCATCGGCCGGCGTCCGGTGATTTACCTGGGGCTGATCGTCTTCGCCCTCGGCAGCGTGCTGGCGGCTCAGGCCGATTCGATCTGGGGCGTGATTGCCGGGCGGATCCTGCAGGGTGCCGGCGCGATTTCTGCGGCGGTCATGGCCTTGCTCTCCGACCTGACCCGCGAACAGCACCGCACCAAAGCCATGGCCATGATCGGCATGACCATCGGCCTGTCGTTCGCCGTGGCGATGGTGGTCGGCCCGCTGCTGACTCGTGCATTCGGCTTGTCTGGCCTGTTCCTCGCCACCGGTGGCATGGCACTGGTCGGGATCGTGATCGTGATGTTCATGGTGCCGAAATCCACCGGGCCGCTGAGCCACCGCGAGTCCGGCGTGGCGCGTCAGGCGTTGATGCCGACGCTCAAGCACCCGGATCTGCTGCGGCTGGACCTGGGCATTTTTGTGTTACATGCGATGTTGATGTCGAGCTTCGTCGCACTGCCTTTGGCGCTGGTCGAAAAGGCCGGTCTGCCCAAGGAGCAGCACTGGTGGGTCTACCTCACCGCGCTGCTGATTTCTTTCTTCGCCATGATCCCGTTCATTATCTACGGCGAGAAGAAACGCAAAATGAAACGAGTTTTGCTCGGCGCCGTGATGACGCTGATGCTCACTGAGCTATTCTTCTGGCAGTTCGGCGACAGCCTGCGGGCTCTGGTGATCGGGACGGTGGTGTTCTTCACCGCGTTCAATCTGCTGGAAGCTTCGCTGCCGTCACTGATCAGCAAGGTTTCACCGGCAGGTGGCAAAGGCACGGCCATGGGCGTGTACTCCACCAGTCAGTTCCTCGGTTCGGCACTCGGCGGGATTCTCGGCGGCTGGATGTTCCAGCATGGCGGTCTGTCGGTTGTGTTCCTCGGATGTGCCGGGCTGGCTGCACTTTGGCTGGCCTTTGCTGTTACCATGCGCGAACCTCCCTACGTGACGAGCCTGCGCCTGCCGTTGTCGCCCGAAGCGATCCGCGAAGCGGGTCTGGTCGAGCGTCTCAAGGCCCTCGTAGGGGTAACTGATGCAGTGATAGTCGCTGATGAAGCGGCGATCTACATCAAACTGGACACCGAATTAATGGATCGCACCACTCTCGAACGCCTGGTGAACAACCCGGCGCAGACTGCGTGCGAAGCCTAGGAGAACGTTATGGCCCGTGGGGTTAACAAAGTCATTCTGGTCGGTACTTGCGGCCAGGATCCCGAAGTACGCTACCTGCCCAACGGTAACGCCGTGACCAACCTGAGTCTGGCGACCAGCGAGCAGTGGACTGACAAGCAGACCGGTCAGAAGGTCGAGAAGACCGAGTGGCACCGCGTATCGATGTTCGGCAAGGTTGCCGAGATCGCCGGCGAATACCTGCGCAAGGGTTCGCAGGTTTACATCGAAGGCAAGCTGCAGACCCGTGAGTGGGAAAAAGACGGTATCAAGCGTTACACCACCGAAATCGTGGTCGACATGCAAGGCACCATGCAACTGCTCGGCGGCCGTCCACAACAGGGCGACCAACAAGGCGGTGGCAACAACTATCAGCAGCAGGCGCCACGCCAACAGGCTCCGCGTCCGCAGCAGTCGGCACCTCAGCAGCGTTCGGCCCCGGCTCCACAGCAGGCCGCACCGCAACCGGCTCCGGATTTCGACAGCTTCGATGACGATATTCCGTTCTGATTCGCTGCTGTATCCGCGTTAAACAAAAAAGGCCCGTCGCTGAATGCGACGGGCCTTTTTCATGGGCGCAGGTTTTCTCAGTCAAGAATCAGATGCGGCAGAAACCGGCTCGAATCCTTGGTGATAAGACTGTTGTCTTCCCGCACACCAATCCCCGCCGCCTGATCGCCGATCACCCAAGAGCCGATCAACGTGTAGCTGTCGTCGAACTTCGGCAACGGGGCAAATTCCTGCAGGATGAAGGGCGCGTCGGTGTAGGGCCCATCCTCTTTGACGATCAGACCTTCGGCTGTCTGCAGCTCGATGTTGGCGCCTTCCCGGGAGAAGTACGGTTTGCGTACCCAACCCTTGGGCACCGCGCTGCCCGGGTTCGGGTCGAGGTGCGCGGCCAGCAGATTCGGATGGCCCTTGTGAAACTCCCACAGCAGGGGCAGGGCGCCCTTGTTGGAGAGAATGGATTTCCACGCCGGTTCGAAAAACTGGGTGTCGCACTCGGCAATCGCCGCGCCGAACGGTTCGTGGAAGATGAATTCCCAGGCGTGCAGTTTGAACAGGTGCGGGATCCAGCGATCTTCGAGATCGACGAAACGCCCGTCAGTGCTCAGGCCGATGTCTTCGATGTCGATGTGCCGCGATTCGATGCCGACCTTCTCTGCGATCAGGCGCAGGTAATCCGTGGTGCCCTTGTCTTCGACCGAGTCTTTCATCGAGGCGAAGTAAAACGGCCGCTTCAGTTTCAGTTGGGCAAAGGCTTCGTGCAGCCGGGTGTCGATGCTGTTGAACTGGTCTGCATGGCGCGGCAGCATCCCGCGCTCGATGCATTGTTCCAGCCAGCCCCACTGAAACGCCGACGCCTCATAAAGACTGGTGGGCGTGTCGTAGTTGAGTTCAAGCAGCTTCGCCGGGCCGTTGCCGCTGTAGGAGAAATCCATGCGCCCGTACAGATGCGGATGACCTTCCAGCCAGGACGTTCGGATCATGTCGTAGTACGGCGCCGGAATGCTCAGGCGATCCAGCAGTTCTTCGCTGTGCACGACGCGGTCGACCAGATCCATGCACATTTCGTGCAGCTCGGTGGTCGGATCCTCCAGATCGTTTTCGATCTGCGCGAGCGTGAACTGGTAGTAGGCGCGCTCGTCCCAGTACGGCTCCTCGTCGATGGTGTGAAACAGAAAGCCGAGGCTTTCGGCTGTCTGTTTCCAGTCGTGGCGCTCGGCGCAGTGGATCTTCTTCATGGTCAGCTGCTCGAACGTCCCCAGCCGCCCCAACCGCTGCGTGCGCTGGATTGGCTGCCGAAACCGCCACGGGAGGTGGACGAGGCGACGTTGACCGGTTTGCGGTAATCGCTGTCGTAGTCCCGCTGACTGCGGCTCGGTGCCGACTCGATTCGACGGTTCAGCGTCGAAGTGTCGTAGGTCTGGCGGGTATTGCGCTCGCGATAAACCGGCCGCGAGTCGTTCGCGCGGTTGTTGCTCATGGCATTGCCGATCAGCCATCCGGTGAGCCAGCCGCTGCCTGCACCGCTGGACGAGTGCGAAGTGCTGGTCTGATTGCTCTGTACGGCAGACGCATCACCGGCCGGCATCTGGGCATTGGCGATCGCATCGAGGTTCTGCGCCGGCTCACCGTCCTGCGGCACCTTGAAGCCACCGAGTTTCGGCACGAAACGGCCGGCGGAATTTTTCTGACACCAGTCAGCAGCAAAGTCCGCGTCGCAGGCAGCCTTGTCGTCGTAGGCCGGGGAGATCCGCCGGTGTTCGGCCAGGGCGGCGACGTAGGCATTCGAGCAGACATCCGGCGCCAGTTCGGCGTCGACGCATTGTTCGACACTCTGGAAGTTGCGTTGCTGTTCCTGGGCGGCCACTTCACCGGAAATCGCCAGGGCCACCGAAGCGGCCAGCGACAGTTGAACGTACTTGCTTCGTTTCATCTCAGGCTTCCTGCCGATCAGTAGGACGGGGTCATGCACGCGGCGTTGAGCATGCCGACGCTGATCGCCACCGCCGCCACATAGATGCCCGCGGCGATTTCACCGTTGGCGATGCGCTGGGACGTGCCCTTGAGTACCAGCCCGGTCGCCAGAAAGGCCAGCAATTGCACCCCGGCCGCGATCACCGCCCAGAGGACAAAGTCGAGAACGTTGATCGAATGAGCGATCACGTTGCTGGCCGGAATCGCGAAACCGATGATTGCGCCGGACAGGGCAATGGCGGCGGCGACGTTGCCGGAACGGATCAGCTCGAATTCCTTGTGCGGCGTGACGCGGGTGTAGACGAACTGAAACAGCATGAACAGCAGCACGGCGCCGATCAGGTAGGCGACGAAACCGACCAGTGCGGCTTTGTTCAGGGAAATGGACAACGCTTCCAGCATGGAAAACTTCCTTTTAGATGGTGCTCAAATCAGTGGTGTACAGCGAGATGCCCAGCGAGGTGCTCAGGCTGACGGTGCCTTCTTCGTCCTGTTCGACGGAGAACAGCAAGAGCTCACGGCGATCGGTCAGGCCGGTTTCGCGGGCGTAGAGCATCGAGTGATGATTGATGGTGTAGGACTCGTCGGGGTTGATCACCTGTTCGGTGAGCGGCACCAGTTCGGTCTGGCCGCGTTCGGTGCCCCATTCACGGGTGTATTCGACACCTTCGTGGCGGTAAGTCGGCAGGCCGATCAGGCTGTTCGGGCCGGCCAGGCGCTGCAGTTCGGCGTCACTGTTGACCGTCACATAGCTGACGTAATTGAACAGCGTCACCGATTCGATCTGATCGTCGCCGGTGACATGGATCTGTACCCAGAATTCTTCATCGTTCAGGTAGTAGCGATGCAGTTTGTTCGACTGGCCGAGGTCGATCCAGCCTGCGCTCCAGATGGCCTGGGCGTCGGGAACCCGCACCGAGGTGCTGCCGTCGAGCAACAGGCCGAGGGTCGTGTCGAAGCGGATCGCCTTGCCCTGCGCCAGTCCGAGCGGGCCGCCGGCAGACTGTGACGCCGGCGCGGCCGACTGCCAGTTGCTGGTGCCGAGCAAATCTTTGAACCATCCCATGGGTACATTCCTTGAAGCGGGTGGAGATATTCGTTGGCAAAACGCCGCTAGTGTACCGGCCTCGTGGCGAACGAGCAGGCAAAAAAGAAGGGCACCCGGTGCCCTTCTTTTTTTCGCCGCCGTTACTGGGCGGACTTCTGCTTCAGACGCTCGAGGATGGCGTTGGCGCTGCCTTCGTTCGGCGTGATGCCGGCTTCGCGCAGCTTGCGATCCAGATCATTGCCGGTCGATGCATCGGCCAGCTCGTCGGCAGCGCTCAGCTCGGCAGCGCGTTGCTGTTGCTTGGCTTGCAGACGATTCAGAGTGCCGACAGCGGTTTCCAGCTTGCCGTTGGCGCCGCCGCTGGCGATCGAAGCACTGACCTGAGCCTTTTGCACGCTTTCACGGGCCTTGGCCATGTCCACTTGCTGGCGCAGGCTCTTGATCCGCGCTTCGGCCTTGTTGATGTCCTTGCGCATGTTGTCGGCGTAGGTGCCGAACTCGTCGCTCTGCTTCTTCTCGACGCCCAGGTCGTTGGTCAGGGTCGAGATCGCTTCGGCCACTTCCAGCGCCAGGTCTTCGCGGCCGGCGTTCAGGGCGGAAACGGCCTTGGCTTCCAGGTCCCTGATCTTGGCTTCGTACTCGCTCACGCGGTCGGCGGAGAGTTTGTGCTTGGCCATGATGGTGACCAGTTCGCGACGGGCGTTGGACAGCGCGCTGTCAGCGTCACGGATTTCCTGGTCGAGGATGCGCAGGGCCTGTTGGTCGGCGATCGCTTCGCCGACTTCGTTGGCGCCGCCGCGCAGCGCGGTGAACAACTTGCTCCAGATGGACTGAGTCATTGGATATTCCCTGTTGATTACTTGAAGAAGTGTTCGAAGGCTTCGCTGGCGCGCTGCACGTTGTCGACCAGGGTTTTCACCTCGGTGACCACGTTGGTCAGGCTCGAGTCGGCACTCAGTGCGCCGAACATGTTGTAGACGGTCTGGCCGTTGGGCATGGTCTCGATGCCGATCGACGACAGCGGGAACATCTCCCGGCTACGCAGCACGGCGTCGTTGAACGCGCGCACGTCGGTGATCGAATCGATGTCCACCAGCACGGTGTCGACGATGATCTGCTGACCGGCGAGGGCGATGTGAATCGGCAGACCGCCGAATTCGTTCATTTCCAGCTTGAGGCTGGGTTCGGAGCTCTGGATCAGAGACAGCGTGATCTCTTGCGAAGCCACCTCGTCCAGCGCCTTGAAAGCGTTGTAGAGGCTATCGATGTTCCAGTTGTTGCCTGCGCTCATGTAATTCTCCGACATGAATGAGCCAGCCAGAATCGGTTGGCGTAGCTGTTGCTCCATTTGCTTGAGCAAGCTTCGGTTTTCCGGAAGCACCCAAGTTTCGTGTTTCACATAACCGGCGGCAGCCAGGCCCGCGCGCATCTGCTTCATATAGAAGCTCGACGGCTTTTTCGCGGACGGTGTCGAGCGCACTCCCTTTGGGCTCTCTGACTTAGTGGCAGGGGAGCGGCTTTTCATGGCGATGACTCCGTTATGAACATCTCACGCGTGAGCAACACTACAACCAATTCAAAGTGCCATCAATGGCTCACGCGTGAGATTTTTATGACACATATAAAAACGCCCGCAACGAGGCGGGCGCAGGTTTTTCCGGGTGTGTCCGAGCAGGGCTCAGCGGCTGGCAGCGAGGAACTCGTCGGTGGACACCACGCTGGCGTAGGCAAACCCCAGCGCCGACATGAACGCCGCATGCACGTGGGCGGCCGGCACGGTCAGGCCGTTGAATTCCAGATCGCGGCTGGCGCAGGCATCGTGGATCACCGTGACGGTGTAGCCCAAATCTGCCGCTGCGCGGGTGATGCCGTCGACGCACATGTGGCTCATGCTGCCGACCACCACCAGCTCCTTGATGCCTTGTTCGTCGAGGATCGATTGCAGTTCGGTTTCGCGGAATGAGTTGACGAAATGCTTGAGCACCACCGGCTCGTCGGCGCGGTTAAGCACTTTCGGATGCAGCTTCGCGCCTTCGGAGCCCGGGGTGAAAAATGGTGCCTCGGGCGAGGTGAATTCGTGGCGGATGTGCACCACCGAATCACCGGCCTCGCGGAACGCCGCGATCAGCCGGGCGGCGTTGTCGGCGGCGGCGTCGGCACCGGCCAGCGGCCACTTGCCTTGGGGGAAGTAGTCGTTCTGGATATCGACTACGATGAGCGCTTGCTTGGCCATGGGTGTGTCCTCGAAGTGAACGTTGGGTGTGGGCTCAGTATTGGCGCCGACCACGTTTTCGAGGATTGGCCGCACCGACAATACACAGGGGAAAACTGACAATGGACGCGAAACCGGCAGTCGTCGAACTGGGTGTGCTGATCTATCCCGGCGCGCAGCTGGCGGCGGTGCATGGGTTGACCGACCTGTTCGCGGTGGCCAACCGGGTCGCTGCCGAGCACCAGAGTGCGCAGTTGCCGCGCTTGCGGGTCAGCCATTGGCAGGTCGAGGACGATCAATCGCCGGTGCGGGTCCACGACAGCGACCCTGGCGCCGAAGCCGGTCTGGTTGCGGTCGTGATTCCGCCGTCCATTGGTGGTTTTTCAGCAGCCCAGGTGCCCGCCGGGCTGATCCACTGGCTGCGTGAGCAACACGCTCGTGGCGCCACCCTCGGCGGCGTATGTGTCGGTTCGCTGTTGCTGGCCGAAAGCGGTCTGCTCGACGGTCGCAGCGCCACCACGCACTGGACGTCAGCCAAGGCGTTCGCCGAGCGATATCCACACATTAAACTCAAAGCCGACACACCGATTGTCGATGACGGCGACCTGATCACCACGGCCGGTTTGATGGCCTGGTCGGAACTGGGGCTACGGCTGGTCGATCGTCTGCTCGGGCCGAGCATCGCCAGCGCGACCGCGCGATTCCTGGTGGTGGAACACAGCGACAGCGCCAGTGCCTGCGGCAGCAATTTCGCCCCGATCCTCAATCATGGCGACGCGGCGATTCTCAAGGTTCAACACTGGCTGCAAGGCAACGGCGCGACCGATGTCTCGCTGACGGCGATGGCCGAGCGCGCAGGTCTTGAGGAACGTACCTTCCTGCGCCGTTTCCGTGCGGCGACCGGCCTGAAACCCACCGAATACTGCCAGCACCTGCGGGTCGGCAAGGCCCGGGAAATGCTCGAGTTCACCAACGGCACCATCGACCACATTGCGTGGACGGTGGGCTATCAGGATCCGGGAGCCTTTCGCGCGACGTTCAAGAAAATCACCGGACTGGCGCCGAGTGAATACCGCACGCGATTCGGCGTCAGTCCGCCGCCGACCGTGGTGAAGTAAAGCCAACCCGTCGTGCAAAATGCCGGAACCCACAGCGCAGTCGTGCAGATTGAAACAGGCGCGGTGCCAGCACGGGTTTTTCAAGTGGCTGATTTTCAGGGCGTTTCAGGCGAGCCCCGGTTGGCCTGATCTCTGCACCCTCTGACCTACATTCAACCCGCCGTTGGAAGGGGGACGCATGACCCCGACATCCCGCAGGAAAGTGGTCGTCGCCCACTCGGTTCGACCCGGCGCGCCACAACATGAAGTGCAGACCAACAAAGCCCTCGCGCGATGGCTGGCGCAGATCCTCGGCCTCAAGTTCGGCGGCAGTTACGACGCTGAAAAACATCGCGGCCGGGATATTTATCTGCTGCCGACCCAGACTCTCGTCGGCGCAACGGCCCGCGAACTGGGCGTGAGCGGCCCGGACGATTTGTGGGGTGGTTTCGTCGAGTACGATTTCATCTGCACCAAAGCCATCAGCCACGGTTTGCGCAGCCATCAGGCTCATGCGCCGCAAGGCTGGTCGCCGCTGTTTTCCGAGCGTGTGCGCACCGTGGTGCTGGACGGGCTCAGCGTCTTTGCGCTGGAGGATGCTCGGCCCGCCGCCGAACATCTGTTGTACAGCGGACCGATCCGGATCAAGCCGATCCATGCCTGTGCCGGGCGTGGGCAGGAAGTGATCAAGAGCCTCGATGCGTTCGACGAAATTCTCGCCCGACCCGAGGCCGGAGAACTGTTCAGCGATGGCGTGGTGCTGGAGCAGGATTTGAGTCAGGTGGTCACCCACAGCGTTGGTCAGTCGTTCATCGGCGATCGGGTGCTGAGTTACTGCGGTGATCAATACTTGACCAAAGATGCCCACGGCGAGGAAGTGTACGGCGGCTCGAACCTGCTGGTGGTGCAGGGCGGTTATGAGGATCTGCTGACGCTGGATCTACCCGACGACGTGCGTCTGGCGATCCAGCAGGCGCAGGTCTTCGACCGGGCGGCGGACGAAGCCTATCCGCGTTTCTATGCCTCGCGGCGCAATTACGACATCGCCCAGGGCCTGGACAGCGAAGGCCGGCCGCGCAGTGGCGTGCTCGAACAGTCCTGGCGCATGGGCGGCGCCAGCAGCGCGGAAGTGGCGGCGCTGCAAAGTTTCGTCAACGATCCCTCGATGCGCGCGATCCGCGTGTCGTCGGTGGAAACCTATACCGATCAAGCCCTGCCGGCGGATGCCATCGAGGTGTATCGCGGGCCGGCCGAGAACAGCGACTTTCTCCTCAAATACGTAACGGTCAAATCCTATGACGGCTAGAAGCGAAAGCATTCAAATCGACATTGATGATGAACAGATGAGCGGGACATTCCTCAGTCCCAAATCGAAAGTCCCCGGCGTGTTGTTCGTGCACGGCTGGGGCGGCAGTCAGGAGCGGGATCTGGAACGGGCCAAAGGCATTGCCGGCCTGGGCTGCGTGTGCCTGACGTTCGACCTGCGCGGGCACACCGGCGGTACCGGCATTCCGCTGAGCCGGGTCACCCGTGAAGACAACCTGCGTGACTTGTTGGCTGCGTACGACCGACTGCTCGCCCATCCGGCGCTGGACACCTCGGCCATCGCGGTGGTGGGCACCAGTTATGGCGGTTATCTCGCTTCGATCCTCACTTCATTGCGCCCGGTGCGCTGGCTGGCGCTGCGGGTGCCGGCGCTGTATCGGGACGAGCAATGGCACACGCCCAAGCGCGATCTGGACAAGGCCGACCTGCGCGATTATCGCGGCACGCTGGTGCGCGCCGACAGCAACCGCGCCTTGCACGCTTGTTCGCAGTTCACCGGGGACGTGCTGCTGGTGCAGTCGGAAACCGATGACTACGTGCCCCACGCGACGATCATGAGTTATCGCGCCGCGTGCCAGCAGACGCACTCGCTGACCCACCGCATCATCGACGGCGCCGACCATGCCTTGAGCGACCCGACCTCGCAGCAGGCCTACACCTCGATCCTGGTCGACTGGATCACCGAGATGGTGGTGGGCGAACGGTTGAGCATCATTCAGTCGCGCTGATCAGATTTGGGCTTCTTCTCGATTCGTAATGCCTTGGCCTTGGCTTCCACCACCAGGTACATCAGCACGGTAATCAGCAGCGGCAGCAGGAAATAGATCGCCCGGTACGCCAGCAACCCCGCCACCAGACTGCCGCGCGAAGCCTCGTGTTGCAGCAGCGCCACGAACACCGCTTCCAGCACGCCGAGCCCGGCGGGAATGTGAGTGATGACCCCGGCAATCGCGCTGATCAACAGCACCCCGAGCACCAGCGGATAGTCGAGCTTGCTCGGCAACAAGGTGAAAATCACTGCCGCCATCAGCGACCAGTTCAGTGCCCCGAGCAGCAATTGCAGGACCGCCATGCGCAGCGACGGCAGGTTGATTTCCACCCCGCGAATCGACCACTCGCGCCGTCGGGAAAACTGGCAGGCAACCAGATAACCGGCACTCACCAACAGCAGCAACACACCAATGCCCTGCAACGCATCGCTGCTGACTTTCCAGCCCGGCGGCATGCGCACCAGCCCGCTGCTGAACACCACGCCGGCGATGGTCATGTAGCCGAACCAGTTGGTCGCCAGGCTCAGGCCGAGGATCTTGGCGATGTTGCTTTTGCTCACCCCGAGCCGCGAATACAGCCGATAGCGCATGGCGATCCCGCCGACCCACGCGCTCAGATTGAGGTTGAACGCGTAGCTGATGACGCCCACCGGCAGGATCTGTTTCCACGTCAGATCCTGGCGGATGTAAGTGCGGCCGATCAGGTCGAAACTGGCGTACACCAGAAAGCTCAGCAGGGTCAGGCTGGAGGCGATGATCAGCGTGCGCACCTTGAAATCGGCAAGGGTTTGCAGCACCTCGGCCCATTCGATGCGGCTGGCGAACATCGTCAGCAAAACGATCAGCGCCAGAAAGAACAACAGGGTCAGCGGACGTTTCCAGCGGCTCCAGCGGGACTTGCCCGCCGGTGCCGGATGCACCGCCGCGTGGGCTTCGGAATGACTCATGACGGATCGCTCCCGGCGGCATGGGTGAAGGGTTTGAGCCGTGGCTTGTGCGCCGGCAGCCAGCCGGCCATCGCCGGGAAATGCCGCAGGAAGTGAAACACCAGAAAGCCCACGGTCATGTGCCAGATCCGCCCGCGCGGCGACTTCGCGGCGTCCATCGCCTTGCAGTGGTTGTGACTGAGGTCTTCGAGGCGCTCGAACAAGTGGCGATTGAAGGCGCGGTCGCGGATCAACACGTTGGCTTCCAGGTTCAGCGACAGGCTCAGCGGATCAAGATTGCTCGAGCCGACGGTGCTCCATTCCTCGTCCACCAGCGCCACTTTGCCGTGCAGCGGCCGCTCGCAATACTCATGAATCTGCACCCCGGCCTTGAGCAGGTAGTCGTAGGTCATGCGCGCGGCGAGTTTGGCCACCAGCATGTCCGGCTGCCCCTGCAGAATCAGTCGCACCTCGACCCCGCGCCGGGCTGCGTTGCGGATCTCGCGCAGCAGGCGATAGCCGGGAAAGAAGTAGGCGTTGGCGATCACCACCCGTCGTTGGGCGCGGCGCAGTACCTGCAAATAAACGTCTTCGATATCGGTGTTGTGGCGGTCGTTATCTCGAAACACCAGCCGCACCTGGCCGTCGTGATCATCGAACGCCATCTCGGCACGACGCTGCCTGCGCCGTTGCCACCAGAACCTTGCGCGTCCCGGTCGGCCGCTTTGCAGCAGGGCGAAATGATGGATGTCGGCCACGGCCGGGCCCTGAACCTCCACCGAATAATCCTGCTTCGCTTCGGGGCCGAAATCGGCCAGGTGATCGCCGGAAAAATTGATCCCGCCGATGAACGCAATCAGCCCGTCGACCACCACGATCTTGCGGTGCAAGCGTCGGAACCAGTTGGTGCGAATGCCCAGGCGTTTCGGGGCAGGATCGAAGATCTGCAGATGTACGCCGGCATCGCTCAGCGCGGTGAGGTAACCGGTGCTCAGTTCGCCGCAACCGAAGCCGTCGAGGCTGACGGTGGTGCGCACGCCACGCCGGGCGGCATCGATCAGAATCTCCTGCAGTTCCTTGCCGACCTTGTCTTCGAAGACGATGAAGGTCTCCAGCAGGATTTCGCTTTTCGCCGCGCGCATCGCTTCGAACACCCGGGGAAAATATTCCTCGCCGTTTTCCAGCAGCTCGAGCCGGTTGTTGCCCTGCCAGCGGTATTCGACATCGACGGTGCCCGGCTCGCGCACGGGCGGGGTGATGCTGACTGGCTCCACGGCGGATTTTTCCAACGGTGCACTGCTCATAGTTCTATCTCCACCGACAGCGGCGCGTGGTCGGAAAGGTGTGACCAGGGACGGTTCGCCAGCACTTTGGGCTGACTGGCCTTGAGGTTGCGCACGTAGATCCGGTCCAGGCGCAGCAGCGGCATGCGCGCCGGGAAGCTGCGCGCCGGTTTGCCGTGATGCGCCGCAAACACTTCGCGCAGGCCACAGGGTTCAAGCAAGGCATCGGCGCGCTGGCGCCAGTCATTGAAATCGCCGGCGACGATCACCGGCGCGTCACCGGGCAGCTCGGAAAGGCGTTCACGCAGCAGGCGCAGTTGATCGTTGCGATGGCTTTCGCGCAGGCCCAGATGGACGCAGATCGCATGCACTTCACGGTCGTCTCCCGGCAGGCGCAGCACGCAGTGCAACAGGCCGCGGTTTTCGTGGCCGCTGATCGAAACGTCGAGGTTGTCATGGCGCACGATCTGGAATTTCGACAACACGGCATTACCGTGATCGCCGTCCGGGTACACCGCGTTGCGTCCGTAGGCGAACTGCGGCCAGAGGCTGTCGGCGAGAAACTCGTACTGCGGCATCGTCGGCCAGTTTTCGTAGTGTTTGGGATGATGCTCGTGGGTGCCGTGGACTTCCTGCAGAAACACCACATCGGCGGACACGCTACGCACCGCTTCGCGCAATTCCGGCAGGATGAAACGTCGGTTCAGTGCGGTGAAGCCCTTGTGGGTGTTGACCGTCAGCACGGTGAAACGGCGCTCCGTGGTGATGACCGTGGTCTGTTCGTCGGTGAAACCGAGCGGCTCGGGAATGCTCATGCGAGTACCCCTTCGGCGGCCGGTTCACCGGGCATGGTTTCGAGGTTTTTATCCAGGTCGAAACGCTGCAACAGGCTGCGGGCATCGAAAGGCGCGCGGACCTTGATGTCATTGTCGAAGTAGCAGAAAACCTCGCGGGATTTGCGCGCACGAGGCTTCAGGCGCGGCGCGATCAAATGGGCGTCGCCCGGTTGCCTGCCGTGGTGCCAGGCATCGATCCGTTCGGCCCAGCGTTGTAGCGCGGCACCGGTGTAGCCGCTGGCGTAAAGTTCTTCGGCACCGTGCAGGCGCAGGTAGACGAAATCGCTGGTCAGGTCTTCGCGGTACGGCCATTTCCCGGCGGTGTCGGCGATCACCAGCGCGGTGTTGTAGCGTTTGAGCAAGCGCACGAAGTCGGGGTCGATGAAACTGTCGTTGCGGATTTCCACGGCATGGCGCAGCGGTTTTTTACCGTAGGCCTTCATGCTCGCGTGGCCGTGCAGGTGTGAGTCGTGCTGGCGGGCGAGGTCGGCGGCGGCCTGGGTGTCGTGGGGCAACTGATCGAGAAAGGCTTCGAAACGCTCGGGGTCGAACGTGAAGTTGGGCGGGAATTGCCAGAGGACCGGACCGAATTTTTCCTTCAGCTCCAGCACCCCGGAGGCGAAGAAATTGGCCAGGGGTTTTTCGATATCGCGCAGGCGGCGGATGTGGGTGATGAAGCGGGGCGCCTTGATGCTGAACACGAAGTCATCCGGCGTTTCGGCATACCACTGGGCATAGCGTTCGGGCCGTTGCAGGGCGTAGAACGATCCGTTGATTTCGATGCTGTTGACCGCCCGTGAGGCGAACTGCAATTCGCGTTTCTGCGCCAGCCCCCTCGGGTAAAAGTCCCCGCGCCACGGGGCGTAACGCCAGCCTGAAATACCGATATGAATCGTTGCCATGCCGCCCTCCCGTCGAAAGTCCCCGTACGGCCTCTGTCTGTGGATGACTGCGGGCGGTTCGGGAAAGTTTCGACGGGATTACGGACGGTCGGGCTGCGCCGGATCAGTGCCCGGTGACGATTCGGGCGGAGCCTTCGGCGGGTTCGGCGTACACCGGGCCCAGGCGATCGAGGCGACCGCTCCATGCCGTCAGGGCCAGCGCCACCAGCACCACCAGTCCGCCGATCCATGCAGTGTGAATCAGGCCGATGTGTTCGACGATCAAGCCGCCACCCCATGCGCCACCGGCAATCCCGAGGTTGAACGCGGCGATGTTCAGGCCCGATGCGACGTCCACGGCGTGCGGTGTGTGATGTTCAGCCTGACGCACCACATACACCTGCAAGCCCGGCACGTTGCCGAAGGCGACTGCGCCCCAGACCAGCACGGTGGCCAGCGCCAGCCATGGGTTGCCAGCGGTGAAGGTGAGCACGAACAGCACGGCGGCGAGCAGGGCGAAGATGATTTTCAGCGCGCTGATCGGCCCGCGTTTGTCCGCCAGTTTGCCGCCCCAGATGTTGCCGACGGCCACCGACACGCCGTACACCAGCAACACCAGGCTGACGGTGCCGGCGCTGAAGCCGGAGATGTCCTGAAGGATCGGTGCCAGGAACGTGAAGGCAATGAACGAGCCGCCGTAACCGATGGCCGTCATGGCGTACACCAGCAGCAGACGCGGTTGCTTGAGCACCTGCAATTGCTGCAACAGCGAAGCCGGTTTGCTGTGGGCAATGTTGTTCGGCACGTAAAGCAGGCTGCCGATGAACGCGATCACGCCGAGTGCCGACACCGCGAGGAAGGTTTCACGCCAGCCGAAATGCTGACCGATGAACGTGCCCAGCGGCACGCCAGTGACAAGTGCCACGGTCAGGCCGGTGAACATGATCGCAATGGCACTGGCGGCTTTTTCCTTGGGCACCAGGCTGGTGGCGATGGTCGAGCCGATGGAGAAGAACACACCGTGGGCCAGGCCGGTGACGATCCTCGCCAGCACCAGTGATTCATAACTCGGCGCCAGCCAGGCCAGCAGGTTGCCGAGGGTGAAAAGCACCATCAGCGACAGCAGCAACAGTTTGCGCGGGACTTTGCCGGTGAGGGCGGTCAGCACCGGCGCACCGATGGCTACGCCCAGGGCATACAGACTGACCAGCAGACCGGCGGACGGCAGGCTGACACCGAGATCGGCGCCGATGGTGGGAAGCAGGCCAACGATGACGAACTCGGTCGTCCCGATGGCGAAAGCGCTGAGGGTCAGCGCGAGCAGGGCAATGGGCATGACGGCACTCCGGTGGGGGATTGAATGGAGCGCAGTGTCGGGGTTTGGTGGGGGTGGAAAAATACAGGGATGGGCATTTGATATTTGATCTGGGCGCAAAGATCAAAAAGCGGCTCTCTAGGCGTTCTTGAACTTTGCCAAGCCAAAACCGATCAGTTCCTTACAGGTTCAACCAAGGGAGCTCTGCGTTTTGACCAGGTTCAGGATCGCGATTCTATTGGGGGCATTGCTGGTGTTCGGCGGCAATGCAGTGCAAGCCGCCAGCCTGCCGGGCGTTCCGGCGGCCAGTGAAGAGCCGGCCAAACCGGAACCGATCGTGCAGGGCGGACTGCTCGGCGCCATCAGTTCCAGCATCGACGACGTGCAGGACAAACTCGATCTCAACGAGCATCTGGTCGACGCCTGGCGCCTGCGCGCCGACCGGGCGGCGGATGAAGTCGACAGGCTGGTCAACCAACCCTCGAACCGCTCCGGCTGGAGCGTGGCGGGGGATTTCCTGATGCTCTCCGGCGTGTGGCTGGGCACCTTTGCCGTGTTGACCGTGCTCGGCAGCGTGCTGGGCAAACGTCTGCGGGAAGGGCGCTGGCTGCGCACCCGCCAGCGCAGTCAGGACCTGCTCGGTTACCTGTTGCCTTACACGCTGCCCGCACTGATCTGTCTGCCGCTGACCCTGTACGTCAGCCATTTTCTGTCGGCCTCGGTCGGTCGCGCGCTGGCGCTGTGTTTTGCCTACGCCACCAGCAGCGGGATATTTTCCACGTCGATGCTGTTGTGCGTGGTGGTGATGTTCAACGTTGGCCACAAGCGCCGTGCGGTGCAGATCATTCGCGACTACTGCCCGAAACCGCTGTTCCTCATCGGCTTTCTCGCCGCGTTGAGTGACGCCCTGACCAGCCCGCAGATCGCCCGGCAACTGGGCGGCAACATCACCAGCAGCATCGCGGTGTTCACCGGTCTGCTGGCGTCGATCATCTTCGGTCTGCTGGTGATTCGCCTGCGTCGGCCGGTGGCGCACCTGATCCGCAATCGCTCGCTGGCCCAGCGTCTGAAACAGCCGTCGCTGCAGGAGTCGCTGCGGATTTTTTCCGGACTCTGGTACTGGCCGATCGTGCTGATGGTGCTGGTCTCGGCAGTCAATCTGATCGGCATCGGCGAGGACAATCAAAAGGCCCTGCGTTGTGCGCTGTTCACCACGGTGCTGCTGATCGGCACGGTGTTTCTCAGCACCGTGCTGCAACACCTGTTCAAGTCACGCAAGGCTGAGGCAATCCAGCGCAGCAGCGCCTACAAGGAACGTTTCCTCAGCCTGTTGCATGCGCTGCTGCGGATCGTCATCGCGATTGCGTTCATCGATATTCTGGGGCGGATCTGGGGCGTGTCGCTGCTCGATTTCGCGCAAAGCAGCACGGTCGGCCGGGCGATCAGCAATGCTCTGAGCAGCATCGGCCTGATCTTCCTCGTGACGTGGCTGCTGTGGGTGGTGCTCGACACGGCGATTCAGGAAGCGTTGAAGCCACCGGTCAGCAAACGCTCGGCGCGCCAGCCCAGCACCCGAGTGAAAACCATCCTGCCGCTGTTGCGCAACGCGATCAAAATCATCCTGGTGGTGATCTGCGCGATCACCACCATGGCCAACCTCGGGATCAACGTCGCGCCGCTGCTGGCCGGTGCCGGGGTGGTCGGCCTGGCCATCGGTTTCGGCTCGCAGCAACTGGTGCAGGACGTGATCACCGGGCTGTTCATCATCATCGAAGACACCCTGTCGATCGGCGACTGGGTGGTGCTCGATTCCGGGCACGCCGGCACGGTCGAAGGCCTGACCATTCGCACCTTGCGCCTGCGCGACGGCAAGGGCTTCGTGCACTCGGTCCCATTCGGCCAGATCAAGGCAGTGACCAACCAATCGCGACAGTTTGCGTTTGCGTTCTTCTCGGTGCAGTTCACCTACGACACTGATGTCGACAAGGCCATCGAACTGATCCGCGAGGCGGGTGATTCGATCCGCGAAGACCCGTTCCTCAAGTACAACCTGCAAGGGCCGCTGGATGTGTTTGGCGTCGATAAAATGGATCTGAACGGCGTGGTGCTGACCGCGCAATTTCGCACAGTGTCCGGCGGGCAATATGCGGTGAGCCGCGCATTCAACCAGCGTCTGAAAAAGCTTGTGGATAACAGTCCGTGGGTGCATTTCGCGCAGACTTATCCACAGCAGGTTTTGCTGCCCAAGCGCCTGGAAGAAGACGTGGCGCCGGCGCATTCGTCGGTGGTGTTGCCGGAGCAGGCGCGCACTCAGTGACGGGTCAGCCTGTTGCGGATTTCGCTCATGGCGGCGGAGTCCAGTTCCACCCAGAATTGCGGCTTGCCCGCGACCTCGGCAGCGACCGGCAAGCCGTCGCGATACACCAGCCGATTGCTCGCCAGCGCCGGCACTTTCGCGCCCGGTAACAAGGTGCCGGCGAGGTTCAGTGGGTCGACGCCGCACACCGCGATCAGGCTGCCGTCATGGGGACGGCGGCGGACTTCGCGCAAAAGCGGAATTGCCTCGGGCAGGGCGAATTGCTCGCCCGCCAGACCGCTGACAAACCGTCCGCCACGAATCTCGCCCCGTGCTTCCAGCCGATGGAACGTACGCAACAGTTCGCGCCAGCTCGGCAGCCAATCGGCTTCGCGTTCCAGCAGGCGCCAGAACACCACGCCATAGCGGCGTAACAAGGTCATGGCGACATGTTCGAGAGTTTCAGGTGACGCCGTTTGACGGTTTTCCACAACCGGCCCGCGACGCAATAACGCCCAACGCCCGGCATCGTCCATGCCCCCGACAAACGCCCCGCGCCCGCGTCGACTGCTGCGTTGCTGGCGCTTGCTCGCCGGAGTGATCAACGCCCGCAATCCGGCAAAGCTGTCGGCATTCACCAGCCCGGCGCCGACCAGCTCCTGCAAGGCGATCTCCAGCTCGGTGCGCAGCAGGTGCGCTTCATGAATCAGCTCATCGAAAAACAACGCGCCGTGCTGGCCCAGCGCGTCGAAAACCTTGCGGGTCTTGGGCGACAGTTCACTGACTGGCGTCTGTTCGGCCAGTGCACTCCACAAGCCGACCTGACTGCGCGGCAGCAACACGATCGGTGTGCTGCGCAACGCCGTGCCGCTGATGTTTTGCCGGGCGCTGAGGCGCGTCCATACCAGCTTGCCGCTGCGGCACAGATCGTCCAGCCAGCTTGGTGAATAGTCCTTGAGCCGCGCGGGAAGGAGGTCGCTGTCCCAGGCCGAAGCGGCAGCCGGGTAGCCTTCGAACTGGCCGACAATCGCTGGCAACACCACGCTGCCCTGACCACGGGTTGACGGGGACAAGTGCTGCCAGTCGAACAGAAACCGCATGAAATCCTGCAACGCCACCGGCTCGATTTCCCGGCGCAGACGCTTGACCGTGTAGCGGTGAATGCGCGCCAGCAGATGGCGTTCGCACCATTCTTCAACGGTCGATCCCGGCGTGAACTGGCCGCGCAGTACATAACCTTCGCGCTCCAGATGAGCGAGGGCTTGATGCACAGAGGCCGGCATCAAGGCCAGCGGTTCGGCAATCGCCGCCAGCGGTAGCGGGCCGAATGCACCGAGCCGCGCGCGGATCACTTCGATCAGTGCGTCATCGGCGGTCCATGCTTCGTCGAAACCGGGTAACGCGGGCAGTGCCGACTGCGCCTGTGGATAAAGCGCTTGCAGACAGGTCAGGCGTTCTCTCGCCAGCCACAGTGAGTGCTCGGGATCGATCTGCAACTGGCAGGCTCGCCCGGTCTCGGCCAGGGCATTCAGCCAGTCGCGCCACTGCGGATTGGCCTCGACTTCACGGTCGCTGATGCAGGCCAGGCTCATCAGCGCTTCGTGCATTTCATCGGCACTGTTCGGCGTCGGCCACGCTTCTTCGCGCACGGCGTCGATCGCATCGGCGTCCAGCGCGCCGAGGTCATCGGTGGATTGCGGATCGCTCCAGCGGCGGTTGAGCACGGCCTGGGTGCGCCGCTCTTCCAGCGGCGCATCGTCGAGAAAGGTGTAGGGGCGGGCGCTGAGGATTTCCGCCGCCAGCGGCGAGGGCGCCGGCAGGTCACGGGCGATCAGGCGCACGTCGCCGCGTTCCATGCGCCGCAGGAGTTCGAGCCAGCCTTCACTGTCCATCGCCTCGTGCAGGCAATCGTCGAGGGTCTGCTCCACCAGCGGATGCTCGGGGATTTCCCGTTCACCGGCGAGGTTTTCCAGGCAGGCAATCTGATCGGGAAATACGCTGGCGATCAGGTCTTCGCTTTTCATCCGCTGCAATTGCGGCGCGACCTTGCGCCCGCCCGTGTAGCGCGGCAGGGCCAGCGCCACACCGGCATTCCAGCGCCAGCGCACACCGAACAGCGGCGCATCGAGCACCGCTTGAATGAGGATGTGCTCGGCGCTGTTGCTGTGCAGGTAACGCCAGACCTCGTCGAGTTCGAAACTGTGGCTGGTGGACAGTGACAGCACGATCGCGTCTTCGCTGGCGGCGGCCTGCAATTCGAAGTTGAAGGTACGGCAGAAACGCTTGCGCAGGGCCAGGCCCCAGGCGCGGTTGATGCGGCTGCCGAACGGCGAATGAATGATCAGTTGGGTGCCGCCGGACTCGTCGAAAAACCGCTCCATCAGCAGCGTGTCCCGGGACGGCAACGCACCGAGGGCGAGGCGGGCGCGGGCCAGGTAATCCACCAGTTGTTCGGCGCTGGCCGGGTTCAGGCCGAGGGTGTCGGTCAGCCAGTCGAGGGCCGGTTGCAGATTGCCGGGGCTGGCGCTGAGCAGCTGATCGAGCTGCGCGTGCAGGCGCGCCACGGCCGCCGACAATTCGTCGCTGCGCCCCGGTGCCTCGCCGAGCCAGAACGGAATGGTCGGCGGCTGACCTTGGGCATCTTCGACCCGCACCTTGCCGGTTTCCACCCGCAGGATGCGATAGGAGGCGTTGCCGAGCTGGAACACGTCGCCGGCAATGCTTTCCACGGCGAAGTCTTCGTTGACGCTGCCGATGTTCAGGCTCTGGGGTTCGAGCAATACGCTGTAGTCGGCGTTGTCGGGGATGGTGCCGCCGCTGGTGACGGCGGTCAGCCGGGCGCCGCGTCGTCCGCGCAAAGTTCGGCTCACGGCGTCGCGGTGCAGGTAGGCGCTGCGGATGCCCTGACGGCCGTTGTAACCTTCGGCGAGCATGCCCAGCAGCGCCTGATAATGTTTTTCGTCGAGGCGGGCGTAGGGCTCGGCCCGGCGGAACAGCGCGAGCAAATGGTCCTCGGGCCATTCCTGGCAACTGACCTCGGCGATGATCTGCTGCGCCAGCACATCCAGCGGCGCTTCGGGGATGTGCAGCGTATCGAGTTCACCCCGGCGCACGCAGTCGAGCAGCGCGGCGCATTCGATCAGGTCGTCGCGGGTGGTGGCGAACAGGCGCCCCTTGGGCGTGCCGCCGACCTGGTGCCCGGAACGGCCGACCCGTTGCAGAAAACCGGCGATCGAACGTGGCGAGGCGATCTGGCAGACGAGGTCGACTTCGCCGATGTCGATCCCCAGTTCCAGTGACGCAGTGGCGATCAGCACTTGCAGTTCGCCACGCTTGAGCCGCTGCTCGGCGTCGAGGCGAAATTCCTTGGCCAGACTGCCGTGGTGCGCGGCCACGGCTTCTTTTCCGAGGCGTTCGCTCAGGTGTCGACTCAGGCGTTCGGCCAGACGTCGAGTGTTGACGAAAATCAGCGTGGTTCGGTGTTCCCGGGCCAGGGTGGCGAGGCGGTCATAAACCAGTTCCCAGACGTCATTGGCCATCACGGCCGACAACGGCACCGGTGGCACTTCGATGCCCAGATCCCGCGGGCGCGCGTGGCCGATGTCGATGATTTCGCAGGGGCGTTCATGGCCGACCAGAAAACGCGCCACCGCATCGATCGGTTTCTGCGTGGCCGACAAGCCGATGCGGGTCAACGGTTCAGAGCACAGCGCCTGTAGTCGCTCGAGGCTCAAGGCCAGGTGACTGCCGCGTTTGCCGGCGGCGATGGCGTGGATCTCGTCGACGATCACCGTGCGGGTGGTGCCGAGCATTTTTCGGCCGGACTCGGAGCCGAGCAGCACGTAGAGCGATTCCGGGGTGGTCACCAGAATGTGCGGCGCGCTCTTGCGCATGGCGGCGCGGTCTTTTTGCGGGGTGTCACCAGTGCGCACGGCGGTGGTGATTTCCAGCGCCGGCAGATCCATTTGGCGCAATTGGTCGGTAATCCCGGCCAGCGGATTCTGCAGGTTGATGCGGATGTCGTTGGACAGCGCCTTGAGCGGCGAAACGTAGACCACCAGGGTTTCGTCCGGCAGACCGTCCGGGGTTTCCAGGCCACGGTGGACCAGATCGTCGAGCACCGCGAGGAATGCGGTGAGGGTTTTCCCGGAGCCGGTGGGCGCGGCGATCAGCGTCGAACGGCGCTGGCGGATCAACGGCCATGCGCGGGCCTGGGCGGCGGTCACCGTCGGGAATGTGCTGCTGAACCAGGCGCTGACGGCGGGGTGGAAGCCTGCCAGGGCCGCGTCCTTGGGGAGGGGCAGATTCATGGCTTCAGTTATGCGGGTGGGCGGGCGAAGTTGCAAGTACCGCTTGGGATCTACACTTTACGGGTGACGGTTGCGCACTAAACCCGCAAAATGCAACGATTCCGGCAATTATCGACGACGCTGCCACGAGCATCGTCGCCAAAGCCATCGTTCCAATCAGACTGGGCCTGCTGACTCTATGCGAATGCGCCTTATGTTACTGGGCGGCGGAAATGCCCTTGGGCAGGCGCTGATTCGCCTCGGTGCAGAGGAAGACATCGGTTTCCTCGCCCCCCGCCCGCCCGAAGACGGCTGGGATGCCGCGAGCCTGACCCAATTGCTCGACGACACCCGTCCCGATGCATTGATCAACCTTGCCTACTATTTCGACTGGTTCCAGGCCGAGGCCGTCAGCGAAAGCCGTCTGGCCGGGCAGGAACGCGCCATCGAGCGTCTGGCCGAACTGTGCCAGCACCACAACATCGTGCTGGTGCAGCCGTCCAGTTATCGGGTGTTCGACGGTTCCCGCGCCACCGCTTACAGCGAAAAGGACGAGCCAGTGCCGTTGGGCCTGCGCGGTCAGGCCCTGTGGCGGATCGAACAGAGCGTACGTGCCACTTGCCCGCAACACGTGCTGCTGCGCTTCGGCTGGCTGCTCGACGACAGCCCGGAAGGCACCCTCGGGCGCTTCCTGGCCCGTGCCGAACAGCCGGAAGAATTGCTGCTGGCTGATGACCGCCGTGGCAATCCGACGCCGGTCGACGATGCGGCGCGGGTGATCATCTCGGTGCTCAAACAACTCGATTGCGCCGCGCCGCTGTGGGGCACTTACCACTACGCCGGCCACGAGGCGACCACGCCGCTGGCGCTGGGCCAGGCGATTCTCACCGAAGCGCGCGGCCTGCACCCGCTGGCCATCGAAGCGCCGACCGCCCAGGCCCATGCCGCACGGCCGGATGCCGCCGAAGAACCGCAACACGCGGTGCTCGCCTGCAAGAAAATTCTGCACACCTTCGGGATCAAGCCGCGCGCCTGGCGTGCCGCGCTCCCGGGCTTACTGGATAGGTTTTATCGCCATGGCTGACGGCCCTGTTTTAATCACCGGCGGCGCCGGTTTCATCGGCTCGCACCTGACTGACGCGCTGCTTGCCAAGGGCCATTCGGTGCGGATCCTCGATGATCTGTCGACCGGCAAGCGCAGCAATCTGCCGCTGGATAATCCCAAGGTCGAGTTGATCGTTGGCGATGTGGCCGATGCCGCTCTGGTCGCGCAAGCAATGCAGGGTTGCAGCGCTGTCGCCCATCTGGCCGCCGTGGCTTCGGTGCAGGCGTCGGTGGACGATCCGGTGAAAACCCACCAGAGCAATTTCATCGGCACGTTGAACGTCTGCGAAGCCATGCGCGAGGCTGGCGTCAAACGTGTGCTGTATGCCTCCAGCGCAGCCGTCTACGGCAACAATGGCGAAGGCGAGTCGATTGACGAAGACACGCCCAAGTCGCCGCTGACGCCTTACGCGTCGGACAAACTGGCCGGCGAGCAGTACTTCGATTTCTACCGCCGCCAGCACGGTCTGGAACCGGCGATCTTCCGTTTCTTTAATATCTTCGGCCCGCGTCAGGATCCGTCCTCGCCGTATTCCGGGGTAATCAGCATCTTCAGCGAACGCGCGCAGAAAGGCCTGCCGATCACCGTGTTCGGCGATGGCGAGCAGACCCGGGATTTCATGTACGTCGAAGATCTGGTCGACGTGCTGGTGCAGGCGATCGAAAAGCCGCAAGTGGACGTCGGTGCGGTGAACGTCGGCTGGAATCAGGCGACCAATCTCAAGCAGATGCTGGCCGCGCTCGAAGCGGTGGTCGGCGAGTTGCCGCCCGTCAGCTACGGCCCGGCGCGCTCCGGTGACATCCGCCATTCGCGGGCGAACAACCGCCGGTTGCTTGAGCGATTCAAGTGCCCGACGCCAACGCCGATGAACGTCGGCCTGGCGCGTCTGCTCGGACGCTGAGCTTCTCGCAGACATGAAAAAGGCGCCTTTTGACAGGCGCCTTTTTCACGGCCGGAATTCGGCTTTCACACCGGTTTCCTGTAGCGAGGGAGCTTGCTCCCCGGTCGATGGCGTAACATCGCCGTCAGTTCTGAGCCTGCCCGCCACCAAGCCTCATTCACCACCACGTGAACGTTCTTTGATTGCTGCTTAGAACTTGTAGCCCAGACCGACCATGTACACAAATGGATCGACGTCGACATTCACTTTCGCGCGAGTGCCCGGAGCCACGGCGTTGTTCTCGACGGTGGCGCGGGTATCGATGTCGATGTAGCGCACCTGGGCGTTGAGCATGATGTTGTCGGTCAGCATGTAGTCGGCGCCCACCTGCCAGGCCAGGCCCCAGGAGTTTTTCGCCTTGAAGTTGCTGAAGCCGTTGGACTGGGCTTCGCTGCCGACGTGCTCGTCGTAGATCCAGGTGTAGTTGATGCCGCCGCCGATGTACGGCTGGAAGGCCGATTTGGCGTCCAGCGGGTAGTAGACGACGCTCAGGGTCGGCGGCAGGTGTTTCAGGGTGCCGAGTTTGCCGTTGGCGGCTGGCAGGGCTGTGCCCTTGAGCTTCACGTCATGTTCGAACGGGGACGCGGCCAACAGCTCGATACCGATGTTGTTGGTCAGCATGTAGGCGAAGTTCAGACCCAGTTGGGTGTCGCTGCTCATGGTCGCCTTGCCGCCCAGGTTGGTGCCGCTCAGCGGACCCTGATCGACCTTGACGCTGGAGCTGTCGGCCTTCGGGTTGACGGTGATCGCACCGGCACGAACGATGATGTCGCCGGCTTCGTGGGCGTGGGCGAGCGGGGCTGCGAGCGCGAGGGCAAACAGCGAGGCGCTGAGCAAGGACTTGTTCATGGAAGCTCCCAAAGGACGTTAAAAATGTTTGATGTCCTATGGTACGAATCCGTCTGATACGGTCTTTTGACTCAGCTCAATGAAACAGTGATGGCGGGTTTATTTGTGGAACCTTTGCTCGCAAAGCCGATGGGGAGGGCTATAACTGACTGCCGGACTTACTCCGGCAGCTCGTACACATAAATCTTGTCCGCTTCCATCTGATACCCGGCGTCGGCCAGTTCGCTGGTGGACTGCTTGACCTGCAACGGCCCTTCCACCCAGTACGGCTGATACAGCTCGTCGAGCTTCACGCCGAGTTCGCTTTTCACGTGCACGATCTGGTTCGACGGCGGTGGCGGCACGTGGATGCAGGCGCCGAAGTACGGCACCAGCAGGAAGTCTGTGGTGCGGCCTTCTTCGCTGACTTCCAGCGGCACGATATAGCCCGGCAGGCGAATGTTTTGCCCGTCGAGGCTTTGCACCACTGGAGCGTTGGGCATGTCCTGTTTCGCCGCTGGTGCCGATTCGGCGGACAGCGCATCGCTCATCTTCGACAGGTCATGCAGCGGTGTCATGTTCGGCACTTCGGGCGCGGCGTCCGGCGGGATCATCTCCGACCAGGTCAGGTCTTTCGGCGCCGCTGCCCACACGGGCAGGGCGACCAGCATCAGCAGCGCAAGGACAGCGCGGGGCATGGTGAACATCCTCATAAACGGATCGACAGGCCATCGGCCAGGGATTGGCGATACGCGCGCCAGGCCGGCACGCTGCCCATCAGCAGCGCGGCAGCCAGAATGCCACCGAGCAGCGTCCATTCATACTCGCTTGGCCACGCCAGTGGCAGATACAGCCCGTAATTGGCCTGCACATAACCCTGAGCAGCGGCGATGCCGATATACAACAACGCCAGCCCGGCGATCACCCCGGTCAGCGCCAGAGCAAAGGCTTCGAGCACCAGCAGACTTGCGATATGCCACGGCCGAGCGCCCACCGAACGCAGGATCGCCATCTCGCGGCGACGTTCGTTGAGGCTGGTGAGAATCGCCGTGAGCATCCCGATCAATCCGGTCAGCACCACGAACAGCGAGACCACGAACAACGCTTTTTCAGCGGTGCTCATCAGGCTCCACAACTCCTGCAAGGCCACACCCGGCAGTATCGCCAGCATCGGCTCGCCACGGAACTCGTTGATCTCCCGTTGCAGGGCGAAGGTCGAAATCTTGCTGTTGAGGCCGAGCATGAACGCGGTGATCGCTTGCGGCGTCAGGTCCATGTTGCGCGCCTGATCGGCACTGATCCGGCCGTTGCCACGGGCCGGCACACCGTTGTGCCAGTCAATGTGGATCGCCTCCATGCCGCCGAGGCTGATGTGCAGCGTGCGGTCCACCGGGGTGCCGGTGCGCTTGAGAATCCCGACCACGGTGAACGGTTTGTCATCGTGTTTGACCAGGCTGATCGCCGCCACGCCGTGGGCCAGCACCAGTTTGTCGCCGAGCTTGTAGTGCAGCGCCTCGGCCACTTCGGCGCCGAGTACCACCTCGAACGGATCGGTGGCGAAAGCACGGCCGTCAGCCAGTTCCAGATGCTGCTGGCGACCGTACTGGTAATGCTCGAAATACGCTTCGGTGGTGCCCATCACCCGGTAGCCGCGATGGGAATCGCCGAGGGACATCGGGATCGCCCACTTCACTTTCGGGTTGCTGGCGAAATGTTCGAAGCTGTCCCAGCGGATGTTGTTGGTGGCGTTGCCTATGCGAAACACCGAGTACAGCAGCAGGTTTACCGAACCGGAACGGGCACCGACGATCAGGTCGGTGCCGCTGATGGTGCTGGCGAAACTGGCCTTGGCTTCGGTGCGCACCCGCTCAACCGCCAGCAGCAGGCAGACGGAAAGTGCGATGGCGAAAGCGGTGAGCAGAGCAGTGAAACGCCGGTTGGCGAGGCTGGCCATGGCCAGACGGAACAGATACATCTCAGACCTCGGCAGACGTGGCGGCGCGATTGAGTTCGGCCAGGGACAGGTGACGGTCGAACAGCGGCGCCAAGCTCTGGTCGTGGCTGACGAACAACAGGCTCGAGCCGGCTTCACGGCACTCGGCGAACAGCAGGCGAATGAAGTTTTCCCGGGCGTCGTAATCCAGTGCCGAGGTCGGTTCGTCGGCGATCACCAGTTCCGGCTGACCGATCAACGCACGGGCCGCGGCGACCCGCTGTTGCTGACCGATCGACAGCGAATCGGCGCGGCGACTCAGGATGCTTTCGTCCTTCAGACCCAGGTGGGCGAGCAGGGTGGCGGCGGCCTGATCGACGCTGCCGTGACGTTGCTTCGCGCGTTCGGCACGCAGCTTCGAAAAGTGGCAGGGCAGCTCGACGTTCTCGCGCACCGAGAGAAACGGCAGCAGGTTGAACTGCTGGAAAATGTAGCCGGTGTGATCGACGCGAAAGCGATCTCGGGCGCCGGCACCCAGTTCGGTCAGTTCCTGGCCGAGCAGGCGAATGCTGCCGCGACCGGGTTTCTGCACCCCGCCGAGCAGGCCGAGCAGGGTGGTCTTGCCGCTGCCGCTGGGGCCCTTGAGGAACAGGGTTTCGCCGGCATCCAGGCGAAACGCCGGGATGTCCAGCAGCGGCGGGTGACCGGGCCAGTTGAAGCCCAGGTCGGACAGTTCGATGAGTGCTTGGGTCATGGCGCCGTTTCGTGTCAGAACTTCAGGGCGGCGGCCTTGGCCGTCACTTCCGTGCCTTGCTGGCCGCTCGGGCTGATCAGTTGTACCTGAATTTTCTGGGTGGCCGGGAAGGTATTGAACAGGTTCGCCAGATCCAGGGTTTTCAACGCACCCGGCGCCGCGCAGCTGAACTGGTAGTGGGCGTGGATTTCGCTGTGGTCGTGATGATGCTCGTGACCGTCCTTGCCGGCTTCCTCTTCGTCGTGGTCGTCGGCATCCGGTTTGTCGCCGAACAGCGGGCTTTCCAGTTCCTGGCTGGTGACCTTGCAACCGGCGGCGGCTGGCAGGCTGAACAGCGCCAGCGGTTTTTCCAGCAGAGCACGAGCGGCAGCGACCTTGGCCTTGTCGGCATCGCTGGTGGCAACGTGTTCGAAACCGACGAGGTTCATCGCCGGGCTTTCCAGCTCCAGTTCCAGGGTCTGGCCGTCGAGTGCAGCGTTCAGGCGACCGACGCCGTGTTCGTGAGCACCGAGGCTGCCGTGCTCATGGTCGTGATCATGCTCATCGGCAGCGTGGGCGATGGCCAGCGGCAACAGGGCAAACGGCAAAGCGAGCAGCAGACGACGCATGGCGGTCTCCGGGAAGTAACGTGAAGAGTTTGTTATGTAATCTTATAACGAAAGTGCGCAGAGTTTGCCCGCCCGCTTGGCGTTACACAAGTCCCATGGGAGCATGCAGGTCAGAAATGTGCGGGAGCGAAGCTTATGTTGCGGATACGCGGAACCGTCGGCGAATTGCCGGTGGATTTGACCCTGGAACTGGATGAAAGCGACTGGGCGCGGCTCGGTGCGCAGTTTGGCGTGCAGGTGCAGACGGCCCAGCCGCAGGCAGCAGCGGCGGCGCCGGTGGCGAAACCGGTGAATCAGGATGACGCGTTGTGGCAGGTTGCCAGGGATTTGCTGCGCAAGGCCGGACAGCTCAGCGGGCCGGAATTGCTGGATCAGCTCGAAGGGCTGACCGGCAGCGCGGCGGCGGGCAAGCGCCTGCTGGTGCGCCTGCGTCATTCATCCGATGTGAAAGTGCTGAGCGGCGGGGATACGCCGCTCTACAGTTGGATCGAGTAGGCGCTTAGTACAGCGCGGCAAACACCTTGCGCCGGTAAGCGGTCACCAGCGGGTGATCGTTGCCCAGCAGTTCGAATACTTGCAGCAAGGTCTTGTGCGGCAGGCCTTCGCCGTAGCTGCGGTTGCGGATGAACAGCTTGAGCAGTGCGTCCAGCGCCGCTTCGTATTGCTGACGGGCCAGTTGCTGGATCGCCAGTTGATACACCGCTTCGTCGTCCTGCGGATTTTGCGCCAGACGGCTTTTCAGGTCGGCGGCATCCGGCAGGTCACGGGCCAGGCCGAGGAACTTGATCTGCGCCTTGGCGCCGGCCAGTGCAGCCTTGTGCTCGTCACTCTTGACCGCGTCGAGCACGGTTTGCGCTTCGCCCAGCTCACCGCGTTCGGTCAGGCAGCGAGCGTAGAGGATCAGCGCCTTGGCGTTGGTGTTGTCTTCGCCCAGCAGCGTAACCAGTGTCGCTTCCGCGTCGGCGTAACGGCCTTCATCGAACAGTGCCTGAGCCTGTTCGAACGGATCGGCGGCGGACGGCGCCGGCATCTGCACATGAGGTTCAAGCAGGGCACGCACGGCGGATTCCGGTTGCGCACCGGCAAAGCCGTCCACCGGTTGACCGTCCTTGAACAGCACCACGGTCGGCAGGCTGCGGATACCGAAACGGGCGACGATGTCCTGCTCGATATCGCAATTGACCTTGGCCAGCAGCAACTCGCCCTGATAGCTCTCGGCGATGCCTTGCAGCATCGGCATCAGCGCCTTGCACGGCGCACACCATTCGGCCCAGAAATCCACCAGCACCGGTTTTTGAAAGGAAGCCTCGATCACCGACTGGTCGAAGTCGGCCGTCGTGGCGTCGAAGATGTACGGCGTTTGCTGACTCATGGGGTATCTCGTAAAAGCGTGAATGGGGCAACTATACGGTCAGGCGCGGGCCGCATGGTAGAGGCTGACATGGCGAAACTCTTCGGGCTCGGCCAGATCCGGCAAGGTCATGGCTTCGAGCATTTCGATGCGCCGGTACAACGGATGACGAAAGTCCCGAACCCGCGAATCCGCCACCAGCGCTTCGCGGCCACGGCTCAGGAAGGCGTCGAGCAGCGGCAGGTTTTCCCGATCGTAAAGAACGTCGGCCACCAGGATCAGATCGAAGCGATCCGCCTCGGCGAAGAAATCCGTGGAATAGCTCATCTGCACATCATTGAGTTCGGCATTCGCCCGACAGGCGGCAATCGCCAGCGGATCGAGATCGCAGGCCACCACTTCCAGCGCGCCGGCCTTCACCGCCGCGATGCCGGCGATTCCGGAACCGGCGCCGAAATCCAGCACCCGTTTGCCTCGCACCCACTCGGGAAACTCCGCCAGGTACCGTGCCACCGCCAGACCGCTGGCCCAGCAGAAACTCCAGTACGGCGGTTCATGCAGGATTCGTTGGGTTTCTTCCTGGCTGAACTCGCGCGCCATGTTGTCGCCATCGATCAGCCACAGCTGCAAATCGGTGTCCGGCAACGCACAGGCTTTCAGTCGGGCGTCGCCGAGCAATTCGCCCAGCGACTGTTGCAGGTCTAGCGGAGCATTCATGGTGCTTTGACAAATTGCAGCTGGCCCAATGCCTGGGTGGTCGGCTGAGTGATGGTCTGCGATGGCAGGTGCAGGATCAACTGGCCGGACTGGCTGGCGCGGCCCCGCAATTCAACTCGCGCGCCCGCCGGGAAAGCGTCGGGGTTGAAGCGCAGGTGGAACGGCAGAATCTGGTTGTTGCCGATCAGGCTGGAGCTGGCGAGCAATTGTTGCGGGCGATCCTTCGCGTCGATCACCAGCAGCGCCAGTTCGACTTCGGCGCCGGCCGGCACGCCTTGCAGGGTGCCGCTCAGTTCCCGTTGATACGCGGGCAGCGGGCCGAGGTCGGCGGCTTCCCGGGCTTTTTTCTGCGCCTGTTGCGGCGCCGGGCCCGGCGTAGGCGGCTGAGGCTTGGGCGCATCGCTGCCACAGGCCACCAGTAGGCTGAAAACACTGAGCAAAACGAGCGGTCGTAGGGACATTGGCGGCTCCAGCAAAATGAAATCCATGGATCAAACGATCATGGCAGTCTGTATACCGCAAAGCCTATGGCTTGTCTTGCCACCGGGATGCGCTACCATGGCCCTCCCTTTTTTTGTTGCCAGCCACCATGCACTGTCCCTTCTGCGGTGCCAACGACACCAAGGTCATCGACTCGCGTCTGGTCGCCGAGGGCGAACAGGTGCGCCGCCGGCGTGAATGCCTGGCCTGCGGCGAACGTTTCACGACGTTCGAGACGGCCGAACTGGTGTTGCCGCGCCTGATCAAAACCGACGGCAGCCGCCAACCGTTCGACGAAGAAAAACTCCGCGCCGGCATGCAACGCGCCCTGGAGAAACGTCCGGTGAGCGTCGAGCGCCTCGAATCCTCGCTGGTCCATATCAAACACAAGCTGCGCGCCACCGGCGAGCGCGAGGTCAAGTCCCTCGTGGTCGGCGAACTGGTGATGGCCGAGCTGCAAAAGCTCGATGAAGTCGCCTACATCCGTTTCGCTTCCGTGTACCGCCGCTTTCAGGACCTCAACGAATTCCGCGAAGAGATCGACCGCCTCGCCCGCGAACCGGTGAAAGAATGACCGCCGCCGCCGAGCAGGCCATCCTCGACGCCCACTTCATGGCCCGGGCCTTGGAGCTGGCGCGCAAGGGGCATTACACGACGCATCCCAATCCACGGGTCGGCTGCGTGATCGTGCGCGACGGGCAGATTGTCGGCGAAGGCTGGCATGAACGTGCCGGCGAACCCCACGCCGAAGTCCACGCCCTGCGCGCCGCCGGTGAACTGGCCCGGGGCGCCACGGCTTACGTGACCCTCGAACCTTGCAGCCACCATGGCCGCACACCGCCGTGTGCCGATGCGCTGGTGAATGCCGGTGTTGGCCGGGTGGTCGCGGCGATGCGTGATCCGAATCCACAAGTCGCCGGACGCGGTCTGCAGCGTCTGGCAGATGCCGGCATCGCCACCGAAAGCGGCGTACTGGAAGCCGAAGCCCGCAAGCTCAATCAAGGTTTTCTGAAGCGCATGGAACACGGCTTGCCGTTCGTGCGGGTCAAGCTGGCCATGAGCCTCGACGGCCGCACGGCGATGGAAAGCGGCGAGAGCCAATGGATCACCGGCCCTGCCGCGCGTTCGGCAGTGCAGCGTTTGCGCGCCCAGGCCAGCGTGGTGCTGACCGGCGCCGATACAGTGCTGGCCGATGGCGCACGCCTGACCGTTCGCGGTGACGAGTTGGGACTGGATGCCGAACAAACCGCGCTGGCCCTCAGCCGTCCGCCACTGCGGGTGTTGATCGACGGGCGTCTGCGGGTGCCGCTGGATGCGCCGTTCTTCAAGGCCGGCCCGGCGCTGGTCGCCACCTGCGTGGCCATCGAAGAACAGTACGCCCACGGTCCGGAATGCCTGATCGTGCCGGGCGATGACGGTCAGGTCGATTTGCACCAGTTGCTGATCGAACTGGCCAACCGTGGCGTCAACGAAGTGCTGGTCGAGGCCGGGCCGCGACTGGCCGGCGCATTTGCCCGGCTCGGTCTGGTCGACGAGTTCGTGATCTTCATTGCCGGCAAGTTCCTCGGCTCCACGGCGCGTCCGCTGCTGGACTGGCCGCTAGCCTATATGAAGGATGCGCCGGAGCTGAAAATCACTGAAATTCGCGCGGTTGGCGATGACTGGCGAGTCACTGCAATCCCTGTCCCATCGGCGAGCGTATAATTCCCGGCCATCGCGTTAGCGCTGGCTTCGTTCTCAAGGAGAACCCCATGTTTACCGGCATCATCGAATCCATCGGCAGTATCCGCGCACTGACCCCAAAGGGCGGTGATGTGCGGGTGCATGTCGAAACCGGCAAGCTCGACCTGAGCGACGTCAAACTCGGCGACAGTATCGCAGTCAACGGCGTGTGCCTGACCGCGGTTGAACTGCCGGGCAACGGCTTCGCCGCCGACGTCAGTCGCGAAACCCTCGACTGCACCGCCATGAATGACCTGAAAAGTGGCAGCCCGGTCAACCTGGAAAAAGCCCTGACCCCGACCACCCGTCTCGGCGGGCATCTGGTCAGCGGTCACGTCGACGGTGTCGGCGAAGTGGTCTCGCGCAGCGACAATGCCCGCGCCGTGGAATTTCGCATCCGCGCGCCGAAGGAGCTGGCCAAGTACATCGCCCACAAAGGCTCGATCACCGTCGATGGCACCAGCCTGACCGTGAACGCGGTCGATGGCGCCGAATTCCTGCTGACGATCATCCCGCACACCCTGAGCGAAACCATCATGGCGTCCTACAAGCCGGGTCGCCGGGTGAACCTGGAAGTCGACTTGCTGGCGCGTTATCTGGAGCGTCTGCTTTTGGGCGACAGGGCCGCTGAGCCTGACTCTTCACAAAAGCCTGGCGGTACCATCACTGAAAGCTTTCTGGCCGCCAACGGCTACCTCAAATCCTGACTGAAGGGGGTGCCTTGTGGCGCTCAATAGCATCGAAGAACTGGTTGAAGACATCCGCCAAGGCAAGATGGTCATCCTCATGGATGACGAAGACCGCGAGAACGAAGGCGACCTGATCATGGCCGCCGAATGCTGCAAGGCCGAGCACATCAACTTCATGGCCAAGCACGCCCGTGGCCTGATCTGCATGCCGATGAGCCGTGAGCGCTGCGAAACCCTGAAGCTGCCGCTGATGGCGCCGCGCAACGGTTCCGGTTTCGGCACCAAGTTCACCGTATCGATCGAAGCGGCCGAAGGCGTGACCACCGGCATCTCCGCTGCTGACCGCGCACGCACCGTGCAAGCGGCCGCTGCGAAAGATGCGAAAGCCGAAGACATCGTCAGCCCGGGCCACATCTTCCCGCTGATGGCCCAGGCCGGTGGCACCTTGGCCCGCGCCGGTCATACCGAAGCGGCTTGCGACCTGGCGCGCATGGCCGGTTTCGAGCCGAGCGGCGTGATCTGCGAAGTGATGAACGATGACGGCACCATGTCCCGTCGCGCCGAGCTGGAAGCTTTTGCCGCCGAACACAACATCAAGATCGGCACCATCGCCGACCTGATTCACTACCGGATGATCCACGAACGTACCGTTCAGCGGATTGCCGAGCAGCCGCTCGACAGCGAACTAGGCCAATTCAACCTGGTGACCTATCGTGATTCCGTGGAAGGCGACGTGCACATGGCACTCACCCTGGGCACTGTCTGCGCCGAAGAGCCAACCCTGGTTCGCGTGCACAACATGGACCCGCTGCGCGACCTGCTGATGGTCAAGCAACCGGGCCGCTGGAGCCTGCGCGCCGCCATGGCTGCGGTTGCCGAGGCCGGCAGCGGTGTGGTGTTGCTGCTCGGTCACCCACTGGATGGCGACGTGCTGCTGGCGCACATCCGCGAAACCGGCGATCAGGCGGCGGTGAAAAAACCGACCACCTACAGCATCGTCGGTGCCGGTTCGCAGATCCTGCGTGACCTCGGCGTGCGCAAAATGCGCTTGATGTCTGCGCCGATGAAGTTCAATGCGATATCCGGTTTCGATCTGGAAGTTGTAGAATACGTGCCCTCCGAATAATGACCGGTTGTTTCCGGCTCCGAATTCGCGGCAAATAAATCACTGAGGGACGCGAAACAGACGCGTCCCGGCTCTTTAAGAGATCTGACGAATGACCCTGAAGACCATCGAAGGTACCTTCATCGCCCCTAAAGGCCGCTACGCTTTGGTAGTGGGCCGCTTCAACAGCTTCGTGGTTGAAAGCCTGGTCAGCGGTGCAGTTGATGCCCTGGTTCGCCACGGCGTGAGCGAAAGCGACATCACCATCATCCGCGCACCTGGCGCCTTCGAAATCCCGCTGGTTGCGCAGAAAGTCGCCCAGAAAGGCGAGTTCGCAGCAATCATCGCCCTGGGCGCGGTCATTCGTGGCGGTACTCCGCACTTCGAATACGTGGCTGGCGAGTGCACCAAGGGCCTGGCCCAGGTGTCCATGGAGTTCGGCGTACCGGTCGCTTTCGGCGTCCTGACCGTTGATTCCATCGAGCAAGCCATCGAACGTTCCGGCACCAAGGCCGGCAACAAAGGTGCTGAAGCTGCCCTGTCCGCTCTGGAAATGGTCAGCCTGCTGGCGCAGTTGGAGGCCAAGTGATTAGCGACGAAAGCGATCGTTTCAACCCGCGCGATCCGAAACCTGCGGATGCCGGCAAGCCATCGAAAAGCGCCAAGCGCCGCGAAGCCCGTCAGCTCGCGACCCAGGCCCTGTATCAGTGGCACATGGCTCGGCAGTCGTTGAACGAGATCGAAGCGCAGTTCCGGGTCGATAACGATTTCACCGATGTCGACGGTGCTTACTTCCGCGAAATCCTCCACGGGGTTCCGCAGTTCAAGACCGAAATCGACAACGCGCTCACGCCTTGCCTGGACCTGGCGATCGAAGAGCTGGACCCGGTAGAGCTGGCGGTTCTGCGCCTGTCCACCTGGGAACTGCTCAAGCGCGTCGACGTGCCGTACCGCGTTGTGATCAACGAAGGTATCGAACTGGCCAAGGTGTTCGGTTCGACCGACGGCCACAAGTTCGTCAACGGCGTGCTCGACAAGCTGGCTCCGCGCCTGCGTGAAGCTGAAGTGAAGGCGTTCAAGCGCTGATCCGCGCTTGAATACTTTTTCTCGGCCATGGGCGAGTTTGAGCTGATCCGCAATTTCTTCGCCGCCGCGCCCTGTGCGCAGGGCGGCGAAGGCGTTGCACTGGGGATCGGCGATGACTGCGCCTTGCTGGCGGTTCCTTCCGGGGAGCAACTGGCGGTTTCCACCGATACGCTGGTGGCCGGCGTGCACTTCGCCGATCCCTGCGATCCGTTTCTGCTCGGTCAGCGCTCGCTGGCCGTGGCGGTCAGCGACCTCGCTGCCATGGGCGCCACGCCCGTTGCCTTTACCCTTGCCCTGACTCTGCCGACGGTGAATGCCGATTGGCTGCAGGCCTATGCCCGCGGTTTGAACCGCATGGCGCAGGGCTGCGGCGTGGCACTGGTGGGCGGCGACACGACGCGCGGGCCGTTGAGCCTGACCGTCACCGTGTTCGGCCGCGTGCCGGCCGGCAATGCGCTGACCCGCAGCGGCGCGCAGCCAGGCGATCTGCTGTGTGTCGGCGGTGAGTTGGGCAACGCAGCCGGGGCCTTGCCGCTGGTGCTGGGTCAGCGTGACGCCGAACCCCATATCGCCCAGCCGCTGCTCGATCATTACTGGTCGCCGCAACCGCAACTCGCCCTCGGTCAGGCCCTGCGTGGCAAGGCCACCTCGGCGCTGGACATCTCCGATGGCCTGCTCGCCGACTGTGGTCATATCGCGCTGGCCTCAAAGGTTCGACTCGAAGTCGAGCGCGAGCGTGTTCCGCTGTCGGATGCGCTGGTGGCGTTTCTCGGCCAGCGCGGCGCCGAGCGTGCGGCGTTGAGCGGTGGCGATGATTACGTGCTGGCCTTCACCTTGCCGTCCGTCGAGTTGCCGGCGCTGCTCGCCGATGGCTGGCCGATCCATGTGATCGGCCGCGTCGCCGAGGGGCAAGGCGTGGTGCTGCTGGATCGCGACGGGCACGACATCACCCCGCAAATCCGGGGTTATCAACATTTTCAGGAGTCACCGTGACAGATCACCCGAAACAGGTTCCGGCCGAATTCGTTCCGCCGTCGGTCTGGCGCAATCCCTGGCATTTCCTCGCGTTCGGCTTCGGCTCGGGCACCTTGCCCAAGGCGCCGGGCACCTGGGGCTCGTTAGTTGCGCTACCCTTTATCCCGTTGTGGCAGATGCTGCCCGACTGGGGTTACTGGCTGATGCTCGGGATCACCATGCTGTTCGGCTTCTGGCTGTGCGGCAAAGTGGCCGACGATCTGCGGGTGCACGACCACGAAGGCATCGTCTGGGACGAAATGGTCGGGATGTGGATCACCCTGTGGCTGGTGCCGGAAGGCTGGTACTGGTTGCTCGCCGGGTTCCTGGTGTTCCGCTTCTTCGACATTCTCAAGCCATGGCCGATCCGCTGGATCGACCGGCATGTTCACGGCGGCGTCGGCATCATGCTCGACGACGTGCTGGCCGGCGTGTTCGCCTGGCTGGCGATGCAGGGACTGGTGTGGATTTTCGCCTGATTTCCAGGCGTGGATGGGGGATACAGGGATGACTCGACGCTGGTTGGCGATAGTGGTTTTGACCTTGCTTGGCGCCATGGCCCAGGCACAGGACGCACCGCCGTCGGTCATTCACCTGGCCAGCGAAGAATGGGAAGACTACACCGCCGCCGACGGCCATGGCCTGGGCTGGGATGTCTTGCGCAAAGTGTTCGAGCCGGCCGGCGTGACCCTGGACATCCGCACCGTGCCCTACACCCGCTCGGTCGGGCTGGTGCAGTTGAAGGAAGCCGACGCACTGGTCGGTTCCTACCGCGGTGAAGCCGAGCAGGTGCTGTATCCGAAATGGAATTTCGATTCCGACCATATCTACGCGCTCGGTCTGGCCAGCAATCCTTCGCCGACCCAGGCGACGCTGGGCAAATACCGACTGGCCTGGGTGCGCGGCTATCGCTACGAAACCTACCTGCCGAACGTCAAACGCTTCAACCAGATCGAGCGCCGCACCGGCATCCTGTCGATGCTCAAGCAGGGGCGGGCGGATTACTACATCGATGCGTTGACGGAAATCGAAGCGGTGGTGAGAAACGCCGCCGACCCGTCGCAGTACCGTTATTCACATCTGGCGGAGTTGCCGCTGTACCTCGGTTTCGCCGACACCCCGCAAGCCCGCGCACTGATGTCGATCTACGACCAGCGCATGGAGCAACTGGTGAAAAGCGGCGAGTTGAAGCCGATCTTCGAGCGCTGGAAACAACCGTATCCCTTCGAATGAACGCGATAAGGGCGAGCCTGTTATCAAACTTTTTGATCGTTATGGCCGATAATTCAGCCTAAGCGCCTGCGGGAACCTGCTGTTACAATGCCGCCCAGCGAATCTTCAGACTTTTCAGATCAGGAGCACACCGGTGCCTGTCGTTTTTGTCGCCGCTTCCAAGCTGCCAACGCCTTTTGCGCAATTCACCATGCACGGTTTTCTCGATGAAGCCACCGGCCGCGAGCACGTCGTGCTGAGCCTGGGTGAGATTGCCGACGGTGCCCCGGTACTCGGCCGTCTGCACTCCGAATGCCTGACCGGCGATGCCTTGTTCAGCCAGCGTTGCGACTGCGGTTCGCAACTTGAGGGCGCCCTCAAAGCCATCGCTCGCGAGGGTCGTGGCGTGTTGCTGTACCTGCGTCAGGAAGGACGCGGCATCGGTCTTTTGAACAAGATCCGTGCCTACGAATTGCAGGACGGCGGCGCCGACACCGTTGAGGCCAACGAGCGTCTGGGTTTTGCCGCCGACCAGCGTGACTACGCCATGTGCCTGCCGATGCTCGAGCATCTGGGCGTCAAATCCCTGCGCCTGATGACCAACAACCCGCGCAAGGTCAAAGCCTTGACCGACATGGGCATCGTCGTCGCCGAGCGCGTGCCGCTGCACACCGGCCACAACCCGCACAACAAACTCTATCTGGCGACCAAGGCCAGCAAGCTCGACCACATGATGGGCAACGAGCATCAGGGCGAGGTAGACCGGGCGTGACCCGCGGGCAAGTGCGGCGCCGTCTGTCGATCGCCTGGTGGAAATACCTGGCGCTGGCACTGGTGCCGCTGTTCGTGATCAACGCTGTGTTCGGCCAGGGCGAGGCCATTCTGCCGGTGCTGGCGATGCCTTTCTTTATCGCTGGCGTGGCCTCGATGTTTGTCAGCCTGAAGTTTTTCGGGCGCTACAAACATGCGCTGATCGCCACGCAAAAAGCCCTCGATACCCCTGAAGAACCCGCTGCCTGGATTGCCCTGGCGGCATGCCTTCGCAGTGCATTCGTGGTCGCGGCACTGCCGGCATGGATTGGTGCGCTGGCGGTGTTCGTCGGCCTTGAAGCGGTGCCGTTGATGTTGCTGGCGCTGTCCACGGCCGTGCTGTTCTACCTCTATCGTATCCCGCGTCAACTCGCTTGATGCGGCGTCTCTGGCTGGCGGTTCTGCTGCTGGCCGTCAGCGGTGAAACGCTGGCTGCCCTGCGGGTGGTCAGCCTCGCGCCATCCCTGTCTGAAATCGTGGTTGAACTGGATTCGGCCGACCTGCTGGTCGGCGTGCTGGATGCCGGTGAGCGGCCATCCGCGATCAAGGACGTGCCTTCGGTGGGTCGTTACGGTCAGCTCGACATGGAACGGCTGCTCAGCCTCAAGCCTGACTTGTTGCTGTTGTGGCCCGGCAGTGTCGGCCCGGCTCAGCGTGATCAGCTCAAGCGTTTGAACATCCCGACGTTCGTTGCCGAGCCCCACAGTCTCGAACAGTTGACCGCGCAGATCGAGGCCATCGCGACACAGCTCGGTCGTCCTGAGCGTGGGATCGAGCGGGCCAGCGAGTTGCGACAAAACCTCGATGAGCTGCGCCAGCGCTACCGACGGGAAACGCCGCTGCGGGTGTTCTATCAAGTCTGGGACAAGCCGCTGTACACCATCGGCGGCGGGCAGATCATCAGCGATGCGCTTGAAGTGTGCGGCGCGCGCAACGTGTTCGGCGACCTGAGCCTGCCGGCCCCGCAGGTGAGCATCGAAGCGGTTTTACAGCGTGATCCCGAAGTGATTCTGGCCGGCGATCAGTCGCAACTGGATGCGTGGAACGCCTGGCCGCAGGTCACAGCAGTCAAGCACGGGCAATTGCTGCTGGTCACCGATAAAGGTCTGGAGCGCCCGAGCGGGCAGATGATCGAGGCGACGGCCAAGCTCTGCCAACTGATTGCGCCAGATCGTTAGAGCTGCGGCGTCCAGGTCACGCCGAACATGAACGCTCGACCTTCCTCGCGATAGCCATACTGACTGCCGTCATGGCTGTACAGCGCCCGGCTGTAACCCTTGTCCAGCAGGTTATCGACCTTGAAATCCAGCTTGATCTCACGGTTCAGCGCCCAGCTGCTGCGCAGTCCGAGCAGTGCATAACCGCCCAATGGTTGCTGATTGTTCAGGTCGTCATAACTGCTGCTGACGGCCTGCCAACTGGCGCCGAGGCCAAGGCGATCGAACTGTCGATCCAGATCCCAGCTCAAGGTGCGACGGGCACGACGTGCCAGAGTGTGGCCGGTGTCGCGGTCGCGGGGATCGATGATCGCCACGCCGAGGTTGCTCTGCCAGCCGAACAGTTCCTGTTTCAGCGCTGCTTCGAAGCCGTTGATTCGCGCCGAGGCGACGTTTTCCGGGCGTGAGTTGCTGCCGAAGATGATCGCGTCTTCCAGATCGGTCCGGTACAGCGAGGCTTCGAGGCGAGTGCTGTCGCTCAACTGGCTGCGCCATTGCAGCTCGTAGCTTTTCGAGGTTTCCGGTTTCAGGTCGGGGTTGCTGAAGTCCGGGTAATACAGATCGTTGAAGGTCGGCGCTCGGAAACCTTCGCTGTAGCTGAGCAGCAGATCGTTGTCCGGATTGACCGGCAAGGTCAGTGTGCCGCTCCAGCTGTTCTGGCCGCCGAATTGCTGGTTGTCGTCACGACGCAGGCCGAGTTCGGTGGAGAAACTGTCGGCCTGATAACGATGCTGGATAAACGCCGCGCGGTTCCAGCGGCTGTCTTCGTCGAACGCGGTACTGCTGTTGATCCGGTCTTCGTACCAGTCGCCGCCAAGGATCAGGCTGTTGCGTGCATCGAGGGTCAGGTCATTCTGCCAGGTCACCGAGTCACGGTAGGTATTGAATACCGAGCGCTCGTCGCTGAGCTTGTCGAAGGACTTCTCACGGTTTTCGCTGTGGCCGAGTTCCAGGCGCGACTTCCAGCGCTCGTTTATCCGCGCGTCGATGTAGCTGCTGAAACTGCTGACGGTGAAATCGCTGTAGGGCTGCTGCTGAACGGAGTCAAAGGTCACCGGGTCAAAGCGCCCGAACGGGTTGTCGAATTCGCTTTTGCCACGGTTATCCAGCAGATTGGCGCCAACTTCGATGTCATCGGTCAGCGCATGGCTGAGGCTCAGGCTGATGGATTTGTTGCGGTAGGCGTCGTGGTCGCTGTCGCTGGGATACGACTCGTGGGTGCGGTCGAGGCCGGCGGTTTCATCGAGGCTGGCGCCGAGGTTGAAGCGGGTTTTCTCGTCTCCGCCGGAGAGGCCGATACTGCGTTCCCAAGTCTGATTGCTGCCGAACCCGACATGCATCCGCGGCTGCAAGCCTTGTTCGCCGCCGCGCCGGGTGAAGATCTGAATCACCCCGCCAATTGCATCGCTGCCGTAAATCACCGAACGCGAACCGCGCAGCACTTCCACGCGCTCGATCTGTTCGATGTTGAGGTGTTGCAGGTTGCTGTCACCGGATGTGGAGTTGCCGATGCGCTGGCCGTCGACCAGCACCAGGCTTTGCGCCGACTGCGTGCCGCGAATGTAGATTCCCGGCAGGCTGCCGCGTCCGCCGGTTTGTACGACTTGTACGCCCGGTACCCGTTGTAGCAGATCGGTGACGTTGCGCGGTTGCAGGCGCTCGATGTCTTCACGGGTGAACACGGTGTTGGCGGCGCTGCTGTCGTTGCGCGCTTCGACCTGGCGGTTGGCGCTGATCAGCACGTCCGGCAGCTTCAGGGCCTGATCGCGTTCGAAATTGTCGGCGAGGGCATTGGCGGAGGGCAGCAGCAGGAGGGGCAGGGCGAGGCGCGAGAGGTTCATCGGAGTCCGTTGGTACACAAAGCGAATTGAATTTTGGAAGCTGCACAAACCACTGTGGGAGCGAGCTTGCTCGCGAATGCGGTGTGTCAGTCAAGAATGAGTCGACTGACTGTCCGTCTTCGCGAGCAAGCTCGCTCCCACAGGGTTATTCACAGGTCTGGCGTTTAGCGGTTAAGCAGTTCCAGGCGCTCACGCACCGCCGCTTCGATCCCGGCCTCATCGAGCCCACACTCGGCCAGCATCTGCGCCGGCTTGGCGTGCTCGACGTAAACGTCCGGCAAGCCCAGGTGCAGCACCGACTTGAGGATATTTTCGCGGGCGAGAAACTCGCTGACCGCGCCACCGGCGCCGCCCATGATCGCGTTCTCTTCGATGGTCACCAGCAGCTCGTGGCTGTTGGCGATCTCGCGCACCAGCGCTTCGTCCATCGGTTTGACGAAACGCATGTCGACCACGGTCGCGTCCAGCGTCTCGGCGACTTTCAGGGCTTCGGCCATTTGCACGCCGAACACCAGCAGGGCGACCTTGCTGCCCTGACGACGCACCACACCTTTGCCGATCTCGATCGGTTCGAGGTCTTTCTCGATGGTCGCGTTCGGGCCGGTGCCGCGCGGGTAACGCACCGCCGCCGGGCCGTTGTACAGGTGGCCGGTGGTGAGCATCTTGCGCAGTTCGTTTTCATCGCTCGGGGTCATGATGACCATGCCAGGGATGCAGCGCAGGAACGACAGGTCGAAACTGCCGGCGTGGGTCGGGCCGTCTTCGCCCACCAGACCGGCGCGGTCGATGGCGAACAGCACGTCGAGGTTCTGCACCGCGACGTCATGCACCAACTGGTCGTAACCGCGTTGCAGGAATGTCGAGTAGATCGCCACCACCGGTTTTGCGCCTTCGCAGGCCATGCCGGCGGCGAGGGTCACGGCGTGTTGCTCGGCAATCGCCACGTCGAAGTAGCGCAGCGGGAAACGTTCGCTGAACGCCACCAGGTCCGAGCCTTCCTTCATCGCCGGGGTGATGCCCACCAGACGCGGGTCGGCAGCGGCCATGTCGCACAGCCATTCACCGAACACGCCGGAATACTTCGGCCCGCCGGCCTTTTTCGGCGCAGCGGCCGGGGCGTCCAGCGGTTCGAGCTTGGTGATGGCGTGGTAACCGATCGGGTCGACTTCCGCCGGTGCGAAGCCTTTGCCTTTCTTGGTGACGATGTGCAGGAACTGCGGGCCTTTCAGATCGCGCATGTTGCGCAGGGTGGCGATCAGGGTCGGCAGGTCGTGGCCGTCGATCGGGCCGATGTAGTTCCAGCCCAGTTCTTCGAACAGGGTGCCGGGAACCAGCATGCCTTTTGCGTATTCTTCGGTACGACGGGCAATTTCCCAGGCGCCGGGCAGGCGCGACAGCACTTTCTTGCTGCCTTCACGCATGCTCGCGTAAGTGCGGCTGGAAAGGATCTTCGCCAGATAGTTCGACAGCCCGCCGACGTTGCGCGAGATCGACATGTCGTTGTCGTTGAGGATCACCAGCATGTTGGCGTCGACTTCCGGCGCGTGGTTCAGCGCCTCGAACGCCATGCCGGCGGTCAGAGCGCCGTCGCCGATCACCGCAATCGCCTTGCGATCACTGTTCTGCAGGCGGGCGGCGATGGCCATGCCCAGCGCGGCACTGATCGAGGTGCTGGAGTGGCCGACGCCGAAGGTGTCGTACTCGCTCTCGGAGCGGCGCGGGAAGGCGGCGATGCCGTCCTTCTGGCGCAAGGATTCCATGCGCTCGCGACGACCGGTGAGGATCTTGTGCGGATAGGCCTGATGACCGACGTCCCACACCAGCCGGTCGTCCGGGGTGTCGAAGACGTAATGCAACGCGATGGTCAGCTCGATGACGCCCAGGCCGGCACCGAAATGCCCACCGGTCTGGCCGACCGTGTAGAGCAATTCCAGGCGCAACTCATCAGCCAGGGTTTCCAGCTCGGCTTCGCCTAACCGGCGCAGGCCGTCCGGCGTGTTCGCGCGGTCGAGCAGGGGCGTGGTCGGGCGCTTGCGGGGAATCTCATGAAACGTCGTGGGCATCAGGCGAATCGTTATAGGTATAAAAGATGCGGCAGTTTACCTGATGCATCGCCCCCTGCCCACGCGTTGGTCTTTTTTGGCTGATTAGCCTTCAGTTACGCCGATCGACGATATACCGGGCCAGATCGCGCAACGGCTCGGCAGCCGCGTCAAACGGTCGCAGTGCGTGCAGGGCCTGGTCGCGCAGTTCCAGCGCATAGGCCTTGGCGGCGTCCAGACCGAGCAGGGCCGGGTAGGTCGGCTTGTCACGGGCAATGTCGGCGCCCTGGCGTTTGCCGAGGGTTTCGGTATCGCTTTCCACGTCGAGGATGTCGTCCTGCACCTGGAACGCCAGACCGATGGCCTGTGCATAAGTCTGCAGGGACTTGAGTTCATCCTTCTCGGCACGGCCGCTGGCCAGCGCGCCGAGCTTGACGCTGACTTCGATCAGCGCGCCGGTCTTGTGCCGGTGCATCTGTTCCAGCGCTTTCTGATCGAGCTTGAGGCCGACCGAGCCGAGGTCGATGGCCTGACCGCCGACCATGCCGGCCGGGCCCGCCGCGTGCGCCAGCGCCGTGACCTGTTGCAGGCGGATGTCCGCGCTCAGGTCGCTCAGACGCGGGTCGAGCAGGGCGCTGAATGCCAGGCTCTGCAAGCCGTCACCGGCGAGGATCGCGCAAGCTTCGTCGAATTTCTTGTGAGTGGTCGGCTGGCCGCGACGCAGATCGTCGTCGTCCATCGCCGGCAAATCGTCGTGCACCAGCGAATACGCGTGGATCAGCTCAACCGCACACGCCGCGCCGTTGGCCTGTTCAGCCTTGCCGCCAAGGGCTTCGCACGCCGCGTAGGCCAGCAGCGGACGCACGCGTTTGCCGCCGTTCATCACGCTGTAGCGCATGGCTTCATAGAGACGCGCCAGTTCTGGCAGCGGGGCGTTGAACAGGGTTTCCAGTGCCGCGTTAACGCGCGCCTGGCTGGTGGCCGAATACGCTGCAATCATTCTGGCTGATCCGCGTCGAAGGGTTCCTCGGCGAGTTCGCCATCGCGCTCCAGCAACACCTGGACCTTCTGCTCGGCCTGGGCCAGCGCCGCCTGGCAGTCGCGGGTCAGGCCGATGCCCTGTTCGAAAGCGGTCAGCGAGTCTTCCAGCGACAATTCACCGTTCTCCAGACGCTCCACCAGCGTTTGCAGGTCGGCGAGGGACTGTTCGAAATCCAGTGCAGCTTTTTTGCGGGCCATGGCGGCTAATTCCGGTTGACGTTAAACCGGCGCGACACTAGCAGATAGGGGGGGTATGGGCAAATGAGCGGGGTGTTGTGGCCGTTTCATCATGGTGTCGATATTGGTCCTGGCTGGTCCGAAAGTTATTCGGCTCATTTTTGTGAGCCGAATAAGTCCGCTATTCGGCTCACGCCTCGTAAATGTGCGTGATTCCCACCGCATTTAAAGATGTATCCGATTGTTAAAAAACTGCCGAATCGCTAACCTTCGCGCCTTCTACGACCCGGCAGTCACGGGTCTTTCAGACGAAACGCAGTATCGCCCACTGTGAAGCGCCGAGGATCGGGTGCAAGGTTTCGTTCAGGCATGGCAGGAGGCATCACATGCGTTCACTTCTTTTGCTGCTGATCGGGTTGGCCTGCGTGCCCGCGCTGCTGGCGGCGCCGAGCGCGGAGCTGTCGGAGCCGGTGGGCGGCTGGCGCTATCACGGTCTGCTCGATCGCACGGAAAACCCGCAAGTCGCCTATCCCACGCCGCCCATCGATCGCGGCATCCAGCGCAATCGCACAATGATCGAGGGCCAGCTCAAGGCCATCGGGCATCTGCGTCCGCCGCACAGTCTGGCGGTGAATGGCAATCCACTGAATCTGTACACCGACGACCAGGGTCGTTTCGCGCGGCCGTACGCGTTCGGCGCCGGTTCCAACAGCGTCGAGGTGATCAGCGCCGACGGCCAGTCGCTCAAGCGCGTTCAATTCTACGAAGCCAACAATTTGCGCACGCCGGCGCGGATCCGCGTGGTGCTCGGTTGGGACGACCCTAAAGCCGAACTCGACCTGCACGTCATTACGCCTGACGGCCAGCACGCCTTCTGGGCGCGTCCGGCGATGAGCAACGGCGGCGGCCTCGATCCGGATGGTGTCGATGGCCCCGGCCCGGAAATGTTCACCATGACTGCGCCGCTGCACGGCACCTATCTGGTTTACGTCAACTATTGGGGCAACTTCGGCAACGGCGGCTATAACTTCGAGGAGACCAGCAACCAGAACGAGGTCATCACCTCGCAAATCACGCTGGTGCTCAACGAAAACACCGTCGACGAAAAACGCGAAACGTTCATCGTGCCCCTGCGGGCCATCGGTGATCTGCTGCTGGTCAAGACTTTCAACTATTAAGCATCCCGCCACGGATGAACTCGGGTTCTGGAAAGATGAGCGATAACACTGCTACACCGGCCGCCGTAACACCTGCGGGCAAACCTTCCCGGCGCTGGCCGTTGCTGGCGGTCGGGCTGTGCCTGGTGGCCGGGGTGGCGGGCGGGCTCGGCTGGCTGCTGCACAAACCAAAGGCGCCGCCGGCGGAACTCGCCAGTGACAAACTTGGTTTGAGCCGCCCGGACGCGCTGCTGGAAACCCGCTCCCTGAGCCAGTTGCCCAAGGACCTGCTGACGGTGCCGTTCCTCAAGGCCACGCTGACCGAGGATTTCGTCTTCTATTACGAAACCCACGCCGACCGCCTCGGGCTGATCGGTAGTCTGCGGCGGATCATCTACGAGCATGACCTGAAGTTGCAGGACAGCCTGATCGAGCAGCTCTTCGATCAACCGGCAGACGTGGCGTTGTGGCGTGGCGCCGACGGTCGCTTGAAGGATTTCCTGCTGGTGATGGATCGCGGCGGGCTGGCCAAAGTGCTGGAGCCGCTGGCGAAAGTCGCGCTGGATGATTCGCAACTGAGCGTGTTCAGCACCCTGAAAGTCGGTGGCGATGAAGTGCCGCTCTATCAACTGACCTACAACGCCGGCAAATCCCTGTTGTTTGCCTCCCGTGGCGACAAACTGGTGGTGCTGTCCAACCCGACCAAATTCTACGATCCGGAAAGTGGTGCTTCCGAGGAGTCTGGCCACGTCTCGCCGCAAGCGCTGGCGGCGCTGCTCAACGGCGAAAAACTGTTCCCCGAAGCATTCGGGCTCACGGCCAAAACACCTGAAACCAAACAGCGCCTGTCGGTCAACTCAAGCGTCCTGGCCATGGGTTACCAGCGCTTCATCCCGAACTTCGCTGGCCTGCGTTTCGACATGGACGACAAGGGCTGGCACAGCTATCTCGCCATGGACGAGCTGGAGAATCAGCCGGACTTCGATTTCAAACCGGTCTGGCAAGCCATGCCGCTGGGCGCCAGCGCCTGCGTGACCTTGCCGGTGGCTGCCGAACCGCAGAAACCGCTGCTGGTGAAACTCGGCGCCGAAGAAGCCGTGGCGCAGAAACTCACCGAGCACGTAGCCGGCGCGGCGGGCCTGTGCTGGTACGCCGATTCGCGGCTGTACACGCCGTTGCTGGTGGCCAGTCTCAACGACGAAGACAACGGCAAACTCGACGCGGATATCGGCACGCTGTTCGATTCGATGGTCGGCGCCTATGAAGGCAAGGTCGACGAACACGCGTTCCCGGTGGTCGAGAAACAGGAAGGCCAGAGCCACCTCTGGCAGCGTCAGGTCAGTTCCAACTTCGGTCCGTACGCGGCCAAGGATGCTGAGAACCCGGACGCGATCACCGGCCGTGCTTTCATGAAAGTCAGCCTGGCGCGCCACGGTTCGACGCTGCTGTTTTCCCTCGATGACAAATTGGTCGACAAGGCCCTCGGCACCCTCGACAAGCGCTTCCCGCCGATGGCCGATGTGCTGCCGAAAGACGTGCTGATGCCGATCTACTTCGGCCCGGATTCGATGGCGCAACTGATCCAGCAGGAAACCCTCGACAGCCTGCCGCAGGACATGGAGCCGGTGTTCTACAACGCCGCGCAAACCTACCTGATCCCGAAACTGCGCACCCTCGGCGGCATGGGCAAATACGCCCTGACTTTGCCTGAAGGCAGCGAGCCTGATGGTCACTGGCAATGGCTGCCGCTGGAGTGGAAAGCGCTGTGACCGGACTGATTCGCAGCCTTGGCCTTCTGGCGCTGTTGCTCAGTGCTGGCGCCCGAGCCGTTGAGGCGCCGGCCCTCGATCCGCAGCAGTCCCAGGTGTTTCGCGCCTGGTTCGTGCGCATCGCTCAGGAGCAGTTGAGCAAAGGCCCGAGCCCACGCTGGTATCAGCAGGACTGCGCGGGGCTGGTGCGTTTCGCCGCCAACGAAGCGCTGAAAGTCCATGACGACAAATGGCTGCGCAGCAATGGCGTGTCCAACCGCTACCTGCCGCCGGAGCTGGACCTGAGCGCCGATCAGCGCAAGCTCGCCCAGCAATGGCAGCAGGGCGGCGGCAAGGTCGGGCCCTACGTCAACGCGATCAAACTGATTCAGTTCAACAGCCATCTGATCGGCCGCGACGTGTCCCAGGCACGGCCCGGCGATCTGATGTTTTTCGATCAGGGCGACGACCAGCACCTGATGATCTGGATGGGCCGCTACATCGCCTATCACACCGGCACGACCACCCCAACCGACAACGGCATGCGTTCGGCAAGCCTGCAGCAACTCATGACATGGAAGGACACACGATGGATACCCGACGCAGCCAACCCCAACTTCATCGGCGTCTATCGACTGAACTTTCTCTCCCAATGACCGGTGCCCGCATGTTGCGCTTACTGCCTTTTCTGTTGCTGTTAGCCCTGCCGTTTTCGGCCGTGAATGCCGAAGACACCGTGGAGCCAAGTGGCTACACGCCGGTCTCCGGTGAGAGCTTTTTCCTGCTGGCCGACAGCAGTTTCGCCGCCGACGAACAGGCGGTGGTGCGCCTCGAAGCACCGGGCCGCGACTACCGTCGTTTCCGCATGGAACCGTACGGCGGCGCCGACATCCGCGTGTACAAAATCGACAAGCCGCTGGACTTCCTCAAGCGCCAGAAGAACCTGCACCGCGTGGTCAGCGACGGTCAGTTCAAGGGTGAAGGCCTGTCGAACACCCTCGCGTACCTGTGGGACAACTGGTACCGCAAATCCCGTCGGGTGATGCAGCGTGCGTTCTCCTACGAGTCGCGCCAGCAAGTCACCGAAGAAGTGCCGGAACTGAAGATGGGCAACGCCATCGCCGCGCCGACGCCGTACGACGCGCAACCGCAGTTCGCCCTGATTCCGGGCCTGCCGGTGGTCAGCCAGTTCCGCTATCCGCTGTGGCAGGCCAAGCCGATCCAGCCGCCGACCGGCGTCAATCTGGCCGGGTCTTCCAGCGAGTTCGTCAGTGTTGCGCCGGGTAACGTCTACATCCCGTTGGGCAATCTGAAACCGGGCCTGTACCTGGTCGAAGCGCTGATCGGCAAGTACCGCGCGACCACCATGGTCTTCGTTTCCAACACCGTCGCGGTGAGCAAGATTGCCGGTGACGAATTGCTGGTATGGGCCGCGCGCAAACACGAAGGCAGCTCGGTCCCTAAGGTCAATGTGCTGTGGACCGACGGCCTCGGCGTGATGAGCAGCGGCGCCACCGACACCGATGGTTTGCTGCGTCTGAAACACGTCAGCCCGGAGCGTTCGTTCGTGATCGGCGAGGACGAAGAGGGCGGGGTGTTCGTCTCGGAAAACTTTTATTACGACAGCGAAATCTACGACACCAAACTCTACGCCTTCACCGACCGGCCGCTGTATCGCCCGGGCGATTGGGTGTCGCTGAAAATCGTCGGCCGCGAATTCAAGAACGCGCGGGACTCGGTATTGCCGGGGGCTGCGGACGTCAATGTCAGCGTGCTCGATGCCACCGGCACCGAGTTGCAGCGCCTTGACCTGAAACTAGATTCGAAGGCCGGCACCCACGGCCGTTTCCAGTTGCCGGACAACGCGGTGGCGGGTGGTTACGAGCTGCGTTTCAACTACAAGGATCAGGCCTACAGCAGTGCCTTCCGGGTGGCGGAGTACATCAAGCCGCACTTCGAAATCTCGCTGAATCTGGCCAAGCAGGATTACCGCACCGGCGAACCGGTGAAGGGCAGCCTGGTGCTGCTCTATCCGGACGGCAAACCGGTGGCGAACGCCAAACTGACCCTGAGCCTGCGCGCCCAGCAACTGTCGATGGTCGACAACGAGCTGCAATACCTCGGGCAATTCCCGGTGGAACTGACCAGCACCGAACTGACCACCGACAGCAAGGGCAACGCGACCCTCGACCTGCCGGCCGCCGACAAACCGAGCCGCTACATGCTCACCGTGTTTGCCAGCGATGGCGCGGCGTATCGGGTCAAGACCACCAAGGAAATCCTCATCGACCGTGGCGCCGCCAGCTTCCGCCTGACCGCGCCGCAGCGCTTCAGCGCGGTGGGTGACAAGGTCGCGTTCAGCTACGCCAATGAGGGTGGCAGCGAACAGGCGCAGGCCGTTGTGCCGAGTAGCTACAGCTGGGTTCGACTCGAAGACCAGACCACCGGCGAAGGCAAACTGGCGGCGAAAGACAAAGGCTTCAGCGTGGCTTTCGAGCGCCCGGGCACCTACAACCTGTCGCTGAACGATCAGCACGGTCGAGTGATTGGTGCGACCGGTCATTCGGTCACCGGCGACGGCGTGAAGGCTGTGCCGGGCACCGTGGAAATCGTCCTCGACAAACCCGAGTACAAGGCTGGCGATGAAGCGCTGGCGCTGATCACATTCCCGGAGCCGGTGAGCGATGCATTGCTGTCGCTGGAGCGTGACAAGGTCGAAGCCACCGCGCTGCTGGCCACGGGCGGCGACTGGCTGAAACTGGAAAAACTCAGCGAAACCCAATACCGCGCACGCATCCCGGTGAAGGACAACTTCGCGCCGAACCTGACGTTCTCTGTGCTGTACACCAAGGGCGGTCAGTACAGCTTCCAGAACGCCGGGATCAAGGTTGTTGCGCCGCAGATCGACGTGGCGATCAAGACTGACAAAGAGACCTATCAACCGGGCGATACCGTGACGGTCGACCTGACCACCCAGTTCGCTGGCAAGGCTGTGCCGGCGCACCTGACGGTCAGCGTGGTCGATGAAATGGTCTACGCGCTGCAACCGGAAGTTGCGCCGACCATCGACCAGTTCTTCTACCACCCGCGCCGCAACAACGTGCGTACCAGCGCCAGCCTGTCGTTCATCAGCTACGACGTGGCATTGCCGGGCAGCCCCGGCGCGCCGGGCAAGGCCAACCGCAGCGAACGCGGGGTGAAAGTGCTGGAGCGGCCGCGTCGCGAAGACGTCGACACCGCTGCGTGGCAGCCGGAATTGTTGACCGATGCCGACGGCAAGACCCGCTTCACCTTCAAGATGCCGGACTCGCTGACTCGCTGGCGCATTACTGCGCGGGCGATTGCCGATGATGGTCAGGTCGGGCAGAAGAAGCAGTTCGTGCGCTCGGAAAAACCGCTGTACCTGAAGTGGAGCGGCCCGAGCAAATTCCGCAAGGGCGATCAGCCGCAACTTGGCGTATTCGCCTTCAGTCAGGCCGAAAAACCGGTCAAGGCTGAGCTGGTGACGCACTACGCCGGCGCCGAACAGCGCCTGCCGGTGACGCTCAATAACGGCATCAACTACCTGCCGCTACCGGCCTTCGCATTGACCACCGGCGAATGGACCGCCGAGCTGGTGCAGGACGGCAAAACCGCCGATGCCTTGGCTGTGCGCCTGACCGCCACCGGCGAAGGCTGGCAAGTGACACAGACCCAGAGCCTCGACGTGGCCAGCGGCGACACGCCGTTGAGCCTGCCGGCAGATGCCACCGACATTCGCCTGCGTCTGGATGACAGCCCGCAAGCGCTGTTCCGTTCGGCCCTCGACGATCTGCTCAGCTATCCGTACGGCGGCGTCGAGCAGACCGCCAGTCGCTTGCTGCCGCTGAGCATCGCTTATCCGTCGCTGGCGTCGAGCCCGCAGATCCGCGACCGCTTGCGCCTGATCATGCAGAACAGCCGTCTGCGCCTGGTGCAAATGGCCGGGCCGTCGGCGAGCTTCACCTGGTGGGGCTTCGACGGTGAACCGGATGCGTTCCTCACCGCTTACGCCTACTACGCCGACTGGAACGCCAGCCAGGTGCTGGATCTGACCCTGCCGCCGGAGCACTGGCAGCGGGTGCTGGAGGTTTACGCCAAGCAGGCGCCGAACACGCCGTTGCTGCAACGGGCGCTGATCCTGTCGTTCGCCAAGCAGATGCATCTGCCGGTCAACACGCTGCTCAGCGGTTTGATGGACGATCTGGCGAAGGCCGGGGAAGGCAATGCCGAAAACCTGATGGACGACGGCGAAGACAGTCTTGTGATGGGCGATCCGGATTCGGCGCTGGGTCTGGCGGCGGCGCGGGTCTTGACCGCATCGCTGGCGACCCAGTCGAAAATTGCTCTGCCGGATGCATTCAATCGTCAGATGGGCGCTGCGCAACAGCGCTTGTCCGTCAGCTCGCAGCCGTTTGCCGAAGCGCTGAACCTGTCGCTGCAACCGTTCGATCAGGCTCGCGCGACAGCGTTGTTGCAACGCCTGTTGCCACAGCAATCGACCCTTGAACGTGCGCTGGCGCTGACCTGGCTGCAACGCAGCATCGCCCAGGCATCACCGACCATCGCGCTGGCACCGGGCGAAGGCTGGAAGAAAAAATACGGCGCGACCGGCGAGATGTACTGGACGTGGCAGGGTGCTGCGCCAGTGCCGAGCGTGTTGTCGGTATCGGGCACTCAGGAGCGTCCGTTGCGTGCGGCGCTGAGCTTCCAGACCCAGAAACCGGCGGTCGATCCGATGGCGGTGACCATCACTCGTCGTCTGTCGCGTCTGGTGCCGGGTGATGAAGCGTTCACCTTCAAACTGGAGCCGGTCGGCACCAAGCCGTTGTCGAGCGACAGCCTGTATCTGGACGAAGTGATCCTCACCAGCAAGGCACCGAAACCGCTGCGCTACGGCATGCTCGAAGTGCCGCTGCCGCCGGGCGCCGATGTCGAGCGCACCACGTGGGGCATCAAGTTGCAGGGCAAGGACGGCACCGAACCGACTGCGCTGGAAAAAGCACGGTTCGAACCGGGTCAACTGGCCTACGCGGTGCCGGTGGATGCGTTGAGCGGTGAATTGCGTCTACGGCATCTGGTGCGCTTCTCGCAGAAGGGCCAGTTCAACCTGCCGCCGGTGCGTTTCACTCAGGTCTACGCGCCGCAACATCAGGCCCGCGAAGCGAAAGCGGCCCTTGGTCAGGTCACGGTCAACTGACATGACCCGGCCGCTGGTGTGGCTGCTGATGTGTGTGATTCCTGCGCTGGCGACGGCGCAGGATGAACCGTTGCGCGTGGCGTACAAAGGCGAGTTGCTGTCGCTGAACACCACGCAACTGACCGCTCGCGAGCCGCTGCCTTCGTCTCTGCATACGCCGCTAGGCAGTCTGTGGAAGGTGTTCGTTTACGCGTGGCTGGTGGATACCGGCGCGCGGGAACCGGCTTATGAATGTCGCGGGCAGTCGAAGGAAGAAGTTTACTGCTGCACGGCGGGCGGGAAGGTTGAGCGTGATCAGGCGCTGGTGAAATCCTGCGGGCTGTATTTCGAGCCGGCGCGCTTGGGCATAACCGCTGGCGATTGGAGATCCTATTGGCAGGCGCGACAGGCGCCGTCGTGGTTGCTGGATTTGCCATCGATGCAACCGGCTACTCGGGTTCCCGTGGCTGACTTGCTGAGGGTTTTGGCTTTGCTGCCGGCTCAGGATCAGATGCGCCGTGTGCTGCTCGACGTGGTGCTGAACGTGGCGGACGGCAATGTCGTCGGTGAGCTCGGCGGGCGCTTGCGGGTGAAAACCTGGAGCTGGCTCGGCGATCAGGACCCGCAATCACGTCAGGGCGGATTCGCCGGCTGGACCGCGGACGGCTCGCCGATCTGGGCCGGTGGCCGTGGCACCAGTCAGATGGTTTTGCGGCATTACGGTTCGGCGTTGGCGACGGTGTTGCCCGCATCGTGGCCGGCGGAAGCGGGGCGCTGCGTTGAGGTCGGGCTGTTCACGCGTTATCCAGTTTCGCAGGTTCTGTCGGGTGAGCGCGTTGCGGGCTCCGGCCCGTTGCAGGGCGATTACCGCGTGGAGTTCGCCAACGGTAATGCGCTGGATATCCACAGCGACGGCGAACTGTTTCTGCTCAACGACAAACTGGTCGCCCGGCTGGATCGCGAAGAGTACGTCGCCCGTGTGCTGGAGCGTGAAGCCAAACCCGAACCGGCCGAAGCCGCCAAAGCGTTGGCCGTGGCGATCCGCACGTATTTGCTGCAAAACGCCACGCGCAATGGCGAATGTTTGAGCATCGACGACAGCAGCACTCGCCAGCGCGTCGCCCCGCGTCCGGCCTCCGCCGAATCCCGCAGCATCGCCGCATGGACGGCGGACCTGGTGTTGGCCGGCAGCACCGTCACCTATCACTCCGATCAACCCGGCCCCGACAAACTCGCCTGGCAACAAGCCGTCGAGCAAGCCAATGCCGGCCAGCGATACGACGCGATTCTGCTGCACGCCTATCCCCGCGCCAGCCTCAGCCGTTGGGACAACCCGGTGGCGTCCTGCGAAGCACTGCCCGCTGCTCAGGACTGGCTGCAAAAGCAGCGGCGCGGCTGGCGTCCCAGGCTGGAAAGCGAAACCGGCTACAACGAAGTCAGCACTTTCGCCGTCTGCAAGCTCGCCTTTGGCCGCCCCTTCGTCGACCGCGAACGCCAGCGCATCTACGTGCGCGGAGTGCTGTCCTTGCAGGACCGCCTCGACCTGACTCACGAATACCTGCACCTGGCCTTTGAAGCACACCCCAACGGCCAGGATGAAACCTATATCGAAGGGCTCGCCCGTCACCTTTTGCTGGAATAGACCATGACACTCCGTTATCCACAGGTCTTGATGTTGCTCTGCGCGCTTAATGCATTGCCAATGGCGATGGCCGCCGACAGCGTCAAACTCGACACCCCGGTCGGCGGCTGGCGCAGCGGCGCGCCCGAAGGCGAGGGCGAAAGTTTCCGCCAGACCGTCAACTACCCGGCCTCCTCGGTGAACACCCCGCTTGGCCAGGCCAACACCGCCCGCATCAGCGGCGAAATCAAAGCCACACCGAAAAACAAAGAGCCCGGCCGCCTGATCGTCAACGGCGTCAGCATGCCGCTGAAAATCGACGACAGCGGCCGCTTTGATCGCCCGTTCTCGTTTCCCAACGGCAGCAACAGCGTCGAAGTCCGCAGCCCGGACGGCCAGCAACGGCACCGCACGCAGTTCCTCAACACCAGCGGCGGCGCTACTCCGGCGAAACTGCGGGTGTTGCTGGCGTGGGACAGCGATGGCACCGACCTCGATCTGCACCTGATCACACCCGACGGCGCGCACATCTGGTACGGAGACCGCGTCGCGCCCAACGGCGCAGCTTTGGACGTCGACGTGACCACCGGTTACGGCCCGGAAATCTTCGCCATGCCGGCGCCGATCAAGGGGCAGTATCTGGTGTATGTGAACTACTTCGGCGGTGGTTATCGCGGGGATGATGAGGGTGGGGAGGAGGCGGTGCAGCCATTGACCACGGCGCAGGTTACGGTGATTACGGAAGAGGGGACGCCTAGCGAGAAGATGGAGACTTTCATCGTGCCGATGCGGGCGGTGGGGGAGTTGACGTTGGTGAAGTCGTTTAGTTATCCGTGAGGTGATTGTGCAACGAGCTGTTGCACGATTGAGTTGGGCAGCAGCCTGTTGCCGATTACTGGATCAACTCTCGCGAAACTAGGGCTCGACGGGATTCAACGTTACAAGTCATCCAGGCTTACTTTGACTCGCTGAGGAGCGACGAGACGTTCGTCGGCTGCGGCGATAAGCGACACATCCTCCTCGCAACGTAACTGGGCTTTGACCAGTAACTCATCCCGATCAGAGAGTTGCGGCTTTTGACCGTCATCATTATGGATTTTTGGGGAGTCCATGATGGAGCACCGTAATGAGTTTTGCCTTTACGGTAACAAGGAAGATATTGGGACGGTAGATTTGGTTTTCTTTCAGGCATTAAAAAGCCGGCTTGTGGCCGGCTTCTCGGGGACTGGCTTGGTTTATTTTTGGTAAACCGCGCCAGCCTTCAAAACGTACATCCGGATCTTGCGTCCGGCTGTGGGACTTGGTCAGACAGTGGTCTGCCGCGTCAGGCGTCATCTGGGCCGCTTGGCGGGTCGATGCGCGAATGTGGGGCGCAGGATACTGAGTTTTGTTGGGGATTCCCAGTGCGAAGTGCGGGATAGAGCGTTCTATCCAGGAAAAAATCCCGTATTTGTCACGACTATCCGGGCCGGTTGCCCCTCACGACAGAAGCTGGCTTAGAGAAACGGCACCACCGGCCGCCGTTTACCCAGCGTCGACCACCAGAACACCCACCCCAACACATGAATCCGCTGCTCCTCAATTTGCGCGGCCCGGAAGATCTCGTCCGGGTATTCGGCGCTGTTGTGGCTGCGCAGGCGCAGGGCGTTGCCGGGCATGCGGTGCAGGTATTTGATGCGCAGCATGCCGTCGTGTTCGATGGCGTAGATTTCGCCGTCCACCACCTGGGTGAGGCCGCGGTCGATGGCGAGGGTGGAGCCGTCTTCGATTTTCTCGGCCATGCTGTTGCCGATCATGTGGGTACAGATGGCGTCGGTGTGGCGGATTTCCAGTGTTTCGAGGTGGCTGCGGGGCAGGCGGATGGTCTGTTCCGGGTCCTTGATGACGTGGGTCTTGCCGGAGCCGGGGGCGGTCGGGCTTTCCTTGTAGAGGGGCAGTTCGATGTCGTGGGATTCGAGCACCGTGTAGACGCCGTGAATGGCATGGGCATCGAACGTTTCGCCCGAGTCTGTATGCAGGTGCGGGGCATCCTTCGGGCCTTCGCCGGTTTTCAGCCATTGGCTGTTGACGGACAGCAGGCGCGCGACTTCTTCCATGCGGTACGCGGGTACGCCCCGGGTGTACCAGTTATGAACGTTTTGGGCTTCCGTGCCCCAGAACTTTGCGAATCCCGTGGTGGTGATGTTCGCAGCTTCCAGGAGTGCCTTGAATCTTGGACCGCTAGTGTTCTTTCTCATAAACACGAGTCTACGGCCGGCCTAGAGCGGTTTGAATAAACCTTGCGTTCAAAATCAGGGCAAATTTTGCGACGGGATGTAAGACGTCCTTGTGGGAAATTACACACAGTAAAACTTTTCTGTAGGTCGCTATAAACAAGCTGTTTAAGCACTTATCGGGCAGGCACAAAAAACCCCGGATCAACCGGGGTTTTCTTCAAGCGTGTCGCAGGTCGCGAGGCTTAGCCTTTGTAGGCAGCAACCGACTTGGTGATCGCGGCGCGGGCAGCGTCAGCGCCGTCCCAGCCTTCGATTTTCACCCATTTGCCTTTTTCGAGATCTTTGTAGTTCGCGAAGAAGTGCTCGATCTGCTGGATCAGCAGGGCTGGCAGGTCGGTGTATTCCTTCACGTCCACATACAGCTGGGACAGTTTGTCGTGTGGGACTGCGATGACTTTGGCATCGCCGCCGCCGTCGTCGGTCATGTTCAGGATGCCGACCGGACGAGCACGGATCACCGAACCTGGAGCAACCGGGTAAGGGGTCACGACCAGCACGTCCAGGGGATCACCGTCGTCAGCCAGGGTGTTCGGGATGTAACCGTAGTTGGCCGGGTAGAACATCGGGGTGGCCATGAAACGGTCAACGAACAGGCAATCGCTGTCTTTGTCGATTTCGTATTTGATCGGCGCGTGGTTGGCCGGGATCTCGATCGCGACGTAGATGTCGTTCGGCAGGTCTTTGCCAGCCGGAATCTTGCTGTAGCTCATTGGGCGTTGCCCCCGTTAGTTGACCAAAAACACTTGGCCGGATTGACCAAAAAGTGGCGGCGATTATAGGCATATTCTGCCGTGGACGCCACGTACCGGAAGTCGTGCAGACCTTTACTCGTGAGCCTGATAGACCGGGTCGCTGACCTGAAGTTGCTTCAGGCGCGCCAACGGATCCTGGCGGTAGAAAAGCTGCAGCTGCGCATACACCTGTGGATAAGCCTCGTGCAGCAGATCCGGGGCGCTGAAGAAGTACTCGCTGGTGACGGCGAAGAATTCGGCCGGGTTCTCGGCGGCATACGGGTCGATGGCGGTTTCGGCGTCGGGATTGCGGTCGAGCTGGTGATTGAGGTCGTCGTACGCCGCCTGCATCACCTCGGCCCAATCGCTGACCCGCATGTCGGCATGCAGCGGGGGCAGGCCGTTGGCGTCGCCGTTGAGCATGTCGAGTTTGTGCGCGAGTTCGTGGATCACCAGGTTGTAGCCTTCCCAGCCACCACTGGCCATCACCCCCGGCCAGGCGAGGATGATCGGCCCTTGCTGCCACGCCTCGCCGCTGTGTTCGCCGTCCCACTCATGCTCGACGCCACTGGCATCGCGATGGCGCTGGGGGCTGAGGAAGTCGTCCGGGTAGAGGACGATTTCATGGAAACCCTGATACCAGTTCAGATCGCCGAGATGCAAAAGTGGCAGTTGCGCCTGGGCGGCGAGCAGCAGGCGTTGTTCCTGGTGCAGCTCGACGCCGGGCAGGGCGGTCAGGTGTTTGTCTTCGAGGAACAGCACGCTGGCTTCGCGCAGCCACTGGTCTTCAGCGGCACTGATGCCATCGAGAAAACTCAGGTGATGACGCACCCGCTGCCACATATCGTCGGCAATCGGGTGCTTCGCCAGAATGCGCCGGCGTCGCCAGGCGCTCAGCGACCACATCGGTTCAGTGCGATTGGGCTTTGGCGCCGCCGAAACGGCTGCGAACCACGCCAATGATCATCGGTACCAGCGACAGCAGGATGATGCCGACCACCAGCAGCGACAGGTTCTTCTTGATGAACGGCACGTTGCCGAAGAAGTAACCGAGCGTCACCAGACCGCCGACCCACAGGACGGTGCCGAACACGCTGAAACCGAAGAAACGTGGGTAAGGCATCTTCGCTACACCGGCAACAAATGGTGCAAAGGTGCGGATGATCGGCAGGAAGCGCGCCAGGGTCACGGTTTTACCGCCGTGCTTGTCGTAGAAATCGTGGGTCTGTTGCAGGTAATCGCGGCGGAAGATTTTCGAGTTCGGGTTACTGAACAGCTTCTCGCCCGCCGTTCGTCCGATCACGTAGTTGGTGCTGTCGCCGAGGATAGCGGCCAACATCAGCAGGCCGCCCAGCAACACCGGGTCCATGCCGCCGCCCGCAGCCACTGCGCCGGCGATAAACAGCAAGGAGTCACCCGGCAGGAATGGCATCACCACCAGACCGGTTTCGCAGAAGATCACCAGAAACAGGATGGCGTAGATCCAGGTCCCATAGTTGTTCACCAGCATGTCGAGATAGACGTCGAGATGCAGGATGAGGTCGATCGGGTTGAAATCCATGTGGGCACCTGTGGTGATGGCCTGACTCTGCAGGCCTGTGCGGATGACTTCGTGTAAGCCTACAAGCGGGTGTAGTTTTTCTTACAAGCCGGAAAGATCGGGATTATACGGGCTGAGGGGTGAAAAGCGTGTTGGTTTTGTAGCGGGGGATGTCGGTGTGAATAAATGTCGGGTTGGCATTCATTTTGGGGAGGGAGTCTGCTCCCTCCCCGCAGGGCACTCCGCGATCAGAGCTCGTCGCTGATCGGCAGCACGTAGTTCTTGAACTCGGTGTCTTCCTTGAACCCGATGGATTCGTAGGTTTTCTGCGCCACTTCGTTGTCGGCACTGGTGGAAACGCGCATGCGCACGGCCTGGGTTTCCTTGGCCATTTTCTTGGCAGTGCGAATCAGGTTGTCGGCCACTAGTTGGCGGCGGGCGTCTTCGGCGACATAGATGTCGTTGAGGATCCACACGCGCTTGAGCGACAGGGAGGAAAAGCTCGGGTAGAGCTGGCAGAAGCCCATGAGCTTCTTGTCGTCGTCATCGGCCAGCGCCAGGTAGATCACCGATTCCTTGCGTCGCAGGCGCTTTTCGAGAAAGGCCCGGGAGGAGTCCGGATAGGGCAGGGAGCCGTAGAACTCGCGGTACTTAACGAACAACGGGGTCAGCAAATCCAGGTGTTCAAGGGTCGCTTGGATAATCCGCATGGTAGGTCTCGTCCTTCAAGTGGCTGTCTTCACGTGGGGCTGACGGCATCGGGAAACCTTGGGCGGCCGTGCGTCGATCCTGCCTCAAACCGGCGCAGAAAGGCAATGCGGAAACGGTTCAGGCTGGGGGCGGATCGAGTAGGAAATTACTCTTCATGTCTGCACCGGCTTCCGATTCCAGCGTCTGAACCTGCGCTTCGTCCTTCAGATTGACGCCCGACAGCTGTCGCCGGCAGGCTTCGCGCATCAGATACAGCAAGCGATGCGCCGCCATGCCGTAGCTGAGCCCTTCCAGCCGCACATTGGAGATGCAATTGCGGTAAGCATCCGTGAGGCCGACCTTTGGATTGTAGGTGAAATATAACCCCAGGCTGTCCGGCGAACTGAGGCCGGGACGCTCTCCAATCAGCATCACAACCATCTTGGCGCCCAGCAACTGGCCGATTTCATCGCCAATCGCCACTCGACCCTGTTCCACCAGCACTACCGGCGCAGTCGACCATTCGTCGGCGCTCATCTGTTCTTCCAGACGGGTGAGAAACGGAAGGGTATGCCGATGCACCGCCAGCGCCGAGAGACCGTCCGCCACCACAATCACCAGATCCACGCCGCCCGGATGCGCCTGGGCGTATTCGCGCAGGGCTTGCGCCGATTGATCGCTCAATTTGCGCCCGAGATCCGGGCGTTGCAGGTAGCTGTTGCGATCCGCCGCCGCGCTGTGCAACAGCAGACTGTCGCGCTGGCGCTCGGTCAGTTGGGCGCTGAGCCCGGCGTGATCGAACGGCAAATGCACGGCGTCCCGAGCCTGCGCGTGGGCGAACTGGAAATCCAGCTGTGCGCTGGTCGGCAGGCTGGTGCCGGTGCGGCCGAGGGCAATGCGCGCCGGGGTCAGACGACGTAGCTCCAGCCATGGGTTTTGTGGATCGACGGGCGCTTTTTCCATCTGACTCATCCCAGTTGCGCCAAGGCCTGGCGGAAGGCCGGCGGCAGGTTGTTTCCGAAGCGGACCTTGCCGTCCGCCTGGGTGAAGATGCCCATGTTCGCCAGCCACTGCTCGAACTCCGGCGCCGGTTTCAGGCCCAGGGTCTGGCGCGCGTAGAGCGCGTCGTGGAACGAGGTGGTCTGGTAGTTGAGCATGATGTCGTCGGAGCCGGGGATTCCCATGATGAAATTGATCCCGGCCACGCCGAGCAGGGTCAGCAGGGTGTCCATGTCGTCCTGGTCGGCCTCGGCGTGGTTGGTGTAGCAGATGTCGCAGCCCATCGGCACGCCAAGCAATTTGCCGCAGAAGTGGTCTTCGAGGCCGGCGCGGATGATCTGTTTGCCGTTGTAGAGGTATTCCGGGCCGATGAATCCTACGACGGTGTTCACCAGAAACGGCTTGAAATGGCGCGCCACGGCGTAGGCCCTTGTCTCGCAGGTTTGCTGATCGACGCCGTGGTGGGCGTTGGCCGACAGTGCACTGCCCTGGCCGGTTTCGAAATACATCAGGTTCTGCCCGAGCGTGCCGCGATTGAGGCTCAGGCCCGCTTCATAACCTTCCTGCAAGATGTTCAGGTTGATGCCGAAACTGGCGTTGGCCGCTTCGGTGCCGGCAATCGACTGGAACACCAGATCCAGCGGCACGCCACGGTTGATCGCTTCTATAGAGGTGGTGACGTGGGTCAGCACGCAGGCCTGGGTCGGAATGTCGTAGCGCTGGATGATCGCGTCGAGCATTTCCAGCATCGCGCAGATCGAGGCGATGCTGTCGGTGGCCGGGTTGATGCCGATCATCGCGTCGCCGTTGCCGTACAGCAGGCCGTCGAGAATGCTTGCGGCGATGCCGGACGGTTCGTCGGTCGGGTGATTGGGTTGCAGCCTTGTGGATAACCGTCCACGCAGGCCCAAGGTGCCGCGAAATTTGGTGACCACACGGATCTTCTGCGCTACCAGCACCAGATCCTGCACGCGCATGATCTTCGACACGGCAGCGACCATTTCCGGCGTCAGGCCAGGGGCCAAGGCACGCAGGCTGGACTCATCGGCCGCTTCGCTCAACAGCCAGTCGCGGAAGCCGCCAACCGTAAGATGGCTGACGACCGCGAAGGCCTGCTTGTCATGGCTGTCGATGATCAGCCGGGTGACTTCATCGGTTTCGTAGGGAATCAGCGCTTCCTGCAGGAAATGCGTGAGCGGGATGTCGGCCAGCGCCATTTGAGCAGCCACCCGCTCGCCGTCGTTGAGCGCGGCGACACCGGCCAGGAAGTCCCCGGAACGTGCCGGGCTGGCCTTGGCCATCACGTCCTTGAGGCTGTCGAAGCGGTAGGTCTGGGCGCCGACGGTATGGGCAAATGCGGCCATGGGGCGCGTTCCTCCTGAGTGAATGCTTTTAGTGCAGGCACCGAGCCGTGGGCCCGGTGCCGGTGCAACCCTGATAACTTTTTAGATACCTTCGAGCATAGCGTCTGCCGGGGCTTCGGAGCGTTGCTTGGCGGTCAGCTGGAAGTACAGGTAGCCGGCGGCCATGAAACCGAGGAACACACAGCCGATCAGCGTGTTGAACCAGGCCATCGCCACCAGGCACACCACCGCCAGGAACAGCGCGATGGCCGGCACCACCGGGTAACCCGGCGCGCGGAAGGTGCGCTCCAGGTTCGGCTCGGTTTTGCGCAGTTTGAACAGGCTGAGCATGCTGATGATGTACATCACGATGGCGCCGAACACCGACATGGTGATCATCGCCGCCGTCAGGGTCATGCCTTGCAGATTGACCAGGCCGTCGCTGTAGATCGCAGCGATGCCGATCACGCCGCCGGCCAGGATCGCCCGGTGCGGGGTCTGGAAGCGCGAGAGTTTGGCCAGGCCTTTCGGCAGATATCCGGCCCGGGCCAGGGCGAAGAACTGCCGCGAGTAGCCGAGGATGATCCCGTGGAAACTCGCTACCAGCCCGAACAGGCCGATCCACACCAGCATGTGCATCCAGGTCGAGTTGTTGCCGACCACCGCTTTCATCGCCTGCGGCAGCGGGTCGTTGATGTTCGACAGTTGGCGCCAGTCGCCAACGCCGCCGGCCATCACCATCACGCCGATGGCCAGGAACACCAAAGTCAGGATGCCGCTGACGTAGGCCCGTGGAATCGTGCGTTTCGGATCCTTGGCTTCCTCGGCCGCCATGGCCGCGCCCTCGATGGCGAGAAAGAACCAGATCGCGAAGGGAATTGCCGCAAAAATGCCCGGAATCGAGCCCATCGTGAATTCATTGGCACCCGACCAGCCGTTCAGCACGAAGTTGCTGAAGCTGAAGCCCGGCGCAACCACGCCCATGAATACCAGCAATTCGGCGACGGCGAGCACGGTCACCACCAACTCGAAGGTCGCGGCGATGCTGACGCCAAGGATGTTCAGGGTCATGAACACGAAATACGCGCCGACCGCCGCGAGTTTCGGATCGAGTCCCGGATATTGCACATTCAGATACGCGCCGATGGCCATGGCGATGGCCGGCGGGGCGAACACGAATTCGATCAGTGTGGCGATCCCGGCGATCAATCCGCCTTTCTCGCCGAACGCCCGGCGGCTATAGGCAAACGGCCCGCCCGCGTGGGGAATGGCGGTGGTCAGTTCGGTGAAACTGAAGATGAAGCAGGTGTACATGGTCGCGACCATCAGGGCCGTGACCAGGAAGCCCAGGGTTCCTGCCGTGCCCCAGCCGTAACTCCAGCCGAAGTATTCGCCGGAAATCACCAGGCCGACGGCAATGCCCCATAGGTGCAGGGTGCCGAGTGTGGGTTTGAGCTGTGTGGTGGAAGTCATAAGTCCTCTCTGTCTTTTTTATTGTTCGATCTGTTGGACTTTCGGGTGCAGCGGTTGAGTGGGTGGATGCTGTTCACGCAGCGGCAGTGTTCACGCAAATCCTGAATGACGGGTACGCAAGGCCCGTGCCAGAGCGGCCAGGCCAGGGGTTGTCATCGGGATGAAAAGGGCGACACCGATAGTTCGGTGTCGCCCGGTTTTTTAGAAGAAGCCCAGCGGATTGATGTCGTAGCTCACCAGCAGGTTTTTGGTCTGTTGGTAGTGGTCGAGCATCATCTTGTGGGTTTCACGACCGACGCCGGATTTCTTGTACCCGCCAAACGCGGCGTGCGCCGGGTACAGGTGGTAGCAGTTGGTCCACACACGACCGGCCTTGATGGCGCGGCCCATGCGATAGGCGCGGTTGATGTCGCGGGTCCAGAGGCCGGCGCCCAGGCCGAACTCGGTGTCGTTAGCAATCGCCAGAGCTTCGGCTTCGTCCTTGAAGGTGGTGATGCTCACCACCGGGCCGAAGATTTCTTCCTGGAACACGCGCATTTTGTTGGTGCCCTTGAGCAGGGTCGGCTGGATGTAATAACCGGAGGCCAGGTTGCCTTCGAGTTTTTCCACCTTGCCGCCGGTCAGCAGTTCGGCACCTTCGCCCTTGGCGATTTCCAGGTACGAAAGGATCTTGTCGAATTGCTGCTCGGACGCCTGGGCGCCAACCATGGTGTCGGTGTCGAGCGGGTCGCCACGTTTGATCTGGCTGACCTTCTTCATCACCGCTTCCATGAACTGCGGATAGATCGATTCCTGAACCAGTGCACGGGACGGGCAGGTGCAGACTTCACCCTGGTTGAAGAACGCCAGCACCAGGCCTTCAGCAGCTTTTTCAATGAAGCTTGGCTCGGCCTGCATGATGTCTTCGAAGAAGATGTTCGGCGACTTGCCGCCCAGTTCCACGGTGGACGGAATGATGTTTTCGGCGGCGCATTTCATGATGTGCGAGCCGACCGGGGTCGAGCCGGTGAAGGCGATCTTGGCGATGCGCTTGCTGGTGGCCAGGGCTTCGCCGGCTTCTTTGCCGAACCCTTGCACCACGTTCAGCACGCCCGGCGGCAGCAGGTCGCCGATCAGTTCCAGCAGCACGCTGATGCCCAGCGGGGTTTGCTCGGCAGGTTTGAGTACCACGCAGTTGCCGGCGGCCAGGGCCGGGGCGAGTTTCCACGCGGCCATCAGGATCGGGAAGTTCCACGGGATGATCTGGCCGACCACGCCCAGCGGTTCATGGATGTGATAAGCGACGGTGTTGCCGTCGATCTCGGCGGCGCTGCCTTCCTGGGCGCGCAAGCACCCGGCGAAATAACGGAAGTGGTCGGCGGCCAGCGGGATGTCGGCGTTGAGGGTTTCGCGGATGGCTTTGCCGTTGTCCCAGGTTTCGGTGATCGCCAGGGTTTCGAGGTTCTGTTCGATGCGGTCGGCGATTTTCAGCAGGACCAGCGAGCGGGCCTGGGCGGAGGTCGAGCCCCAGGCATCGGCAGCGGCGTGAGCGGCGTCCAGGGCTTTTTCGATGTCTTCGGCCGTGGAGCGCGGGAATTCGGCAATCGGTTGGCCATTGACTGGCGAGGTATTGGTGAAGTACTGACCTTTTACAGGCGCGACGAACTCGCCGCCGATGTAGTTACCGTACTTGCTCTTGAACGAGACTTTGGCGCCTTCAGTACCGGGGTGAGCGTAACGCATGATGTTCTCCTTGGCTGTTGTACTTATCAGAGAGACGCGCATGAGCGCTTGCTATAAGCGTAGAGCAAAGGTCGGGCCACTGCCGTGCGAGTCAGGCAAATCAAGGCCTTGCGTGATTTCTGTCGGACAAGTGGCAAGCGTCTGTGACGGTATCGGTACAGCCCGGGTGACATTTTGTACCGCTTCTGGCACAACCCGTGACCGGGCGGTCTTGCCAGCATTGCAAAGACCGGTTGGCTGGAGGATGCTGGGCACCACTTCACGCATGGGCCGATGAGCCTCGGGGAGAATAATAAGAAATGCACGACAACCATTTGAGTCGCCATGCCCAACAGGTTCTCACCGTCACCCAGGGAAAGCCGCACCTGCATGGCCCTGGTGCCGACCCGTCGATTGCCCGCTCGTGGCTGCGTTGTCTTGAGGACTATCACCTCGACCCGGCCCTGACCATGGCGCCGACCGTGCTCGAACACGGTCGGGTTCTCGAAAGCCGCGAACGGCTGCAACAGGTATTGCAGATCGCCGGCAATGAAATGAGCAGCCTGCATCAACAACTCTCCGGCGCCGGGCATGCGGTACTGCTGACCGACGCGCGCGGGGTGATCCTCAACTGCGTCACCGCCCCCGCCGAACGCAAGATCTTCGAACGCGCCGGCCTGTGGCTGGGTTCCGACTGGAGCGAGGCCTGCGAGGGCACCAACGGCATCGGCACCTGCCTTGTCGAGCGTCAGGCCCTGACGATTCATCAAGACGAACACTTTCGCGGCCGCCATACCGGGCTGACCTGCTCGGCGAGCCCGGTGTTCGACCCGCACGGCGAACTGCTGGCGGTGCTCGATGTTTCCTCCGCGCGGCACGACGTCTCGCGCCAGAGCCAGTTCCACACGATGGCGCTGGTCAATCTGTCGGCGAAGATGATCGAGAGCTGCTATTTCCTGCGTTGCTTCGATAATCAATGGTTGTTGCGATTCCATCTTCAGGCCGAGTCCGTCGGGCTGTTCAGCGAAGGGCTGCTGGCGTTTGACGGGGAAGGGCGGATCAGCGGGGTCAATCAGAGTGCATTGAATCTGCTCGGCCATATTCGCGGTGGTTTGCTGGGCAAACCGGTGGAGGCGTTTTTCGATTGTTCGCTGGATGAATTGCTCGGGCGCGCCAGTGCCAATGCCAGCGCCAGTTGGCCGCTGCGTACTCGCGATGGGCGGTATCTGTTTGCGGTGCTGCGCGGCGAAACCCGCCGGCCGCTGCAGGTAGCGCCGGTTCCGGCGCCTGTGGAACAGCCGCGTCTTGCGGGGATTTGTCTCGGGGATGCGGCCTTGCAGGCAGGTTTCCGCAAATCGCTGCGGGTGTTCGAGCGCGACGTTCCACTGCTGATCAATGGCGAAACCGGTTCCGGCAAAGAGGCATTCGCCAAGGCTGTGCACAACGCCAGTCAGCGCGCCGGCAAAGCGTTCGTTGCTCTCAACTGCGCGGCAATTCCCGAAAGCCTGATCGAGAGCGAGCTGTTCGGTTATCGCGGCGGCAGTTTCACCGGTGCGCGCAAGGACGGCATGCGCGGCAAGTTGCAGCAGGCCGATGGCGGCACGCTGTTCCTCGATGAAATCGGCGACATGCCGCTGGCCCTGCAGACCCGTTTGCTGCGAGTGCTGGAAGACCGGCAAGTGGTGCCGATCGGCGGCGAGCCGGAAGCGGTCAACGTGCGGATCATCAGCGCCACCCACCGCAATCTGCTGGAGCGGGTTGGCGACGGCAGTTTCCGTGAAGACCTGTATTACCGGCTCAACGGGCTGGAAGTGGCGTTGCCGCCATTGCGCGAGCGCAGTGACAAGTCGCAGTTACTGGATTTCCTGCTGGCCGAAGAGGCGGGCGGAGAAGCGATCCTGATCGAAGAGCCGGCGCGTCAGGCATTGCTCGGGTTCAACTGGCCGGGCAATGTGCGGCAGATGCGCAATGTGCTGCGTACGCTGGCGGCGCTGTGCGATGAAGGGCGGATCGGGCTGGATGATCTGCCCGCCATGTTTCGGCAGGTGCAGCCGTTGTTGGTCAAGACCGATGAAGTGTCATCCGGGCAGCCGCTGGAGGATGCCGAGCGGCTGGCGCTGCTCAATGCCCTGGAGCACACGCGCTGGCACATGACCCACACCGCGCAGCAGCTCGGCGTGAGCCGCAATACGCTTTATAGAAAACTGCGCAAGCACGGGATTGCCCGAACTGCCTGAATACTCCTGCCGATCGTTCCCACGCTCTGCGTGGGAACGCCTCCCCGGACGCTCCGCGTCCGCTTTTGGACGCAGAGCGTCCTGCGCTGCATTCCAACGCGGAGCGTGGGAACGATCAAGGTCGGGTGATCAGCTAAAGAGTGCCATTTCCCCCTCCCTGCGCTAACCTGCGGCCATGTTTTACGAGGTCGACTATGCACATTCATATTCTGGGTATCTGCGGGACTTTCATGGGCTCGATGGCGGTTCTGGCCAAAGAGCTGGGCCATCACGTGACCGGCTCCGATGCCAACGTCTATCCGCCGATGAGCACCCAGCTCGAAGCCCAGGGCATTCAGCTGACTCAGGGTTACGACCCGGCGCAGCTTGATCCGGCACCGGATCTGGTGGTGATCGGCAACGCCATGTCCCGCGGCAATCCGGCAGTGGAATATGTGCTGAACAAAGGCCTGCCGTACGTTTCCGGCCCGCAATGGCTGGCCGACCATGTGCTGCAAGGTCGCTGGGTGCTGGCGGTTGCCGGTACGCACGGCAAGACCACCACCAGCAGCATGCTCGCCTGGGTGCTGGAACATGCCGGCATGAGCCCGGGCTTCCTGATCGGCGGCGTACCACAGAATTTCTCGGTGTCGGCCCGTCTGGGCGGCACGCCGTTCTTCGTGATCGAGGCCGACGAGTACGACAGCGCATTCTTCGACAAGCGTTCGAAGTTCGTCCACTACCGTCCGCGTACGGCGATCCTCAACAACCTTGAGTTCGATCACGCTGACATCTTCCCGGATCTTCCAGCCATCGAGCGGCAGTTCCACCACTTGGTGCGGACCATTCCGAGCGAAGGCCTGGTGATCCACCCGACCACCGAGCCGGCCTTGCAGCGCGTGATCGAGATGGGCTGCTGGACCCCGGTGCAAACCACCGGTGCCGGCGGTCAGTGGCAGGTCAAGTTGCTGAAAGACGACGGCTCGGCGTTCGAAGTTATGTTCGAAGGCGTGTCTCAAGGCGTGGTCGAGTGGGAACTGACCGGTCAGCACAACGTTGCCAACGCCTTGGCAACTTTGGCGGCCGCGCGTCACGTCGGCGTTGTGCCGTCGATGGGCATTGCCGGATTGAGCGCATTCAAGAGCGTCAAGCGCCGGATGGAGAAAGTCGCGGAAGTGCGCGGCATCACCATCTACGACGACTTCGCCCACCACCCGACTGCAATTGCCACCACCCTTGATGGCCTGCGCAAACGCATTGGCGATGCGCCGCTGATCGCAATCATCGAGCCACGCTCCAACTCGATGAAGCTCGGCGCCCATCGTGACGGTCTGCCGGACAGCGTGGTCGATGCCGATCAGGTGATCTGGTACGCCCCGGCCAACCTCGGCTGGGATCTCGCATGCACCGCCGCACTGTGCACCGTGCCGTCGATTGTCAGCGACTCGCTGGAAGGCATCATCGAACGCGTGAAGAGCCAGGCCCAGCCCGGCACTCACGTGGTGATCATGAGCAACGGCGGTTTCGGCGGCCTGCACGGCAAACTCGCCGAGGCGCTGAAATGAACAATCGTTTGCAGAGCAATGGCCCTGAACGCATCACGCTGGCGATGACCGGCGCGTCCGGCGCCCAGTACGGCCTGCGCCTGCTGGATTGTCTGGTGCGCGAGGATCGCGAGGTGCACTTCCTGATCTCCAAGGCCGCGCAACTGGTGATGGCCACCGAGACGGACGTGTCGCTGCCGGCCAAGCCGCAAATGATGCAGGCGTTCCTCACCGAATACACCGGCGCAGCCGCCGGGCAGATTCGCGTGTACGGCAAAGAAGACTGGATGTCGCCGGTGGCCTCGGGTTCCGGCGCTCCGGCGGCGATGGTGGTGGTGCCGTGCTCGACCGGCACCTTGTCGGCCATTGCCACCGGCGCCTGCAACAACCTGATCGAGCGGGCGGCGGACGTGACGTTGAAGGAGCGTCGTCAGTTGATTCTGGTGCCGCGCGAAGCGCCGTATTCGAGCATTCACCTGGAGCACATGCTCAAGCTGTCGAACATGGGCGTGACCATCCTGCCGGCCTCGCCGGGCTTTTATCATCAGCCGCAGACCATCGATGACCTGATCGATTTTGTGGTGGCGCGGATTCTCAATCTGTTGGGCATTCCCCAGGACATGCTGCCGCGTTGGGGCGAACACCATCTGAGCAGCGATGAATAAGCTGCTGGCGATCCTGCTGATCTTGCAACTGACCGGATGCGCCACCGCGCGCACGCTTGATGCTGCCAAGCCCGGCGCGCCGGTGGTGTATTCCGGCACGCGGCTGGATCTGTATGCGATGAATGGCGGTTGTTGTGCAATGGATCGGTTCGGCGCCGAGGCTCCGAGCTATCCCGGTGTGGACCTGCCGGCCAGCGCATTGCTCGACACGCTGCTATTGCCGTTGTCGTTGCTGACTGTGATCGGCGTGGGATTCCAGGCGACTGGCGGACTATGAAACTCAAAGGCTAGACCACACTGGGTCGAGCCTTTGAAACGCCCTACAACGTGATCGTTTCGGGTGGAAAGACGATGTCGTCGGAAAAGATTTCCTGACCTGCCGGCAACTCGATAATGCGTTTGCCAGCTGTCGCCACTTCATCGATCAACCCGTCATATTCGTCCCGGTTCAATTCTCCTGCCCGCGTGCGGGACTCGATGGCGTCGGCAGGGTTTTGATCCGATCCCGTTGCGTGCTTCAACGCCTGCAAATGGATATCTTCCACTGTCGCCGCGCGGGTCATGCCCGAGTTGACCAGCCAGACGCGCCTCGACGTGAAGCCGATCGACGACATCGATACGTGGCCCTCCATCTTCATGCTCGGGAACCACGTTTTTCCGTCGGCGTAGCTTCGTTCAAGCCGTGTCGGGTTGTAGGCGCGATTATCCTGTCCCGCAACGACCTCCACATTGCGGGTATCGAGCAGGTAGCAAAACCGGATGCGTTGAGCGGGGGGCGTCGAAGTTCCGCTGCTCGTCTGGTGCGCCTCCTTGCCTGCTAATGCCTTTGTTTCATTCGCAAAGTCCATGGCGGTCTTGAGGCTGAACATTGCACTCACGGGTATTTCGCTCGTGGCGCCCCCGGCCGATACCACGCGCGGGACCATGGCAGCGGGCCGTGCTATATCGAATGGTGTCCGGTCATCCACTTTGAACACGGCGGGAATGTCGGTTCGGTACAGATAATTGTGCGTGTTGCGTTTGAAGCCACTGAGCCGCAAAAGCTCCTGAAAGAAGGGTTCGGTCAGACTGGCCTTCAGCAGGCTGGTGCCTTCTCCCTGATTTCTCAGCCGGATGATTTCCGCATCGATTTCCGGCAGAAACGGATCGAAGAGTTTTTCGTTGGTTACCAGCCGGGTGCGATATTGATGGGTCTTGACCCACGCAGGCACCTCATCATTGATCAGGTTCTTGAACTGCCCTGCTGGCGACAGCTCCTTGCACAGTCGCACCAGTTGCATTACGGAGAGGTTGTAGGGCTGAAACCGGGCGAGGATTTGCTCCCGTGATTTGAGCGGGGAATCAGGATTGGTCCACAGCCTCAAGTAGTCGATCAATTGTTCACGCTGGGAAGGGTATTCCCTCTGCTTGACCCAGCCGGGCGGTTTCTGATGAAGCGCAACGTCTCGACGAAAGCGCACGATGTCGGGGCCTTCGATCCTGTAAAGGTTCCAGATGTCGACGTCCCGCCAGAACGGGCGCAGAACATTCTCTTTGTAGATCGGGTAACCGGTGGGCTCGACGACAGTCAGTCTGGCACCTTCACGAAACGCCAGTTGGGTGAGCGGTCCATGATTGTCATTCAGGCCAGGCTTGCGCTGCAGCTCGACATAGCCATGAAAATTCGACTTGTCGAGATCCCAGGTGTAGTGGCGCTGATCACCATAGGCAAGCGTGGCGTCGGCTGTCCCTGATGTGTCGGGTGTTGATGGGCGTGGGGAGGGCGAGCCGGGTGTCGGCGGGCTCGGCAACGGCGTTTGCGGGCCAGATGGGGTTCGGTGCAAGGTGACCGACTGGAGGTGCTCTGCCCATTGGGCGGGCGTGCGGTTCTGATGGATCAGGAGGCTGTTGAACAGGTCGCGATCCATGTCCATGCCAGACCAGCGGTATAGCTCGTCAAACAGGTAAGCGTTCTCCATCCGTTGCGCCCGAACGGTCGCCCACAGAGGTTTCTTGCCGGTACTGGTCGCTTCGCTGCGGAACCGGGTGATTTCTGCCCCCTGTATCCCGTAGAGATCCCAGAGGTCGCGGTCTGTCCAGGCAGATAGCAGCTCGGCTGGCTGATCGATTCGCGAAGCGGAGGGCTCAACACTGACAAACGAGCCGCTATCATCCATGAACGCATGATGCAGCAGCGGCCCGACCTCGTCGGTCCGGCGCATTTTTCGGTGCAGGACCACATAGCCATGGTGATTGTTGGCGGCGCTGTTCCATACGTAATGTCGAGTGTCGACGTAAATCGCTGCAATGGTCGGTTGCGTCCGGGCGGGTCCCGGCAGATGGGGCTGCGCGGGGTTAGCGTCGGTGTTGTCTGCCTGTCGGTGTACCGTGGATTCGAGGGTCTGACTGACAATCTGCGGCTCAGTGACCCGCCAGGTATTGCTGTCGGGGTCGAAATGCAGGAAGGGGCCGGACGGCTGCGCTTCCTGTGACCGCATGGCTCGGTAGGTGCCGAGGCCTTCGTCCCAGGCCACCATGACCGTCGTGGTCGTGGTGTATTGGACCTCGGCATAAATGCGTCCCCTGTGAACCCGCAACCCTTCGGTGTTGACGGCAGGCAATCGCGTTCGCAGTTGCGTCGGCAATTCGTAGTGACGGATCGAGCCGCTCGTGTGTGGATTGCTGGTTGAGCCTCCTTCAGTGTCTCCAGCCGGGTGGGTCAGATCCTGAATCTGTATCGCGGGCAATGTGTCACTTGAAGAGTGGCGTGCGGGCGCCTCCGTGGGGCGGCTGGCGCTGTCTGTTTCCGGGAATCGAATCGAACCCGGGAAATCATGACGCTGGGTTGGCGATGTTTCCGGACTCGACCTGTCGAGGGTGGGGGGCGTTTTGCTGGTGCCTTTCGACGTTTTTGTTTGCGGTGCCATCAAGGAGTCCTTTCATTGATTGCCTGACGTGCTGTGGTGTCATCCCGTGGCGGAATGGCCGTAGACGCAGGTGTGCTGGAGGGCACGTTATCCATGAAAGGGAAGGGGCACGTGGTAGATAGTTACTACACGCGGGTGGATTCGATTCACTTCATTTCGAATGTCGGCCAGTTCACGCAAGATCCCCGAGCTTCATTGGAAATGGTTACCCGGGATCCGCGTTGAACCGCTGTGGCGAGTGAGCTTACTTGCCGAGTTTTCTCAGCTCATCCGACTCGACAATCCGCACACCATCCTGCTCCTCCAGCGCCAGGCGCCACATGGCGCGGGCCAGTTGGCAGGCTTCGATGCCGCGGTATTTGCCGGGAATCAGTTTCGAGAACGGCGCGGCAAGCTGCTCGCCCAGACGAGGCTCGCTGCGTTCGCCGAGCAACAAGGATGGTCGGCAAATGGTCAGCTGCGGCCAGTCCTGCGCGCGCAATGCGTATTCCATCTCGCCTTTGACCCGGTTGTAGAACACCGAGGACCGGCGATCGGCCCCCAGGGCGCTGATCACGATCAGGTGCCGTGCGCCCATTTCCCGTGCGCGCTTGGCGAAGGCCACCACCATGTCCAGATCCACGGCGCGAAACGCTTCTTCGGAGCCGGCCTGTTTGATGGTGGTGCCGAGGCAGCAATAGGCGATGTCGACCCGACCGGCCAGTTGCGGCAGGAAGGTCTGTGGATCGCCGACCGGGTTTTCCAGATGCGGATGTTCAGCCAGCGGCCGGCGTGAGGGGGCAAGGACGCGGCTGATCGTCGGCTCGTTGAGCAGGCGGTCGAGCAGATGTTCACCGGTCAATCCGGTGGCTCCGGCAAGCAAGACATGCTGAGGCGTCAAGTACATAGTGTCTCTCCCTTGATACTGTTCAGCTTAGTTGCTCTTTATCGCTCCGTCGTTCAACGCAGCACTTTGCAATGCTTTTCTCGCTTGCTGTTTACGTAGCAGTTGCCAATGGGCCAGCACGGTTTTCGGCGCCCAGATCTGCGGTTCAGAGGCTTCGAAGCTGTCCGCCAGTTCGCGCTCGGCGACGGTGGCCTTGGCCAGTTTGAAGGCTTGCTCCAGGTCGTCGGTCTGGTTCAGCGCCTGGGCAAACAGGGCGTCGCCGAAGTAGGTGAAGTTGGCCTCCTCGGAGCAGCCGAACGACACGCGGTCGGCGCGCGAGGCGGTCATGATCAGCGTGCGTTCATCCTTCAGTGCCGGAATGAAGCCCCCGGAATAGCACGAGGAGATGACGATGATCTTGTCTCGATTCTTCAGCGGCGCGAGCACGGCGGCGAGTTCGTCGGCGGGCAGGTCGGCCAGTTCCATGCGCGGCTGGTCGAGCACCAGTTCGTGTTCGGCGGTGCCGTGGCTGGTCAGGTAAATGAACACCAGGTCTTCCGGGCCGCTGCGTTCGGCCAGGGTCAGGGCGGCGCGGCGCAGGTTCTCGCGGGTGGCCATCGGCCGGTCGCCGAGGTGGTCGCGATGGTTGACCAGACGAATCTGGCCAAAGGCGCCGAAGCGGCTGGCGAGCATGTTGGCCACATAATCGGATTCACGCAGGAACACGCTCTGCTTGCCATCGCCACCGAGGGTCAGGGTGTACAGCTCCACCGCCGGGGTCGAGGCCGGCACATTGGCCAGCGCTTCATCGAGCAGGCGACCCTGGGCCAGCAGGCCGAGTTCGAGGGTGTCCGGCAGCAACTTGCCGTCCGCATCGCGTACCCGCTGGCCGTTGATCCAGGTGCCGCTGAGCACGCTGCCATCGGTAAGCACCAGAGTGCCGCGTCCGGAATAGCTGTCGCTGTCGAATCCGCCGACGTAGAAACTGCCATCGGCCAGGTTCAGGCGGCCCTGACCGCTGAAGCGCCAATCATTGAAGTAGCCGATGTAGTGGCTGCCGTCGGCGCCGATCAGTTCGCCCTTGCCGGTCAGCGCGCCTTCCTTGAACTGCCCGAGCCAGACATCGCCATCGGCGTTTTCGTAGCGGCCCTTGCCGTGCAATTGATTGTTCTTGAAGCCGCCGACGTAGATGTCGCCGTCGGCACTGTTGAAGGTGCCGTTGCCTTCGAGCTGGCCGCTGACGAAATGGCCGGTGAACTGATTGCCGCTGGCATCGCCGCGCTGGCCTTCGCCGTTGGGTTTGCCGTGGGCGAACTGGCCCTGATAGGAACTGCCGTCATCCAGCTCGAGGCGACCGAGCCCGGAATACTGGTCGGCCTTGAATTCGCCGCGATAGGTCATCGCGTTTTCTTTGAGGGTGCCTTCGCCGTCGCGCCGACCCAGCTTGAAACCGCCGGTGTAGCTCCCGGCCGTGGTGGTCAGTGTGCCCTGGCCGTCGAACAGTCCTTGCTGAAAGTTGCCGCGGTAGACCTCGCCATTGCTGCCGTGCCATTCGCCCTGGCCATGCCATTGCCCCTTGTCGAACGCCCCGGCGTACCAGCTGCCGTTGGGGTAGTCGACCCGGCCCTGGCCTTGCAGCAAGCCATCGACCAGTTCACCGCGATAGCGGCCGCCGTCGGGCAGGCGCGCATCCGGCGGCAACAGCGATTCGCCGTCGCCACACGCGGCCAGCAACAGGGTCAAGGCAAGGGGAGCAAGAGGAGCGAATGAGCGCATAGCGGGATCCGGGCAATTAGGCGACCGAGTATGCCGCAGCTATGTGACCTTATACAGCCGGCGGGGAGGAGCGGATGCGAAACAGCGTGAGCCGCTTCGCATCCAGGCGCTTAAACGAAGCAGAGCGACAGCGGTTCGGCGATGTAGGCCGGTTTGTCCGAGCCTTCGATCTCCAAAGTGGCGGTGGCCTTGAGCAGCCACTGGCCAGGTTTTTTCTCGGTCACCTCACCGAGGTCGACTTTGAGCCGGACCTTTGAATTGACCTTGACCGGCTGGATGAAACGCACGCTGTCCAGGCCGTAGTTGACCACCATCTTCACGCCTTGCGGCAGGATCAGGATGTCTTCCATCAGTTTGGGGATCAGCGACAACGACAGAAAACCGTGTGCAATGGTGCTGCCAAATGGCGTTTGCGCGGCTTTGACCGGGTCGACATGGATGAACTGGTAATCCCCGGTGGCTTCGGCGAACAGGTTGATACGCTCCTGATCGATGGTGAGCCATTCGGAACGTCCGAGTTCCTTGCCGACATAATCTTTGAGCTCTGCAACTGGAACATAGGGCATTGAGACTCTCCTTGGGTTCATCGGTTTTATAGTTTTTCAGGTGGGGGATTTGACCGCCCTGCGAACCACTGTAGATCATCATGGCGATTTGCTCAGGTCAACCGACCATGCTTTTGGCGAATGCCGATCCATAGCGCAGGCGTGCTTATAATGCCCGGCCCGTGCTTGGCGGGATGTCGGACGGAGATGACGGATGTTGCTACGCGGCCTGACCATGCTGGTGCTGTTTCAATTGCTCGGCACGGCCCTCAATCATTTGCTGTTGCCGGTGCTGCCGGGGCCGATCATCGGCCTTTTGCTGTTGCTGGTATTCCTGATCGTGCGCGGTGAGGTCGGCGAGCCGCTGAACCTCGCCGCCGGTAGTCTGCTGCGTTATCTGCCATTGCTGCTGGTGCCGCCGGCGGTGGGCGTGATGGTGTATGCCACGGCGATTGCCGCGGATTTCTGGGCCATCGTCGGTGCGCTGGTGGTCTCGTTGATTCTGTCGATGGCCTTTGCCGGCGTGCTGATGCAACGGCTGGTCAAGCGTCACGCGCCGCATTCGGAGGAATCCTGATGCTGTTCGACTGGCAAGGTGCCTGGACGTCGGTGATTCACCATCCCTTGTTCGGCATCGGCATCACCCTGGGGGCGTATCAACTGGTGCTGGCGGCGTTCGAGAAAACCCGCTGGATCTTTCTGCAACCGGTGCTGGTCTCGATGCTATTGGTGATCGGCGTGCTGGTCGGCTGCGGCCTGACCTATGCCGAGTACCGCAAGAGCACCGAGATCCTCAGCATTCTGCTGGGCCCGGCGACCGTTGCGCTGGCGGTGCCGCTGTATCTGAATCTGCGGCGCATCCGCCAATTGTTCTGGCCGATTTTTACTACGCTGGTGATAGGCGGCGTGGTCGCCACGGGCATGGGCGTGGCGCTGGGCTGGTGGTTCGGCGCCGATCACATGATCCTGATGACCATGGCGCCCAAATCGGTGACCTCGCCGATCGCCATGCTGGTGGCCGAGCAGATCGGCGGTGTCGCGGCACTGGCGGCGGTGTTTGTGTTGATCACCGGGGTGATCGGCGCGATCTTCGGCCCGGCGCTGCTGACGCGTCTGGGCGTGCACAGCCCCGAGGCACGCGGCATGGCGCTGGGCATGACGGCGCATGCAGTCGGCACCTCGGTGGCGTTGCAGGAAAGCGATGAGTGCGGCGCCTTCGCGGCGCTGGCGATGAGTCTGATGGGCGTGGCCACGGCGGTGTTCCTGCCGTTGGCGGTGTCGATGGTGGTGTAAGGAAATGTCTATGAGTCTGCCGCTTTTTCCGCTGAACACTGTGCTGTTTCCCGGCTGCAATCTGGATTTGCAGATCTTCGAGGCGCGCTACCTGGACATGATCGGCCGCTGCATGAAACAGGGCGGCGGGTTCGGTGTGGTGTGCATCCTGGAAGGCAGCGAAGTCGGCGTCGCACCGGAAGGTTTCGCCCTGGTCGGCTGCGAAGCGCGCATCACCGATTTCCAGCAGCAGGACAACGGACTGCTGGGCATCCGGGTGCAGGGCGGGCGCCGGTTCATTGTGCAGCGCACCGAAGTGCAGCGAGATCAACTGATCGTCGCTGACGTCGAGTGGCTGGACGAAGAACCCGAGCAACCCTTGCAGGATGAAGACGCCGATCTGGTGGCGCTGCTCAAGGCCCTGGCCGAGCACCCGATGGTCGAGGCGCTGAAAATGGGCATCGAAGCGGCGGGCCAGCAATCGCTGGCCAATCAGTTGGCGTATCTGCTGCCGTTCGCCGAGGAAGACAAGATCGATTTGCTGCAACTCGACGACCCGCAGCAGCGACTGGATGCGATCCAGGCGCTGCTCGATGAATTGCAGGGCGAGTTGTTCGCTTAAGGCTCGGCCCGGTTATACGGGCCAGACGATGTCATTGGCGAACCAGTCCCGGCCACCTGGCAATGCAAGGATCGGCTTGCCGGCCTTGGCCACCTTATCGATCAAGGCATCGTATTCACGCTGATTGGCCACACCACTGTGGGTCCGTGCCTCGATGTCATTGCCGATGTAGCTGATTTGGGCGGCAGCGGCAACGTCGTCGACCTTCGCGGCGCGCGTGAAGGTCGAGTCGAGCAGCCACAGACGCTCTGATTCGATACCTCGCTTGGACGTTGAAATCAGGGCTTCGAGTTCGTCTTCCGGAAACCAGGCATTCTTTTCCCGTGCCGCCAGATTGAGCAAATGGTTCTCTTCATTGAGGACCACCTCCATCCTTCGGGTATCGATGACGTAAGAGAAGATGAACTGCTGGTCGTGGCGGATCGTCTCGTAATTGCGTTCCGTGTCCAGTTCTACGTCCGATGCATCGGACCAGTCGTTGTCGGAGTTCCCCGACTCGTTGTCCGATTCACCCGGTTTCCTGCCTGGGTATTTGTTTCTCTGGCTGTTGTAACGCAGGTATTCCGGATCGGGAGCCTCGGTGCCCCTGGCACCATATCTCTTGACCAACTGATGGCTGACCGTGGCACTGATCGGTTTTTCGGTCGTGGCGCCGCGTGGGTGTTTCAGGCGAGGCAGCATGCGTCCGTCGTTGTAGAACTCGAAAGGCGTGCGTTCATCGGCCCTGAACAGGCCCGGAATATCGGTGCGGTACAGGCAGTCGCTGCTGTTGCGCAGGTAACCGAGTCGGGTCAGAAAGGCGTCGAGAAATTCGCGGGTGACACTTTTGTCGAAGTCCACCAGATCGCTGCGCAGTGTTCCGTTCCTCACGGGCAGTAGCAGCGGTTCGATTTCCTCATGCAGTTGATCGAAGCGGGTCGGATCGTTCTCGTCCCGGGAGCGTAAGTGATGCTGCTCGGCCCACTCCGGCATCACCCGGGGATTGGCGGTCAGATCACTGTGCAACCGGATGTGTTGGCGTGGCGACAGGTTATAGGCGCGCAAAAGTTCGACGCGTTGACCGAGCGTCAAAAATGGGTGCAACGTGAGCAACGAGTCACTCAGCAGTCGGGTGGTGGCTTCATGCGCCGACAAAGGAGAGGTCTGCGCTTGTTTGGCCGGCACCGGCGTATCAACGTTACTGACCTGGGAATGGGGGCGTTTCGAAGGGTTATGCGAGGCCGGGCTCCAGGTCGACTCACCGGTGTTTCTGTAGAGCGCAGGCCCGGGAGACAACTTTTTGTACAGATCCATGGCCCGATAAGTGCCCAGCTCGGCATCGAATTCCACATGCACCGTGCCGCCGTCTTTCACATCGACGAACGCGCGTCCGACGATGTAGCGCAGACCGTCCTCGTTTGCCGGTTGCAGGTTGCGCAGCAATCCGGGGTTCAAACGGTAACTGTCCAGTCCGGTCGCCGTTTCCCGGGAAGCGACCGGCAGGTCAGACACTTCGATTTTCGGCAATCCGGGTGTGTCCGCGAGAGGCGGGGTGTGTCCCGGGTTTCGCTGATGCGCGGCCGTCAGGTCTGGCAACAAATGCGGTAGCTGCGGGTCTGGCGCTTGCGGTCGCAATCGTGGGCGTTCAGCAAGCGAGTCGGCGGCCGTATTGCCTTTGGCAAAGCCTGGCGGCGAAGGTGGTTTTGGTCGCATGGTGTCATTCCTTGACGATGATCAGGTGCTCGACAGATATCGAGCGGGACGGAGTGGTTTCGCTGCTCCAGACGTGGGTGGCAACGTTGTATGAAATCTTGCCGGCAGCGGTTTCGCTCAGGTGAATGTGGTGAACCGACACTTCGTCGGACTCAAGCTCTTCACGCCGTTGATGTTCACGAATGTCCTGGGCGATGGCCTGAGCCGATGTGTAGGCTCGGGCATCGATGGCGCACAGACCGATCACCTCGAACAGTGCATTGATCCGATAGCGGTTTCCCGAGGAGACCACGACTTCGATGGTTTCCAGTGGCAGCAGCGGATCGTTGCTGTCCGGCAGTTGAATCCGGATGCTGCCGATTCTGAGGAGGTTGTCCTTGATGGCGAGGTCTCGGTGGCTGATCTGCTCCTCCAGATGTCGAGTGTGAATGAGCCAGGTGGAAGAGCCCGAGATTTGGGCATCTGCGTCTGCAGTGGACAGCCGGATGGACGTTGCGCTGGCGGGAAACAGTTCATAGCTGGACGACCGTCCCTCCAGCCAATAGGTCGCGTTATGTTCGGCGGCCTGAAAGTCGACCCGCTGCGGGGTTGCTTTCAGCGTGCGTTTCTCGACAGAGGGCCTGACGAAGATATACCGGCCGGCTCGCTCGCGCAGCGCGGTGCGGCTTTGCACAACGGTATAACCCGGGTTCCTTGCGTCGTTTAGATACGTGGGACGTGGAAAGTCGAGGTGATAGGAAACCCCGTCTCGCATGACCAGCGTCAGCGGGTGATTCATCTGCCAGCCGGAGGCCAGGATTCCGGCTCCCATGTCGCGTTTCTTGCCCGGATTTTCACTTGCAGCACCGTGCAACGAAAGCAGGCCACCACCCTCGTGGAACGTGATGGTGTGGTGAATGTTCGTGTAGCTGAGCAGCGTGAATGCATTTGGCCTGGTTTTGGTAACGGTATAAATCGCCCGGACTTCATCAATTTCCGTGCTGTCGCGGTCGACGTACAGAGTGCTTCGGGTCGGATTTGCGTGTGGCGTTGCCATCAGAATGGCATGGCGGATCTGGCGCGAGATGAAGTAGTACGAGTGCGGTTTGTTGGAAATCCTGCAAGGGCGATCATTGACCGGCACCGGCGAGGTTTTCGTCGTGCCGACAGTTAGAACGGTCACTTTCACGGTCTGGTCGGCCAGGTCCGGGGTTTCGGCAGGCCACCCGGGCTGCAAGTGGTAGCCGTCCTGTGTAATGAACGTCCATTTGTCGTTGCGCAGGGTGCGTTTGCCATCGACCGTCCGGTACACCGCCTCCAGCACCAGTTCCCGCATGGGTGACCGGATGTCGTCGTCGCGCAGGGATTCAATGACTATCGCGTCATTGCGCACGTACCAGCGCTGGATGGCTTCGAGTGTCACGCCCAGATAGACGGTGCTCGGTTCCTGGCCATCCTCGTGCAGTGAAACCTTGAGACAGTTCGGGGCAATTTCATAGGTATCGCTGCCGCTGCCTCCATCGACGGTGCCATGAAAGCCGCGGACGGCGATGCGGTCATCGCCGGCCCCGGCATCGACGCGATCATTGCCATTGGCGGCAATGGTATCGGGGTGATCGGAACCGGTCACGCGGTTGAACGCGCCGGCCAGTGTCTCGACCTTTTCGATGGACTTGAAGGTTGAATGCAGCACCGGCTCACGCGACGGGTCCACAGGGCGCACCGCCAGCCTGCCGTTTTTCAGGTCGATTTCAAAACCGATATGGAGCGGCGGGTTGGCGACAGGGTCTTGGTTTTTGTGTTTGCCTTGCAGCCAGAGCAGATCGGTACCGTCACCGCCGGACAGCTCACTGACGCTGGCCGGGTCGTCAGACAGCGCTTCGGATGCCGACTGAAACAGAAAGGAGTCATCCTTGTTGCCGCCGTCGAGGGTTTTACGGCCGCTGGCATAGCTGAAGAAGTTCGGCTTGTCCTCGACGCCTTGAACCTTGTCGTGGCCGCCGCCCAGGTTCCAGAAGACTCCTTTCGCCGGGTCGCTTTTCGCACTGGCGATGACAGCGCCCGAGTCGGGTAATCCCTTCTTGGCGTCGTAGGTGTCATCCGTATCGCTGATGACAGGGCGGTTTTCGATGGTATAGGGCGTTTCGCCTTTGCTTTCATCCCATTGGAAACGATGGAGGCGAGCCGGCTGCAACGTAACCTCGAAACGGCCATTGACGATCACGTCGACGCTTTCCTTGAACTCATTGTCGAGCCAGCCAAGGCTGCGGGTCTTCAAGGCTTTGGCGTAGTCGCTCGTGGTCTTTGCAACCAGGTAGCGCTCCATCAGCGCCTTGTCCTGGCTTTGTCCGGTGAACGCGAACCAGCCGGCACGCCAGCGTTCGTGCACGGTCAGCTCGATGTAATCGTCGATGTCGTCGACCATGCGTGCGGCGCCATAGATTCGGGCACCGACGATCATGATCGCCGCTGCTGCAATCCCCACCGGGCCTGCCGCCTGAAAGCCCATCAGGGCCGCGCAGCCCAGGGCAATGGACAGCGCGCCGCTGAACACGCTCAGCCCACCGGTGACATACAGATCCTGAGCTTCCTTGCCCTGGGCCTTGGCGGCATCGTTGAAGGACTTGATGGCGGTGTAGATGTCGAAGGGCAACGTCAGCACGCTGGCAATCAGGCCCGCGCCCCGGCACAGCCATTTGCCCATGGTGGTCTTGCCGAATTGCTCGAGGGCCATGGAGCCCTGACGGATCATCTGTTCACCGGTCTTGTTAAGCGCGTATTCAAGGCCCAGTGAAGTGATTTCGGCGAAAGCACCCCCCGCGTTGATCAGCACTTCGCCCATCCGGCCTTTTTTGAGGCCGTCGATGGCTCCCATGTAGGCGCTGTAAAGTCCGTACGCCTGAAGTCCGGCACCCATGCTGGTCATCCCGCGACTTTTGGCCTTGTCCACCCAGCCCGGCAGGTGTTCGGGCAAAGGGCTTCTGTGGATATCCAGCTTTTGGGTGGCGGTCAGCAGTTTGCTGATTTTCTGCAGAGGATGTTCAGCATCACTGGCGGATATTTCGCGCAGAAGCGGTGCTGCATCGGGGGAGCGCAGGGTAGCGATTTCGTAGAGTAATTCCGGTACTCGTTGGCGCTCCTCACCGTCGACTGACTTGATCCGCTGATCAACCTGGACGGGATCGAATTCCAGCCCATCGGTAAAAAACTGATCTGGCTCGGAGAAGTACGTGTTGGCGGCTGTAATGGCCTTGCCATTGACCCGGGCACCCAGCGCCTGAAGTGTCTGGCGGCTCACGGTCAGTTCGCCAAATCGAAGCGGCCCGAACAGTTTGTCCAGATCGCTGAGGTCGGGAACTTTGCCGGGCGTTGTATCGGTTTCGGCCGCCGTTGAATTTGATGGAGTGATAATGTCGGAAATTGTTATGGGGGCTGTAAGAATAGTTTCAGGATTGATGTTAAAGGGTTTGGCCAAAATCAATACTCTTTGATGAAGTGTCGGGTGACTCTGGCATGAAGGGTGGATGTGTTCAGTTGTTATTGTTTTGCCGATTGTATTGTTGTTTTTTGTATTGCCTTTGAAGTGGTCTGTGAGATGTTTTTGATTTAGCGTTGAACCCGACTCGCAGGAAGCGGGTTTCATGAACAAGGAGAACGGTGTGACAATTTATGAAGATGAATGGGCGTTCTGGGACGATATTGCCGGAAAGTATATTTTCAAACATGCGGGCGTTGATCTGAATACCGACATTGTCCTCAAGGCTGCCGGCTACTACGCGGATTCCATGGTGCTTGAGCGCCGCAAGCGCAAGCGGGTGAAGAACGATCCGGCCCAGGCTGCTGGTAAATGAAATCCTGTCTGTTGTTCACTCCGTTTTTAACAAGAAGAGAACCTTCACATGTCTGATGCCAATAATATTACCTTCACGGGGCAACTGTTTGCGGATGGACTTCCGCTGGTGCTCAATTATCAAGTCATGGAACAACGTTTGAAACAACCGCGAATCACCACGGGGCAGAGGTTGAATGCGGAGATTTCCCTGAATGATGAAATCAGTTCGCCAATCGTGACACTCGCGGATCATGATGATGCCGAGCCGCTGTTGTTGGAGTTTGTTCCGGATTATCAGGGGCGATATGCCATTAATATAAAAACGGCCGGTCGTTACTTTAATTGGCGGCTTCGACTTGATCAAAGTACAAGGCATCTTCTGGCCACAAAAAGTGGCGGTAGTTACTTTGAGCTGGAAACGTATGCCGGAAAGCTCAAGTCCTTTGGTGACCTGCCGTCCAACCCGGTTTCTGTGGCGCTGTTCAGCGTAGAGAAGAAGATGCGCCTGTTTCAGCATGAAACGAAGGAAGGGCTCACGTACTTCCTGGACAAGAATCCGAACGACACCGGGCACAATGCCTACAACCCTTCGTCGGTGTCGTTCGTCTTGAGGACCAATCCTTCGGCTCTGCAGCCTGCCGCCTAGTACGCGTACCGCAGCAGGGTATGCGGCAAATGTCGCAGCACGAAGAAGCCGAACAGGGCGACCAGCGCCGGCAACACCAGCCACCAGACTTTCTGCGGCATGGCGCCGAGCGGTGATTGCCGCTGGCTAAGCCAGAGCCCGGCGGCGCACACGCACGCGGCAAGCATGGCGCCAGCCAGCACATCCGTCGGCCAGTGCGCGCCCAGATACACCCGCGACAAGGCAATCGCCAGTGCCGGAATGCAGCCGATCAGCAACCAGGTCAGTCGCAGTCTCGGCGGTTGCCCGCGTCCGGCGAGTACGGCCAGGGTCAGGAACAGCGCGAACGATCCGGACGCATGACCGCTGGGCATGCTGTAGCTGGTGAGCGGGTCGGTCAGCACTTCCGGGCGCACCCGGGCGAAAAACATCTTGGTGCCGGTGTTGGCCAGGGCCGTGACGAGCAAGGTGCCGCCCACGAAGATCGCGTGGCGCCACTGACGGCACAGCAGGAGCAGCGCAGTCAGCAGGGCGCTGAACAGCAGCATGTTGCGGAACTCACCGATCAGGGTGAAAACCACCGCCACTTCATCCAGCGCCGGGCGGCGGTGTTCCTGCACCAGGGTCATGACGCCCTGATCGAGGGCGGTCAGGTACGGGTAACCGATGAACAGGCCGATCAGGATCAACAGGCTCATGCTGCTGATCCAGATCGTCGCCCGGCGATGGCGGCGCAGGCTGCTGTTGGCGCTCAGGCCGACCATCACCGCGATGCTGCCGGCGACAATCCCGGCCTGCAGCCAGAAGCCTTCCGGCAACGGCAGACGAATCGCCGCCCCGGTGGCCCAGCCCGGCAGCAGGTACGCGAGGCTCCAGCCGGCCGCTGCCAGCAGACTCACGGCGGCGAAGCGCGGGAAGGGCATGTCGCACATCCCGGCGACCATCGGCAGCATCGGTCGCAACGGGCCGATGAAGCGTCCGACCAGCAGGCTGGCGATGCCGTAGCGCTGGAAATAGGTTTCCGCGCCGGCCATCCATTCCGGGTGATGGCGCAGGCCCGGCAGACGCCGGATGTTCTGGTGGAAGTGGCGCCCGAGGAAATACGAAATCACATCGCCGAGAATCCCGCCGAGGAAACCCAGCAACAGGGTTTCGCTCAACGACAGTGCACCGCTGCCAGCCAGCACCGCCACGGCAAACAGCAGCACCGTGCCGGGCACGATCAGTCCGGCAATCGCCAGGCATTCCACACAGGCCACGACAAACACTGCAGCGGCCAGCCACTGCGGATTGGCAGCCAGCCACCCGGTCACGCTATCGAGCCATGGGCCCATACAAACCACTCCATTTCATTGATTTCCCTGATCGGCGAGCCGAAGGGGTGTGCATTCACAGCAGAAAATAATCGCGACCTTCGACCTGACCCCGGCGCAGCGGGTTCCGGGTGCACCACTGGGCGTAAGCCGCATCGACGAAGCGATACATCAAGTGTTCGTCACGGCCATGGGGAATGCCCAGGCGGGTGGTCTGAATCACATGAGTTGGCGCGGGGCCGGTGTCTTCCACCAGCAGGATTTCGTGGTCGAAGCGCTTGGCATCCCACACCGGCACTTTCAGTCCCAGCGCCTTGCACAGCAGCGTTTGCCCGGCACACAGTTTCTGCGACGGACGCGGACGGCCCTGAGCATCGGGGTTGTTCAGCAGCATCTGAGCCAGACTGGCCGGGCCGCTGATCTCGTCGACCCACGGATAAGCCGATTTGATCAGCACCGCATTGCCCGGACCCTGCGCGCTGAAGTTCAGCGAATCGCCGCCCCGGGCGTAGTACATATAGATGTGGCCGCCGTCCAGAAACAAAGCCTTACGCTTTTCTGTGTAGCCGAGGGACGCGTGGCTGCCTTTTTCTTCGCAGTAATACGCTTCGGTTTCGATGATTCGGGCGCTGAGCCACAAATCGCCAACGCGGTGGCGGATAACTTTACCGAGCAGATCACGGGCCAGTGTCTGGGCGTCGCGGTCGAAAAAGGCGTCCGCAAGGCCGACAGGCTGGCGCGCGGAGGTGGCGCGAACGGTCAGGTTGGACATGGCAAACAGTGTTTATCCAGGCGAAGGAGGTCGTGATGATAACAATTCACGGCTTAATCCCGGCTGAACGTCGGCAAATCGCCGTCCATTTCGACCATCCGCCCGTCACCGCTGTTAGTCCCGGGACGCGACAGCTATAATCTGCCGCTTTCCTCTTTGCCAAGACCCCAGCAGACCATGACTGAGTCCGTTCTTGACTACATGACCCGATTGGGTCGCGCCGCCCGCGAAGCCTCCCGCGTCATCGGCCGTGCCAGCACCGGGCAGAAAAACCGCGCCCTGCTGGCTGCCGCCAATGCCTTGGACGCCGCCCGCGCCGAGCTTGCGGCAGCCAATGAGCAGGATCTGGCCGCAGGTCGCGCCAACGGTCTGGAGCCGGCACTGCTGGAACGTCTGGAACTGACCCCGGCGCGCATCGACGGCATGATCGTCGGTCTGCGTCAGGTCGCAGCGCTGCCGGATCCGGTCGGTGCGATCCGCGACATGAGCTTCCGTCCGTCGGGCATTCAGGTCGGCAAGATGCGCGTACCGCTGGGCGTGATCGGGATCATCTACGAATCCCGTCCCAACGTGACCATTGATGCCGCGAGCCTGTGCCTGAAGTCCGGCAACGCGACCATCCTGCGCGGCGGTTCCGAAGCGATTCATTCCAACCGCGCGATTGCCGCCTGCATCCAGCGCGGGCTGGCCGAAGCCGAACTGCCGGCCGCCGTGGTGCAAGTGGTGGAAACCACCGACCGCGCTGCCGTTGGCGCGCTGATCACCATGCCGGAGTACGTTGACGTGATCGTGCCGCGCGGTGGCCGTGGCCTGATCGAGCGCATCAGCCGTGACGCCCGGGTACCGGTGATCAAGCATCTGGACGGCATCTGCCACGTCTATGTCAGCGAACACGCCGACCTGCCGAAAGCCCAGCGCATTGCCTTCAATGCCAAGACCTATCGCTATGGCATCTGCGGTGCGATGGAGACCCTGCTGGTCGATCAAAGTGTTGCGAAGGATTTCCTGCCGTCGATGGCCAAGCAGTTCCGCGAGAAAGGCGTCGAACTACGTGGTTGCGAACGCACCCGGGCAATCATCGAGGCCGTAGCGGCGACCGAAGAAGACTGGAGCACCGAGTACCTGGCGCCGATTCTGTCGATCCGCGTGGTGGATGGCCTGGATCAGGCCATCGAACACATCAACCAGTTCGGCTCCCATCACACCGACTCGATCGTCAGCGAAAACCTCGCCGACACCCGCCAGTTCGTGGCTCAGGTCGACTCGGCGTCGGTGATGATCAATACCCCGACCTGCTTCGCCGACGGATTCGAATACGGATTGGGTGCCGAGATCGGCATTTCTACTGATAAGCTGCACGCCCGTGGCCCGGTGGGCCTCGAAGGACTGACCTGCGAGAAGTACATCGTGGTCGGTGATGGCCAGTTGCGCGGCCAGGCGACGGTCTGACTTGTCCGACATCGACCTGAAAGCGCCGAAACCCGGCAAGAAGTCCCGTCCCCGGCGCATTGGCGTACTGGGCGGGACGTTCGACCCGGTGCACGTCGGCCATTTGCGCGGCGCACTGGAAGTGGCCGAAGCGTTGGGGCTCGACGAGCTGCGCATGATGCCCAGCGCCCGGCCGCCGCACCGCGATACGCCGCAGGTGTCGGCGCAGGACCGGCTGGCAATGGTTGAATGTGCGGTGGCCGGTGTGCCGCCGCTGGTGGTGGACGCCCGCGAATTGCAGCGGGACAAACCGTCCTGGACCATCGATACCCTGGAGTCGCTGCGCGCCGAAATGGCCGCCGAGACCCAGGTTTTTCTGCTTCTGGGCTGGGACGCATTTTGCGGCCTGCCCACTTGGCACCGCTGGGAAGAGTTGCTCCAGCATTGCCACATCCTGGTGCTACAGCGCCCGGACGCCGACAGCGAACCGCCGGATGCCTTGCGCAACCTGCTGGCAGCGCGTTCGGTGAGCGACCCGCTGGCCCTGAAGGGGCCGAGCGGACAGATTGCATTCGTCTGGCAGACACCGCTCGCGGTTTCCGCCACCCAGATCCGTCAACTGCTGGCCAGCGGTAAGTCGGTACGTTTCCTGGTGCCCGACGCGGTCCTGGCCTACATCGATGCGCACGGTCTGTACCGTGCGTCGAACTGAACAAGGCGTGCTTCACTGATACGAATCCACGTGTCGCCAAGCCGCCGAAAATATGAGCAAAACGAGTTTTATATGACTGACAAAGACCAAACCAAAGTAAAGCGCAAAGGCACGTTCAAGAGCGCTCCGCTGCCGGAAGTCGCCAACACCAACGAGCCGCTGAAAGGCGATGAGCTGGTCAAGGTGGCCGTTGCTGCCCTGGAAGACGTCAAGGCCCAGGACATCCAGATCATTGATGTGCGCGACAAACAGAGCATCACCGACTACATGATCATCGCCACCGGTACTTCCAACCGCCAGATCAACGCGATGCTGGACAAGGTTCGCGAAGAGGTCAAAAAGAACGGCGCCAAGCCGCTGGGCGAAGAAGGCAAGGGCGACAGCGACTGGGTGCTGCTGGACCTGGACCTGGTGATCGTGCACATGATGACCGCCTCGGCACGTCAGTTCTACGACCTGGAGCGCCTGTGGGCCGGAGCCGAGCAAAGCCGTGCGGCGGACGCCAAGCACCACAGCCCGGAAAACACCCACGAGCATTTCACCAAGCTCAACAAAGACCAGCTGTAAGGGATTGCTGTGCGACTGCGACTGATCGCCGTCGGTTCACGCATGCCCAAGTGGGTGGAAGAAGGCTGGCATGAATATGCCAAGCGTCTTCCGTCCGAGCTGGCGCTGGAACTGGTGGAAATTCCGCTCAATACCCGTGGCAAGAACGCCGACGTGGCCCGTTTCATCCGTCAGGAAGGCGAAGCCATGCTGGCCAAGGTCGGGCCGAACGAGCGGATCGTCACCCTCGAAGTTCATGGCAAGCCGTGGAGCACCGAGCAACTGGCGGTCGAACTCGATCGCTGGCGCCTGGACTCGCGCACGGTCAACTTCATGGTCGGTGGCCCGGAAGGGCTGGCGCCGGAAGTCTGTGCCCGCGCGGATCAGCGCTGGTCGTTGTCGCCGCTGACGCTGCCGCACCCGCTGGTGCGCATCCTCATCGGCGAGCAGTTGTATCGTGCCTGGACCGTGCTGTCCGGCCACCCTTACCACAAGTAATCCGCCCTCATGTCTCAGCCGATCCGCATCAAGGACCACGAAAAAGACGCCCGTCTGGTGCGTGGTCGCGTCGTGTTCGGTGCAATTGCGGTGGTGGCGCTGATCTGCGTGCTGATCGCGCGCCTGTATTACCTGCAGGTGATTCAGTACGAATATCACTCGACCCTGTCGGAAAACAACCGGGTTCACGTGCAGCCGATCCCGCCGACCCGTGGCCTGATTTTTGACCGCAACGGCGTGGTGGTCGCGGACAACCGTCCGAGCTTCAGCCTGAGCATGACCCGCGAGCGCTCCGGCGACTGGCAGCAGGTGCTCGACGTGATCGTCGAGGTCTTGCAGCTGACGCCGGAAGACCGGGTGATCTTCGAGAAGCGCATGCGTCAGGGCCGCCGGCCGTTCGAGCCGGTGCCGATCCTGTTCGAGCTGAGCGAAGAGCAGATCGCCCGGATCGCGGTGAACCAGTTCCGCCTGCCGGGCGTCGAGGTGGTCGCGCAACTGGTGCGTCATTACCCGCAGGGCGCGCATTTCGCGCACTCGGTGGGTTACATGGGGCGGATCAACGAGAAAGAGCTGAAGACCCTCGATCCGGTCAACTACAGCGGCACCCACCACATCGGCAAGACCGGCATCGAACGTTTCTATGAAGCCGAACTGCATGGTCAGGTGGGGTACGAAGAGGTCGAGACCAACGCCCGTGGCCGCGTCCTGCGCGTACTCAAGCGTACCGATCCGGTGCCGGGCAAGGATATTGTCCTGAGCCTCGACATCAAATTGCAGGAAGCTGCCGAGGCCGCACTGGGCGGTCGACGTGGCGCGGTGGTGGCGCTCGATCCGAAAACCGGCGAAGTGCTGGCGATGGTCAGCCAGCCGAGCTTCGACCCGAACCTGTTCGTCACCGGCATCAGCTTCAAGGCCTACGCCGAGTTGCGCGATTCGATCGACCGGCCGCTGTTCAACCGCGTGCTGCGCGGTCTGTACCCGCCGGGTTCGACGATCAAGCCGGCGGTGGCGATTGCCGGTCTCGATGCGGGCGTGGTGACGGCGTCGAGCCGGGTGTTCGACCCCGGCTACTACATGTTGCCCAACTATGATCACAAGTACCGCAACTGGAACCGCACCGGGGACGGCTTCGTCGACCTCGACACGGCGATCATGCGGTCCAACGACACCTACTTCTATGACCTGGCGCACAAGCTGGGCATCGACCGGTTGTCGGCCTACATGAACAAGTTCGGCATTGGCCAGAAGGTCTCGCTGGACATGTTCGAAGAATCCCCCGGCCTGATGCCGTCCCGCGAGTGGAAACGCGCGACCCGGCGTCAGGCGTGGTTCCCCGGCGAAACCCTGATTCTCGGGATCGGCCAGGGCTACATGCAATCGACCCCGCTGCAACTGGCCCAGGCCACGGCGCTGGTGGCCAACAAGGGCGTGTGGAACCGCCCGCACCTGGCCAAATCCCTCGAAGGCGTGAAACCGGTGGATGAGAATCCGATGCCGGACATCATCCTGCGCGATCCGTCGGACTGGACCAAGGTCAACCATGGCATGCAACAGGTGATGCACGGTGCACGGGGTACGGCGCGTAAAGCGGCGATCGGCGCGCAATACCGGATCGCCGGCAAGTCGGGTACGGCGCAGGTCGTGGCGATCAAGCAGGGCGAGAAGTACGACCGCTCCAAGGTTCAGGAACGCCACCGCGACCACGCTTTGTTCGTCGGTTTCGCGCCGGCGGATGACCCGAAAATCGTGGTGTCGGTGATGGTCGAGAACGGTGAATCCGGTTCCGGCGTCGCGGCACCGGTGGTGCGGCAGGTCATGGATGCCTGGCTGCTGGATCAGGACGGACGGTTGAAGGCCGAATACGCCAGCCCTATCAGTGCGGAGGCTACGGCCCGTGATGAATAATTTCGATCGCATGCTCTCCAGCGAGGATGTGATGCGTCGCCGCGCGACGCTGTTACAACGTTTGCATATCGACGGCCCGCTGCTGGTGCTGCTCTTGATTCTCGCGGCCGGCAGCCTGTTCGTGCTGTATTCGGCCAGCGGCAAGAGCTGGGATCTGCTGGCCAAACAGGCCACGTCGTTCGGCATCGGTCTGGTGTCGATGATCGTCATCGCCCAGTTCGAGCCAAGGTTCATGGCGCGCTGGGTGCCGCTCGGCTATGTGATCGGGGTGGTGCTGCTGCTGGTGGTGGACATCATGGGCCACAACGCCATGGGCGCGACCCGCTGGATCAACATTCCCGGGGTGATCCGCTTCCAGCCCTCGGAGTTCATGAAGATCCTGATGCCGGCGACCATCGCCTGGTACTTGTCCAAACGCACGCTGCCGCCGCAGCTCAAGCATGTCGGCATCAGCCTGCTGTTGATCGGCGTGCCGTTCGCCCTGATCGTGCGTCAGCCGGATCTCGGCACGTCGCTGCTGATTCTGGCCGGTGGCGCTTTCGTACTGTTCATGGGCGGGCTGCGCTGGCGCTGGATTCTCAGCGTACTGGCGGCGGCGATTCCGGTGTCGGTTGCGATGTGGTTCTTCATCATGCACGACTACCAGAAACAGCGGATCCTGACGTTCCTCGACCCGGAAAGCGATCCGCTGGGGACCGGCTGGAACATCATCCAGTCGAAAGCCGCCATCGGTTCCGGCGGCGTATTCGGAAAGGGCTGGCTGCTGGGCACCCAGTCGCACCTGGACTTCCTGCCGGAAAGCCACACCGACTTCATCATCGCCGTGCTCGGCGAAGAGTTCGGCCTGGTGGGCATCTGCGCACTGTTGCTGATCTATCTGTTGCTGATCGGTCGCGGCCTGGTGATTACCGCCCAGGCCCAGACGCTGTTCGGCAAATTGCTGGCCGGCGCACTGACCATGACGTTTTTTGTTTACGTTTTCGTCAACATCGGTATGGTCAGTGGCCTGTTGCCGGTGGTGGGGGTGCCGTTGCCGTTCATTAGCTACGGCGGAACTTCGCTGGTGACGCTGCTGTCAGCGTTTGGGGTTTTGATGTCGATCCATACCCATCGCAAGTGGATCGCACAGGTTTGAATAAGGTGAAGAGTTCAATGCAAGTAATGCGTGACTGGGCGACACGATACGCACCGTGGCTCGGCCTGGTAGGCATCCTTGGCAGCGCGCAGGAAGCGTTGGCCGGCGATTACGAAGGCTCGCCCCAGGTGGCCGAATTCGTCGGTGAAATGACCCGCGACTACGGTTTCGCCGGCGAACAGCTGATGGCCGTGTTCCGCGAGGCCCAGCGCAAGCAGGCGATTCTCGACGCCATTTCCAAACCCGCCGAACGGGTCAAACAGTGGAAAGAATACCGGCCGATGTTCATCACCGACGCGCGCATAGCCCGCGGTGTGGACTTCTGGCGTCAGCACGAGGCCACCCTGGCCCGCGCCGAGCAGGAATACGGCGTTCCGGCCCAGGTGATCGTGTCGATCATCGGCGTTGAGACCTTTTTCGGACGTAATACCGGCAATTACCGGGTGATCGATGCCTTGTCCACGCTGGGATTCGACTATCCTCCCCGTGCCGAATTTTTCCGCAAGGAACTGCGTGAGTTCCTGCTGCTGGCGCGCGAAGAGCAGGTCGACCCTCTGACCCTCAAGGGTTCCTACGCCGGGGCGATGGGTCTGCCGCAGTTCATGCCGAGCAGTTTCCGCGCCTACGCGGTGGATTTCGACGGCGACGGCCACATCAATATCTGGAACAACCCGGATGATGCGATCGGTAGCGTTGCCAGCTATTTCAAGCGTCACGGCTGGGTCGCCGGCGAGCCGGTGGTCAGTCGCGCGGATGTACGCGGTGAACAGGTGGATGAAGGCCTGACCACCGGCATCGAGCCGACGAAAACCGTCGGGGAGTTGCGAGCGCTGGGCTGGTCGAGTCATGATGCGCTGCGCGATGACATGCCGGTCACCGCTTTCCGCCTCGAAGGCGACAATGGCCCGGAATACTGGATGGGCCTGAAGAATTTCTACGCGATTACGCGTTATAACCGCAGCGTGATGTACGCCATGGCCGTACATCAACTGTCTGAACAGCTGGTACAAGCACGGGGCGTCAAGTAATGCGGGCATTGCCTATCAATAAACCCCTGAAGCTGGTGGCTTTCGCTGCGTTGGCGGTGCTGGTCGCCAGTTGTTCGACCAGCCGTTCGCCGAGCCAGAAGCCGACCACCGCCGTGCGTTCGCAGCCTGGCCTGGACATCAACCGGGCCCACAAGGATGGCGCGCCGTGGTGGGACGTCGACGTATCGCGCATCCCGGACGCCACGCCGACCCTGCACACCGGCCCGTACAAGGCCAACCCGTACACCGTGCTGGGCAAGACCTACTTCCCGTTGCAGGAGTCCAAGACGTACGTGGCCTCCGGCACCGCGTCCTGGTACGGCACCAAGTTCCACGGTCAGAACACCGCCAACGGCGAGGTCTACGACCTGTACGGCATGAGTGCCGCCCACAAGACATTACCGCTGCCGAGTTACGTTCGGGTGACTAACCTGGACAACAACCGTACGGTGATCCTGCGAGTCAACGACCGTGGCCCGTTCTACTCGGACCGGATCATCGACCTGTCCTACGCCGCCGCGAAAAAACTCGGTTATGCCGAAACCGGCACCGCGCGGGTCAAGGTCGAGGGCATCGACCCGCAACAATGGTGGGCCGCCAAGGGCCGTCCGGCGCCTTTGATGCTCAACGAGCCCCAAGTCGCGCAGAATAGCGCCCCGGTGATCACGGCCTCGGCCGGCACCGTCGAGCAATGGACTCCGCCGCCGCAGCAGCACGCCGCGGCCGTTGTGCCGGTTCAGCTCGATGCAAAAAAAAACGCTTCTGCACCAGCGTCTGGCCAGTATCTGCAGGTGGGCGCGTTCGCCAACCCGGACGCTGCAGAACTCCTGAGGTCGAAGCTCAGCGGGATGGTGAGCGCTCCGGTGTTCATCAGCTCGATCGTGCGCAATCAGCAGACCCTGCACCGGGTTCGCCTGGGACCGATCGGTTCGCCGGGTGAAATTGCCCAGGTACAGAACAGCGTGCGCCTGGCCAACCTGGGTTCGCCAAGTGTGGTCACCGAGTAAACGTAGGACTTGATTGACGGTTCACCAGCGATTGGGGGGTGAACCAGGTTGTTGGCTCGTCGAAGAACAAAAGCCCGGCAAGGGTGACTGGAGTGAGCAACTGAACACGCGATGGCCCGTTAGAAAGCCATCTGATTAATTTTGTCCGCAAGGACAGTTTCCATTAGCGATTTCGAGAGACGGATGAACATCACCACCTTTGCCAAACGCCTGTGTCTGCTAGTCCCGCTGCTCCTCTCGCCTGCCGCGTTCGCGGCCGAGATGATGCCGTCGCCACCACAACTGGCCGCCAAATCCTACGTGCTCATGGATGCCAACAGCGGCAACGTGCTGGTGGAGAACAACGGTGACCAGCGTCTGCCACCGGCCAGCCTGACCAAACTGATGACCGCGTACATTGCCACGCTGGAAATCCGTCGCGGCCAGATCGGTGAAAACGACCCGGTGACCGTCAGCGAAAACGCCTGGCGCACCGGCGGTTCGCGGATGTTCATCAAGGTCGGCTCGCAAGTCACTGTGAGCGACCTGCTGCACGGCATCATCATCCAGTCCGGCAACGACGCCAGCGTCGCGGTTTCCGAGCACATCGCCGGCAGCGAAGACGCCTTCGCCGACCTGATGAACAAGACCGTCGCCGATCTGGGCATGACCAATACCCACTTCATGAACCCGACCGGTCTGCCGAACCCTGAGCACTACTCGTCGGCTCACGACATGGCGATCCTGGCTCGCGCGATCATCCACGAAGACCCTGCTCACTACGCGATCTACTCGCAGAAAGAGTTCTTCTGGAACGGCATCAAACAGCCTAACCGCAACCTGCTGCTGTGGCGCGACAAGACCGTCGACGGTCTGAAAACCGGCCACACCGACGAAGCCGGCTACTGCATGGTGTCTTCGGCCGTACGTGACGGCATGCGCCTGATCGCCGTGGTGTTCGGCACCAACAGCGAAGTGGCCCGCGCCGCCGAGACCCAGAAGCTGCTGACCTACGGTTTCCGCTTCTTCGAAACCCAGACCTTCTACCAGAAGGGCACCGAACTGGCTCAGGCCCCGGTGTGGAAAGGCACTACCAGTCAAGTCAAGGCCGGCCTGGCACAAGACCTGACCATGACCCTGCCGAAAGGCCAGCTGAAGAAGCTCGCTGCCAGCATGACCATGAACCCGCAACTGACCGCGCCAATCGCCAAGGGTGACGTGATCGGTAAAGTCGAAGTGAAACTGGACGACAAGGTGGTGCACAGCGCCGACCTGATCGCCCTGGACGCTGTCGAGGAGGGTGGTATCTTCCGCCGCATGTGGGATAGCATCCGTCTATTCTTCTACGGCTTGTTCAACTGATTTGAGTTGACCTGCATGGCCCCGTTCCGGTCCGGAGCGGGGCCTTGTTCGTTACCGGGCTTACGCTTACGAGGCCGTTACGCCATGACCGATACCGAAGTAAAGGCGCCAAAGATCGAATTTCCCCAGGTTGATTATCCGGTTAAGGTGATCAGCGATACGGGCGTCGGCAACAAAGACAAGATCATCGACATCGTCAAGAAGCACGCCAAGATCAACGATGAGCGTGTCGACGAGCGTCAAAGCAGCAACGGCAAGTACACCACCATTCAGTTGCACATCGTCGCGACCGACCAGGATCAGCTGTACAACATCAACAGCGAACTGCGGGCTACCGGTTTCGTGCACATGGTGCTGTGATGCCGGGCACGCTGGGCTTTCGCGAGCTTGGCCAGATGGCTTACGAGCCGGTCTGGCAGGCCATGCAACGTTTTACCAACGAGCGTGGTACCGCAGCCCCGGACGAAATCTGGCTGGTCGAGCACCCGCCGGTGTTCACCCAGGGCCAGGCCGGCAAGGCCGAGCACCTGTTGCTGCCGGGGGATATTCCGGTGGTGCAGGTCGACCGCGGCGGTCAGGTGACCTACCATGGCCCCGGCCAACTGGTGGCGTACCTGCTGCTGGATGTGCGCCGACTCGGTTTCGGCGTGCGCGATCTGGTCAGCCGCATGGAGCGCTGCCTGATCGAACTGCTGGCCAGCTACGGCGTGACCGCCGTGGCCAAGCCGGATGCTCCCGGCGTCTACGTCGACGGAGCGAAGATCGCTTCTCTGGGTTTGCGGATTCGCCACGGTTGTTCCTTTCATGGCCTGGCCCTGAACGTGGACATGAACCTGGAGCCGTTTCGACGGATTAATCCCTGCGGCTATGCCGGGCTGGCGATGACCCAGCTGAGCGAGCACGCAGGATCGATTGAATTTGCCGAGGTAAGTGCCCGGCTGCGCGCGCAGCTCGTCAAACACCTCGACTATGCTGAGCAGACGACCCTGACGGGCGGAATCGACTGATATGACTACTGATGCAGTGCAAACCATGATCCCGACGCTCGACGTGACCGAGCGCCCGGCCCCGCGTCCCAAGGTTGAAGCCGGCGTCAAGCTGCGCGGCGCCGAGAAGGTTGCACGCATCCCGGTGAAGATCATTCCGACCACCGAACTGCCGAAGAAACCCGACTGGATCCGCGTGCGCATCCCGGTTTCGCCGGAAGTCGACCGCATCAAGAGCCTGCTGCGCAAGCACAAGCTGCACAGCGTCTGCGAAGAGGCGTCCTGCCCGAACCTGGGCGAGTGCTTCTCCGGTGGCACCGCGACCTTCATGATCATGGGTGACATCTGCACCCGTCGCTGCCCGTTCTGCGACGTCGGCCACGGTCGTCCGAAGCCACTGGACGTCAACGAGCCGGAAAGCTTGGCCATCGCCATCGCCGACCTGAAACTCAAGTATGTGGTGATCACCTCGGTTGACCGCGACGACCTGCGTGATGGCGGTGCCCAGCACTTCGCCGACTGCATCCGCGAAATCCGCAAGCTGTCGCCGAACGTGCAGCTCGAGACCCTGGTCCCGGACTACCGTGGCCGTATGGACATCGCCCTGGAAATCACCGCGGCCGAGCCGCCGGATGTGTTCAACCACAACCTGGAAACCGTGCCGCGCCTGTACAAGGCTGCGCGTCCGGGTTCGGACTACCAGTGGTCGCTGACCCTGCTGCAACGCTTCAAGCAGATGATGCCGCACATTCCGACCAAATCCGGCTTGATGCTGGGTCTGGGCGAGACCGACGACGAAGTCATCGAAGTGATGAAGCGCATGCGCGAACACGACATCGACATGCTGACCCTGGGCCAGTACCTGCAACCGTCCCGCAGCCACTTGCCGGTGCAGCGTTTCGTGCACCCGGACACCTTCGCCTGGTTCGCCGAGGAAGGTTACAAGATGGGCTTCAAGAACGTCGCGTCCGGCCCGTTGGTGCGTTCCTCGTACCACGCCGACGAACAGGCGAAACTGGTCAAGGCCGAGCTGCTCGGTTCCTGATTCAGCGCTGAATGAGAAAATGCCCGCCGGGGTTTATCGCCCGGCGGGCATTTTTTTGCCCGGCCTACACCCGTTACTGACTTTTCCTGCAATCTGCGGCGCGACCGGGCCTCTTCTGTTTGTCGCCGTTCCTGACTACTGTGTGAGCATGACTTCACACAGGGAGATCCATGGATGACCGTTCGACCGACCCACACCCTTTTTCCGCACAAGCCTGTGCCGGCGTTGCCGTCGGAAGGGCTGATAGGCGTCATTGCGCCAGCCGGCCCCGGCACGCTGGATACTGAAAAGGCCGTTCAGTGGATGCGCGCCCGGGGTTACGGTTTGCGGGTGTTCCCTGGCGTCTACGAGAAGGATGGCTATCTGGCCGGCAGCGACGAGGTGCGGCTCAACGATCTGCACGCGGCGTTCGCTGACGAAGAGGTGGATGCAATCATTTGCCTGCGCGGTGGCTACGGCACGCCAAGGTTGCTGGACCGGATCGACTACGACTTGCTGAGCCGCCATGCCAAGCCCTTCGTCGGTTACAGCGACATCACCGCGCTGCATCTGGCCATCAGTCGCTACGCCGGATTTGTGACCTTTCACGGGCCGTTGTTGAATGCCGATCTGCTGGGGGACAAGGAACCGCCGACAGTGACGTCGTTCTTCGCCATGCTGCGCGGTCAGTTGAAGGCCGGCAGTGTGCTGAGTCATCCGGCGGCTTATCCATTGACCACCGTGGAGCCCGGCATCGCCCACGGGCGTCTGCAGGGTGGCAATCTGGCGATGATCGCCGCGACCTTGGGCACGCCTTACGAAATCGACGTCGAAGGGGTGATTCTACTGATCGAGGACATCAACGAGCCGCTGTACCGGATCGACCGCTTGCTGACCCAGATGCGTCTGGCGGGCAAGTTGGCGAGATTGCGCGGCGTGCTGGTCGGGGATGTGGCGGGCGTGGATGTCGAGGCTTTGAACCGCTTGCTCAGGCAGACCTTTGAAACGCTGCGGATTCCGGTGCTGTCCGGCTGGCGCAGCGGGCACTGCGATCCGAACCTGACCTTGCCGCTGGGGGCGCTGGTTCGACTGGATGCAGGGAAGAAGGAATTGATGTTGGAACAGGATGTGGTGATTCGCTGACCGAGCCACAAAAAAAGACCGCCGCCTGAAGAGGCGGCGGTCTTTTTGTTTTACTGGTTACGCAGGCTTTCCAGCAGCTTGTGCGTCGGATAACCATCCGCCGGCCAGCCAAACGACTGCTGCGCACTGCGGATCGCCTTGCGCGTATTGGCACCGATGATCCCGTCTGCCGCACCAGCGTCGTAGTTGCGCGCGGTCAGCAGGTTTTGCAGTTCGATCCGTTCGGTGCGGCTCAACGGCAGATCGTCTTTTGGCCAGGCGCCATTGATCAGGCCGGCGCCATTGAAGCGCTCGGACAACAGGCTGACGGCCAGTGCGTAGGACGACGAGTTGTTGTACTTGAGGATCGCCCGGAAGTTATCGAGGATCAGGAACGCCGGGCCACGGTAGCCGGCCGGCAACAGCAGGGCGGCGGACAATTGCTCGGAGCCGGCCGGCACCTGGCCGCCGTTCGGCAGGATCACGCCCAGTTGCCGCCATTCGGCGACGCTTTTACGAATCGCGCCATCGGCCAGGGTGTAATTGAAACCGCTTGGCAGTTGCACTTCGAAGCCCCACGGCTGGCCACGCTGCCAGCCTGAGCTTTGCAGGTAATGCGCGGTGGAGGCCAGGGCGTCGGCCGGGCTGCCCCAGATGTCGCGGCGACCGTCACCGTCGAAATCCACGGCGTGGGTGTTGTAGGTGGTCGGGATGAACTGGGTCTGGCCCATGGCGCCGGCCCAGGAACCGAGCATTTTCTCCGGCGTGATGTCGCCCTGTTGCAGGATCTGCAGCGCCGCGATCAGCTGCGCGTGGGCAAAGCCCGGGCGGCGGCCTTCATAGGCCAGGGTCGCCAGCGAGTTGATCACCGACTTGCTGCCCTGGAACTGGCCGAAATTGCTTTCCATCCCCCACACCGACACCAGCGCCTGACGATCGACGCCATAACGCTGTTCGATGCTCTGCAGGATGTCGGCGTACTGGCTGATCAGCGCCTGGCCTTTGCGCACGCGCAGGGGCGAAAGGGCACCGTCCAGGTATTCCCAGACCGGCCGGGCAAATTCCGGCTGGCTGCGGTCGGCGCGAATCACGCTGGCATCGAAGCTGACATTGGCGAACGCGCGGTCGAACAGGTCGGCACGAATGCCGGCAGCCAGAGCTTCCTTGCGGAAACCGGCCTGCCATTCGGCAAAGGTCTGGGTCGGTTGCAGGTCGAGGTTGTCACCGGACGGCACTACCGGAGGGATGACCGCTGGGGCTGTGGCAACGGGGACGGTCTGAAGCGGTTGAGCGTCGGCGGCGGTGGGTTTTTCCGCGCAGGCGACGAGCAGTACGAAGCTGGAGGCAGCGATCAGTTGGCGGAAGGGCCAACGACGGGAAAGACTGAGGGGCATGCACAGGTCCAGGGGATACGAATCAGGTGCAGACCTTAACATGAGGAAGGGGTACTGTGCTTCAAGCGGCCAGAAAGTAAGAAGCCTCCCAGCTGTCAGACTGGAAGGCTTCGCGGCGGTAGCTGCCTTTACCCTTGGTTGGTCGTTCCTGGCGGCTGCGGAACAGGGGTTGGGCGACGATGGATTTGGCCTTGTTGTGGCCATGTTTCGATGGCTTTTTGCTCATGAGGATTCTCTCGATTGAGTGGAGTTTTGCGCGGCAGATAATCTGCCGATCTCGGGCGTCTGTCTATAGGACCGAGGGCGGGATGTTCTGTAGGAAATGGACTCGGTAAAAAAACGGGATCGCAGCGCGCGATCCCGGATTTCATTCGGCAGGCAATGTCAGACGCTGACCGGCCATCAGCAGCGCCAACCGGCTCAGGCTCATCCACGGCGAACCGGCCGCCTGGCCCTTGATCTGCGCATCGATGCGCTGGGCTTCGAGCAGCAACTGCGCCCAGCGTTGCGCCGAGTAGCGTTGCAGCGCCTTGCTCATCAGCGGTTTGCGCTTGTCCCAGACCGGCGGTTTAGCCTGACTGAAGCACTTGTCCAGCGGCGTGCCCTGACTGTATTGCAACGAGATATTAGCCAGCAGGCGCAACTCACGGGCCAGGGCCCATAGGATCACCGGCGGCTCGACCCCTTCACCGCGCAGCCCTTCGAGCATGCGCAGGGCGTGAGCCGGTTCACCGTTGAGCACCGCGTCGGTCAGGCCGAATACGTCAAAACGCGCACTGTCGGCCACGGCCGCCTGCACGGTTTCGACGGTGATCTGCCCGCCCTCGGCCATCAGCTTGAGCTTTTCGATCTCTTGCGCAGCGGCCAGCAGGTTGCCTTCGACCCGCGCGGCAATCAGCTCGACCGCGTCCTGACTGGCCGACAATCCGGCCTGGGACAGACGCTGACGAATCCAGCTCGGCAGTTGGTTGGCGTCCACCGGCCAGATCTGCACGAACTGGGTCTGCTGACCCTCGACCAGCGCCTTGCCCCACTTGGTCTTCTGCGCGCTGCCATCCAGCTTCGGCAGGCTGATCAACAGCACCGTGTCTTCTGCCGGGCGCGAGCAGTATTCGATGAGTGCGGCAGCGCCCTTGTCACCGGGCTTGCCCGACGGCAGGCGCAGTTCCAGCAAGCGCTTTTCGGCGAACAGCGACATGCTGGCGCCGGCCTGCAGCAACGTGCCCCAATCGAAATTGGCGTCGGCGGCGAAGACCTGGCGTTCGTCGAATCCTTGCTGACGGGCAGCGGAGCGAATGGCGTCGGCAGCTTCCTGGCACAGCAGCGGGTCATCGCCGCTGATGATGTAGACCGGCGCAAGGGCGCCTTGCAGGTGTTTGCCGAGTTGGGCGGGAGCGAGCTTCATAAGAGAGGGCGAACGGGGCGCCTGAGCGCCCCGAACGTCTTACTGCTGCGGCAGTTCGAGCGGCGACTGACGCGGGGTTTCCGCTTCAGCCTTCTGCGCCGCTTCGAGGGCGTCGGCTTCTGCCTTGGCCCGTGCGTTGGCGGTTTGCTGCAGGGCGTCCAGCTGTGCCGGCGTCAGCTGTTGCAGACGCAGCATCATGCGCTGTACCAGCTCGCGACGGGTTTCACGGCGGGCGTCGTTGGCTTCCTGGTCGGAACCCACCAGGTTGTTGCCGTCGTGGATGAACACTTTCTGCACTTCAAGCTTGTCGCTTTTCAGCAGCAGATCTTTTTCGCCACGGATATCGTAGGTCAGCACGGTGCTCACCTGGTATTCGCCAGTACGACCGGCGCCGGCATAGCTGAGGATGCGCTGGGATTCCTGCTCATCGGCCAGGTACAGTTTGTACGGCGCACCGGAAGTGACCTTGACGCCGCTGGCCTCCAGCACCTGACGCAGTTGCGTCACGGTTTCGCCGTAGGCGTTGCGGGCGCTCAGATCGAGTTCCTTGATCGACAGTTCGTTGGTGCCGGTGCCACGCAGCTGGAAACCGCAGGCGCTCAACAGGACGGCGAGGCCCATCACCAGCAGATTGCGTTTGATCATTGTGTTGCTCCCCTTGAAACCATGTGGGCCGACTCTGTGGCCCGAAAGGTTTTACTGGGCGCCAGGCTCACCTGACGCCCGATCCAATTAGCTGGCGACGATATTGACCAGTTTCCCGGGCACTACGATCACTTTGCGAATAGTCAGGCCGTCAACGAAACGCAGCACGTTTTCGTTGGCGCGGGCTGCCGCTTCGACTTCTTCACGGGTCGCGGCGGCCGGCATTTCGATCTGGCCGCGCAGCTTGCCGTTGACCTGGATCACCAGGGTCAGGCTGTCCTGTACCAGCGCGCTTTCGTCCAGCACCGGCCAGCCGGCGTCGATCACCGGGTCAGCGTGACCCAGGCGGTTCCACAGCTCGTGGCTGATGTGCGGTGTGATCGGAGCGAGCAGCAGCGTCACGGTTTCCAGGCCTTCCTGAACCAGTGCGCGATCCTGTTCGGTGGCTTGCGCAGCTTTTTCCAGCACGTTCATCAGCGTCATCACCTGAGCGATGGCGGTGTTGAATTTGTGGTTCTGGCCGACGTCATGGCTGGCCTGCTTGATTGCCTGATGGATCGCGCGACGAATGACTTTCTGCTCGTCATTCAGGCCGGCGATGTCCAGTTTGCCCGGCAGGCCCTGAGTGATATGGGCCTGAGCCAGACGCCAGACGCGCTTGAGGAAGCGGTGCGAGCCTTCCACGCCGGAGTCGGACCATTCCGCGCTCATGTCAGGTGGCGAGGCGAACATCATGAACAGACGGCAGGTGTCGGCGCCGAACTGGTCGATCATCGACTGTGGGTCGACGCCGTTGTTCTTCGACTTGGCCATCTTCTCGGTGCCGCCGATTTCCACCGGCAGGCCGTCGGCGATCAGCTTGGCGCTGATGACCTTGGCCTTGCTGTCACGCTCGAGTTCCACGTCCGCCGGGTTGAACCAGGTGTAGGCACCGTTGGCTTCGCGACGATAGTAAGTCTCGGCGACCACCATGCCTTGGGTCAGCAGGTTCTTGAACGGCTCGTTGGAGCTCACCAGGCCTTCGTCGCGCATCAGCTTGTGGAAGAAGCGCGCGTAGAGCAGGTGGAGAATGGCGTGTTCGATACCGCCGATGTACTGATCCACCGGCAACCAGTGGTCGGCCGCGGATTTTTCCACCAGACCGCCTTCGAAGTGCGGCGAAGCGTAACGGGCGTAGTACCAGGACGACTCGACGAAAGTGTCCATGGTGTCGGTTTCACGCTTGGCAGGCTGACCACATTTCGGGCAGTTGCATTCGTAGAACTCGGGCATGCGCGCCAGCGGCGAACCTGCGCCGTCCGGCACCACGTCTTCCGGCAGGACGACCGGCAATTGATCTTCCGGTACCGGTACGTCACCGCAGGCATCGCAGTGGATGATCGGGATCGGGCAGCCCCAGTAGCGCTGGCGGCTGATGCCCCAGTCGCGCAGGCGGAACTGGGTGCGCGAGGCGCCGAGTTCTTTCTTGATCAGGGCGACTTCCATGGCGTCGAACGCGCCAGCGAAGTCCAGGCCGTCGAACTCGCCGGAGTTGATCAGCGTGCCATGCTCGCCGTAGGCGTCTTGCCATGGCGCCGGGTTGGTTTCACCGGAGCTGGTGCGCACCACGGATTTGACCGGCAGGTTGTATTTGTGGGCGAATTCGAAATCGCGCTCGTCGTGAGCAGGAACAGCCATGACCGCGCCGTCGCCGTAGTGCATCAGCACGTAGTTGGCGACCCACACCGGCAGTTTTTCGCCGGTCAGCGGGTGCTCGACGAACAGGCCGGTCGGCAGGCCTTTCTTCTCTTGGGTGGCGACGTCGGCTTCGGCGACGCTGCCGCCCTTGCATTCGGCGATGAATGCTTGCAGCTCAGGGTTGTTCTTGGCGGCGAGAGCAGCCAGGTGGTGCTCGGCAGCGACCGCAACATAGGTTGCGCCCATCAGGGTGTCCGGACGGGTGGTGAAGACTTTCAGGGTACCGCTTTCGCCGATCGAATCGACGTTGTACGGGAACTGCACTTCCATCCCGCGCGACTTGCCGATCCAGTTGCGCTGCATGGTCTTGACCTGCTCGGGCCAGCCGGTCAGTTCGTCGAGGCTCTCCAGCAGCTCATCCGCGTAGGCGGTGATCTTGAAGTAGTACATCGGGATTTCGCGCTTTTCGATCAGCGCGCCGGAACGCCAGCCGCGACCGTCGATCACCTGTTCGTTGGCCAGAACGGTCTGGTCGATCGGGTCCCAGTTCACGGTGCCGTTCTTGCGGTAGATCACGCCTTTTTCGAACAGGCGAGTGAACAGCCATTGTTCCCAGCGGTAGTAATCCGGTTTGCAGGTGGTGACTTCGCGCGACCAGTCCACCGCCAGGCCCAGGCTGCGCAGCTGGGATTTCATGTAGGCGATGTTTTCGTAGGTCCACTTGGCCGGGGCCACGTTGTTCTTCATCGCGGCGTTTTCCGCCGGCATGCCGAAGGCGTCCCAACCCATCGGTTGCAGAACGTTCTTGCCGAGCATGCGCTGGTAACGGGAGATCACGTCGCCGATGGTGTAGTTGCGCACGTGCCCCATGTGTAGCTTGCCGCTGGGGTAAGGGAACATCGACAGGCAGTAGTAAGTCTCCTTGCCTGGCTGTTCACTGACTTCAAAGGACTTTTGCTCGTCCCAGAACGACTGGGCGGCGGCTTCGATTTCACGGGGCTGATATTGTTCGTGCATGGCTACTTTTGTACTGGATAGGGGTGGCCTAATCCTCTTCAATGCGACGTTCGGGGCGTGCCGGACGAGCTGGAAGTGGAGTTACAGGAAGCGCCGTAGCATACATGACCGCGCTCGGCCTAGGGAAACCCTGATTGCAGCCGTTTGACCGGCTGAAATTACGGCGAGGGCCGTTGGTCGCGGCGTGCAGCCGGTTTGTGCAGCGAAGCTAAGCTCTAACTGGGGAGTGAGTCTTATCTTCAATGAGGTGAGGGATGGTGGAGTCACAGCAAAAAAACGTTACCAAACCCGAGTTGTACGAGCGGTTGATCGATCGTCTGGGTATGGCCCTGGACGCGGCAAAAACCGCTGGCCGGCTGCGCGACGAGCGCCCCCTGGAGCTGGAATTGCGTGGCTTGAGTACCGCCGAGTTCAAACTGGTCAAGGCCTACCTGGATCGCAGTGAGCGTGAAACCCACGGATACCTGTCACAAGCAGTGAAACAACTCGATGCAGCTCATACGGCCAATGTCATCTGGCTCAAGGACAAGGCGCCCGGCAGAGAAACCGTCAAGGTTCGGACTCTTCAGGCCAAGTAAACGCATGGCAGGTCAAAAAGCGGATTTTTTTCAACGGGATCCGCCCCTACTGGTTGTCGCACGATATCAACCCACTTAGGCTTCGGGCATCTTTGGAGATGCTCGATGCCTTTTCGCTATTTCATTAAACAATTTCTGTTACCGCCAGGCCTTCTTCTGCTGCTGTTGCTGGCGGCCTGGTGGTTGCGTCGCTCGCGGCCGCGGCTGGCCGGGCTGTGTTTTGCCCTTGGTTTTGGCGGATTCTGGCTGATGAGTCTGCCGGTGGTCGTGCAATGGGGTGCCAAGGCTCTGGAGCGTGAGCCGCCGCTGGCCCGGGAAGCATGGACAAGCCTGGCGCAACGCGCCGATGCGATTGTGGTGCTGGGCTCCGGTCGTGAGCGCGGCGATCTGGCCTGGGGCGAAGATCAGCCGACCGGCATCGGTCTTGAACGACAGCGATACGCGGCGCGGTTGGCCAAAGCCTCAGGGCTGCCGGTTCTGACCAGCGGTGGTCTGCATTACGACACGCCGCCGACTGAGGCGAAACTGATGGCCGACTCGCTGCGCGACGATTTCGGTGTGACGGTACGCTGGCAGGAGGGGGAGAGCCGCACCACGTGGGAGAACGCCGAATTCAGCGCCAGAGTGCTGTTGCCGGAAGGTGTCAAGCGTATCGTGCTGGTGACCCAGGCCTGGCATATGCCGCGTGCGGTGTGGAGTTATCAACAGGCTGGATTTGAAGTCGTGCCGGCGCCGGTCGGTTTTCTTGGCACGGACAATGCGCGACCGTTTGGCGGCTGGCTCCCGGAATTCAAATCGATCTGGCAGAGCGGGCAGTTGATTAACGAGGCGGTGGGGCAGGTCGGATATTTATTGTTCTACCGCTGAACAGGGCTCGTTCCTACGCAAGGCGTGGGAACGAGCAGGGTGACGGGGCGTTTCAGAGTGTCTTGGACATCCGGTTGGTCATCAGCGCCCAGCCGAACAGCACCACGCACAGGATGATCAGCGGCCACGAGCGCCATTGCAGATACGGCGTCAGGTTGTGCATCGGCACCACTTCGCCGTACAGCACGCCCTGTTCGAACTGCGGAATGCGTTCTGTGATCTGGCCAAACGGATTGATCAGCCCGGTCACACCGTTGTTGGTCGCACGAATCATCCAGCGTCCGGCTTCAAGCGCACGCATCTGCGCCATTTGCAGGTGCTGCAGCGGACCGATCGACGTACCGAACCAGGTGTCGTTGCTGATCGTCAGCAGCAGATCGCTGCGTGCCGCCAGGCCCGCGGCGAATTCCGGGTAGACCACTTCATAGCAGATGAACGGCGCGATCTGATATCCCTTGGCCTGCAACAGGGCCTGATCGGCAGGGCCGCGGGCGAAGTCGGACATCGGCAGGTCGAAGAAAGCGATCAGCCCGCGCAGGATGTCCTGCAGCGGTACGTACTCGCCGAACGGCACCAGTTTTTGTTTGAGATAGGTACCATCGCCTTCGCCGACCACGGTGATGCCGTTGTAGAAACGTCTCTCGTGGTGAACCATTTCGCGGATCGGTACGCCGGTGATCAGCGCCGATTTACGCTCGGCGGCGAAGTTGCCCATCATGTTCAGGTAGCCCTCGGCGGACTCCTTGAGCACCGGGACGGCGGTTTCCGGCCAGATCAAAAGATCCACCGGTTTGGAGTGGAAACTCAGGTCGCGGTACAACGCCAATTGCGCATTGAGCTCGGCCGGGTCCCATTTCATGCTTTGTGCGACGTTGCCCTGAATCGCGGCAACGGTCAGCGGCGCGCCGGCCGGGCTGGTCCAGGCATGGCCCTTGAGCGCAATGCCCGCCGCCCATGGCCCGATCAGCAATACCACGCCGGCAGCGATGAAGGCTTTGCGGCGGGTTTGCAACAGACGCGGTGCGTTGTAGATCAGTGCAGCGGTCAGTGCCAGAACGAACGACACCAGCCACATCCCGCCTACTGGCGCGAGCCCGGCCAGTGGGCCGTCGAGCTGGCTGTAACCGGAATATAGCCACGGGAAGCCGGTGAGGAACCAGCCACGAAAAGCTTCCTGACCGACCCACAACGCCGCGAACGCCAGGGCATCGGCCACTGGCGCTTCGTTACGCCGCAACCAGCGCGCCCACAGCCACGCCGGCAGAGCGAAGAACCAGGCAATGGCCGCGGTGAAGATCAGCATCAGGAAACCGGCCAGCAGCACCGAAGCGCCACCGAAGTGGTGGATGCTGTAATAGATCCAGCTGGTGCCGGCGCCGAACAGGCCGAAACCGAAGCACCAGCCGCGACCCAGCGCCTGGCGCGGGCTTAGCTCGCGCAGGCCGGCATAGAAAAGGCCGACCGCCAGCAGGGCCAGCGGCCAGAGATCGAACGGTGCCAGAGCGAAGGTGGTGATTGCACCGGCCGCCACGGCCAGCAGGTTACCGGGCCAGCCGGGGCGGGTTGTCCAGCGCATTTCAATCCTTAGATTTTTTACCGGGCGATTGGGGTCAGTCGCAGCAAGTGAATCCGACGGCTGTCGGCGTTCAGGATGCGGAAACGATAGGCGCCGATTTCAGTGATTTCGTTGCGTTTTGGCAAGTGCCCGAACGCGCTCATCACCAGCCCGCCGACGGTGTCGAACTCGTCGTCGGAGAATTCGCTGTCGAAGAACTCGTTGAAGTTCTCGATTGGCGTCAGGGCCTTGATCAGGAAGTCACCGCTGGGCAGCGGCTTGATGTAGCTGTCTTCTTCGACGTCGTGCTCGTCTTCGATGTCGCCGACGATCTGCTCGAGCACGTCTTCGATGGTCACCAGACCGGCCACGCCGCCGTATTCGTCGATGACGATGGCCATGTGGTTGTGGTTGGCGCGGAATTCACGCAGCAACACGTTCAGACGCTTGGACTCCGGCACGAAGGTGGCCGGGCGCAGCAGGTCCTTGATGTTGAAGCTGTCGCCGTTTTCCTTGAGGATCAGCGGCAGCAGATCCTTGGCCAGCAGCACGCCCATCACGTCGTCATGGCTTTCGCCGATGACCGGGTAGCGCGAGTGGGCCGAGTCGACCACGGCGGGGAGGAATTCGCGGGGTGTCTGGGTCGCCTTGATGCTGATCATCTGCGAGCGCGGCACCATGATGTCGCGAACCTGCAGGTCAGCCACCTGGATGGCGCCTTCGACGATGGCCAGCGCTTCGCTGTCCAGCAGTTTGTTCTGATGTGCATCGCGCAGCAGCTCAAGCAGCTCCTGGCGGTTCTTCGGCTCGTGGGCAAAAGCCTGGGTCAGTTTACCCAGCCATGACTTTTGCCCGTTGCTCGATCGATCTTCGCTCATAGCGATTACTCTGAATCCTTTGTTGTAACAGTAGGGGATGTTTCGGTTTCGTCGTCCGCGTACGGATCGGGATAACCCAATTCGGCAAGCAACTCGCGTTCCAGTGCTTCCATTTCCTCGGCTTCCTCGTCATCTATATGGTCGTAACCAAGCAGATGCAAGCAGCCGTGAATGACCAGATGTGCCCAGTGGGCCTTTAGTTCCTTGCCCTGTTCGGCAGCTTCGCGCTCAACCACCGCCACGCAGATCACCAGATCGCCCAGCAATGGAATGTCGAGAAACTCGTCAGGCACTTCGGCGGGAAAGGACAGGACGTTGGTCGCGTAATCCTTGTGGCGCCAGGTGTGATTCAGTTCGCGGCCTTCTTCCTCGTCGACCAGACGAATGGTCATTTCCGAGTCAGCGGTGCGCTGGCGCAGGGCCAGTTCGCACCATTGGCGGAACTCGGCTTCGGTCGGCGCAGACGCTTCGGTCGCGATTTGCAGGTCAAGCTCAAGCATCGTGGCGGGTGTCCTTTGGCGCTTCATCAGCGACACGCGTCTCGAAGCGCTCGTAGGCTTCGACGATGCGTTGCACCAACGGATGGCGCACCACGTCTTTAGGCTGGAAGTGAGTGAAGCTGATGCCCGGCACATCTTTCAGGACTTCGATGACGTGATGGAGTCCGGATTTGGTGCCGCGCGGCAGGTCGACCTGGGTGATGTCGCCGGTGATCACGGCCGTGGAGCCGAAACCGATCCGGGTCAGGAACATCTTCATCTGCTCAACGGTGGTGTTCTGACTTTCGTCGAGAATGATGAAACTGTTGTTCAGCGTACGGCCGCGCATGTAGGCCAGCGGGGCGACTTCGATCACTTGGCGCTCGATCAGCTTGGCCACGTATTCGAAGCCGAGCATCTCGTAGAGTGCGTCGTAGAGCGGGCGCAGGTACGGGTCGATCTTCTGCGACAGGTCGCCGGGCAGGAAGCCGAGTTTCTCACCCGCTTCGACCGCCGGACGCACCAGCAGGATGCGACGGATCTGCTCGCGCTCCAGCGCATCGACGGCGCAAGCGACAGCCAAGTAGGTCTTGCCGGTACCGGCCGGGCCGATGCCGAAGTTGATGTCGTTGCCGAGGATTTCCTTCACGTAGCGCAGCTGATTCAAGCCGCGTGGGCGAATCATGCCTTTCTTGGTGCGCAGGGCAACGGAGGCTTCGGCGGGGGCGTGATTGTCCAGTTGCTCGACGGCCGATTCCTGGAGGAACAGGTGAACCGTATCCGGCGACAGCTCTGAACCCTTGGTTTCCCGGTACAGGCGGCGAATAAGGTTTTCCGCGGAAGTGGTGTGCTTGGGTTCGCCGATCAGCTCGAACTGATTGCCGCGGTTGCGGATCTCGATGGCCAGGCGCTGTTCGATCAGCCGCAGGTGCTCGTCGAACTGCCCGCACAGATTGGCGAAGCGGCGAGCCTCAAAGGGCTCGAGGATAAAACGATGTGGTTCGATGGGTGCGTTCAAGGTCGTATTTAGCCGCCCTGGGGCAATTAGGATGAAATCAAGGATAACGCCAGCGGCGTGGGTGCGAAAGCTCTTAAATTGATGCTGTTTCTGTGGGAGCGAGCTTGCTCGCGAAAGCGGTCTGTCAGACACAGGAATGTTGAATGTGTCGCAGCCTTCGCGAGCAAGCTCGCTCCCACATGGGATATGCGGTGTTACTGGATCAGCGAGCCGCGCAGCGAGTGCGGTTGCGCCGCGTCGATGTGGACGTCGGCGAACTGGCCGATCAAGGTTGGATTATCGCAGCGGAAGTTGACGATACGGTTATTCTCGGTCCGCCCTTGCAGCTCGCCCGGGTCTTTCTTCGAATAATCGGTCACCAGAATCCGCTGGACCGAACCGACCATTTGTCGGCTGATCTCGAACCCTTGCTGGTTCAAGCGGTGCTGCAAGGCGTTCAGGCGTTCTTTCTTCAGTTCTTCCGGGGTGTCGTCGGCCAGATCGGCGGCCGGAGTGCCCGGGCGCTGGCTGTAGACGAACGAGTAGGAAAAGTCGAAACCGACGTCGGCAATCAGCTTCATGGTCTGTTCGAAATCTTTCTCGGTTTCCCCCGGGAAGCCGACGATGAAGTCCGAGCTGATACAGATGCCCGGCACGGCGGCGCGCAGTTTGCGCAGCTTGGATTTGTACTCCAGTGCCGTGTGGTTGCGCTTCATCGCGGCCAGGATCCGGTCCGAACCCGACTGCACCGGCAAGTGCAGATGCTTGACCAGTTCCGGCACTTCGGCGTGGGCCTGGATCAGGCTGTCGGAAAACTCCAGCGGGTGCGAGGTGGTGTAGCGGATGCGGTCGATGCCGTCGACCGCCGCGACCACGCGGATCAGTTCGGCCAGGTCCGCCAGACGACCGTCGTGGGTCAGCCCGCGATAACCGTTGACGTTCTGGCCCAGCAGGGTCACTTCACGCACGCCGTGTTCGGCCAGGTGAATGATCTCGGCGATCACGTCGTCGAACGGCCGGCTGACTTCTTCGCCGCGGGTGTAAGGCACCACGCAGAACGTGCAGTACTTGCTGCAGCCTTCCATCACCGACACGTAGGCGCTCGGGCCGTCGATGCGCGGCTCGGGCAGATGGTCGAATTTTTCGATTTCCGGGAACGACACGTCGACTTGCGGCAGCTTGCTGATGCGCGCGGCGTCGATCATTTCCGGCAGGCGGTGCAGGGTCTGCGGGCCGAACACCACGTCGACGTAAGGGGCTCGATCACGGATCGCCGCGCCTTCCTGGCTGGCCACGCAACCGCCGACGGCGATCACCATGTCCGGGTTGGCCAGTTTCAGTTCGCGCCAGCGGCCGAGCTGGGAATACACCCGGTCCTGGGCGCGTTCGCGGATCGAGCAGGTGTTGAGCAGGATCACATCGGCATCTTCGGCGCGCGCCGTGACTTCCAGGGCCTGGTGTTCGCCCAGCAGATCGACCATGCGCGAGCTGTCGTACTCGTTCATCTGGCAACCGTGGGTTTCGATGTAAAGCTTCTTGGCCATGGAATAGGGTCGTCACGTGGTTCAAAGAACCGCGCATTATAGGGAACATGTCCCCAGGTTCCTACCGCTGCGCGTCCGGTGGCTATGCTATAGTTCGCGCCCTCATTTTTACCCCGATGTCGTCCGCCCGCCATGACCAAACGCGAAGCTCCAATCTACAAGGTGATTTTCCTCAACCAGGGCCAGGTGTTCGAAATGTACGCCAAGCAGATCTATCAAAGTGATCTGTGGGGCTTCCTGGAAGTGGAAGAGTTCGTCTTTGGCGAGCGCACGCAAGTGGTCGTCGATCCGAGCGAAGAAAAGCTCAAGGCGCAGTTCGAAGGCGTGGTGCGCAGCTTTGTGCCGATGCACTCGATCGTGCGAATCGATGAAGTCGAGCGGCTGGGGACGCCGAAGATCAGCGAAGCCCGTGGCGGTGTCGGTAATGTGATGCCGTTTCCGGTGCCGATGCCCGAGAAGTAAACCGTAAGACCGAGTCGCCTCATTCGCGAGCAAGCCCGCTCCCACAGGGATATTCATTCCTATGTGGGAGCGGGCTTGCTCGCGAAGAGGCCAGAAAAATCTAAAGAGAAATCAGGGCAGGGGCGAGAACGGCGTACGCCCGTCGGCGCTCTGCAATTCCATCAGGTATTTACGGAAAATTTGCCCGAGCACTTGCGTGGCAGTCTCAAGATCTTCGCGGGACATTTTTTCGGAGACTTCGTCGGCCGTATCCAGCGCATCTTCTGCGCCGTTGACCGCCGCCATCTTCAGCACGATGTAGGCCTGAATGTTGTTAGCCTGCACGCCTTCGCCGTGGAAAAACATGGTGCCGAGCTTGAATTGCGCCTGGGCGTGGCCTTGCAGCGAGGCCTTTTCGAAATAGCTCAGGGCTTGATTGAGGTCGCGCGGCGCGTTCTTGCCGTCGTAGTAGAACTCACCCAACTCGTATTGCGCTTGCGCATCCCCTTCATCCGCTGCCTTTTGGCAGGCGGCGAGGGCCTGCGTGACATCTTGCGGCTGAGTATTGAGGGTGCAGCGACCCATCGCCGGGATCAACAACGAGTTGCCGCCTGCTTGTGCATGTGCGAGCAGCGGCTGAAGGAGCAACAGGCAGCCCAAGGCAAGGGTGCGGCCGGTGCGGTTCATGGGAATCGACTTACCTCTGAAGGGCGCGCGGACCCGTCGAGGGATCCAATAAGCGCGCATTATGAAATAAGCAGGGCCATCCTTACAAAGTCTTTACTCGATTTTCTGCTGCGCGGGAAATATATCGCCCACTTTATGGGAGATTTTTGGCAGGCGTGTCGGAAAAGGCGTGCGGATGTAGGAGAACGCTGACGCTGGCAATGGCCAACGTCAGCGGCGGGGCGTTTTACTTCAACTTGGCAAACGCGCGCTCGGCGGCGTCGAGGGTCAGTTTCAGCTCGGCTTCGCCATGGGCGATCGAGGTGAAACCGGCTTCGAAGGCGCTCGGCGCGAGGTACACGCCACCTTCCAGCATCAGGTGGAAGAAGCGACCGAACAGCGCTGCATCGCTGGCCATTACGTCTTCAAAAGTAACAATGTCGTCGGCACCGCTGAAGTACAGACCGAACATGCCGCCTGCCTGGGTGGTCACGAACGGAATGCCGGCGGCATCGGCGCGCTGTTGCAGGCCGTCGAGCAGGCGCGTGGTGTAGTCGGTCAACTCGGCGTGGAAACCCGGACGGCTGATCAGGCGCAGGGTGGTCAGGCCGGCGGCCATCGCCAGCGGGTTACCCGAAAGGGTGCCTGCCTGATAGACCGGGCCCAGTGGCGCGATGCGCTCCATGATCGAGCGCTTGCCGCCGAAGCAGCCGACCGGCATGCCGCCGCCGATGATCTTGCCGAAGGTGGTCAGGTCCGGGGTTACGCCGTAGTAGGCCTGGGCACCGCCGAGGGCGACGCGGAAGCCGGTCATCACTTCGTCGAAAATCAGCACCACGCCGTGCTTGTCGCACAGGCTGCGCAGGCCTTCGAGGAAACCCGGCGCCGGCGGTACACAGTTCATGTTGCCGGCCACTGGCTCGACGATGATGCACGCGACGTCCTGGCCGACTTCGGCGAGCATTTTTTCAACGGCGTCGATGTCGTTGAACGGCAGGGTCAGGGTGTGTTTGGCGAACGCTGCCGGTACGCCGGCCGAGCTCGGCACGCCTTGGGTCAGCGCTCCGGAACCGGCCTTGACCAGCAGGCTGTCGGAGTGACCGTGGTAGCAGCCTTCGAACTTGATGATGCTGTCACGGCCGGTGAAGCCACGGGCCAGACGGATCGCGCTCATGGTCGCTTCGGTGCCGGAGCTGACCATGCGCACCATCTCCATCGATGGCACCAGCGAGCAGACCAGGTCGGCCATCTCGGTTTCCATCGCGGTCGGCGCGCCGTAGGACAGGCCGTGTTGCAACTGGTTGCGCACTGCGTCCAGCACGTCCGGGTGGCTGTGGCCGAGGATCATCGGACCCCACGAGCCGACGTAATCCACATAACGCTTGTCGTCTTCGTCAGTGACGTAGGCGCCTTCGGCGTGCTTGAAAAACAGCGGCGTGCCGCCAACGCTCTTGAACGCGCGCACCGGCGAGTTCACGCCACCGGGAATGTGTTTCTGGGCGTTGGCAAACAGGGTTTCGGAACGAGACATGATCGGGCTCTCAGACTTTTAATAATTCATTGAAGGCGCGGGCGCGGCGGGTCACTTCGGCGGTGCTGTCGGCGCCGAACAGGCCATGAACCACGGCCAGCAGATCGACACCGTGGGCCACCAGCGGCGCGGCGTTGTCGAGGGTGATGCCGCCGATCGCGCAGATCGGCAGGTGCAGGGTGCGTTTGGCCTCGTCGAGCAGATCGAGGCTGCAACTCGGTGCACCGGGTTTGGTACTGGAATTGAAGAAGCGACCGAAGGCGACGTAACTCGCACCCTCTTTGGCGGCCTGTTCGGCCAGTTCAAGCTGCGCGTGGCAGGTCGAACCGATGATCGCCTTGGAACCGAGCAGGGCGCGGGTCGGCGACAGCGGGCCGTCGGTCTGGCCCAGGTGCACGCCGACGTTCAAGCGCGCGGCCAGTTCGGCGTCATCGTTGATGATCAGTTGCGTCTTGTAGCGCTCGCACAGATCGCGCAGGGCCTCGGCCTCACGCAGACGACGGGTTTCGTCGCTGCTCTTGTCGCGGTATTGCAGCAGGGTGACGCCGCCTTCCAGCGCCGCCTCCACGTAGGACAGAAACTTGCCGGCCAGCAACGGACCGTCGGTGATGGCATACAGGCCACGTAGTTTCATCGCGCAGACCTCAGGCTCGAAACATCAGGAACAGAAATCCAGCGGCAGGCGACGCGGCACGAACTGGCCTTTGCCCAGCTGTTCGGCATCGCGCAGGGTGCGCCAGGTGTAATCCAGTGCCGTGCGCACGGCGCTGGCGAGGTTTTCGCCCAGTGCCAGGCGGCCGGCGAGGGTGCTGGCCAGGGTGCAGCCTGAACCGTGATAGCTGCCCGGCAGGCGCTGGCACTTGAAGGTTTCGCGCAGGCCGTCGCGGCTGTACAGGCGATTGTGGATTTCGGTTTCGTCGCCGTGACCGCCGGTGATCAGCAGGTTCTTGATGTACGGCAACAGTTTTTCAGCACACTCGTCCGCGGTGCCTTCTGGCAGTTCGGCGAGGATCCGGGCTTCGGGAAGGTTGGGGGTGGCGATGATCGACAGCGGTAGCAGGCGTTCGCGCATGGCGTAGCCGACTTCGTCCTTGCCCAGGCGTCCGCCGCCGCCGGCGCGCAGCACCGGGTCGCAGACCACTGGCAAGTGCGGGTGCGCCTGGAGCAGTTCGACGACGGTGTCGACCATTTCCAGGGAACCGAGCATGCCCAGTTTCACTGCCGCGACTTCGGAATCGTTGAGCACGGCATTGGCCTGGGCCAGTACCCACTCACGGTCGAGGACGCGAAAGTCAGTGACGTTGACCGTGTCTTGCACGGTCAGGGCGGTGACGGCCGGAGCCGCATGGCAACCCTGAGCGAGCAGGGCTTCGATATCTGCCTGCAAGCCGGCGCCACCACTGGGGTCGTGGCCGGAGAGACAGAGGACAACGGGGCGTGAGCTGTAGATATTCATGGTGCGCGAGCTTACCACCAAACCTGTTTTTCGGGTGTTGTGGCGCAGCGTCCTGCCGATAACACGGGTAGCGGATTCGCAGCGCTTGTCACAATTTGACCGAGCAAACAGCTCTAGCCCGGCGTTCTGCTCTGGAACGCCCGTTCTAGAGCCTTCGTCGGAAAAATTTCCATGGTGCTCAATGGCCATCAACGGCTATGCTAGAGTGGATCCAAACCAATAACAGGTAATACCGGTTTTACGTCATCTCAAAGGGAATGGGGGGCTTCCTGACACAACCGGCCAAGCCACGCTGGGGCTTCAATGCGCTATTTGTTGATGTTGCTGTTCTGCTTGCCCCTCCTGGCAAGCGCCGTCGAGTTCGACGAGTTCACCCAGAGCCTCCCGCTGGGTCGATCCCTGCAAGTGTTCGAAGACCCGAGCGGTCAGGCGAGCATTGCCGACGTCCGCGCGCAAGCCGCCGCCGGAAACTTCAAACCCCATGACAAAGCCACGCTCAATGCCGGTTATTCGCGTTCGGCGTTCTGGCTGAAGATCGACCTGCATTACCGCCCGACCAATCCGTCGGCGCAGCGCAGCTGGTTGCTGGAGCTGGCGTATCCGCCGCTAGATCATCTGGACCTGTATCTGCCCGATGCCGCTGGCGACTACCGTCTGGTGCGGCAAACCGGCGACGCCTTGCCGTTCGCCAGTCGCGAGATCCGCCAGAACAATTACCTGTTCGACCTGGCGTTCAAGCCGGATCAACAGCGAACCGTTTATCTGCGGTTGTCCAGCGAAGGCTCGATCCAGGCGCCGGTGACGCTGTGGTCGAGCACCGCTTACCTCGAAGACCAGCCAGTGCGCCTGTATGTGCTGGGGATCATTTATGGCGTGCTGCTGGGGATGCTGGTCTACAACCTGTTTATCTACCTCAGCGTGCGCGACACCAGTTACCTCTATTACATCTTCTATATCGCCTCGTTCGGCCTTTATCAGCTGTCGGTCAACGGTGCGGCCGTCGAGTATTTCTGGCCGGACAACCCATGGTGGGCCAACGCCGCCACGCCGTTCTTCATCGGTTGCGCGGGGCTGTTCGGCAGCCAGTTCGCCCGCAGTTTCCTGCAGACCAGGAACCACAGCCGCTGGCTCGATCGCCTGCTGATGGCCCTGATCGCGTTCGGCGCCGTGGTGATCGGCCTGTCGTTGATGACCAGTTATGGCCTGGCCCTGCGCCTGGCGACGACCCTGGCTCTGACCTTCACCGTAGTGATCTTCGCTGCCGGGATCCTGGCCTGGTGGCGCGGCCTGCGGGTGGCGCGTTATTTCATCATCGCCTGGTCGGCATTCCTGATCGGCGGCATCGTCAACACCATGATGGTGCTGGGCTTGCTGCCGAATGTGTTCCTGACCATGTACGCCAGCCAGATCGGTTCGGCCATCGAAGTGGCGTTGCTGTCGCTGGCCCTGGCCGACCGCATCAACGCGATGCGCGAACAACAGGCGCAGACCCTGTTCGATGCCGGCCAGAAACTCGAAGTGCTGAACCAGCAACTGGCCCACAGCAACAAGCTCAAGGATGAATTCCTCGCGACCCTGACCCACGAACTGCGTACGCCGATGAATGGCGTGATCGGCTCGCTCGAGTTGATGCAGACCGTCGAACTCGATCCGGAACTGGAGCAATACCAGCAGACCGCCGCCGGTTCGGCCCGGGACATGATGCGCATGGTCAACGGCATCCTGACCCTGACCGAATTGCAGGCCGGCAAGCTCAAGGTCACGCCGGGCAGTTTCAGCCTGCGCGGGGTGGTCGAGGCGTTGCGGATTCAGTTCGATGGCAACGCTTCGAGCAAGTCGCTGGACTTCAAGGTCGACGTACTGCCGACCCTGCCGGATCGCCTGCATGGCGACAGCGCCAAACTCGCGCAGTGCCTGGAATGCCTGCTGGACAACGCGATCAAGTTCACCCGCGTCGGCGGCCTGGCCTTGCGGGTCACTGGCAAGCCATCGACGGACAATCGCCTGGCGCTGTCCTTCGCGGTGATCGATACCGGCATCGGTTTCACCGATCTGGGCGAGGCGACGATGTATCAGCGCTTCTTCCAGCTCGACGGTTCGATGACCCGCGAGTACGGCGGGCTGGGCGTCGGTCTGGCGATCTGCCGTCAATTGGTGGAATTGCTCGGTGGCAAGCTCACGCACCGCTCCGAACCGGGGAGTGGCAGCCGCTTTCAACTGGATGTCGAGTTTGAGTTGCCGGAAGTGGAAGCCGTGCCCGCGTTCAGCCGCGACGCCGTGCGCGCGCCGCAGGATTGCACCGTGCTGCTGGTGGACGACAACAGCGTCAACCAACTGGTGATGCGCGGCATGTTGCTCAAGCTCGGTTTCCGGGTGCGCACCGCCGACCACGGCGCGGCGGCGCTCGACTGTTTGCAGCGCGAGCGCTTCGATGCCGTGCTGATCGATTGTCAGCTGCCACCGCTCGACGGGGCATCGCTGTGTTGCCAGATTCGTGACCTGCCGGGATGCGCCCATCTGCCGGTGTTCATGATCGCGCTGGGGGCGGATCGAGAGCATTGCGCGTCGGGTGGCTCGATCGACTATCTGAGCAAACCGGTGAAATTCGAGGATCTGCAGGTTGCGATGCAGCGGCGGGTGTTGAGTTGCTGATAGGGTGAAAGCGCCGGTATTTAGGCCGATATGACACTTTGATCGGTTCGGGCGCGGTGCTTAACTGAAGCTCTGGCCGATCAAGGAGCCCCGTCATGAACCTGCATCAGTTCGCCGAAACTCACGAAGTCACCAACCAGCCACCGTCGCTCGACGGCACCAACCTGTACCGCATTGACCTGCCGTTACAGGAGTGGTCGCGGCGGTTCGGCGCTGGCTGGGCCGAGTCGCGGATCGACGCCTACGGCGCGCTGGCCGGCGGGCCGCTGATGGAAGCCGGGTTCCTCGCCAATCAAAACAAACCGGTGTTCGCCAGCCATGACCGCTACGGTCATCGCATCGATCTGGTGGAGTTTCATCCGGCGTATCACGAGCTGATGCGCACCGCCATTGAACATGGCCTGACCTCGTTGCCCTGGGCTCATCCACAGGACGGCGCCCATGTTGCCCGCGCTTCCATGAGCTATCTGCACAGCCAGGCCGAGGCCGGCAGCGGTTGCCCGTTAACCATGACTTTCGCCAGTGTCCCCGCGATGCTTTTGCAGCCGAACCTGGCCGAACAATGGCTGCCGAAAATCCTCGCCACCGAATACGACCCGCGCAATGTCGGCATGGCCCACAAGGCTGGCGTGACCATCGGCATGGCGATGACTGAGAAACAGGGCGGCACCGACGTCCGTGCCAACACCACCAAGGCCTATCCGGTCGGCGCCAGCGGCCCGGGCCAGGCCTACGAACTGGTGGGCCACAAGTGGTTTTGCTCGGCGCCGATGTGCGATGCGTTCCTGACGCTGGCGCAGACCGACAAGGGTTTGAGCTGCTTCCTGCTGCCGCGCCATCGTCCGGACGACACGCGCAATCAGTTCTATATCCAGCGTCTGAAAAACAAACTCGGCAACCAGTCCAACGCCTCCAGCGAAGTAGAGTTCCGTGGCGCGCTGGCGTGGATGGTCGGTGAGGAAGGGCGCGGCGTGCCGACTATCATCGAGATGGTGGCCATGACCCGTTTCGATTGCATGGTCGGCTCCAGCTCGCTGATGCGTCAGGCGCTGACTCAGGCCAGCCATCACTGCGCCCACCGCAAGGTCGGCGGCAAACTGCTTAGCGAACAACCGCTGATGCAGAACGTGCTGGCCGATCTGGCACTTGAAAGCGAAGCCGCGCTGGCGCTGAGCCTGCGCATGGGCAAGGCGCTGGATCATCTCGATGACCGCCATGAAGCGCAGTTCGCCCGACTGGTGACGGCGGTGGGCAAATACTGGATCTGCAAACGCGCGCCGGGGATGATCAACGAAGCCGCCGAATGTATGGGCGGTGCTGGCTATGTCGAGGAGAGTATCCTGCCGCGGCTGTACCGCGAAGCGCCGGTGAACTCGACGTGGGAAGGCTCCGGCAACGTGCAATGCCTCGACGTACTGCGGGCGTTGTCGAAAGAGCCGGGCGTTCTGGATGTTCTGTTCAACGAGCTCGGCGATGGTCATGGCGACAAGCGACTGGCCGCGCACGTTCAGCAGTTGCAAGCGCAGTTCAAGGACACCACTGACATTCAATACCGCGCTCGGCAATTGACCGAAGACATCGCTTTGGGACTGCAAGCGAAGCTGCTGCTGGAGGCCGGGAATTCGGCGGTCAGCGATGCGTTCATCGCCAGTCGCCTGAGCGGTGGCGGGCGGGTCTACGGCGCGTTGCCGCGCGGGCTGGATGTCGAAGCCATCGTCGCCCGCTCTACGCCGCAAGGTTTCTGAAGGGGGATCGCGACAAAGCCACAACGCCACTGTTTCCGTGACGCCACGATGCAGGCAAGATGAAGCTCTGCAAGTCAGAACACAGGAAGCTGATCGTGACCGAAGCGTTTATTGTCGTTCAAACCGCCGAACAGGCCGTGGATCGTCTCGCCGAGCTGCATGAGCGGGCCACCACGGCGCTGAACTCGGCGCTCAAGCGTTATCTCAAGGATCGCGTCGAGCCCGACGCCGAGCAACGTGCCCTGTTCCGTTATCCCGAACTGCGTCTGACCTACCACTGCCAGGGCGAAGTCCCGCAGACCACCCGCGCTTACGCCAAGGTGCAGTTGCCGGGCACCTACAGCGTGACCGTCACCCACCCGGCGGCGTTTCGCAAATACCTGCTGGAACAGCTTACGCCGCTGATGCACGACTTCACCGTGACCGTGGAAGTCGGGGTCAGCGCGCAAAACATTCCGTACCCGTACGTGGTCGAGCAGGGTGATGAGCTGGCCGGCTCCGGTGTCACCGCCGCCGTGCTGGCGCGAGTGTTCCCGAGTACTGACCTGTCCGCCGCCACCGATGGCATCGCCGACGGTCTCTACGACTGGGAAAACACCGATCCACTGCCATTGGCGCTGTTCGATGCGGCCCGCGTCGATTTCTCGCTGCGTCGTCTGGTGCACTACACCGGCAGCGACTGGCGCCATGTGCAGCCGTGGATCCTGCTGACCAACTATCACCGTTATGTCGACCAGTTCATCGTCCATGGCCTGGAACAACTGCGCCGCGACCCGCGCTTCGTACGCATGGTGCTGCCGGGCAATGTGATCATCGAAAAAGGCATGGATCACGGCGAAGCGTCGGCGATTGCCGCCGGTGTGGTCTGGCATCGTTACCAGATGCCGGCCTATCACCTGATCGCCAGCGATGGCCACGGCGTGACACTGGTCAACATCGGCGTCGGCCCGTCCAACGCCAAGAACATCACCGACCACCTGGCCGTGCTGCGTCCGCATTGCTGGCTGATGATCGGCCACTGCGGCGGCCTGCGTCAGTCGCAGACCATCGGCGACTACGTGCTGGCTCACGCTTACATGCGTCGCGACGGGATTCTCGACCGGGTGGTGCCGCCGAACATTCCGATCCCGGCGCTGGCCGAAGTGCAGCTGGCGTTGCAGCAAGCGGCGGCCAACATCACCGGCGAAAAAGGCGAAGAACTGAAGAAACGCCTGCGCACCGGCACTGTGCTGACCTACGACGACCGTAACTGGGAATTGCGCTGGGCCCAGGAGCGACCGCTGATCAACCTTTCCCGCGCCGTGGCCGTGGACATGGAAAGCGGCACCATCGCCGCCCAGGGTTATCGCCTGCGAGTGCCGTACGGCACGTTGCTGTGTGTGTCGGACAAACCGCTGCACAGTGAAATCAAGCTGCCGGGTTCGGCCAACGCGTTCTACGAACGTGCAGTCAGCCAGCACTTGAAGATCGGCATCGAAGCAGTGGATCTGCTGCGCACCGAACTCAACTCGCTGCACTCGCGCAAACTGCGCAGCTTCGACGAGCCGCCGTTCCGCTAACGGTTTGTCGTGGTCATTTGGCGGTCGGGGCACTAGCATTGTCAGCCCTGATCGCTAAATGTCTGCTCTCTTATGTCCCGTCCTCAACGTCCACCTTCCCGCCGCCCCGGCGCGAAGCCAGCTTCTTCAGCCCCGCGCCGTGTCGCCAAGGCACCACCGGCCGAGCCGAAGCTGATTCTGTTCAACAAACCGTTCGATGTGCTGACGCAATTCAGCGACGGCGAAGGGCGGGCGACGCTCAAGGATTACATCGACATTCCTGGCATTTACCCGGCCGGACGGCTGGACCGCGACAGCGAAGGTTTGCTGCTGCTGACCAACGACGGCCAATTGCAGGCGCGGATCGCCGACCCCAAGCACAAACTGGCGAAAACCTATTGGGTACAGGTCGAAGGCGTGCCGACGGCCGAGCAGTTGCAGCGTCTGCGTGACGGCGTCGAATTGAATGACGGCATGACCTTGCCCGCCGAAGCGCGGCAACTGGATGAGCCCGAGCTGTGGCCGCGCAATCCACCGGTACGCTTTCGCGCGACCATTCCGACAACCTGGCTGGAACTGGTGATTCGCGAAGGACGCAACCGTCAGGTGCGGCGGATGACGGCGGCGGTCGGGCTGCCGACGTTGCGGCTGGTGCGGGTCAGGATTGGTGACTGGTCGATCGAAGGGCTCGATCAGGGCCAGTGGAAAGAAGTGCCGGCGCGCTTATAAAGCGCCGGATTCGATCAGGCCGATCACCACGCTCTTGATGATGAATGCGGCCACGCCAAGGCCCAGCACGAAGAACAGAATGAACGAGCCGAAGCGCCCGGCCTTGGACTTCTTCGCCAGATCCCAGACGATGAAACCCATGAAAATGATCAGGATGCTGACCAGACCGGTCATCATCCACTCTTCAAATACTGCTGGATCCATCGGGCATCTCCGGCGCTGCGCGGCTGAAAGGGCGGCCGGGAGTATACGCCAGCGGCGAACGACGCAGCATTGACCTGCGTCGGTGTGCCGCAGTCATTCGTCGATTTCAGCTACGCAGATGGGTCAGCGGCAATTCAGTGCTGTTGAGCACCTGATTCAGCACAAAGCTTGAGCGCACGCTGGTCACGCCTTCGATCCGGGTCAGATGCCCCAGCAGCAGCTTCTGATAGTGATCCATGTCCGGCACCACCACTTTCAGCTGGTAATCGGCATCAACCCCGGTCACCAGACTGCATTCCAGCACCTGCGGTAAGGTACGGATCGCCGCTTCGAAGTTCTCGAAACGCTCCGGCGTGTGCCGGTCCATGCCGATCAGCACGTAGGCGGTCAGGCTCAGGCCGAGCATCTTGCGATCGAGCAGGGCGACCTGGCGGGAGATGTAGCCGTCGTCCTCCAGTTGCTTGACCCGGCGCGAGCACGGGGAGGGCGACAGACCGATGCGCTCGGCCAGTTCCTGGTTGGAGATGCGGGCGTCGCGCTGCAATTCCGCCAAAATACTGAGGTCGTAACGGTCGAGTTTGCTCATCAAACGATCCTTTGTCTTAACTATTGCGGCGGATTATCTATCCAGGGTTAAAAATTGCGCAAGTGATGTTTATTTGAGCAATCTTCGCAATCATCTGTCGCGGCTCCGGGCCTATTCTTATCACCAGAATCACTGCTCGGTAACACAGTCCACGCGGCCCGCCCAATCCGGCCTGCCGCGGCCGCCACCCCCACCGGGGTTGTGCCGGCCCCCGAGCTGCACACTGTCCAGAAGACGGCGTGAGGTGAGCCGACGTCAAAAGCGTCGAGCCAGGACGAAGTTCTCTAGAAGGGAGGCCGACGGGTCTCCCTTTTTTCTTGCCTGCGATTTGGCCCATCTCGCTCAATAAATAAATGACGTGACTGATAACCTGTAGCAGAACCCGGTGTACTCATCCCCGGTCTTAGCTACACGCCCTCTTAATTTCAGGCTCTAGTCCGCAGTGAGGAATTTCATGAAGTCGCGCATCTGGCGTCTGGCCAGTGTTGGTTTGCTGTGTGTGAGTGTCGGTGCGCAAGCGCTGGCGGATGAGCCGCAGAATCGCGGCCCCGACGGCGGCGGACGCGGGCCGGAGCATCAGGGCAACAATCAGGGGCATGGCGGGGGCGATCAGCAGCGCGGACAGAACAATCCGCAGCGGCAGAACAACGACATCATTCGTGGCGACAACAGCCGCCAGTTCGAGCACAACGGCCAGCAGAACCACGGCCAACCGAACAACGGCCAGTGGCAGAACCAGAACCAGCCGCGTCCGGCCTACAACCCCAACCCGGTGCGCCAGCCGCCACCGCCGCCGCAACTTCCGGCCAACGATCTGCCGATCCAGCCGCGTCCCGACACCGTGCGCCAGACCCAGGAACCGCGTCAGGGTTACTACCGCGACGAGCGCCCGCAGAATGGCTATCACCAGAACTGGCAGACCGGCAGCCGCCCCAACGACAACCGCTGGCCGGGTCGCCCCGACGGGCATGGCAATGGCTGGGGCCCTGGCCCGCAATACCGGCCGGGCCATGTGATCGACCGCTTTCCAGATCGTGACTACCGCGTGCCATATCGCGGCCAAGACTATTTCTACTCCGGCGGTTATTGGTATCGCCCGCAAGGCCCGCGCTACATCGTGGTTCAGCCGCCGCGCGGGATTCGCATCCAGTACCTGCCGGATTACGCCCGTGAAGTGTGGATCGGCGGTTCGCTGCTGTTCCTCGCCGCCGGTTCGTACTACGCCTATCAGGAAGCGACCCAGGATTACGTGGTGGTCGAGCCGCCGTCGCAGCAGCCACCGCAGCCGACCGGCAATGGTTATGACGTGGAGGCGTATCCGGCCAACGGTCAGTCACCGGAGCAGGTTCAGCGCGACGGTTACGAGTGCTATCAGTACGCGGTGCAGCAGAGCGGCTTCAATCCGCGCACCGCGACGTATCAACCGGCGCCCGAAGTGGTTCAGGCCTACCGCCAGGCCCAGGGCAATTGCCTGAGCAGTCGCGGTTATCAGGTCAACTACTGAGCCCGAGCGGCTTTGACCACTTCCTGCGGGTCGGCGTGCACCAGCACTTCGGCCCGTGGGTAGGCCTTGTGAATCGCATCCGCCGCCTGATCGCTGATGCCGTGAGCGACTGACAGCGTCAGCTCCCCCGGCAGTTCCAGGTGCAACTGCACGAACCAGTGATTGCCGGAAATCCGCGTGCGCAAATCATGCGCGCCCAATACCCCCGGCACGCCGCACGCCAGTTCGAGCATGTGCTGACTGACATCAGTCGGCAGCTCTTCATCCATCAGCACCGAAAAACTTTCCCGGGCGATCTGGATCGCGCTCCACAGAATGTACGCCGCGATCCCCAGACCGAACCACGCATCCAGCTGATCGAAACCCAAACCGGCCAATACCAGCGCAATCAGAATGCTGCCGTTCAGCAGCATGTCCGAACGGTAATGCAGCGAATCCGCCCGCACCGCGTTGGAGCCGGTCTGCTTGATCACCCGATGCTGCAGCATCAACAGCGCCGCCGTCAGCAACAGGGAAAACACGATCACTCCGATACTCAGCCAAGGCGCGCCGAGCGGCTCCGGATTGTTCAAACGCTCATAAGCCTGCAACGCGATCAGCACCGCACTGCCACCAATGAACAGCGCCTGTGCCATGCCCGCCAGGGATTCGGCCTTGCCGTGGCCATAACGGTGATCGTCATCCGCCGGGCGCAGCGCGTAATGCACTGCCAGCAGATTGAGCAACGAAGTGACGCCATCGAGGGCCGAGTCGGTGAGGCCGGCGAGCATGCTCACCGAACCGCTCAGCCACCAGGCGATGGCTTTGGCGATGATCAGCGTACAGGCCACCGCCACCGAGGCGCGGGTCGCCAGCCGCAGCAGGCGGGCGTGTTCGGTGCTTGTGGTCATGGGTGCGTTGATTCCTTATGCGGCAGGTTGCAGGCCGAACATCGCCAGTTGCTGAGTGCTGCCCTTGTGCTGGATCAGGCGCGGGTCGTCCAGCGGCAGATTGCGGCCCAGTTCTGTTTCGAGAATAGCCTGCAACTTCAAGTTATCGACCTGGCCGTCCGGGCCGATGGCTTGCTTGAGCTTGGCCGGATCGACCTGCGCCGTGTGGCCCGGTTCGAAGTAGATCGCGCCGGTGGCGAAGTCCACGGCAAACGCGATTACGCCGGGAAGGATATAGAACAGCAGGCCCACGGCATCGAGCACGGCAATCGCCGGGTCGATCTTGCCGTCGATCTGGCCGCGCCGGTCTGGGTAGAAAATCGAACCGCACGCAGTGATCTGAGTGAGCAGGGTGGTAACCAGTACACCGCCGATCAGGCGAAAAGGTAAGCGCATGGGAATCTCCTGAGTCATCTATTAACGAAGCGTCATCGTGTGAAGTTAAGACCCTGACGAACGCTCAGCAGTTCGCCGTTATACTCGCCGCTCTGTTTGGGAGCCAGCATGATTTCTTTGCCAATCGATGAAGTTTTACCCGCCCTGCGTGAAGCGTTGGCGACACGCCACGAAGCCGTGCTCGAAGCACCGCCCGGCGCCGGTAAAACCACCCGCGTGCCCTTGGCCCTGCTCAATGAAGCGTGGCTGAACGGGCAGACCATTCTCATGCTCGAACCGCGTCGGCTGGCCGCGCGTGCAGCGGCGGAACGGCTGGCCAGCGAGCTGGGCGAGAAGGTCGGTGAAACCGTCGGTTATCGCATCCGCCTCGACAGCAAGGTCGGCCCCAACACCCGCATCGAAGTGGTCACCGAAGGCATCCTCACCCGGCGCTTGCAGGACGACCCGGCGCTGGAAGGCGTGGGTCTGCTGATCTTCGACGAATTTCACGAACGCAGTCTCGACGCCGATCTGGCGCTGGCCCTCAGTCTGAACGGTCGCGAGCTGTTTCGAGCTGAACAGCCGCTGAAGATTCTGCTGATGTCCGCCACCCTTGAAGGCGAACGTCTGGCCGGGTTGCTCGACGATGCGCCGATCCTGCGCAGCGAGGGTCGGATGTTCCCGGTGACGATGCGCTGGGGGCGGCCGTTCCAGCCCGGCGAATACATCGATCAACGCGTCACGCAAACGGTGCTCGAAGCCCTGCACGACGAAACCGGCAGCCTGTTGGTGTTTCTGCCGGGGCAGGCGGAAATCCGGCGGGTTCATCAGCAACTGGCGGACGCCATCGGTGAGCGCAGCGACGTCTTGCTCTGCCCGTTGCACGGCGAACTCGACCTGAATGCGCAACGCGCTGCCATCGACCCGACCCCGGCGGGTCAGCGCAAAGTGGTGCTGGCCACCAACATCGCCGAGACCAGCCTGACCATCAACGGTGTGCGCGTGGTGATCGACGCCGGGCTGGCGCGGGTGCCGCGTTTCGACCCGGGCAGCGGCATGACCCGCCTCGACACTCAACGCATCTCCAAAGCCAGCGCCACCCAGCGAGCGGGCCGGGCGGGGCGTCTGGAACCGGGCGTGTGTTATCGGCTGTGGTCGCAGGATCAGCACGAACAACTCGCGGCTTATGGCAGTGCGGAAATTCTCTCGGCGGATCTGGCTGGCCTGGCTTTGCAACTTGGTCGCTGGGGCGTGGCGCCGAGTGATCTGATCTGGCTTGATGTGCCGCCCGCCGCCGCTTATGCACAGGCTCAGGACCTGTTGCAGCGTCTCGGTGCGCTGGACGGTGAAAGTCTGAATCGCCATGGACAGGCTATGGCTGAATTGCCGGCCCATCCGCGCATCGCTCATTTGCTGTTACGCGGTCAGGCGCTGGGTCTGTCGAACATGGCGTGTGACGTCGCCGCGTTGCTCGGCGAGCGCGATATTTTGCGCGGCGCCGGGGCGGATCTGCACAGTCGTCTGGTGTTGCTGTCCGGTGAAGAACGCGCGGCGCGCGGCGCCCAGGGTGGCGTACAACGCGCCCGGCAACTGGCGCGGCAATATCGTGGTTACCTGCGCGGTAAGGCGAGCGAGCCGGTCGCCGACCCGGATCACCCGCGCTGGCTCGGCGCCTTGCTGGCGCTGGCCTACCCGGATCGCGTCGCTCAGCAGCGGCGTGCCGGTGGTGCCGAATATCGTCTGGCCAACGGCCGTGCGGCGCTGTTCGCCGAAGCCGACAGCCTGATGAAGGAGCCGTGGATCGTGATCGCCGACCTCGGCAGCCGCCAAGGTCAGCGCGAAGAGCGGATCTATCTGGCGGCAGATTTCGATCCGGCGCTGTTCGATTCGGTGCTGGCCGAACAGGTGCACAACGTCGATCAACTGGACTGGGACGAACGCGAAGGCGTGCTGCGCGCCGAGCGCCAACGCAAGGTCGGCGAACTGATCCTGAGCCGCGAGCCGTTGACCGGTCTCGACGAAAACGCCCGCAGTCAGGCGCTGGTCAATCTGGTGCGGCGCAAAGGTCTGGAACTGCTGCCGTGGACTCCGGAACTGCGCCAGTGGCAGGCGCGAGTCGCGTTGCTGCGCCAGCTCGACCTGGACGCCAAGGGCGACAGCCAATGGCCGGATGTCAGCGACGCCACGCTGCTGCAAACACTCGAAGACTGGCTGATGCCGTATCTGGCCAAGGTCTCGCGGCTCAGCCATTTCGCCAACCTCGACCTGTCGAGCATCGTGCGTAATCTGCTGCCTTGGCCACTGCCGCAACAGCTTGATGAACAGGCACCGCATCACCTGAGCGTGCCGTCAGGCTCGTCGATTCGCCTCGATTACAGCGAGCAGCCACCGATTCTCGCCGTGCGTTTGCAGGAGTTGTTTGGCCTCGCCGATACACCGCGTATCGCCGGCGGCCGGCAAGTGGTCAAACTGCACCTGCTGTCGCCCGCACGGCGTCCGGTGCAGGTGACTCAGGATCTGGCCAACTTCTGGCGCAGCACCTATGCCGAGGTGAAGAAAGATCTGAAGGGGCGGTATCCGAAGCATTATTGGCCGGATGATCCGTTGGTGGCTGAAGCTACCGCACGAGCCAATCCGCGTGGTACCTGAAGGTCAGCGACTGGCCTTCGCCGTCAGCTGCTCCCGACAATAATCAGCAAACAGCTGTGCCGGTTTGGTCAGTTGTCCGCGTTTGAGCCACGCGGCCACGAGGCCTGAGCCGGTAACGTCTTCGACGATGTCGACGCACACGACTTTCTTGCCGTCGTAGGTGCATTCCGAATGCGGGCGGGTGACCAGGATCGAGAAGCCGAAACCCTGGCCGACCATGCCGCGCACCATTTCGATCGAGGGCGAGCTGAACTCAATGCGTGGCGACAGGCCTAGCTCTTCGAACAGGCTGACGAAGTAGGTGCGGCTCGGTTGTACGTCGAGCAGGATCATCGGCTCCAGGCACAAGTCCCGCAGCGACACCTGCTTGAGCTGGGCGAAGCGGTGATCCGCCGGCAGCAGGGCGTAAGGCCGCTGGGCCGGCATCAGCGGTTCGGTTTCGATGGTGGCGTCGAGGTCGTGCTTGTAGAGGATCGCCAGGTCGAAGGTGCCCGAGGTCAGGCCTTGCACCAGTTCCTGTTGTTCGCCGTCGCGGATGCGGATTTTCACCCCCGGATACAGCGCCGAGAAGCCGGCAATCAGTTGCGGCAAGTACAGCGGCGCGACGGTTTCAAAGCAGCCGATATCGATCTGCCCGGCCACCACGTCGTTGTCGGCGAGGGCGTTCTGTTCGAACTCCTTGGCCATGCGCAGCAGTTCCTGAGCCTTGCGGAAGAACCGCGCACCGCTCGGTGTCAGGGACACGCCCTGGGCGTGATGGCGGATCAGCAGTTGCACGCCGAAGCTGTCTTCCAGCCCCTTGATCGCCGTGGAAATCGCCGGTTGCGCGATGTACAGCTTGCGCGACGCTTCGGCGACGCTGCCGCATTCGACGGTGGTGATGAAGTATTTCAACTGACGCAGGTTGTAAGCGGCCACGGTGAACCTCAAAGCGAACGGATTCCACATCCAAGCAATTTGTACGCCGCCGGCCTCCGTTCTGTCGGCGGTTTTTTTGTCCCTGAACAATAGCCCCATACGCGCGCGAAGGGGCCGTCGGCTGGTTACCTTTTTTATTGTCTGCGAAGACATTTTTACTGGTTTTAGCTCACGCAGGCCTGAGCGACTATCGACTGCAGCCGTTTATAAAAGAATAAAAGTCCAAGGAGCAACCACCGTGTTCGAGCTTGCAGACTGGCAGCGCAAGGCCGCTGAATTGAGCTATCCGTATCAGGCCGTGATCGACGGCAAACTGCGTGCGGCGCAGTCGGGGCAGACCTTTGCCGCGATCAACCCGGCCACCGGCCAGCTGCTGGCAAACGTCGCCGCGTGCGGTGAAGAAGACGTCGATGCGGCGGTGAAAAATGCGCGGCAGGTGTTCGAGGCGGGCACCTGGGCCGGGCGTTCACCGACCGAGCGCAAGCAAGTGCTGCTGCGGCTGGCGGATCTGATTCTGGCCCATCGCGAAGAACTGGCACTGCTGGATTCGCTGAATATGGGCAAACCGGTGATGGACGCTTACAACATCGACGTGCCGGGCGCCGCCGGGGTGTTCCGCTGGTACGCCGAAAGCCTCGACAAACTCTACGACCAGGTCGCGCCAAGCGCATCGAACGTACTGGCGACCATCACCCGCGAAGCGCTGGGCGTGGTCGCTGCGGTGGTGCCTTGGAATTTCCCGTTGGACATGGCCGCGTGGAAACTCGCACCGGCGCTGGCGGCGGGCAACTCGGTCATTCTCAAACCCGCCGAGCAATCACCGTTTTCCGCATTGCGTCTGGCCGAACTGGCGCTTGAAGCCGGGCTGCCGGCCGGTGTGTTGAACGTGCTGCCGGGGCTTGGCGAACAAACCGGCAAAGCCTTGGGCCTGCACCCGGATGTCGATTGTCTGGTGTTCACCGGCTCGACCCAGGTCGGCAAATATTTCATGCAGTACTCCGCGCAGTCGAACCTCAAGCAGGTGTGGCTGGAGTGCGGCGGCAAGAGCGCCAATCTGGTGTTCGCCGACTGCAAGGATCTGGATCCGGCGGCGCAGAAAGCCGCGTTCGGGATCTTCTTCAATCAGGGCGAAGTCTGTTCGGCCAACTCGCGGTTGCTGGTGGAGCGCTCGATTCATGACGAGTTCGTCGAGCGGCTGAAGGCTCAAGCCGAACACTGGCAGCCGGGCGATCCGCTGGACCCGGCGAGTGCGGCGGGGGCGATTGTCGACACCCGTCAGACCGAAAGCATTCTGCGCTTCATCCACCAGGCCGAACGCGAAGGTGCGACCCGCGTCTGCGGCGGTCGGCAATTGAGTTTCAACGGTTCGGACAACTTCGTTCAGCCGACGATTTTCACCGACGTGCAGCCGCACATGACCCTGTTTCGCGAAGAAGTCTTCGGCCCGGTGCTGGCGGTGATTCCGTTCGATGACGAGGCCCACGCCTTGCAACTGGCCAACGACAGCGTCTACGGTCTGGCGGCGTCGCTGTGGACCGATGATCTGCACCGCGCGCATCGGGTGGCGCGGCAATTGCGAGCCGGTACGGTGTCGGTCAACAGCGTCGATGCGCTGGACGTGACCGTGCCGTTCGGCGGTGGCAAGCAATCCGGTTTCGGCCGCGATCTGTCGCTGCACTCGTTCGACAAATACACCCAGTTGAAAACCACCTGGTTTCAACTGCGCTCATGACAGCCGCTCACAACAAGAAAGGAGATCCGGCGATGACCACCTCACGTGAAACCCGCGACTACCAGGCCGCCGATGCAGCGCACCACATTCATGCGTTCGTCGACCAGAAAGCCCTCAACGACGAAGGCCCACGGGTGATGGTGCGCGGTGACCGCTTGCATCTGTGGGACAACGACGGTCGACGCTACCTCGACGGCATGTCCGGACTGTGGTGCACCAACCTCGGCTACGGGCGCAAGGATCTGAACGCTGCGGCGAGCCGGCAACTGGAGCAGTTGCCGTACTACAACATGTTTTTCCACACCACCCACCCGCAGGTGATCGAGCTTTCCGAGCTGCTGTTCAGCCTGCTGCCGGGGCACTACAGCCACGCGATTTACACCAACTCCGGCTCCGAGGCCAACGAGGTGCTGATCCGTACCGTGCGCCGTTACTGGCAGGTGCTGGGCAAGCCCGAGAAGAAAATCATGATCGGCCGCTGGAACGGTTATCACGGTTCGACCCTGGCGGCGACGGCCCTCGGCGGCATGAAGTTCATGCACGAAATGGGCGGAATGATTCCCGACATCGCGCACATCGACGAGCCATATTTCTTCGCTCACGAAGGCAACCTGACCCCGGCGGAATTCGGCCTGCGGGCAGCGCAGCAACTCGAAGCGAAGATCCTCGAACTGGGCGCCGACAAGGTCGCCGGGTTCATCGCCGAGCCGTTCCAAGGCGCGGGCGGGATGATCTTCCCGCCGGAAAGCTACTGGCCGGAAATCCAACGCATCTGCCGCAAGTACGACGTGCTGTTGTGCGCCGATGAAGTGATCGGCGGCTTCGGTCGCACCGGCGAATGGTTCGCTCACGAATACTTCGGTTTCGAGCCGGACACCCTGTCCATCGCCAAGGGCCTGACCTCCGGTTACATCCCGATGGGGGGCCTGATCCTGTCGAAGAAAATGGCCGACGTGCTGGTGGAGCAGGGCGGTGTGTTCGCCCACGGCCTGACCTATTCCGGGCACCCGGTGGCGGCGGCGGTGGCGATTGCCAACCTCAAGGCATTGCGCGATGAAGGCGTGGTGACGCGGGTCAAGGACGACATCGGCCCGTACCTGCAACAGTGCCTGCGCGAGGTGTTCGGCAATCACCCGTTGGTGGGCGATATCCAGGGCACGGGCATGGTCGCGGCGTTGCAACTGGCCGAAGACAAGGCCACGCGCAAGCGCTTTGCCAATGAGAACGACATTGCATGGCGCTGCCGCACGATCGGTTTTGAAGAGGGGGTGATCATTCGCTCGACCCTGGGGCGGATGATCATGGCGCCGGCGTTGATTGCCAGCCGTGAAGAGATTGACGAGCTGGTGGGCAAGACGTTGAAAGCGGTTGATCGTACGGCGCAGGAATACGGTCGGCTCTGAGATATTCGTAAGGCTCAAGGGCCCCTTCGCGAGCAAGCTCGCTCCCACAGTTTTCGGAGTGGATCACGATTTTGTGAACGTCCGATAAACCTGTGGGAGCGACGGTTCGACGTTTCGACTTGCCCGCGATTGCGTCAGTCGATTCACCACTGTTTTTGCTGTCTTGCACCCCCTCCGTGCACCCCCGTCCGACGCGCCCTTTCGCGGTGCGCACTACCCAGTTTTTTCATCGTTCGCGTCTAACTATTTCCTCGTTTTCCTGACGCCAAGCCTGGGTCAACATCGATTTCGCCAGCCAAGGCATTGCCCGCCAGAGTCCAGTAGAGATCGCAGCGTGCAATCGCGACACCACGGCTGGCCGTACTGCCCATGACAACTAAATCAACAGCGTTGGGAGTGCTCCATGAACAAGTCCTTGTTTACCCGTCTTGCATGTCCTCTGGCGATTTCCGCCCTTTCCGTCACCGCCGCTCAGGCCGGCACCTTGTCGATCGGCCACACCACGTGGGTCGGTTACGGCACCCTGTACCTGGCCCAGGATCTGGGCTACTTCAAGGAAAACGGCCTGACCGTCGAATTGCCGGTGGTCGAAGAAGCGTCGATGTACATGGCCGCCCAGGCGTCCGGGCAATTGTCCGGCTCGGCGTCGACCATCGACGAAGTGCTGAAGTACCGCCCGCAATTCTGCTTCAAGGCCGTGGCCGCACTGGATGACAGCCATGGCGGCGATGGCGTGCTGGTCGGTAAAAACGTGAAGAGCCTGCAAGAACTCAAGGGCCAGGCCGTGGCCGTCAACGAAGGGTCGACCTCGCAGTTCTGGCTGTCGTACCTGCTGAAAAAGAACGGCATGAGCATGAGCGATATCACCGTGCAGAACATGACCGCCGACGATGCCGCCACCGCGTTCATCGCCGGTCGCGTGCCGGCCGCCGTGACCTGGGAGCCGCATCTGTCGATGGTGCGCGACAAGCAGCAGGGCAAGGTGCTGATCGACAGCAGCAGTACGCCGGGGGTGATCGTCGATGTGGTGGCGCTCAACTGCACGGTGATCGAGAAGCAGCCGGAAGACGTCAAGGCGCTGGTCGCCGGCCTCTACAAAGCTGTGCAATACACCAAGGACCATCCACAGAAAGCCTACGAAATCATGGCCAAGGGCGTCGGCGGTTATTTGTCCGATCCGAAGGAGCTGGCCGCCGCCGCGCAAGGCGTGCGCTTCTACGATCAGGCCATGAGCGAAAAACTGCTTGGCTCGCCGGGCAAGCCGGGTGACAGCGCACCGCTGATCAAACTGGCCAACGAAACCGCCAGCGAATTGCAGGGCAAGCCCTACAACGTCAGCAACGACGATCTGGTGGATAACCGCTTCGTCAGCCCGCTCTAGGAGACTGGTCATGTTCAAGCGCAATTCATGGCTGAGCCGCTGTATCACGCCGAAGACCGGATTGCCGGTGCCGGTGGTGTGGAGCGCCAGCGGTCTGGCCTGGGTGTTGCTGGTCGGCCTGTGGGCCGGGTTGTCCTACGGCGGCATCGTGCCGGGGATGTTCCTGCCGACGCCCGGCGCGGTGGTCGAAGCCGCCGTGCGCCTGAGCCGCGACGGCACCCTCGGCCAGCATGTCTGGGCCAGTGTCGAAGTGGTGATGGTCGGTTTCATTGTGTCGTCGCTGGTGGCGGTGCCGCTGGGTTTGCTGATGGGCAGCTTTCGCATCGTCCAGGCGTTCCTAGAACCGCTGGTCAACTTCATTCGTTACCTGCCGGTAACCTCGTTCGTGCCGCTGTTCATCCTCTGGATCGGCATCGGTCTGGAGCAACGGGTGTCTGTGATCATTTTCGGCGTGTTCTTCCAGCAACTGGTGATGATCGCGGATGTGTCCAAAGGCATTTCCAAAGACTTGATCAACGCCTCCTACACCCTCGGCTCCAACCGGCGTGACGCAGTGCTGCACGTGATCGCCCCGGCGTCGTTGCCCGGTGTACTCGACACCCTGCGGGTGACCATGGGCTGGGCCTGGACCTATCTGGTGGTCGCCGAACTGGTCGCCGCATCGAGCGGCCTCGGTTACTTGAGCCTCAAGGCCATGCGCGGCTTTCAGGTCGATGTGATTTTTCTCGCCATCGCGATCATCGGCCTGCTCGGCCTGGTCACCGATCAACTGTTCCGCTTCTTGCGTTTGAGGATTGCCGCATGGGCTCAGTAACCGCTGCCAACCGTCGTTTCATCGAGCCGGTCGCCGCACCGGCACACGCCGCGCCAAGGTTGCAGGTGGACAAGGTCAGCCTGCGCTACACCAAACCCGGCGGCGGAACCTTCACCGCGCTGGAAGAAGTGTCGTTCGAGGTGCCGGATCAGCAGTTCGCAGTGCTGGTCGGGCCGTCGGGCTGTGGCAAGTCGAGCCTGCTGTACCTCACCGCCGGCCTGGCCGAGCCGACCTCCGGCGAGATCTATGTCGGTGGCCAGCAAGTGCAAGGCCCCGGCGCGGATCGTGGAATGGTGTTCCAGAGCTACACGCTGTTCCCGTGGCTGACCGTGCGGCAGAACGTCGAGTTCGGCCTCAAACGTCGTGGCATGCCGGCGGCCAAGCGCAAGGAGATTGTCGATCACTATGTGCACGAAGTCGGGCTTTCCGGGTTCGCCGACAACTACGCCAAGCAGTTGTCCGGCGGGATGATGCAGCGGGTGGCGATTGCCCGTGCGCTCGCCAACGATCCGCAGATCCTGCTGATGGACGAACCCTTCGGCGCCCTCGACAGCCAGACCCGCCTGCAAATGCAGCAGCTGTTATTGCGGGTGTGGGGCAACAGCAAGAAAACCGTGCTGTTCGTCACCCACGATATCGACGAAGCGATCCTGCTCGGCGACCGGGTGTATGTGATGGGCGCCAGGCCTGGGCGAATCAAGCAGATTCTCGATGTGCCGATCGAGCGCCCACGCACGCTGGACATGGTGATGGAGCGCTCATTCATCGACATGAAGCGGCAGATCTTCGGTCTGTTGCACGACGATCTCGAAGAAACTCACTGAGGTCAGTTGGATGGCAGCAGGAACCGCGCAATCACCGGCAAATGATCGGAGATGCGCAACGTATCGTCCTGCCGCACCGTGGCTTCGACCCGTTTGATCTTCGGGCTGTAGAACAGGTAATCGACCGTGCGGTCCGGGCCGTTGAGGCCGGGGTCGTTGGGGTAATGGGTCAGCCATTTGGCGCGGTCGATGCCGCTGGCTTCGTTGTTGGTCGGGATCATCGGATACTTGTCCCACAGCACGTGCAGCGCACTGTCGGCAGAGTACGGCGTGCGCTGCTCGGTGGGCAGGCGCCGGTACTGGCCGAGCGGCAACAGGTTGAAGTCACCCCCGATCAGCCACGGCGTGCCGTGGCTTTCGTGTTTGTCGAGGACCTTGGCCACCGCTGTCACCTGCGCCTGCAAGGTGTCGTCCGGTTGGGTGGCGCGATCCAGATGGGTGTTGAACACCACCAGTTGCCCGCCATCGCTGAGCGGCAGGGTGGTGGCGAGCAGGGCGTTTTTCGGCTGGAACTGACGGCTGATGATGTTCGACGGCTGCACCGGCAATTGCAGGCGCTCGGCGTGTTCGATGCGGTAGCGGCTGAGGGTGGCGAGTTGCCGACCGACGCTGCCGAAGATGTGCGGATCCGGGACGAAATCGGCCTTCCAGTCGAAGGCGTGGGCGCTGCACGGGTAGAGGTCGGTCAGGCGCTCCTGCAACAGCTTGAGCTGGTTCTGATAGTCGCTGGCCTTGGCGCCGTCATCCAGTTCCTGCAACAGCACCACGTCGGGCTGTTCGTCGCGGATCACCCGCGCCACTTCATCGAGGCTGAATGCCATGTCTTCCGGGGTCGGGGCTTCGTCGTCGCCTTGCGCCAGATCATTCCAGAACACGTAGCGCTTGCCGGCCAGGTATTGCACGTTCCAGGTCATGACTTTCAGGGCCTGGCCGGGGACCAGCGTCGGCGCTTGCCCGGTGCAACTGACCGGCAGGGTTTCCCGGGCGTCGGGGCGCCAGGTCAGGCTGTAGATCAGCGTGCCGATCAGGGCCAGGGCGAGCAGTGCGGGCAACAGGATGTAGCGCAGTAGACGGGTCATGGCTCGGCTTATAGCGATACGGAAGTGGTCCCGAGCATACCCGAGACCCATCGATCAGCCCAAGCGCGGCGCAGTCAGACTATTCCGTCACGTTTGTCGGGCAATTCGCTGATCAACATGAACAGGCGGAACAGCACCACGCTGGTGAACAGTTGCAGGAAGCTGTGGCCACTGTCGATCAGCACCGCGATCAATGGATTCTGCGGATCGGGATAGACCTGCAGGGTCAGGCCCTTGAGCAGCCACAACGGCCCCATCACACACAGGATGCACACCAGAATCCGCAGAAAATGCCCACGGCTCAGACGCAGGCTTTCCTTCATCGCCTGCAACGGGCCGTAACCGCGAAGCACCAGCAGATATTCACCGAAGGCCAGAGTGACCATCAGCCACAGCCCCGGCAGGAAATACAGCGACAGCCCGAGCAGGATCAACAGCGTGTTCAGCGCAGTCAGCAGGGCAAAGCGCGGCCACAGGCGAGCGGCCATCGCCAGCAGATCGCGGGTTTGCGGGGATTCGCCGCGGGTGCGGGCATCGAGAAACAGAATCAGCGCGGCGGTGTACAGCGGATAGACCAGCAGGCCGACGATCACGCTGATGGCCGAGTAACCGTCCGGGTCGCTGGCATGGTCGACCACCTGTTGCAGCACGGCTTCGAAAATCACCAGCGGCAGGCACAACTGGACGATCCGGCCCAGATTGCGTTTGAAAAAATACAGGGAGTCGCGCAGCACATCGAAGGCATTCATCAGTCGGTATCGCAGGTCAAAAACAGTGGCCCACTTTAACCGATGATCCGTTTCGCTGCGCAAACGTAAACGTTCGGTAAAGGTCATTGAAACATTCTGTTGCTGCCTCCATTACAGAGGTGCGCCTCCTCCGACGTGGACGAGGGCAACGTTATCCCCGGCAATCTACGAGGTCGCCATGAACAGCGAAGAACAAACCCTGATCGATGGACTGTTTTCCCGGCTGCAACAGGCCGAAACGGAGGCAGCCCCGCGCGACGCACTGGCTGAAGCGCGGATCAAGGAACACCTGACGCGCCAGCCGGCCGCAGGTTATTTCATGACCCAGGCGATTCTGGTGCAGGAGGCTGCCCTCAAGAGCCTCGACGAACAGAACAAACAACTGACTCAACAGGTCAAGCAATTGCAGACCGAACTGCAATCGGCCAAGGCGCAGAGCGCGCCGCCGGCCTCCAGCGGTGGTGGCTTCCTGTCGAGCATCTTTGGTGGCAGCAGCTCGCGCCCGGCACCGGCCCAGAGCGCCCCGGCCTCGACCGGCGGCTGGCGTGAGCCGGCACCACAGCAGAACTTCGGTGCCCCGGCGCCGCAACAGAACTTCGGCGCGCCACCACCGGGTTATGGCCAGCAACAAGCGGCCCCGGCAGCCGGCAGCAGCTTCCTCGGCGGCGCCCTGAAAACGGCGGCCGGTGTGGCCGGTGGCGTGATGCTGGCACAAGGCATCAGCAGCCTGTTCCATCACAACCAGCAGCCGGAAGAAATCGTCGAAGTCATCAAGGAAGAGCCAGCTCAGGTCAACGACCAGAGCAACAACGGCTGGGGCGATGACCAGCGCATGGCCAACAACGACTCCTACGGTAATGATCAGGGCGGCTTTGCTGACACCGACTACAGCGATGACAACTCATCGTTCTTCGATGACGACGATTCCTTCGTCTGATTCACCATTCGTCCGGGGCGCCTGATCGCCCCGGGCCGATTATTCGCGGAACCTTCCTTCGGGCTGGCATACTGAGCGCCTTTTTCGGGCCTGGTGCCTGATCCGGCTCATGCGCGTCAGCGCTCACAGGAACTCCGGTGAAAAAAATCGCAGTGTTCGCCGATGTGCAGAACCTCTACTACACCGTGCGTCAGGCCTATGGTTGCCACTTCAACTACGCGGCACTGTGGGCGGACATCAGCAAGGACGGGCAGATCGTCGAGGCCTACGCCTACGCGATCGACCGGGGCGACAGCAAACAGCAGCAGTTCCAGCAGATCCTGCGCAACCTCGGTTTCACCGTGAAACTCAAACCCTACATCCAGCGCAGCGACGGCTCGGCCAAGGGCGACTGGGACGTGGGCATCACCCTCGACATCATGGACGCCGCCGACCACGTCGACGAAATCGTCCTGGCCTCCGGTGATGGCGACTTCGACATGCTGCTCGAACGCATCATCAACAAACACGGCGTGCAAGCGGTGGCCTACGGCGTTCCCGGCCTGACCGCCAACTCGCTGATCCGCGCCGCCAGCCGTTATGTGCCGATCGAAGGCGCGCTGCTGTTGAAAAATTGAGCGCAAGCTCAAGTATTGATTTGGACGGAGTACCACCCGGTTTGGAACGCATTGCAGTCATCGACTTTGAAACCACCGGCATCTCGCCGAGCAGCAGCTGCCGGGCCACGGAAATCGCCGTGGTCATGCTGGAAAACGGCCGCATCGTCGAGCGTTACCAGAGCCTGATGAACGCCGGCGTCCGCGTCCCGGCCTTCATCGAACAACTCACCGGCATCAGCAACGCCATGCTGCGCACCGCGCCATCGGCCGAGCAAGTGATGAACGAAGTCAACGAATTTGTCGGCTGCACACCGCTGCTGGCGCACAACGCCGCGTTCGACCAGAAGTTCTGGGACTTCGAACTGGGTCGGATCAAACGCACCCGTTTGCAAAATTTCGCCTGCTCGCTGCTATTGGCCCGACGCCTGATGCCGGCGGCGCCGAACCACAAGCTCGGCACGCTCACGACCTTTGCCCAACTGCCGCATACCGGCCAGGCGCACAGGGCGATGGCGGATGCGGAGATGGCGGCGAACCTGATGGCGCATCTGGCGGATGAGTTGCGGCGCAAGCATGGGGTGCGGGAGCTATCGCACGACTTGCTGTGCAAATTGCAGAAAGTGCCGGCCGCCAAAGTTGGCGAGCACCTTCAGCGCTATCGCTGAATACGCGTGAATGATCGTTCCCACGCTCCGCGTGGGAATGCCTCAAGGGACGCTCCGCGTTCCAGCTCTCGAGTGGGACGCAGAGCGTCCCGGGCTGCATTCCCACGCAGAGCGTGGGAACGAGCGGTACGGGAAGGTTACTTACCGTTGCCTTCGATGTGGCCGAGCGGCACCCGCTTCTCTATCGCACTCGACAACACGATCGATGTCTTGCTGAACCCGAATTTCGCCACCCGGTTGATCAGATCCTCCAGCTCCGGCATCGAACCCACCGCGGCCTTCATGATCACGCACGGATCGCCCGTCACACGAAAGCACTCGGTCAGTTGCGGAATTTTCACCAGTTCGTCGTAGACCTTTTGACTGCCGTTCTGGTGGAGGCGCAATTCGATCACGCATTGGATCGGCAAGCCGATTTTCGACAGGTCGATGTTCGCCTGATACCCGGTGATGACTCCGGCCGCCTCGAGTTTGGCTACGCGCTCGGCGACGGCGGGGGCGGAGAGGTTCACTTTGCGGGCGAGGTCGGCGTAGGACGCGCGACCGTTTTCGAGCAGGGCGCTGAGCAGCATGCGGTCGTATTTGTCCAAGGTCGGACTCCTGAAAATGCCAGACTTTCGAAATCGCGGTTTCGGCCGTCGATCTCCGTGTTTTCAAAAGTGTACCGGCGCTATAAACAGGTTTTGTAACTTATTTTTAGCGGTTGGCCTTTCTAGAATAACCCATCCCCTGAGTCTGACTTTCGAGCTGCCCATGTCTGCCTTGCGCCGTTTTTCCCTGCCCTTGATCGCTGCGTTTTTTGCGTTGTATGTGATTTGGGGATCGACCTATCTGGTGATCCGCATCGGCGTCGAATATTGGCCGCCGCTGATGCTCGGCGGCGTGCGCTTCGTGATCGCTGGCACCCTGATGTACGCCTTCCTGCGCTGGCGCGGGGCACCGGCGCCAACCTGGGCGCAGTGGAAAGCGGCGGGGATCATCGGGATTCTGCTGCTCAGTTTCGGCAACGGCGCGGTGACGCTGGCCGAGCACAGTGGCGTGGCCTCGGGTGTCGCTGCGCTGGCGGTGGCAACGGTGCCGCTGTTCACTTTGCTCTGCGGCTATTTCTGGGGCGCGCGCAACACCCGTCTGGAATGGGCCGGGGTGGCGATGGGGATTATCGGCATCGCGATGCTCAACATGGGCTCCAACCTGCAATCGAGCCCGCTGGGCGCGGCGTTGCTGATCTTTGCGGCGGCGAGTTGGGCGTTCGGTTCGGTGTGGAGCAAGCACCTGCCGTTGCCTCAGGGCGCCATGGCCAGTGCCGTGGAAATGCTGGTGGGCGGCGTGGTGCTGTTGATCGGCAGCGCGGCCAGCGATGAACACCTGCAAGCCATGCCGCCGCTGGAAGGCTGGCTGGCGCTGGCGTACCTGATCTTCTTCGGCTCGATCATCGCTTTCAACGCTTACATGTATCTGTTGAAAAACGTTCGCCCGGCAGCGGCCACCAGTTATGCCTATGTGAACCCGGCGGTGGCGGTGTTGTTGGGGATCGTGTTTGTCGGCGAGACCATCGGGATCGAAGAGGCGCTGGCGATGCTGGTGATCATTGGTGCAGTGGTGCTGATCGGTCTGCCGCAGTGGCGGCGCCCACGGCAGCTGCCGGTGGTCAGCGAGCCGGCTGCCCCAACGACGGCCATAGCGACGGAGCAGCGTGGGAATTAGGGTAAACTGCGCGTCATCGCATACTTGTTTTGCACAACCGCTCTGATTTTTCCTACGGTACTCCCATGACTTTCGCCACCCTTGGCCTGATCGAACCCTTGCTGCGCTCTCTCGAGAAGCTCGGCTACCAGACCCCGACGCCGGTGCAGGCGCAAGCCATTCCGGCCGTGCTGGCCGGTCGTGACCTGATGGCTGCGGCCCAGACCGGCACCGGCAAGACCGCCGGTTTTGCCTTGCCGCTGTTGCAACTGTTGGCGATGGAAGGGCCGAAAGTCACCGCCAACTCCGTGCGTGCGTTGATTCTGGTGCCGACCCGCGAGCTGGCCGAGCAAGTCCACGAAGCCGTGCGCCAGTACGCTGAAAACCTGCCGCTGCGCACTTACGCGGTGTACGGCGGCGTCAGCATCAACCCGCAGATGATGAAGCTGCGCGGCGGCGTCGATCTGCTGGTCGCGACCCCGGGCCGTCTGCTCGACCTGTTCCGCCAGAACGCGCTGAAGTTCAATCAGCTGCAAACCCTGGTGCTGGACGAAGCCGACCGTATGCTCGACCTGGGCTTTTCCGAAGAGCTGGCGAACATTTACCGCGCGCTGCCGAAGAAACGTCAGACGCTGCTGTTCTCCGCGACCTTCTCCGATGACATCCGCCTGCTGGCCGGGCAGATGCTCAACGATCCGCAGAGCATCGAAGTCAGCCCGCGCAACGTTGCCGCCAACACCGTCAAGCAGTGGGTGGTGACAGTGGACAAGAAGCGCAAGCCGGAACTGTTCGTGCACCTGATGCGCAAGAACAAATGGAAGCAGGTGCTGGTGTTCGCCAAGACCCGTAATGGTGTGGACGCGCTGGTCGAGAAGCTCCAGGGCCTGGGCGTGAACGCCGACGGCATCCACGGCGACAAGCCGCAAGCGACCCGGCAGCGGGCGCTGGACCGTTTCAAGCTGAGCGAAGTGCAGATTCTGGTGGCGACCGATGTGGCGGCCCGTGGTCTGGATATCGAAGACCTGCCATTGGTGGTCAACTTTGACCTGCCGATCGTCGCTGAGGATTACATTCACCGTATCGGCCGGACTGGCCGCGCGGGTTCGACCGGTGAGGCGATCTCGCTGGTGTGCGCCGATGAAGTGAACATGTTGTCGGCGATTGAAATGCTGACCCGCAGCACGTTGAAGCGTGAGGTTGAGCCGGACTTCGTGCCGGAGCACCGCGTGCCGGACACCGATGCCAGCGGGCAGGTGATCAAGAAGCCGAAGAAACCGAAGAAGCCGAAAGCTTCCGGTGGTGGCGGTGGCAAGCGCAATCTGGGCAAGTGGGTGGACAGCGGCGAGACTCAGGCGCCGGAGCCTTCGATCAAGCCTGTTCGTAAAGTGCCGGTGTTTAATACCGGGCCGCGCAAGCGTAAGCCTTAAGCGTCAGACAGGGTCGTTCCCGCGCAATGCGGGAACGATCAGTTACGCTGTTTCAACCAGTCCAGCATTCCAGCTCCGGCCGCCCGGCCACTGGCAAAACACCCCGTCAGCAGATACCCGCCCGTCGGCGCTTCCCAATCCAGCATTTCCCCCGCACAAAACACCCCCGGCAACGCCTTGAGCATCATCCGCTCATCCATCGCCTCGAACGTCACGCCACCGGCACTGCTGATTGCTTCATCCAGCGGACGGGTTTTCACCAGCTTCAGCGGCAAAGCCTTGATCGCCTTGGCCAGCAACGCCGGATCAGCAAACGTCGCTGCATCAGTGAGTTCACGCAGCAACGCCGCTTTCACCCCATCAATCCCGATCTGACTGTGCAGATGCTTGGCCATCGAGCGCGAACCCCGTGGTTTGCTCAACGCCGCCTGCAATTTATCCACAGGCCGGCCGGGCAGCAGGTCGATGTGAATGGTCGCTGCACCGTGCACATTGATCGCCTCACGAATCGGCGCCGACAGCGCGTAGATCAGGCTGCCCTCGATGCCGGTCGCGGTAATCACGCATTCACCCAGACGCGGAACATCGTCGTTCAAACCGATGGCGATATTTTTCAGCGGCGCGCCGGCGAATTTGCTGACCATCACTTCGCTCCAGGCCTGCACCTCGAAGCCGCAATTGCTTGGCTGCAAGGGTGCCAGTCCTACGCCGCGTTGCTCCAGTGGCAGCATCCACGCGCCGTCGGAACCCAGTCTCGACCAACTGCCGCCTCCAAGGGCGAGCAGGGTGGCGTCGGGGTTGAGGGTTTTCTCGCCTTCCGGGCTGTCGATGCGCAGCGCGCCGCTTTCATCCCAGCCGAGCCAGCGGTGGCGGGTGTGGATAACTACGCCGCTGTCGCGCAGGCGCTTGAGCCAGGCGCGCAGCAACGGCGCGGCTTTCATGTCGGTGGGGAACACCCGGCCGGAGCTGCCGATGAAGGTTTCGATGCCCAGTTCGTGAATCCACCGGCACAGAGCATCGGCGTCGAACGCGCGCAGCAGCGGGGCGATGTTCGGGGCGCGTTCGGCGTAGCGCGACAGGAACTCCGGGTAGGCTTCGGAGTGAGTGATGTTCATGCCGCCGACCCCGGCGAGCAGGAACTTGCGGCCGACCGAGGGCATGCCGTCGTACAGATCGACGCGGACTCCGGCCTGGCTCAGCACTTCGGCGGCCATCAGGCCGGCGGGGCCACCGCCGATGATGGCGACGTGAGCGGGAAGGGCGGCAGAAGTCTGGGTCATGGCAGCGGCAATAGCGTGGCGGAATAAGCCGCGCATTCTAGCAGCAGCGGCCATCGTCAGGCCTGATCAAAAAACAACCAGCGCGCTGCAGGCCATGTTCAGCGTGGGCTGTAGTCCCTTTCGCTCAGGTTATCCACAGGCCGTTCCACAGCCATTGTGGGTAACGCAGCACAACTCAATGACAACCGGATGACTGCCAGACGCGCTGCGCACTGTGATGCAGGATCCCGTGGCGGCGGGCGAGGGCGTGGCGATCCTTGCTGTAACCGCCGCCGATCACCCCGACCACCGGGATGTCGCGACCCAGGCAGTGGCGCATCACGCTTTCATCGCGGGCGGCGACACCTTCGTCGGTCAGTTGCAGATAACCGAGGGCGTCGTCCTTGTGCACGTCGACGCCGGCGTCGTAGAGCACCAGATCCGGCTGATACAGCGGCAGCAGATAGTTGAGCGCGTCATCGACCACTTTCAGGTAATCGGCGTCGCCCATGCCGTTGGGCAGCGGAATGTCCCAGTCGCTTTCGGCCTTGCGTGCAGGAAAGTTCTTTTCGCAGTGCAGGGAAACGGTGATCGCTTCCGGGGTGTTGTGCAGAATCCGTGCAGTGCCGTCGCCCTGATGCACGTCGCAGTCGAAGATCAGCACCCGGTTCACCCGGCCGCTTTGCAGCAGGTAGTGGCTGATGATCGCCAGGTCATTGAAGATGCAGAACCCGGCGGGGTAATCGTAATGGGCGTGATGGGTGCCGCCGGCGAGGTGGCAGGCCAGGCCATGCTCCAGGGCTTTTTCCGCTGCCAGAATCGAGCCGCCGACCGCCCGCACGGTGCGTCGGGCCAGGGCTTCATTCCACGGCAGACCCAGGCGCCGCTGGTCTTCGCGGGACAACTCGCCGCTCATGTAGCGTTCGATATAACCGCGGTCATGGGCCAGGGCGAGAATGTCGGCAGGGCACAGTTCAGGGCGCAGCAGGTCTTCGTCGCGGGTCAGGCCGCTGTCCACCAGGTGATCGCGCAGCAGGCGGAACTTGTCCATGGGAAAGCGGTGATCCGCCGGAAATTCCGGGCTGTAGTCTTCGTGGTAGATCAGCGGCAACGGCATGGTGGACTATTCATAAAGGCTGCAGGAAAGAGTGCAAAGCCTAACAGCGATGTAGACTGACGGCATCAAGCGGAGGGGCGGGATGGAACCGATACTGGAGCTGGAAAGCGCAAGGCTGCTGATGCGCCAATGGCAGGACGAGGATTTGCCGGCGTTCGCGGCCATGTGCGCCGACCCGCAGGTGATGCGCTACTTCCCCGCGCCCTTGAGCCGGCTGGAAAGCGCCGCGCTGATCGGTCGGGTGCGCGGACATTTCGCCGAGCACGGTTACGGCCTGTGGGCGCTGGAGCGCAAGGACAGCGGCGAGTTCATCGGTTTTACCGGGCTCGGCGTGGTCGGCTTCGATGCGCCGTTCACACCGGCGGTGGAAATCGGCTGGCGGCTGGCCAAGGAACACTGGGGCCTCGGTTATGCCAGCGAAGCGGCCTGGACCGCATTGCGTTGCGGCTTTGACCGGGTGGCGCTGAATGAAGTGGTGTCGTTCACCAGCGAGACCAATCTGCCGTCGCAGAAAGTCATGCAGGCGATCGGCATGCACCACGCCCCGCAGGATGATTTCGACCACCCGCGTCTCGCGGACGGTCACCCGTTACGGCGACATGTGTTGTACCGCATCACGAGGGAGCAGTGGCTGGAAACCTTGCATGGATAAGCAGGCGCGGACGTTTACAATGGCCGGCACCCTGGGGGCGCCGGCCAGAACCTGAATCCCCCGCCGCAGCCAAGACTGCGCGGCATAGCTTTGTGTGAGGAGAGTCTGAATGAGCCAAGTGTTGGAAGATCTGGTGGATCTGCTGACCCTCGAACCGATCGAGGAGAACCTGTTCCGTGGTCGCAGCCAGGATCTGGGCTTTCGCCAGTTGTTCGGCGGCCAGGTGCTCGGCCAGTCGCTGTCGGCGGCCAGTCAGACCGTTGAAGAAGCGCGCCATGTGCATTCGATGCACGGTTATTTCCTGCGTCCGGGCGATGCCAAGTTGCCGGTGGTCTACTCGGTTGACCGCGTGCGTGACGGCGGCAGTTTCAGTACCCGCCGCGTGACCGCGATCCAGAAGGGCCACCCGATTTTCACCTGCAGCGCTTCGTTCCAGTACGACGAAGAAGGCTTCGAGCACCAGAGCCAGATGCCGCAAGTGGTCGGCCCGGAAAACCTGCCGTCGGAGCTGGAACTGACCCAGCAACGCGCGCACCTGATCCCGGAACACATGCGCGAAAAGCTGCTGTGCCCGAAGCCGATTGAAGTGCGTCCGGTCACTGAAAAAGACCCGTACAACCCGCAACCGGCGGATCCGGTCAAGTACGTGTGGTTCCGTGCCGACGGCGCGTTGGCCGACATCCCGGCGCTGCACAAATACCTGCTGGCCTACGCCTCGGACTTCGGTCTGCTGACCACCTCGATGCTGCCGCACGGCAAATCGGTCTGGCAGAAAGACATGCAGGTCGCCAGCCTCGACCACGCGTTGTGGTTCCACAACGACCTGCGTGCCGATGACTGGTTGCTCTACGCCATGGATAGCCCATGGGCCGGCAACTCGCGCGGGTTCTCCCGTGGCAGCGTGTTCAACCGCGCCGGGCAACTGGTGGCGTCGGTGACCCAGGAAGGCCTGATCCGTCATCGCAAGGACTGGGCATGAGTCTGGCGTATGTGCGGCACTGGGTGTTCGACATGGACGGCACCCTGACCGTGGCCGTGCACGACTTCGCGGCGATTCGCGTGGCGCTGTCGATCCCGCCGGAGGACGACATCCTCACCCACCTCGCGGCGTTACCCGCCGAGGAAGCGGCGGCGAAACATGCGTGGCTGCTGGAACATGAGCGGGATCTGGCGCTCGGCTCGACCCCGGCGGTCGGCGCGGTGGAGCTGGTGCGCGACCTGCACGCCCGGGGTTATCGCCTCGGCATCCTGACCCGCAATGCGCGGGAGTTGGCCCATGTGACGCTGGAGGCCATCGGCCTGGCCGACTGCTTCGCGGTGGAGGATGTGCTGGGTCGCGATGAAGCACAGCCAAAACCGCATCCGGGTGGCCTGCTGAAACTGGCCGAGGCCTGGCAAGTGCCGGCGAGCGAGATGGTGATGGTCGGAGATTACCGGTTTGATCTTGATTGCGGTCGGGCGGCGGGCAGCCACACGGTGCTGGTGAACCTGCCGGACAATCCGTGGCCGGAGCTGACCGACTGGCATGCGAAGGATTGTGTGGAGTTGCGGCGAATGCTTTTCGCCTAAAAAAACGGGGGCTTCGGCCCCCGTCTTTTATTGTTCGAATAGTGCTTTCTGGCCTTCCGGCGAGGTCAGCATGCCGTCGCCGTTATGCCCGACGCCGGGCACTTCGATCAGGCGCTGATTCACCCCTTCAGGGTGACGACGCAGCAAGTAACCGAAAAACAGCTTCCCGCGCTCCAGTCGATAAGCCCCTTGGGCTTTGGCGGCGCAGCTCTTGTCCAGCGCCGGGTGTTGCGGGTCGGTGTCCTGCTGGCCCAGCAGATAAATCACCTCGCGTTTGACGTAACGGCCTTCAAGCTGCGCGGGCGATTGCCCACCCGAGTAGATCGGCGGATCCACCAGACCGTACTTCCAGCGGTTGAAACCCGGGCACTTGGCATGATCGAAGGCCACCGGGCGTTGCTCATTGAAGTAGGCGTAGGACGACGGGTTAGCGACCACGTAACGCAAGCGAATGCCCTCGGTCTTGAGCGCCGGTTGTTCCTGGGCCAGCAGCGCATAACGCTGTACCACCTGAGCGCCGCCGGAGTGGCCGAAGATCACGATCTGCTTCACGTCCGGAAACTGCTTGCGATCGCTCAGCCTTCCGACGATTTCGTCCAGTGCGGCGTAGGAACTCAGCGGGTTCGGCCCTGTGGATAACCCGCCGCCCATCCAGTCGTTGCCTTGCCAGCGCAACACGCTGGCGGGCAGCGAGTAGAGCGACACATCGCTTTCGTTGAGAAACTGCGGGGCGATCACCAGGGTGTTGGCGGTTTGCCCGGCCAGTTCCGCCGCGACTTCGCCGCTTTTGCGATAGGTCTCGGCATTGCGCAGACGGCCATGAATGACGATCAGCACGCGCTCGATTTTCGCCGGCGCCGGGCCGATGCCCACCGCCATTTCGCCGGCCTGCAATTGCAGGCGCCCGGGACTGATTGCGTCGACGCCGGCCGCTTGGGCGGTGCCGCCGATGAACAGTAAAGCCAACAGCCATTTATGCATTTACAGGTTTTTCGCCGCAAAGGTATCGCACTGGCCGACCTGGCCCTGGGCGAATCCGGTTTTGAACCAGCGCACCCTTTGCGCCGACGTACCGTGGGTAAACGAGTCCGGCACCACACGGCCCTGACCCTGTTGTTGCAGGCGATCATCACCGATGGCGTTCGCTGCGTTCAAGGCTTCTTCGATGTCGCCCGGTTCCAGCCAGTTCAGACGCTTCTGCGCGTTGTAGGCCCAGACTCCGGCCAGACAATCGGCTTGCAGTTCCTGACGCACCAGCAGACCGCCATCACCTTCCATCTGCCGGCCTTGCTGGCGGGCTGTCTGAATTTTCGCCGAGACGCCGAGAAGCGTCTGCACATGGTGTCCGACTTCGTGAGCGATCACGTAGGCCTGGGCAAAGTCGCCCGCAGCCTTGAAGCGCTGGGCCATTTCCTGGAAAAACGCCATGTCCAGATAGACCTTCTGGTCTGCCGGGCAATAGAACGGACCGGTGGCCGAGGTCGCCAGACCGCAGGCGGAATTGACCCGGTTGCTGAACAGCACCAGGGTCGGATCCTTATATTGCCGGCCGGCCTGCTGGAAGATCGCGCCCCAGGTGTCTTCGGTGTCGCCGAGGATCGAGCGCACGAATTCGGCCTGTTCATCGTTGGCCGGCGGTGCCTGACGGGTTTGCGAAGTCGGTGCGACTTGCTGTGTGCCTTGGCCGGTGAGCTGGCCGAGGATCTGCAGCGGGTCCTGCCCGGTGATCCAGCCGATACCGACAATCAGCAGGATCGCCCCGAGGCTGAGTCCCTTGCCGCCGCCGAAACGCATGCCGCCACCACCACCCGTGTCATCGCCACGGGCATCGACGACGTTGTCACTGCGTCGGCCTTTTTTCCATAGCATGTGGGAATCCTCTGTTTGATCGTGGTGATGAGTGTTGCTGGTGTGTGAGTGTGGCGCCAGTCCGGTCGTCCGTCTATTCGCACACACGCACAAAGGCCCGGCCTCGGGGTGACGAGGTCGGGCCTGTTATTGACGAGCGCGGGCGCCGGGAATTCAATCCGCCGGCGGATTTCTTTCGTCGGGTCAGGTGTCAGCGGTCGAAGGCATCCCACACCGGCGCGAAGTCCGGGCTGACCTGACGTTCGCGCTTGGACAACGCGGCGATCAAAGTACGGTCCTCATCGTCCAGTTCGACATTCAGTGAGGCCAGGTTGGCCAGTTGATTGATCTTGCTGCTGGCCTTGGGAATCGCCGCGACGTTGTCCTGATCCAGCAGCCATTTCAGCGCGACCTGGGTCGGCAGCACACCGTGTTTTTCAGCGATCTGCTGAATCTGTGGAATCTCCGATACCTTGTTGCGTGCCAGCGGTGTGTAGGCCGTCAGCGCCAGATCGTGTTGACGGGCGTAGTCGAGCAGAGCGTTTTGTCCGAGCAGGACGTGGTATTCGACCTGAATGGCTGACAGAGGAATACCGTATTCCTCGACGACTTTGCGCAGCAGCGGCAGCGGAAAATTCGCCACGCCGATGTTGCGAGCCAGCCCCTGTTCCTTGAACGATGCGAGGGTTTCAAGGGTGCGGGGCAAGTCCCAGTCGGTGGTCGGCCAATGGATCATGAACAGGTCGACGTACTCGCTGCGCAACGCCTTGAGGCTGCGCTCCAGCGAGTGACGCATGGCGTCCGGTTGCAACTGGTCCCACCAGACCTTGGTGGTGACGTGGATCTGCTCGCGGGGTGTCGGCGTATTCGCCAGCGCCTGTCCGACTGCGTCTTCGTTGTTGTAGGCGGCTGCCGTGTCGATGTGCCGGTAACCGAGTTCCAGGGCTTGCTCTACGGCGCGAGTGCATTCGTCGCCGAGCATCGGCCAGGTGCCGAGGCCGAGTTTTGGCAGGTTCAGTCCTTGTCTGTTAACGATGTGCTGCATGGTCGATCTCCTGTTCGAAAGCCGTGACGCCCGCCATGTGCCGGGCTGCGATGTAACCGAAAGTCAGCGCCGGGCCGAGGTTGATCCCGCCCGCCGGATAATGCCCGCCCATGATGCTGGCCATGTCGCCACCGGCGGCGTAGAGCCCGGCGATGGGCCGGTCTTCGGCGTCGAGCACTTGCGCGTGCGGGTTGACCTTGAGCCCGGCGAAGGTGCCGAAGCAGCCCGGCTGAACCTTCACCGCGTAGAACGGGCCTTGTTCGATAGGCGCCACGCACGGATTGGGCTGTTGCGCGGGATCGCCCTGTTTGCGGTTGTACGGGGTCGAGCCGCGACCGAACAGCGGGTCTTCGCCGTGCCGGGCATGGTAGTTGTAGTCATGGAGAGTGGCGCGTAAGCCGTTCGGATCGATGCCGCATGCAGTGGCCAATTCCTCAAGGGTATTGCCGGTTTTCAGATAGCCGCTGCGGATAAAACCTGACACCGGAACCGGAAACGGCCGCGATATGCCGAGCCCGTAACGTCGCTGGAACGCGCGGGTGCAGATCAGCCAGGACGCGACCTCTTCGCCTTCGGGGGCGGCGGCGACCATGGCGCTGACGTAGTCGTAATAGCCGTTGGCTTCGTTGACGAAGCGCTGGCCGTTGCGCAGTACACCGATGACGCCCGGTTTGCCGCGTTCGATGATGTGTGGGAAATGGCCGATGCTGCCGTCGGAATGTGGCACTTGCGAGACCGGGGCCCAGGCCACGGGCGAGGCCACATCGGTGTTGACCCGGCCCCCAGCGGTTTCGCCCAGTCGCAGACCGTCGCCATTGACTGCCAGCGGAGGCAGCGCCCAATGCTCATGACCAGTGGGCGTGCGAGGGAACAACGCTGTGCGCCGCTCGATGTCGTTGGCAAACCCGCCGGCCGCGAGCACCACGGCTTTGCGGGCATGGACAGTGACCGGGCCTTTTGCGGTGTTTACGCGAGCGCCGGTGATGCGTGATTCGTCGCGCAGCAGTTCGGTTACCGGCGCCGATTCCCACAGCAGTACGCCGAGGTCTTCGGCGGATTTCGCCAGCCGCGCCACCAGCGCCACGCCGTTAACCAGTTGCATCGCCCGGCCATGCAACGCCAGGTCCAGCAGATGGCGAGTGAAACGCCGGGTCACGTGCCAGGCCGCCGACAACGAGCGGGTCAGATTGAGAAACGCCGACAGATCCGCGCCGGCCATGATCGGCATGCCCATGAACGATGTTTCGCGCATGGTTGTACGAAGACGCTTGAGCAGGCGCCCGACCTTTCGTCCGTCATAGGGGGCGGCAATCACCGAGCGTCCACCGGTGCCGGCGCCCGGTGTTTCACCGTGGATGTCGGCGATGGCGTTGCCGTCGGCGAATTGCAGGGCGGTGTGTTTTTCGAAGAACGCCACCATGCGCGGGCCGGCCTCAAGGAAGGCGTCGATCATGGCCGGGTCGTAGTGCTCGCCGAGTTCGTGGTGCAGATAGGTGCGCGGCAGTTCCACGTCTTCCACGATCCCGGCGCGCCGGGCCAGCGGATTGCACGGCACCCACGCCCAGCCGCCGGACCACGCGGTGGCGCCGCCCAACACCGGATCCTTTTCCACCACGATGACCTTCAAACCATGCCAGGCGGCGGTGACGGCGGCCGACAAACCGGCGGCGCCGGAGCCGACCACCAGAACGTCGCAGTCGATATCAGGAAGGGCAGGCATCAGCAAGGGCTCCAGTAATCAATTGTTTTTAGAATCATGTTCCAGAAAATAACCAGTGCGGGCGAAGCATATCAACCGACTGACGCGCAAAGTGGGCGGTTATCGGACGCCAGGTTCCAGATTTCGCATTCCTCGGGATGTCTTCTAGAATCGGCGAAATTTCACCGAGAGCGCACCATGGCCGGCAGTCAAATCGAACGGGTTTTCAGCGTGCTGGAAAGCCTCACCAGTGATCCGCGCGGGCTGCCGATGCAGACTCTGGCCGAGCAACTGGACATTCCGAAGAGCGCGACGCACCGCCTGCTCGCCGAGCTGATCCGCCTGGGTTACGTGCGGCAGAACCCGGAGACGTTGCGCTATCACCTGTCAACCAAACTGGTTGCGATGGGCTTCCAGTACCTGTCGAGCAGCGGTGCCGACATCGTGCAGCCGGTGCTCGATCGGCTGGCCCAGGAAACCGGTGAGCTGGTGCGCCTTGGGGTGATCGACGGCGAGCGCCAGACCTGGATCGCCAAGGCCCAGGGCGCGCGCACCGGCCTGCGTTACGACCCGGACATGGGCCGCGATGCGCCGCTGTTCTACACCGCGTCGGGCCATGCGTGGCTGGCGTGCATGAGCGACGCCGAGGCGTTATCGCTGGTCGAGCGCCAGGGCGCGGAGGTGCCGGCGGATATCGGGCCCAACGCGCCGCGCTCCAATATTGAACTGCTCGAACGCCTGCGCGTGGCTAGGGAACAGGGCTATGCCTGTGTGGAAGAAAGCTCGGCGGTCGGCACTTCGGCGATTGCTGCCGTGGTGAAACATCCCGCCGATGGACGGGTGATCGGCGTGCTCAGCATCGCCGGGCCAAGCGCCCGGATGCCGGGGGCGCGATTGCATGAACTGGCGCCGCTGTTGCTGACGTTTACCGAGGAATTGTCGGCGGCCAGCCTGGCCTCGGAGTTGTTCGTTTAAGCAAAGCTGTGCGCTGTTCGCCCACTTTTCAGTCGGGCGGGTGTGAGAATATGGAACCGGGTTCTAAATTGTTGATGGAGTGAGTTTTCCCACAACAATCACAAGAGGATCGCACCTTGAACCCGCCCCTTCGAATCGCCTTGATCGGCGCCGGCAACATGGGCCAGCAACATTACCGGCACCTGAAAAATCTCGCTGAGGCCACGTTATGCGCCGTGGCCGATCCCGGCCCTCAGGCACCGGCCCTGGCAGCGGAGTGGGGTGTGGCGCATTTCGCCGATCACCGTCAGATGCTGGAGCAGAACCGGCCAGACGCAGTGATCGTCGCCAATCCGAATAATCAGCACGTCAGCACTGCACTGGATTGCCTGGCGGCTGGTGTTCCGGTGTTGCTGGAAAAACCGGTGGGCGTAAACCTGGATGAAGCGCGGGAACTGGTGGCAGCGGTGAAGCGCAGCGGCGTGCCGGTGCTGGTTGGTCATCATCGGCGGCACAATCCGTTGATCGTGCGGGCCCATGAACTGGTCAAGGGCGGAGCGTTGGGACGGCTGACGCTGGTGACTGCGTTGTTCCAGCTGCGCAAGCCTGACCAGTATTTCGAAACGGCGTGGCGGCGCGAAGCAGGTGCCGGAATGTTGCTGACCAATCTGATCCACGACCTCGATCTGCTGCGTCACCTGTGCGGCGAAGTGCGTTCGGTGCAGGCGATCACCGACCGTTCGGTGCGCGGTTTTGCCAATGAAGACAGCGCGGCGATCCTGCTGCAATTCGACGGCGGAGCGCTGGGCAGCCTGACCGGTTCCGATGCGGTGGCGGCGCCGTGGAGCTGGGAGTTGAACTCCGGGGAGAACCCGGTCTATCCGCGTCAGGCCGATCAGCCTTGTTACTTGCTGGCGGGAACAGCCGGGGCCTTGAGCATTCCGCAACTCAAGCGCTGGCATTACAGCGCCGAGCAGGTGGACGCCGGTTGGCATGAGCCGTTGCTGTCGGTCGACGAACCGTTCACGCCTGACGAAGCCCTGCGATTGCAGTTGCAGCATTTCGTCCGCGTCGCACGACGGGAGGTTGAACCGCTGGTGAGTGCCACCGACGCTGCCCGCACCCTGGCACTGGTCGAGGCCATCCGTGAAGCAGCGGCCAGCGGTCGCGCCACCGAACCTGCGCAGATCGAGGCCTGAACATGAACGAACGAATTCTGTCCCTGGCCAGCCTGACCGTGCTGGAGCTGTCGCCACCCGAGATGGTCGAGGTCGCCGCCCGTGCCGGTTACAGCCATGTCGGCCTGCGTCTGGAGCCGGCGACGCCCGAGGAATATCACTTCCCGTTGGTAGCCGATGGCGGTTTGCGGCGTCAGACACTCGCGCGTTTGCGTGATACCGGAGTCGGCGTGCTCGACGTGGAAATCCTGCGTTTGAAACCGCAGACAGTGGTCGCGGATTTCGAGAAGCTGCTCAGCATCGGCGCGGAGTTCGGTGCCAGTGAATTGCTGGTCGCCGGTAACGATCCCGACGAGCAGCGGCTCACCGATAATTTCGCAGCACTCTGCGATCTGGCGGCGCCCTACGGTTTGCACCCGCATCTGGAGTTCATGCCGTGGACCGATGCGCGCAATCTCGAACAGGCGTTGCGCATCGTCGACAACGCCGGGCGCGAAAACGGGGCGGTGCTGGTCGATGCGTTTCACTTCGACCGTTCCGGATCGCGGCTGGAAGATCTGGACGGTGTGCCAGCCTCACGGCTGCGCTATGCACAGTTGTGCGATGTTGCCGGGCCGAGGCCGACGGACATGGCCGAGATCTTGCGTCAGGCCCGCAACGAACGACGGTTTCCCGGCGAGGGCGATTGTGACTTGAGCGGCTTGTTGCGCAGTCTTCCGGCTAACCTTCCCCTGAGTCTGGAAATTCCCACGGTCAAATTGCTGGAGCAAGGCGTGAGTGGTTTGCAGCGTGCGCAAATGGCGATCGACCGGACACGGGAATTGTTGGCCCGGCTTTAAGTCTGCTTCAAGGGGCGAGGGCGCACGCGTCCTCGTCACCGTTTATTTTTCATTCAGAGAGAGCCAATGACCGTCAGCACTCCGCTTTCCGGCGTCAACCAACCCTTCAAGGGGATCTTGCTGATTGTCGTGGCAACCTTCCTGTTCTCCAGTCACGACGCGCTGTCGAAATACCTTTCGGGTTTTTATCCGATCGTCATGGTGGTGTGGGCGCGGTATCTGGTGCACACGCTGCTGATGGCGGGGATTTTCCTGCCGCAGTCCGGGCTGCGCGTGCTGCGCACCAAACGTCCGTTGTGGCAGTTGGCGCGGGCGTTGTGCCTGTTGGGCACCAGCCTGTTTTTCACCACGGCGTTGCTGTACATCCCGCTGGCCGAGGCCACGGCGGTCAACTTTCTTGCGCCGGTGCTGGTGACGGCGCTGTCGGTGCCGTTGCTCAAGGAACGGGTGACGCGCGGTCAATGGATCGCGGTGGTGTGCGGGTTCATCGGTGTGCTGATCATCGTCCATCCGGGCGGTGACTTGTTCACCCCGGCGATTCTCTTGCCGTTCTGCTCGGCGCTGTTTTTCTGCTTCTATCAGTTGCTCACCCGCAAGCTCGCGGAAATCGACAGCCCGACCACCAGCAACTTTTTCGCCGGGTTGTGCAACACGCTGGTGATGAGTGCGCTGGTGCCGTTCTTCTGGCAGGTGCCGAGCCTGGGGCATGCGTTGTTGATGCTGGCGCTGGGCAGTTGCGGAATGACCGCGCACCTGTTTCTGACCCAGGCGTTCCGTCATGCCGCGCCGGCGTTGCTGGCGCCGTTCGGTTATTGCCAGATCGTGTTCGCGGGGTTGTTGGGCTGGTTGCTGTTTGCTCACACGCCGACCCTGATGACGGTGATCGGGATCGCGGTGATCTGTTGCAGCGGGCTGGCGGCAGCGTGGCAGCAGAGCCGGCGCTGAAAGCAAAACCGGCCTGGAATCAGGCCGGTCGATGCAGGACGGCTTCTCAGTATTGAAGGGCTACTCGGTGACGGTAGGAATCTTGCGCGGTGCCATGAAGTACATCCAGGTCAGCGCAATGAAGTACATCGCCGGGATCAGGGTGAACAGCACGGTGTAGTTGTTGTTGGTGACGGTCAGGATGTGGCCGACGATCTGGGTCATGAACATCCCGCCGATCGCCGCGCACATGCCGCCGAAACCGAACACCGTGCTCATCATGTGCTTGGGCGTGTAGTCCATCACCAGGCTCCAGATGTTGGCGGTCCAGGCCTGATGCGCGCCGATGGCCAGGGAGATGGCGGCAACCGCGATCCACAGGTTGGCGGAGCCGGCGGCCATGACCACGCCGATGATGCAGCAGGCGAACAGGAACATCGACAGCAGCCGTGCCTTGATCGAGTTCATGCCGCGACCGATCAGGAACGAAGAGAGAATCCCGCCGCCCACGCTGCCGAAGTCGGCGGTGACGTAGATGATGATCAGCGGAATGCCCATCTGGGTGACGTTGATGCCCAGGTTGTATTGCTGATTGAGAAACGGCGGCAGCCAGTACAGGTAGAACCAGAACACCGGCGCAGTCAGCGAGTAGGCGAGGGCGAAGGCCCAGGTGCCGCGCATCCGCAGGATTTTCGAGAACGGCACGCGGGCCTGTTCCGGTTCGACTTCTTTCTGGATGTATTCCAGCTCCGACTGTTTAACGCTCGGGTGATCTTCCGGGTTGAAATACTTCAGGCCCCAGAACAGCAGCCAGATCCCGCCCAGTGCCGACATGCACAGGAACGCGGCCTGCCAGCCCCACACGTGAAGGATCAGCGGCAGCAGCATCGGGGTGAACATCGCGCCGACGTTGGTGCCGGCGTTGAAGATGCCGGTGGCCACGGCGCGCTCGCCGGCCGGGAACCACAGGCGTGTGGTTTTCACGCAGGCTGGATAGTTGGCCGCTTCGGTGAGGCCGAGGATGAACCGGCAGACCATGAAGCCCACCGCCGAGGTCGCCAGGCCGTGGGCGCCGGTGGCCAGGCTCCAGAGCAGCACCGCGCAGAAGAACACGCGCTTGACGCCGACCCGGTCGATCAGCCGCCCTTGCAGCACGAAGCCGATCGCGTAGCCGACCTGAAACCAGAAGTTGATGTTGGCGTAGTCCATCGCCGTCCAGCTCATTTCCTTGGCGAGGATCGGCTGCATGACGCCGAGGGCGGCGCGGTCGATGTAGTTCAGGGTGGTGGCGAAAAACACCAGCGCCAGCATGCCCCAACGGGTCTTGCCGACGGCCATGGCGCCGCGGATCTTGTCGCCGATGCCACCCGTGGCAGTGCTCATGGCCGGAGCCATGCGGGAAGTCTGTGAAGGAATCATGTGTTCCACCCGTTTTTGGATTTGTTATTTGGTGTGCTTTTTTTGTGCACGCTGCGACCGGTGGTTCAGTTCCGGACTCAAGGTGAGAGGGATGTTGGGCAGTGGACGAAAAATCGTCAATTCGCCAAACCGGCATTGTGTTCGATAATCGCACGCAAAACTAACCGGGTAGTACACTTTAAATTGCTCAATGATAAACCGGGACCAATAATTCGCTCACCCTATAAAAGCGGCGCAATTTTCGTAGCCGACGTCTCCACCGGGAGTTGAAACATGCAGCGATCCATTGCCACCGTTTCCTTGAGCGGAACCCTGCCGGAAAAACTCGAAGCCATTGCCGCCGCCGGGTTCGACGGGGTGGAGATTTTCGAGAACGACCTTCTGTATTACGACGGCAGCCCCCGGGAAATCCGGCAGATGTGCGCCGATCTCGGGATCGCCATCACGCTGTTCCAGCCGTTCCGCGATTTCGAAGGCTGCCGCCGCGATCGTCTGGAGCGCAATCTTGAGCGGGCCGAACGCAAGTTCGATCTGATGCAGGAACTGGGCACCGACCTGGTGCTGGTCTGCAGCAACGCTTCCCCCGACAGTATCGGCGAGCAACAGATCCTAATAGACGATCTGCGTCTGCTGGCCGAACACGCCGGCGCCCGTGGCTTGCGCATCGGTTATGAAGCGCTGGCCTGGGGCCGTCACGTCAATACTTATCAACAGGTCTGGGACATCGTGCGTCAGGCCGATCACCCGGCCCTCGGCGTGTTGCTCGACAGCTTCCATACCTTGTCGCTCAAGGGCGATCCACGGGCGATTGCCGAGATTCCCGGCGACAAGATTTTCTTTGTGCAGATGGCCGACGCGCCGATCCTGGCGATGGACGTGCTGGAGTGGAGCCGGCATTTCCGCTGCTTCCCGGGGCAGGGCGAATTCGATCTGCCGGGTTTCCTCGCGCCGATCATTCAGAGTGGCTACACCGGGCCGCTGTCGCTGGAAATCTTCAACGACGGCTTCCGTGCCGCGCCGCCTCGGGCCAATGCGGCGGACGGTTTGCGTTCGCTGCTGTACCTGGAGGAGAAAACCCGCCAGCGTCTGGAGCAGGAAATCCGCCCTGTGGATAACCGCGAAATCCTCTTCGAGACGCCGAAGGCCAGCGAATACAACGGCATCGAGTTTCTGGAGTTCGCCGTGGATGAAAGCCTCGGCGCCAAGCTGTCGAACTGGCTGGAACGGCTGGGTTTCGTCAAGGCCGGCCAGCATCGCTCCAAGAGCGTCAGCTTGTTGCGTCAGGGCGATATCAACCTGATCCTCAACTCTGAACCCTATTCGTTCGGCCACAGCTTTTTTGAGGCCCACGGCCCGTCGCTGTGCGCCACCGCCGTGCGGGTCAAGGACAGCGCCAGTGCGCTGGCCCGCGCCGTCGCCTATAAAGGTCAGCCGTATCGCGGACTGGTCGGCCCCAACGAGCTGGAGCTGGCGGCGGTGCGTGCGCCGGACGGCAGCCTGATTTATCTGGTGGATCAGGAGGCGGACGTCTACGGCACCGATTTCAATCTGCTGCCGGACGCTGTGGCGCGCGGCGGCCTCAAGCGCATCGATCACATGGCCATGGCGCTGCCGGCGGACAGCCTCGACAGTTGGGTGCTGTTCTACAAGAGCCTGCTGGACTTCGAGGCCGACGATGAAGTGGTCCTACCCGACCCGTACGGTCTGGTGAAGAGTCGCGCGCTGCGTAGCCGCGACAGTTCGATCCGTCTGCCGCTGAACATTTCCGAGAACCGCAACACCGCGATCTCACACGCGCTGTCGAGTTATCGCGGCTCCGGGGTGCATCACATCGCCTTCGATTGCGACGATATCTTCGCCGAAGTCAGCCGGGCGAAAGAGGCGGGCGTGCCGCTGCTGGACATCCCGCTGAATTATTACGACGATCTGGCGGCGCGCTTCGATTTCGATGACGAATTCCTCAGCGAGCTGGCGTACTACAACGTGCTGTACGACCGCGATGCGCAGGGCGGCGAGTTGTTCCACGTCTACACCGAGCCGTTCGAAGGACGCTTCTTCTTCGAGATCATCCAGCGCAAGAACGGTTACGCCGGTTATGGCGCGGCCAACGTCGCGGTGCGGCTGGCGGCGATGGCCAAATCACGCAGTGGCGCGGTTCGCCAGGCCAAGTTGTAGGAAATTCGTAAACGCGGGATTAAACACGGGTCTCGCGGCTTCCTTCACTGGGGCGCGCGGCCCATAATCGCCAGCCTGTGCAGTGATGGCCGTGAGCCCGCAATGACGATGACTTCAGAACTTTCCGCAGCCCCCGATCTACCAGCGGTAGAGCCGCGCAAAAGTCGCAAGAACAACCCGGAAAAGACCCGCGAGAATATCCTGCAGGAGGCGATCGTCGAGTTCGTCCAGCAGGGTCTGTCCGGTGCTCGCGTCGACGCGATCGCCGAGCGCATCCACACCTCCAAGCGCATGATCTATTACTACTTCGGCAGCAAGGAGCAGTTGTACGTCGAGGTGCTGGAGAAGCTCTACGGCGATATCCGCAGCACCGAAAACCGTCTGCACCTGGCCGAATTGCCGCCGGTGGAAGCGATCCGGCGTCTGGTGGAGTTCACATTCGATCACCACGATCGCAACGTCGATTTCGTGCGGATCGTCAGCATCGAAAACATCCACAACGCCGAGTACGTGAAGCGTTCCGACGCGATCAAGGCGATGAACAACACCATCCTCGATTCCCTGGGCGAGATTCTGCGTCGCGGTGCTGAAGAAGGGGTGTTCCGCGCCGGGCTCGACGCGCTGGACGTGCATCTGCTGATCAGTTCGTTCTGCTTCTATCGCGTGTCGAACCGCCACACGTTCGGTGAGATCTTTCAGATCGACCTGCCGGACGAAAGCATCAAGCAGCGTCATCGCGAGATGATTTGCGAGTCGGTGCTGCGTTACCTGCAGGCGTGACCGAAGTCGAGGGGGCGTCGCCCCCTCACGGTTTTATCCATTCATGCTTTGAAAATGCGCGAGCATTCGCTGCGCATCCGGCACCTTGCCGCTGAACAGCTCAAACGCCTTCACTGCCTGAAATACCGCCATGTTGCCGCCATCCAGGGTTCGGCAACCCTGGGCGCGGGCGTTGCGCAGCAGTTCGGTTTCCAGCGGGAAATATACGATCTCCGCTACCCACAACTCGGGTCGCAGCAATTCCGTCGGCACGGGCATGCCTGGCAATTTGGCCATGCCCATCGGCGTGGTGTTTACCAAGCCATCGGCCTGACTCAGTGTGCTCGCCAGATCATGCCCGGCAATCGCCCGGCCAGCGCCGAAATGCTGGTTGAGGTTGTTGGCCAGGCTTTCGGCGCGCTCCACGTCCACATCAAAAATGCTCAGTTGCTGGACGCCTTCGCTCAACAATGCGTGGGCTACTGCCGCGCCTGCGCCACCGGCGCCCATCTGGACCACACATTCGCGGGCGACGTCTGGCAGGCCGCGACGAAAACCTTCGGCGAAACCCAGGCAATCGGTGTTGTGGCCGACGCGTTTGCCGTCCTTCAGCACCACCGTGTTCACGGCGCCGATGCCTCGGGCTTCCGCGGACAGCTCATCGAGCAGCGGGATGATTGCCTGCTTGCACGGGAAGGTGATGTTCAGGCCGGTGTAATTCATTCGTTCGGCGGCCAACAACAGGTCGGGCAGGGCGTTGCTGTCCAGTTGCAGTTGATCGAGGTCGATCAGCCGGTACAGGTAACGCAGGCCCTGTTCGTCACCTTCGTGTTCATGCAGCGCCGGGGTGCGGGAGGCCTGGATGCCGGCGCCGATCAGCCCGGCGAGTATCACGTTGTTGCGGTTCATGCGGATCACCCCTTCAGCCGCTGGCTGAAATGTTCCAGAGCCAGTCGATAACCGTGGCTGCCGAAGCCGCACATCACGGCCGTGGCGATGGCCGAGACGAACGAGTGGTGACGGAACGGCTCGCGGGCGTGGACGTTGGACAGGTGCACTTCGATCACCGGCAATTCGCTGGCGACCAATGCGTCGCGGATCGCGACCGAGGTGTGAGTCCAGGCGGCCGGGTTGATCACGATGCCGGCGCAGCGCTGGCGGGCGCCGTGAATCCAGTCGAGCAGTTCGCCTTCGTGATTGGTCTGGCGAAACTCCACGGCCAGGCCGAACTCTTCGGCGGCGCGCCCGCACAGGGCTGAGATGTCGGCCAGGGTTTCGTGACCGTAGGTCGCCGGTTCACGGGTGCCGAGCAGGTTCAGGTTCGGGCCGTTGAGCACCAGAACGATAGGGGGCATGGGGGCAAACTCCACTTATTGTTTTTGGCTTGGGCCGAGGGTTTCGACCTGTGGAGTTAAATTGTACTAGATGGTTACTTTAATCAATTGCTCTGCATCGACAGCCCGGTTTTGTGTGCGGTGATCGCACACTGGTGCAATTCAGTGCGGCAACTGCTCGACCAGAAAATCGATGAAAGCCCTGACGCGCAGCGGCATATGGCGATTCTGCGGGTACAGCAAGGTGAACGGTCGCGAGCGTCCGCTGTAGGGTTTGAGCACTTCTATCAGCGAGCCGTCGGCCAGTTCTTTTTCGACGATGAAACGATAGGTCTGGAACAACCCGGCACCGTTTCTGGCCAGAGTCACGCCACCGAGCACATCGTCTGAACAGCAAAAATTGCCCTCGGCGAGGATTTCCCGTGGCGCGTCCTCGTCGTAAAACAGCCAGGTGATCCGCCGCCCACTGCTGGGCAGTTCGTACTGGATGCACTCGTGCTGTTCGAGGTCCTCGAGGGTCTGTGGCGTGCCCGCGCGTTTGAGGTAATCGGGGCTGGCAACCATCACCAGCGCCGCATCTTCCAGATGGCGGGCGATCAGGCCGGAATCGGGAATCGCCCGCACGCGGATCGCCATGTCGTAACCCTCGCCGACGAAGTCGATGTTGCGGTTACTGATGTGCATGTCGACCTTCACCTGCGGGAAGCGCGCACGAAAGGCCGGCAGCAGCGGCAGGATCCGATGATGGGCGTAGGTCGTAGGAATACTGATACGCAGGGTGCCGGACGGTTCCTGCTGCTGGCCCATGACTTCCCGTTGCGCCTCGACCAGTTGCGCCAGCGCCTGACGGCATTCTTCGTAATAGCGACGGCCGCTGTCGGTCAGTTTCACGCTGCGGGTAGTGCGCGCGAACAGCCGCACGCCCAGGCGTTCCTCCATGCGTGACACCGAGCGGCTGACCGCTGCCGGCGTCACCGAAGCCGCCTGCGCCGCGCCGGTGAAACTGCCGCACTCGGCGGCCAGGCAAAACAACTCGATGCTGCCCAGCTGAAGATCGTCGAAGTGTCGCTGCATGATTGATTACACCGGGGAATGAGTCTTCGTATGTAGCAAATGCGCGGTCGCTGCGAAAGAACTGCTTACCATTTTGCCCGCGGCTTTTACGGCTCCCGCACTAGGCTCGAAAGGTAACGGCCATCGCAGGCGTTGGTGCCGATGGTCAGCTTTGCCAGGGGATGGCAAGTGTTGAAACTTTAAACCTAACGGATGGGTAGCATGAAGGTATGCAGTTACAAAGGATTGTCAGTGGTGATCATGTTGCATGACGAACATTGTCCGCCCCACGCGCATGTGGATGCAGGCACCTGGAGCGCCCGCTTCAAATTCAGTTTCTGGCACAACGGCGTTGAACTGTGGGATGTGGTGCCGTTGTCGCATCGACCGCCGGTCAGCCTGCTTGAAGGGCTGCGCCAGTCGCTGCGCGAAACCGATCATCTGCGGCGGGCGCGCTGGATCTGGTGGACTCGATTGCGAACGGCGTGTCTCGACAATCAGTGGTGGGACGGACAGTCGAATCAGGTGGCGGTGCTGCGGGAAGTCGCCAGCACGAGTTTCAGGATCGGATCGGCGTATTACGAGCCTGAGGTCAACAAAACCCTGTTGGCTCTGTTCGGCGCCAACGAAGGAGTGGAAATAGAATTATGAAAACAGTCAAAGCCGCGTTGCACGCGGATCGGCCCGTCACGGAAAAACGTCTGGACGAAGCCGTCGACCGTGGCGGCGTGCGTCGTCGCAGCAGCCTGCAAGCCGTGTCGGTGGCCTTTCAGAAACCATGCCTGGTGATTCACTTCGAGGACGACAGCGGCGTGCTGCTGCCAGTGAATCTCTACCGGGAATTCGATGATTTCGAACCGCAAGATTTCACCGGATTGCACGTCGGCTTTGCCGGCACCGCGCTGTGCCACGAAGGCAAGGACCTGCAGGTTTCCATCGCCGGCATGATCTCCGCCAGTCAGCCATTGATGGCCATGGCCGCCTCGGTGATCGCTTCGCGCAATGGTCGCCAGAGCAGCACCGCGAAAGCTGAAGCTGCGCGGGCCAACGGCAGGAAGGGCGGGCGCCCGCGCAAGATCGATCCCGTGCCATGAACAGGCACAAAAAAGCCGTCGGTGAGGACGGCTTTCTTGTTTCTGGCACTTGCGATCAACGTCGGGTCAGCAGCACGCCGGATTCCATGTGGTGAGTCCACGGGAACTGGTCGAACAGCGCGCAGCGGGTGATGCGGTGCGTGTCGTGCAGCTGGGCGATGTTGGCCGCCAGGGTCTCCGGGTTGCAGGAGATGTACAGGATGTTGTCGAAGCGACGGGTCAGTTCGCAGGTGTCCGGGTCCATGCCGGCCCGTGGCGGGTCGACGAACACGCTACCGAATTCGTAGCTTTTCAGGTCGATGCCGTGCAGGCGGCGGAACGGGCGAACTTCGTTCAGGGCTTCGGTCAGCTCTTCGGCAGACAGGCGCACCAGAGTCACGTTATCCACAGCGTTTTCGGCGAGGTTGCTCAACGCGGCGTTGACCGAGGTCTTGCTGATTTCGGTGGCCAGCACTTTGCGCACGCGGGTTGCCAGCGGCAGGGTGAAGTTGCCGTTGCCGCAATACAGCTCCAGCAGATCGTCGCTGCGATCGCCCAGCGCTTCGTATGCCCAGTTGAGCATCTTCTGGTTCACGGTGCCGTTCGGTTGGGTGAATGCGCCTTCCGGCTGGCGATAGCTGAATGTGCGACCGCCGACGTCGAGTTTCTCGACCACGTAATCCAGGCCGAGTACTTCGCGTTTGCCCTTGGAGCGACCGATGATGCTGACGCCCAGATCCGCCGCCAGTTTGGTCGCCGCCGCGTGCCAGTGTTCGTCCAGCGGACGGTGATAGCACAGGGTGATCATCGCGTCGCCGGCCAGGGTGGTCAGAAACTCCACCTGGAACAGCTTGTGGCTCAGCGCCGCGCTGGCCTGCCAGGCCGCTTTCAATTGCGGCATCAGCTGGTTGATGCGCAGGCTGGCGATCGGAAACTCTTCGATCAGTATCGGCGTGCGTTTGTCATCCTGCGAGAACATCGCGTAGTGACGCTCGCCACCCTCGCGCCACAGGCGGAATTCGGCGCGCAGGCGGAAGTTCTGCAGCGGCGAGTCGAACACCGTTGGCTCCGGTGCATCGAACGGGGCCAGCAGGTCACGCAGGCGCGTGACCTTGTCTTCGAGTTGTGCGGCGTAGGCCTGGGAATCAAAAGTCATGCGTTGAACCAACCCAGCTTGATCACGAACAGAATCGACAGGATCACCAGCGCCGGGTTCAGCTCACGGGCGCGGCCGGACAGCAGTTTGATCGCAGTCCAGGCGATGAAGCCGAAGGCGATGCCGTTGGCGATGGAATAGGTGAAAGGCATCGCCAGGGCGGTGACCACGACCGGCGCGGCGACGGTGATGTCTTCCCAGTCTATTTCCGCCAGGCCCGAAGTCATCAGCACGGCGACGAACAGCAGCGCCGGTGCGGTGGCGAATGCCGGCACGCTGGCAGCCAGTGGCGAGAAGAACAGCGCCAGCAGGAACAGGATCGCGACGACGATGGCAGTCAGGCCGGTGCGGCCGCCGGCACTCACGCCCGCAGCGGATTCTATGTAGCTGGTGGTGGTCGAGGTGCCCAGCAGCGAACCGGCCATCGCAGCGGTACTGTCGGCGATCAGCGCACGGCCCATTTTCGGCATGTGGCCGTCCTTGCCCATCAGGCCGGCGCGCTTGGCGACGCCGATCAGGGTGCCGGAGTTGTCGAACAGGTCGACGAACAGGAAGGCGAAGATCACGCTGACCAGACCGATGTCCAGAGCGCCCTTGATGTCCAGTTGCAGGAAGGTCGGGGCCAGCGAAGGCGGCATCGACGTCACGCCGCCGAACGGGGTGAAGCCCATCACGATCGAGACGATGGTTACCGCGAGAATGCCGATCAGCACTGCGCCGCGCACTTTCAGGGCTTCAAGGGCAACGATCAGGGCGAAACCGAGGGTGGCGAGGATCGGCGCCGGTTGTTTCAGGTCGCCGAGGCCGACCATGGTCGCCTGGTTGCTGACCACGATACCGGCGTTGTGCAGGGCGATCAGCGCCAGGAACAGGCCGATACCGGCAGCAATCGCCGAGCGCAGCGGCAGCGGAATACTGTTGATGATCCATTCACGGATGCGGAAGATCGACAGCAGGAAGAAGCACACGGCGGAAATGAACACCGCGCCCAGCGCCACTTGCCAGGTGTGGCCCATGTGTAGCACGACGGTGTAGGTAAAGAAGGCGTTCAGGCCCATGCCCGGTGCAAGGGCGATCGGGTAGTTGGCGATCAGGCCCATGACCGTGGAGCCGATGGCGGCTGCCAGGCACGTGGCGACGAACACCGCGCCTTTGTCCATGCCGGTCTCGCCGAGGATGCTCGGGTTGACGAACAGAATGTAGGCCATGGCCAGGAAGGTCGTGACGCCCGCGAGAATCTCGGTCCGCACGTTGGTGTTGTGTGCCTTGAGTTGAAACAGCCTTTCCAGCATGTCTGCTCCCCGTGGCGCGCGTGGCGCCGTGAATGTATCGACCTCAACAGCAAAGCACAGACCGTCGCAAGCGCCTGGAAAATTGTGGTGGGCCGGAAAAAGCCGCGCATCATACCAGCAGCGTGAGGAAGATGGCGGATGTTGGTGTCGATCGTCGGCGAAGTTTTGCACCACGGCCAAGTACGCCATACTGCGCGCTGTTTTTTCGGGGATGGATCGCATGAACAAGGGTTGGATGAAGACCGCTGGACTGATGGCCTTGCTGCTAGCCGGTGCACCGGCGGCACTCGCGGCGTCGGCACCGCCATTGAGCGAGGTGAAAGTCATCAAGGTTCAGTCGTCGTCCTGCGGGCTCGAAGACATTACCGATGGCCAGGTGCAGACCCGTTGCGATCACAGCGCGCCGGGCATCAAGGTGTACGTGCTGGAAATCGGTTACGGCCAGAGCCAGCCTCACGCAGCACTGGATGGCTTTGAAGTGGATGGTACCCGGAGCCCGGTCTGTGCCTTCGATAACGGCAATCTGACCGAGTGCACGCCAGGCGCGAAGACGGTCGGTTCGCTGTACACCTTCGATCTGGTCGCCCGCCAGGAAGGCACCTTTACCTTCAGCAACACGTCCATCAACGCCCCGCGCAACACGATGTCGACCCAGCTTTACATCAAGTAATGGCTGTCGCCGAACGGGGCAGGGCAAAGCTGACTACGCTTTGAATATCACCCAGCGGATGGCGCCCATGACCTTTAGAGCCCTGATTACCCTCGCCGAGGGCATCGATGATCTGCAATGCGTGACCCTGATCGACGTGCTGCGCCGCGCTGGCGTCGAAGTGGTGGCGGCCAGCATCGAAGGCCGGCGCATGCTGACCTGCGCCCGAGGCACGCGACTGACCGCCGACGGCATGCTCATTGATGTGCTGGCCCAGACCTTCGACCTGATCGTCCTGCCCGGCGGCGCTGTCGGCGCGCAACACCTTGCCGCGCACCAGCCTCTGCAACAGTTGCTCAAGGACCAGGCCAGCGCCGGGCGACTGTTCGCCGCGATCGCCGAAGCCCCGGCGATCGCGCTGCAAAGCTTCGGTGTATTACGTCAACGCCGGATGACCTGCCTGCCCACAACCAGCCATCAATTGTCCGGTTGCACCTTTGTCGATCAACCGGTGGTGGTCGACGGCAATTGCATCACCGCCCAGGGCTCCGGCGCCGCACTGGCGTTTGTGCTGACACTGGTCGAGCAACTGGCGGGCAAGGCCGTCAGAGCGAAAGTGGCGGGGGAGTTGCTGGCCTGAGAAGTTCAGGCGTGAGCAGCGATTGGTTGAATGGCTGGCTGCTCACGGTGCTCGGCTTGCCAAAGGTCGTAATCGGTTTGAACGCCTAGCCACATACGAGCCTTGCCAATCCCAGCGCGCTCCAGTCGTACAGCCAGATCCGGGCTGATCGGCGCATGTCCGTGCAAGACGCGAGATAGATGAGGACGAGCGAATCCCAGATGCCGAGCCAATTCGGTAACGCTGATGCCAAGTTCCGGCAATACGTCCATCAGCAGTGTTTCACCGGGGTGTGGCGGGTTGTGCATGGGCATGAGCCTGCCTCCTGTCAGTGGTAATCCAGATAGTCGATCAGTTCGATATCCGAACCTGCAAATCGAAAGATCACCCGCCAGTTCCCGGACACACTGAGCGACCAGTACTCGCAAAGCTCCCCCTTCAGTGGATGCAGACGCCAACCGGGAAGGTCCAGATCCCCCGGAACCGCTGCGCGATCCATGAACTGCAGCATGCGCGACAGCCGTTTAGCGTGATCGGCACGAATCCCGCGAGTCGAACCGGTTTCATAGAAGCCGCGAAGGCCTTTGTGCTGAAAGGATTTGATCATGCGGCGAGTGTAAGGCGATACATTACACTCAATGCGGTATCTATGTACCGCATCTTTTCGAGCTATTTGTGCTTGGGGGATGGCCCCGCTGGTGGAACCCGTGCAGTCAGGCCTTCACCTCTTCCACCGGCACATGCATCCGGTCGCGGTTGGCCAGGGTCGGGAACAGTTTGATCCAGGTCCCGGTCACCACCAGCGTGCCGATCCCGCCCATCACCACCGCCGGCACGGTGCCGAACCAATGGGCGGTGAGGCCCGATTCGAATTCGCCCAACTGGTTCGAGGCGCCGATGAACAGGCCGTTCACCGCGCTGACCCGGCCGCGCATCTCGTCCGGGGTTTCCAGTTGCACGAAGGAGGCTCGGATCACCATGCTGATCATGTCCGCCGCACCGAGCACCACCAGCACCGCCAGGGAGAACCAGAACGAGGTCGACAGACCGAAGGCAATGGTGGCCACGCCGAACACGCCGACGGCAGTGAACATCACCCGACCGACGTTTCGCTCAACGGCAAACCGCGCCAGGAACAGCGACATCATCAACGCACCGACCGCCGGCGCCGAGCGCAGTAGCCCCAGCCCCCACGGCCCGGTCAGCAGGATGTCCTTGGCGAACACCGGCAACAGCGCGGTGGCGCCGCCGAGCAGCACGGCGAACAGATCCAGCGAAATCGCCCCGAGAATGTCCGGGCGACTGCGAATGAAACGAATCCCAGCCAGCAACGAGTCCAGCGTCGCCTTACCTTTGTTCAGCGGCGTTTGCCGTGCAGGCAGGTTGAGCATCAGGGTGCAGGCGATGACATACAGAATGACCGTCGGGCCATAGACCCACACGCTGCCGAAGGCATAGAGCAGACCGCCGAGCGCCGGGGCGACGATGGTGGCCGACTGCTGCGCCGACTGCGCGGCGGCGACGGCACGCGGGAACAGCGCACTGGGCACGATGCTAGGCAGCAGCGCCTGGGTAGTCGGCATTTCGAACGAGCGCGCGGCACCCAGCAGGAACGCCAGGATAAAGATCATTTCCCGGGTGACATGGTCGGTGGCGCTGCCGATGGCCAGTGCCAGGGCGATCAAGGCCTGCAACGACTGACAGATCGCCGCGACCTTGCGCCGGTCGTAGCGATCGGCAACATGGCCGGTGTGCAGCATGAACAGTACGCGTGGAGCGAATTCCACCAGACCGACCAGACCCAGGTCGAGCACGTTGCCGGTCAGTTGATAGAGATTCCAGCCGATCGCCACGGTGAGCATCTGAAAACCGCTGGCGGTGAAAATCCGGGCAAACCAGAACGCAAGAAAAGGACGGTGATGATGTAACAGCAAGGGCTCTTGGCTGGGCATTTGCGGGCCGGTCTTGATCGAGGGGAACCGCGAGATTATCACCAGTCTGTAACAGGAAGTTGCTATGACAAAAAATTTAGTTAGCCAGACATCGATTTTTCCGCGCCCGGACACCGAACTCGGCCACCGATGTATTTCAGGGCGTTGCCAGGACTGTGAGGCAACTTGTCACGCGGCAAAAGACCACGCGGTTCCCCGTCGGAAATGGGACTACTCTTTCAACGTTGATTGATCCAGATCAAGACCCTTCCCGGAACTGATCAGGGATCCGTCGGCAGACTCCCTGCGTCGCGATGCCTGTAAAAAGAAGAACGAATCCGAGTTCGCCGCACTCCATACCCGTGGGGGCAGTGGTCCAAGGCCGCCAGTCTTGGAACCGTTATCTGATAGAGGAAAGCTTATGTTCGGTTTAGAGGCACTAGATCTCGCCCGAATTCAGTTCGCGTTCACCATCTCGTTCCACATCCTGTTCCCGGCGATTACCATCGGTCTTGCGAGCTATCTCGCGGTTCTTGAAGGCCTGTGGCTGAAAACCCACAACGACACTTACCGTGACCTCTACCATTTTTGGTCGAAGATCTTTGCCGTCAACTTCGGCATGGGTGTGGTCTCGGGGCTGGTCATGGCCTACCAGTTCGGCACCAACTGGAGTCGCTTTTCGGACTTCGCCGGTTCCGTCACCGGGCCGTTGCTGACGTATGAAGTGCTTACGGCGTTCTTCCTCGAAGCAGGTTTCCTTGGCGTGATGCTGTTCGGCTGGAACAAGGTCGGGCGCAAGCTGCACTTTTTCTCCACGGTAATGGTGGCCATCGGCACGCTGATTTCGACCTTCTGGATTCTCGCCTCCAACAGCTGGATGCAGACCCCGCAGGGCTTCGAGATCGTCAACGGTCAGGTCATTCCAACCGACTGGCTGGCAATCATCTTCAACCCGTCGTTCCCGTATCGACTGATGCACATGGCCACTGCCGCGTTCGTCGCGACAGCATTCTTCGTCGGCTCGTCGGCGGCTTGGCACTTGCTGCGCGGCAAGGACAACCCGGCGATCCGCACCATGCTGTCGATGGCGATGTGGATGGCGTTGATCGTTGCGCCGATCCAGGCGGTCATCGGTGACTTCCACGGCCTCAACACCCTCAAGCATCAGCCGGCGAAGATTGCCGCGATCGAGGGCCACTGGGAAAACCATGGCAATGAGGCGACGCCGCTGATTCTGTTCGGCTGGCCGGACATGAAGGAAGAGAAAACCAAATACGCGGTCGAGATCCCGTACCTAGGCAGCCTGATCCTGACGCACTCGCTGGACAAGCAAGTCCCGGCGCTCAAGGAATTCCCGCCAGAAGACCGACCGAATTCGACCATCGTGTTCTGGTCGTTCCGGATCATGGTCGGCCTCGGCTTCCTGATGATCTTCACCGGCCTCTGGAGCCTGTGGCTGCGCAAGCGCGACACGCTCTACACCTCGCGGCCGTTCCTGTACCTGGCGCTGTGGATGGGGCCGTCCGGTCTGATCGCGATCCTGGCGGGCTGGTTCACCACTGAAATCGGTCGTCAGCCGTGGGTGGTCTACGGGCTGATGCGCACGGCGGATGCGTCGTCCAACCACAGTTTCATGCAGATGAGCATCACGCTGATCATGTTCGTGGTGGTGTATTTCGTGCTGTTCGGTGCGGGTCTGGGCTACATGATGCGCCTGGTGCGCAAAGGGCCGAAGACCGACGAAGGCAAGGAAACCAACGACGGTGGTCCTGGCCAGAAACGCACGCCGGCCCGTCCGTTGTCCGCTGCCGACGACGATGGCGCCGAACACGACCGCAGCCTGACCAAGGAGATTTGAGTCATGGGTATTGATCTTCCGCTGATCTGGGCCGTGATCATCATCTTCGGGATCATGATGTACGTGGTCATGGACGGTTTCGACCTGGGGATCGGGATTCTCTTCCCGTTCATCCCCGGCAAGACCGACCGCGACGTAATGATGAACACCGTCGCCCCGGTATGGGACGGCAATGAAACCTGGCTGGTACTGGGCGGTGCTGCGTTGTTCGGCGCGTTCCCGCTGGCTTATTCGGTGGTGCTGTCGGCGCTGTACCTGCCACTGATCTTCATGCTGATCGGGCTGATTTTCCGCGGCGTGGCGTTCGAGTTCCGCTTCAAGGCCAAGGATGACAAGCGTCACCTGTGGGATAAGGCCTTCATCGGTGGTTCGGTGGCGGCGACGTTCTTTCAGGGCGTGGCGCTTGGCGCGTTCATCGACGGCTTGCCCGTGGTCAACCGGCAATACGCCGGCGGTTCACTGGACTGGCTGACGCCGTTCACGCTGTTCTGCGGTGCCGCGCTGGTGGTGGCGTATGCCTTGCTCGGCTGCACGTGGCTGATCATGAAAACCGAAGGCAAGCTTCAGGAACAGATGCATAACCTGGCGCGCCCTCTGGCCTTCGTGCTGTTGGCGGTGATCGGCGTCGTCAGTCTGTGGACGCCGCTGGCCCATCCGGAAATCGCGACGCGCTGGTTCAGCATGCCGAATCTGTTCTGGTTCATGCCGGTGCCGATTCTGGTGCTGGTGACGATGTATGGTCTGATTCGCGCAGTGGCGCGTAATGCCAACTACATGCCGTTCCTGCTGACCCTGGTGCTGATCTTCCTCGGCTACAGCGGTCTGGGTATCAGCCTGTGGCCGAACATCGTGCCGCCGTCGATCTCGATCTGGGACGCCGCCGCACCACCGCAAAGTCAGGGCTTCATGCTGGTGGGCACGCTGTTCATCATCCCGTTCATCCTGGGTTACACCTTCTGGAGCTACTACGTGTTCCGCGGCAAGGTCACCCACGAAGACGGTTATCACTAATGGTGATCACGATGGCGCCGACCCCGGCGCCATCTCCCTCAACCGGAGGATGCAAGCATGACCGGCAAACATTCCCTGCACGACATTGAAGAAGCCGAAAAAAAGCCGCTGTGGCAGCGGCTCGGCTGGTTGGCCATGATCTGGGTCGGCAGCGTCGGTGCATTGTTCATCGTCGCCAGCCTGATGCGCATGTTCATGAACGCCGCAGGTCTGACCACGCACTGAGACTTCCCATCCCGCTGCCTTGCGGCACGGATTTTTGACCCTCCGACCGGAGGGTTTTTTTTGCCCGGATTATTTGCGCGCCTTGAGAATCACGAATTTCGGCGTTGCCGCGACTTGCTCGACACCCCGGAACAGCCGCGCCAGTTTGCTGTGATAACCCAAGTGACGGTTGCCGACGATGTACAGCGCGCCACCAACCACCAATGCTTCGCGGGCCTGCTGGAACATGCGCCAGGCGAGGAAGTCGCCGACCACCTGTTGCTGATGGAACGGCGGGTTGCACAGCACCACGTCCAGCGATTGCGCTTCCTGCCCGGCCAGACCGTCGCCGGCGCGCACGATCACTTCACGTTCACCCAGCGCCGCGCGCCAGTTTTCGGCCGCCGATTGCACGGCCATGAACGATTCGTCCACCAGCGTGTAATGCGCGTCGGGGTTTTGCAGGGCGCTGGCGATGGCCAGTACGCCGTTACCGCAGCCGAGGTCAGCGACGCGTGCCGAGCCAAGGTTTTTCGGCAGGTGCGGAAGGAAGGCGCGAGTGCCGATGTCCAGCCCTTCACGGCAAAACACGTTGGCGTGGTTGAGCAGTTCGATGGCCGGCTCGTCGAGGCGATAGCGGGTCGGGTAGGGCGAGACGGCTGGCGTTTTGGCCTCGGGCGTAGCGATCAGCAGTCGGGCTTTTTTCACGGCCAGTGAAGCCTGAACCGGGCCGATGTAGCGTTCCAGCAGATCACCGGCGGCGCGGGGTAAATGCTTGACCATCGCCGCTGCTACCACCTGAGCGCCGGGTGCCAATTGACCCTGCAAGCGAATCAGTTGTTCTTCCAGCAGCGCCAGGGTTTTTGGGACGCGGATCAGCACCCGGTCGAACGGCCCGACCAACGGCTCGCTGGCGGGAATGCCGCGAAGAGCATCAAACACCTGACCATTGCGCAGCAGGTTCTTTTCCAGGCCCTGAAACGCCAGGAACGAATCACCGCAGGTGCTGACCTGCACCTTGCCCAAGAGGCTGATGGCCAGCGCGCCGAAACTGTCGTTGAGCACCAATACTCGGGTATCCGCCGGCAGATTCTGTTCGGCCAGATGATTGAGCAGGTATTCGTCGGCCGCATCGAAGGCTTGCAGCGGTTCGTTCTGCTGTTCGGGCTGGCGGATCAGATCAAGCTGGGCGAAGGGCGTATCGAGCAAAGGCATGGGGCGGGGACTCTAGGTAATCGACGGGTATCCCGCGGCCCAGGGTGTCGTGCGGCGGAACCGACCGAGTGGACAACGGCGCGAAAGAATCACGACATCACTCAGGAAGGCTGCAAATGGTACGTTTTTTTTGTTGGCAATACTCGTCTGATTTCAGTGCAGTTGAAGAGGGCGGCCTAGAGATATCCGGCCTTGGAGGCGGCGATGACGGCTGACATCTTGTTGCAGGCGTTGAACTTGATGATCAGGTTTTTTGTGTGATAGTTCACGGTCCGTTCCGCGATATTCAGGATCTGGCCGATTTCCCACGATGTTTTGCCAAGGGCGCACAGCCTTACGATTTCAAGCTCCCGAGTGGACAATCGCACGGGCGGTGGTTTGGCCAGTATTGGCGGGAATGCAATGAAGAACAACGCACACAAATGCTGCAAGACGTATTGCAATACGCCGTATTCGTTGTACAGCTCCAAAGCAAAAATTTCGCAATGGGTTCTGGCCAGGCTGATTGTGCAGCACAGGTCATTTTTCTCGTCGTGATATGACTGGGACCAACCATGTTCCATCCCATGATTTTGAAGCGCACTCCACATTAGCGGAGTCTTCGCGAAGGCTTTCCTGCTCCAGAGAAACGGCAGCATGGAACGATCGCAATAGGCTGCTATCGGGTCATCACTTTCGTAATTTCTTTCGTATTCGTCGTTCCATGCAATTGTGAAGTTATTGATATGGAACGGTTTGAATGACGGGGAGCTTGGCCGCGAGACTTTAATGCCGCAAAACTGAAAACCAATGTTATTGGCAAATGTTCTCAGAATCGGGAATGCGTTCTCTATTTCCTTCGCGCGCGTAAGCTGTTCTATCTGGTACTCCTTCCACCTTTCCATTTTGAATGTTCTCCAAAATAATAATTCGCGGGGGCGCCATGTTGGATCCAAAGTGGGTGGCACGGAGTCGAGTGTAGGATGATTCCTACGAAGCTGTTTGGATTTTTTTGTTCTTGAACAGTGGCTCTATTTGGAATATCTCTGAACAACTCTTTATATGTGGGAGGTCATTTAAAAAAATTCTGACTTTCAGGTTGATTATTTTAGAGTTTTAAAACTAGTGGCACTTTGGAATTTCATTACAAACTGTCAGTGTTCCATTGTGTAATTATGCGCAACAATCGGGTCATTGTTGATGGAGTGAATCGATGACCGCCAGCAGCGAAAAATTCAGCCGCCAGACATTGTTCGATGTACAACCGCTGACCCCGAATCTGTTCACCCTGCGTACCACGCGGGATGCCGGTTTCCGTTTCCGCGCCGGGCAATTCGCGCGGATTGGCGTGACACGCGCGGACGGCAGTACGGTGTGGCGCGCCTATTCGATGGTGTCTTCGCCATTCGACGAGTTTCTCGAATTCTTTTCCATCGTGGTGCCGGGCGGTGAGTTCACCAGCGAACTGAGCCGTCTGAAGGCAGGGGATAGCTTGCTGATCGAGCGCCAGGCCTTTGGTTATCTGACGCTGGATCGCTTCATTGATGGCCGCGATCTCTGGCTGTTATCCACAGGCACGGGCGTGGCGCCGTTTTTGTCGATCCTTCAGGACTTCGAGGTCTGGGAGAAGTTTGAACGAATCATCCTGGTCTATAGCGTGCGAGAAGAGCGGGAACTGGCTTATCAACAGCTGATTGCCGAGCTGAGGCAGCGTGACTACCTGGCTGAATATGCGCACAAATTCCAGTTCATTCCGGTAGTCACTCGCGAGCCGTATGCCGGTGCCCTCAACGGGCGCATCACCACGTTGATCGAGAATGGCGAGCTGGAGAGGGTGGCAGGCGTCGAACTGACCCCGGAGCATTCGCGGGTCATGCTCTGTGGTAATCCGCAGATGATCGATGACACCCGGGCGTTGCTCAAGCAACGTGGCATGGCCTTGAGTCTGACCCGTCGACCGGGGCAGGTGGCGGTGGAAAACTACTGGTAAGAAAACGGCGCCCTCAGGCGCCGTTTCAGTCTTCAAGGCCGGTTGTTCTGGGCCTTTAGCAGATCGCGTATTTCGCCCAGCAATTCTTCTTCCTTGGTCGGTACCGGCGGCAAGGTCGGCGCCACAGCTTCTTCGCGCTTCAGGCGGTTGATGGCTTTGACGCCCATGAAAATCGCGAAGGCGACGATCACGAAGTCAAGAACGCTCTGGATGAATTTGCCGTACGCCAACATCACCGCGGGAGCATTGCCCTCGGCGGCTTTCAGCGTGATGGCCAGGTCACTGAAATCCACTCCGCCGATCAGCAGGCCGATTGGCGGCATGATCACGTCGCCGACAAACGACGAAACGATCTTGCCGAAGGCTGCGCCGATGATGATACCGACGGCCATGTCGACCACATTGCCTTTGACCGCGAAGGCCTTGAACTCGCTGAGCACGCCCATAGTTATTTCCTTGTTACAGATGAGTTTGGTGTACGCAGTGTAAATCAGCATAACGCGTCCTGCGCGTAACACCTTCTTACAAAGCCCGTTTTTATCGACACACCAATTCGCATTTAGTTTGCAAAGTGCCACTAATTGCGCGCGAAATACGCTGCAAGCCACTGATCCTGAAGAAAAATTAATCAATCATTGCGTTACGATCTTTCTATTTATGTTTGTCTGGCTGAGCTCTTAGCCTCTGTCTGGCGCACCTGGATGCGCCTCAAAAAAACAGAGGAACCTGAAATGATCTCCACACTTGGTTCAGGGATTATTCCCCGTCGCACCGTTGGTGTATTGGCCGCCAGCCTGTTGACCCTTTCCGTGAACGCCGCACCGCTGACCCGTGACAACGGTGCGGCGGTCGGCGACAACCAGAACTCGCAAACCGCCGGTGCCAACGGCCCGGTACTGTTGCAGGACGTCCAGCTGATTCAGAAGTTGCAACGTTTCGACCGCGAGCGCATTCCCGAACGCGTCGTGCATGCCCGGGGAACCGGTGCCCATGGTACGTTCACCGCAACCAACGATCTGAGCGATCTGAGCAAGGCCAAGGTGTTTACCGCCGGCCAGGTCACGCCGGTGTTCGTGCGTTTCTCGGCGGTGGTTCACGGCAATCACTCCCCGGAAACCCTGCGTGACCCACGGGGTTTCGCGACCAAGTTCTACACTGCCGATGGCAACTGGGATCTGGTAGGTAACAACTTCCCGACATTCTTCATCCGCGATGCGATCAAGTTCCCGGATATGGTGCACGCCTTCAAGCCCGATCCGCGTACTAACCTTGACGATGATTCGCGCCGTTTCGATTTCTTTTCCCATGTACCGGAAGCCACCCGCACATTGACGGAGTTGTATTCCAACTCGGGAACACCGGCCAGTTATCGGGAGATGGATGGCAACAGTGTGCACGCCTACAAGTTGGTCAATGCCAAAGGCGATGTGCACTATGTGAAGTTTCACTGGAAAAGTTTGCAGGGCGTCAAGAATCTCGATCCGCAACAAGTTGTGCAAGTTCAGGGCCGAGACTACAGCCATATGACTCACGATTTGGTAACAAATATTAACAACGGCAATTTCCCCAAGTGGGACTTGTACATCCAGGTCTTGAATCCGCAGGACTTGTCCAAGTTTGACTTCGATCCTCTTGATGCCACCAAGATCTGGCCAGGTATTCCAGAGCGAAAAGTTGGACAAATGGTCTTGAACCGCAATCCTGCGAATGTCTTTCAGGAAACCGAACAAGTAGCTATGGCGCCGTCGAATGTGGTGCCGGGCATCGAGCCCTCGGAAGATCGTCTGCTGCAAGGCCGGATATTTGCCTATGCCGATACGCAAATGTATCGCCTCGGCGCCAACGCCCTGCAATTGCCGATCAATGCTGCCAAAACCGCCGTCAACAATGGCAATCAGGATGGCGCGATGAATGCCGGTACCAGCACCTCGGGCGTCAACTATGAGCCAAGCCGCCTGCAGCCGCGTGAAGAAACGCCAGGAGCGCGATACAGTCAGACCGCGCTGCAGGGCAGCACGCAACAAGCGAAGATCCAGCGCGAGCAGAACTTCAAGCAGGCCGGTGATCTGTATCGCTCGTTCAGCAAGAAAGAGCGCCAAGACCTGATCGAGAGTTTTGGCGGTTCGCTGGCGAGCGCCGATGACGAGAGCAAGCACATCATGCTGTCCTTCCTCTATAAGGCGGATCCGGAATACGGCGCCGGTGTGACCAAAGTGGCCAAGGGTGATCTGGATCGGGTCAAGGCCCTGGCGGCCAAACTGGTCGACTGACAGCGACCCTTTCAAGCCCCGGCAATTGCCGGGGCTTGACCGGCAGCAGCGCCGTGCGTCTGGCCAGCGGAGAAATCCGTCCCGGCGCGCCGCGCTGATCGACGATGGCTGCGTTATCATCGCGGTTTTTGCCGGGGGTTCAGATGGCCAAGGCCAAGCGCATGTACGGCTGCACCGAGTGCGGCGCAACCTTTCCCAAGTGGGCGGGGCAGTGCGGCGAATGCGGAGCCTGGAACACCCTGACCGAAACCATGGTCGAGAGCGGCGGTGCGGCCGCCCCGAGCGGGCGTACCGGCTGGGCGGGACAGCAGGCCCAGATCAAGACCCTGGCCGAAGTCAGCATCGAAGAGATTCCGCGTTTTTCCACAGCCTCCGGCGAGCTGGACCGAGTGCTCGGCGGTGGTCTGGTGGACGGTTCGGTGGTGCTGATCGGCGGCGATCCGGGCATCGGCAAGTCGACGATCCTGTTGCAGACCCTGTGCAACCTCGCCAAGAGCATGCCGGCGCTGTACGTTACCGGTGAGGAATCCCAGCAACAGGTCGCCATGCGCGCGCGCCGCCTGGGCCTGCCGCAGGATCAACTGCGGGTCATGACCGAAACCTGTATCGAAACCATCATTGCCACCGCCCGTCAGGAAAAACCCAAGGTGATGGTGATCGACTCGATCCAGACGATCTTCACCGAACAACTGCAATCGGCGCCGGGTGGCGTGTCCCAGGTACGCGAAAGTGCGGCGTTGCTGGTGCGTTACGCCAAGCAAAGCGGCACGGCGATTTTCCTGGTCGGCCACGTGACCAAGGAAGGCGCGCTCGCAGGGCCACGGGTTCTGGAACACATGGTCGATACCGTGCTGTATTTCGAAGGCGAGTCCGACGGTCGGTTGCGTTTGCTGCGGGCGGTGAAAAACCGTTTCGGCGCAGTGAACGAGCTTGGCGTTTTCGGCATGACCGACAAGGGCCTGAAAGAAGTCTCCAACCCTTCGGCGATTTTTCTCACGCGTGCTCAGGAAGAAGTCCCGGGCAGTGTGGTGATGGCAACGTGGGAAGGCACCCGGCCGATGCTGGTGGAAGTCCAGGCGCTGGTGGATGACAGCCATCTGGCCAATCCGCGTCGGGTCACGCTGGGCCTGGATCAGAATCGTCTGGCGATGTTGCTGGCGGTGCTGCACCGTCATGGCGGCATTCCGACCCACGATCAGGACGTGTTCCTCAACGTGGTCGGCGGAGTGAAGGTGCTGGAAACCGCTTCCGACCTGGCCTTGATGGCCGCCGTCATGTCGAGCCTGCGCAACCGTCCGTTGCCCCATGACTTGCTGGTGTTCGGTGAAGTCGGTCTGTCCGGCGAAGTGCGCCCGGTGCCGAGCGGTCAGGAGCGATTGAAGGAAGCCGCCAAGCACGGCTTCAAGCGTGCGATCGTGCCCAAGGGCAACGCGCCGAAGGAAGCGCCTCCAGGTTTGCAGATCATTGCAGTGACGCGTCTGGAGCAGGCGCTGGATTCACTCTTCGAGTGATCAGAGTTCCATCAACGCGCCAAGCTCCCGTTCGAGCTCGGCCTCATCCCCGAGGTTGAGCTCGATCAGGCGGCGCAGGCGCTGGATCGATTCCAGGCTGATGTGCCTGCACTGGAAACCCAGCTGTCCATGATCGTCGTGCGCCAGTTGCACATCCATCTGGATGTCGATGTCCTTGCTCAAATGAATGTCGACGTTGAAGTCTTGCGTTTCATCCCCCAGCCACGGTTCCGGTTTTTCGATCAACAGGCCCTTGAGCGACAGATCGATCAACTTCACCGGCCAGATGTACTCGCCCTGGCTCAATTCGGTCTTGGCATCGAACGCAATACGTTTGAAGCGGCGACGCTCGCTCATGGCGCAATCCTCTTGAAAGTACGCTGACTATAGACCCGCCTCATCGAGCGCTGCCAGTACAGTGGGGCGTCAGACCAATGTCGGGGTATGGCCTTTGCCGCCAGTAGCGCTAAACTCGGGGTGGCTGTCTTTCTTGTCCACCTTGGCTGGAATAATAAAATGAAAAATAATAATAGCCTGCTACGCCACTTACCCTGGCTGCTGCTGGCAATCGTAGGAGCGTGCGCCCTTGGCGTAGTGGCATTGCGCCGAGGCGAGGCGATCAACGCCTTGTGGATTGTGGTCGCCGCCGTGGCCATTTATCTGGTTGCGTACCGTTACTACAGTCTGTTCATCGCTAACAATGTGATGCAACTCGATCCGCGTCGGGCCACCCCCGCCGTGCTCAACAACGACGGTCTGGACTACGTTCCAACCAACAAACACATTCTCTTCGGTCACCACTTCGCGGCCATCGCCGGCGCGGGGCCTCTGGTCGGCCCGGTACTGGCGGCGCAGATGGGCTATCTGCCCGGTACGCTTTGGCTGATCGCCGGCGTGGTGCTGGCGGGTGCGGTGCAGGACTTCATGGTTCTGTTCATGTCGACCCGTCGCAACGGCCGTTCGCTGGGCGACATGGTGCGTGAAGAAATGGGCCGTATTCCCGGCACCATCGCCCTGTTCGGCTGCTTCCTGATCATGATCATCATCCTCGCGGTGCTGGCGCTGATCGTGGTGAAAGCCCTGGCTGAAAGCCCGTGGGGCATCTTCACCGTGATGGCGACCATCCCGATCGCGATGTTCATGGGCATCTACATGCGCTACATCCGTCCGGGCCGCATCGGCGAGATCTCGGTCGTCGGCGTGTTGCTGCTGCTCGGTTCGATCTGGCTCGGTGGGCAGATTGCCGCCGATCCGGTCTGGGCCAAGGCCTTCACCTTCACTGGCGTGCAGATTACCTGGATGCTGGTCGGTTACGGTTTCGTCGCCGCTTCGCTGCCGGTGTGGCTGATTCTGGCGCCGCGTGACTATCTCTCCACCTTCCTCAAGATCGGTACCATCGTCGCCTTGGCGATCGGCATCCTGGTGACCATGCCCGAGCTGAAAATGCCGGCACTGACCCAGTTCGTCGACGGCACCGGCCCGGTGTGGAAGGGCGGTCTGTTCCCGTTCCTGTTCATCACCATCGCTTGCGGTGCGGTATCGGGTTTCCACGCGCTGATCTCTTCCGGGACCACGCCGAAGCTGCTGGATAACGAAACCAACGCCCGTTACATCGGTTATGGCGGCATGCTGATGGAATCGTTCGTGGCCATCATGGCCATGGTCGCTGCCTCGGTGATCGAGCCTGGCGTGTACTTCGCCATGAACAGCCCGGCCGCCGTGGTCGGCGGTGACGTGGTGTCCGTGGCAACCGCAGTCAGCAATTGGGGCTTCGCAATTACCCCGGAAGCCCTGCAAGCCGTGGCGCATGACATTGGCGAAACCACCATCCTGGCCCGTGCCGGCGGTGCGCCGACCCTGGCGGTCGGTATCGCGCAGATCCTGCACAGTGTCCTGCCGGGTGAAAACACCATGGCGTTCTGGTACCACTTCGCGATCCTGTTCGAAGCGCTGTTCATCCTGACCGCAGTCGATGCCGGTACCCGTGCCGGTCGCTTCATGCTGCAGGACCTGCTCGGCTCCTTCGTTCCGGCGCTGAAACGTACCGAATCCTGGTCCGCCAACCTGATCGCCACCGCCGGTTGTGTGGCGATGTGGGGCTGGTTGCTGTATCAGGGCGTGGTCGATCCACTGGGCGGGATCAATACCTTGTGGCCGCTGTTCGGCATCTCCAACCAGATGCTTGCCGGTATCGCGCTGATGCTCGGCACCGTGGTCCTGATCAAGATGAAGCGCCAGCGCTACATCTGGGTCACCCTGCTGCCGGCCACCTGGCTGCTGATCTGCACCACCACTGCTGGCTTCATCAAGTTGTTTGACGCCAACCCGGCGATCGGCTTCCTGTCGCTGGCCAAGAAGTACAGCGATGCACTGGCCAACGGTCAGGTGCTGGCGCCGGCCAAAAGCGTCGAGCAGATGCAGCACGTGATCTTCAACGCCTACACCAACGCTACATTGACCGCGCTGTTCCTGTTCGTGGTATTCAGCATCCTGTTCTATGCGCTCAAGGTCGGCATCGCCGCCTGGGGCAAAAAAGAGCGTACGGACAAAGAATCGCCATTCCAGGCCCTGCCGGACGCGTAACCAGAGGATTGCAGCATGTTCAATGACCTGAGTCGCCTCGGTAAATACCTCGGTCAGGCCGCGCGCCTGATGGTCGGCATGCCCGACTACGATACCTACGTCGAGCATATGCAGACCAAACACCCGGACAAACCGGTGATGAGCTACGAGATGTTCTTTCGCGAACGTCAGGAAGCCCGTTACGGTGGCAAGGGTGGGCCGAAGTGCTGTTGATCTGACAGCCCGAGGTTGATGCAATCCCCCTGTGGGAGCGAGTTTGCTCGCGATAGCGTAGTGTCAGTTGGCGAATGCGTTGACTGACACACCGCATTCGCGAGCAAGCTCGCTCCCACATTTGTTTTGTGTTGTTCATCAATTTTGTGAAGGGGATCGATGTTGTCTTCTCCAATACCTGTAACGGTGCTCAGCGGTTTCCTCGGCGCCGGCAAGACCACCTTGCTGCGCCATCTGTTGAAAGCCGAGCACGGCCTGAAAATCGCCGTGATCGAAAACGAATTCAGCGACGCCGGCATCGACACCCAACTACTGGGCGACGAGCCGGTGCAAGTCATGACCCTGGCCAACGGCTGCGTCTGCTGCACCATCCACACCGACCTGACCAAAGCCCTTTATCTGCTGCTCGAACGGCTGGACAGCGGCGAAATCGCCTTCGATCGCTTGGTCATCGAATGCACCGGCCTGGCCGACCCGGCCCCGGTAGCACAGACCTTTTTCATCGACGAAGAACTGCGTGAGCGCTATTTACTCGACGGCATCATTACCCTCGTCGACGCGGCCCACGCCGAGCTGCACCTGACCCAGACCATCGCCCAGGCGCAGATCGGTTTTGCCGACCGCTTGCTGGTGAGCAAGACCGATCTGGTGGACGAGGCTGCGTTCAACGCGCTCAGCGAACGTCTGACCCGCATCAACCGCCGCGCATCGATCCGCGTGGTCGAGCACGGCAACATCGATCTGTCTGAATTGCTTGATGTGCGCGGTTTCAACCTGAATGCCGATCTCGGCGGCGGGGTGAGCTTGCGGCCGGTGAGCAAGGCACCGTCCATCGACCGGATTTCCAGTCTGGTGTTGCGTACCGATCAGCCGCTGGATATCGATCAGCTCAGCGAGTTCATGAACGAGTTGCTGGAGGAGCACGGCAAGCAATTGCTGCGCTACAAAGGCGTGTTGAACATTGCGGGCGAAGATCGGCGTCTGGTGTTCCAAGGCGTGCTGAAACTCTACGGCTTCGACTGGGACACCGAGTGGGCGGAAGGGGAGGCGCGGGAAAGCGTGATCGTGTTTATCGCCGACGATTTGCCGGAAGAGAAAATCCGGGCGGGGTTTGCCAAGGTGGCGGCGAACTGAGTCCGCCGCGCTTTCAGTGCATGCAGCCGCTGAGAATCGTCTGCTCCAGGTGATCTAGATGACGGTTCATCAGCGACACCGCCTCGGCAGCGTCATCACGCTCGATCGCTTCGACGATCCGGGCGTGATCCTGCCAGCCGCAACAGCTGTGCGTGCTTTCAGTGCAACGCGCAATCGCCAGTGAGGTCAGCGGCACCAACGTGCCAAGAAAATGCGCCAACGGTGCGTTCCGCGCCATTTTCGCGACCTGCAAATGAAACTCCCCGGACAGGCGAATTGCCGCCCCGCGCCGATCTTTATCCACAGCCTGACGCTCGCGTTCGATCAACGCTCGCAGGCGCTTCAAATCTTCAGCCTGTGCGTGCTGGCAAGCCAATCGAACCAGCGTGTTCTCGGCCAGGCGCCGGGCGTGCAGCGCTTGACGTGTCTGCTCGGCGTCCGGCGTGGCTACTCGCGGTCGGTGGTTGGCCCGCAGCACGATGATCTGTTCGTGGGACAGCTGGGTCAGCACCCGACGCACATCGGCGCGGCTGACGCCGAACATCTGCTTCAGGCTCTCTTCGGTAAACCGGCTGGCGGCATCGATGCGTTGCTCGAGGATTGCGTCGAACAGGCGCGGATACAGATCCTCCACCGGCGCGTGCAGGCGGGAGAAGGGCAGGGCTGCCGAGGTCGGGCGAGGGTGCGACGGCGTGGCAAGACTGTTCATGGCCGGTCTCCAGTGTGAAGCGTTTCAGTGGCTCAGGTTGTCATCCGGAATATTCAGCTCGATGCCCATCCGCTGGCCTTCGCGCAGGATGTGTCGGCGCATTTCGGCGCTGGCCTGGGCGCTGTTCTTGCTGCGGATCGCGCGCACCACGGCTTCGTTTTCCTCAAGGCGTTCGGCCAGGTGCTCCGGCGAATTGCGCAGTACTTCGGCGCTTTGCTTGAGGGCATTGCTGGTCTGTTGCACCACGCTCTGGAAAATCGGGTTCGAGGTCAGGGTGAACAGCTCCTCGTGGAACGCGATGTAGGCGCTGACGCCGGCCTCGCTGTCGCCCGCTTCGAGGGCTTCGCGCATGTCCATCAGGGTCAGGCGCAACTGCCCGACTTCCTTGCTGCTGATCGACTGCGCCACCAGACCGACAATGAACGGTTCGAGGGTGTAGCGCAGTTGCAGCACGTCTTCGAGGCTGGCACCGGCCACTGCGCTGTCGTGGCTTTGACTGTCACTGGCCTGCACGTCGAGCACCACCACGCCTTTGCCCGGCATCGAGCGCACCAGACCGAGGGTTTCCAGCACGATCACCGCTTCGCGCAGGCTCGGGCGGCTGATGCCCAGTTGTTCGGCCAGTTCGCGCTGGCCCGGCAACATCTCGCCGGAGCGCCACTGACCACGGGCCAGCGCGGCCCGGAGTTTTTCCACCACTGAGTTGACGACGGTTGATGTAGTAATCACGTGTTCGCTCCATGAGCCGTGCCTGCATTGGCGCAGGCACGGCGCTCATTCAGAATTCTTTGGCCGCCGCTTGAGCGACCGTTTTTCTCGGCTGAAAGTTATAGCCCTGCTCGCCGTTGAGCACCTTGTTCGCCCGCTGCACGTCGATGTCCTTTTCCCAGCGGGCGATGGCCACGGTGGCGACGCAGTTGCCGATCAGGTTGGTCAGCGCGCGACCGATGCCCATGAACCAGTCCACCGCCAGCACCAGCACCAGACCGACCACCGGAATCGCCGGGATGGCCGTCAGCGTAGCCGCGAGAATCACCAGCGCCGAACCCGGAATGCCGTGGGCACCTTTGGAGGTAATCAGCGACACCAACAGAATCGTCAGCAGATCGGTCATGGCCAGCGGTGTACCGGTGGCGTTGGCAATGAACACGATGGCCAGGGTCAGGTAGATCGAAAAGCCGTCGAGGTTGAACGAGTAACCGGTTGGAATCACCAGCCCGACGGTGGAGCTGCCGATGCCCAGATGTTCAAGCTTGCGCATGATCTGCGGCAGCACGGCGTCGGAGGACGCGGTGCCCATGACGATCAGCAATTCTTCACGCAGGTACTTGAGCAGCGGCCACATGCGCAGGCCGGACACGCGCATCACCAGACCGAGAATCAGCGCGACGAAGGCGATGCAGGTCAGGTAGAACAAGCCGACCAGGCTGCCGAGGTGTTGCAGCGAATCCAGGCCATATTTGCTGGTGGTGAAGGCGATGGCGCCGAACACACCGATCGGCGCCAGACGCACGATCATGCCCATGATGCGGAAGATCACATGGCTCAATTCGTTGATCAGCCGCGAGATCCCGGAAGCGGCTTCGCCCACCAGATTCAGCGCGCTGCCGAACAGCACCGAGAACAGCAGGACTTGCAGAATGTTGTTGTCAGCGAAGGCGCCGAGTACCGAGGTCGGGATCAGGTCCATCAGGAACTGGGTGGTGGTGTGCATGTGCTGGCCGCGTTCGGCGATGTCGCCCATGTCGGCGGCGGACAGCTGCTCCAGATGGATGTTGGCGCCGCTGCCGATCCCGGTGCTGAACGCGAACACCAGACCGATCACCAGGGCGATGGTGGTCAGCACTTCGAAGTAGATCACCGACTTGAGGCCGATGCGCCCGACCTTCTTCAGATCGCCGGCGCCGCTGATGCCGCTGACCACCACGCAGAACACGATCAGGCCGATGAGCATCTTGATCAGTTTGATGAAACCGTCGCCGAGCGGTTTGAGCTGGGCCGAGTATTCAGGAAGGGTCAGCCCGCAGACGATGCCGAGCACCAGTCCGAGAACCACTTGGAGGAAGATTGAACGCGAGCACCATCTGAGCATGGGAGGAATCCTGGTCGGTGTCCTGGCTGCCGTGCGCGGGGCGCATCAGATTCAGAACTTAATTATTGTGGTCTTACCGGTATGTCCAGTGCGGGTGCAGTCTAGGCGCTGTTTTTTAGGGATCGCAAGTGAAAAATGACGAATTGGCATGACCGGTCTGACCAGTTGAGCGCCAGGCCCCGACCTTGAGCCATTCGCAGTCCGAAACTTTTTTGCGGGCGAAAAAAAACCGGCCATCACTGGCCGGTTTTTCATGCTGCGGGTTTAACGTCGCAGTTAAGCGCCGTATACCGGCAGTTTCTTGCAGATGGCTTTGACTTTCTCACGAACGGCGTCGATCACCGCTTCGTTGTTCAGGTCAGCCAGGATGTCGCAGATCCAGCCAGCCAGCTCTTTGCACTCAGCCTCTTTGAAGCCGCGAGTGGTCACAGCCGGAGTACCGAAGCGCAGGCCGGAGGTGACGAACGGGGAGCGTGGGTCGTTTGGCACGGAGTTCTTGTTCACGGTGATGAACGCTTTGCCCAGAGCGGCGTCGGCGTCTTTACCGGAGATTTCCTGCTTGATCAGCGACAGCAGGAACAGGTGGTTTTCAGTACCGCCGGAAACCACGTCGAAACCGCGCTCGATGAACACGCCGGCCATGGCCTGGGCGTTTTTCACCACTTGTTGCTGGTAAGCCTTGAACTCAGGCTGCAGTGCTTCCTTGAAGCAGATCGCTTTGGCGGCGATCACGTGCTCCAGCGGGCCACCCTGGGCGCCCGGGAATACGGCGGAGTTCAGCTTTTTCTCGATGTCGGCGTTGGCCTTGGCCAGGATCAGGCCACCACGTGGACCGCGCAGGGTCTTGTGGGTGGTGGTGGTCACGACGTCAGCGAATGGAACCGGGTTCGGGTAGACGCCAGCGGCGACCAGACCGGCCACGTGAGCCATGTCGACGAACAGGTAGGCGCCAACCTTGTCGGCGATGGCGCGGAAGCGCGGGAAGTCGAGGATCTGCGAGTAGGCAGAGAAACCGGCCACGATCATTTTCGGCTTGTGTTCAACAGCCAGACGCTCGACTTCGTCGTAGTCGATCAGGCCGTTGGCGTCGATGCCGTACTGGATGGCGTTGTACAGCTTGCCGGAGGAGGAAACGCTGGCGCCGTGGGTCAGGTGACCGCCGTGAGCCAGGCTCATGCCCAGGATGGTGTCACCGGCCGACAGCAGGGCCAGGTAAACAGCGGCGTTGGCCTGGGAACCGGCGTGCGGCTGAACGTTGGCGTAGTCGGCGCCGAACAGTTCCTTGGCGCGGTCGATGGCCAGTTGCTCGACAACGTCGACGTACTCGCAGCCACCGTAGTAGCGCTTGCCCGGGTAGCCTTCGGCGTACTTGTTGGTCAGTACCGAGCCTTGAGCTTCCATCACCGCTGGGCTGGTGTAGTTCTCCGAAGCGATCAGCTCGATGTGTTCTTCCTGGCGCTGGGCTTCTTGCTCCATGGCGGCAAAAAGATCGGCGTCGTACTTGGCAATAGTCAAATCACGGCTGAACATGGCGGTCCTCAAGGATCGGGGGCAGAAAAGGGGGGCATTCTAACCCATCGGGTTTTGGATGGCATATGAAACGACATCATGTCGCAGACAAGTGGCGTTCATGACCAGATATGTGGCGTCCGTGCCGGCCTTCGCTGACCAGCCGGTTCGCACAATAACCGAAGCCGGCCCGCGATTTTGTGATCGACATCAATCCCTGTGGGGGCAAGTTGCTCGCGAAGAACGCGCCGCCGATCTTCAGTCGAACATGAACAGCGCATCATTGCTGAACTGCGCCTCGAACCGGCCCGCCGGCATCGGCCGTCCGAACAGATAACCCTGAACCTCGTCGCAACCATGCTCGCGCAGGAAGTCCAGTTGTTCATGGGTTTCCACGCCCTCGGCGATCACCGCCAGATTCAGACTGTGGGCCATGGCGATGATTGCCCGGGCGATCTGCGCGTCCTGCTCGCCGGACGGCAGGCCGTCGACGAAGGTGCGGTCGATCTTCAGCACGTCGATCGGGAATTGCTTGAGGTAGTTCAGCGATGAGTAACCGGTGCCAAAGTCGTCTACCGCGATGCTCAGGCCGAGGTTCTTCAAACCGGCAAGGATCTGCATCGCCTCGCTGACTTCGCGCATCAGGATACTTTCGGTCAGCTCCAGCTCCAGGCACGCCGGCGGCAGACCGGTTTCCTTGAGGATGGTGGCGATCCGCGTGCCGAGCTGGCCGTCGGAGAACTGCCTGGCGGAAATGTTCACCGAGACCTTCGGCACGCGCACGCGGCTCTGGTGCCAGGTCTTGAGCTGACGACAGGCCTCGCTGATCACCCAGTCGCCGACGTCCACCACCAGCCCGAGTTCTTCGAGCACCGGGATGAAATCCCCCGGCGGCACCAGTCCGCGACGCGGGTGACGCCAGCGCAGCAGGGCTTCGGCGCCGGTCAGGCGTTTGCCGTCGCCGCTGAACTGCGGCTGGTAATAGAGCACAAATTCGTTCTGCTCGAGGGCGTGACGCAGATCGCTTTCCAGTTCCAGGCGTTCCAGCGCACTGGCGTTCATGTCGGCCTGATAGAACTGGAAGTTGTTCTTGCCGCGCTCCTTGGCGTGGTACATCGCGGTGTCGGCGTTCTTCATCAACTGGCTGAGTTCGTTGCCGTCCTGCGGGCTCAGGGCGATGCCGATACTGGCGGTGACGAAGAACTCGCGGCCCTCCAGCACGAACGGCCGCACCAGACTGGCGAGGATCTGCTCGGCCACGTGGATCGCACGGTTCAGCGCCATTTCGCGGCTGGAACGGTGTTGCAGCAACAGGGTGAATTCGTCGCCGCCCATCCGCGCCACGGTGTCGTCATCGTCGACGCAGGCCAGCAATCGCGTGGCCATGTCCTTGAGCATGCGGTCGCCGGCAGCGTGGCCGAGGGAGTCGTTGATCGGTTTGAAACGGTCAAGGTCGAGGAACATCAGCACCACCCACGACTTCTGCCGCTCGGCCGATTGCAGCGCGGTGTGCAGGCGATCCTGGAACAGCGTGCGGTTCGGCAGGTGAGTCAGGGCGTCGTAGTAGGCGAGGCGGTGAATCCGCTGCTCGCTGGCCTTGCGCTCGCTGATGTCGCTGAAGAAGCACACGTAACTGGCAAGATCACCCTCGTCATCGAGCACGGCGGTGATGCCGACCCAAGCCGGGTAGTGCTCACCGTTGCGGCGTTTGAGCCAGACCTCACCTTCCCAGGTGCTGTGCTGATGCAACTGCTTGAGCACGTAGCGCAGGTGCGCGTCCTGCTGTTCGTCGACGGTCAGCATGTTCGGCAACTGGTCGAGCACTTCGCTCACCGCGTAACCGCTGACCCGACTGAACGCCTCGTTGGCCTGGACGATGTAACCGGCCGGGTCGGTGATCAGGATCGCCGAAGTCGAGTGCTCGAATACCGTGGCCGCCATGCGCAGGTCTTTCTCGGCGCGGCGCTGCTGGCTGATGTCGCGACCGACTCCGAGCACGCCTTCGAAGGCGCCGTGTTCGTCCCACACCAGCACCAGACGCAGTTCGATCGGGATCTTGCGGCCGTCGGCGCGCAGGCAGTCGAACAGGAACATCTGGGTCTGCACCTGGCTACGCAAGATGACCAGTTGCTCGGGTTTGCCCAAGGCTTTGCTGACGCGATCCATCAGGTGATAGATGCCGCTCAACTGCTGTGGGTTGGCGATGGTCGATTGCCAGCCGTTCTGGAAAATCCATTCGGCGTCGTAGCCCAGTACCGCCTGCACCGACGGGCTGACGTAGTTCAGCGAGAGCTTGCTGTCGGTGGAGAAAATCACGTCGCCGATGCTTTCGGCGAGCATCCGATAACGCTGTTCGCTGTCGCGCAACGATTCGCTGGCTTCGATCTGCTCGGTGATGTCCTTGGCCACGCCGATGATCCGCGTGACCTGATCGTGCTTGTCCCGGGCCAGCGCCTGTTCGCGAATATCGAAGCGCCGCCACTTGCCGTCGCGGTGACGGAAACGCAGCTGACATTGCAGCAACTGGCTATAACCGGCGTGACGCTGCATCTGCCGCGAGCGATGGTAATAGTCGGCGTCTTCAGGGTGCAGGAGGATTTCCCAGAAGTACTCGCCCATCTGATGCAGTTCGGTGCGGTTGTAACCGAGGGTCTGGCCGAGGTGGTGGTTGCTGAAAATCATCCGCTGGCTGATCACATCCTGCACATACAGGTGATCCGGCACGGTGCGCACCACGTCCGACCAGAAGCCTTCGCGTTCCAGCAGCGACAGTTCGATCAGCTTGCGGCTGGTGATGTCGTTGATGCTCAGAATCACAGCCTTGTAGTCGTGCTGTTCCTGCGGCAGGCGCAGCACCAGCCACAGGTGCTGGTCGCGGCCATTGATGTCCGGCAGTTTGATTTCCAGTTCCAGCTGCTTTTGCTGCTGGAGCACGGCGTCGAGTACCTGATTGCCGATGGCGCACTGACTGTGTGGCTGACCGTCGATCAACAGTTGCCAGGCGTGGTCGCAGGAATTGACGTTGAGCAGTTGCAACGCGACCTGGTTGACCTCGGTGACCCGCAGTTCGTGGAGCAATTGCTGGCGCTGCGCCGGCTGGTCGAGCCAGGCCTTGAGCTGGTCGCTGGTCTGGATCTGGGCTTTCTCGAAAACCTGCTTGAGTCCCGAAAGATCCAGAACGCACAACGCCACGCCGGTGCCTTCGAAAATATCCTGATAACGTCGACGCCCTTCATGCACCTGACGCTGACGGCGACGCATGTTGAGCAGCGCGATAAACGGCAGCAGCGAGAGCGCCAGGCCCAACAGGCATTTGCCGATGAACGCCGGCAGCAGTTCTTCAAGCACATGCTGGCGGTCGAACAGGCCACGCAGTTGCCAGTCGCTGCTGCTCAGCGGCACGGTCAGCACGCTGTTGGCCAGATCGTCCGGGGTCAGGGTGCTGGTCTTGGAGGAGGGCAGGGCTTCGTCGCGGCTGATGATCTGATGGTTGACGCGGTTTTCCACCAACCACAGCGGACGGATACCGCTGTCGCCCTGTTTGGTCAGTGCGTCGAAGAAGGTCGGCGTCAGACGCAGCGCCCAGTAACCGCGAGTGCTACCGCTGGCCTGATGCAGCAACAGATGCACCACCGAACCGTCGTCGGCGTTGCTGAAGTAATGGGCTTGAGCGCGACTGCGGCGAACCAGATCGCTGAGGTAATCGGCGTCGTGGCTGTCAGTCGCGCTGTCGCTGAGGATTTTGCCGGACGGGCTGAGCAGCGCCAGGCTGCGCAGGTCAGGCAGCGATTGCTGAAGCTTGCGCAGCAATGCTTGCTGTTCGTCGGCTGACTGGGGCTGTTCGACGATCGGTAGCAGATTGAGGGCGATCTGCGCGTTCAGCGCCATGTTCAGGCTGACCTGAGCGGCGAGGTCAGCGGTGTAGTCGATGGTGTACTGACGCTGGTTTTTCTGGGTTTCGCGCAGTTGATCGAGCAGCTGCCAGAACAGCAGCGCGAGCAGCAACAGCACCAGTGTCGCCAGCGCGCCTTTCAATGTTCCGCGCAGGGACGAGCCGGGCGCCGGTTGGGTGCTGCTCACAGAGGCTGGCGGAGTGACGTTGGACAAGCTGTAATCCTGCGGTCTGGCTGGACTGGCGCGACGTGCACTATAAGCCGGACGCCCAAGGGGCGGCTAGCATGCCTTGAGTTGTGGCGAAGTGCCAGCCCCACTCGGCTGGACTGCCTTCCGTCATTAAGGTAGCTTTGCCGGTTACGCGGGAGCGTTCCAGCTCCTAGACTCAGACTTTTTCAGCGCGCACGCATTGATGACTATCAAGTGAACGACGCGCATCGGTCTGGCCGGGCATCGCCTGCGCTCCAATCATTCATCTGTCACTGACCCAAGGTTCTCCATGGCTCAATACGTCTTCACCATGCATCGGCTGGGCAAAGTTGTTCCGCCGAAGCGGGAAATCCTGAAAAACATTTCGCTGTCTTTCTTCCCTGGCGCCAAGATCGGCGTACTCGGCCTCAACGGTTCGGGTAAATCCACGCTGCTGAAAATCATGGCCGGCGTCGACACCGAGTTCGAAGGCGAAGCACGCCCGATGCCGGAACTGAACATCGGTTACCTGCCGCAAGAGCCGCAACTGGATCCGACCAAGACCGTGCGTGAAGTGGTCGAGGAAGCGGTCAGCGTGATCAAGGATGCGCAAGCGCGTCTGGACGAGGTCTACGCCGCTTACGCCGACCCGGATGCCGACTTCGACAAGCTGGCCGCCGAACAGGCCAAGCTCGAAGCGATCCTGCAGGCCAGCGACGGTCACAACCTTGAGCGCCAGCTGGAAGTCGCCGCCGATGCGCTGCGTCTGCCGGCCTGGGACGCCAAGGTCGAGCACCTGTCCGGTGGTGAAAAACGTCGTGTGGCCCTGTGCCGTCTGCTGCTGTCCGCCCCGGACATGCTGCTGCTCGACGAACCGACCAACCACCTGGACGCCGACTCCGTTGCGTGGCTCGAACACTTCCTGCACGACTTCCCGGGCACCGTGGTAGCGATCACGCACGACCGTTACTTCCTGGACAACGTTGCCGGCTGGATTCTGGAACTCGACCGCGGCGCGGGCATTCCTTACGAGGGCAACTATTCGGGTTGGCTGGAAGCCAAGTCCGATCGTCTGGCCCAGGAATCCAAGCAGCAATCGGCTCACGAAAAAGCCATGAAGGAAGAACTGGAGTGGGTGCGCAAAGGCGCCAAGGCCCGCCAGTCGAAATCCAAGGCTCGTCTGCAACGCTTCGAAGAAATGCAGTCGCAGGAGTTCCAGAAGCGTTCGGAAACCAACGAGATCTACATCCCGGCCGGTCCGCGCCTGGGTGACAAGGTCATCGAATTCAAGAACGTCACCAAGGGCTACGGCGATCGCGTCCTGATCGACAACCTGTCGTTCTCGATGCCCAAAGGCGCCATCGTCGGCGTGATCGGCGGTAACGGTGCCGGTAAGTCGACCCTGTTCCGCATGCTGATGGGCAAGGAAACCCCGGACTCCGGCAGCATCGAGATCGGCGAAACCGTGCAACTGGCCTGCGTTGACCAGAGCCGCGAAGACCTGGACGGCAGCAAGACTGTGTTCCAGCAGATCTCCGATGGTTCCGACCAGATCCGCATCGGCAACTACGAGATCCCGTCGCGTACCTACGTCGGTCGCTTCAACTTCAAGGGCGGCGATCAGCAGAAGTTCGTCAAGGACCTGTCCGGTGGTGAGCGCGGTCGTCTGCACCTGGCGCTGACCCTGAAGGAGGGCGGCAACGTCCTGCTGCTCGACGAACCGTCTAACGACCTCGACGTTGAAACCCTGCGTTCCCTGGAAGAAGCCCTGCTGGACTTCCCGGGCGCCGCCATTGTGATCTCTCACGATCGGTGGTTCCTTGACCGCGTCGCGACTCACATCCTGGCGTACGAAGACGACTCGCAAGCGGTGTTCTTTGAAGGTAACTACACCGAGTACGAAGCCGATCGCAAAAAGCGCCTCGGCGAAGCAGCGGCCCAGCCACACCGGGTACGCCACAAGAAACTGGCCTGATAACAGGTTGGTTGCATGAAAAAGCGGAGCCTTCGGGCTCCGCTTTTTTTTTGCCTGCAATGCAGACTGTTTTATAGCGTGTGTACTATTTGTTTTCATAAATGCGACATTTTTGTCTGTTGCTGTGTACATGTCGTTTGTTACAGTCCGGCTCAATCTCCTCCAACGACAACAAATTTGCCGAGACTTTTCCCATGATCGAATCCGTCGAATCCTTCCTCGCCCGTCTGAAAAAGCGCGATCCGGATCAACCCGAATTCCACCAGGCCGTCGAAGAAGTCCTGCGCAGCCTGTGGCCGTTTCTCGAAGCCAATCCGCACTATCTGACCTCGGGAATTCTGGAGCGTATCTGCGAGCCGGAGCGGGCGGTGGTGTTCCGTGTTTCGTGGGTCGACGATCAGGGCAAGGTCCAGGTCAATCGCGGTTTCCGCATCCAGATGAACAGCGCCATCGGCCCGTACAAGGGCGGCTTGCGCTTCCACCCTTCGGTGAACATGGGCGTGCTGAAATTCCTCGCCTTCGAACAGACCTTCAAGAACTCCCTGACCTCGTTACCCATGGGTGGCGGCAAGGGCGGTTCGGACTTCGATCCGAAGGGCAAGAGCGACGCCGAAGTCATGCGTTTCTGCCAGGCGTTCATGAGCGAACTGTACCGCCACATCGGTGCCGACGTGGACGTACCGGCCGGCGATATCGGTGTCGGCGCCCGGGAGATCGGTTTCCTGTTCGGCCAGTACAAACGCCTGAGCAACCAGTTCACCAGCGTGCTGACCGGCAAGGGCATGACCTACGGAGGCAGCCTGATCCGTCCGGAAGCCACCGGTTTCGGTTGCGTGTACTTCGCCGAGGAAATGCTCAAGCGCCGCGAGCAGACCGTCGAAGGCAAACGCGTGGCGATCTCCGGCTCCGGCAACGTTGCGCAGTATGCAGCCCGCAAGGTGATGGACCTGGGCGGCAAAGTGATTTCCCTGTCCGACTCCGAAGGCACGTTGTACTGCGAGGCAGGCCTGAGCGAAGAACAGTGGTTGGCGCTGCTGGAACTGAAGAACGTCAAGCGTGGGCGGATCAGCGAATTGGCGGCGGCATTCGGCCTGGAGTTCCGTGCCGGTCAACTGCCATGGTCGTTGCCGTGCGACATCGCGCTGCCATGCGCGACCCAGAACGAACTCGACGCCGAATCCGCCCGCACCTTGCTGCGCAACGGCTGCATCTGCGTGGCCGAAGGTGCGAACATGCCGACCACCCTCGAGGCTGTGGATCTCTTTATCGAGGCCGGCATTCTGTTCGCGCCGGGCAAGGCTTCGAATGCCGGCGGCGTGGCGGTCAGCGGTCTGGAGATGTCGCAGAACGCCATGCGCCTGCTGTGGACGGGCGGCGAGGTGGACAGCAAGCTGCACGGGATCATGCAGTCGATCCACCACGCCTGCGTGCATTACGGTGAGGAAAACGGCCGGATCAACTACGTCAAGGGCGCGAACATTGCCGGCTTCGTCAAAGTCGCCGACGCGATGTTGGCGCAAGGCGTAGTTTAAGCGACGGGGTTCAAGAGCGTTCGATGCGGATCACTTCGATCACTTGATCGCCGGCGGGGCGCTGCCACAGCACTTCATCGTTGAGCCGTGCGCCAAGCAGCGCACGGCCCAGCGGTGAGGCCCAGTTGATCAGGCCATTGGCCGCATCGGCCTGATCCTCGCCGACCAGTTGCACTCGGCGCTCGGTGTTGTGTTCATCGGCGTAGGTCACCCAACTGCCGATCTGCACTTTGTCGTTCGACGTCGGGGCCGGTGCGACCTGGGCGCTGCCGACCCGTTGATTGAAATAACGCAAATCCCGTTCGAGATCAGCCAGCCGCTGCTTGTCGGCCTGTTCGCCCTTGGCGGACTGTTCGGCGTGCAGGGTTTGCAGTTCGGCGACTTTCGCCTGCAACTGGGCAAGCCCTTGCGGCGTGACGTAATTTGGCTGGGTGCTGACCTGCCGTTCGACCGGCTGATCGGCTTGCGCAGCGGCGTTGTCTTCGTTGACGAAGGCGCGACTCATGATGGGCTCCTGTTACAACCGTTGGGCCATGGTCGCAGGCAAAAGGTTTCGCTGGATGTCTGGAAACGACCTACTGCGAACGATAAGCCCGCGCGGCGCCCTGGTCCTTTTCCTGCTGCCAGGCGCGCTCGCGTTCGTCCCAGTGTTCATTGCGATACTGTTCGCGATCCTTGTTTTCCAGCATCGCCTGGCACTGGCGGAAGCCGTCGCTCCAGCCTTCGGCGTATTGCTTGTCCTTGAGATAGCGCGGCACGTTCTTGCGAAACTCGCCGCTGATCGAACCGGCCGCCTGACGACCGCTGATGCAACCGTCATCGAACCCGTCGGCGAACGCCGGTGGATAACCCTTGGCAATCAGATCTTCGTGGGTGCTCTGACAGCCACCCAGCAACAGCAACACGCCCGCAAAAACCGCACACCGCCACATCACACTCTCCCGGGCCGTCTAACGGCTGATAGGGAAAGTCTAGAAGCGGATTCGTCGGAAGGATGTGAAAGGTGCGTGAGCAATCTGTAGAACACCGCAATTTCCTGTGGGAGCGAGCTTGCTCGCGATGACGGAGTGTCAGTCACCTCAATATCGACTGACCGATTGCCATCGCGAGCAAGCTCGCTCCCACAGTGGTCGTTTCAGTAGTGATACCACTTCACTTCCAGCATCACCTCGGTTTCCGGCGTGGCCAGATGGCTGAACTCGCGCTGGGCGCTCAGGCGCAGGCCGAGGTTGCGCGACAATTCCCACTGCTGATTCAGACTCAGGCTACGGCGCACTTCACCATTGAAGAAATAATCGCCTTTGGCCTCCAGGCTGAGATTGCCCAGCGGGTTTTTCCACAGCACGCCGGTATTGAAACCGCCTGCGGGGGAAACGAACTCGGCGAAATCATTGTTGTGTTCAACGCGCACTGTGCCGAGGGCAAAACCCAGTACATCATCTCCCAGCGCCCAGGTTCCACCGCCGCCACCGTTGACGTGGCTGACCAGCGTCTCGTCGTCATGCTTGCCCGGCACGCGTTCAAGACCACCGGTGACTTGCCACGACAGCGGCTGCAACAGCGCATTGCGCGGCGTCAGCGAACGGATGGTCGCCAGATCCAGCTGCTGGAACTGCCAGTGATTGCCTTCGTACTGGCGCAGCTTCATTTGCAGGATTTCGATCTGCGCGCCGAGGGGGAAACTCTCGGCGTTGTCGTTGAGGTCGTGATAGGCCATGCGCAAGCCGTACTCGCCGAACGCGCGGTCACCGCGCGTGCCGAGACCGGCTTGCCAGGTGCGCGATTCGTGGCCGTCTTCGGGCAGGCCCGGTTGTGGAATTTGCAGCTCCGGCGCCGGGTTCTTGTTGATCGCCCGCAGCAGTTCGAAACTGCGCTGGGCCCGTTGCGGATCACGTTCCTGGCCGTTGGCGCGGTAGCGCTCCAGCCGATACGCGGCGTCGATGATCAGCGCTTGCCGATCCCGGGGTAGGGCCTTGAAGGCTGGATCCTGCAATTGCTGCTGGTCGGCGCTGACTTTCAGCACCCAGTCCTGTTCTTCGCCGCTCAAGGGCTCGGCGCGGCTGAGCAGTTCGCGCTCGCGGGACGGGCGATACTCGATGTGCTCGACCAACCCGGCTTCCTTCACCGCTTTGACGGTGTCGGTCGGGATCGCGGTCAGCGGGAATTGTTCGGTCAGGCGCAAACTCGGACGGGCGACTTGCAGAAGTTCGAGCAGGCGATAGGAGCAGTTTTCATCGAAGAAGAAATAGTCGAACTGGATCTGCTTCAGCTCCCACACATGCTCGACCATTCGCGCGGTTTCGGCTTGCGTCAGATTGAGCCGGTATTCCCACAGGTCGCGGTTTTCGAGGCTGCGGTATTCCGAGAGTTTTTCTTGATAGGGCACCAGCGCGAACAGCCCCGGATAACCGCCCATCAGGCCTTTCCAGGCGTAGAGAATGCTGTTGTCCGAACCTTCGATGTAGGCGCCGAAGTTGATCGCATAACTGAGCAGCGAGGTCTTGTCGCTCTGCACGTCAGCCTGGTCGATGCGCAGCAGGGTGTGGCCGAACATCGACGACGGGCTGTTGAGGTAGGCCGCCGGGAAAATCATCACCGCGCTGTGGGGCGAGACGTCCTTGAACCATTTCTTGAATTCGGCGCAGTCCGGGGTCGGCAGGTCGGTCAGGTTGAGTTGATCTTTCAACCAGCGGGTGCGTGCGGGGTAGACGCACTGGGCGTGTTGCTCACCGAGACGGGCGGGGGCGTACAGCGCTTGCACGGTGGCGGCCAGTTCATGGTCGGGGTGTTCGTTGCCATCGGGGGCGAGGAAGAATTTTTTGTCGCTGACGTAGCTGCGCCAGCCACCGAGTTTGGCGGTTTCGTAATGACCGAGGGAAATCCAGAAGCGGTCGTTGGCCAGTTGCTGCAAACGTTGAGGGTCGATGTGAGGCGCGGCGGACAACGGGGCGCAGACACACAGCGCCAGCCAGGCAAGGCGTTTGAGCATAAATGGCAACTTAAGTCGAAAGAAACAAAGACCCAAGAAGGGCGGGTCGAAAAAATAAAACCCGCTTCCCGAAAGAAGCGGGTGGGTCGAGCTTAAGCCTGAGTCGCGTACTTGGCCAGACGTGGGTCTGCTTTCAGAACGGCCAGGGTGTTGGTATGCACGTCTTCGGCGGTCACGTCAGCCTTGCTGAAGATCTGCTGGAAGTGCTCGTGAGTGACGGCGGCGAAGTGCGCACGGTCTTCCGGCGCCACGCCCAGTACCACGGCATAGGTCGTCAGCGCTTCGCCGTTGCCTTTTGCCATGTCTTCGGACAGCTCGTTCATCATGCCATTCATGGCAAACCAGGATTTGCCGCCGTAGGTCAGCGATGCGTTGGTGGAGCAACCGTTGGTGCCGGACGTCATGCCGAATGTGGCGTTGCCGGAGGTGCCGTTGGTGGTGGATGCCAGGAAGTGAGCCGGGGTGCCACGCTGACCTTCGAACAGCATGTTGCCCCAACCGCAATCCGGGCCGCCTGGAGCTTGCGCCATTGCGTTGATGGATACAGCGGTGAAGAGAGTACCGAGAAGAATCCGTTTCATAGCTTTGTTCTCTTTATGTGCATACCAATGGACAGGGTTCTGGCCCCCCAAGCTCTGTACGAAACAGATCCAAACGAAGCCAGTGGGCCGGTATTAGTTCCAGCCGCGCAGTTTGGAGTTTAGGCACGTTCCCGGGGTTCCGTGATTTTTTACGAAAGATTTGACGATACCCCCGGTTTCACTGGGGCTGCGTCAAGGTTGGCCGGTTGTCTATGCTTTGTCGTATGGCGCGCCTTGCCAGTGGGGCTCGGGCAGCGCCAGAATGCCGCTATCTGCCCCGCCTGATTGTTAAGGAAGCCCGATGCCTGATCCTGTTGCTGCCAGCTTGCGTCTAGCGCCCGAAGCGCTGACCCGTCCGTTTTCCGCTGAACAGTTCAGCTTCACTACCACCAATGATCTGGAGCCCTTTCGCGGTGTGCTCGGCCAGGAACGTGCGGTCGAAGCCTTGCAGTTCGGTGTGGCCATGCCACGCCCCGGTTACAACGTATTCGTCATGGGCGAGCCCGGCACCGGCCGTTTCTCGTTCGTCAAACGCTACCTGAAGGCCGAAGGCAAACGCCTGCAGACCCCGGCGGACTGGGTCTACGTCAACAATTTCGATGAGCCGCGCGAACCCCGCGCCCTGGAATTGCCATCGGGCAGCGCCGCTGCCTTCATCGGCGATATCAACGGCTTGATCGACAACCTGCTGTCGACCTTTCCTGCGGTGTTCGAACACCCGTCCTACCAGCAGAAGAAGAGCGCTATCGACCGCGCCTTCAACCAGCGCTACGACAAGGCGCTGGACGTCATCGAACGTCTGGCCCTGGAAAAAGACGTCGCCCTGTACCGCGACAGCAGCAACATCGCCTTCACCCCGATGCTTGAAGGCAAGGCGCTGGACGAAGCCGAATTCGCCCAGTTGCCGGAGGCCGAGCGCGAGCGTTTCCACGAGGACATTTCAGGCCTCGAAGAGCGCCTGAACGAAGAACTCGCCAGCCTGCCGCAGTGGAAGCGCGAGTCGAGCAACCAGCTGCGTCAGCTCAACGAAGAAACCATCACCCTGGCCCTGCAGCCTTTGCTCGCACCGCTGTCGGAAAAGTACGCGGAAAATGCGGCCGTCTGCGGTTACCTGCAGGCGATGCAGGTGTATCTGCTGAAAACCGTGGTCGAGCAACTGGTCGATGACAGCAAGACCGACGCCGTCGCGCGCAAGCTGCTGGAAGAGCAATACGCCCCGAGCCTGGTGGTCGGCCATCCGGCCAGCGGCGGTGCACCGGTGGTGTTCGAGCCGCATCCGACCTACGAAAACCTGTTCGGCCGTATCGAGTACACCACCGATCAGGGCGCGCTCTACACCACTTATCGCCAGTTGCGTCCGGGTGCACTGCACCGCGCCAATGGCGGTTTCCTGATTCTTGAAGCGGAAAAAATGCTCGGCGAGCCCTTCGTGTGGGATGCGCTCAAGCGCGCCCTGCAATCGCGCAAGCTGAAGATGGAATCGCCATTGGGCGAGATGGGCCGTTTCGCTACCGTGACGCTCAACCCGCAGCACATTCCGTTGCAGGTCAAAGTGATCATCATCGGCGCCCGTCAGCTGTATTACACGCTGCAGGACCTCGATCCGGACTTCCAGGAGATGTTCCGCGTTCTGGTGGACTTCGACGAAGACATCCCGATGGTCGACGAAAGCCTGGAGCAGTTCGCCCAGTTGCTGAAGACCCGCACTTCGGAAGAAGGCATGGCGCCGCTGACAGCCGACGCGGTGGCACGCCTGGCGACTTACAGTGCACGTCTGGCCGAACACCAGGGGCGTTTGTCGGCGCGGATCGGCGATCTGTTCCAGCTGGTCAGCGAGGCGGATTTCATCCGGCATCTGGCCAACGATGAAATGACCGATGCCGGCCACATCGAGCGTGCGCTCAAGGCCAAGGCCACCCGTACCGGTCGGGTGTCGGCGCGGATTCTCGATGACATGCTGGCGGGGATCATCCTGATCGACACCGACGGCGCGGCGGTCGGCAAGTGCAACGGTTTGACCGTGCTCGAAGTCGGCGACTCGGCGTTTGGCGTGCCGGCGCGGATTTCCGCCACGGTGTACCCGGGTGGCAGCGGCATCGTCGACATCGAGCGTGAGGTCAACCTCGGCCAGCCGATCCACTCCAAGGGCGTGATGATCCTCACCGGGTATCTGGGCAGCCGTTACGCTCAGGAATTCCCGCTGGCGATTTCCGCGAGCATCGCGCTGGAGCAATCCTACGGCTACGTCGATGGCGACAGTGCGTCGCTGGGCGAGGCGTGCACGCTGATTTCGGCGTTGTCGAAAACCCCGCTCAAGCAGTGCTTCGCGATCACCGGCTCGATCAACCAGTTCGGTGAAGTGCAGGCGGTGGGCGGGGTCAACGAGAAGATCGAAGGCTTCTTCCGTCTCTGCGAAGCACGCGGGCTGACGGGCGAGCAGGGCGCGATCATTCCGCAGGCCAACGTCGCCACCTTGATGCTCGACGAGAAGGTGCTGGCGGCGGTGCGTGCCGGGCAGTTCCACGTTTACGCGGTGCGTCAGGCCGACGAAGCGTTGAGCCTGCTGGTGGGCGAGCCGGCCGGTGAGCCGAACGAAGAGGGCGAATTCCCGGAAGGCAGCGTCAACGCGCGGGTGGTGGAGCGTCTGCGAGTGATTGCCGAGATGATCAGCGAAGAGGATCTGAAAGAAGCCGAGAAGGAACTGGCGCAGGAGGCGCTGGCGGAGGCCAAACCGGCGTAAGCCAGGCCGCCTTCAAAAAAAACGGGAGCCTTGTGCTCCCGTTTTTGTTTTGTCGTGAACGTCGGCAAAAGTGCCATCACTCTGGCGTCAATATTCACACAATGACCATTCGGCGCCTTCTGGTTCTGTGCGGCTTGCGCGGCGGACTTTTCTTCTATTCTCTGCTCAAGGACATCGACAGTATCACTGGATCGAAACAGCTCTTCAGCAAGGGCTGAACACCGGCTTTACCGAGGGTCGCCGCCATGTCGCGCAACCTCTGCCTCACCCGTCAATGCCTGGGTCTCGTGACCCGTATCGAATGCGCCATCAAGCCGTTGGCCGGCGATAACGGCATGTGGACGTTGCTCTTCGCCGCCGGCATGGCCGGTGAACAACCTTCCGCCATCAAAGCCCAAGGCCCGTTCCACGGACCGATCGCCGCCGAGTCGATTCTCGACACCATCGTTGAAAGCCTGACGATGCACGGCTATGAACTGGCCAATGATCCACAGATATGGTCGTTGCATCTGCAGGCGCAGTTGCGGCAGATCAATGGTGGACGCGGACGCAGCATCGGCACCTTCGACCATTAGCGCCGATCACCAGTGCCGACCATCAGCGTCGATCAGGGCGCAGCGCCCTGGGTCGGCGCCTTGTCGAGTTTGACCTCAAAGCCGTATTGCACGGTGGCGAGGTCGGTTCGCTGGTAGGTTTCCACGCGCGTCGGACGGCCGTAGAAATAATGCACGCCGAATAACGCCGGCCCTTCTGCGCTCGCGTCGTGGCTGACCGACAGAATCTGTTTCAGATAATGACCGCTGTCGTCCTTGACGAAGAATCGCCATTCGTTGGCGGGGTATCGCTTCAAATCCACCACCAACGCGTTGTTCCTGATTTCCAGTCCTTTGGGCAGGGCCTTGGCTTCGTAAGCCTGTTTGTCCACCGTGGCCAGGAACAACGGCATCGAGCCGACGGCAATCGCCGGGGTTTCCGGGAACAGGTTCAGGTCGTAGGTGATGGTCGCCTGTAGTGGATCGACCTGGTATGCCTCGGGCGGCAGTTCGATCGGCTCGTCGAGTTTGCCGTTGTGCTTTTCAGTGAAGAACGTCACCGGGCTTTCGCCGGGGCTGAAGTCGTCGCCGAGCATTTCATCGTTAAAGGTTTTACGGTGGTCGAACTCGATGCGCGCGGCGCTCGGCTCTTCAACCGACTGGCGGATATGAACGCCGCTTTTCAGCTGTTCTTCAGTGAGGGATGCGCCCTTGAGCCAGTCGGGCGCCTGGTCGTCGTAAACGGTGATCGGCAGGTCGAGCGGCTGCACGGTTTTGTCCGTGGTGTGCGGATCGAATTCGCGCACGGGCAGATCCAGCGCCTTGCGGGTGACGGTCGCTTCGGAAAAATCCAGCAGGCTGACTTCGAGGGTGTCGATCGGGCCGTTGAAATACACCTTGTTGTAGTGGTGCGGGTGCTGCTGTTCAAAGGCCTGCTGTTCATCGTCCAGCTTTTTCTCCAGCGTATCGCTCCAGTTTTTTTGCTGTTGCAGGTAGGCCAGTTGTTTTTGATAGAACGCCACCTGCTCGGGGTTTTCGTTGATGGCGCCGGCACGCACCAGATACTGGCCCGTTGAATCGCGGGCCTGGACGATCAACGGATTGAGCCGGGTATTGGCGACTTCCGGGGCGAGCGGCAGCTGGTTGCTGAACTCGAGTTCGGCGTAGTGCGTGTCCAGTTTCAGCAGGGTCACGCTGAGGTTGCCGTCGGAGCGGGTCTGGCCGACGTCCTTTTTGTCCAGATTGAAACTGTGCAGGCGTTTCGGGGCGATGACTTCCACCCGGCCTTGCAGGCTGACCGGGCGCGGAAGGTTCTTCTTGTCGACATTCAGCCCTTCGATGAACGGGTAGGTGACGGTCAGGTCATCGGGGTTGGTGACGTTGGAGCTGGACGGACTCAACTGAATGCCCGGATCGGTTTCCGACCATTCGGGCTGATAGGCGATGACCCTTTTGTTGCTCAGGGTTACCGATTGCCATTCCACGCCATGGGGGAACAGAAAGCCGCCGGGGATGTTGAGCACGAAGGGGAACACCGGTTGCAGATCGGTGAGGTAATCGGAGCTGGAATCCTTGTGCAGCACAAACAGGCCATTGATGAAAGTGTCGACCAGCGCCTGGGGTGTCGGGTAATGCCGGAGTACGCCGAGGGCGTCTTCGCCGTATTCGGTCCGGGGTGGTTTGTTGTCGAGCTTCTGTTGCGCGCGTTCGAGTAACAGCAGCGAGCCGCCGAGTTCGGTCACGGCGTCTTTGAGTTTCGGGTCGGTGATGGCGTCCAGCGATTGCTCGAACTGCGCGGTCTTTTCTTCGAGGCTGACGGCGGGTTTTTCATCGCCGGGCGAACACCCGCCGAGCAACAGAGCGAGGCAAATTCCGGCAGTCGTTATCGGCAATCGCACATCCATTTCCAGTCGTCCTGTCCACTGTCGCTGGGCTGTCAATGGTTTGGACACTAGCAGAAAAACTTTGACACACACACGCAGGTGGCGGATTTCCGGGCGGTTTCTGGCTGTCATGGGCGGCTGGTATACTCGCCGCCGATTTCAACCCTTCTTGTGTGAGAGTCAATGGAACGCTTTATCGAAAATGCAATGTACGCCACGCGCTGGCTGCTGGCGCCGATCTACATCGGGCTGTCCCTCGGGCTGCTGGCGCTGGCATTGAAATTCTTCCAGGAAGTGTTTCATGTCATTCCCAACGTGTTCTCCATGGCCGAGTCCGAGCTGATTCTGGTGCTGCTGTCGCTGATCGACATGGCGCTGGTCGGCGGCTTGCTGGTGATGGTGATGATTTCCGGCTACGAGAACTTCGTGTCCGAGCTGAACATCGATGAAGGCAAAGAGAAGCTCAGCTGGCTGGGCACCATGGACTCCTCGTCGCTGAAGATGAAAGTGGCGGCGTCGATCGTGGCGATCTCCTCGATCCACCTGCTGCGAATTTTCATGGATGCCAAGAACGTCGATCCCGAGCACCTGATGTGGTACGTGATCATCCACATGACCTTCGTGATCTCGGCGTTCGCCATGGGTTATCTGGACAAGCTCACCAAGCACTGATGAGCTGACGATTGTTGTAACAAAACCGCCCGTCTGTTGCGAAACAGACGGGCGGTGTCGTTTGTGGGTTGTACTTTGATCGGCCGAGGCATATCCCTGTAGGTCTCAAGGCTCGCCACCGCGTGAGGTGCGTTCATGAACCTGCAAGAGTTGAATGCGTTTGCCGTCGCCAGAAAGGTCGACGAACTGAACCTGATCTCCATGGAAGGCGGGATCTATCTGCTTGAAGCCCGGATGCATGGCGCGGCGTATCCGCTGAGCGATCCGCAGGGGAAAATGCTGACGCTGCGTTCGGTCGAGCATGCCCGGGATGTGCTGCACAACTTTCCGGTGCTGCCGTTCAACCTGGTGCACACCTCGGTGCACGATGAAATGTGCGGTCTTGGCGCCAGTGGCGAAGAAAGCCTGAAGGTGCCGCTGGCCTGGCGATCCGCGCTGTAGGCCCGAGGGCCTGATCAATGCCGGAACATCTGTGCTAGTCTGCTCGCCCTTTTGGTTCCGGGCGCGCCGGGACGCGCTGTGTACGCACGGCATGTCCTGAGGCCGTCCGCACAGCGGAGCAGTGTCATGTCCGAAGTAAATCTGTCCACCGACGAAACCCGCGTCAGCTACGGCATCGGCCGTCAGCTGGGTGACCAGCTGCGCGACAACCCGCCACCGGGTGTCAGCCTGGACGCCATCCTGGCTGGTCTGACCGACGCATTCGCCGGTAAGGAAAGCCGTGTAAGCCAGGAAGCCATGTCCGCCAGCTTCAAGGTGATCCGCGAGATCATGCAAGCCGAAGCCGCTGCCAAGGCTGAAGCCGCCGCTGGCGAAGGCCTGGCATTCCTGGCTGAAAACGCCAAGAAAGAAGGCATCACCACGCTGGCCTCCGGCCTGCAGTTCGAAGTGCTGACTCAAGGTGAAGGCGCCAAGCCATCCCGTGAAGACACCGTGCGTACTCACTACCACGGCACGCTGATCGACGGCACCGTGTTCGACAGCTCCTACGAGCGTGGCCAGCCGGCTGAATTCCCGGTTGGCGGCGTTATCGCTGGCTGGACCGAAGCCCTGCAACTGATGAATGCCGGCAGCAAATGGCGTCTGTACGTGCCGAGCGAACTGGCTTACGGCGCTCAAGGCGTTGGCAGCATCCCGCCGCACAGCGTTCTGGTGTTCGACGTCGAGCTGCTCGACGTTCTGTAATCCCGTTACCCTGCACAAGCGTGGCTTGTGCAGGGTTTCTCCGTCGTTCTCATACTTCGATCTTGTTATGCAGTTCACTGGTCGGGCGCAAGGCCCGGGCGTAGCAGAACAGGAACAGATTGCGCACCAGCTCCTTGAGCACCAAGGGCTCGCTGGAACTCAGGCCGCTGACGTCCAGATCCCCCTGATCCTGCAACTCGTGCAGGGCTTCTTCTTCCAGTACGGCACAGACTTCACCGGTTTCCCGATGCAGGATCCTGAGGTATGGGTGCGGGCGATCCAGCCAGGCGTCGATCAAATAAGTCATGGGTCTCATCTCCATTGAAAGGGTTTCAATGAGAATAATTCTTATTCGTCAAATAGCAAGCGCCTATTGGCGGTTTGTGATTTTTTGCGGGTAAAGATTGCGTAAGGTCAAAACGGCTGGCGTTTGGCTATCGCGAGGATTTGCTGGGGATTGCGGGGGAGGGCGAAGCTCCATCCCACGGCGGGCGCGGGATGGAAGACAGCAGAATCAGACTTTTCTGACGAATTCGGACTTGAGTTTCATCGGGCCGATGCCGTCGATCTTGCAGTCGATGTCGTGGTCGCCATCGCACAGGCGGATGTTCTTGACCTTGGTGCCGACCTTGACCACCAGCGAGGTGCCCTTGACCTTCAGGTCTTTGATCACGGTGATGGTGTCGCCGTCCTGCAGGACGTTACCGACCGAATCTTTCTTCACGGCGTCATCGGACGCCACTTCGGCTTCACCGCCGGCAGACCACTCGTGGGCGCACTCCGGGCACACCAGTTGGGTGCCGTCTTCGTAGGTGTATTCGGAATTGCATTTCGGGCAGGGTGGCAACGTGCTCACTAAGGCTCCTTGGAGAGGGGATCGCTAAAAGTCGCACATTGTATAGGGTTTTAGCCGCTGATGGCAGGCAACAAAAAACCGCAGGCTCCGACGGAGGCTGCGGTTTTTTGATGATGCGGCGTTGATCAGTGCGTGCGGGCGACCGCGAACTCGCTCAGCTCAACCAGTGCATCGCGGTATTCGCTGGCCGGCAGCGCGTCGAGGCACTTGATCGCACGGGCCACGTAATCACGGGCCAGTTGCGCGGTGTATTCCAGCGAGCCGGAGGCTTCCACGGCGATGCGGATGCTTTCCAGGTCTTCGATCCCGCCTTTCTGGATTGCCTGACGCACCAGTGCAGCTTGCTCTGGCGTGCCTTCACGCATGGTGTAGATCAGCGGCAGGGTCGGCTTGCCTTCGGCCAGATCGTCACCGACGTTCTTGCCCAGGGTTTCAGCGTCGCCCTTGTAGTCGAGCAGGTCGTCTACCAACTGGAACGCCACGCCCAGGTGATCACCGAAGGTGCGCAGGGCTTCGCTCTGCTCGGCGGTGGCACCGGCCAGCGCCGCAGCGCTGTGGGTCGAAGCCTCGAACAGCATCGCGGTCTTGCCGCGGATGACTTCCATGTAGGTTTCTTCGGTGGTGCTGGCGTCGCGAACCTTGGACAGCTGCAGCACTTCACCTTCGGCGATGATGCGCGTGGCCTGGGACAGGATCTTCATCACCGGCATCGAGCCGAGTTCGACCATCATCTCGAACGAGCGCGAGTACAGGAAGTCGCCGACCAGTACGCTCGGGGCGTTGCCCCACATGGCGTTGGCGGTCGAACGGCCACGGCGCATGCCGGACATGTCGACCACGTCGTCATGCAGCAGGGTAGCGGTGTGCAGGAATTCGATAGTGGCGGCCAGCAGACGCATGTCGTCGCCTTCGCGCCCCAGGGCCTTGCCACACAGCAGCACCAATAAAGGACGCAGGCGTTTGCCGCCGGCCGACGTGATGTAATCGCCGATTTTCGATACCAGCGGCACTCGGGAAGTCAGCTGCTTCTTGATGATGCCGTCGACGGCGCTAAAATCGTCCGCCACCGCGCGGTAGAAAGCTTGGGGTTGCATCAGCGACAGGTGCTCCAGAAGGGTTGCGCGGCATGCTAGGACCCACGTCCGGGCCTGTCAAGGCGCGATGGACGGCCCCTTGCATGACTTCGAAGGCTTGCGTACAATCGCGCACCCTGAACTTCCTGGGCAGCACCTGCCTTACGCAATTGCAAACGGGCCTCCAGCCCATTGCAGCCATGCCAGCCAATACCTCTTCTTATAAAGAGCTGGGTGAGCAGGATTATCGGAGAAATACCATGTCTTATGCAGTAATCGTTACTGGTGGCAAGCAGTACAAAGTTGCACCAGGTGAATACCTGAAGATCGAAAAACTGGAAGTCGCTACTGGCGAATCCGTAACTTTTGATCGCGTTCTGTTGGTTGCCAATGGCGACGACGTGAATATCGGCGCTCCAGTTGTTGCTGGCGCTACCGTTGTGGCTGAAGTGATCTCCCAAGGTCGTCACGATAAAGTCCGCATCATCAAGTTCCGTCGTCGTAAGCACCACATGAAGCGTATGGGCCACCGCCAGTGGTACACCGAGATCAAAATCACCGGTATTCAGGCTTAATTTCAGCCTAATTCCTCACTAGGAGAATTGACTCATGGCACACAAAAAAGCTGGTGGTAGTACCCGTAACGGTCGCGACTCAGAAGCCAAACGCCTTGGCGTGAAGATGTATGGCGGCCAGGTCATCAAGGCCGGCAACATCATCGTGCGTCAGCGCGGCACCCAATTCCACGCTGGCTACGGCGTTGGCATGGGTAAAGATCACACCCTCTTCGCGAAAATCGAAGGCGTGATCAAGTTTGAAGTAAAAGGCGCCTTCGGTCGTCGTTACGTGAGCGTAATCGCAGCCTAACTGCGAGAGTGCTGGAGAAGCCCTGTCTTGCGACGGGGCTTTTTCGTTTGTGGGGTGAGTCTCTTGCAAAGCTGTTTGTATGGGCTGCCGGCGTGCGATGCAGGTCGTGGATTGGGGTCGCTGCGCTCATTTTTGCAAGAGTCTTATGTCTTGATTGTTTTTCGGCTCGTCCGTACGGCGAGAGGCGTTGGTTATGAAGTTTGTTGATGAAGTATCGATCCGCGTAAAGGCTGGTGACGGCGGCAATGGCTGCATGAGTTTCCGTCGGGAAAAATTCATTGAAAACGGCGGCCCGAACGGTGGTGACGGCGGTGACGGCGGTTCCATCTTCATGATGGCCGACGAAAACCTCAACACCCTGGTGGACTACCGTTACACCCGGCACTTTGATGCCGAGCGTGGCTCAAACGGCGGCAGCACCGACTGCACCGGCAAGAAGGGTGAAGACCTGATCCTGCGCGTGCCGGTCGGCACCACCGTGATCGACTCTGCTACCCAGGAAGTCATCGGCGACCTGACCAAGGCCGGTCAGAAACTGATGGTGGTTCAGGGCGGTTGGCACGGTCTGGGCAACACCCGTTTCAAATCCAGTACCAACCGTGCGCCGCGCCAGACCACGCCTGGCAAGCCGGGCGAGCAGCGCGACCTGAAACTGGAAATGAAGGTCTTGGCTGACGTCGGTCTGCTGGGTCTGCCGAACGCTGGTAAAAGTACCTTTATCCGTTCGGTATCGGCCGCCAAGCCGAAGGTTGCCGATTATCCGTTTACCACTCTGGTGCCGAACCTGGGTGTGGTTAGCGTCGACCGCTGGAAAAGCTTCGTCATCGCCGACATTCCGGGTCTGATCGAAGGTGCTTCCGACGGTGCTGGTCTGGGGATTCGCTTCCTCAAGCACCTGGCGCGTACCCGTTTGTTGCTGCACCTCGTGGACATGGCGCCGCTGGACGACAGCAGTGCGCCGGACGCCGCTGAGGTAATCGTCAACGAGCTGATCAAGTTCAGCCCGTCGCTGGCCGAGCGTGATCGCTGGCTGGTGCTGAACAAGTGCGACCAGATCCTCGAAGAAGAACACGAGGAGCGGGTCAAGGAAGTGGTCGAGCGTCTGCAGTGGGAAGGTCCGGTCTATGTGATTTCGGCCATCGCCAAAGACGGCACCGAGCGCCTGACGCGAGACATCATGCGTTATCTGGAAGATCGTGCCGATCGCCTGGCCAATGACCCGGCCTACAAGGAAGAGCTGGCCGATCTCGATCAGCGCATTGAAGACGAAGCTCGTGCTCAGTTGCAGGCGCTGGACGACAAGCGTGCCCTGCGTCGCAGCGGCGTGAAGTCGGTCCATGACATCGGCGACGATGACTGGGACGAAGAAGATGTGGATGACGAAGACGGTCCGGAAATCATTTACGTGCGTGACTGATTCGTTGCAGTAAACTTAAGCGCCGCTCAATCGAGCGGCGTTTTAGTATCTGGAAATCGATTGTTGGTCACGAAGAACCACGAATAACGTCACGGGCAGTGCCAGGTCGCGCTGCCCTCAAGCTAAGGTTGAAGATGATGCGGAGCAAGGTGACAGGTGCGCAGCGTTGGGTCGTGAAGATCGGCAGCGCTTTGCTGACAGCGGATGGCAAAGGGCTGGATCGCGCGGCAATGGGTGTCTGGGTCGAGCAGATGGTGGCTTTGCACGAGGCCGGCGTCGAGCTGGTGCTGGTGTCCTCCGGGGCAGTGGCGGCGGGCATGAGTCGCCTGGGCTGGACCGCTCGACCCAGTGCGATGCACGAGCTCCAGGCCGCTGCAGCTATCGGTCAGATGGGCTTGGTGCAGGCCTGGGAATCGAGCTTTGCCGAGCATGGCCGGCACACCGCGCAAATTCTCCTGACCCACGACGACCTGTCCGACCGCAAGCGCTACCTGAATGCTCGCAGTACCTTGCGCGCGCTGGTCGAGCTGAAAGTCATCCCGGTGATCAACGAGAACGACACTGTGGTCACCGACGAAATCCGCTTCGGCGACAACGACACGCTCGCGGCGCTGGTGGCCAACCTGGTCGAGGCCGATCTGCTGGTGATCCTGACGGATCGCGACGGTATGTTCGACGCCGATCCGCGCAATAACCCTGACGCCCAGCTGATTTATGAAGCGCGTGCCGATGATCCGACGCTGGATGCGGTGGCGGGCGGTACTGGCGGTGCATTGGGTCGTGGTGGCATGCAGACCAAGCTGCGCGCGGCGCGGCTGGCGGCGCGTTCCGGGGCGCACACCATCATTGTTGGCGGGCGTCTGGAGCGCGTGCTTGATCGGCTGAAAGCGGGTGAGCGCATTGGTACGTTGCTGTCGCCTGAGCGCGGCATGCTCGCGGCGCGCAAGCAGTGGCTGGCCGGGCATCTGCAAACCCGTGGCACGCTGGTGCTGGATGATGGCGCGGTTTCCGCGTTGTCCCAGGGCAACAAAAGCCTGCTGCCGGTCGGCGTCAAACTGGTTCAGGGCAGTTTCCGTCGCGGCGAAATGGTGGTTTGCGTGGCGCCGGACGGTCGTGAGATCGCCCGCGGCCTGGCTAACTACAGCGCGCTGGAAGCACAAAAAATCATCGGTCAGTCGTCGGATGCGATTGTCGGTTTGCTGGGTTACATGGCTGAGCCGGAACTGGTTCACCGTGACAACCTGATTCTGGTGTAAGGAAAACTCGATGCGCATGGCAAAAGGATTGTTGGGCTTGCTGATGGCGTTGCCATTACTGGCCTCGGCCGAGGAAATCGGCCAGGTGTCGACGGTGTTCAAGTTTGTCGGGCCGAACGACCGGATCGTGGTCGAGGCATTCGATGATCCGAAGGTTGAAGGTGTGACTTGCTACCTGTCGCGCGCCAAGACGGGCGGTGTAAAGGGTGGGTTGGGTCTGGCCGAGGATCGTGCCGAGGCGTCCATTGCTTGCCGTCAGGTCGGGCCGATCAACTTCAAGGGTGAGTTGAAGGATGGCGAAGAGGTGTTCAAGGAGCGCACTTCGCTGGTGTTCAAGACCATGCAGGTGGTGCGCTTTCTCGACAAGAAGCGCAATACGCTGGTGTATCTCGTCTACAGCGATCGCCTGATCGAGGGTAGTCCGCAGAATGCGGTGACGGCGATCCCGATTCTGCCGTGGGCGTCGGCTCATTAATCGCGCGTAAAAAAAGAGGAGCCGGTTGGCTCCTCTTTTTTTGCCTGCGATTTTGCCGAAATCAGAACAAATCGCAGGCAATAAAAAACCGACCCTGAGGTCGGTTTTTTAATGACTACGTCGCTTAGGCAGCTTCTTTCAGTGCCTTGACGTGGCCATTCAGACGGCTCTTATGACGAGCAGCCTTGTTCTTGTGGATGATGCCTTTATCGGCCATACGGTCGATAACTGGCACAGCCAGAACGTATGCAGCTTGAGCTTTTTCAGCGTCTTTTGCGTCGATGGCTTTAACTACATTCTTGATGTAGGTACGAACCATGGAACGCAGGCTGGCGTTGTGGCTGCGACGCTTCTCAGCCTGTTTTGCACGTTTTTTGGCGGAAGGTGAGTTGGCCACCGTCGAGCTCCTCGAAAGACTTTTTAGGAAATAGCAAACAAAATAGGCCGCGAATCATGCCGATGAGTTGAAGTCTTGTCAAGGGCGCTTGAAACGTTCCGCTAAGTGGTAGGCGTGGTGCGACGGGATATTTCTTTCCGGCGTGTGACCTGTAAACTCGCGAGCTTTGGCTCTGTGCTGTTGCGGCGCGGAGTATCGCACAAGTGGGCGCGTTATTCGCCTGCTGTTTATCGACAGGCACACATTCCTTCAATGAATCTGCTCAAATCGTTGGCCGCCGTCAGCTCTATCACGATGCTTTCCCGGATTCTCGGGTTTGTTCGTGACACGCTCATTGCCCGCACCTTCGGCGCCGGAATGGCGACCGACGCCTTCTTTATCGCCTTCAAGCTGCCCAATCTGCTGCGCAGGATTTTCGCCGAGGGGGCGTTTTCCCAGGCGTTTGTGCCGATTCTCGCCGAATATAAAAGCCAGAAGGGCGAAGAGGCGACCCGCACCTTTATTGCCTACGTTTCCGGCTTGCTCACGCTGGTACTGGCGCTGGTCACTGCACTGGGCATGATCGCCGCGCCCTGGGTGATTTGGGCCACGGCGCCGGGTTTCACCGACACGCCGGAAAAATTCCAGCTGACCTCCGATCTGCTGCGAGTGACTTTCCCCTATATATTGCTGATCTCGCTGTCTTCGCTGGCGGGGGCGATTCTCAATACCTGGAACCGTTTCTCGGTGCCGGCATTCGTGCCGACCCTGCTCAACGTCAGCATGATCGTGTTTTCGCTGTTCCTGACGCCGTATTTCGATCCGCCGGTCATGGCGCTCGGCTGGGCGGTGCTGGTCGGTGGTCTGGCGCAGTTGCTCTATCAACTGCCGCACCTGAAAAAGATCGGCATGCTGGTGCTGCCGCGCCTGAACCTGCGTGACACGGGTGTCTGGCGGGTGATGAAGCAGATGTTGCCAGCGATCCTTGGCGTATCGGTCAGTCAGATTTCCCTGATCATCAACACCATCTTCGCCTCGTTCCTGGTGGCGGGCTCGGTGTCGTGGATGTATTACGCCGACCGTCTGATGGAGCTGCCGTCCGGTGTGCTGGGTGTGGCGCTGGGCACGATCCTGCTGCCGACATTGGCCAAGACCTACGCCAGCAAGGATCGCCACGAATATTCGCGGATTCTCGACTGGGGCCTGCGTCTGTGCTTCGTGCTGGTGTTGCCGTGTGCGCTGGCGCTGGGGATCCTGGCCGAGCCGTTGACGGTTTCGCTGTTCCAGTACGGCCAGTTCAGCGGGTTTGACGCCGAGATGACGCAACGGGCATTGATTGCCTACTCTGTTGGTCTGCTCGGCATTATCGTGATCAAAGTGTTGGCGCCTGGCTTTTATGCGCAACAAAACATCCGTACACCTGTAAAAATCGCAATCTTCACCCTGGTCGTTACTCAGTTGTTCAATCTGGTGTTGATCGGCCCGCTGGCCCACGCCGGTCTGGCACTGGCGATCAGCGCCGGTGCCTGCCTGAACGCCGGGCTGCTGTTCTATCAACTGCGCAAGCAGCAGATGTACCAACCGCAGCCGGGCTGGCTGAAGTTCGGTTTCAAGCTTGTGGTTGCGGTGGCGGTGATGTCGGCGGTGCTGTTGATCGGCATGCATTTCATGCCCGCGTGGGATCAGGGCCACATGCTTGAGCGCTTCCTGCGTCTTGGCGCGTTGGTGGTTGCCGGCGTGATCGCTTATTTCGGCATGTTGCTGCTGCTCGGTTTCCGCCTGCGCGACTTCAATCGCAAGGCGTTGAGCTGAGGTTTTTCCCCTGAAAAACGGGCGCGAGCCGGCAGTTTTGTCGGCTCGATCACTTTGGGTTACGGTGTTGCCTGTCGTCGGCCGTCGGGTGTGGTTATAATCGGCCACTTTATGAGCAAGAAGCGCGTTATGCAGCTGGTTCGAGGCCTCCACAATCTGCGCCCCCAGCATCGGGGCTGCGTCGCCACTATTGGCAACTTTGACGGTGTTCACCGTGGTCACCAGGCCATTCTGGCCCGACTGCGTGAGCGTGCGCTCGAGTTGGGCGTACCCAGCTGCGTGGTGATTTTCGAGCCGCAGCCACGGGAATTCTTTGCCCCGGAGACCGCGCCGGCGCGTCTGGCCCGTTTGCGCGACAAGCTGCAACTGCTGGCCGCCGAAGGCGTCGACCGGGTCTTGTGCCTGGCGTTCAACCAGCGCTTGAGCAAGCTCAGCGCCAGCGAATTCGTCGATACCATCCTCGTCGATGGCCTTGGTGTGCAGCATCTGGAGGTCGGTGACGATTTCCGCTTCGGTTGCGACCGTCTCGGCGATTTCGATTTCCTGTTGCAGGCCGGGCAGGTCCACGGTTTTACCGTGGAAGCCGCGCAAACCGTCGAGCTGGACGGCATTCGCGTCAGCAGCACCCAGGTGCGCAACGCGTTGGCCGCCGCCGATTTCGCGCTGGCTGAACGCCTGCTGGGTCGCCCGTACCGGATCGCCGGACGCGTGCTGCATGGCCAGAAACTGGCCCGCCAGTTGGGTACGCCCACGGCGAACATTCAACTGAAACGCCGTCGCGTGCCGTTCACCGGGGTTTACCTGGTCGACGTCGACATCGACGGCAAGACCTGGCCCGGCGTCGCCAATATCGGCGTGCGGCCCACGGTGCAAGGTGATGGCAAGGCCCACCTTGAAGTCCATCTTTTAGATTTTGCCGGCGATCTGTATGACCGGCGTTTGACGGTGGTTTTCCACCAGAAGCTGCGTGAAGAGCAGCGTTTCGCCTCCCTGGAGGCATTGAAAACGGCGATCAGCGCGGATGTCGCCGCCGCCCGTGCACTAGCCGCACCTAGCGCCCATCGCTAATGAAGAGCCTTAAATGACCGACTATAAAGCCACGCTAAACCTTCCGGACACCGCCTTCCCAATGAAGGCCGGCCTGCCACAGCGCGAACCGCAGATCCTGCAGCGCTGGGACAGTATTGGCCTGTACGGAAAGTTGCGCGAGATTGGCAAGGATCGTCCGAAGTTCGTCCTGCACGACGGCCCTCCGTACGCCAACGGTACGATCCACATCGGTCACGCACTGAACAAGATTCTCAAGGACATGATCATCCGCTCGAAGACCCTGTCCGGTTTCGACGCGCCGTATGTCCCGGGCTGGGACTGCCACGGCCTGCCGATCGAACACAAGGTTGAAGTGACCCACGGCAAGAATCTGGGCGCGGACAAGACCCGCGAACTGTGCCGTGCCTACGCCACCGAGCAGATCGAAGGGCAGAAGTCTGAATTCATCCGTCTCGGCGTGCTGGGCGACTTCGCCAACCCGTACAAGACCATGGACTTCAAGAACGAGGCCGGCGAAATCCGCGCCCTCGCCGAAATCGTCAAGGGCGGTTTCGTGTTCAAGGGCCTGAAACCTGTGAACTGGTGCTTCGATTGCGGTTCGGCCCTGGCCGAGGCGGAAGTCGAGTACGAGAACAAGAAGTCCTCGACCATCGACGTCGCCTTCCCGATCGCTGACGAGGCCAAACTGGCTGCCGCGTTCGGTCTGCCGTCGCTGGGCAAACCGGCCTCGATCGTGATCTGGACCACCACCCCGTGGACCATCCCGGCCAACCAGGCGCTGAACGTTCACCCGGAATTCACCTACGCCCTCGTCGACATCGGCGACAAGCTGCTGGTGCTGGCTGAAGAGCTGGTCGAATCCTGCCTGACCCGTTACGGCGTCGAAGGCACCGTATTGGCAACAGCACCGGGTTCGGCGCTGGAGCTGATCAACTTCCGTCACCCGTTCTATGACCGTCTGTCGCCGGTTTACCTGGCCGACTACGTGGAACTGGGCGCCGGTACCGGCGTGGTTCACTCCGCCCCGGCCTACGGCGTGGACGACTTCGTGACCTGTAAGAAGTACGGCATGGTCAACGACGACATCCTCAACCCGGTACAGAGCAACGGCGTCTACGTGCCGTCGCTGGAGTTCTTCGGCGGCCAGTTCATCTGGAAGGCCAACCCGGCCATCGTCGAAAAACTCACCGAAGTCGGTGCGCTGATGCACACCACCGTCATCGAACACAGCTACATGCACTGCTGGCGTCACAAGACCCCGCTGATCTACCGCGCCACCGCGCAGTGGTTCATCGGCATGGACAAAGAGCCGGTCAGCGGCGACACCCTGCGCGTACGCTCGCTCAAAGCCATCGAAGACACCAAGTTCGTCCCGGCCTGGGGCCAGGCGCGCCTGCACTCGATGATCGCCAACCGTCCAGACTGGTGCATCTCCCGTCAGCGTAACTGGGGCGTGCCGATCCCGTTCTTCCTGAACAAGGAAAGCGGCGAGCTGCACCCACGCACCGTCGAGCTGATGGAAGAAGTCGCCAAACGCGTCGAAGTCGAAGGCATCGAAGCCTGGTTCAAACTCGACGCTGCCGAACTGCTGGGCGATGAAGCGCCACAGTACGACAAGATCAGCGACACCCTCGACGTCTGGTTCGACTCGGGCACCACACACTGGCACGTCCTGCGCGGTTCGCACCCGATGGGCCACGAGACCGGCCCGCGTGCCGACCTGTACCTGGAAGGTTCGGACCAGCACCGTGGCTGGTTCCACTCGTCCTTGCTGACCGGTTGCGCCATCGACAACCACGCGCCGTACCGCGAGCTGCTGACCCACGGTTTCACCGTGGACGAGTCCGGCCGCAAGATGTCCAAGTCCCTGGGCAACGTGATCGCACCACAGAAAGTCAACGACACCCTGGGCGCCGACATCATGCGTCTGTGGGTCGCTTCGACCGACTACTCGGGCGAAATGGCCGTGTCCGAGCAGATCCTGCAGCGCAGTGCGGACGCCTATCGTCGTATCCGTAACACCGCACGCTTCCTGCTTTCCAACCTGACCGGTTTCAACCCGGCCACTGACCTGCTGCCGGCTGAAGACATGCTGGCGCTGGATCGCTGGGCGGTGGATCGCACCCTGTTGCTGCAACGCGAGCTGCAAGAGCACTACGGCGAATACCGTTTCTGGAACGTCTACTCGAAGATCCACAACTTCTGCGTGCAGGAGCTGGGTGGTTTCTATCTGGACATCATCAAGGATCGCCAGTACACCACCGGCGCCGACAGCAAGGCCCGTCGTTCGTGCCAGACCGCGCTGTTCCACATCTCCGAAGCGCTGGTGCGCTGGATCGCGCCGATCCTGGCGTTTACCGCCGACGAGCTGTGGCAATACCTGCCGGGCGAGCGCAACGAATCGGTGATGCTCAACACCTGGTACGAAGGCCTGACCGAGTTGCCGGAAGGCTTCGAACTGGGTCGCGAGTACTGGGATCGCATCATGGAAGTGAAGGTGGCGGTCAACAAAGAAATGGAAATCCAGCGCGCGGCCAAGGCCGTCGGTGGCAACCTGCAAGCCGAAGTGACGCTGTTCGCCGAAGACGCGCTGACCGCCGACCTGGCCAAGCTGAGCAACGAGCTGCGCTTTGTCCTGATCACCTCGACTGCCACTGTTGCGCCGTTCGTGCAGGCTCCGGCCGATGCGGTGGCCACCGAAGTCAGCGGCCTGAAGCTGAAGATCGTCAAATCCGCCTTCGCGAAATGCGCCCGTTGCTGGCACTGCCGCGAAGACGTCGGCGTGAACCCGGAGCATCCGGAAATCTGCGGTCGTTGCGTGGACAACATCGATGGCGCTGGCGAGGTTCGTCACTATGCCTAATGCCGTTGGCCGTTTTGGACGGCTGAGCTGGCTCTGGTTGAGCTTGCTGGTTCTGGTCATCGACCAGGCCAGCAAGTTCTACTTCGAAGGCAAGCTCGAGATGTTCCAGCAGATTGTGATCATCCCTGATTACTTCAGCTGGACACTGGCCTACAACACCGGCGCTGCCTTCAGCTTCCTCGCGGACAGCTCAGGCTGGCAACGCTGGCTGTTCGCCCTGATCGCGATTGCGGTCAGTGCGGTGCTGGTGGTCTGGCTCAAGCGCCTGGGCCGCAACGAAACCTGGCTGGCCATTGCGCTGGCGCTGGTTCTTGGCGGCGCACTGGGCAACCTTTATGACCGCATTGCCCTGGGCCATGTGATCGACTTCATTCTGGTGCACTGGCAGAACCGCTGGTACTTCCCGGCGTTCAACTTCGCCGACAGCGCCATCACCGTTGGCGCGGTGATGCTGGCACTGGATATGTTCAAAAGTAAAAAAACCGGAGAAACCGTTCATGACTGAACAGGTATTGGCTGAGCAACGCATCGGCCAGAACACGGAAGTCACCTTGCACTTTGCATTGCGCCTGGAGAACGGCGACACGGTCGACAGCACCTTCGACAAAACCCCTGCGACCTTCAAGGTCGGCGACGGCAACCTGCTGCCGGGCTTCGAGGCGGCGCTGTTCGGTTTCAAGGCCGGCGACAAGCGTACGCTGACCGTCGAGCCGGAAAACGCCTTCGGCCAGCCGAACCCGCAAAACGTACAGATCATCCCGCGTTCGCAGTTTGCGGACATGGAGCTGTCGCCGGGTCTGCTGGTGATCTTCAACGATGCGGCCAATACTGAGCTGCCGGGTGTGGTGAAAGAGTTCGACGACGCGCAAGTGACTGTCGACTTCAACCACCCGCTGGCCGGCAAGACGCTGACCTTTGACGTGGAAATCTTCTCCGTCAAAGCGCTGTAATCGCTGTTCTGCAGGAGCCGGCTGACCGGCTCCTGTAATGATCCAATCTTTCGCGCGCAAGACACGAGGCACCGCATGCAAATCAAACTCGCCAACCCCCGTGGCTTCTGCGCCGGCGTGGACCGGGCGATCGAAATCGTCAACCGCGCCCTGGAAGTTTTCGGGCCGCCGATCTATGTGCGTCACGAAGTGGTTCACAACAAGTTCGTGGTCGAAGACCTGCGCAGTCGTGGCGCGATCTTCGTCGAGGAGCTCGATCAGGTACCGGACGACGTCATCGTGATCTTCAGTGCCCACGGTGTCTCGCAAGCCGTGCGCACCGAAGCCGCCGGCCGTGGCCTGAAAGTATTCGACGCCACCTGTCCGCTGGTCACCAAGGTGCATATCGAAGTCGCGAAATACAGCCGTGACGGTCGCGAGTGCATCCTGATCGGCCACGCTGGTCACCCGGAAGTTGAAGGCACCATGGGCCAGTACGACGCCAGCAATGGCGGCGCGATCTACCTCGTCGAAGACGAGAAGGATGTCGCCGAGCTGCAGGTGCACAACCCTGAAAAACTCGCCTTCGTCACCCAGACCACGCTGTCCATGGATGACACCAGCCGTGTCATCGACGCACTGCGTACGCGTTTCCCGGCCATTGGCGGGCCGCGCAAGGACGACATCTGCTACGCCACCCAAAACCGTCAGGATGCGGTCAAGCAACTGGCCGACGAATGCGACGTGGTGTTGGTGGTGGGCAGCCCGAACAGCTCCAACTCCAACCGCCTGCGTGAGCTGGCCGAGCGCATGGCCACGCCGGCCTACCTGATCGATGGCGCCGAAGATCTGCAAAAAAGCTGGTTCGACGGTGTCGATCGGATCGGCATCACCGCCGGTGCCTCCGCTCCGGAGGTGCTGGTGCGTGGCGTGATCCAGCAATTGCAGGCCTGGGGTGCCACCGGCGCCGACGAACTGGCCGGGCGTGAGGAGAACATCACGTTCTCGATGCCTAAAGAGCTGCGCGTTCGCTCGATCTGATCGCTTTATCCTTTCGGCACAGCGCCTGTTCAGCCTTTTGGCTGGTCAGGCGTACGCGACCGGTCGCCGCCAGCACCACCTGGAGCTGGCTGACCGGCTCGCGAGCCGAGCATAGATGTAACGTCCCCGCCTGAAACTTCCGGTCCGGCACCAGTGGCTGGCCCAGGCTGCTGAAGCGTATGTAGCGGCTCACCAGCCAGTTGCCGACAATCGGTATCCGTCCGTCACTCGCCTGCTCGATCAGCAATGGATTAGCGGGATCTCCCGATCCCTTTCCGCTGATATCCAGAATGATCCGCCAGCCCTGGCCCCAGTCACCGTTGATGCCATGAATCACCACGCTCTGATTGCGCGTGATGGCCATGGTCCGGGCATTGCGAATACCGTCGAGCAAAGACTGCGCGGCCTGTTGCCGCCGGTTTGATTCGGTGAAGTCCGCCAGCGCCGGACTGACCAGCGACAGAACAATTGCGCCGATCGCCAGTCCCATAAGCAGTTCGACCAGACTGAAGCCCTGTTGCGGCATGTGCGCGTCCTCCCTGGATTGTGCACAGCGGCGCAATCCGTGCGCCGTTCGCGGTAAATCAACCGGCGCATGCCGGTCGAATGTTCTAGGTTTGTACAGGTATAGCCGACGGCAACGGAGGGCATCGATGGATCATCGTACAAAAGGTTTCACGCTGATCGAGCTGTTGGTGGCGCTCGCGGTGTTTGTGATCCTGATCACGATGGCGGTGCCGGCATTCACCCGTTCGGTGCAGGGCAGCAAGGCCGACACCGAGGTCGGCGACCTGCAACGGGCCCTCAACTACGCAAGGCTCGAGGCGATCAACCGGGGCGTCACCACCCGCTTGCGGCCGAGTGCCGGCGGCACGGTCTGGACCGGTGAACTGTCGGTCTACGACAGTACTGGCACTCCGGCCAATGTATTGCGGGTTGTTCCAGCGATGAGCAGCGGTGCGACTCTGACGCTACCCTCTGGAGTGACCGCGCTGGATTTCAACAATCTGGGCGGACTGGCGGCACCGTCCACGGCGGTGGTCATCAGTTACGTGCTGGGAACGCAAAGCAGGACGCTGAACGTGTGTCTGAACGGACGAATTCAATTGGGTGGAAATTGCGGATGAGGGCAGGGAGCAAGCACGCGCAGGAGGGCATGACGCTGATTGAAGTGCTGGTCGCGTTACTGATTCTGACGGTCGGGTTGCTGGGCGCAGCAGCGGTTCAGCTCAATGCGCTGAAGTACACCGACAGCTCACGGATGACCAGCCAGGCGAGTTTCATCGCCTACGACATGATGGACCGGATCCGCGCCAACTCGGGCGCCGACTACACCGTCACACCGCCGACCACGGGCAATCTGAGTGTCGCCCGGGATCAGGATCTCTACGACTTCACCACCAACATCGTCAATTTCGGCGGACCCACTGCCACCGGCAGCATCACCCTCAATCAGCGCGTGTACACCATCACCATCACCTGGAGTGACGCGCGCGCCGCCAATACGGCCGGTGCAACCCGCAGTTTTGTCCTGACCAGCCGCGCTGCGGTCGATCCGGTGGCTACGCCATGAAGCGCCAAAATCTGGGCTTCGGCCTGATCGAAATGCTGGTCGCCCTGGCGTTGGGCCTGATCGTGGTGCTGGGCGTGGTGCAGATCTTCCTCGCGGCGAAAAATACCTACGTCAGCCAGAACAGTGCCGCCGCCATGCAGGAAGATGCGCGGTTCGTGCTGAGCAAGATGATCCAGGAGCTGCGCATGGTGGGTATGTTCGGCTGCCTGGGCACGATTACCGATTCCAGCTCGGCGGGGGATTTCAATGCGGCCCAGATCACGCCGATCAGCTGGGACAACGCCAACCTCAAGCTGACCCTGGTAACCGCCGATGTCGGTAGCGCGGGCGGGACGCCGACCTGGACCGTGGTCTCCGATTGCCGCAACAGCGCCACCGCTTTTACCGGTGCGCGGGCGGCGGCGACGGGGCAGATCGCGTTTCCGATCCGTCGGCTGGTCTACAGCTTCAGCAACAACCAGATTCTGATGGGCACCGGCAGCGGTAACCCGGCCCAGCAGGTGCTGGTGAACAATGTCAGTGCGTTCACCGTGATGTTTGGTCTGGCGAGTTCCGCGACCGACGTCGCGGCGTCCACCTACAGCGCCAACCCTGGAGATCCGGCGCGGATCCGCAGCGTGCGTCTGAGCCTGACCCTCACTGACCCGAACAACCGGGTCCGCAATCAAACCTTCAACGTGGTTGCCGCCTTGCGCAACCGCTTGCAGTGAGGGACGAGCGATGAACGTTTCTCTCCATCGGCGACGGTTCCAGGGCGGCATGGTGTTGCTGGTCAGTCTGGTGTTTCTGCTGCTCCTGACGGTGATCGGTCTGTCATCGATGCAGAGCGCCAACTTGCAGGAAAAAATGGCCGGCAGCGTGAGCTTGCGCAATCAATCGTTTCAGACTGCCGAGGCGGCGCTGCGCATCGGCGAAAGCGCGGTGCAACTGGACGGCTACGCGCTGGCGGTTTGCGCCAACACAACCCAATGTGCGCCGCCGGCGGAATCCTCGGTGGTCAGCGCGGCGGGGCTCAACTCCACGTCTGGCGTGACCTGGATCGCCGCCGGCAGCGGGTTTTACGGAGTACAGAACATCGGCACGACCCTGACGGCGGTGAATGTGCCGAGCAATACCTCGGCGACGTTGTACCGGGTCACGGCCGTCGGCATCGCCGGCACTTCGCGCAGTGTGGTGGAGAGTGTCTATGCGAAGTACTGAGCGACGCTTCAAATGGCTGTCGCTGCTGCTCGGCATGCTGACCGGGCTTTATCTGGCTGCGCCGGCGTATGCCTTCACACCGTCCGATTCACCGCTGTTGAGCGCGGCTGCCGTGCCACCGAACGTGATATTGATGATCGACGACTCGGGCAGCATGAACAGCATCATCTATGCGACGGGTTTTGATCCGACCGTGGACCGCACGGCGGCCCGCCAGTGCAACGCGGTCATCGGCCTGTGCCTGAGCTCGACCGCCATTACCGGCGATACGATCTTTCTCTCGAGCCTGCCGACCTCCGGCTGCTCCGGCGGCGCCTATGCGTTCTACAACAACAGCCTGACGCCGCTCTGCCTGAAGCTGCCAGATCCGGTGGGCAGCGGCAACACCCGCTACTCGGCGGATTACATTTCCTACGTGGTGAGTCTGGCGATCAACAACGGCACGCGCGACTTCACCACCGGGGCCATTCCCAACGATTACCGGATCAACGTGGCGCGCAACGTTTCCACCGCACTGGTCACCAGCAACCGCAACCTGCGTATGGGCCTGGCGACCTTCAACCCGGCCACCAGCAACAACCCCGGCAACGGTGGTTTCATTGCACGCTCCATCAGCGACCTGTCACCGGTCAGCGGCAGCGTGACCCAGGCCCAGGCCGACACCAACTACAACGCACTGATTTCGTCGATCAACGGCCTGAGTGCGGTGGCCAACACACCTCTGGCCGAGACCTATTACGAAATCACGCGCTACATGCGCGGGATGGCGCCGTACTACAACAGCACGCCGAGCACTTACACCAGCCCGATCCAGTATCGCTGCCAGAAAAACTACGGCGTGGTCATCACCGACGGTTTGCCGACCTACGACCGCACCTTTCCGAGTAACGACCCGCTGGGCGGCAGCCGTTTGCCGAACTGGGACGGCATCAACAATGACGGGAACAACCTGAACGGGGACGGGGAGGGCGATACGCTGTACCTGGACGATATCGCCAAGTTCGCCTTCGATATCGACATGCGTTCCTCCGGCACCGACGCGGCAGGCAAGAGCTGGAATGCGGTGGATTTTCCCAGGCAGAACATGAACACCTACACCGTGGGTTTCACAGCTTCCAACGACATGCTCTCGGACGCCGCCGATTATGGACAGGGCCGCTACTACCAGGCGACCGACAGCGCCGGCCTGAATGCCGCGCTGTCCTCGGCGTTGAGCGATATCACCTCCAAGGCCGGTTCCGGCGGCAGCGGTGTCGCCAGCGGGACGACGCTGGCGAGCGGCACCAGTTATTTCCAGACCAGTTATGACCCCAAGGACTGGCGCGGCACGATCAAGTCCTTTGGCTTCACCTCGGCCGGGGCGGTCAATACTTCGGCGGTGCTTTGGACCACCGACACCGCCATCGTGCCCGGTGCCACTGCGCCGACCTACCAGTCGTGGAACTCCCTGAACAACGCGGCGGTGACGCTGACCTACGGTAATTTCTCTCCGGCCCAGCAGACCGTTCTCAGCCAGGGTTTGCCCACCGGCATTAGCGGCATCGACCTGGTCGAATGGAGCAAGGGCACCAACAAGACCGGACTCAAAGTGCGCAGCGTGTTGCTCGGAGATATCATCAACTCGCCGCTGGTGCTGGCCTCTCCCACGGAAAAAACCGCTTCCGATCTGGCCGGTGACACCACCTATAGCACCTACCTGACCACCAAGGCTTCGAACATGAATGCCAGCCTCGTGGTGAACGCCAACGACGGTTTTGTCAGCGTCATCAACTCGGCCAACGGTACCCGGCGCTATGCCTACATGCCGTCCAGCGTATTGCCCTCGCTACGTCTGATTGCCGATCCGAACTACGTCAACGGCGTCAGTCACAAGTTTCTGGTGGATGGTCAGCTGGGTGTATTCGACGCGCAATTCGGCACGGCGTGGAAAACCCTGGCCATTGGCGGTACGGGGGCCGGTGGCAAGACTTTCTATGGGCTTCAGCTGTTCGACGCCTCGGCGGGCAACGTCATCCGTGCCTTGTGGGAGGTCAGCGCGCCGACAACCGCCAGTACTTCCAACGCTTTCAATGATCTGGGTTACGCCTATGCCCGTCCGGAAGTGGCACGCTTGGCCGATGGTCGCTGGGCGGCGTTCATTGCCAACGGTTACGGCAGCAACTCAGGGGTGGCGGCGCTTTATGTGCTGGATGTGCGTGACGGCTCGCTGATCAAAAAAATCGTCATCGACAGCACGGAAACCACCAACGGTCTGTCCTCGGTGAAGCTGCGGGTCAATTCACAGAATGTGGTGCAGGCCGCGTATGGCGGTGACTTGAAGGGACGGTTGTGGAAGTTCGACCTGAGCGCCACCTCGTCCGACAGCTGGGGCGTGGCGTTTTCCGGCAAGCCGTTGTTCACCACGGCCGGCGGGGCGACTCAGCCGATCACCGCGCAACCGCTGCTGGCGGACAACGCTCTGGGCGGCAAACAGATTTTCGTCGGCACCGGCAAATTCAACGAAACCGCCGACAAGACCAACAAGGATCTGCAGGCGTTCTATTCGGTGTGGGACGCCGATGGCGGGTCGGGCCAGATCACGGTCAGCAGTTTGCAGCCGCAGGCGATTACCGGGGTGTTCTCCGGCAGTACCGGGCAGTTCGTCACCACCAGCCAGAACGACACGACTTATCCGGCGGAGAAGGGCTGGTACCTGCCGCTGGTGTACAACAACGCATTGACCGGCGAACGGGTGATCAATCAGGCCAGTCTGGTACTGGGACGCATCGTGTTCACCACGGCCAGCGTCGATACCACCGACCCGTGTTCCAGTTTCGGTACCGGCAAACTGATCGAACTCGATGCGTTCAGCGGTAAGATGCTCAACTACGCGGTGCTCGACACCAACGCCGATGGCGTGGTCGACAGCAACGACACGATTTCCAGCGGTGTGGTGTTCACCGGCGGTATCCCGACCCTGAACGCCATCGTCAACGGTGCATCACGCAAGGTCGTGAACGATTCCAGTGGCGGTATCACCACTCTGGTGGAAAAATCCGGCGGCGGTAACCGTCGTATCATGTGGCGGCAAATTCAGTAAGCGAGAGTTCGAGGCATGCGCAGATCCAACCGAGGTTTCACCCTGATCGAAATCATGATCGTGATTGCGATCATCGGTATCGTCATCACCATCGGCTATCCGAGCCTCACCGAATACGTGAAGAAGGGCCGCCGTGCCGACGTGGTCAGCAACTTGTCGGAACAGGCACAGATCCTCGAACGCTTCTATTCGAAGAACAACGTCTACACCGGTGTCACCGGGTTGAGCACCGGCAACGATTTCTACACCATCACGCCGACGATCACCGATCAGACCTTCCTGCTGACCGCGACCCGCAAGACGGGCACGGCCATGGCCACTGACAAGTGCGGGGATTTCACCCTCACCAACACCGGTGTCAGAAGCATGAACAACGCGACCACCGGGCTGACCACCAAGGATTGCTGGGGCCGCTGAGCCGCATTATTTCGGGCGCCTTTTGCGCCCACTGTCTTTTTTACGGTTGGATGAAACATGACCAGGCAACAGCAAGTGGTGATTGTCGGTGGCGGGGTGATTGGCCTGCTCACTGCGTACAACCTCGCCTCCGAGGTCGGCAGCGTGGTGCTGCTGGATCGTTCGAACGTCGGCCAGGAATCGTCCTGGGCCGGCGGCGGTATCGTCTCTCCGCTGTACCCGTGGCGCTACAGCCCGGCCGTCACCGCGCTGGCGCACTGGTCGCAGGATTTTTATCCACAGCTGGGCGAGCGGCTTTTTGCCGATACCGGCGTCGATCCCGAAGTGCACACCACCGGCCTGTACTGGCTGGACCTGGATGACGAAGCCGAAGCGCTGGCGTGGGCCGCGCGGGAAAACCGCCCGTTGCGGGCTGTGGATATCTCGGCGGCGCATGATGCGGTGCCGGTGCTCGGTGGCGGATTTTCCCGGGCGATCTACATGGCCGACGTGGCCAACGTGCGCAATCCTCGGCTGGTGAAGTCTTTGAAAGCGGCGTTGCAGGCGCTACCGAACGTGACGATTCACGAGCAGTGTGAAGTCAGCGGTTTTGTCCGCGATGGCGAGCGGGTGGTGGGCGTGCAGGCCTCCACTGGTGTGATCACCGGTGATCAGGTCGTGCTGACGGCGGGCGCGTGGAGCGGCGAATTGCTCAAGACTCTGAATCTTTCCCTACCGGTGGAGCCGGTCAAGGGCCAGATGATTCTCTACAAGTGTGCAGCGGATTTCCTGCCGAGCATGGTGCTGGCCAAGGGGCGTTATGCGATTCCGCGCCGCGACGGGCACATTCTCATCGGCAGTACGCTTGAGCACGAAGGCTTCGACAAGACCCCGACGGACAACGCGCTGGAAAGCCTCAAGGCCTCGGCGGTCGAGTTGTTGCCGGCGCTGGCCGATGCCGAAGTGGTAGGGCATTGGGCCGGGCTGCGACCGGGCTCACCGGAAGGCATTCCTTACATTGGCCGGGTTCCGGGGTTTGACGGCCTGTGGCTGAACTGCGGGCATTACCGCAACGGCCTGGTGCTGGCGCCGGCGTCCTGTCAGTTGTTTGCCGACGTGATGCTGGGACGTGCGCCGATCATTGATCCGGCGCCGTATGCACCGGCCGGACGGATCTGAAGCCATATCAAAAGAACGCAGCCGACACAGGCTGCGCTCTTCTGGTTCTTCAATCCAGCCCCAGTTTCTTGAGCCTGTAGCGCATCGACCGAAACGACAGACTCAACCGCTGCGCCGCCGCCGTGCGATTCCAGCGAGTCTCTTCCAGCGCCTGCAGAATCAGTTTGCGCTCGACGCTTTCCAGATAGTCTTCCAGGTTGTCGATCTGCGTGAGATCGGCAATACCGCCTTCAGCGGTGCCATTACCTTCACTCAGGCGTAAATCCTCAGCCTCGATCGTGCGGTTTTCACACAGGGTGTGCGCCCTTTCAAGCACGTTCTCCAACTCCCGCACGTTGCCCGGAAAACGGTAGTTTTTCAGCGCCTCGAGGGCATGAGGATGAAGACGTGCCGCCGGCTGCCCGGTGCCATTGGCCAGGCGTTTGAGCATATGGCCGGCCAAGGCTTCGATGTCCTCGCGACGTTCGCGCAGGGACGGTACGCGCAGTTCGATCACGTTCAGCCGGTAATACAGATCCTGACGAAAGCGCTCGGCAGCCACCTCAGCGTCGAGGTCCTTGTGCGTCGCGCAGAGGATGCGCACATCGACCACGGTTTCCTGTTGGCCGCCGACGCTGCGCACGGCTTTTTCCTGGATCGCCCGCAGCAGCTTGACCTGCATCGGCAGCGGCAGATCCGCCACTTCATCGAGAAACAGCGTGCCGCCATGGGCCGCCTGGAACAGCCCCGGTTTATCCTCCACCGCGCCGCTGAAGCTGCCTTTGCGGTGGCCGAAAAACTCGCTCTCCATCAACTCGGACGGAATCGCCCCGCAGTTCACCGGCACGAATGGCTGGCTGGCGCGCGGGCCCTGTTCATGAATCAATCGGGCCACCAGCTCCTTGCCGCTGCCGGACTCGCCGCTGATATAGACCGGAGCCTGGCTGCGGGCCAGTTTGTCGATTTGCTTGCGCAGGTTGCGCATCGGCGGTGAATCGCCAAGCAACCGTCGGTCGATCGAAGTGCAGGCATTGCCCGGCGCCGGCATACGCAACGCCGAGCCGACCAGTTCGCGCAGGCGCGTCAGGTCTACCGGTTTGGTCAGGAAGTCGAAAGCTCCAGCCTTCAGGGCGTTGATCGCCGTTTCCAGGCTGCCGTAGGCGGTGATCATCGCCACCGGCAGTTGTGGATAACGTTGCTGGATATGCTGCACCAGTTCCAGGCCGGTGCCGTCGGGCAGACGCATGTCGGTCAGGCAAAGATCGAAGGTTTCGCGGTGCAGCAGCGCCTGGGCTTCATTGAGATTGCGTGCGCTGAAGGTGTCGAGTTTCATCCGTCCCAGGGTGATTTCCAGGAGTTCGCGGATATCCGGTTCGTCGTCGACGATGAGGATTTTTTGCCGTGGGCTCGTGTTCAACTTTGTTTCCGTCCGTGAGCAAAGGTGATGCGAAAGCAGCCGCCGCCTTGGCGTGATTTGAAGTCTAGGCGCGCTTGATTGCTTTCGCACAGCTCACGGGACAGATAAAGCCCAAGGCCGGTGCCCTGGCTGCTGGTGGTAAAGAACGGCTCGAACAGGTGAGTTTGTTGATCCAGCGGCACGCCGGGGCCGTTGTCCTGCACTTCGAGCACGGCCAGCGTGCTTTCGGGGTCGATCAACAGCGTCAGCCAGACTTCCGCCGGATCGTGCAAAAGGGCGCTGTGGCGCCAGCCGTTGCGTAACAGATTGTCGAGAATCTGCGTGAGCTGGCCGGGATCCATCAACGTGCGGAAATCCCCCGGGCCGATGTGCAGGTGAATGTGCTGACGCTCGCCGGCCTGTTCGCGGCTCTCGTTGACGAACTGTTCCAGCCACGGCTTGAGATCCAGCCGTTGCGGTGCGCTCTGCTGGCGGCGGGACAGTTGCAGGACGTTTTCGATGACTCGGTTCATGCGCTGGGAGTGGTCTTGAATGATCTGCGTCAGACGCCGATCCGCGCCGTCGAGTTCCTCGGATTCCTGCAACAGCTGCGAGGCATGACTGATGGCCCCCAGCGGATTGCGGATTTCATGGGCGATACCGGCGGTCAGCCGGCCCAGCGCAGCCAGTTTCAATTGTTGGGCCTGCTGGGCAATCTGGGCGAGGTCTTCGAGAAACACCAGGGTCTGGCGGTTCGGGCTCTGTTCCAGAGCGATGAAACTCGGTTGCAGCTCCAGGCCGTTGCCGGCGATCTTCAGGCTTTGCGGGCGCAGGGTCGGGTTGTTCAGCCACTGTTGCAGGCGTTCGACCAACGCACTCGAGTGCTCGTCGATCAGGTCGCCTTCAAGGTGCGTTTGGCCCAGCAGGGTCTTGGCGCTGTGATTGGCCAGTTGCACCCGGCGTTGTTCGTCGAGCACCAGAATGCCGGTGCGCATGCGTTGCAGGATCAACGCGTTGAGGGCTTCGAGCCCCACCACTTCGCTGGCGCGCTGTTCGGCCAGGTTCTCGCTGACCTCAAGACGGCGCATCAATCCTTGCACCAGCAATGACGCCGCGAAGCATAGGGCGCCGAGGGTGCCGGCCTGCAGATAATCGTTGGCGCTCAGAGGATGGCTGAAACTCAGCAGAAAGCTGAGCCCGACGATGCCGAGGGTGGCGATGGCGGCGATCAGCAAGCCGATACGTCGTCGCAGCAAGGTGTTGCTGATGGCCACCGAGACGATCAGCAAGTTGCCGATCGCACTGGCCACACCGCCGGCCGCATAGAACACGCCGCACAGCAACAGAATGTCGACCAGTGCCAGACCGAACAGCTGGGCCGGGCGGCGGATGTTCTCCAGGAACACCACCAGCAGGATGTTCAGCACCAGGTACAACCAGCTGCCATTGCGCAGCAACTCGTCGTTGGCCGAGGTCAGCAGGCGGTTGTCCATGTTGCTGGAGATCAGCAACACCAGGGTTATGCCGACACTCAAACGGTACAGATGATAGAGGCGCAGCAGTCGCTGGGCCTGTTTGCTGTCGGCGTTGTCGGCCTCAGCGATCACTGGAACCGGGGCCTTGCTCAAGGTGAGCCTGGCTGCAATACCACTGTTGTTGAAGGTTCAGCGCGCGGTCGCGAGGCAGGTGTACGCCGCAGTGGGCGCAGCGCACCATCGGCGCGGCATCCTGTTCGCGAGGCGATCGGGTGGACGAGGCGGGGGCCTTGAATTTGCGCCACAACCAGACAGCAGCGGCGATCAAGGCAATCCAGAACAGTAAACGAAGCATGATGGGCGGCTTTTCGGCTAATGATTCGGCAGTTTAGCCAAGGACCCGACAAGCGCACAGCCCAATCACACGCCGCAATAAAAAGGGAGATCCGAAGATCTCCCTTTTTGGCATCACCGAAGTGATCAGTCGAACAGACCGAAGGTCATGTAGCTGAAGATGGAACGGTCGCTGTCGCTCGACTCCGGTTCCGGCTCTTCGATCACGTCGCCGTTTTCGTCTTTTGGCTTGAGCTCGTTCGGGATCGCGTCTTTCGCGTCCTGGAACTGCTTCTGCACGTCCTGGTTGGCGCGGGTCTCTCCCGGCGGCAGCGGCGGACGGGATTCGATCAGGCCCAGAGTGGCCTTGCTCAGGAACGAACGGTTGTCGGCTTCGGCAACCCGTGGCACGAACTGACCGTCCTGCAGGCTCGGGTGGTTCGGGTAGTTGAGCTTCAGGGTTTCCAGGCTGGTGGCCGCCAGTTCGTCCAGATGCAGACGCTGATAAGCTTCGGTCATCACCGCCAGGCCGTCACCGACCGATGGGGTTTCCTGGAAGTTTTCCACTACGTAACGGCCACGGTTGGCAGCGGCAACATAAGCCTGACGAGTCAGGTAGTAGTCGGCCACGTGGATTTCGTAGGAGGCCAGCAGGTTGCGCAGGTAGATCATACGCTGCTTGGCGTCCGGCGCGTAGCGGCTGTTCGGGTAGCGGCTGGTCAGCTGGGCGAACTCGTTGTACGAGTCGCGGGCGGCGCCCGGGTCACGCTTGGTCATGTCCAGCGGCAGGAAGCGCGCCAGCAGGCCGACGTCCTGGTCGAACGAGGTCAGGCCCTTCAGGTAGTAGGCGTAATCCACGTTCGGGTGCTGCGGATGCAGACGAATGAAACGCTCGGCGGCGGACTTTGCAGCTTCCGGCTCGGCGTTCTTGTAGTTGGCGTAGATCAGTTCCAGCTGCGCCTGATCGGCGTAGCGACCGAACGGATAACGCGACTCCAGAGCCTTCAGCTTGGCTGTGGCGCTGGTGTAGCTGTTGTTGTCCAGGTCCTGTTGAGCCTGCTGGTACAGCTCGGCTTCACTCAGGTTTTCGTCTACGACTTCCTTCGATGAGCAAGCAGCGGTCAATGCGAGGATGGCGATCAGCAGCAGGTGTTTCACTTGCATGGCGGCTTGCGTCCCTATGACGGCCGCTGTCTTGGGCGGGGCCGTCCTGTTATGATGAGCGCCCCGTTGAAAAGCCCCGGGGCAAAAGACGCCGTATTTAACCACAAGCGCGCAGCCGAAACCAAAGGCTGTAGCCGACGCCCAGTCCGAGCATGTCCGATAAAATTGAACTTCGCGCAGAGGTGCCGTCCGAATTGGGCGGCCAACGCCTCGATCAAGTCGCCGCCCAACTCTTCGCCGAGCACTCGCGCTCGCGCCTTTCCGCCTGGATCAAAGAAGGTCGCCTGACTGTGGACGGGGCGGTCATCCGCCCGCGCGACATCGTTCATGGCGGTGCCATCCTTGAGCTCACTGCCGAGCAGGAGGCCCAGGGTGAATGGGTCGCTCAGGACATCGAACTCGACATCGTCTATGAAGACGACGACATTCTGGTGATCAACAAGCCTGCGGGCCTGGTGGTGCACCCGGCTGCCGGTCACGCTGATGGCACCTTGCTCAACGCCTTGCTGCACCACGTGCCGGACATCATCAATGTCCCGCGCGCCGGTATCGTGCATCGTCTGGACAAGGACACCACCGGTCTGATGGTGGTGGCCAAGACCATTCAGGCGCAGACCAAACTGGTCGCGCAGCTGCAAAGCCGCAGCGTCAGCCGGATCTACGAGTGCATCGTGATCGGCGTGGTGACGGCCGGTGGCAAGATCAACGCCCCGATCGGCCGCCACGGCCAGCAGCGCCAACGCATGGCAGTGATGGAAGGTGGCAAGCCGGCCGTCAGCCACTACCGCGTGCTGGAGCGCTTCCGCTCCCACACCCACGTACGGGTGAAGCTGGAAACCGGTCGTACCCACCAGATTCGCGTGCACATGTCGCACATCAACTTCCCGTTGGTCGGCGACCCGGCGTACGGCGGTCGTTTCCGCATTCCGCCGGCCGCGAGCCAGACCATGGTCGAATCCCTCAAGCACTTCCCGCGTCAGGCCCTGCACGCTCGGTTCCTCGAGCTGGATCACCCGACCACCGGTGAGCGCATGAGCTGGGAATCGCCGCTGCCGGAAGATCTGGTGTGGTTGCTGACCCTGCTCAAGCAGGATCGCGAGGCATTCGTCGGATGAACTGGCTGACGCCGGACTGGCCCGCGCCGGCCAGCGTCAAGGCCTGTGTCACCACCCGCGAGGGCGGCGTCAGCGAGGCGCCGTTCGACAGCCTCAATCTGGGCGATCACGTCGATGACCGCCCTGAGGCCGTCGCCGAAAACCGTCGGCGCCTGACCGAACACTTTTCTATTAAGCCTGCCTGGTTGCAGCAAGTGCACGGGATTGCCGTGGCGCATGCTGATCCGTCTGTGGTGGCCACGGCGGATGCCAGCTGGACGGCAACGCCCGGTATCGCTTGTGCGGCGATGACTGCCGACTGCCTGCCGGCGCTGTTCTGCGACCGTGCCGGTACTCGCGTCGCGGCGGCTCATGCCGGTTGGCGTGGATTGGCGGCTGGCGTGCTGGAAGCCACCCTCGACAGTCTGGATATGCCCGCCGAAGAGGTACTGGTCTGGCTCGGCCCGGCCATCGGCCCGCAAGCGTTCGAAGTCGGCCCGGAAGTCCGGGAAGTCTTCATCAATCAATTGCCCGAAGCCGAGACAGCCTTTGTCCCGAGCCACAACGCCGGCAAGTTCATGGCCGACATCTATAAGCTGGCGCGGCTGCGTCTGGCGGTTCGTGGTGTCACCGCTGTTTATGGCGGCGGTTTCTGTACCGTGACCGATCCTCGCTTCTTCTCTTATCGCCGTGCATCGCGCACTGGTCGCTTCGCCTCCCTCGTTTGGCTCACCCGCTAGACTTGCCTGATCTGCATCACACCTCTGACGCTTGAATCTTCCAGAATCGACCGCATCTATAGCGGTATCTGGCAGGTTTCTTTATTCAGGATGGTTTTTAGGTCCGGCCTGCTCAAAAGGAAGGTGACCCATGCGTATAGACCGTTTAACCAGCAAATTGCAGTTGGCGTTGTCCGATGCCCAATCCCTGGCTGTCGGCCACGATCATCCGGCCATCGAGCCGGCGCATTTGATGCAAGCCATGCTCGAACAGCAGGGTGGTTCGATCAAACCCCTGTTGATGCAGGTGGGCTTCGACGTCAACAGCTTGCGTAAAGAGCTGACCAAAGAGCTCGATCAATTACCGAAAATCCAGAACCCGACCGGCGACGTCAACATGTCGCAGGATCTGGCGCGTCTGCTCAACCAGGCCGACCGTCTGGCCCAGCAGAAGGGCGACCAGTTCATTTCCAGCGAGCTGGTGCTGCTCGCCGCGATGGACGAGAACAGCAAGCTCGGCAAGTTGCTGCTCGGCCAGGGCGTAAGCAAAAAAGCCCTGGAAAATGCGATCAACAACTTGCGCGGTGGCGAAGCCGTTAACGACGCCAATCACGAAGAGTCGCGTCAGGCGCTGGATAAATACACCGTCGACCTGACCAAGCGCGCCGAAGAAGGCAAGCTTGACCCGGTGATCGGCCGTGACGACGAAATCCGTCGCACCATTCAGGTTCTGCAACGCCGCACCAAGAACAACCCGGTGCTGATCGGCGAGCCTGGCGTGGGTAAAACCGCGATTGCCGAGGGTCTGGCCCAGCGCATCATCAACGGCGAAGTGCCGGATGGCCTGCGCGGCAAGCGTCTGCTGTCCCTCGATATGGGGGCGCTGATTGCCGGTGCCAAATATCGCGGCGAGTTCGAAGAGCGCCTGAAAGCGCTGCTCAACGAGCTGTCGAAGCAGGAAGGGCAGATCATTCTGTTCATCGACGAACTGCACACCATGGTCGGCGCCGGCAAGGGCGAAGGCTCGATGGACGCTGGCAACATGCTCAAACCGGCGCTGGCACGTGGTGAGCTGCATTGCGTCGGCGCAACCACGCTCAATGAGTACCGCCAATATATAGAGAAGGACGCGGCCCTCGAGCGGCGCTTCCAGAAAGTGCTGGTGGACGAGCCGAGCGAAGAAGACACCATCGCGATTCTGCGTGGCCTCAAGGAGCGTTATGAGGTTCACCACAAGGTGGCGATCACTGACGGCGCGATCATCGCGGCGGCCAAGCTCAGCCATCGCTACATCACTGACCGGCAACTGCCGGACAAGGCGATCGACCTGATCGACGAAGCGGCCAGCCGCATCCGCATGGAGATCGACTCCAAGCCGGAAGTGCTGGATCGTCTGGAGCGGCGCCTGATTCAACTGAAAGTCGAATCCCAGGCGCTGAAGAAAGAAAGCGACGAAGCGGCGATCAAGCGCCTGGAAAAACTCCAGGAAGAAATCGTCCGTCACGAGCGTGAGTACTCGGATCTGGAAGAAATCTGGAACTCGGAAAAAGCCGAGGTGCAGGGTTCTGCACAGATTCAACAGAAGATCGAACAGTCCCGTCAGGAACTGGAAGCCGCGCGCCGTAAAGGCGATCTGAACCGCATGGCCGAGTTGCAGTACGGGGTGATCCCGGATCTGGAACGCAGCCTGCAAATGGTCGACCAGCACGGCAAGAGTGAAAACCAGTTGCTGCGCAGCAAGGTGACCGAAGAGGAAATTGCCGAAGTCGTTTCGAAGTGGACCGGTATTCCGGTGTCGAAAATGCTCGAAGGCGAGCGCGACAAGCTGATGAAGATGGAAAGCCTGTTGCATCAACGTGTGATCGGCCAGGACGAAGCGGTGGTGGCGGTAGCCAACGCGGTGCGGCGTTCCCGCGCCGGGTTGTCCGATCCGAATCGCCCGAGCGGCTCGTTCATGTTCCTCGGCCCGACCGGTGTCGGTAAAACCGAGCTGTGCAAGGCGCTGGCCGAATTCCTCTTCGACACTGAAGAGGCGATGGTGCGGATCGACATGTCCGAGTTCATGGAGAAACATTCCGTGGCCCGGCTGATCGGTGCGCCACCGGGCTACGTCGGCTACGAAGAGGGCGGTTATCTGACCGAAGCGGTACGGCGCAAGCCTTACTCGGTGATCCTGCTGGACGAAGTCGAGAAGGCGCACCCGGACGTGTTCAACATCCTGCTGCAAGTGCTGGAGGATGGTCGGCTGACCGACAGCCACGGCCGTACGGTGGATTTCCGCAATACCGTGATCGTCATGACCTCCAACCTTGGTTCGATGCAGATCCAGGAACTGGTCGGTGATCGTGAAGCGCAACGGGCAGCGGTGATGGATGCGATTTCCACCCACTTCCGTCCAGAGTTCATCAACCGGGTTGACGAAGTGGTGATCTTCGAGCCATTGGCGCGGGATCAGATCGCGGGCATTACCGAGATCCAGCTGGGCCGTCTGCGCAGCCGTCTGGCCGAGCGCGAGCTGAAGCTGGAGCTGAGCCCGGAAGCGATGGACAAGCTGATTGCCGTCGGCTACGACCCGGTCTATGGCGCACGGCCGCTGAAGCGGGCGATCCAGCGCTGGATCGAGAACCCGTTGGCACAGTTGATCCTGTCGGGACGTTTCCTGCCGGGCGAGACCGCAACCGGTGTGGTGGAGAACGACGAGATCACGTTCAACTGACGCTCGACGGTGATGAAGTAATGAAGGCCTCGCAATGCGAGGCCTTTTTTTTCGCCAGGCTGTTGAACTCAAAGGAAAAGGCTTGTAAAGTGCGCCCCGCAGTCAGTCACCAACACGGTTTCAGCTCACTGGGCAGAAATCTGAAATAAGTTGCAAATCATTAACTTGAAAGCAATTTAGGGGGTTGACAGAGGTGTTCTAGGTTGTAGAATAGCGCGCCTCAGACACACGAACGCAGCGATGCGAAAACGATGTCGAGAAGCTGTAAGTTTCACCGTTGTAAATTGAAATATGTAGTTCCGTGATAGCTCAGTCGGTAGAGCAAATGACTGTTAATCATTGGGTCCCAGGTTCGAGTCCTGGTCACGGAGCCAATTTCAAGCCGGGGTATAGCGCAGTCCGGTAGCGCGCCTGCTTTGGGAGCAGGATGTCAGGAGTTCGAATCCCCTTACCCCGACC
>NZ_JBXAIV010000009.1:0-241155 GCF_058796615.1 Pseudomonas sp. GW823-FHT04A03
TAAAATACAAAACGCCCGATGCGGTGCATCGGGCGTTAGGGTGAAACAGGTGTAAACCTATTTCAGGACTAGACACGAAAGAAAACTAGCCGCGGCTGTTCCAGCGCGCAAGCACGGCAGGCAGATCGTTGAGGCTGCGAATCTCGGCATCCGGCAGACGCTCCGCTTCCCAGACCTTGCCGGCCGGGTTGAACCAGATCGCACGCAATCCGGCCTGCTGCGCCCCGGCGATGTCATCCCCCGGGTGATCGCCGATATGCACCGCGGCTTCGGCGCTCACGCCACCGCGTTGCAACGCTTCATGGAACAGTCGCGCATCCGGCTTCGCGATACCGATGTCTTCGGCACACAACGCAAACTTGAAGTAGTCCGCCAGCCCGAGACGACGCACATCGGCATTGCCGTTGGTGACCACGCCGAGTGCGTAGTGTTTGGCGAGGGTTTCCAGGATCGGCTCGACCTCCGGGAACACCTCGATCTGATGCCGCGCATGCAGAAACACTTCAAAACTCTTGTCTGCCAGCTCCGACGCTTCGCCGTGAGCGTAGCCGGCTTCTTCCAGCGCATGGAACAGCACTCGCCGGCGCAGCGCGCTGATACGGTGTTTGAGTCCCGGCTCATTGGCCAGCACCCGCTCGCGGATCGACCACAGATGTTCCACCGGCACCGCGCCCAGATTCGGCGCATGTTCGCTCAGCCATTCGCGCAAAACCGCTTCGGCGCTGACGATCACCGGGGCGGTGTCCCACAGGGTGTCGTCGAGGTCGAAGGTGATCAACTGGATGCTCATGAATCGTCGCCTTTCATGCGTTTGGCCCGTGGATGGGCGCTGTCGTAGACCGCCGCCAGGTGCTGGAAATCCAGGTGGGTATAGATCTGGGTGGTCTTGATGTCCGAATGGCCGAGCAGTTCCTGCACCGCGCGCAGATCCTGGGAGGACTCGAGCAAATGGCTGGCGAAGGAGTGCCGCAGCATGTGCGGGTGCAGGTTCTGCCCCAGTTCGCGCTCGCCGGCCAGTTTGACCCGAACCTGAATCGCTCGCGGGCCAAGGCGTCGGCCTTGCTGGCTGACGAATACGGCGTCGTCCGCCGGGTTGGTCAGCGCCCGTAGTGGTAGCCATTGCTCCAGTGCTTCCCGGGCCTTTTTGCCGACCGGCAACAGACGCGTCTTGCTGCCTTTACCAAGCACTTGAACCATGCCGTCGGCCAGATCGAGCTGATCGAGATTGAGCCCGGTCAACTCCGACAGGCGCAGGCCGGAGGAATAGAACAACTCCAGAATCGCCTGATCGCGTCGCGCGAGAAAATCGTCCTCGACCGCACCTTCAAGCAGTTGCAGGGCGCGATCGGTGTCGAGGGTTTTCGGCAGTCGGCGTTCGCCTTTGGGCGGTGCCAGGCCGGTGGCCGGATCGTGATCGCAGAGGCCTTCGCGATTCAGATAGTGATAGAGCCCGCGCACCGCCGAGAGCAGGCGCGCCAGACTGCGCGACGACTGGCCCTGAGCATGCAGGCGGGCGATCAGGCTGCGCAGGCGCTGGATGTCCAGGGCCTGCCAGCTGCCGATATTTTGCTTGTTGCACCAGCCGAGGACTTTGTCGAGATCGCGTCGGTAGGCCGACAGCGTATGCGGCGACACCTGCCGCTCACTGCGCAGGTGTTCGCAGTAAGCGTCCAGTTGTCGTTCCATGCTCAGCGTACCGAGCGCAGGGAGCTGTTGACCCGTGGCAGCACGCGACCCATGACTTCGGCGATGTAGCTGAGGAACAGCGTGCCGACCGAGCTCTTGTAGTGCTGCGGATCACGGCTGGCGATGGCCAGGATTCCGTGGATGCCTTGATGGCTGACGGCGACCACGGCGGTGGAGCCGATCTGCTTGCGCTGTTCTTCGCCGAACAGGAAGTCCAGCTCATGTTCACGCAGGCTGCCGCTGACGCTCTTGCCTTCGGTGAGCAATCCGCCGATGGCGGTTTGCGCGTCGGCGTGGGTCACCCAGCGGCCGACCGGGGCCGGGTTGTCGCCGAGCAGGATCAGGCTGACGAAGGGCACCTGGAAATCCTGGCGCAGGCTGTCTTCAACGCTGATCACCACGTCTTCCAGAGTGGCAGCGTCCATCAGCGCAAGGATCAGGCGGCGGGTCTTGTCGAACAGGCGATCGTTGTCCCGGGCAACGTCCATCAAGTGCGAGAGACGGTGACGCATCTCGATGTTGCGGTCGCGCAGGATGGCCATCTGGCGCTCGACCAGCGAGACGGTATCGCCACGCTGATGGGGGATGCGCAGGGACGGCAGCAGTTCTTCATGCTCGACGAAGAAGTCCGGATGAGCCTCCAGGTACGCGGCAACCGCTGCCGCCTCCAGGCTCTCGGACGCTGATTCACCGGACTGTCGGGCGGGTACCTGAGGCTTATCGGTCATGGCTTCTGCTCACTCAAAGACGCACTTGTCCTTCGTATACGCGCACTGCCGGGCCGGTCATCAACACCGGTTGGCCGGGGCCTGCCCACTCAATGGACAGACGCCCGCCCGGCAGGTCGATCAGCAGTGGCGAATCCATCCACCCCTGACTGATCGCAGCTACAGCAGCAGCGCAGGCACCGGTGCCGCAGGCCTGGGTTTCCCCGGCGCCGCGTTCCCAGACGCGCAGTTGTGCGCGATGGCGGTCGATGACCTGGAGAAAACCGACGTTGACCCGTGCCGGAAAGCGCGGATGGTGTTCGATTTTCGGCCCCAGTTCATGCACCGGTGCAGTGTTGATATCGCTGACCCGCAGCACCGCATGGGGGTTGCCCATCGATACCGCCGCCAGATCGACCGGCGTACCGTCGACATCGACCTGATAACTCAGGGCCTGCTCCGGCGCCTGGAACGGAATGTCCGCCGGCACCAGGCGCGGGGCACCCATGTTCACGCCGATCTGGCCGTCGTTACGCACGTCCAGTTCGATGATGCCGCCCTTGGTCTCGACGCGGATCTGCCGTTTGGCGGTCAGGCGCTTGTCGAGCACGAAGCGGGCGAAGCAGCGGGCACCGTTGCCGCACTGTTCCACTTCGGAGCCGTCGGAGTTGAAGATCCGGTAACGGAAATCCACATCCGGATTGCTCGGCGCTTCGACGATCAGCAACTGGTCGAAACCGATGCCGGTGTGCCGGTCGCCCCACATTTTTGCGTGCTTGGGCTGAATATGCGCGTGCTGGCTGACCAGGTCGAGGACCATGAAGTCGTTGCCCAGGCCGTGCATCTTGGTAAAACGCAGCAGCATGGGGTTACTCCGGCAGCAGGCTTTCGCCGGCAAACAGCTCGGCCACGGTCTCGCGGCGGCGCACTTCAAATGCCTGATCACCATCCACCAGCACTTCGGCGGCACGGCCGCGAGTGTTGTAGTTGGAGCTCATCACGAAACCGTAGGCACCGGCCGAATGCACGGCCAGCAGATCGCCTTCTTCCAGCGCCAGTTCGCGTTCCTTGGCGAGGAAGTCGCCGGTTTCGCAGATCGGGCCAACGACGTCGTAGGTACGCGCAGCGGTATCGCGTGGCTTGACCGGAGTCACGTCCATCCAGGCCTGGTACAGCGCCGGGCGGATCAGGTCGTTCATCGCCGCGTCGACGATGGCGAAGTCTTTGTGCTCGGTGTGCTTGAGGTACTCAACCTGAGTCAGCAGCACGCCGGCGTTGGCGACGATGAAGCGGCCCGGTTCGAACACCAGTGCCAGATCACGACCGACCAGACGCTCGCGCACGGCCTTGATGTAATCGGCGGCCAATGGCGGCTCTTCATCGCGATAACGCACGCCCAGGCCACCACCGAGATCGATGTGGCGCAGGTGGATGCCGCAATCGCCGAGGCGATCGACCAGATCCAGCAGGCGATCGAGGGCATCGAGGAACGGAGGCAGAGTGGTCAGTTGCGAACCGATGTGGCAGTCGACGCCGACCACTTCCAGGTTCGGCAGGTGCGCGGCACGCACGTACACGTCTTCGGCGTCGGCGATGGCGATGCCGAACTTGTTCTCTTTGAGACCGGTGGAAATGTACGGGTGGGTGCCGGCATCGACGTCCGGGTTCACGCGCAGCGAGATCGGCGCGCGAACGCCCAGCTCGGCGGCGACCACTTGCAGGCGCTCGAGCTCGTCGGTGGATTCGACGTTGAAGCAATGCACGCCGACTTCCAGCGCACGGCGCATGTCGTCACGGGTCTTGCCGACACCCGAGAACACGATCTTGTCCGGGCTGCCACCGGCGGCCAGAACACGTTCCAGCTCGCCACGGGAGACGATGTCGAAACCGGCGCCGATGCGGGCCAGGACATTCAATACACCGAGGTTGGAGTTGGCCTTGACCGCAAAGCAGACCAGGTGCGGCATGCCGGCCAGCGCATCGGCGTAGGCCAGGTACTGGGCCTCGATGTGCGCGCGGGAGTAAACGTAGGTCGGTGTGCCGAAGCGATCGGCGATGGCGGACAGCGCCACACCTTCCGCGAACAGTTCCCCGCCACGGTAGTTAAAAGCGTCCATGGCGATCCCTTAGTAAACGTCGTGCTTGTGTGCCTTGGAGACAGGCTGCTTTTGCGAAGACTGGGCTTGCTCGGCCGGGTCCTGATCTTCATCGGGCAGGTACAGCGGGCCTTTTTGACCACAGGCCGAAACGAGGCAGGCAACCGCGACGAGCGCAGCAAGGGAAGAGATCAGGCGCTTCATGGCGAAATCCTTGAAAATGCGTTAATTGCGCCGGAGTATACCGGCCACCCGGCAGCTTGCCTATGCGACGGAACTCCCGTCCGGCGGGGCTCGGGCTGCGGCGCGGAAACTTTTCCCGCGTGGCGGGTGGATATTTCGTCGCCGGGCAGGGCGCTTGGTCGTTATCCTTTGCAATCGGCTGGCAGCGTCCGTATCTTGCGGCGCTTGAGCCTGATCAGACATTTTTTGAGGTTGCCGCAATGAGTTTGTCCGAAGCCCGTTTCCACGATCTGGTCGATGAAACCCAGGAAAAACTGGAAGACATCTTCGACGACAGCGACCTGGACATCGACATGGAGAACTCGGCGGGTGTGCTGACCGTCAAGTTCGAGAACGGCACCCAGCTGATCTTCAGTCGTCAGGAACCGTTGCGTCAGCTGTGGCTGGCCGCCGTGTCCGGTGGTTTCCATTTCGACTACAACGAAGAAAGCGAACGCTGGATGTGCGACAAGAGCGAAGAACAGCTGGGCGAAATGCTCGAGCGCATCGTCAAGCAGCAGGCCGGCACCGAATTTGATTTCGAAGGCCTGTGATTTCGTGACTGACACCGCTCCCGTTCGTCCGCCGAAGCCGCTTTACAGCAATGTCAGCCCGGCCGTCCCTTCGCCGTGCACCGGCGTGTGCCGGCTGGATGAGCAGAAGGTCTGCCTCGGCTGCATGCGCCATGTCGAAGATATCCGCGAGTGGCGTTCGGCCGATGACGAGCGCCGTCGAGTAATTTGTGCGCAAGCGGCTCAGCGCCGGCAGCTCGCCGGAGCGTAGCTTGTATATTTTTTGAGCTGTGATAGTGTCCGGAAACGCCTCAACCCATCGAGGCCTGGTGAGAACCCCGTCTTTTTTGGCGGGGTTTTGCTTTTTTTGTGTGCAGAAGAAAGGAGTCTGCCCGGATCATGACCGCACCTTCCATCACCCTTACCCGTCTGGACGTGCAACGTCTGGAGCGCCTGATCGACAGCCTGAACGAGAAGGACCAGGCTGCGCCGGGCGTGATCGCGCTGCAAACCGAACTGGACCGCGCCGATACCCTGGTCGGTCACGATGAAGTGCCTGCCGATGTCGTGACGATGAATTCCCGTGTGCACTGCCGCGAAGAGGGCAGTGGCAAGGACTACCACCTGACCCTGGTCTATCCGAAGCACGCCAACGCCGATGAAGGCAAAATCTCGATCCTGGCCCCGGTCGGCAGTGCGCTGCTGGGCCTGAAGGTTGGTCAGCACATCGACTGGCCGGCTCCGGGTGGCAAGACCCTGAAACTGACCTTGCTCGAAGTCGAATCGCAGCCGGCCAACGGCGGTGATTTCCCGGAGTAACCCGCCTCAGACCTGCTCGAGCGCCTCGTTCAGAGAGCGTTCCAGGTCGGCCTTGTAACGCAGATACAGATTGCTCGAACTCTGCCCGTCACCGATCACACCCGACAGGTCCAGGTCGGTGATGTAGCAGCGGTAGCGCTCGGTTTCCCGGCGCTGCCCGACGATCTCCCGGGCGACCACGCTGAACAGCTGGTCGCCATGTTCCAGCTCGCTGAATTCCCGTTGATTGCAATACAGCGTGACCTGCACTTCGCCGGGTGCGGCCTTGCCGACGATCGCCTGCACGTCGTAGAACGGTTTGTTGACCGGCGTCTGCGGTGCCGGGCGCATTTCGACCCGTCGCGCGCGTCCCGGCCCTGATGGCAATAACTGGTAATACAAGATTTCAAGGCTGGCGGCATGGCCCGCATCCATCGGCAGTAGCGCTTCGCGGCGGAACTGTATCGATTGCAGGAACCGCTGCAACGGCACCAACAGGCTTTGCTCGTCGTGATAGGGCAAGTGCTGTTGCCATAGCGCATTGAACTCGTCGAGCACGTACAGCTCGGCCGTTTGCTCGGTGATCCGGTAGAACACCTGAATGCATTCGGGCTGGCCCATCGGCAGGATCAACGCCAGGTCGTGGTCTTCCAGCGCCATCGGGTCCAGGTGCAGCGGGCTGTAGTGCGGCTGTTCCTCGCCCAGGTAATCGAGCAGCGCCGGCAGGGTGGCGAGGGCCACATGGCTGACCTGGCCCGGCACCAGTTCCAGCACGTGGTAATGCTGCTGCACCTGAATCAGGTAGCGGTGATTCAGATCGCTGAGCAACAGGGTCTGCGCGGTGTCGACAATTTCTTCCACCCGGCGGGCGATGAATTGCGCGCGGTTGTGACAGAAACAACGCACTCGCAGCGACGGCTGTTGCGGCCCGCGCGGCAGGTTGTTGAGGTAATCGCGCAGGCAGTCCATCAGGGCATGCGGGCCGTCGAAGCGGTTGACCAGCACTTCGTTCCAGCTGTTGAGCGTGACCTGATCGAGGGTCAGCACCAGATTTTCGCGTACGCCGGCGTAGCTCAGGGAGTCCGTGCGCTCGGTGGTCATCAGGATGTTCAGGTCGCGGTGATGCTTGAGCGGGTCGACCCCGACATTCACCAGCATCAGCACTTCGCTTGGCACGGCGGCACGCAGCAGCGGTTCTTCGGCAACGGTCGACAAGGGCAGGGCGATGCTTTGTTGGAGGCTGCCGAGCAGGTTGAACAGCTCGAACTCGCTCAAATCGCTGGTGCCGGGATGCAGGGCCAGTCGGGTGCTGCTGTCGATCACACCGTTGCGGTGGCACCAGGTCAGCAGCTCCAGCAACTCGCGGCTGCGCTTGATCGGCGCGAAGTGTTCCCACTCCAGCGCTGTCAGGCTGCCGTTGTACAGGCCCCACTGGGTTTGGCCCGGTTCCTTTTTGTTCGGCGATTGCACCAGGGTCAGCGTGTCTTCGGCCAGGTCCGGGGCGATGCCGGGGTTGATGAACTCGACCTTGTCGGCCTTGCGTTCGAACGCTGCGTACAGGCGCCGGCCGAGGACGTTGAGGTCGCGCTTGTTGATCAGGCTGACAGTCTGTTCGGTACGGGCGAACTGGGTCAGGAAGCGGTAGCTGTAATTCAGTTCGTTGACCAGCGCCCGGCGCTCGGCGCTGACCTGGCGGACTTTCCACTGGCTGCGGCTGTCGAGCAGCGCCAGTTGCCGCTGATCCCAGTGCCATTCGCTGGCCAGCCTTTCCAGCAGTGAACGCTGCCAGCTCTGGGTGCGGGTATTGCCGGTGAGCTTGCGGTTGACCTTGAGGTACAGCGCGCGGCGCACCAGCTCCAGGCGCTCCGGCTCATTGCGCGCAGTGAGGTATTCCTCGATCCGGCGGTAAACCACCATGTACGGATCCAGTTCGTCGAGATCCAGTCGGTTGGCGAATACGGCCTGTTTGAAGCGCAGGCTCAGGCACTGCACCTGCGGATGTTCGCTGGCGTAGACCTCGGTCAGCAGCAGCTTGAGCACCGACTTGTAAGGTGACTCGATGCCCTTGAACAGTTGCCACAGCCCGGCGCCGACGAACTCGCCCGGCGGAATGTGCGCCATCGGCCCCAGGTCGAGGGTTTCATCGTTGCGGATGAAACGCTTGGAAATCAGGGTGTGGGTGTACGCGTCGTAGGCGCGTTCTTCGTAGACCGGCACCAGCCACCAGATCGGCGTGCGCCCGGCGAGCCAGATCGCGGTGCGGTAGAACTCGTCCAGCAGCAGATAGTGCTGGGTGGTGCCGCAATCTTCGGAGCTGAGCTGGGTGTCGCGTTCGCCTTTGACGAAGCGCACCGGGTCGATCAGGAAGAAGTGCGCTTCGGCCCCCTGGCTGGCAGCCCAGGTTTCGAGCAACTGGCATTTCTTGCGCAGCTCAGCGAGTTCGCTGTCGCTCAGGTCGGGGGCGTGGCAGACCCACACGTCCATGTCGCTCTGGTCGGCCTGGGCCAGCGTGCCGAGGCTGCCCATCAGGAACAGACCGTGAATCGGCCGTGGCGGGTTGCTGCCGTGACGCGGCTTGTAGGAGAACGAGCGGGTCAGGCGCTGGGCTTCGGCAAGCGCGTCGGCGTCCGGTTCGTAATTCGACAGTCCGGCCGGTGTGCTGCCCGAGACATAACCCGGCAACAGCGGATGATTGACGTGAAAAAACAGCGGCAGCAGCGTCAGTACACTTTGCTGACGCGTCGACAGGCCTTCCAGCGCCCGGTTCAGGCGGCCTTCATTGAGTTTGAGAAAACGTGCGCGTAGCTGGCTGAGTACCTTGCGGTCGATGCCTTCGTCCAGGTCGGGGCGGATTTCATGGGTGCGGGTCATGTCGGCTCAAACCGGCGCGCAGGGCTCGGAGGCAAAGGGTCTCGGGTGTCCGGGAGTTTAGCGCCTGAGCGGCAGGACTTTTAAGCTGAATTTGTTTTTTGACGTCAGATTTCTATCGCGCGGCGATGGGCGACGTTCATGGCTGGCCCGCGGAAATCCCGTGGCAGGGGTTTCCGTGGGCAAAGTCGGGAGGATCAGGCGGTTTGCTGCTCTTTGAGAATCGTCAGTACGGTTTGCACGTTCTGTGCGGCATCGCGACCGAGGCTGGTCAGGTAACCGCCATCAGGCTGGTCTGTCAGTTCTTTTTCGAACAGGCGTTGTGCGGCGGCAATGTGCTTCGGGGCAGCGGTCTGATGAATTTTCAGACCTTCCTGGGAACTGTCCAGGTTGAAGAGTGCGAGGACTTCCAGTTCGGCAACCAACTCAGGGGTAAGCGACATAAGGACTCCAGACTTTCTAGGAATTGGACGACAGCGCCCCTAAGGTGAACCTGCCGGCGCGGCCTGTCCAGTGCGCGTGTCAGGGTTTTTGTCCCGGGGTGGATTCCAGTGTAGTCAGGGGGCGGCAGAAGACCGCGAAGATGGGTGACAAATTGTGTGGGAGCAGGCCCGCTCCCACAGCGAGGGACCGTTTACTGCTTTTCCGGTGGCAATTCCGGCAGTGCGCGCAGCGCGGTCTCGTACCACTCGGTATCGAACGCGCGGTCATCGTCGAGCATCGCGTCGATTTCACAGGCCAGCACGTGGGCCATCAGATTCAGGATGTCATCACGCTCGTAACCGACCAGCGTCAGCTTGTTGAAGGTTGCCTTGGCCGCTGGCGGGTTGTCGCTTTCGATCTGGTTCTCGATCGCTTCGATCAGCGTCGATTCGGTGAACTCTTCTTCATCATTGTCGATGTCAGTCGGCTCGCTCATGGCAGGCTCCTCAAGGAAAGGCGCCAGTTTACCCGCATTCAGCAGCGTGATGCTGCTGGCAGGATTCCCCGGAGCGATCTATAAACAGGCACTGCCCACCCCGCACGGCCTGGAGGCTATGTGATGTTCAAGCTCTATGGATTCTCCGTCAGCAACTACTACAACATGGTCAAACTGGCGCTGCTGGAAAAAGGCCTGCCGTTCGAAGAGGTCACGTTCTACCCGACGCCAACGCCTGAGTCCCTGGCCATCAGCCCGCGCGGCAAGGTGCCGGTGCTGGGAGCTGAAGGCGGGTACATCAACGAAACGATGGTGATGCTCGAATACCTCGAAAGCAGTCAAAAGGGTGTCCCGCTGTTGCCGACCGAGCCGTTTGCCCGCGCTCAGGTGCTGGCGGTGGCCAAGGAAATCGAGCTGTATATCGAGCTGCCGGCCCGTGCCTGTTACGGCGAAGCGTTTTTCGGCACGGCGCTGCCGGAGGCGATCAAGGAGAAAACCAAGGCTGAATTGCTGCTGGGTTTTGCGGCGCTGGGGCGTCACGGCAAATTCGTCCCGTTTGTGGCGGGCGACAGCTTGAGCATTGCGGATTTGTACTTCCTCTACAGCGTGCCGCTGGCGGCTGCGGTGGGGCACAAACTGTTCGGTCTGGATTTACTGGCGGAGATGCCAAAGGCCAAGGCGCTGCTGGAGCGACTTGAGCAGAATCCGCACGTGCAGAAGATTGCGGCGGACAAGGATGCGGCGATGCCGGCGTTTTTGGCGATGATCGCAGCCAAAAAGTAGAAAACTTTAAGCAAGTTCGCGGGCAAGTCGAGCATTCGACTTGCCCGCGATGCTTTTAGCGGCTGGCGATCAGCGCCTGACCGCGAACCACGGCAGCCTTGACCTGCGCCGGCGCAGTACCGCCGATGTGGTCACGGGCATTTACCGAGCCTTCCAGGGTCAGCACGGCAAACACGTCCTGCTCGATCTGGTCGCTGAACTGGCGCAGTTCTTCCAGGCTCATTTCTGCCAGATCCTTGCCGGTGTCAACGCCGTACTTCACTGCGTGGCCGACGATCTCGTGGCAATCACGGAACGGCAGGCCACGGCGTACCAGGTAGTCGGCGAGGTCAGTGGCGGTCGAGAAACCGCGCAGCGCCGCTTCGCGCATGATCGCGTGCTTTGGTTTGATCGCCGGGATCATGTCGGCAAAGGCCCGCAGCGAGTCGCGCAAGGTGTCGGCGGCGTCGAACAGCGGTTCCTTGTCTTCCTGGTTGTCCTTGTTGTAGGCCAGCGGCTGGCCTTTCATCAGGGTCAGCAGGCCCATCAGGGCGCCGAACACACGACCGGTCTTGCCGCGTACCAGCTCTGGAACATCCGGGTTCTTTTTTTGCGGCATGATCGAGCTGCCGGTGCAGAAGCGGTCCGGCAGATCGATGAACTGGAACTGCGCGCTGGTCCACAGCACCAGCTCTTCGGAGAAACGCGACAGGTGCATTATCGCGATGCTCGCGGCGGAGCAGAATTCGATGGCGAAGTCACGGTCGGACACGTTGTCCAGCGAGTTGCCGCCGACGGCGTCGAAACCCAGCAGCTGCGCGGTGTATTCGCGGTCGATCGGGTAAGTGGTGCCGGCCAGTGCGGCGCTGCCCAGCGGCATGCGGTTGGTGCGCTTGCGGCAGTCGACCAGACGCTCGTAGTCGCGGCTGAGCATTTCGAACCAGGCCAGCATGTGGTGCCCGAAGGTCACCGGCTGAGCGGTCTGCAGGTGGGTGAAGCCCGGCATGATGCTGGCGGCTTCACGTTCGGCCTGCTCCAGCAGGCCTTTTTGCAGGCGGTTTATCTCGTTCAGGATCAGGTCGATCTCGTCACGCAGCCACAGGCGGATGTCGGTGGCGACCTGGTCGTTGCGGCTGCGGCCGGTGTGCAGCTTCTTGCCGGTGACGCCGATGCGGTCGGTCAGGCGTGCTTCGATGTTCATGTGCACGTCTTCGAGGTCGACGCGCCAGTCGAACTGGCCGGCCTCGATTTCGCCCTGGATGGTCTTCAGGCCATCGATGATGCTGTCGCGCTCGGCATCCGTCAGCACGCCGACTTTGGCCAGCATGGTGGCGTGGGCGATCGAGCCCATGATGTCGTGGCGATACAGGCGCTGGTCGAAAGTGACGGAGGCGGTGAAGCGGGCGACGAAGGCGTCGACGGGTTCACTGAAGCGGCCGCCCCAGGACTGATTGGTCTTGTCAGTGCTCATGAATTCGCTCGTATCGGCTTGAAGAAAGAAGGCGTGAAACGCTGGCGCGGATAATAACAGGGTTGCCAATCCTGTCGCTGACACTGGTCGATACGTTTTTTTCTCATGTCCTCCTCCATAGTCGCCGGTGTCGCCGGGGGATTTGCGCAAGGATATTTTTCGATTGAGCAATATCGGCCCGACGAGCGTCTACAGTAGGACATAGGGGTCGACGTGGCGGCGGATCGCGCAAAGATCCGGCCACCGACTATAAGAAGAGAGAGGGGTGGGTGTATTGGCCATTGGCATACCCTGCGTAAAACGCAGTCGGCGACGGGCGTCAGGCGGTACGTTGCAGGTGTCGGCAAATATTGCCGGCCGACGTACGGCACTTTTTGGCGCTCGCGCTAGTCTTAGCGTGGATCGCGGTGACGGACGTCACTCCACTTGTCTACGCTATCCTTGTGCGAGACTCACGCAGGAATCCAGCGCAATATGAATGTCCTGATCGTTGATGACGAACCACTGGCCCGCGAGCGACTCAGCCGAATGGTGAGCGAGCTCGAGGGCTACACAGTCCTGGAGCCCAGCGCCACCAATGGCGAAGAGGCGTTGGCGCTGATCGACAGCCACAAGCCGGATATCGTGCTGCTCGATATCCGCATGCCGGGCCTCGATGGCCTGCAGGTGGCTGCCCGTCTGTGCGAACGCGAAACCCCGCCAGCCGTGGTGTTTTGCGCAGGTCCCGATGAATTTGCCGTGGAAGCCCTGCAGGCCAGCGCCGTGGGCTATGTGGTGAAACCCGTGCGAACCGAACATCTGCATGACGCCCTGAAACGGGCTGAACGTCCCAACCGGGCCCAGCTCTCGGCCCTGACCCGCCCTGCTGCCGAAAGCGGTAACGGCCCGCGCAGCCACATCAGTGCCCGGACCCGCAAAGGCATCGAACTGATCCCGCTGGATCAGGTGGTGTATTTCATTGCCGACCACAAATACGTGACCTTGCGCCATGAGGGTGGCGAAGTTCTTCTGGATGAGCCGCTCAAGGCGCTGGAAGACGAATTCGGCGAGCGCTTCGTGCGGATCCACCGCAACGCGCTGGTCGCCCGCGACCGCATCGAGCGTCTGCAACGTACACCGCTGGGCCACTTCCAGTTGTTCCTCAAGGGCCTGAACGGTGACGCGCTGATTGTCAGCCGCCGGCATGTGGCGGGTGTGCGCAAAATGATGCAGGGGCTTTAGTCCGCAGGCTCCGGGCGGTTCTTCGTTCTTTTCACCAGGCATCGCAGGCCAGGGAGGCCACGCCGTTTCTGATTCAGGTCAAAGTGGATTTGGCTGAGCTGTTATTATCCGCCGTATCTATTCAGTACGGATTGATCCATGTCCTCTCGCGAAATCCGCATCGCCACCCGCAAAAGTGCTCTGGCCCTCTGGCAGGCCGAATACGTCAAAGCCCGTCTGGAAGCAGCCCACCCGGGCCTGCTGGTGACGCTGGTGCCCATGGTCAGTCGCGGCGACAAGCTGCTTGATTCGCCCCTGTCGAAAATCGGCGGCAAGGGCCTGTTCGTCAAGGAACTGGAAACCGCGCTGCTGGAAAACGAAGCTGACATCGCCGTGCATTCGATGAAAGACGTGCCGATGGATTTCCCCGAAGGCCTCGGTCTGTTCTGCATCTGCGAGCGCGAAGATCCGCGTGACGCGTTTGTCTCCAATACCTATTCCAGCCTCGATGCGTTGCCAGCCGGCAGCATCGTCGGCACCTCCAGCCTGCGTCGCCAGGCGCAGTTGCTGACGCGCCGTCCAGATCTTGAGATCCGTTTTCTGCGCGGCAACGTCAACACCCGTCTGGCCAAGCTCGACGCCGGTGAGTACGACGCGATCATCCTTGCGGCAGCTGGTCTGATCCGCCTCGGTTTCGAAGACCGCATCACCTCGGCCATCAGCGTCGACGACAGCCTGCCGGCCGGTGGCCAGGGCGCCGTCGGTATCGAATGCCGCAGCGCCGACACTGAAATCCATGCCTTGCTCGCGCCTCTGCATCACGCCGACACCGCTGACCGTGTCACGGCCGAGCGTGCCCTCAACAAACATCTGAATGGCGGCTGCCAGGTGCCGATCGCCTGCTACGCCGTGCTTGAAGGCGATCAGTTGTGGCTGCGCGGTCTGGTGGGCGAGCCGAGCGGCGGCAAACTTCTCAGCGCACAGGCTCGTGCACCGCGTGCAGCAGCGGAGACGCTGGGCGTGCAGGTCGCCGAAGACCTGCTGAGCCAGGGCGCCGACGATATTCTCAAGGCAGTCTACGGCGAGGCAGGTCACGAGTGACCGCCTGGCGCCTGCTGCTGACGCGCCCGGCGGAGGACTGTTCGGCGCTCGCCGCCGTGCTGGCCGAACAAGGGATTTTCAGCAGCTGTCTGCCGCTTTTGGAAATCGCGCCACTGCCGGTCTCTGACACAATGCGCCGCACGATCACGCAACTGCCGCGTTACAGCGCGGTGATCGTTGTCAGCAAACCGGCGGCGCGGATCGCGGTGGATCTGCTCGACGCTCTGGGGCTGGCGACGCCGACGATGCCGTGGTTCAGCGTGGGCGCGGCGACCGCCGCTATCCTTCGGGATCGAGGGCTGGATGTGAGCTTCCCGGACGCGGGCGACGACAGCGAAGCCTTGCTGCAATTGCCGCGTCTGCTGGCGGCGGTGGCCGTGCCCGGTTCGCAAGTGTTGATCCTGCGCGGGGAGGGCGGACGCGAGCTGCTGGCCGAGCGCCTGCGCGCGCTTGGTGCTAGTGTCGAATACTTGGAGTTGTACCGTCGCGACCTGCCGGACTATCCGCCGCAGGAGCTGCCCCGCAGGATTGCAGCGGAACGCCTGAACGGGCTGGTGGTCAGCAGTGGACAGGGTTTCGAGCACCTGCGCCAACTGGCCGGCGACAGCTGGCCTGCACTTGCGCAGTTGCCGTTGTTTGTTCCAAGCCCAAGGGTTGCCGAGCAGGCCAGTGCCGCCGGGGCCCGAACAGTTGTGGATTGTCGCGGCGCCAGTGCCGCGGCCTTGCTGACGGCGTTACGGGAGCATCCCGTGCCCGTTCTCTAATGCAAAGGATGGATACGTGAGCGAAACAGCCTTGCCTAAAGATGACGTTCAACCTGTGATCGATGCACCGGTTGATGCACCGCCACCGGCCGCCGAACCGCGCCGAGGCAACGGATTGGCCATTCTCGCGCTGCTGCTCGGCGCCGCCGGCGTTGCGGTGGGTGGCTGGGGTGTCTGGCAGGTGCGACACCTGCAGACCAGCACTCAGAATCAATTGAGTCAGGTCCAGGCGTTGAACGATCAGGCCCAGACCCTGAAGCTCAACGAGCAACGACTGACCGAGCGCCTCGGGCAATTGCCCGGCGCCGATGAACTTGCCGATCGCCAGCGTCTGGTGTCGCAACTTCAGGGTGATCAGCAACGCCTCAATCAACGTCTGGAAACCGTCCTCGGCGCCAGCCGCAAGGACTGGCGTCTGGCCGAGGCCGAGCACTTGCTGCGTCTGGCCAGCCTGCGTCTTTCCGCTCTGCAGGACATCAGCAGCGCCCAGGCGCTGGTGCAAGGTGCCGACGAAATCCTGCGCGAGCAGAATGATCCCGGCTCGTTCGCCGCCCGCGAGCAAGTGGCGAAAACTCTGGTAGCGCTGCGCAGTACCGCGCAGCCGGACCGCACCGGGCTGTTCCTGCGACTGGGCGCCTTGCGTGATCAGGTCGTCGGCCTCACCGAGCTGGCGCCGGAGTACAAGGATCGCGGTGATTCGCTGCTGGGCCTGACCTCCGATGGCGACGGCGCGAGTCGCTGGGCGCAGTGGTGGGATCAGATCTCGCGCTACATCCGCATTGATTTCAACGCTGACAAAAACGTCCGGCCGCTGCTCGCCGGCCAGAGCCTGAGCCAGGTGCGTCTGGCCCTGAGCCTTGCGCTCGAGCAGGCGCAATGGGCCGCGCTCAACGGTCAGGCGCCGGTGTACACCCAGGCCCTGGCCGAAGCGCGTGACGTCCTCACGGGCAACTTCAATCCGGACAACCCGCAGAGCAAAATCATGCTCGAGCAGGTCGCGGAATTGAGCAAGCAACCGGTTACCGTCATCACGCCGGATCTCGCCGGGACGTTGAGCGCGGTGCAGGCTTATCTTGAGCGCCGCAACGTCAACGCCGAAGACTCGGTGAAACCCTTCGCCAAACCGGCCGCCAGCACTGCGCAGGAGGCGACACCATGAAGCGCCTGTATGTGATCGTGTTTCTGGTGATCGCGGCAACGGCGGCGCTGGGCCTGGCGATTGCCGAGCATTCCGGTTACGTGCTGGTCGCCTACAAAAGCTTTCGTTATGAATCGAGCCTGTGGGCGACCCTGGCGGTGGTGGCGGTGCTGTGGCTGCTGGTCTGGGGCATCAAGGCGTTGGTCGAGCTGGTGCTGACCTCCGGCGGCGTGGTCAATCCATGGTCACGACGCAACCGCAGCCGTCGCGTGCAGGTGGCGATCGAGCACGGTCAGCTCGACCTGGCCGAAGGTCGCTGGGCCAGCGCTCAGCGTCACCTTTACCGGGCCGCCGAGGCCGAGCGTCAACCGTTGCTGTATTACCTGGGCGCCGCCCGCGCCGCCAACGAACAGGGCAACTACGAGGAAAGCGATCGCCTGCTGGAGCGCGCTCTCGAGCGTCAGCCGCAGGCCGAGCTGGCGATCGCCCTCAGCCATGCGCAGCTGCAAACCGATCGTGGCGATACCGATGGCGCGCTGGTCACCTTGCAGGCCATGCATGAGCGCCATCCGCACAACGTCCAGACCTTGCGTCAATTGCAGCGTCTGCATCAGCAGCGCGGTGACTGGTCTTCGGTGATCCGGCTGTTGCCGGAGCTGCGCAAAGACAAAGTCCTGCCACCGGCCGAACTGACCGAACTCGAACGTCGCGCCTGGGGGGAAAACCTGTCTCTCGCCGCCCAGCGTGAAGAGGATGGCGCAGTCGGTTTGCAGTCGCTCGACCGCGCCTGGCAGCAACTGACTTCTGCCCAGCGCCAGGAGCCGGCGCTGGTGCTGGCCTACGCCGAGCAACTGCGTCAGTTGGGCGCTCAGGTCGAAGCGGAAGAGGTGCTGCGCACGGCGCTCAAGCGCAAGTACGACAGCCATCTGGCACGCCTTTACGGTCTGGTGCGCGGCAGCGATCCGGCGCGTCAGTTGCAGACGGCCGAAGGTTGGCTCAAGGATCATCCTGGCGATGCCAGCCTGCTGCTGACGCTGGGGCGTCTGTGTCTGCAAGCCAGTCTGTGGGGCAAGGCGCGGGACTACCTGGAAAGCAGCCTGCGAGTGCAGCGCAATCCGGAAGCGTGTGCCGAGTTGGCGCGGCTGCTGGCCCGGTTGGGCGACACCGAGCGCAGCAACGTGCTGTTTCAGGAAGGGCTGGGTATGCTGGATGAACGACTGCTGGCTTCGCCATTGCCCGTAGCCGTTCGGGCGTGATCAGAAAGGGGGAGCATGCTCCTCCTTTTCTTTCCCGGTGACTGAATAGTTACCGGGGAATCCCCTCTTCCGAGCAACGTCCTACAGTGGGCTACACCGAATCCTTCGGTGCCTGTCGGGATTTCCCTACACTTCTGCTGAAGTGTCGCCAGTGACCTGCCTTGAAAGCCCGAGGCGCTTTCCTCTACCGTAACTGCCTGTCTTTATTGTTACGGATAAGCCATGTCGTTGGCCTGCTCACGCTCCCTGTTCTTTATGGCTTTCACTGCGGGGATTCTGGCCCTGGGAGCTTCCTATTACCTCGAATACGCGGTCGGTCTGGTGCCTTGCAGTCTGTGTCTGGTCCAGCGTCTGTTCATGAGTGTCCTTACCCTTTGTTGTGGTGTGGCTGCGATCCATGGGCCGCAGCGTTTCGGTCTGTCGCTGTACTGGATGATGGCGTTGCTGACCAGTCTTGGCGGGATGACGGCGGCCTGGCGCCAAGTGCTGCTGCAAAGTGACTCCCTGCAAAGGCTGGCGCATTGCGGGCCCAATCCGGAAGAGATGTTCAGCAGCCTGCCGTGGTTATGTGCACTGATGCGCATGTTCAACGACACCGCCGATTGTGCGGAATTGTCCTGGACGCTGTTCGATCTCAGCATTCCAGAGTGGAGTCTGCTGTTTTTCGTGGGGATGTCGATCCTGGCTGTTTACCAGTTGCTGCGACAGGTCTGGATGGCTTTGCAGCAACCGCTCAGCGGCCAACCGTCGCACCCGGTGCTGGTCAGGGATTAAACACTTGTATGAACTTTCTCTCCTGCGTACCTTGAAGCCATAGGCGTGCGGGCATAATCTGGCCCGCACGTGTCATTGGAATTGTGTTGCTCGATGACGCTCTGCCTGGCCGCCTCTCAAAGCAATATTCACAAGAAGGGGCGCGGGTGTAGAGCAGCATGACCCACAAGGGAAGAGAGATCGCCATGCTCGAAAGTTGTCAGAATGCTCAGGAACGTTGGGGTGGAGTTCATCTGCTGATCGACCGCTGGCTGCAGGAGCGTGAGGAATTGATCGCTGCCTATGACAAGCTGGGCGCCAAACCTCAGGCGCTGTCCGAGGATCGAAAGCCCTTGCAGGAATTCTGCGGCGTGCTGGTCGATTACGTTTCGGCCGGGCACTTCGAGATCTACGAACAGCTGACGGGCGAGGCCAAGGCCTTCAACGACAAGCGCGGCCTGGAACTGGCCGAGACGATCTATCCGCGGATCGATGTCATCACTGAAAAGCTGCTCGCGTTCAACGACCTTTGCGATGAAGGCAAATGCGTTGCGGAGAAATTCAAGGAGCTGGGCGGCCTGCTCCACGAGCGCTTCGAACTGGAAGACTGCCTGATCGAAGTGCTGCATACCGCACACAAGGAAGAGGATTCGGTTCAGGCCTGAATCGAACCTCGCAAGACACAAAAACGGTGCGCCCCAAGCGCACCGTTTTTTATTGGGCGATCAACTGGTCGCGCCGCGCAATTCCACTTCAAACACCAGCGGTGTGAATGGAGCGATCAGGTCGCCGGCACCGTCGGCGCCGTACGCTTGATCCGATGGAATCACCAGCCGCCACTTTGCGCCGACCGGCATGTTCTGCAACGCGGTGCGCCAGCCGGCGATCACGCTGTCGAGATTGAACCACTGCGGCTGGCTGTTCTGATCGAACACGGTGCCGTCGGGCAATCGACCGATATACAACACCTGCACTTTTCCATCCGGGCCGGCCTTCGTGCCATTCCCCGGCGCCAGCTCGGTCAGCAGGATGCCGTCGGCCAACTCCTTCACACCCGGTTTGGCTTTTTCGGCGGTGAGAAAACGTCGCTCGTTTTCCATCGCCGCTTCAGTCGAAGGCATCGCCGCCTGCTCGGCTGTCTGCGATTCGTGATCGGCGAGGATCTGCTCGATGCGTGCTTCGCTCAGTGCCAGCGGCTTGCCTTGATAGGCCTGTTGCAGACCTTCGATCAGTGCCTGGATCTGGAGCTGCGGCACTTCCTGGCGCAGTCGTTCACCGAGGCTGGCGCCGAGGCTGTAAGCCAGATCGTGGGCGTCGTTTGCGGTGGTTTTTTCGTCGGCCTGAGCCACGGAAAAAATCATGCAGAGGGATAAAAAAAGGTAGCGCGACATGGGCACTCTCCGTCCTGAATTGCGGTGGATTATGCCAGCGCGAACGTCTGCAACGGTGAACTGCTTTTGCCAATGCGCAGAAGTTTTTCGCAAGCCTGCAACCGAGTGCTTTCGATACTGTCAACATGCCCTAGCGGCGGTAGCAGCAGAGGTCTAGTATGAGCCGCACTCACGTCAGCCAGGAGGTAAACCATGTCGGCCACCAAGAAGCCTGTAAACACTCCGTTGCATTTACTCCAACAACTCTCGGGCAGCCTGCTCGAGCATCTGGAAAACGCTTGCTCCCAAGCCTTGGCTGATGCTGAAAAACTGCTCGCCAAACTGGAAAAGCAACGCGGCAAGGCGCAAGAAAAACTGCACAAATCCCGCACCAAATTGCAGGACGCAGCAGCAGCCGGTAAAGCCAAGGCGCAGACCAAGGCCAAGGCTGCCGTGAAGGAACTCGAAGACCTGCTCGATGCGCTGAAGGATCGTCAGTCCGATACCCGCAGCTACATTCTGCAACTCAAGCGCGATGCCCAGGAAAGCCTGAAACTGGCCCAGGGTGTCGGTCGTGTTCAAGAGGCTGTCGGCAAGGCGTTGTCCCTGCGTTCGGCCAAACCTGCAGCGGCGCCTGCGAAAAAAGCGGCCGCCAAGCCTGCTGCAAAAGCACCGGCCAAATCGCCTGCCAAAGCGCCAGTGAAAGCCGCTGCAAAACCAGCCGCGAAGAAACCCGCAGCCGCCAGCGCTGCCAAACCTGCGGCTAAAACCACAGCGGCCAAACCAGCTGCCGCCAAGCCGGCTGCTGCAAAACCAGCCGCCAGACCTGCGGCGAAAACCGCTGCTGCAAAAGCGGCTCCGGCAAGAACTGCCGCTGCGAAACCAGCTGCCAAGCCAGCCACCAAAGCAGCCGCCAAGCCGGCAGCGAAACCAGCCGTTAAAGCCGCCGCTAAACCGGCCGCCAAAACTGCTGCTGCCAAGCCTGCGGCGAAAACCGCTGCCAAACCGGTTGCTGCCAAACCTGCTGCCAAAGCGGCGGCGAAACCAGCGGCCAAGCCTGCGGTAAAAGCTGCTGCCAAGCCTGCTGCAAAACCAGCTGCTGCAGCGAAGCCTGCAACGACCGCCGCCAAGCCAGCGGCCGCTGCAAAACCGGCCGCCAAGCCAGCAGCGAAACCTGCTGCAAAACCTGCAGTGAAAAAACCTGCCGCTGCCAAGCCGGCTGCCGCCAAGCCAGCAGCAAAACCAGCTGCAGCAAAACCGGCCACTGCGCCTGCTGCCAAACCTGCCGCACCGGCAACTCCGGCTCCGACCTCAGCACCGGCATCCGCCGCCACTACCTCGACCACCGCAACCACGCCATCGTCGGCGCCGGTGTCGAGCGTCGCCAGCAACCCGTCCAGCACTTCCTAAGCGCCGGTCGCCGCGACGCGCAGCACTTGCAGCGCGTCGCGGTTCAGGTTGGCCGCAGGGCCGGCCAGCACTTGCAGCCAGTCACTCGATTCCTTCGAATTACGCTTCCAGCCCTGCGCGGCGCCTTCAAGTCGCGACAGCAGCGCACGCTCCGCCTCCAGCTCCAATCCCTTGATCTGCTCGCGCATACCCTTGAGTACCGGATCGCTGTCGGCCAGGGTTTTCCACTGCATGCGCAATGCGCGTAACGGCTGGATCACTTCCCGGTCCCAAGGCTCGGTCAGTTCCAAAAGCTGCCGCGCACGCGCCTCGTCACAAGTCGCATCGCGCTGTTCCAGCCATAAACCGCACAGCATCAGGCACACGTTGGCCCCCGCCGATTGCAGGCGCAGGCAGGCATCCTCCACGCCGGGACGGGCGTAGACGGCAAGGGCAAAGCTCCACAGGTCAGAGGACATCGTGCTACTCGCGCCAGTTGTGAGCGAAGCTGGTAGACTCCGCCGCCATTATGATCCGACTTCAGAACCTGACTTTACAGCGTGGCCCGCAACGTCTGCTAGAAGACGCCGAGCTGACCCTGCACGCCGGCCACAAAGCCGGCCTCATCGGTGCCAACGGTGCCGGCAAATCCAGCCTGTTCGCCTTGCTCCGCGGTGAGCTGCACCCGGACTCGGGCGACTGCCTGCTGCCGGCCGACTGGCGTATCGCCCACATGCGGCAGGAGGTCGACACGCTCGAACGTCTGGCGGTCGACTATGTGCTCGACGGCGACCTGCGCCTGCGCGAAGTGCAGCGTGAGCTCGCAGCGGCCGAAGAGGCCCACGACGGCACCGCGCTGGCCCGCCTGCACGCCGAACTCGACAGTGCCGACGGCTACACCGCCGATGCGCGGGCGCGCAAATTGCTGGCTGGCCTCGGTTTCACCAACGAGCAGATGGATCGTCAGGTAGGAGATTTCTCCGGTGGCTGGCGGATGCGTCTGAACCTTGCGCAGGCTTTGATGTGCCCATCAGACCTGTTGCTGCTCGACGAGCCGACCAACCACCTGGACCTCGACGCCATCATCTGGCTCGAAGAGTGGCTGAAAAGTTACCCCGGCACCTTGCTGCTGATTTCCCACGACCGGGATTTCCTCGATGAAGTGGTCGACCACGTGGCCCACGTCGATCAGCGCAAGCTGACGCTCTACCGTGGCGGCTACACCGCGTTCGAACGCGCCCGCGCCGAACGTCTGGCCCAGCAGCAACAGGCCTACGAGAAGCAGCAGGCGCAACGTGCGCACATGGAAAGCTACATCGCCCGGTTCAAGGCCCAGGCCACCAAGGCCCGTCAGGCCCAGAGTCGGATCAAGGCGCTGGAGCGCATGGAAGAGCTGTCGGCGGCCCACGTCGATTCGCCGTTCGACTTCGTGTTCCGCGAGTCGACCAAGATCTCCAGCCCGCTGATCGATCTGTCCGATGCGCGCCTGGGTTATGGCGAGAAAACCGTGCTGGAGAAGGTCAAGCTGCAACTGACCCCCGGCGCGCGGATCGGCTTGCTCGGCCCCAACGGCGCGGGTAAATCGACCCTGATCAAAAACCTCGCCGGTGAGCTCGAACCGCTGGCCGGGCGCCTGACTCGCGGTGAGAACACCGTAGTCGGCTACTTCGCCCAGCATCAGCTCGACTCGCTGGACTCCAAGGCCAGCCCGTTGCTGCACCTGCAGCGTCTGGCGCCGACCGAACGCGAGCAGACCCTGCGCGACTTCCTCGGTGGTTTCGACTTCCGTGGCGCGCGCATCGACGAGCCGGTGCTGAATTTCTCCGGTGGCGAAAAGGCCCGTCTGGCCCTGGCATTGATTGCCTGGGAACGGCCGAACCTGTTGCTGCTCGACGAACCGACCAACCACCTGGACCTTGAAATGCGTCTGGCGCTGACCATGGCGTTGCAGGAGTTCAGCGGTGCGGTGCTGGTGGTTTCCCACGATCGGCATTTGCTCAAGAGCACCACCGACAACTTCTTCCTGGTCGCGGACGGCAAGGTCGAGGAGTTTGATGGCGACCTCGAAGATTACGCCCGTTGGCTGGTCGAGTACCGCCAGCGCAACGCCCCGGTCAGCAACACACCGGTCAACCCGGACAAGACCGACAAGAAGGCCCAGCGTCAGGCCGCGGCTGCGTTGCGTCAGCAACTGGCGCCGCACAAACGTGAGGCCGACAAGCTAGAAGCCGAGCTCGGCAAGCTGCACGAGAAACTGGCGAAGGTCGATGCCAGCCTTGGCGACAGCGACATCTACGAGCCGGCGCGCAAGAACGAATTGCGTGACCTGCTGGCCGAGCAGGCCAAGCTGAAAGTTCGCGAAGGCGAACTTGAAGAAGCGTGGATGGAAGCCCTTGAAACGCTGGAAAGCATGCAGGCGGAGCTGGAGGCATTGTCCTGATGGACGCCTTCAAACTCCCATTGCCGGCGATGTGGGTCGAGCCGATCTGGCTCGGCGTGCAGATTCTGCTGATCCTGCTCGCCGGTTACTTCGCCCAGCGCGTCGTTGCTCGATTCCTGACCCGCCTGGGCGAAAAGTATCCGTTCCCGCCGCAGTTGCTGATGCCGCTGCGCGGTGGTCTGCGCTGGCTGATCATGGGCAGTGCGCTGATCTTTGTGCTGGAACGCCTCGGGGTGTCGGCCACGGTGCTGTGGACCGCGTTGTCGGGTTTCGTCGCGGTGGCGGCGGTGGCGTTCTTTGCGATGTGGAGCGTGCTGTCGAACCTGCTCTGCGCGATTCTGATCTTCACCGTCGGCCCGTTCCGTCTTGGCGATGTGGTCGAACTGGTCGATACCACCGACAAGCCCGGCGTCAAAGGCCGAGTGGTGGCGATCAATCTGCTTTACACCACGTTGATCGAAGCCGAAGAACTCGGCACCGGCAGCGCCATGGTGCAAGTGCCCAACAGCCTGTTCTTCCAGCGTTCGGTGCGCCGCTGGCGCGGCACGGATATCTTCCCTTCCAGCGGTTTCGAAAAGTGATCGGGCGCCGGCCACGTTGGTCGGCGGCCGCAACATCCTGCAAAAAATCGGTAGTCATCCAGCCAAATCCGCATTAGCTTTGAGGATTGTCACGAGTCCGAAGTCGAGGTGTGCGATGGAGCTTCAAACATGGCTGGCGTTTTTTGCCGCCTGCTGGGTGATCAGTCTTTCTCCGGGTGCCGGCGCCATTGCGTCGATGTCCAGCGGCCTGCAATACGGTTTCTGGCGCGGCTACTGGAATGCCCTGGGCCTGCAGATCGGCCTGGCTGTGCAGATTGCCATCGTCGGCGCCGGTGTCGGCGCGATCCTCACCGCTTCGGCCACCGCGTTCCATGCGATCAAATGGTTCGGTGTCGCCTACCTGGTTTATCTCGCGATCAAACAATGGCGCGCACTGCCGATGGACATGAGTGACGACGCGGCGGTCCGGCCGATCGGCAAGCCGCTGGCCCTGGTGTTCCGAGGCTTTCTGGTGAACATCAGCAACCCCAAGGCCCTGGTGTTCATGCTCGCGGTGCTGCCGCAATTCATCAATCCGCATGCGCCGCTGCTGATCCAGTACGTGGTGATCGGCGTGACCATGATCGCGGTCGACCTGATCGTCATGGCCGGCTACACCGGTCTGGCGTCGAAGGTGTTGCGCCTGTTGCGTACACCGACCCAGCAGCGACGCATGAACCGCACGTTTGCCGGACTGTTCATTGGCGCCGCGGCGTTCATGGCGACGTTGCGCAAAGCCGCCGCATAAAGCATGCAGCCACAAAAAAAGGCGACCTGAGAAGGTCGCCTTTTTCGTTTCCGGCAGTCGGTCAGTGAAGAATCACTGGCGCCGTATCACGCGGCAGATTGTTACGCTGCTGCGGTTCACGCGGCTGCTCGTAACCGCCACCGCCGAGCTGCATGCTCAGCTGCCCGGCCACGTCTTCGCCCAGCGCCTTAGAGACGTCACGCACCACCCGCGGGCGGTTGAGCGAGATCTTGATGTCGCGGTGGTTCACCAGTTTGGTGTCCTGCGCTTCACCCATCGCCGTAAAGGCCGAGGTGATCTCGAAGGTCTTGGTGTTGATCAGGCTGAAATCCGCCACCAACGTCAGGCCCAGCACGGCGGAGTAGCTGTCGGTGTTCGCCAGCTCGTTCACGTCCTGGGTGAAGTCGATGTCCGACACGGTGCCGAACAGCACGTAGTCGGCACCCTTGAAGTTGCCGGCCTTGATCCGTTTGATCACGTCGTAGACGTCACCCTTGGAGGACGCGGTGTACGGCGTGCCCTGCACCAGCTGGAACATGCCGGTGCGCAGGATTTCACCCTTGATGTCGCCGGTGAATTTACGCAGTTCGCCTTGTTCGATGTAGCTGGTGGTGGCTTCGAGCTCGTTGTAGCTCGAAGAGCCGCTGGAGCTGTAGTAACCCTCGCGGTAATTGTTCTGGGCCGAAACGATGTGGATGTACTGCTCCACACGTTCCTGGTACGCCAGATCCGTCACCGCGACTTTCGGGGCCGCTTGCACGCTGAACGCGCAAGCCAGGGCCATCATGCCAATCCATGCGCGCATCGATTAACGCTCCGTGGTTTTGCGGATCTCTTTCTCGTCCATCCACTCGGCCAGACCGCTTTCAACGTCGATCAGTTGCAGGCTGAATTTGTAGAAGACGTCCTTGTAGTCGCTGCTGCGCTTGACGATCGAGCTGATCGAACCTTCAAGACGGTATTTGGCAGCGATCATGTTGCCAGTCTTGGCCACGGTGCTCTTCTTGTACAGGCCGCTCTGGTTTTGCAGCTTGAGCTGGTCGACCTGGCTCTGCATCGCGGTGTTGTCGCTGGCGAAACGGGCGGTGCCGGACTTCATCAGCTGGGTCTTGATGCTGGTGGTGATTTCGCGAGTGTCGATGTATTCGCTGGTCTTGTTCTTCACGTCATAGACCTGCACCACAGGGCGACCCTGCAGAATGCCGGACTGGGCCAGGGATCGGGTCATCGACTCGGCGATCATCTGCAGGTCGGTCGAACCGAACTCGTTGGTCACGGTTTCAACGGCCTTGGTGTCGCCGTAGCTGATGTTCTTGCTGCCCAGGGTCGGCGAAGTGTTGGCGCAACCGCTGGCCAGCAGGGCGAGGACGGCGATGAAGGAAAAGCGTGCAAACATGGGAATGCTCTCTGAATCGGGAATAGGGTGTCGGGCTTAAGGTGTCTTGAGTTCCAGACGGAAATCCACGGCTTTCGGCGTCGGGGCGATGCCCTGGATGAAGCTGGTCTGGGCGCCGTACATCATCTGGCTCTTCCAGACTTCTTCTTCGGCGATCGGGAAACCTTCCGGCCCGAGCCAGGCGAAACGGTAGTAGAACGTCTTGTTGCTGTTGAGGGTGTTGCTCAACTGCACGTTGACGGTCATGAAGCCGTTTTCGCGGGCCACGCGCATCGCGCCGACCACGATGTGTTTCTGCGGGCCCATGGCCACGACCTTGCTCGCGGCACTGCCCGGCTCCGGTGGTGGCGGGGTGGCGCAACCGCTCGCCAACAGGGCGAGGGCGGCGACGGCGATGAGTTTGAAGCGCATGCAAAGACTCCGTTCTTAAGGTTGTTTGAGGCTGGCCACGGCGGTGGCGCCAGCGCTCGGGGTGACGTGGGCGGCGAGGCCTGCGGCGAACACCTGATTGCCGACGGCGCGCAGGGTGATTACCTGGTAACGCTGATCGACGGTCACCTTGACCTGAGAGCCACCGACGGCGCTCGGCAGAGTGACTTGGTGCTCACCTTTCTTCAAGCGCAGGCGTACCACTTGTGTGGTGTCCGGCAGGGTGCGCCACGTACGGGTATCGGCACCTTCGAGCACAGCTGAAGAAATACCGACCGCCAGACCGGCCAGCGGGTTGGTTTCGTTGATCTTCTTCTGCGCCACACCCTTGGTGATCGCGCGCACGGTGGTGCGCAGGATGATCCCCGGCATGTCATCGCGCAGGGCGCGGCGGGACATGGCGGTGGTGCTGTTCAGTGCGGTCAGGTCGACCTGTTGGCCATCGACACCGATCTGCGCGAAGGGCGCGGTGGAGGTGTCAGGTTTGATGATCGGGAACGACAGCGGAGTGATCACAACGTTGTTGGAGATCGGCAGCGGCAGCGGCACGCGGATCGAGTCGCGGGACGGCGCCAGGCCGCTTTGCACCACGATCAGGATGTCGCTGTCGTCGCTCTTGACCGGCTTGTCGAGGTTGACCAGCGCCTGCTCCAGCAGCGGCGTGTTCGGGCGCAGCTCGGCAGCCTTGCGATAGCCCGGCGCAGCGAGGTCTTTCTCGCCCAGGGCTTCATAGACGAAACCGGCCAGATAATGGCTGAACGCACTCTGGTAGCTGTTTTTCAGGCCGACCACTTCCGGCGCGTCGAGGCTGGCGACCGGGTAGCCCTGCAAGTCCTTGTATTCGGTCTTGATGCCTTCTTTCTCGGCTTCCTCTTCGCTCTTGAGGTATTCCTTGTCGCGCAGATCCGCGATCACCGCTTCACGCTCGTGCGTCTTCTTGATCGCGGTGCGGGCGCCGTCGAAATCGTTGACCGCCAGCAGGTTCAGGGCCATCTGCGTGGTCAGCATGACTTTTTCGTAGTCGTAGCCTTCGTAGCGGCGCACCTTGTCGTTGACCAGGAAACTGCCGAACTGGGCCAGGTACTTGTCGGTGTCGAGCTTGACCGAGTCTTCCCACTTGCCCACCACCTGGTCGGCGCTGGTCCAGGCATTCTGGCTACCGGACAGATCGCCCTTGGCGCGCAGCAGTTCACCCTTCTCGAAGTAATAGAGCAGGTCCTTGTCCGGGCCGGTGTTGTTCTTTTCCAGCAGGGTCAGAGCGGCGTCGACGTTGCCGGTGGCCAGTTGCTGGTTGGTCTGGGCCAGTTCGGAATCGTAGTTGCGAAACGCCGAACAGCCGGACAGCAGGGTGACAGCGCTGAGCGCGATCAGAGTGGGAGCGCGGAATGCCATGGGGTACTTCTTCCATGAGTAGCGACAGCCTCGGGTGCGGGTCGGGCTGCTGGGACCGATCGGCAGTGGCGCTGGCCTCCTGCCAATTCCTCATAACAAGAGGAGCTTTAATGCCGCAACGCGATAGCGCGGGCGCGGCATTATAAGCGGGCCATGCTGGCTATGTAATAGCTTTTTAATTGCACTGGTTAGTTAGGTGCCATTACTTATTTCAGGCCGGATACCACGCGGCTTTCCGGAGAGGCGAAAGCCTGGAAAGCGCTGCCGTTGGCGTAGATTCTGTCGCCCAGGGCACGCAGGCCGATGATCTGTCGATCTTGATCGATGCGGATTTTCATTGGTGCGACACCGGGTGCGGTTGGCAGGCTGATCAAGTGTTCGCCTTTCTTCAGACGCAGGCGCAGTACTTGAGTGAGGTTGGGCAGGGTGCGCCACGTACGGGTGTCTGCGTGCTCGAATCCATCGTAATGGGTCACGTACGACGCCTTCGCCGGGTTGCGCCGATTGTCGGTGCCCTGGACATCTGCGGCCAGGAACGCTCGATAGGTGGTGCGCTGGATGATCCCGGGCATGTCGTCGCGCAGGGTGCGCAAGGACATGTCGGTGATGTTGTTGACCGTGATCAGCTTCTTTGGACGACCGTCGAGGCTGATCTGATTGAAGGGTGGGGTGGACGTGTCGGGCACCATCACCGGAAACGATACATTGGCCACGATCACCTGGCCGTCCTCAAGCTTCACCGGATACGGCACGCGCACGGAGCTGCGAGCCGGCGCCAGCCCGCTTTGCACGATGATCAGCACATCGCTTTCGCCAGCCTTGAGCCCGGGGCTTTCGAGGTCACGCAATGCCTGTTGGAAAAACGGCATGTCAGGACGCAGTTCTATGGCCTGACGATAACCGGGTGCCGCCAGATCCTTTTCACCCAGGGCTTCATAAGTGAACCCGGCCAGGTAGTGGCTGAACGCACTTTGATAGCCGTTCTTCAGAGCGATGACCGCCGGCGAATCCAGCATGATCACCGGGTAACCTTGCAGATCCTTGTAATGCACACGGGCGCCTTGATCCTTGGCGGCGTTTTCAACGCGTTCGTATTCCAGCTCCCGTTGCCGGGCAATCAGTGTTTCGCGTTCGTGGGTTTTCTTGATGTCCGCGCGGGCACCGTCGAAGTCATTCACGGCCAACTGGTTCAGGGCCATCTGCGTGGTCAGCATGACCTTTTCATAGTCGTAACCATCGTAGCGACGAATCTTGTCGTTGATGATGCTGCCCCATTGATTGCCCAGGGCGGACAGCAACTTGTCGCCGGCGGTTTCAATGGTGTCTTGACGCTGGATCACCATCTGTTCGGCGCTGCGCCAGGCGACCTGACTCTGCGGCAACTCCCCGGCAGCACTGAGTACTGCGCCTTTCTCGAAGTAATACAGCAGGTCTTTTTCTTCATCCGGGTTATGCGCCTCGATCAGGGCCAGCGCACCGTTGGGGTTGCCCGCCTTCAACTGATCGGTGGTCTGTTCCAGTTCCAGGTCGTAATTGCGATAGGCCCCGCAACCGCTCAACTGCAAGACGATGCTGAACAACAGGGAAAACAGCAGGCAATGGCGCATGGCGAGGAGGTCTTCCTTGAATAGAAAGGCGGCTGAAGTGGCGCATTATAGTGGGAGGTGATGGCTAATTGCCGGGCGGATTTTCTTCACATGATCTGTGCAAAAGTTGCACAGATCATGTGCCAATAGTGCCGTGGTCAGGCCGTTTGCGGGTTCCTAGACTTGGCCCGACTTACACGCCTCTCTACAGGAATCTCGCCATGACTCTCTCGCAAACGTATCGCTGCAGCTCACTGTTCAAAATCCTGTTCGCCAGTCTTGGTCTCGCCGCGGTCAGCAGTGCGATGGCCAGTTCTACGGTGGATACTCATCCAACCATTCGTGCAATATCCGGCGCGGCGCCGATCGAGCGCCTTGATCCGAAAACCACCGCGCTGGTGGTGATCGATTTTCAGAACGAGTACTTCAGCGGGCGTCTGCCGATTCCCGACGGCATCGCAGCCATGAACAAGGCCCGTGAGCTGATCCGCTTTGCCGATCAGGCGAAGATTCCGGTGTTCCAGGTCCAGCACGTTGCGCCCGCCGGCTCGCCGGTGTTCGCGCAGGGCGGCGAGACCGTGAAGTTTCATCCGCTGATGCAGCCGAGGGCGCAGGATCACGTGTTGCAAAAGTCCACGGTCAGCGTGTTCGCCAGCACCGACCTCGATCGGCAGCTCAAGCAGGCCGGCATCAAGACTGTGATTTTCGCCGGGCTGATGACCCACGCCTGTGTCGCTGGCGGCGCCCGGGACGCCGCGCCGTTGGGCTATCAGGTCGTGGTAGCATCCGATGCTTCGGCGACCCGGGCGATCACCCGCGTCAACGGCGACACCGTCGACAAGGACAGCCTGCACCGCGCGGCGCTGGCCGAAATCGAGGACACCTTCGGTGACGTCATGACCACGCAGCAGATCGTTCGCCTGCCACTCGACTGAGGGCTTCGATGAATCAGCTGTTGGCCATGCGCGCGTTCCGTTGCATCGTCGAGTGTCGCGGCTTCACTGCCGCCGCCGAGCGGCTCGACACCACGCATTCGACGATCTCCCGCCAGCTCCAGCAACTGGAGGCGGAGCTCGGCACGCGCCTGATCAACCGCAACACCCGGCGCTTCAGCCTGACCACGGCGGGGCAGCAGTATTACGCCGCGTGCGTGGACATTCTCGATCGCCTCGATCAGGCCGCGCTGGCGGTCGGGCAGGCCCGTGAAACCCCCAGTGGATTGTTGCGCATCAGCGCGCCGGTGGTGATCGGCACGCTGGAACTGGCGAGCTGGCTGCCGGCGTTTCAGCAGCGTTATCCCGAGGTTGAGGTCGATCTGTCTTGCGATGACCGTTTTGTCGACCTGATCGCCGAAGGCTTCGATGTGGCGCTGCGCATCTGCGGGCCGCTGGCGGATTCATCCTTGGTGGCGCGTCTGCTGACGGTGTCCGAGCTGGTGCTGGTGGCATCGCCGACCTACGTCGCGCGACACGGTCTGGTGCGCCAGGTCAGTGAGCTGGCCGACCATCAACTGCTCGCGTTCGCTGGCGGTGGCGACTGGTCGCTGACTGATGCGCGCGGGCTGACGACAGCGGTACGCGCCCAGGGCCGATTCAAGGCGGACTCGATCAGCTCGCTACATGCGGCGGCGCTGGCCGGTATCGGGATTGCCGCGTTCACCCGGGCCACGGTGCAGGACGATTTGTTGCGTGGCCGGCTGGTGCAGATCCTGCCCAACTACAGCCTCGGCCAGCGGCATTACTACGCGCTGTATCCCCATGCCCGGCATGTGGCGCTGAAGGTGCAGGTGTTCGTCGAATTCATGGCCGAACACTACCGCAAGACGAGCGCACCCTTGCGCTAAAAACCGCCGGGCCGCCAAGAAAGCTTGAGGGAAACGCGCTCGACGTGAACAATATGTAACTTCGCATTTCCATTTGAGACTCATTCATGACTGCCGCGTCCCGATTACTGGCCTGGCTGGTGTTCCCGTTGTGCGCCCTGAGCAGCTTCAATCTGCTGGCCGACACCGTGGAAGGCGCGCCGCAAGCGCTGCACCTGCTCGATTACATCAGCGCCGATTACCCGCCGACGGTAGAGGCAGGCAAGGTCATCGACGACGGCGAGTACCGCGAGCAGCTGGAATTCACCCAGGTGCTGCAAGGGCTGATCGCCGGCCTGCCGGCCAAGCCTGAGAAAGCGGCGCTGGAACAAGGCGTGACTGCCTTGCATGCCGCGATCACGGCGAAACAGGACGGCACGGACGTTGCCCGTCAGGCCCGGCAACTGGGCGCGAAACTGGCGGTGGCCTATGAAGTCAGCCAGGCCCCGATCATCACGCCTGATCCGACCCGTGGCGCGCCGCTGTACGCGCAAAACTGCTCGGTGTGTCACGGCGATACGGGTGCCGGCGACGGCCCGGCGGGTCTCGGCATGACGCCGGCGCCGGCCAATCTGCGCGCCGCTGCGCGGATGGATCACCTGAGCCTGTACGCGATCTACAGCACTCTCGGCCAGGGCGTCGAAGGCACTGACATGCCAGCCTTCGCCGATCAGCTGGATGACCGTCAGCGCTGGGACCTGGCGACCTACATCGCGCAGTTCAGCGCTGATCCGGCCACGGCCAAATCCGACAAGACCTACAACATCGCCGACCTGGCCCGTCAGACCCCGGCCGAAGTGCAGGCTGCCGAAGGTGCTGAAGCCGCCGCGATCTTCCGCGTACAACGGGCGCAGCCGCCGCAGGTCAAGCGCGGCCCGGCGCAGTTGCTCGACTACACCGCCGCGACGCTGGACAAGAGCCTGGCGGCGTACCGCGCCGGTGAGCACGATCAGGCCTATGACCTGTCGGTGGCGGCGTATCTGGAAGGCTTCGAACTGGTCGAAAGCTCGCTGGACAACGTCGACGCCAACGTGCGCAAGGACACCGAAAAATCCCTGATGGCCTATCGGCAATCGCTGCAGGACGGCTTGCCGGTGGAGCAGGCCGAACAGCGTCTCGACGCGGCCAAGGCCAAACTCAAGGAATCCGCCGGCCTGTTGGGCAGCGATGGTCTGAGCTGGTCGCTGAGCTACATCTCCGGGCTACTGATTCTGCTGCGCGAAGGTCTGGAAGCGATTCTGGTGTTGGCGGCGATCCTCGCGTTCCTGCGCAACACCGGCCAGCAATCGGCGGTGCGCAGCGTCAACGTCGGTTGGGGTCTGGCGCTGCTGGCCGGCCTCGGCACCTGGGCGCTGGCGGCGTATGTGATCGATGTCAGCGGCTCCCAGCGTGAACTGCTTGAAGGCGCCACGGCGCTGTTCGCCAGCGTCATGGTGTTGTGGCTCGGCGTGTGGATGCACGACCGTCGGCACGCGGCGGCCTGGCAGGATTACATCAAGCAGAGCCTGGTGGGCGGAGGCGGGCGTTTCGGGTTTGCGATCCTGGCGTTCTTCTCGGTGTACCGCGAGCTGTTCGAAGTGATCCTGTTCTACGAAACCCTGTGGCTGCAGGCCGGCCCCGCCGGGCATAACGCGGTACTCGCTGGCGGCGCGACGGCGCTGGTGCTGCTGTTCGGTCTGGCGTGGGTGATCCTGCGCGGCTCGGCGAAACTGCCGCTGACACTGTTCTTCAGCATCAACGCAGCGCTGCTTTGCGCGTTGTCGGTGGTGTTCGCCGGCCACGGCGTGAAGGCGTTGCAGGAAGCCGGAATCTTCGGCACCCGGCCGGTGGCGTTCTTCGATTTCGACTGGCTGGGGATTCACGCCGATGCGTACTCGCTGACGGCGCAGGCCGTGGCGATTGCGGCGATTATCGTGCTGTACGGTCGCAGTTGGGTGGCTGAAAAACGTAGGGTGACTGCTGCTTAAAGGCATTCGCTGCGCTCATATTCGCGAGCAAGCTCGCTCCCACAGGGTTGGTGCGTAATCTGTGGGAGCGAGCTTGCTCGCGAATTTTTTGGAGGTAGAAAACATGCGCGTATGGATCGATGCCGACGCCTGCCCGAAGATGGCCAAGGAGTTGGTGGTGAAGTTCGCCCTCAAGCGCCGCTTCGAAGTGGTGCTGGTGGCGGGGCAGCCGCAAAGCAAACCGGCGCTGGCGATCGTCAAGCTGATCGTGGTGCCGAGCGGCCCGGATGCAGCGGACGATTATCTGGTGGAGCACGCGGTGCCGGGCGAACTGGTGATCTGCAGCGACATCCCGCTGGCCGACCGGCTGGTGAAGAAGGGCGTTGCAGCGCTGGATCCGCGAGGCAAGGAGTTCGACGCGCAGAACATGGGAGAGCGGCTGGCGACTCGCAATCTGTTCACCGATCTGCGTGAACAGGGCCAGGTCAGCGGTGGCCCGGCACCGTTCGGTGACCGGGAGAAGCAGGCGTTCGCCAATGCGCTGGACCGGATCCTGACGCGGCTGGCGCGCCAGTCCTGAGCCTTATACAAGACCTGTGGGAGCGAGCTTGCTCGCGAAGGCGTCAGGCCAAACAACACAGTATTGAATGGCCCACCGCTTTCGCGAGCAAGCTCGCTCCCACAGTGTTCAGTCTTGATCCAGTGGAAGAGGGGCTCAGGCGTCGTTTTCGTGGGTCAGCTCTAGCACCCGATCCACCAGCTTGTTGATCCCCGAAGCCGCCTCGCTGATCGTCTGCGCCAGCATGTACGCCGGGGTGGTCACCAGTTTGCGCGCCTTGTCTTCGATGATGTCGGTCACCGCGCAGTCTTCGTGGGTGGCGCCCATCTTGTTCATGGCGGCGGCCGTGTCGGCATCGTTGCCGATGGTGCAGGTCACGCCCGGGCCGTAGATCTTCGCGGCCAGCGCCGGCGAGATGCAGATCAGGCCAACAGGCTTGCCCGCTTCGGCAAAGGCTTCGGCCAGCGCCAGCACTTCCGGCTGTACGGTGCAGCCCGCGCCTTCGATGGCGAAGTTCGACAGGTTCTTCGCCGCACCGAAACCGCCGGGCACGATCAGCGCGTCGAAGTCCTCGACATCGGCCTCGCGCAGATCCTTGACGTTGCCCCGGGCGATGCGCGCCGATTCCACCAGCACGTTGCGCGATTCGGGCATTTCTTCACCGGTCAGGTGGTTGATCACATGCAATTGCGCGATGTTCGGGGCGAAGCACTGCACCTGTGCGCCGCGCTGATCGAGGCGCAGCAGGGTGATGACGCTCTCGTGGATCTCGGCGCCGTCGTACACGCCGCAACCGGACAGGATCACTGCAACTTTTTTGCTCATGGGTTTCTCTCCAGATTCATGGCGTTAAATGTCCACTAAATTGGCGTTCGTTGCCATAGGGGCAAGCCACGGCTACACCTAGGATCTGTCCACACGGACCTCGATCAGGGCGCGTCATGAACTTCATTTTCTATGCGGTGCCTTTTTTCTTCGTATTGATTGCGGCGGAGCTCATCGCCGACCGCTGGCGCGGGGTGAGCAACTATCGCCTGGCCGATGCGGTGAACAGCATCAGCACCGGGGTGTTGTCGACCACCACCGGCCTGTTGACCAAGGGTGTGGGCCTGGTGACCTACGCGTTTGCCCTGGAGCATCTGGCGCTGGTCAGGTTGCCTGCGGACAGCGTCTGGGTCTGGGTGTTTGCCTTTGTCCTCTATGACTTCTGCTACTACTGGCTGCATCGCATGGGCCATGAACGCAACATCCTCTGGGCCGCGCATTCGGTGCATCACCAGAGCGAGGACTACAACCTTTCCACCGCCTTGCGCCAGACCAGCACCGGGTTTCTGCTGGGCTGGATCTTCTACCTGCCGATGGCGGTACTCGGGGTGCCGCTGCTGGTGTTCGTCAGTGTCGCGGCGCTGAATCTGCTCTATCAGTTCTGGGTCCACACCCGGCACATTCCCAAGCTCGGCTGGTTCGAGTGGTGCTTCGTCACGCCGTCCAATCATCGGGCCCACCATGCACAGAACGCTCTCTACATGGATCGCAACTACGGCGGGGTGTTCATTATTTGGGATCGTCTGTTCGGCTCGTTCCAGGAAGAGGACGACAACGAACCGGTGATTTTCGGCGTGACCACACCGCTGGCGAGCTGGAATCCGTTGTGGGCCAACCTGCAGTTCTACGCGCAGCTATGGGATGACGCGCGTCGTGCCGAGCGCACCTGGGACAAGATCCGGATCTGGTTCATGCGCACTGGCTGGCGCCCGGCGGATGTCGCGGCGAAGTACCCGATGAGCAAGCCGGACCTGAGTCAGTTCCGCAAATTCGAGGTGCCGCTGGACAGCCGTCAGCAGTGGTACGTGGGGTTGCAGTTCGGCGTGTATGTGGCGCTGGGCAGCTATCTGCTGAATCTGGAACGCAGTCTGCCCACCGGCGCATTACTGCTCGGCTGGGGCGCGGTGGCGTTCGGTTTGTTCGTGTTGGGCGTGGCCCTGGAGAATCGCCCGTGGGCGGGGAGGCTGGAAGTGCTGCGGCTGGCATCGAACCTGCCGCTGGTGTGGCTGGCGCCGCTGGTCGGGCTGTGGCCGGCCAGCCCGGGGATGTGGCTCGGCCTGCTCAGTTACAGCCTGCTCAGCGGCATCGGGCTGTATTGCTGCCGCCAGCGACTTACTCGGCTGGCGTCTTAGGATCGGCAGCCTTGGCCATTTCGGCTTTGTGCCGTTCAGCCTTGGCCAGTTGCTCGGCCTGCTCTTCTTCGTAGACCTTTTTCGCCAACCGGGCATTCTTGAACCGGCGGCGCAGCCACAGGCCCAGGCCGAGCACCAGCAGCGCGCCCAGTACCCACAACTCATACTTCTTGATGCTGCCGAGCATGCCTTCGAGCACGGCGCCGAAGTGGTAGGCGGCAGCGGCCAGGGCGGTGGCCCAGATCGCGGCGCCGATACCGTTGAGCAGCAGATAGCGTCCCGGCGGATAGCCCGACAGGCCGATCGCTACCGGCATCACCGTGCGCAGGCCGTACACGAAGCGAAAGCTCAGGACCCAGATGTCCGGGTGCTTGCGGATGTGTTCCAGCGCGCGGTCGCCCATCATCTGCCAGCGCGGTTTGCGCGCCAGCAACTTGCGCCCATGCTTGCGGCCCAGGAAGTACCACAGCTGATCGCCGGCATAGCTGCCGAAGAACGCCACGACCACCACCAGGTTGATGTCCATGTATCCACGGAACGCGAGGAAACCCGCGAGCACCAGGATGGTTTCGCCTTCGAAAAACGTGCCGAGAAACAGGGCAAAGTAGCCGAAGTCATGCAGAAATTGTTGGAGCATTGTCTGGGTGCTGGCGAAATGAACGCGCAGCCTAACCCTTCGGACACATTCAGGAAAGTGTCCAAATGTGTCTCGACGTGAACAATTCCTACGCTGAGAATGGAATGCGACTACACGTCACAGGTCTCACACAACTGTCATCTGTTCGTCATAATGGCCGTCTATAACTGTCACGCTCGCCCGTTTGCGCGGGCTCAGGAGTCTGCCGTGAGCTTTACCCCAGCCAACCGTCTGTTCCCTGCCACCCGCCTGCGTCGCAATCGTCGTGATGATTTTTCCCGGCGGCTGGTGCGTGAGAATGTGTTGACGGTCGATGACCTGATCCTGCCGGTGTTCGTGCTCGACGGTGAAAACCGCCGCGAAGCCGTGGCCTCGATGCCGGGTGTCGAGCGCCTGACCATCGACCTGCTGCTCGAAGAAGCCGCCAAATGGGTCGAACTGGGAATTCCGGCGCTGGCGCTGTTCCCGGTCACCCCTCCTGAACTCAAATCCCTCGATGCCGCCGAAGCCTGGAATCCGGAAGGTATCGCCCAGCGCGCCACCCGCGCGCTGCGTGACCGATTCCCAGAACTGGGCGTGATCACCGACGTCGCCCTCGACCCGTTCACCACCCACGGTCAGGACGGCATTCTCGATGAAGAAGGCTATGTGCAGAACGACATCACCGTCGACGCACTGGTCAAACAGGCCTTGTCCCACGCCGCTGCGGGCGCCCAGGTGGTTGCCCCGTCGGACATGATGGACGGGCGCATCCAGGCGATCCGCGAAGCGCTGGAGCTGGCCGGTCACGTCAACGTGCGGATCATGGCCTACTCGGCCAAGTACGCCAGCGCCTATTACGGCCCGTTCCGCGATGCCGTGGGTTCGGCCGCGAACCTGGGCAAGGCGAACAAGGCTTCTTATCAGATGGACCCGGCCAACAGCGACGAAGCGCTGCACGAAGTGGGCGCGGACTTGTCTGAAGGCGCGGACATGGTCATGGTCAAACCCGGCATGCCGTACCTGGACATTTTGTTCCGGGTAAAAGATGCCTTCAAAGTGCCGACCTTCGTCTATCAAGTTAGCGGCGAATACGCCATGCACATGGCGGCGATCCAGAATGGCTGGTTGAGCGAAGGCGTGATCCTCGAATCCCTGACCGCCTTTAAACGTGCCGGCGCTGATGGCATCCTGACTTACTTTGCTGTCCGTGCCGCTCAATTGTTACGAGAGCAGAAATAGCCCTCCCAGGAACATTCGATGAATACCGAAGGACTCACTGAAGTTGCCGTAAAAGAAGCTCAACCCGTGGTCGAGCAGATTACCGAAACCCCGCCGGAGCTGGAGCCTGCGCCACCCGCGCCGGCAACCGAGCCTGCCACGGCGGTTCCGGCGATCGCGATTCCCGGCCTGGATGACAGCAGCCTGTACATCCACCGTGAATTGTCGCAACTGCAGTTCAACATCCGCGTGCTGGAACAGGCGCTGGACGAGTCCTACCCGTTGCTGGAGCGGCTGAAGTTCCTGCTGATCTTCTCCAGCAACCTCGACGAATTCTTCGAAATTCGCGTCGCCGGCCTCAAGAAACAGATCACCTTTGCCCGTGAACAGGCCGGTGCCGACGGCCTGCAACCGCATCAGGCCCTGGCCCGTATCAGCGAGCTGGTGCACGGTCATGTAGACCGCCAGTACGCGATCCTCAACGACATCCTGCTGCCGGAGCTGGAAAAGCATCAGGTGCGCTTCATCCGTCGTCGCAACTGGACGGCCAAGCTCAAGACCTGGGTGCGCCGCTATTTCCGCGACGAGATCGCGCCGATCATCACCCCGATCGGCCTAGACCCGACGCACCCGTTCCCGTTGCTGGTGAACAAGAGCCTGAACTTCATCGTCGAGCTCGAAGGTATCGACGCCTTCGGTCGCGATTCCGGTCTGGCGATCATCCCGGCGCCACGCCTGCTGCCTCGGATTATCAAGGTGCCGGAAGAAGTCGGCGGCCCTGGCGACAACTATGTGTTCCTGTCGTCGATGATCCACGCCCACGCCGATGACCTGTTCCAGGGCATGAAGGTGAAGGGCTGCTACCAGTTCCGCCTGACCCGAAACGCCGACCTTGCGCTCGATTCCGAAGACGTCGAAGACCTGGCCCGCGCCCTGCGTGGCGAGTTGTTCTCGCGTCGTTACGGTGACGCCGTGCGCCTGGAAGTCGCCGACACCTGCCCGAAACACCTGTCGGACTATCTGCTCAAACAGTTCAACCTGAGCGAGACCGAGCTGTATCAGGTCAACGGCCCGGTGAACCTGACGCGTCTGTTCAGCATCACCGGCCTGGACAGCCATCCGGAGCTGCAATACACGCCGTTCACGCCGCAGATTCCGAAATTGCTGCAAAACAGCGAAAACATTTTCAGCGTGATCAGCAAGCAGGACATCCTGCTGCTGCACCCGTTCGAGTCGTTCACCCCGGTGGTCGACCTGCTGCGCCAGGCCGCGAAAGACCCGCACGTTCTGGCCGTGCGCCAGACCCTGTACCGTTCCGGCGCCAACTCGGAAATCGTCGATGCGCTGGTGGACGCCGCGCGTAACGGCAAGGAAGTGACGGCGGTCATCGAGCTGCGTGCGCGCTTCGACGAAGAGTCCAACCTGCAACTGGCCAGCCGTCTGCAAGCGGCGGGTGCGGTGGTGATCTACGGCGTGGTCGGCTTCAAGACCCACGCCAAGATGATGCTGATCCTGCGCCGCGAAGCCGGCGAGATCGTGCGTTACGCGCACCTCGGCACCGGTAACTACCACGCCGGCAACGCCCGTCTGTACACCGACTACAGCCTGTTGACCTCCGACGATGCCTTGTGCGAAGACGTCGGCAAACTGTTCAGCCAGTTGATCGGCATGGGCAAGACGTTGCGCATGAAGAAGCTGCTGCACGCGCCGTTCACCCTGAAGAAGGGCATGCTCGACATGATCCTGCGCGAAACCCAATTCGCGCTCGACGGCAAACCGGCGCACATCATCGCCAAGTTCAACTCGCTGACCGATCCGAAGATCATCCGCGCGCTGTACAAGGCCAGCCAGTCCGGCGTGCGCATCGATCTGGTGGTGCGCGGCATGTGCTGCCTGCGTCCGGGCATCGCCGGGGTTTCGCACAACATTCACGTGCGCTCGATCATCGGCCGCTTCCTCGAGCACACCCGGGTGTTCTACTTCCTCAACGGTGGCGAGGAGCAGATGTTCCTGTCCAGCGCCGACTGGATGGAGCGCAACCTCGACAAGCGCGTCGAGACTTGCTTCCCGGTGGAAGGCAAGAAGCTGCTGACCCGGGTCAAGAAAGAGCTGGAGCTGTACCTGACCGACAACACCCACAGCTGGAGCCTGCAATCGGACGGCCGCTACATCCGCAACACGCCGACCGGCAACCAGAACCCGCGCAGTGCGCAGGCGACGTTGCTGGAGCGATTGGGCAGCCCGATTCTGCCGGTGAGCAGCTGACCGCAGGTTTCAAAGCCATAAAAAAGGCGATCCATCCGGATCGCCTTTTTTGTGCCTGCCCGTTACTCAATGCACGGTCAGAACAACCCCCACCCGCGTCAGCCACTCGGCCTCAAGCCCGAAATCCGCCTGGGTCAGCTGGTTTTCATCCAGCCAGTTCTCCGGGAATTCCACGTCGAGGTTGTTGCCGTTGGCATGCAGCGCCACTTGCGGCATCGCCTGGGTGCCACGGATGTGGTGGAACAGGATGGCGAAACGCAGCAGCACGCACAGGCGGATCAGCTTGTCGCCGTCGTCGCCGAACTCGGCGAACTTGTCCTTGGGGATGTTGCGACGGTGGCCGCGCACCAGCAGGGCGAGCATTTGCTGGTCTTCGCGGGAGAACCCGGCAAGGTCCGAGTGCTCGATCAGGTAAGCGCCGTGCTTGTGGTAGTGATAGTGAGCGATGTCGAGGCCGACTTCGTGCACTTTCGCCGCCCAGCCCAGCAGTTCGCGCCAGATGCCGTCGTCCAGTTCCCAGTCCACAGCCACTTGATCGAAGGCGTGCAAGGCTTTGCGTTCGACCCGTGCGGCTTGTTCCAGGTCGACGTGGTAGCGCTCCATCAGCGAGGTCAGGGTGCGTTCGCGCACGTCTTCGTGATGATGGCGGCCGAGCAAGTCATACAGCACGCCTTCACGCAGCGCGCCTTCGCAGTGATCCATGCGTTGCAGTTCGAGTGCGTCGAAGATCGCTTCGAGAATCGCCAGACCGGCCGGGAAGATCGCCCGGCGATCCGGCTTGATGCCTTCGAAATCGATCTTGTCGACATCGCCGAGCTTGAACAGGCGGCGCTTGAGCCATGCCAGGCCTTCGGCGTTCACTTCACCGGTGCCGTGTCCGCCGGCCTTCAGCGCCAGGCCGATGGCACGGATGGTGCCCGAGGAGCCGATGGCCTCATCCCAGGTCAGGCGGTGCAGGGCGTGTTCGATGCTCATGATTTCCAGCCGCGCCGCCGTGTACGCCTGGGCGTAGCGGGCCGGGGTAATCTTGCCGTCCTTGAAATAGCGCTGGGTGAAACTCACGCAGCCCATCTGCAGGCTTTCGCGCAGCAGCGGTTCGAAACGCTGGCCGATGATGAATTCGGTACTGCCGCCGCCGATGTCGGCGACCAGGCGTTTGCCCGGGGTGTCGGCGAGGGTGTGGGACACGCCAAGGTAGATCAGGCGGGCCTCTTCACGGCCGGAGATGACTTCCACCGGATGGCCGAGGATTTCTTCGGCGCGGCGGATGAACTCGCCACGGTTGCGCGCCTCGCGCAGGGCGTTGGTGCCGACGATCCGAACGGCGCCCAGCGGCATGCCGTTGATCAGTTGGGCAAAGCGCTTGAGGCAGTCGAGCCCGCGCTGCATGGATTCTTCGTTGAGCTTACGCTCATCGTCGATGCCGGCGGCCAGCTGAACCTTTTCACCGAGCCGTTCGAGAATACGGATTTCGCCGTTCTGGGCCTTGGCCACGACCATATGGAAGCTGTTGGAGCCCAGGTCGATCGCGGCGATCAGGGACAGATTCTTGGCTTGGGATTGCGGCATGGTGTGGGGGTCTCGGTCGATAACCCCGACATCGTGCCACGATCAAACGCTGCCGCCAACGCGCATGGTTCAAACCCTTGATTCAGCGCATAAAGTCTCAAGACCGCGGCGCGGCCATTCGCGAGCAAGCTCGCTCCCACAGGGGTGCGCGTTCCTTTGTGGGAGCGAGCTTGCTCGCGAATGCGTCCGTCAGGCCCCCGCAGAGCCCTCAGGCAGTCGCTTCAACAGTGCCAATGAAATTCGCCAGCTCTGGCGTCTGCGGATCGGCAAACAGCACTTTCGGATCCCCCACCTCGTGGACCTTGCCCTGATGCATGAACACCAGTTTGTCCCCGACCTCCCGGGCGAAGCGCATTTCGTGGGTGACCATGATCAACGTCATGCCTTCTTTCGCGAGCTGGCGGACCACGCTGAGCACTTCGTTGACCAGTTCGGGGTCCAGCGCCGAGGTGATCTCGTCGCACAGCAACACCTTGGGAGACATCGCCAGCGCCCGGGCAATCGCCACCCGTTGCTGCTGGCCACCTGAGAGGCGTTCCGGGAACGCGTCGAACTTCTCACCCAGACCGACGCGCTCCAGCATCTGCCGCGCCAGTTCTCGCGCCTTGGCCTTGGGCACTTTCTGCACCACCTGCGGTGCAAGCATCACGTTTTCGCCGACCGTCAGGTGCGGGAACAGATTGAACTGCTGAAACACCATCCCGACTTTCTGCCGCAGGCTGCGCAGATCGGCGCGGGCGGCGTCGAGGTATTCGCCATCGACTTCGATCACGCCGTCGTTGATCGACTCCAGACCGTTGAGGGTGCGCAGCAGGGTGGATTTGCCCGAGCCGCTGCGGCCGATGATTGCCACCACCTGGCCTTCCTCGACGCTCAGGTCGATGCCTTTGAGCACGTGGTGATCGCCGTAGTATTTATGCAGGGCGGAAATTCTAAGCAGAGGCATGCAGTCTCCTTTCCAGGTAGCGCGCACTGAGGGACAGGGGGTAGCAGAGCAGGAAGTAGCCGGCGGCGACGAGGCCGTAGACCATGAACGGTTCGAAGGTGGCGTTGGCGAGCATGCCGCCAGTCTTGGTCAGTTCGGTGAAGCCTATGATCGAGGTCACGGCGGTGCCCTTGACCACTTGCACCGAGAAACCTACGGTCGGCGCCACGGCAATCCGCAGCGCTTGCGGCAGGATCACGTAGCGCAGTTGCTCCAGCGGATTGAGCGCCAGGCTCGACGACGCCTCCCACTGACCATTGGGAATCGCCTCGACGCAACCGCGCCAGATCTCGGCCAGGTAGGCGCTGGTGAACAGCGTCAGGGCAATCGCCGCCGCCATCCACGGCGAAATCTCCACCCCGGCCAGTGCCACGCCGAAGAACACCAGAAACAGCTGCATCAACAGCGGCGTGCCCTGGAACAGTTCGATCCAGGTGCGGGCGATGCTGCTGGGCAGCGGGTTTTTCGAGATGCGCATGATCAGGATCAGCAACCCGACGATCCCGCCGCCGATGAACGCCACCAGCGACAGCGCCAGTGTCCATTGCAGGCCGGTGAGCAGGTTGCGCAGGATGTCCCAGAACGTGAAGTCGCTCATTGGCTGCTCCTTGCACTGCTTTTCGACAGGTAGCGTCGGCCGAGCCAGTTCAGCAACTGACGGATCAGCAGCGCCATGCACAGATAAATGAGGGTGGTCAGGGCGTAGGTTTCAAAGGCCCGGAAGTTGCGCGACTGAATGAAGTTGGCGGCGAAGCTCAACTCCTCGGTGGCGATCTGCGAACACACCGCCGAACCGAGCATGACGATGATGATCTGGCTGCTCAGTGCCGGCCAGACCTTGCCCAGCGCCGGCAACAGCACCACGTGGCGGAACGCTTCGAAGCGGCTCATCGCCAATGCCGCCGCAGCTTCCAGCTGCCCGCGCGGTATCGCCTGGATGCCGGCGCGGATGATCTCGGTCGAGTACGCGCCGAGGTTGATCACCATCGCCAGCACCGCCGCCTGCCACTCGGAAATCTGAACGCCGAGGGACGGCAGGCCGAAGAAGATGAAGAACAGCTGCACCAGAAACGGTGTGTTGCGGATCAACTCCACATAAACGCCGAAGATCGTCGAGAACGGGCGGATGTTCCACGCCCGCACCAGCGCCCCGACGATGCCCACGCCAACCCCGAGCAGCGCGCCGATGGCCGTCAGCTCAAGGGTGAACAGCGCCCCGCGCAGCAGCAGGTCGGTGTTTTCCACCACCGGCAAAAAATCGAACTGATAGGCCATGAAAGTCTCCCGCGTCGTCGGTCAGAGGTCGGCCGGCAGCGGCTCTTTGAGCCAGGTCTGCGCGTTCTTTTCCAGTGCGCCGTCAGCCTTGGCGGTGGCCAGGATCTCGTTGACCTTGCCCAGCAGCGCCGGCTCGTTCTTGTTCACGCCGACGTAGACCGGCGAATCCTTGAGCTTCACTTTCAGCGCGGGGACGCGTTTCGGGTTCTTTTCACTGATAGCGACCATCACCACGTTGCCGCTGGCGATCAGGTCGACCTGGCCTGCGAGGTAGGCGGCGATGGTCGAGTTGTTGTCTTCAAAGCGCTTGATGGTCACGCCTTCGGGGGCGACCTTGGTCAGCTCGATGTCTTCGATGGCGCCACGGGTAACGCTGATGGTCTTGCCCTTGAGGTCGTCGAGGGTGCTGACGGCTGCGTCCGGCGGACCGAACACGGCGAGGTAGAACGGCGCATAGGCGCGGGAGAAATCGATGACTTTCTCGCGCTCGGGGTTCTTGCCGAGGCTGGAAATCACCAGGTCGACCTTGCCGGTGGTCAGGAACGGGATGCGGTTGGTGCTGTTGACCGGGGTCAGTTCGAGTTTGACCTTGAGCTGCTCGGCCAGCAGTTTCGCGGTGTCGATATCGAGGCCGCGCGGCTTCATGTCCGGGCCGACCGAGCCGAACGGCGGGAAGTCCTGAGGCACCGCGACTTTCAAAGTGCCGCGCTTGACCACGTCATCCAGACCGTCGGCATGGGCGGGGGCCTGGCTCAGCATCAGACCGGCAAACAGGGCGGCGAGGAGGGCGCTGTAACGCTTCGTCATGGACAATCTCCGGATCGGCGGGAAGTGAATTCTGCGATCCGACAGAGCATGGGCCGTGCCAAGACAGGGTTTGACCCCGCAAAGCCACGGGTTTAGCGGGTTTGTTCGGTCTTACTGGTCTGAACAGTCAGGTCGGGTTTCGCACTGCGATAGCGCATCGACGCGCGCCGTCGAACCCCGCTGGGGCACGACTTGCCTGATGCCTCGAATAGCATTACAACTGGCCGCACCTTGGCCTGGTTCGTCTGGAAAACCATGAACTCGATCTCCCGCGCCGTACCCGAAGTGGCGCTGCAAGCGATCCGCAAACTGATTACCGAGCAGGGCTTCGGTCCCGGCGATGCGCTGCCTTCGCAACGGGATCTGGCGGTTCAACTGGGCGTCAGTCGCGCGTCGTTGCGTGAGGCGCTGTCGTCCTTGAGTGCGCTGGGCGTGGTCAGCATCCAACCGGGCAAAGGCGTGTTCGTGCAGGCGCCGGTGGAACTGCCGCGCGGCGAGGGCGCACCAGCGTGGCCGTTTGCAGCCCAGGCTTCGCCGCTTGAGATCTTTCAGTTGCGCTATGCGCTGGAGGGGTTTGCGGCCGGTCTGGCAGCGGTAACGCTGAGTACGTTTGATCTGGACGAACTGGAAGACAACGTCGCGGCCATGCGCGAGCAACTGCGCGCCGGCGACTTCGAGGCAGCGGCGAAACTGGATTTCGAATTCCACCGGCGGATCCTGCTGGCCAGCGGTAATCAGGCGATGCTGAGCATCCTCACCGCCAGCGCCGACATCTTTCTGGAGAGCCAGAAACTACCGTTCATCCGCGCCGAGCGGGCCATGGAAACCTGGCAGGAACACCGCAAGATCCTCCGCGCCCTGGCCCGCCGGGCTTCCGCCACCGCGCAGAAAGCCATGCAGGAGCACGTGCGCAACGCGGCCCTGCGCACCGGAATTGCCTTCATCGCCCCCGCCAGCGCGTGACTTGAGCTATACCCAAACTCATCGAGTGCCATAGCAAGACTCAATCATCTGCGGCTTCCTGAACAAGGGAAGGGCGGCTATGATGGGCCACGTTTTTTTGCTTACAACCTGGAGAATTCCATGAGCAGCGATCTGATCAAACACGTTAGCGACGCTAGCTTCGAAGCCGACGTACTCAAGGCCGAAGGCGCTGTCCTGGTCGACTACTGGGCTGAATGGTGCGGCCCTTGCAAAATGATCGCTCCGGTTCTGGACGAGATTGCAGAGACTTACAAAGGCAAGCTGACCGTTGCCAAACTGAACATCGACGAAAACCAGGAAACCCCTGCCAAGCACGGCGTACGTGGTATTCCGACCCTGATGCTGTTCAAGAACGGCAACGTGGAAGCGACCAAGGTCGGCGCTCTGTCGAAGTCGCAACTGGCTGCTTTCCTCGACGCCAACATCTAAGCGTCGCGGTAAAGATTGTCTTCAAAAAGCCCCGCAAATTGCGGGGCTTTTTGCGTATTCAGGGCTAGACGCTCCGAAACTCAGGTGGTACATTCGGCCCCGCACTGGTTTCTCCACTGCCCCCTGCTAGCCGTCGCCGACGCACTCCTTTTCGAATAAGTACGCGATCCTGTCGCCTTCTCCGCGGCGCGGCCTCATTAAGCCAAAAGCTTAATTTCCCCCCCTCCATAAATGATTACGTCATTCCTATATGAATCTGACTGAACTCAAGCAAAAGCCGATTACCGAACTGCTCGAATTGGCCGAACAGATGGGCATAGAAAATATGGCCCGTTCGCGCAAGCAGGACGTGATTTTCTCCCTGCTGAAAAAGCACGCTAAAAGCGGTGAGGAAATCTCCGGTGATGGCGTGCTGGAGATTCTCCAGGACGGCTTCGGCTTCCTGCGCTCCGCTGACGCTTCCTACCTCGCCGGCCCTGACGATATCTACGTCTCGCCGAGCCAGATCCGCCGTTTCAACTTGCGCACCGGTGACACCATCGTTGGCAAGATCCGCCCTCCGAAGGAAGGCGAGCGTTATTTCGCTCTGCTCAAGGTCGACACGATCAACTTCGATCGTCCTGAGAACGCGAAGAACAAGATTCTCTTCGAGAACCTGACCCCGCTGTTCCCGAACGTGCGCATGAAGATGGAGGCCGGCAACGGTTCCACCGAAGACCTGACCGGTCGTGTGATCGACCTGTGCGCCCCGATCGGCAAAGGCCAGCGCGGTCTGATCGTTGCACCGCCGAAAGCCGGTAAAACGATCATGCTGCAGAACATCGCAGCGAACATCGCCCGTAACAACCCTGAAGTTCACCTGATCGTGCTGTTGATCGACGAACGTCCGGAAGAAGTGACCGAAATGCAGCGCACCGTGCGCGGCGAAGTGGTCGCCTCGACCTTCGACGAGCCGCCGACCCGTCACGTGCAAGTGGCTGAAATGGTGATCGAGAAGGCCAAGCGCCTGGTCGAACACAAGAAAGACGTGGTGATCCTGCTCGACTCCATCACCCGTCTGGCCCGTGCCTACAACACCGTGATCCCGAGCTCCGGCAAGGTGCTGACCGGTGGTGTCGATGCCCACGCCCTGGAGAAACCGAAGCGTTTCTTCGGCGCCGCGCGCAACATCGAAGAAGGCGGCTCGCTGACCATCATCGCCACCGCGCTGGTTGAAACCGGCTCGAAGATGGACGAAGTGATCTACGAAGAGTTCAAGGGCACCGGCAACATGGAGCTGCCACTGGACCGTCGTATCGCCGAGAAGCGTGTGTTCCCGGCCATCAACATCAACAAGTCCGGTACCCGTCGCGAAGAGCTGCTGACCGCCGACGACGAACTGCAGCGTATGTGGATCCTGCGCAAACTGCTGCACCCGATGGATGAAGTTGCAGCCATCGAGTTCCTGGTCGACAAGCTGAAAACGACCAAGACCAACGACGAATTCTTCCTGTCGATGAAGCGCAAGTAACATCGCTGGTCGGTTCAGAAAAATGGCGCCCCTGAAGGGCGCCATTTTTTTTACCCCGGTTCGGCCACCCCGACCTTCCAGGAGGCACTGATTGCTGTTTGCAGAGCCACGATAGCTGCCAGCGGCCGACATAGCAGGTAGGATGTACGCCTATTTTGAGGGTGCCATCGTCAATGAAATTCAAGGATCTTCGGGATTTCGTGCAGCAGCTTGAGCAGCGCGGAGAGTTGAAACGCATCCAGATTCCCGTCTCGCCGGTGCTGGAAATGACCGAGGTGTGCGACCGCACGCTGCGGGCCAAGGGCCCGGCGCTGCTGTTCGAGAAGCCGACCGGTTACGACATCCCGGTGCTCGGCAACCTGTTCGGCACTCCCGAGCGGGTGGCCATGGGCATGGGTGCCGAGTCGGTCAGCGAGCTGCGCGAAATCGGCAAGCTGCTGGCGTTCCTCAAGGAGCCGGAGCCGCCGAAGGGCTTGAAGGACGCGTGGTCGAAGCTGCCGATCTTCCGCAAGATCATCGCGATGGCGCCGAAAGTCGTCAAAGACGCGCCGTGCCAGGAAGTGGTCATCGAAGGCGATGACGTCGATCTGGCGATGCTGCCGGTGCAGACTTGCTGGCCGGGCGACGTGGCGCCGCTGATCACTTGGGGCCTGACGGTCACCAAAGGTCCGAACAAGGACCGACAGAACCTCGGCATCTACCGTCAGCAAGTGATCGGCCGCAACAAGGTCATCATGCGTTGGCTCAGCCACCGTGGCGGCGCGCTGGATTTCCGTGAGTGGTGCGAGAAGCATCCGGGCCAGCCGTTCCCGGTGTCCGTGGCCCTTGGCGCGGATCCGGCCACCATTCTTGGCGCGGTCACCCCGGTGCCGGACAGCCTTTCCGAATACGCCTTCGCCGGTCTGCTGCGCGACAGCCGCACGGAGCTGGTGAAGTGCCGTGGCAACGACCTGCAAGTGCCGGCCACTGCCGAAATCATCCTTGAAGGCGTGATCCATCCCGGCGAGATGGCCGATGAAGGCCCGTACGGCGACCACACCGGTTACTACAACGAAGTCGACAGCTTCCCGGTGTTCACCGTCGAGCGCATCACCCACCGGATCAAGCCGATCTACCACAGCACCTACACCGGCCGTCCGCCGGATGAGCCGGCGATTCTCGGCGTAGCGTTGAACGAAGTGTTCGTGCCGATCCTGCAGAAGCAGTTCCCTGAAATCACCGACTTCTACCTGCCGCCGGAAGGCTGCTCGTACCGCATGGCCGTGGTGACGATGAAGAAGTCGTATCCGGGCCACGCCAAGCGCGTGATGCTGGGTGTCTGGTCGTTTTTGCGACAGTTCATGTACACCAAGTTCGTTATCGTCACCGACGACGACATCAACGCGCGGGACTGGAACGACGTGATCTGGGCCATCACCACGCGCATGGATCCCAAGCGCGACACGGTGATGATCGACAACACGCCGATCGACTACCTCGACTTCGCCTCGCCGGTGTCGGGGCTCGGCTCGAAGATGGGCCTGGACGCCACCCACAAGTGGCCGGGCGAAACCACTCGCGAGTGGGGCCGCGTCATCGTCAAGGATGATGCCGTCACCCAACGGATCGATGCCATCTGGAATCAGTTAGGAATAGATTGATGCGTGTAACCCTGCAGCCCTCCGGAGCGGTGCTCGAGATACAGCCCGGAGAGCGGATTCTCGATGGTGCGCGGCGCCTGGGCTACGAATGCCCGCAAAGTTGCCGCAACGGCAATTGCCATGTGTGTGCGGCGCTGCTGGTGGAAGGCCGGGTCGAACAGGCCGGCAAGGTGCATGACCACGGCGAGTTCTACACTTGCATAGCGGAGCCGCTGGAAGACTGCATCGTGCTGTGGGATGGCGTGCTCGCGCTGGGAGAATTGCCCGTGCGCAGCGTGTCGTGTCAGGTCATCGAATGCCGTGATGTCGGTGGCGATACCTTTCGTGTGCGCCTGCGGGCGCCGGCCGGCAAGCCGCCGCGCTACCACGCTGGCCAGTATTTGATGATCGAGCGCGAGAACGGCGAGAAGTCGGCGTTCTCCATGGCCTCGGCGCCCCACGGCGGGCGCGATCTGGAAATCCATGTGCTGGCGCGCGAATCCAGTGCACTGAGCCTGATCGATCAGCTCACGCGCAACCCGATGGTGCGGGTCGAGCTGCCGTTCGGCGACACCCATCTGGCGGAACTGCCGGACGGGCCGCTGGTGCTGATCGCCGCCGGCACCGGCATGGGCCAGATCCACAGCCTGATCGAACATTGCCGGGCCAATGGCTTCAAACATCCGGTGCACTTGTACTGGGGCGTGCGTCGTCCGGAAGATTTCTACGAAATCGAACACTGGGACGAATGGTTGAAATTGCCGAATCTGTTCCTGCACAAGGTCGTCAGTGACCAGTGCGGCTGGGAAGGGCGCTGCGGCATGTTGCATGAAGCAGTGTGTGAGGATTTCCCGGATCTGAAACCGCTGCACGTCTATGCCAGTGGCTCGCCGGCCATGGTCTACGGCACGCTGGACGCGCTCGTGGAAGCGGGGATGGATGCCCATCAGATGCGTGCGGATGTGTTCGCATACGCGCCGCGCTCTTGAGCCTCGCTCTTCATTCTTTATAACTCTCCATATAGCCGATCGGTATTTATGTAATTGCATAAATGCCGGTAGGTTATATATCAATCAGGCAATCAATTAAGAACTGTGCCATGGCACTCAAATTGCCTTAAAACATATGTGCCTTATTGTTACAGCGGTGCGTTCTATTAAGTAATTCTTCACCCGCGGGGAGCTGAACGCTATTCGCCATGAGCGCCATTGAAAACGCTTTTCTGAACCTGGCTTACCCTCCGCGGCTCGATCTTGGGCCGCAGCTGACGCACGAACAACTTCTCGCTTCCATGCAATCGACCATGGCGCGCCACAAGGGCGGGCCGGTGTGGCTGTTCGCCTATGGATCGCTGATCTGGCGGCCGGAGTGCTCCGCCGTCGAGCGGGTGCGCGGGCGAGTCCATGGCTATCATCGTGGTTTGTACCTGTGGTCCCACGAGCATCGCGGCACGCCGGAAATGCCGGGTCTGGTCTTTGGTCTGGATCGCGGCGGTTCTTGCAGCGGTTTCGCCTACCGGTTGCCGGAAGACAATCTGGACAGCGCGCTGTATGCGTTGTGGAAACGCGAGATGCCGTTCCCGTCCTATCGGCCACACTGGCTCAACTGCCGACTCGAAGATGGCAGCCAGGTGCAGGCATTGGGATTCGTATTGGAGCGACACCTGCCCAGCTATGCCGGCAACTTGCCGGATCATGTGCTGAGCCAGGTGTTCGAAAGCGCTTGCGGGCGTTACGGCACCACTCGCGATTATGTCGAGCAGACCGCCCACGCCCTGCGCAGCCACGCCATGCCAGACCGGAATCTGGAGGCGCGGCTCAAGCGCTGTAAGTCAAAGGCCGATCAGGCGACTGCTTCGCGGCTCTGACTGGCGACTTGCTTGTGCCACAGGGTCGGGGCCAAGAAGGCCATCGACAGCAGGCAAGCGCCCACCAGCAGTACGAAACCGCCATCCCAGCCGAAGTGGTCCACGGTGTAGCCCATTGCTGCACTGGCCGCGACCGAACCACCCAGATACCCGAACAGACCGGTGAAGCCTGCGGCAGTACCGGCGGCTTTCTTCGGTGCCAGTTCCAGCGCCTGCAGGCCGATCAGCATCACCGGGCCGTAGATCAGGAAGCCGATCGAGAACAGCGCGATCATGTCGACGGTCGGGTTGCCGGCCGGGTTCAGCCAGTAAACCAGGGTCGCGACGGTCACCAGGGCCATGAACACCATGCCGGTCAGACCACGGTTGCCGCGGAAGATCTTGTCCGACATCCAGCCGCACAGCAGCGTGCCCGGAATCCCCGCCCACTCGTAGAAGAAATAGGCCCACGAGGTTTTATCCACGGTGAAACCCTTGGCTTCCTTCAGGTAGGTCGGCGCCCAGTCCAGTACGCCGTAGCGCAGCAGGTAGACGAAGACGTTGGCCATGGCGATGTACCAGAGCATTTTGTTGCGCAGCACGTACTTGACGAAGATTTCCTTGGCGCTGAATTCGTCTTCGTGGCTGGCGTCGTAGCCTTCCGGGTAGTCGTTCTTGTACTTCTCGATCGGCGGCAGGCCGACCGACTGCGGGGTGTCACGCATGGTCACGAAAGCGAACACCGCTACTGCCAGAGCCACGGCGGCCGGGACGTAGAACGCCGCGTGCCAGTCGTTGAACAGGCCCATGCCGATCAGGAACAGCGGGCCGATCAGACCGCCACCGACGTTATGCGCCACGTTCCACACCGATACCACGCCGCCACGTTCCTTCTGCGACCACCAGTGCACCATCGTGCGTCCACTCGGCGGCCAGCCCATGCCCTGGGCCCAGCCGTTGATGAACAGCAGGATGAACATCATGGTCACGCTGGAGGTTGCCCAAGGCGCGAAACCGAAAATGAACATCACCCCGGCCGATACCAGCAGGCCGAATGGCAGGAAGTAACGCGGGTTGGAGCGGTCGGACACCAGGCCCATGAGGAACTTGGACAGACCGTAGGCGATGGCGATCGCCGACATCGCCAAGCCCAGATCGCCACGGCTGTAGCCTTCGTCGATCAGGTACGGCATGGCCAGCGAGAAGTTTTTGCGCAGCAGGTAGTAACCCGCATAGCCAAAGAAGATGCCGGCGAAGATCTGCCAACGCAGGCGTCGGTAGGTGCTGTCGATTTTTTCTTCAGGCAATGGAGCCTGATGTGCGGCAGGACGAAAGAAAGCAAACATTCAAGAGCTCCAGATTTCTTGTTTTGACTGCGGATGCGAATGTTACAGTTTCGTTACCGAAAATAGCACCGCTTCCCATCGGCAAAACAGCGGAAATGTTGGAAGTCGCACGTTCCTTTATGAACATGTCGCTCAGATATAAGTGCGGGGCGCTGTGGGAAAGGTTACTTCGGCGGCTTCCTGCCGGGTTGCAGGGCTTTGTAGGGCGCAGGTTTGGGAAATGTCCTGCGAACAATGCAGAAGGCGCGGCGTTCTGTTTCAGGCTGCCGGGCTCTACCCTTTTGCGGGTGCCAATCGGGCACTCGTGCGGTGAAGGGGAAGGGCTCATGCGGTGGTGTGTGTTGCTGTTTTTGCTGATGGCATCGGGAGGTGCGTGGGCGGTAGAGGTGCTGCTGATCCCGGAAAACAACCCGAAGCCGATCTATCCGTTGGCGCTTTTCCGGGCGGGTGTTACAGGTGAAGTGGGTGCCGAGTTCACCGTCCATGCCAACGGTTCAGTCGACCGGATCAGCTTTGCGCAAAGCAGCCATCCGGAGCTGATCGAAGCGGTCAGGGTCGCCATCGAACAATGGCGGTTCAAGCCGTGGGCGGTCGAGGGTGACAGGCCGGCAGAAAGGCGAGTCCTTGCGCCTATGGTGTTCAGGCTGGATCTCGATCAACCCATTCACATCAACCGGCAACTGAAAGCTTTAAAGTGCCGCACTCTGAACGAATACATCGGCAACATTGCGGAACAGTCATGGATCGATACCAAGGTGTTCGTTCACACCAGAGCCTACGTTTCCAATGTTTTCCACAATGCGCAGCTGCCGGACGAGCAGCGCCTGGCGATGATCGCCAGGTTGAACAAGCGGATTCCATCGATTGTAAAAAGTTGCCGTCGCAGCCCGGTCCGGACGTACATGAGCCTGTTGCCGGAGGACATTCGCAGTTTGATGTAGGGCTGGAGTGTTCTGAAGGACGATCCGGATTGGTCATCAATTCCGGATCGTCCGATCAGCTCAGCGGACTTGCACCACAACCTTGCCCACAGCCTTGCGTTGCCCGAGATCATTGATTGCCTGCGCGGCATTTCCCAGCGGGTAGACCTGCGACACCAGCGGCTTCAGCTTGCCCTCGGCAAACCAGCCGAACAGTTGCTGGAAGTTCGACGCGTTGTCTTGCGGCTGACGCTGGGCGAAGGAACCCCAGAACACGCCGAGTACCGCCGCGCCCTTGAGCAGAGCGAGGTTGACCGGCAGTTCGGGAATGCGGCCGCTGGCGAACCCGACCACCAGCAGGCGGCCGTTCCAGGCGATGGCGCGGATGGCCTGGTCGAACAGGTCGCCGCCGACCGGGTCGTAGATCACGTCGGCGCCCTGGCCGTCGGTCAGACGCTTGATCTCGTCCTTGAGGCTGGTTTCGCTGTAGTTGATCAGTTCGTCGGCACCGGCAGCCTTGGCCACGGCGAGTTTTTCCGCGCTGCTGGCAGCGGCGATCACCCGGGCGCCCATGGCTTTGCCGATTTCCACGGCGGCCAGGCCAACACCGCCAGAAGCACCGAGCACCAGCAGGGTTTCACCCGGTTGCAGGTTGCCGCGCTGTTTGAGGGCGTGCATCGACGTGCCGTAGGTCATGCTGAAGGCGGCGGCGGTGTTGAAATCCATCGACGGCGGGATCGGCAGCACGTTATAGCCCGGGACCGCGACCTGCTCGGCGAAGCTGCCCCAGCCGGTCAGGGCCATGACCCGGTCGCCGACCTTCAGGTGACTGACCTTTTCACCCACTTCGCTGACCACGCCGGAGGCTTCGCCACCCGGGGAGAACGGGAAGGGCGGCTTGAACTGATACTTGCCCTCGATGATCAGCGTGTCCGGAAAGTTGACCCCGGCGGCGTGCACGTCCAGCAGGATTTCGTTCTTCTTGGCGACAGGACTGGCGACGTCTTCCAGCACCAGCGATTCGGCAGGGCCGAAGGCTTTGCACAGCACGGCTTTCATCAGGGCTATTCCTTTGGGAGTGATGGCCGATAAGTGTAGGTGTGGCAGTCAACGGGTCAACGAGCATGCCCGGCCCTGATAGTCCGCCATAAGCTTGTGCTTGCGCGGCGGGTCGTTATGCTAGGCCGCAAACCGGATAAGGAGCGAATTGTGAAAGCGTGGATCATGTTGTTGCTGGCCCTGTCTCTGCCTGTGGCAGCGCTGGCCGAAGAAGCCAAAGAAGGCGAGGCGCCGAAGGTCAACTACATCACCCTGAGCCCGCCGTTTGTGGGCAACTATGGGCTGGATGGCACCCCGAAGCTGAAGGTCTACAAGGCCGACGTGGCACTGCGGGTGACCGGCGAAGAGGCGACCAAACTAGTCAAGGCCAACGAGCCGCTGATCCGCAATCAACTGGTGGCGCTGTTCACCCAGCAGACCACCGATGCGATGGGTAGCATCGAGGGCAAGGAAAAGCTGCGTCAGGAAGCCTTGAAGCAGACACAGCAAGTGATGAATGACGAGACCGGCAAGCCGGTGGTTGAAGATCTGTTGTTCAACAACCTGATCATTCAGTAATGCATTCGTTGACCGGGCGGTCCGCATCGCGAGCAAGCTCGCTCCTACAGTGGTTTTGTGGTGCCACACATTTGTGTGATCGCCGCTGAACCCTCTGGGAGCGAGCTTGCTCGCGATGGCATTTTGTCAGGCGACAAATGCCTCAGGGTTTGAGCGCGATCACCGCCGCCCACTGCTCGGCCGTCACCGGCATCACCGACAGTCGCGAACCCTTTTGCACCAGCGGCATCTCGGCCAGCGCGGTCTGCTGTTTCAGATAATCCAGCTTCAAGACCCGGCTGAAAGTTTCGACGTGGGCAACATCAATCGCGCTCCAGGCGTTTTTCTCCGGCGTGGCTTTCGGGTCGAAGTAATGACTCTCCGGTTCCAGTGCGGTGGGATCCGGGTACGCGGCTTCGATGATTTTGCCGATTCCGGCAATCCCCGGCTCCGGGCAGCTGGAGTGGTAGAAGAAGAATTCATCCCCCACCGCCATGGCCCGCAGGAAATTGCGCGCCTGATAGTTGCGAACCCCGTCCCAGCGCGCTTTGCCGAGTTTTTCCAGGCCCTTGATCGAGAGTTCGTCGGGCTCGGATTTCATCAGCCAGTAGGCCATGGTTTTTGCTCCTCAAGCGGTCATTGGGCAGGTTGTCCGGCAATTTTATGACAAACCGACGGTCGGTTGACGCCAGCATTTGCGCAGAGGTTCACGTTGTCGCAAAATGCCGGCCTTTAAAGCTTGACGCTGCTGCACGGCCTACGAATGGAAACCGCTGCTGTCATCGTGATGATGTGCCTTGAGGGGGGCAATCGATGAAACGCAAACCGGATTTGCTGTGGACTTTGGTGATTTTGTTCGGTCTGGGCGTCGTGACCACCGGTTATGCGCAAAGTCTGTGGGCCAACAAGGCCGATGCACCGATTGAAGTAGCGCAACAAGTACAACAGTCGACAGCCTTCAAGCGCTGAAACTGCCTTTTCGACGCCGCTGATCCGCGCGGCGTCTATCCTGCGAAATACCACGCCTTGTCTGTCACCGTTCCCTGCAACGGTACATCCCAGCTCGCTTGCGCGAGACGTTCGACTTTCTGACATTCATGGGCCAGGCCCAACAGCGTCGGCTTGCGCCAGTTCTGGCGTCGGGCCAGATACGCCAGGCTGCGATCGTAGAAACCGCCGCCCATGCCCAGGCGTCCGCCGACATCGTCGAATCCCACCAATGGCAACAACACCAGATCCAGTGCCCAGACCTTGCGCTGACGGGCCAGATTGGCGCGTGGCTCGAGAATGCGGAAGCGGTTGGGTTTGAGTTTTTCGCCGGGGCGGATTTGCTGAAAGACCATTTTGGTCCGCGGCCAGGCACTGAGCACCGGCAGGTAGGTTTTCTTGCCCCGACGCTGGGCGGCGCGCAGCAACAGGCGCGGGTCGATTTCACCGTCGGTGGGCAGGTACAGGGAAATGTGTTTGGCCCGGCGAAAGTGCGGGTCTTGTGCCAGTTGCTTGTACAGACCTTCGGCGGCCTGGCGTTGTTCGCTTCGCGTCAGCGAGCGGCGGGCCTTGCGCAGCTGGCGGCGCAGTTGGGGACGAGGCAGCAACGCGGGTTCGGTCATGGTTCGGCTTCGGCAGGGTGGGACGAAAACGTACGCATAAAAAATCCGATGCCGGCATGCACCGGCATCGGATTCGAATCAGGCTCCCCGGATGAGCCGCTGTCGACTTAGCCCTTGAACCCGAGAGTTCAAGGTGGAGGATGCAGTAGGCTTTAAGGCTTTCCGTCTGGCGGACATGCACACCAGCCCAACGTGCAACCCCCAGGGTAGTGCAAATCGGCTCAGGGACATCGTCAACTGGCAAGCACCCCAGGGAGTGCGGCGAGTATAACTCAAGCGGCCTGGCGAATCAGCCCTTGCTGATGTCCGGATCGTCGGCCAGCACCAGATCGACACGATCGAGCAAGTCACGCACCTGTTCACGGGTCGAGCCGCTGGCCTGAATGTCCGGGCGCTCTTCTTTGTGCAAGAGATCGTGGGTGATGTTCAGCGCGGCCATCACGGCGATGCGGTCGGCGCCGATGACTTTGCCGCTGCTGCGGATCTCGCGCATCTTGCCGTCCAGGTAACGCGCGGCACTGACCAGATTGCTGCGTTCTTCCTGGGGACAGATGATCGAATACTCTTTGTCGAGGATCTGCACGGTAACGCTATTGCTTGAACTCATGAGTCTTGCTCCAGGGCCTTGAGGCGCGAAATCATCGATTCGACCTTACGCCGGGCGATTTCGTTTTTTTCAATGAGGTGCGCGCGTTCCTCGCGCCAGGTCTTTTCCTGAGCTAGTAAGAGTGCGTTTTGACTCTTTAGTTGCTCGACTCGGGTAATCAGCAGTTCGAGTCTGGCCATCAGCGCTTGCAGGTCGGTGTCTTCCATTGTGTCCACTGATTCGGTCTGATGGGTTTGGCTGGCGGACAGCCTTTAATGGTCTTGGCGAGTCTGTCGATGTAGGATACAAGGCCTTCATTCTAGACATAGCGCCGTCTGGCGCCTAGCTGCCCATGCCCATTCAGAATTCCCCGTACCAAGGCTTTGCCACCCTGCTGAACTCCAGCGGTCATTCCGTTTCGCCTGCCGAACTGCACGGCCTGTTGCTGGGCCGCAGTTGCGCTGGCGCCGGCTTCAATGCCGAAGAGTGGCTGATCGATGCCGCCGAGCTGCTCGAAAGCGAGCCGCAGGACAACGTCCGCAACGCGCTGATCGGTCTGCAGGAGATGGTCAAGAGCGAACTCACCGGCGACGACGTCACCGTGGTTCTGCTGCTGCCGAACGATGACGCACCGCTGGCCGAGCGCGCCGCCGCGCTGGGCGAATGGTGCCAGGGCTTCCTCACCGGTTTCGGTCTGAACTGCCGCGACAGCAGCATGCTGAGCACCGAAGCCACCGAAGTGTTGCAGGATTTGGCAGCGATCTCCCAGGTGCAAGACGCACTGGAAGAATCCGAAGACGGCGAAAGCGACTATATGGAAGTCATGGAGTACCTGCGTGTCGCTCCGCTGCTGCTGTTCTCCGAAACCAAAAAGGCCGACGTGCCGCCAGCGGCCAAGCCGTCGCTGCACTGATCGCGTGCCAGGGAAAGCCATCTGCCCATGATCCATATCCCGAAAGCGGAATACGCCCGGCGCCGCAAGGCGCTGATGGCGCAGATGGAACCCAACAGCATCGCGATCCTGCCTGCCGCCGCGGTCGCCATCCGCAACCGCGACGTCGAGCATGTCTATCGTCAGGACAGCGACTTCCAGTACCTCAGCGGTTTTCCCGAGCCACAGGCCGTCATCGTCCTGATGCCCGGTCGCGAACACGGTGAATACGTGCTGTTCTGCCGTGAGCGTAATGCCGAACGGGAACTCTGGGACGGCCTGCGCGCCGGCCAGGAAGGCGCGATTCGAGATTTCGGCGCCGACGACGCGTTCCCCATCACTGACATCGACGACATCCTGCCGGGCCTAATCGAAGGCCGCGACCGGGTGTATTCGGCGATGGGCAGCAACCCGGAATTCGACCGCCACCTGATGGACTGGATCAATGTGATCCGCTCCAAGGCGCACCTCGGCGCCCAGCCGCCGAACGAATTCGTTGCCCTGGATCACCTGCTGCACGACATGCGCCTGTATAAATCGGCGGCAGAAGTGAAGGTGATGCGCGAAGCGGCGCGGATTTCTGCCCAGGCTCACATCCGGGCGATGCAGGCCAGCCGCGCCGGGCTGTACGAGTACAGCCTTGAAGCCGAGCTCGATTACGAGTTCCGCAAGGGAGGGGCGAAGATGCCGGCCTACGGCTCGATCGTCGCTGCCGGGCGCAACAGTTGCATTCTGCATTACCAGCAGAATGATGCGCTGCTCAAGGACGGCGATCTGGTGCTGATCGACGCCGGATGTGAAATCGACTGCTACGCCAGCGACATCACCCGCACCTGGCCGGTCAACGGCAAGTTTTCCGCTGAACAGAAAGCGATCTACGAACTGGTGCTGGCTTCGCAGGAAGCGGCATTCGCCGAAATCGCCCCGAACAAGCACTGGAATCAGGCGCACGAAGCCACGGTTCGGGTCATCACCACCGGGCTGGTGAAGCTGGGGTTGTTGCAGGGCGAAGTCGACGAGTTGATCGTTTCCGAGGCCTACAAGGCGTTTTACATGCACCGCGCCGGCCACTGGCTGGGGATGGATGTGCATGACGTCGGCGAATACAAGGTCGGCGGCGAATGGCGGGTGCTGGAAGTCGGCATGGCGCTGACCGTGGAGCCGGGCATTTACATCGCCCCGGACAATCAGAACGTTGCGAAGAAATGGCGCGGCATTGGCGTGCGCATCGAGGATGACGTGGTAGTGACCAAAAGCGGTTGTGAAATCCTGACGGGTGGCGTGCCGAAGACCGTCGCCGAGATCGAAGCCCTGATGGCGCAAGCACGGACCTGCGCGGCATGAGTCGGGTCAATCTGGCAATCATCGGTGGCGGTCTGGTCGGCGCCAGTCTGGCGTTGGCCTTGCAGGCCGGAGCCAAGGCCCGTGGCTGGAAGATCGTGCTGATCGAACCGTTCGCCCCCGGTGACACCTGGCAGCCAAGCTACGATGCGCGCTCCTCGGCGCTGTCCTTCGGCTCGCGGCAGATTTATCAGCGGCTGGGCGTTTGGCAGGAAATCTCCCGCCGCGCCGAGCCGATCAAGCAGATTCACGTGTCCGACCGTGGACGTTTTTCCACCGCTCGCCTGTCGGCGATGGAAGAGGGCGTTCCGGCGCTCGGCTATGTAGTGGAAAACGCCTGGCTCGGCCAGTGCCTGTGGCAGCACCTCGATAAAGACGTGATCAGTTGGCGTTGCCCGGCGGAAGTCACCCGCATGGAACCGCTGCCGGACGGCTATCGCCTCACGCTCAACGACGAAACCACGGTCGAGTGCGATCTGGCGGTACTCGCCGATGGCGGCCGTTCTGGTCTGCGCGAGCAACTGGGCATCAACGTGCGCAAGCGCCCGTACAACCAGAGCGCGCTGATCGCCAACATCACCCCGAGCGAAGCGCACAACGGCATGGCCTTTGAGCGCTTCACCGACGAGGGCCCGATGGCGCTGTTGCCGCTGCCGGAAAACCGCTGCGCGCTGGTGTGGACCCGTCTGGGGATGGACGCGCAACGGCTGGCAGATCTGAGCGAACGTGATTTCCTCAGCGAGCTGCAAGGCGTGTTCGGCTACCGTCTCGGCACTCTGAAACAGGTCGGCGCGCGGCATCTGTATCCGCTGTCGTTGGTGGAAGCCGAAGAGCAGGTGCGCTCGCATCTTGCCGTCCTCGGTAACGCCGCCCACAGCCTGCACCCGATTGCCGGGCAGGGTTTCAACCTGTCCCTGCGCGATGCCGATGCGTTGGCCGCCGCGCTGCTGGCCAGCGACAAACCGCTGGGGGATTTCGCCACGTTGCAGGCCTATCGCGAGCGTCAGCGTCTCGATCAGGACCTGACCGTCGGTTTCTCCGATCAGGTCACGCGCCTGTTCGGCAGCACCCAGCCGCTGGTGTCGCTGGGGCGCAACATCGGCCTGCTCGGCCTCGATCTGCTGCCGCCGGCCAAGCGCTGGTTCGCCCGTCAGGCCATGGGGCTGGGGACGCGGCCGGATGCGTGAGTGGCTGATCCAACAGTTTGGCAAGGCGCGGCTGATGCGCTGGATCATGACGTTCTACCCGCCGTACTTCGGCGCCGGTGTCCGGGTGAAGCACATCAGCGATGACTTTCGTGACATCCAGGTCTCGATGGGCCTGGGCTGGTACAACCGCAATTACGTCGGCACCCAGTTCGGCGGCAGTCTGTATTCGATGGTCGATCCGTTCTTCATGTTGATGCTCATGGAGAACCTCGGCTTGAAGTACATCGTCTGGGACAAGGCCGCCGACATTGATTTCATCTCGCCGGGCAAAGGCCCGGTGTTCGCCCGGTTCAACATCGACGACACCCTGCTCGACGAGATCCGTCGGCAGACCGCCAGTGGCGAGAAATACCTGCCGCAGTTGCAGGTCGACATTCATGACGGCGCCGGCAACCTGGTGGCGCGGGTCGGTAAAACCCTTTACGTGCGGCTCAAGCCGCCAGTGAGACAGGCTTAAAGCATGGAAATGCGCGCGGATGTGCTGATTGTCGGAGCCGGAATGGTCGGCAGTGCCCTGGCGCTGGCGTTGCAGGGCAGCGGGCTGGAAGTCCTGCTGCTCGACGGCAGCCCGTTGAGCGTAAAACCCTTCAATGGCGACGCGCCGTTCGAGCCACGGGTGAGCGCACTGTCGGCGGCCAGCCAGCGGATCCTTGATCGCCTCGGCGTGTGGGACGGCATCGTCAACCGACGCAGCAGCCCTTACACCGACATGCACGTCTGGGACGGCAGCGGCACCGGTCAAATTCACTTCTCGGCCAGCAGCGTGCACGCCGATGTGCTCGGCCACATTGTCGAAAACCGTGTGGTCCAGGATGCCTTGCTCGACCGTCTGCACGATTGCGATATGGGCCTGCTGGCCAACGCGCGGCTGGAGCAGATGCGCCGTTCCGGTGACGACTGGCTGCTGACCCTGGCCGATGGCCGCACCTTGCGCGCGCCGCTGGTGATCGCGGCGGACGGCGCCAATTCTGCCGTGCGCCGTCTGACCGGTGTCGCCACTCGCGAGTGGGATTACCTGCACCACGCCATCGTCACCAGCGTGCGCAGCAGCAAGCCGCACCGCATGACTGCGTGGCAGCGCTTCACCGATCACGGGCCGCTGGCGTTTTTGCCGCTGGAGCGTGACGGCCAGCAGGACTGGTGCTCGATCGTCTGGTCGACCACACCAAGCGAAGCCGAACGGCTGATGGCGCTGGATGAAGCGGACTTCTGCCGTGAGCTGGAGCGTGCTTTCGAAGGTTGCCTCGGCGACGTCATCAGCGCGGACCCGCGCCTGTGCGTGCCGCTGCGTCAACGTCACGCCAAGCGCTACGTGGCCGAGGGCCTGGCGCTGATCGGCGATGCCGCACACACCATTCACCCGTTGGCGGGGCAGGGCGTGAACCTCGGCTTCCTCGATGCCGCGGTGCTGGCCGAAGTGTTGTTGCAGGCCAACGAACGCGGCGAACGCCTGGCGGACGTGAAAGTCCTGAGCCGCTACGAGCGCCGGCGCATGCCGCACAATCTGGCGCTGATGGCCGCGATGGAAGGCTTCGAACGGTTGTTCCAGGCCGATCCGCTGCCGCTGCGCTGGTTGCGTAATACCGGGCTGAAAATCGTCGAGCAGATGCCCGAGGCCAAGGCGTTGTTCGTGCGCGAAGCATTGGGTCTGACCGGGGACTTGCCGGCACTGGCCAAGGCCTGACGAATGTCGTGCAACATCTGGTAACTCCTTGGGAAAGTGTTCGATTGAGCTCGTAAATGTGAGTCCTTATCATTTGGGCCACTTTTCCCGACCGAGAGACCGCTCCCATGTTGGCATCCAAGCGTGTTCTGACCGCACTGGCCCTGACCCTGATCGGCAGCACTGCCGCCCAGGCCGCCGACGAGGTGGTGGTCTACTCCTCGCGTATCGATGAGCTGATCAAGCCGGTGTTCGATGCCTACACCGCCAAGACCGGGGTGAAGATCAAGTTCATCACCGACAAGGAAGCGCCGCTGATGCAGCGGATCAAGGCCGAAGGCGAGAACGCCACCGCCGACCTGCTGCTGACCGTCGATGCCGGCAACCTCTGGCAGGCCGAGCAGATGGGCATTCTTCAGCCGTTCACCTCGAAAACCATCGACGCCAACATTCCCCTGCAATATCGCTCGTCCAGCCACGCCTGGACCGGCCTGAGCCTGCGCGCGCGAACCATCGCCTACTCCACCGAACGGGTGAAGCCGGGTGAACTGACCACCTACGAAGCACTGGCCGACAAGAACTGGGAAGGCCGCCTGTGCCTGCGCACGGCGAAGAAGGTCTACAACCAGTCGCTGACCGCCACCATGATCGAAGTGCATGGCGCCGAGAAGACCGAGAAAATCCTCAAGGGCTGGGTCAACAATCTGTCCACCGACGTGTTCTCCGACGACGTCGCGGTGCTGGAGGCGATCAACGCCGGCCAGTGCGACGTCGGAATCGTCAACACCTACTACTACGGTCGCCTGCACAAGCAGAAGCCGGAGCTGCCGGTAAAACTGTTCTGGCCGAATCAGGCGGATCGCGGTGTGCACGTCAACCTGTCGGGCATCGGCCTGACCAAACATGCGCCGCACCCGGAAGCAGCCAAGGCGCTGGTCGAGTGGATGACCACGCCTGAAGCGCAGAAGATCTTTGCCGATGTGAACCAGGAGTTCCCGGCCAATCCGGCGGTGAAGCCTTCGGAAGAAGTGGCGGCGTGGGGGGAGTTCGTGGCCGATACACTGCCGGTTGAAGTGGCGGGCAAGCGTCAGGCTGAAGCGATCCGGATGATGGATCGGGCGGGTTGGAACTGAGTCTTTCCTGACAGCACTGTTTGATCGTTCCCACGTCGAACCGTCTGCGTGGGAATGCAGCCCCCGACGCTCTGCGTCGCATTATCGACAGCGTGACGCGGAGCGTCACAGAATGTGTGCCCACGCAGAGCGTGGGCACAATCATTTGAACGAGACTGTTTCCTTGGCCCACCCCGCCCAACGCCGCTGGTACCCCATCGTCTTCGCCATCGCCGCGTTGGTGCTGCTCCCCCTCAGCGTGCTCCTGCTCTCATGGCAAACCATCGATCACCAGATCTGGTCGCACCTGTGGGAAACCCAGATGCCACGTTTGCTGGGCAACACCCTGACGCTGGTCCTCGGCGTAGGCGTCGGTGTGACACTGATCGGCGTGAGCCTCGCCTGGCTCACCAGCCTCTGCGAATTCCCCGGCCGACGCTGGCTCGACTGGGCACTGATGCTGCCGTTCGCAATCCCGGCCTATGTGCTGGCGTTCGTGTTCGTCGGACTGCTGGACTTCGCAGGTCCCGTGCAAACCCTGCTGCGCGAATGGTTCGGCACCGGCCTGCGCCTGCCTCGAGTGCGCTCCACCGGTGGCGTGATTCTGGTGTTGGTGCTGGTGTTTTATCCCTACGTCTACCTGCTGGCGCGCACTGCGTTTCTTGCGCAGGGCAAAGGATTGATGGAAGCCGCACGAGTGCTCGGCCAGTCACCCTGGCAGGCATTCTGGCGCGTGGCATTGCCGATGGCGCGGCCGGCCATCGGTGCCGGCGTGGCGCTGGCACTGATGGAAACCCTGGCGGATTTCGGCGCGGTGTCGGTGTTCAACTTCGACACCTTCACCACCGCGATCTACAAGACCTGGTATGGCTTCTTCAGTCTGTCCAGTGCTGCGCAACTGGCCAGCCTGTTGCTGCTGGTGGTGATGCTGGTGCTGTACGGCGAACGTCGCGCGCGCGGCGCCAATCGGGCAAGCAACGAGCGGCCACGGGTCAAGGCCCTGTATCACCTGCGCGGGCCGAAGGCCTGGGCGGCCACCGGCTGGTGCAGTCTGGTGTTCGCCTGCGCGTTTGTTATCCCGATGCTGCAACTGGTGGTGTGGTTCTGGCAGCGCGGGCGATTCGATCTGGATGAGCGCTACGCCGGGCTGATTCTCCATACGCTGTATCTGGGCGGCATGGCGGCGTTGATCACGGTCAGCGTGGCGATGTTGCTGGCGTTCGCCCGGCGTCTGGCGCCTACCCGGACGATCAATTCGGCAGTCGGTCTGGCCAATCTCGGTTATGCCTTGCCAGGCTCGGTGCTGGCGGTGTCGATCATGCTCGCGTTCAGTTATCTGGATCGTGAGCTGGTGATTCCGCTGTCCGGCTGGCTCGGCGGTGCGGGCAAACCGCTGCTGCTGGGCAGTCTGGCGGCGTTGCTGTTGGCGTATCTGGTGCGGTTCGTGGCGGTGGCCTATGGGCCACTGGAAAGCAGCCTGGCGCGTATACGGCCATCTTTGCCTGAAGCGGCACGTAGCCTGGGCGTCAGCGGGCCGCGACTGTTTTTCAAAGTGTATCTGCCGTTGTTGCTGCCTGGCACGCTCAGCGCCGCGTTGCTGGTGTTCGTCGATGTGCTCAAGGAAATGCCCGCGACCCTGCTGATGCGCCCGTTTGGCTGGGACACGCTGGCGGTGCGGATCTTCGAAATGACCAGCGAAGGCGAATGGGCGAGGGCGTCGTTGCCGGCGCTGACCCTGGTATTGGTCGGTCTGTTGCCGGTTATCGGTTTGATCCGGCGCTCGGCGCACAGAAACACTTAGTCGTCAGTCCTGAATCATGCGGCTACAATGCGCGGCATTCGGTGCGGTCCGTCTGACAGACCCTGTCGCTGAAATCGGCTGAAAGCCCTTTTTTACAGGGCTTTCCGATCCGTGCAGCAGCGCTCCGCACCTTCGCCACGCCCGGAAGGAGAAACCCATGGGACAGCGTACGCCTCTGTATGACCTGCATCTCGCCCTCGGCGCGAAGATGGTCGATTTTGGCGGTTGGGACATGCCCCTGCATTACGGCTCGCAGGTCGAGGAACACCATCAGGTGCGCCGCGATTGCGGGGTGTTCGATGTTTCCCACATGACCGTGATCGATGTCACCGGCCCCCAGGCCAAGGCCTGGCTCCAGCATTTGCTGGCCAATGACGTCGAACGCCTGCACAGCCCCGGCCGTGCGTTGTACAGCACCATGCTCAACGAGCGCGGCGGCATCGTCGACGACATGATCGTCTACCGCCTCGAAGACGGTTATCGTCTGGTGGTCAACGCCTCCACCCGCGATCAGGACCTGGCCTGGATGCAGGCACAGCTGGGCAGCTTCGATGTGCAAATGCACGAATGCTCCGAGCTGGCGATGCTCGCCATTCAAGGCCCCCATGCCCGGCACAAGATTGCCGAGCTGGTGACCCAGTCCCGCGCCAACCTGATCCAGATGCTCAAGCCTTTCGAAGGCCACGTCGACGGCGACTGGTTCATCGCGCGCACTGGCTACACCGGTGAGGACGGTCTGGAAATCGCCCTGCCGGCCGATCAGGCCCCCGGGTTTTTCAACGATCTGGTGGGCGCCGGCATTTCCCCCATCGGCCTCGGTGCCCGCGACACGCTGCGGGTCGAAGCCGGCATGAACCTCTACGGTCAGGACATCCACCAGGACGTTTCGCCACTGGCCTCGAACATGGCCTGGAGCATCGCCTGGGAACCGGCCACGCGCCGGTTCATCGGTCGCGATGCGCTGGAAGCGGAAAAAGCCGCTGGCGTGCAGCACAAACTGGTCGGCCTGGTGCTTGAGGAGCGCGGTGTTTTGCGGGCCCATCAGGTGGTTCGTATCGCTGATGTTGGCGAAGGGGAGATCACCAGTGGTAGTTTCTCTCCTACGCTTAGCAAGTCGATTGCCCTGGCGCGTGTACCGATGGCGACTGCCGACCGCGCCGAAGTGGAAATCCGTGGCAAGTGGTATCCGGTACGAGTGGTCAAACCGACCTTCGTCCGTCACGGCAAAACCTTGATCTAAACCTTTTCCGGCGGGCACGACCGCTGACAATTTCTTGAGGACACCGAGCATGAGCAACATCCCAGCTGAACTGCGTTTTGCCGAAAGTCATGAATGGGCGCGCCTGGAAGCCGATGGCACCGTCACCGTGGGCATCAGCGATCACGCCCAGGAAGCGTTGGGTGATGTGGTGTTTGTCGAGCTGGCCGAAGTCGGCAAGGTGTTCGCCGCCGGTGATGCCGCCGGTGTCGTTGAGTCGGTGAAGGCTGCTTCCGACATCTACTCTCCGGTCGGTGGCGAAGTGATTGCCGTCAACGAAGACCTGGCCGGTTCGCCGGAAGAACTGAATAACGACCCGTACGCCGCGTGGATCTTCAAGCTCAAGCCTAGCGACAAGGCCGAGCTGGACAAGCTGCTCGACGCTGCTGCCTACAAGGCTGCCATCGGCGAATAAGCTGCAGACGAGACCCCAAAGCCCCGACCCGTCGGGGCTTTTTTCTGCCCGGGACTTTTGCCGCCGGGGTGGCTGCTATGCTGGTTTGACCGTGTTGCATTGACGCCGAGCCGCCAGCCAAGAGAGAGCCCGTCATGTCCCAGTTGCCATCCCTGAGCCAGTTACGCGATCCCCATGCCTTTCTGCGCCGCCACCTCGGCCCCGATGCCGCCGAGCAGCAGGCAATGCTCGACAGCCTCGGCCTCGGCAGCCGGGTCGAGCTGATCGAACAGACCGTGCCGCCGGGCATTCGCCTCAACCGCGAGCTGGACCTGCCGCCGGCGCTGGACGAACAGGCGGCGCTGGCAAAACTGCGCGGTTACGCCGAGCAGAACCAGGTCTGGACCAGCCTGATCGGCATGGGCTACCACGGCACCCTGACCCCGACCGTCATCCTGCGCAACGTGCTGGAAAATCCCGGCTGGTACACCGCCTACACGCCTTACCAACCGGAAATCGCCCAGGGCCGGCTCGAAGCGTTGCTCAACTTTCAGCAACTGACCATCGACCTCACTGGCCTTGAACTGGCCAACGCTTCGCTGCTCGATGAAGCCACCGCTGCGGCGGAAGCCATGGCCTTGGCCAAACGTGTGGCGAAGTCGAAAAGCAATCTGTTCTTCGTCGACGAAAACTGTCATCCACAAACCATTTCCGTGGTGCAGACCCGCGCCGAAGGCTTCGGCTTCGAGCTGATCGTCGACGCTGTGGATAACTTGAAGCAGCACCAGGTGTTCGGCGCGCTGCTGCAATACCCCGACACCCACGGAGAGATCCGCGACCTGCGTCCCTTGATCGATCACCTGCACGCGCAGCAGGCGCTGGCCTGCGTGGCGGCCGATCTGCTCAGTCTGTTGCTGCTGACCCCGCCGGGCGAACTGGGTGCCGACGTGGTGTTCGGCTCATCCCAGCGCTTCGGTGTGCCGATGGGTTACGGCGGCCCGCACGCGGCGTTTTTCGCCAGTCGCGAGGAATACAAGCGAGCGATACCGGGGCGGATCATCGGCGTGTCGAAAGACGCTCGCGGCAACGTCGCGCTGCGTATGGCCCTGCAAACCCGCGAGCAGCACATTCGCCGGGAGAAGGCCAATTCGAACATCTGCACCGCCCAGGTGTTGCTGGCCAACATCGCCAGTTTCTATGCGGTCTATCACGGCCCGGAAGGGTTGAAACGAATCGCCCAGCGCGTGCACCGGCTGACCTGCATTCTCGCCGCCGGGCTCGAACGCCATGGCATCCAGCGCCTCAACCAACACTTCTTCGATACCCTCACGCTGGACGTGGGCGGGGCGCAAACCGCGATCATCGAAAGCGCCCAGTCCGCGCAGATCAACCTGCGCATCCTCGGTCGTGGCCAACTCGGTCTGAGCCTCGACGAGGCCTGTGATGAAAACACCGTGGCCAGACTGTTCGATGTGCTGTTGGGCGCCGATCACGGGTTGAGCGTCGATGATCTCGACGGCGAAACGCTGGTCTCCGGCATTCCCGACACGCTGCAACGCAGCACGCCTTACCTGCGTCACCCGGTGTTCAACGCCCACCACAGCGAAACCGAGATGTTGCGCTACCTCAAGCAGCTGGAGAACAAGGATCTGGCGCTCAACCAGTCAATGATTCCGCTGGGCTCCTGCACCATGAAGCTCAACGCCACCAGCGAAATGATCCCGATCACCTGGCCGCAATTCGCCAATCTGCACCCGTTCGTGCCCCGGGAGCAGGCGGTCGGTTACACGCTGATGATCGAGGAACTGGAGCGCTGGCTGTGCGCGATCACCGGGTTCGATGCGATCTGCATGCAACCCAACTCCGGCGCCCAGGGCGAGTACGCCGGGTTGCTGGCGATCCGCAAATACCACGAGAGCCGCCAGCAGGGCGGGCGGGACATCTGCCTGATTCCTTCTTCGGCCCATGGCACCAACCCGGCCTCGGCGCAGATGGCCGGGATGCGCGTGGTGATCGTCGAGTGCGACGACGCCGGCAACGTCGATCTGGAGGACTTGAAAACCAAGGCGTCCGAAGCCGGGGACAAGCTGTCGTGCCTGATGGCGACCTACCCGTCGACCCACGGCGTGTACGAGGAAGGCATCAGCGAAATCTGCGAAGTTATCCACAAGCACGGTGGCCAGGTGTACATGGACGGCGCCAACCTCAACGCCCAGGTCGGGCTGGCGCGGCCGGCGGACATCGGCGCCGACGTGTCGCACATGAACCTGCACAAGACCTTCTGCATTCCCCACGGCGGAGGCGGGCCGGGCATGGGGCCGATTGGTGTGCGTGCGCATCTGGCGCCGTTCGTTGCCAACCATCCGGTGATTCCGATCGACGGACCGCAACCGCAGAACGGTGCGGTCAGCGCAGCACCGTGGGGCAGTGCGAGCATTCTGCCGATCAGCTGGATGTACATCGCGATGATGGGGCCGCAACTGGCGGATGCCAGTGAAGTGGCGATCCTCGCGGCGAATTACCTGGCGCAGCACCTGTCCGGTGCCTTTCCGGTGCTCTACACCGGGCGCAACGAGCGGGTGGCCCACGAATGCATACTGGATCTGCGGCCACTGAAGGCTGCCACAGGCATCAGCGAAGAAGACGTCGCCAAGCGCCTGATGGATTACGGTTTCCACGCGCCGACCATGTCGTTCCCGGTGCCGGGCACCTTGATGGTCGAGCCGACCGAGAGCGAGTCCAAGGCCGAACTGGATCGTTTCATCGGCGCCATGTTGAGCATCCGCGCAGAAATCACCGAGGTGCAAAACGGCAACTGGCCGGCCGAGGACAACCCGCTCAAACGGGCGCCGCACACGCTGGCCGATATCACCGGCGTGTGGGAGCGACCGTACAGCATCGAGCAGGGCATCACGCCGGATGCGCACACCAAGGCGCACAAATATTGGCCGGCAGTGAACCGGGTCGATAACGTCTACGGTGACCGTAACCTGTTCTGCGCCTGCGTGCCGGTGGACGATTACCGCTGAACAGCGGGCAAAAAAATGCCGCTCATTTCGAGCGGCATTTTTTGTGAGCCTCTTATTCCGACGCTACGGCGTTCTTCGCCAGGATCGCGTTCGCCAGCTCCATGTCCGTTGCCTGCAGGCCCGGGTTGTCGGCGCGAACTTTCTGCATCGCGGCTTCCAGGTACGGGCCACGGATGCCGCCGTCGCTGGCGACGAAGCTGCCCGCGTCGTCCTGGGCGGCAACGATCAGTTTGTGATCCTTGAAGGTCAGGTAGGTCGAACCGGTGGTCGCACCGGACGAAATGACGTTACGCCAAAAGCTGTCGGCCATTGCCGAACCGACGGGCAGAGACAGCAGGGCAAGGGTGGCGACAGCAAGTTTGAGACGCATGTTGGGTGACTCCACTGGTGTTGAATAACCGGTTGGATCGCCGTTTCCCCGATCCGGTTCCGTGAGCGGCTATTTCTGCTCGCTCTGTGGTGTCACCCGCAATACTTCCTCAAGCGTTGTCAGCCCCGCCGCGACTTTCTGCGCGCCGGACAATCGCAGGCTGCGCATGCCTTCCTTGAACGCCTGCCGACGGATCGCGGTGAGATCGGTGTCGGGGCTGATCAAGGCCTTGAGGCTGTCGCTCAGTTGCATGATTTCGTAGACCCCGGCGCGACCGTGATAACCGGTGTCGCGGCACTCCAGACAACCGATGGCCCGTTGCGCATTGCCCGGCAGCGGCGCCTGCCACGGCCGGGTCAGGGTTTGCCAGTCTTCTTCGTCAAGAGTCAGCGGCGCCTTGCAGTGCGGGCACAGGGTTCGCACCAGTCGTTGCGCCATCACGCCAAGCACGGTGGCCTTGATCAGGTAATGCGGCACGCCGAGTTCCAGCAGACGGCTGATGGCGCTCGGCGCGTCGTTGGTGTGCAGGGTCGAGAGCACCAGGTGTCCGGTCAGCGCGGCCTGAATCGCCATTTCGGCGGTCTCCAGATCACGGATCTCGCCGATCATGATGATGTCCGGGTCTTGCCGCATCAGCGCGCGCACGCCGGCGGCGAAGGTCAGGTCGATGTTGTGCTGGACCTGCATCTGGTTGAAGGCCGGCTCGACCATCTCGATCGGGTCCTCAATGGTGCAGAGATTGACCTCGGGCGTCGCCAGTTTTTTCAGCGTGGTGTACAGCGTGGTGGTCTTGCCGGAACCGGTCGGGCCGGTGACCAGGATGATGCCGTTGGGCTGGCGGGTCATGTCCTGCCAGCGCCGCAGGTCGTCGGCAGAAAAGCCAAGCTGATCGAAATCCTTGAGCAGCACTTCCGGGTCGAAGATCCGCATCACCATTTTTTCGCCGAACGCGGTGGGCAGGGTCGACAGCCGCAGCTCGACCTCGCCGCCGTCCGGAGTCTTGGTCTTGACCCGGCCGTCCTGGGGTTTGCGCTTCTCGGCGACGTTCATCCGGCCAAGGCTTTTCAGGCGGCTGACAATGGCCATCGTCACCTGCGGCGGAAATTGATAGACGTTGTGCAGTACGCCGTCGATGCGAAAACGCACCGTGCCTTGCTCGCGCCGGGGTTCGATGTGGATATCGCTGGCCCGTTGCTGAAAGGCGTACTGGAACAGCCAGTCGACGATGTTGACGATGTGCGCATCGTTGGCGTCCGGCTCCTGATCGCTGGCGCCGAGGTTGAGCAGTTGTTCGAAGTTGCCGAGGTTGCCGCTCTGCGCATCGGCATTGCTGGCGCCGCTGACCGATTTGGCGAGGCGGAAGAATTCGACGCTGAAACGCTGGATGTCCGCCGGGTTGGCCACCACCCGTTTGATCGGCAGTTTCAGGACGTGAGTCAGATCCGCCTCCCAGCCGCTGACATAGGGCTGGGCGCTGGCCACGGTCACCGCGTCGCGGTCGACCGACACTGCGAGGATCTTGTGGCGCTGGGCAAAGGCATAGGACATCAGCGGCGTGATGGCGGCGACGTTGATCTTCAGCGGATCGATCCGCAGGTACGGCTGGCCGGCCTGCTGCGCCAGCCACAGGGTCAGGCTTTCCAGGTCGAGGTGTTTGCCCGGACGGCTGAGGTCGTCCAGTTGCTGGCTGGCGATGAATTCCAGCGGGTGCTTCTGACCGTGGGCGGCATGCCGACGCCGGGCATTCAGCGCCTGCTCGGCCGAGTCCTGGCAGATGAAACCCTGGGCGACCAGTTCACGCAGTACCTCATTGAGATCCAGCCAGCGGTCCTGAGTGGCGAGTTGAACGGACATGCGGGCTCCTTTTGAACGACAGTGCGCAAAGGATAGTCGTGGCCCCGCCGACCGTTGGGCCACTACCCGACGAAGACGTTTCGGTTCTTGTCAGCCGGCCGCCTGCGCCGGCGCATCCCACGCCGCGTCGGGGTTTTGCAGGTTTACCGAGCAGACGCTGATCAGGTTACGAAGTTTTTCCGCGATCACCTGGGCGCGGTGCCAGCTCAGGCCGCTCATGACGATGTCGATTGACAGCAGAACGTCCAGCCGCTGGACATTGACCTGTTCCGGCGTGAGGAACTGCAAGGCGAACAGGTTCAGCACCCGCACCAGCAAATCCGGCTCGGCCTCGGCCAGGATCTGGTACTGCGCAAGGCAATGGGCGTTGCTGGCGTTCCACACATCGGCACGGGGCGCAGGGGTGTTGACGGCTTCGAGGTGTGGCATGGCAGGTCTCCGGAATCAGTGGAGGAATTTTTACATCCGATGCCGGGCATTTCTTGTCTAAGATGAGCTGATTGGGCGATTGATAAGGTGGATCAATTCGCTAATGGCTGATTTTGAGGATTATTTATGCACAGCGAGCTCGACAGCTACGACCGGCGCATTCTCGCCCTGCTGCAAGAGGACGCTTCCTTGTCCAGCGCACAGATCGCCGAACAGGTGGGCCTGTCGCAGTCGCCGTGCTGGCGGCGGATTCAGCGGATGAAGGAGGAGGGGATCATTCGCGGTCAGGTGACGTTGCTCGATCGCAAGAAGATCGGCCTGAACACGCAGATCTTCGCCGAGATCAAACTCAACGCCCACGGCCGTTCGAACTTCACCGAATTCACCGAGGCGATTCGCGGCTTTCCCGAAGTGCTGGAGTGTTACGTGCTGATGGGGGCGGTGGACTTTCTGCTGCGGATTGTCGCGGCGGACATCGAGGCGTATGAGCGGTTCTTCTTCGAGAAGCTGTCGCTGGTGCCGGGGATTCAGGAAGTGAACTCGATTGTGGCGTTGTCGGAGATCAAGTCGACGACGAGTTTGCCGGTACTGCGTTGATGATCGTTCCCACGGGTGGGAACGATCATCATCCGGGGATTACATGCGCAGCAGCATTTTCCACGCGCGGTTCTGGTACACCGCAATCGCCTGATGCTTGCGCGCATCGAGCAATTCGTCGGTGATGGTCGGTTCGTTGGCTAGTTGCGCCAGCTTGTTCAGCTCGCCGTACAGGCGATCCATTTCCGGGATCTCCAGCACGTTGCGCGCGTGGTGCAGCCAGACCTGGATGCGCTCGATGCGCGGCAGTTGCTCGGCCAGATCTTCTGGCTGCTGCTGATAACGCTGCAGTTGCAGCGAAGTGGCTTCTTCGCCCAGCAGGCGCGGCAGCCAGCTTTGCAACTGCGCGGCACCCTGGCGATTGCCACGGGTGTTGCGGTCAGCCGTCCAGGTGCGGGCCAGCAACCAGCGCGAAGCGTTCAGCGAGAACAGGCCCCAACGCGGGTCTTCCAGTTCTTCGAGGAACTGCTCCGGCGCGGCTTTGCGCACGTCTTCGTCTTCGATACCGACCTGTACCAGCGGACGCCAGTCTTCCAGCAGGGCATCGAGGGCAACGCGTAAGTCGTGGGTCGACGGACGCGGTGCGGCCTGGCCGAGGCTGCTCAGCAGAGCGCGCATTTCCGCGAGGTTCTCGACCCAGTCCTGCAACAGGCGCCAGTGGCCGTTGAAGCGATACTGTTCGGCCAGACGCTGGCTGCTGCCGAGCAAGTGCCAGGCCAGGGCGGCGAAGGCGTCGTCCAGCGGGGTTTCGGCAGTAATGGCCGGCGCCGGCAGGCTCAGCGAGTAGCTGTTGGCGTCATACAGGCGATAGCCGCGCTCGGCCTTGCTGATGTCGCACGGCATCAGGGCCAGGGTTTCGGCCAGTTCGGCGGCCAGTTCCAGCAGCGCGGCAGGCTCGCCTTCGCGCAGTTCCAGTTCCAGCTCGCAGATTTCTTCTTTCTGTTTGCCGACCACCACGTGGCCCAGGTCCAGCGCGGCTTCGATGACCACTTTGGTCTTGCCACGGCCCCAGGCGATTTCGGCGCGCTCGCGGACGAAGTCGGTGGTGAAGATCGGCTTCAGGGTTTTCTTGTCCAGCTCGGCGAGGGACTCGGGCCAGCATTCGCCGTCGAGTTTCTTTACGTCGAGCTTGGCTTTGGGCAGGTTCCAGTCGTACTCGTTACGCTCGGACAGACCGGCAACGCTCTGGCCACGGGTCTTGAGGGTCTGAATCACTTCTTCGCCGTCCTTGCGCAGGCGCAGGGCAACCTTCGCCCGGGCCAGGTCACGCTCAGGCGTGTCGAAGTACTGATTCATCAACTCACGGCGTTCCCAGCCACTTTTGTTGCGTTTTTTCAGGAGAGGGTGCTCGCGCAGGGCAGCGAGGGTTTCGCGGCTGACGCGGAGTTTGATTTCGGTTTCTTTCTGCATGGCCGGAAAATCCAGGATCGGGAGCGCAGCCGGGGGGAATGTGTGGCTGCCAAGGCCGTGCAGTGTACAGGACTGAACCTTCCTACGCTTTGCGGCGGTTTATTCTCGGCGCCGGATGGTTCTATGATGAACCTCAATCCGGGAGTTGGAGTCAGCGATGCCTTTGCCGTCCATGCAAGACCAGTTCGCTGCACTGATCGCCGCGCCGTCGGTCAGTTGCACTCAGCCGCGGCTCGATCAGTCCAACCGGGCGGTGATCGATCTGCTCGCGGGCTGGCTCGGCGACCTCGGCTTCAACTGCGATATCCAGCAGGTCAGTCCCGGTAAATTCAACCTGCTCGCCAGTTTCGGCAGCGGCCCCGGCGGGCTGGTGCTGGCCGGACACAGCGACACGGTGCCTTATGACGATGCGCTGTGGAAAACCGATCCGCTGAAACTCACCGAAGTCGATGGCCGCTGGGTCGGCCTCGGCAGTTGTGACATGAAGGGCTTTTTCGCCCTGATCATCGAAGCCGTGCAACCGCTGCTCGACCAGCCGTTCAAGCAACCGCTGCTGATCCTCGCCACCTGCGATGAAGAAAGCTCGATGTCCGGTGCCCGGGCGCTGGCCGAAGCGGCGCGACCGCTGGGCCGGGCGGCAGTGATCGGCGAGCCGACCGGGCTCAAGCCGATCCGTATGCACAAGGGCATCATGATGGAGCGTATCGATATCCTCGGGCAGAGCGGCCATTCGTCGGATCCTCGCCTGGGACACAGCGCCCTGGAAGCGATGCACGATGCCATCGGCGAGCTGCGCGGCCTGCGCCTGCTGTGGCAGCGCGAATTCAACAACCCGCAGTTCAGCGTGCCGCAGCCGACCATGAACTTCGGCTGCATCCACGGTGGCGACAACCCCAACCGCATTTGCGGTCAGTGTTCGCTGGAGTTCGACCTGCGGCCGCTGCCGGGGATGGATCCCAAGGTCTTGCGCAGCGAGATTTTGCGCAGGCTCAATCCCGTCGCCGAACGCCATCAGGTGAAGATCGATTACGCGCCGCTGTTTCCCGAAGTGCCGCCGTTCGAGCAGGCCGAAGACGCCGAGCTGGTGCGAATTGCCGAAAAACTCACCGGCCACACGGCCGAAGCGGTAGCGTTCGGCACCGAAGCGCCTTATCTTCAGCGCCTTGGCTGCGAAACCATCGTGCTCGGCCCCGGCGACATCGCCTGTGCGCACCAGCCGGACGAGTACCTTGAAATGTCACGTTTGCAGCCTACCGTGCATCTATTGCGGCAGTTGATCGAACATTACTGTCTCAAAACTGTATAAATTGCCCACACACCCACCCGTATTCATGAGGAGAGCGCGCGTGTCGCCAAGCCTGTTCCGACGATAACCATCAGCCCGCTGTGCGTTTTCCGTTTCGCCCTTTTTCCGGCTGCTATTTATTACAGGCCCAGGTTCATGCCCGAATACGTCAATTGGCTTCGCCACGCGTCTCCCTATATCAATGCTCACCGCGATTGCACCTTTGTCGTCATGCTTCCGGGCGACGGCGTGGAGCATCCGAATTTCGGCAACATCGTTCATGACATCGTGCTGCTGCACAGCCTCGGCGTGCGGCTGGTGCTGGTTCATGGTTCCCGTCCGCAGATCGAAACCCGCCTCGCCGCCCGCGGCCTGACTCCGCATTACCATCACGGGATGCGCATCACCGATGCCGCGACCCTGGAGTGTGTGATCGACGCGGTCGGCCAGTTGCGGATCGCCATAGAAGCACGTCTGTCGATGGACATGGCTTCGTCGCCGATGCAGGGCTCGCGTCTGCGGGTAGCCAGCGGCAACCTCGTTACCGCGCGGCCGATCGGCGTGCTGGAGGGTGTCGACTATCACCACACCGGCGAAGTGCGCCGGGTCGACCGCAAGGGCATCAACCGCCTGCTCGACGAGCGCTCCATCGTGCTGCTGTCGCCGCTGGGTTATTCGCCGACCGGTGAAATCTTCAACCTGGCCTGCGAAGACGTTGCTACTCGCGCCGCCATTGATCTGGGCGCCGACAAGCTGCTGCTGTTCGGTGCCGACCTCGGTCTGATCGACGAAAACGGCAAACTGGTGCGCGAGCTGCGTCCGCAGCAGGTGCCGGCGCATTTGCAGCGTCTGGGCAGCAACTATCAGGCGGAACTGCTGGATGCCGCCGCCGAAGCCTGCCGTGGCGGCGTGGCGCGCAGCCATATCGTCAGTTATGCCGAGGATGGTGCGCTGCTGACCGAACTGTTCACCCGTGACGGTGGCGGTACGCTGGTGGCCCAGGAGCAATTCGAACTGGTGCGCGAGGCGGCGATTGAAGACGTCGGCGGTTTGCTCGATCTGATCAGCCCGCTGGAAGAGCAGGGCATTCTGGTGCGCCGCTCGCGCGAAGTGCTGGAACGCGAAATCGAGCAGTTCAGTGTGGTCGAGCGTGAAGGGATGATCATCGCCTGTGCGGCGCTGTATCAGATTGCCGATTCGGATGCCGGCGAGCTGGCGTGCCTGGCGGTGAATCCCGAGTATCGTCATGGCGGTCGCGGCGACGAATTGCTCGAGCGCATCGAGACCCGTGCCCGGGCGCAGGGCCTGAAGACTTTGTTCGTCCTCACCACCCGCACCGCCCACTGGTTCCGCGAGCGTGGTTTCGAGCCGAGCAGCGTCGAGCGCCTGCCGGCAGCTCGGGCTTCTCTCTATAACTATCAGCGCAATTCGAAGATCTTCGAAAAGTCTCTGTGAGATGCGATTGCCCCCACGGGATGCGTGGGGGCAATTTGTTTACTCCGCTACAAACTTCGCACTGACATAAGGCGAGTAGTCAGGCAAAACGCTTTCGACCTTGCCCTGTTCCTTCAAGAATTTCGCCGTCTCGCCAATCGCCTTCGCCGTGCCGCCGTCCAGCAGCGCCGTGGTCTGTTGCGCCTTGGCGTCCGGGAAGGCCGAACCGGCGAGCAATTCCGGAACGTCGGCAGCATTGGCACCGGTCAGTTTGGCGATTTTCTGTACAGGCACCGAGTCGGCCGTCCAGCTGTCTTTATGGGCGGCGTAATCAGCGAACGAGTCCAGAGTCACCTTGGCGAACTTGGCCACGACTTCAGGATGCTTCTCGGCAAAGTCCTTGCGCGCTACCCAGACTTCAAAGGTCGGCGCGCCCCACTGGCCGACCTGCGCGGCATCGGTCAGGGTCTTGCCGGTCTTGCGGATTTCGCCCAGTGCCGGCGACCAGACAAAGGCTCCGTCGATGTCGCCACGCTTCCAGGCCGCCGCGATTTCTGCGGGTTGCAGGTTCACCACTTTGACTTTCGAGGTGTCCAGGCCCCAGTGCTTGAGCGCACCGAGCAGGCTGTAGTGGGAGGTTGAGACGAACGGGGTGGCGATGGTCTTGCCGATCAGGTCTTCGGGCTTGTTGATACCGCTGCCATTGCGCACCACCAGGGCTTCGGCGGCATTGATCTGCGCCGAGACGATGAAGGCAACGATTGGCAGATTGCGCGAAGCAGCGGCTGCCAACGGGCTGGAGCCGAGGTTGCCGATCTGCACATCGCCGGAGGCAATGGCTGTCACAACTTCCGGGCCACTGTTGAAACGACGCCAGTCGATCTTCTCGCCAATGGTCTTCTCGTAGACGCCGTCGGCCTGGGGGACTTTGCTCGGGTCGATACCGGTCTGGTAGCCCACGGTGAGGTTGGCGGCATGGGCTGAAAAAGAAATCAGCGCCGACACACAAACTGTAACAAATTGACTAGATAGTGCGCGTTTGGCCATCATGGCGTCGCCTTTTTGATAGGGATTGACGAATCGGGGTTGCGTCAAAGCTAATCGATCTAAAAAAAGGCTAACAAATACCATTTAGTAATGAGCTTAGTCGCCGATACGCTGTATCCCGGTACAGATGGCAATTGGCTGGCCATATATCCGAATGATATGAAAAAGAATGAATAAATTCTTTTTGGGATTATCAGGAAGTCTTTACCCTGCAGGGACCAAATAACTGCGATTAGACCTTGGTCGTAGACACACAAGGTTACGATTGACTTGTCAGTCACGGTCTGGCGCTAATCGCGCATCTTAGGATCCAGGGGCATCAGACCCCGGACCAGGAACACAAGAATTAGAAACGAGAGGAGCGATACATGAACAAGTCCACCTTGGCCCTGGCCGTGGCCGTAGGGGTTATTGCGCAGCAGGCAGGCGCAGCCGGTTTCATCGAAGACAGCAAGGCCACCTTGGGGCTGCGTAACTTCTACATCAACACCGACAACCGCGATGGCACTGGCCCGAACAAGAACGAAGAGTGGGGCCAAGGCTTCGATCTGCGTTTCATCTCCGGCTACACCCAAGGCACCGTAGGCTTCGGTATCGACGCCATCGGCCTGCTGGGCGTGCGTCTGGATTCGGGCGGCGGCACCAACGGCAACAGCGGCACCGCTTACGGCGGCACTGTGTTCCCGAGCGAGTCCAACGGTAAAGCCGTAGACAACTTCTCCAGCCTGGGTCTGACTGCCAAAGCCAAGATCTCCCAGACTGAACTGAAGCTGGGCACCCTGCAGCCGAAGAACCCGGTCATCGTGACCAACGACGGTCGTCTGCTGCCACAAACCTGGCAGGGCGGCCAGATCACTTCCGGCGAAATCAAGGACCTGACTCTGGTCGGTGGTCAGATCGAAGCCGTGAAAGGCCGTAACTCCAGCAACAACGAAAACCTGTCCATCAGCGGCGCCAACAGCCGTGGTACTGGCTTCCGTGACAGCAACAAGTTCATCTACGCCGGTGGTGACTACAAGATCACCAAAGACCTGACTGCCCAGTACTACTACGGCAACCTGGAAGACTTCTACAAGCAGCACTTCCTGGGTCTGGTACACAACTGGGCTATCGGCCCGGGCGTATTGAAGTCTGACTTCCGTTACTTCAACAGCTCCGACGACGGCAAGAACGGCACTGATCCTGCGTACTTCAGTACCGGTAACTACACCGGCGTGCGCAACGGTCGCGGCGAAGTCGACAACAACCTGTACAGCGGCCTGTTCCTGTACACCGTTGAAGGTCACACCTTCGGTGGCGGTTACCAGGTTTCCAACGGCAGCTCCGACTTCCCTTGGCTGAACCAGGGCGACGGTTCGTCGAACTACACCATCACCGACATGCAGATCCAGAAGTTCGGCCGTGCCGGCGAGAAAACCTGGCAGGCTCGCTACTCCTATGACTTCGCTAAAGTCGGCGTACCTGGCCTGACCGCTGGTGTGGTTTACCTGAAAGGCGACAGCATCGACACCGTTGGCACCAACGGCCGCGAAAACGCTTCGGATCGTTCCGAGTGGGAACGCGACCTGACCATCGGTTACGTCGTACCTGAAGGTCCGTTCAAGAACGTCGGCCTGATGTGGAAAAACGCTGTATGGCGCACCGACCTGCCGAACACCCGTTCGCAGGACGAAAACCGCCTGATCGTCAGCTACTCGATCCCGCTGCTGTAATAGCGCGTTCCTGCACTGATGTAAAAAACCGATGTAAAAAAGCCCCGTCCGGCATCGCGCCGGACGGGGCTTTTGCGTTTTCGGGTCCGGCTCACCCCCGTAAGCCTTTCCCGATGTTCCCCTCTTTACAGCAACTCAAGGCCTTCTCGAACCTTGAGGGCGATGTTCGTCGCGATGGTGCGGGGCGTCCAGTGAACAGATGTTTAATATTCTTTAAGGATATAAATATCTAGTTATTTATTCTTTTTCAGAAGATCGAATCCCGAGCTACAGTTGAGGTCTCCAACCACTCATCAGGAGCCGCACCATGAGCCTCAGACTTGGCGATATCGCCCCCGATTTCGAACAGGATTCCAGCGCCGGCAAGATTCGTTTCCACGAATGGCTGGGCGATAGCTGGGGCGTGCTGTTTTCCCACCCGGCGGACTTCACCCCGGTCTGCACCACCGAGCTGGGCTTCACTGCCAAACTCAAGGACGAGTTCACCCAACGTGGCGTGAAAGCCATTGCACTGTCGGTCGACCCGGTGGACTCGCACCACAAGTGGATCGAGGACATCAACGAAACCCAGAACACCATCGTCAACTTCCCGATCCTGGCCGACGCTGATCGCAAGGTGTCCGATCTGTACGATCTGATCCACCCGAACGCCAACGACACCCTGACCGTGCGTTCGCTGTTCGTGATCGATCCGAACAAGAAGATCCGCCTGACCATCACCTACCCGGCGAGCACCGGGCGCAACTTCCACGAGATTCTGCGGGTGATCGATTCGCTGCAGCTCACCGACAACTACAAGGTGGCCACCCCGGCCAACTGGCAGGACGGTGAAGAGGTGGTGATCGTGCCGTCGCTCAAGGACGAAGACGAAATCAAGCAACGCTTTCCGAAGGGCTATCGCGCGGTGAAGCCGTACCTGCGCCTGACGCCACAGCCGAACAAATAACCTACCTCGGATCGTTCCCAGGCTCTGCATGGGAGCAATCAGCAAAAACCACGATGCAGGGTTTCAGGCCGTTTTCACGGCCTGTTTTTTTGCCCGCAGGAAAGAGAAATGCATATCTCCATAAAGAATAACTAAATGAATAAATATGATTTATGGATATATGAATCAGCTGGTAAGGTCACTGACATCGAAGCGAGATCGCAACCCGCGAATCGCCTGTAACGCGCAAGGAATCGTCTGAATGCTGGTCGTCTCACTCGGTGGCAGTCCCAGTCAACGTTCCCGCTCCGGGGTGTTGCTGGAGCGCTCGCAACGCTGGTTGCAGCAGCAAGGGGTGGAAGTGGTGAGTTATCAGGTGCGGGACTTCCCGGCCGAAGATCTGCTCCACGCCCGCTTCGACAGCCCGAAAGTGCTCGACCTGCTGCAACAGATTGAAAACGCCGATGGCCTGCTGATCGCCACGCCGGTGTACAAGGCGTCGTTTTCCGGCGCCCTGAAGACCGTGCTGGATCTGCTGCCCGAGCGTGCGCTGAACCACAAGATTGTCCTGCCGATGGCTACCGGCGGCAGCATCGCCCACATGCTGGTGGTCGATTACGCCCTCAAGCCTGTGCTGTCGGCGTTGAAGGCCCAGGAAATGCTGCAAGGGATTTTTGCCGAGGACAGCCAGATCGCCTACGGCGAAGGCAGTGCCCAGGCGCAGTTGGCGCCGGCCCTGGAGCAGCGGTTGCATGAAGCGCTGGACCAGTTTGTCAGCGCCATGGCCCGTCGGCCGAAGCCGCTGGAGCCGGGGCTGTTGAACGAACGTTTGTTGAGTGCTCGCTGGAGCATTTGAGCCACATCGAAACTTGAAGTACTCACCTTACTCAGCCGCCAACGGCCAAGCAGGTGCAGCCAAAACCCAACAGCAAAAAAGGAGAGCGCTATGCGCACTGTATTTTTGCGTCGTGGTCTGGTCGCTCTGTTTGCTGCGGCTGTGTCCTTCGGCGCCATCACTCAAGCTCAGGCCGAGACGCTTCGGATCGGTTATCAGAAATACGGCACGCTGGTGCTGCTCAAAGCCAAGGGTACTCTGGAGAAACGTCTCGCCGCCCAAGGCGTCGACGTGCAATGGACTGAATTCCCCGGTGGCCCGCAACTGCTGGAAGGCCTGAACGTCGGCTCGATCGACTTCGGCGTCACCGGCGAAACCCCGCCGGTCTTCGCTCAGGCAGCCGGTGCCGATCTGCTCTACGTGGCCTACGAGCCACCAGCGCCGAACAGCGAAGCGATCCTCGTGCCGAAAGACTCGCCGATCAAATCGGTGGCGGATCTCAAGGGCAAGAAAGTCGCCCTGAACAAAGGCTCCAACGTCCACTACCTGCTGGTGCGTGCGCTGGAAGACGCCGGCCTCAAGTACACCGACATTCAAACCGTATTCCTGCCGCCGGCCGATGCCCGCGCCGCGTTCGAACGTGGCAGCGTCGACGCCTGGGTCATCTGGGATCCGTACCAGGCCGCCGCCGAGAAACAGCTGCAAGCGCACACCCTGCGTGACGGCAAAGGCATCGTCGACAACCACCAGTTCTACCTGGCGACCAAACCCTACGCACAGAAAAATCCAGAGGTGATCAAGACCCTCGTGGAAGAAGTGCGCGCCGTCGGCGAGTGGTCCAAGGCCAATCCGGAAGATGTGACCCAACAGGTGTCGCCGCTGCTCGGCCTGCCGGCAGACATCACTCTGACCTCGGTGAAACGCCAGGGCTACGGCGCGCTGTTCCTGACCCCGGAAGTGGTCGCCGCACAACAGAAAATCGCCGACACCTTCTACCAGCTCAAGCTGATTCCCAAGCCGTTGAGCATCAAGGACGTGATCTGGACTCCACCGGCCGCTGTGGCCCAAAGCTCGGTCACCCAAGCCCAGTAAATCGAATCCCCAAGGAGACCACTCCATGAGCCTCAACATCTTCTGGTTCCTGCCTACCCACGGCGACGGCCATTACCTTGGCACCGCCGAAGGCGCACGCGCCGTCGACCACGGCTATCTGCAACAGGTCGCGCAAGCGGCGGATCGACTGGGCTTCGGCGGCGTGCTGATTCCCACCGGCCGTTCCTGCGAGGACTCGTGGCTGGTGGCGGCATCGCTGATCCCGGTGACCCAGCGTCTGAAGTTTCTGGTCGCTCTGCGCCCCGGGATCATTTCCCCGACGGTGGCGGCGCGTCAGGCGGCAACGCTGGATCGCCTGTCCGGTGGTCGTGCGCTGTTCAACCTGGTGACCGGTGGCGATCCGGAAGAGTTGGCCGGCGACGGTCTGTTCCTCGATCACGAGGCGCGCTATCAGGCCTCGGTGGAATTCACCCGGATCTGGCGTCGCGTGCTGGAAGGCGAAACCGTGGATTACGACGGCGAGCACATCAGCGTGAAGGGCGCCAAATTGCTCTACCCGCCTATCCAGCAACCGCGTCCGCCGCTGTACTTCGGTGGCTCGTCAGAAGCGGCGCAGGATCTGGCCGCCGAACAAGTGGAAATGGTCTTGACCTGGGGCGAGCCGCCGGCGGCAGTGGCGGAAAAGATCGAACAGGTGCGCGCCAAGGCCGCCAAGCTCGGACGCACCGTGCGCTTCGGCATTCGTCTGCATGTGATCGTGCGGGAAACCAACGCTGAAGCCTGGCAGGCGGCAGATCGCCTGATCTCGCATCTGGACGACGACACCATCAAGCGTGCCCAGGCTTCGCTGGCGCGGTTCGATTCGGTCGGCCAGCAACGTATGGCTGCGCTGCACGGTGGCAGTCGCGACAACCTCGAAGTCAGCCCGAACCTGTGGGCCGGCGTCGGTCTGGTGCGCGGCGGTGCCGGTACGGCGCTGGTCGGCGATGGCCCGACCGTGGCTGTACGGGTGAAGGAATACGCGGATCTGGGTATCGACACTTTCATCTTCTCCGGTTATCCACACCTCGAAGAATCGTATCGGGTGGCTGAACTGCTGTTCCCGCACCTCGACGTCGAGCGGCCGGAACTGCCGAAAAGCGCCGGTTACGTCAGCCCGTTCGGCGAGATGGTGGCCAACGACATTCTTCCCAAAGCCGCGTCCCAGAGCTGAGGCGCCGCCATGAAGAAATTTATCCACAGCCTCGCGCCCTGGGCGTTGCCGGTGTTGTTGCTGGCGGTGTGGCAGTTGTCGGTGTCGGCCGGTTGGCTGTCGACGCGGATTCTGCCGGCGCCGGTGGCAGTGATCGAAGCCGGCGTGAGCCTTGTGCGCAGCGGTGAAATCTGGACGCACCTGGCAATCAGCGGCTGGCGCGCCGCGCTGGGCTTCACCATCGGTGGCAGCATCGGTTTGGTGCTGGGTTTCATCACCGGCCTGTCGAAGTGGGGCGAGCGCCTGCTCGACAGCTCGGTGCAGATGATCCGCAACGTGCCGCACCTGGCGCTGATTCCGCTGGTGATCCTGTGGTTCGGCATCGATGAGTCGGCGAAGATTTTCCTGGTGGCATTGGGCACGCTGTTCCCGATCTACCTCAACACCTATCACGGCATCCGTAACGTCGACCCGGCGTTGGTGGAAATGGCCCGCAGTTATGGCCTGTCCGGTTTCAGCCTGTTCTGGCAGGTGATTCTGCCGGGCGCGCTGCCCTCGATTCTGGTCGGCGTGCGTTTCGCTCTGGGCTTCATGTGGCTGACGCTGATCGTGGCGGAAACCATCTCCGCCAGCTCCGGCATCGGTTATCTGGCGATGAATGCCCGCGAGTTCTTGCAGACCGACGTGGTGGTGCTGGCGATTCTGCTGTACGCGGTGCTCGGCAAGCTGGCCGACCTCGCGGCCCGTGGTCTCGAACGTGTGTGGCTGCGCTGGCATCCGGCGTATCAAGTGGCGAAAGGAGGTGCGGCATGACCGCTCAACAACCTCCACGCCTGCTGCGCGGGATTCCGCTGGCGGTGCGCAACCTGCAAAAGACCTTCGGCTCGCGGCAAGTGCTGCGGGGTATCGATCTGCACATTCCGGCGGGGCAATTCGTCGCTGTGGTCGGGCGCAGTGGTTGCGGCAAAAGTACTTTGCTGCGCCTGCTCGCCGGCCTCGATCAACCCACCGGCGGCGATCTGCTCGCCGGTGCTGCACCGCTCAGCGATGCGCGGGATGACACGCGGTTGATGTTCCAGGAAGCACGGCTGCTGCCGTGGAAAAAGATCATCGACAACGTCGGTCTCGGTCTCAAGGGCAACTGGCGTCCGCAAGCCTTGCAGGCGCTGGATGCGGTGGGCCTCGCCGATCGCGCCAATGAATGGCCGGCGGCGCTGTCCGGCGGGCAGAAGCAGCGTGTGGCGCTGGCCCGGGCGCTGATTCATCAACCGCGTCTGTTGCTGCTCGACGAGCCGCTGGGCGCGCTGGATGCGCTGACCCGGATCGAGATGCAGCAACTGATCGAGCGTCTCTGGCAACAGCATGGTTTCACCGTGTTGCTGGTGACCCACGACGTCAGCGAAGCGGTGGCGATTGCCGACCGGGTGATTCTGATCGAGGACGGCGAAGTCGGGCTCGACCTGCAAGTGGAGCTGCCGCGCCCTCGGGTCCGCGGCTCCCATCGCCTGGCCGCGCTGGAAACCGAAGTACTCAACCGTGTGTTGTCCCTGCCCGGCGAACCGCCGGCGCCGGAACCCGTTTCACCCTTGCCTACGCAACTGCGTTGGGCTCAATAACTCAAGCAAACGACAGGAATCAATGCCATGACTATCAAAGCCATCAACGTACGCAACCAGTTCAAAGGCGCGATCAAGGAGATCGTTCTCGGCGACGTGCTGTCGGAAATCGACGTGCAGACCGCTTCCGGCATCGTCACGTCGGTGATCACCACCCGTTCGGTCAAGGAGCTGGAACTGGAGGTCGGCAGCGAAGTGATCGCCTTCGTGAAATCCACCGAGGTGTCCATCGCCAAGTTGTAAGGGCGTGGGACAAAAACAACCCCGAAGGGTGTGAGCCCTTCGGGGTTTTTTGTGCCTTGAAATCGATGGTGCTGCCTTCGCGAGCAAGCTCGCTCCCACAGGTTCAGTGCCACCCACCGATGTTGCGAGCGCCACAAGTCCCTGTGGGAGCGAGCTTGCTCGCGATGAGGCCGGTGAGTGCGCTAGAGAACCCGCTTGGGCAGATACGGCGGCAGATACAGCCCGATATAGGCATCGAATACCCGCATGCCTTCCTCGGCCATGCGCGGGGTGATCTGCCCGTGCTGCTGCACCGAGCGGGCGTAGACGCGGTCGCCCAGTTCCATGGCCAGCGCGAATACGTCGACGTCATCCGGCAGTCGCGGCAGTTCGAAGTGATGGTCGAACAGCTTGTGCATCAGGTCGCCCAGTTCGAGATCGTGCTGGCGGTCGGCCTGGGTGACTTCGGTGAGGCCGTGCTGCGCGAGGATCAGTTGGCGGGCGGCGGCATCTTCGCCGTAGATCTCCAGCATCCGCTCCTCGACCAGCCGCGACAGGTCGCGCCAGTCGCGCAGGGCATCGTGATCGATCGGTGCTTGCAGGCAGGCGCGGAAGGCCGCGTGCACGTCCGCCGTCAGCGCTTCGAGCAGTGCCGGGACGCTGGCGAAGAAGTGGTAGACCGAGGAGGGCGGAATCTGTGCGCGCTCGGCCACGCTGTAGATCGACAGGCTCGCCACGCCCTCGGCGGCCAGCAGCGTGCGCGCGGCGTCGAGTATCGAATCGATCCGCGCCTGACTGCGGGCGCGGGGTTTGCGGACGGGGGCGGGACGCGTCATGAAAGTCTCCTGCGGGGCAGCGGGCATTGTACGCAGAGCTTGAATGTCTGCCACAGAGGCCAATAAAAAAACGCCGCTGGCTCAGAAGCCAACGGCGTTTTCCTTTGCTGCAGTCCGCTTAAACGGTGTGCAGGTACCAGTTGTACTCGAGGTCGGAGATGGAGTGTTCGAACTCCTCCAGCTCGCTTTCCTTACAGGCGACGAAGATATCGATGTATTTCGGATCGATGTACTTGGCCATCACCTCGCTGTCGTCCAGCTCGCGCAGGGCATCACGCAAGTTGTTCGGCAGGCTCTGCTCGTTCTGCTCGTAGCTGTTGCCTTCGACCGGAGCGCCCGGCTCGATCTTGTTGACCAGACCGTGGTGCACGCCCGCCAGCACCGAAGCCATCAGCAGGTACGGGTTGGCGTCGGCACCGGCCACGCGGTGTTCCAGACGGACCGCGTCGGCGGAGCCGGTCGGTACGCGCAGGGCCACGGTGCGGTTGTCCAGGCCCCAGCTCGGCGAGTTCGGCACGTAGAACTGTGCGCCGAAACGACGGTAGGAGTTGACGTTCGGGCAGAGGAAAGCCATCTGCGCGGGCAGGGTCTCGAGCACACCGCCGATCGCGTGACGCAGCGCGGCGTTCTGCTCGGGATCCTCGCTGGCAAAAATGTTTTTGCCTTCTTTGTCGAGAACCGAAATGTGGACGTGCAGACCGTTGCCTGCCTGGCCCGGGTACGGCTTGGCCATGAAGGTGGTGTCCATTTCATGGTCGTAAGCGATGTTCTTGATCAGACGCTTGAGCAGGACTGCGTAATCGCATGCCTTGATCGGGTCGGCGACGTGGTGCAGGTTCACTTCGAACTGCGCCGGGGCACTTTCCTTGACGATGGCGTCGGCCGGGATGCCTTGCTCTTTGGCGCCTTCCAGAATGTCCTGGAGGCAGTCGACGTATTCGTCGAGGTCGTCGATCAGGTAAACCTGGGTCGAATGCGGGCGTTTGCCGGAGATCGGCGAGCGTGGCGGCTGAGGGCGGCCGTTCACGTTTTCCTGGTCGATCAGGTAGAACTCGAGTTCGAACGCGGCGCAAATGGTCAGGCCGAGCTCGTCAAACTTTGCAACAACTTGACGGAGCACTTCGCGCGGGTCGGCGAAGAAAGGGTCACCTTCGAGTTCGTGCATGGTCATCAACAGTTGCGCGGTCGGGCGCTTCTGCCATGGCTCGTTGCACAGGGTATCGGGGATTGGATAGCAGATACGGTCGGCGTCGCCGATGTCCAGGCCCAGGCCGGTGCTTTCCACCGTCGAACCATTGATATCCAGAGCAAATAGAGAGGCCGGCAGGTTGATGCCTTTCTCGTAAACCTTGTGGAGGCTGGTGCGTTCGATGCGCTTGCCGCGCACCACACCATTCATATCCGCAATCAGAAGGTCAACGTACAGAACCTCAGGATGTTCCTTAAGGAACGCGTTCGCTTCGTTAAGCTGAACGGCACGCGGGGGTACCGACATGATGCAACACCTTTGTTGTTAAAAATATCAATCATTGATCTTTTCTGGTTTCAGTCAACCCGAACGGCCTGCCGAAGTCAAGCGAGGCCTTTTCTGCCCTGAAAAAGCGCCACGAGGGCATTTATGGGGCACTTTGGGGCATTTTTTTATCCATGAAGGACGCGCCACCCGCAGGCTTGAGCAGGCCGTGTTGTATTTTTTACGGGGGTGTTGTGTAAAAAAATGAACAAGGCTAAGCTCGGATCAAACCCATAACAGCAATAATACCGGGGTGCTTCATGTCTCGCCTGCCGTTAATCGGCGTCACCGACTGCTCTTTGCGGTCCGGTCTGCATGCTTATCACATCAGTGGCGACACGTCCGTCCGCAGCGCGGCCCGCAAGGCCTGCAACGTGCCAGCGATCTCCCTGCCCATGGCAGATCGAGCGGCAGCGTCCGATATTCTGGACGTGTGCGAGGGCATCCTCTTTAGCGGTTCTCCTTTCAATATAGATCTCTTTCCCGCTCCCGGCCTGCACCGCGTTCGTCGCCGTGCCCGTGATTCTGCACGCCCGGGATGTGCACAGGAAATGCAACGCCAGCGTAAAGGGCAGGTAAGCTCCTCCTTCATTGTCTATGCGCGGTGCCGGGCGTAAGCCGGCACTGCGCGCAAGCAAGGCCCTTTAACGCGACGCCCCGTGCGTCAAACTTGCCTGACATGCGTCAGGAGACTCAGCCCAGAGGCATTTATGAGTAACAACCTCGACCAGCTCACCGATTGGTTGAAAGACCACAAGATCACAGAAGTCGAATGCATGATCGGCGACTTGACCGGTATTACCCGGGGCAAGATCTCGCCGACCAACAAGTTCATCGCCGAAAAAGGCATGCGCCTGCCAGAGAGCGTTCTGTTGCAGACCGTGACCGGCGACTACGTCGAAGACGACATCTATTACGAACTGCTCGACCCGGCCGACATCGACATGATCTGCCGTCCCGACCAGAACGCCGTGTACCTGGTGCCATGGGCCATCGAGCCGACCGCCCAGGTGATCCACGACACCTACGACAAGCAAGGCAACCCGATCGAGCTGTCGCCGCGCAACGTCCTCAAGAAAGTCCTGAAACTCTACGCCGACAAGGGCTGGCAGCCGATCGTGGCGCCGGAAATGGAGTTCTACCTGACCAAGCGCAGCGACGACCCCGACTATCCGTTGCAGCCACCGGTCGGCCGTTCCGGGCGTCCGGAAATCGGTCGCCAGTCGTTCTCCATCGAGGCGGCGAACGAATTCGATCCGCTGTTCGAAGACGTCTACGACTGGTGCGAACTGCAGGAACTGGACCTCGACACGCTGATCCACGAGGACGGCACCGCGCAGATGGAAATCAACTTCCGTCACGGCGATGCCCTGTCGCTGGCCGACCAGATTCTGGTGTTCAAACGCACCATGCGTGAGGCCGCGCTCAAGCACAACGTGGCCGCGACCTTCATGGCCAAGCCGATGACCGGCGAGCCGGGCAGTGCAATGCACCTGCACCAGAGCATCATCGACATCGAGACCGGCAAGAACGTGTTCTCCAACGAAGACGGGACCATGAGCCAACTGTTCCTGCACCACATCGGTGGCCTGCAGAAACTGATCCCTGAGCTGTTGCCGCTGTTCGCACCGAACGTCAACTCGTTCCGCCGCTTCCTGCCGGACACCTCGGCGCCGGTGAACGTGGAGTGGGGCGAAGAAAACCGCACCGTGGGCCTGCGTGTACCGGATGCCGGCCCGCAGAACCGCCGGGTGGAAAACCGCCTGCCGGGCGCCGACGCCAACCCGTACCTGGCGATTGCCGCGAGCCTGCTCTGTGGCTACATCGGCATGGTCGAAGGCATCAACCCGAGCGCGCCGGTCGTGGGCCGTGGTTACGAACGCCGCAACCTGCGCCTGCCGCTGACCATCGAGGACGCCCTGGAGCGCATGGAAAACAGTGCGACCATCGAGAAATACCTGGGCAAGACCTTCATCACCGGCTACGTCGCGGTCAAGCGGGCCGAGCATGAAAACTTCAAGCGCGTGATCAGTTCCTGGGAGCGTGAGTACCTGCTCTTCGCCGTCTGATACGCCGGGCGCGGTGGCCAGCCGCCGCGCCTTCACCGATAACAAGGAGAATTGGCATGACCAGCAACAACCCGCAAACCCGTGAGTGGCAAGCCCTCAGCAGCGATCACCACCTGGCCCCGTTTAGCGACTTCAAGCAGCTGAAAGAAAAGGGTCCACGGATCATCACCAACGCCAAGGGCGTGTACCTGTGGGACAGCGAGGGCAACAAGATCCTCGATGGCATGGCGGGTCTGTGGTGTGTGGCGATCGGTTATGGGCGCGACGAGTTGGCCGATGCGGCCGCCAAGCAAATGCGCGAACTGCCTTACTACAACCTGTTCTTCCAGACCGCGCACCCGCCGGCACTGGAACTGGCCAAGGCCATCGCCGACGTGGCGCCAGAGGGCATGAACCACGTGTTCTTCACCGGTTCCGGCTCCGAAGGCAACGACACCATGCTGCGCATGGTTCGCCACTACTGGGCGATCAAGGGCCAGCCGAACAAGAAAGTCATCATCAGCCGCAAGAACGGTTACCACGGCTCCACCGTGGCCGGCGCGAGCCTGGGCGGCATGACTTACATGCACGAACAGGGCGACCTGCCGATTCCGGGCATTGTCCACATCGCCCAGCCGTACTGGTTCGCCGAAGGCGGCGACATGACCCCGGAAGAATTCGGGATCTGGGCGGCCAATCAGTTGGAAGAAAAGATTCTGGAAGTCGGCGTGGACAACGTCGGTGCCTTCATTGCCGAGCCGATCCAGGGTGCCGGCGGCGTGATCATTCCACCAGACAGCTACTGGCCGCGCATCAAGGAAATCCTCGCCAAGTACGACATCCTGTTCGTGGCCGATGAAGTGATCTGCGGCTTCGGCCGTACCGGCCAATGGTTCGGCAGCGATTTCTACGACCTCAAGCCGCACATGATGACCATCGCCAAAGGCCTGACGTCCGGCTACATCCCGATGGGTGGCCTGATCGTGCGCGACGAAGTGGTGGCGGTGCTCAACGAGGGCGGCGATTTCAACCACGGCTTCACCTACTCCGGTCACCCGGTGGCGGCGGCGGTGGGTCTGGAAAACATCCGGATTCTGCGCGAAGAGAAAATCATCGAACGCGCCCATGAAGAAACGGCACCGTATTTGCAGAAACGTCTGCGCGAACTGAACGATCACCCGTTGGTGGGTGAAGTACGCGGGGTCGGTCTGCTGGGGGCCATCGAGCTGGTGCAGGACAAGGCCACTCGCAAGCGTTACGAAGGCAAGGGTGTGGGCATGATCTGCCGCCAGTTCTGCTTCGACAACGGGCTGATCATGCGTGCCGTGGGCGACACCATGATCATCGCGCCGCCGCTGGTAATCAGCAAGGCGGAGATCGACGAGCTGGTGACAAAGGCACGCAAGTGCCTGGACCTGACCCTGAGTGCGTTGCAGGGCTAAGTGCTAGGCTCTGAGCGATGGAGCTGTTGCGCTGTCGCTCGGAGCTGTCAGAAAGGCTGGTCTTTTCTTGAAAGACCGCCTCGGATCTTGCCAGACTAGCCGCGGTTCCAGTTGTCCGGGTTCGGCCGCTGAACAAAGTGGTTCAAAAAAGAAAAATTTGGAGCATTAACGCATGAAGGCATTAGGCAAAAAGCTCGCTGGCAAGACTCTGCTCGCCATGTCCCTGATGGGCGTGATGGCGGGTGCGGTTCAGGCGGACGACAAGGTGTTGCACGTTTACAACTGGTCCGACTACATCGCGCCGGACACGGTTGCCAATTTCGAAAAAGAGACGGGCATCAAGGTCGTCTATGACGTTTTCGACAGCAACGAAACCCTGGAAGCGAAGCTGCTGGCCGGCAAATCCGGTTACGACATCGTGGTGCCTTCCAACAACTTCCTGGCCAAGCAGATCAAGGCCGGCGTTTATCAGGAACTGGACAAGTCCAAGCTGACAAACTGGAAGAACCTCGACGAAGACCTGCTCAAAGCCGTTGGCGACGCCAGCGACCCGGGCAACAAGCATGCGTTCCCGTACATGTGGGGTTCGATCGGCATCGGTTACAACCCGGAGAAGGTCAAGGCTGCGCTGGGCGTCGACAAGATCGATTCCTGGGACATCGTGTTCAAGCCTGAAAACATCGAGAAGCTGAAAAGCTGCGGCGTAAGCTTCCTCGACGCGCCGACCGAAATGATTCCGGCGGCTTTGCACTACCTGGGCAAACCGACCAACAGCAAAGACAAGGCTGACCTGAAAGCCGCCGAGGACCTGTTCCTCAAAGTGCGTCCTTCGGTTGCCTACTTCCACTCCTCGAAGTACATCTCGGACCTGGCCAACGGCAACATCTGCGTGGCGGTCGGTTACTCGGGTGACCTGGAACAATCCAAGACCCGCGCCAAGGAAGCCGGTGACAAGGTCAAACTGGCCTACACCATTCCGAAAGAGGGTGCCGGTACTTTCTACGACATGGTCGCCATTCCAAAGGATGCCGAAAACGTCGAAGCCGCCTACAAGTTCATGAACTACCTGCTCGAGCCGAAAGTGATGGCAGGCATCACCAACGCCGTGCGTTTCCCGAACGGCAACAAGGCTGCAACGCCAATGGTGGACAAAGACATCACCAGCGATCCGAGCATCTACCCTTCGGCTGAAGTGAAGAAGCAGCTCTATGCGATCAGCGATCTGGACGCGGCCACCTTGCGCCTGATCACTCGCAGCTGGACCAAGATCAAATCCGGTAAATAAGCCGGTTTGAAGCAGTCACCGCTGGCCGTCGCCTTCACCCGGGCGGTCAGCGGTGCAATTAAATGACAGAAAGTTTTGCTGGAACGGTTTTTCGAAGGTAAGTTGCGCGCCGGTTTTGTTGCCGGGCAACCGTGACTGTCATGCAGCACGGGGCAACTTGGGCCCAACTAAATTAGAGGACCTCCACTTGCCTATTTTTTCTTCTTTGCGCAATGCCCTGCTGGCCGCTGCCGGCCTGACGTTCGCTGTCGGTGCCCAAGCCGCCGGTACTGTGCATATTTATAACTGGTCGGATTATATCGGCGAGACCACTCTGGCCGATTTCCAGAAAGACACCGGGATCAAACCGGTCTACGACGTGTTCGACTCCAACGAAACCCTGGAAGGCAAGCTGCTCGCCGGGCGTACTGGTTACGACGTGGTCGTGCCGTCGAACCACTTCCTCGGCAAGCAGATCAAGGCGGGCGCGTTCCAGAAGCTCGACAAGGCGCAGCTGCCGAACTATTCCAATCTCGATCCGGTGCTGCTCAAGCGCCTGGAGCAGAACGATCCGGGCAACCTGTACGCCGTACCGTACCTGTGGGGCACCAACGGCATCGGCTACAACGTCGATAAAGTGAAAGCCGTGCTGGGCGTCGACAAGATCGATTCCTGGAGCGTGCTGTTCGAGCCGGAGAACATCAAGAAGCTGCACAGCTGCGGCGTGGCGTTCCTCGATTCGGCCGATGAAATGATGCCGACCGTGCTCAACTACATGGGCCTGAACGCCAACAGCACTGATCCCAAGGATTACGCCAAGGCCACGGACAAACTGCTGGCGGTGCGTCCTTACGTGACCTACTTCCATTCCTCGAAATACATCGGTGACCTGGCCAACGGCGACATCTGCGTGGCGATCGGTTTCTCCGGCGACATCTTCCAGGCCAAGCACCGTGCCGAAGAAGCCAAGAAAGGCGTGAACATTGCCTACTCGATCCCGAAAGAGGGTGGCGCGCTGTGGTTCGACATGCTGGCGATTCCGAAGGATTCGGCCAACGTCAAAGAGGCCCACGCCTTCATCAACTATTTGCTGAAACCTGAGGTGATCGCCCAGGTCAGTGATTACGTCGGTTACGCCAACCCCAACCCGGGTTCGGACAAGCTGATGGAGCAGTCCATCCGCACCGACGAGTCGGTTTATCCACCGCAGGCCGTGCTCGACAAGACCTACGTGTCGATCGAGTTGCCGCCGAACATTCAGCGTTTGATGACCCGCAGCTGGACCAAGGTCAAGTCGGGTAAATAGCTTCAACGTACAAACTATCCTGGGTTCGTCTTGCGTGGGCGAACTGCACTCTTTTTTTCTGGGAGTTTTGTAAATGGCAGTTGCCTCCGGCGCCTATAAGAAAGCCCTCGAGGGCGACCAGACACCGAAACAGGTGCTGGTCAAAATCGACCGGGTCACGAAGAAGTTCGACGAGACGGTTGCCGTGGACGATGTGTCCCTGGAAATCAAGAAGGGCGAGATCTTCGCCCTGCTCGGCGGTTCGGGATCGGGCAAATCCACTCTGCTGCGGATGCTGGCAGGGTTCGAACGGCCCACGGAGGGGCGCATTTTCCTCGACGGCGTCGACATCACCGACATGCCGCCGTACGAGCGACCGATCAACATGATGTTCCAGTCCTACGCCCTGTTCCCGCACATGACCGTGGCGCAGAACATTGCGTTCGGCCTGCAACAGGACAAGATTCCCAAGGCCGAGATCGACGCCCGCGTGGCCGAGATGCTCAAGCTGGTGCAGATGAGCCAGTACGCCAAGCGCAAGCCGCATCAACTGTCCGGCGGTCAGCGTCAGCGTGTGGCGCTGGCGCGTTCGCTGGCCAAACGGCCGAAACTGCTGCTGCTCGACGAGCCGATGGGCGCACTGGACAAGAAACTGCGTTCGCAAATGCAGCTTGAGCTGGTTGAGATCATCGAGCGCGTTGGCGTGACCTGCGTAATGGTGACCCACGACCAGGAAGAGGCCATGACCATGGCCGAGCGCATCGCGATCATGCACCTGGGCTGGATCGCTCAGATCGGCAGCCCGATCGACATCTACGAAACCCCGACCAGTCGCCTGGTCTGCGAATTCATCGGTAACGTGAACATCTTCGAAGGCGAAGTGATCGACGACGCCGAAGGCCACGCGACCATCACCTGCAAGGATCTCGACCGGCAGATCTATGTCGGCCACGGCATCAGCACCTCGGTGCAGGACAAGTCCGTGACCTACGCGATCCGTCCGGAAAAACTGCTGGTCACCGCCGATCAGCCGACCTGCGAATACAACTGGTCGAGCGGCAAAGTGCATGACATCGCCTACCTCGGCGGGCACTCGGTGTTCTACGTCGAATTGCCGAGCGGCAAGCTGGTGCAGTCGTTCGTGGCCAACGCCGAGCGCCGTGGCGCGCGTCCGACCTGGGGCGATCAGGTTTACGTGTGGTGGGAAGACGACAGCGGCGTGGTACTTCGCTCATGAACATGCGCAAATTCAAACGCCGGCTCAATCGAATAATTCCCGGTGGTCGTCAGTTGGTCATCGGGGTCCCGTTCATCTGGCTGTTCCTGTTCTTCATGCTGCCGTTCTTCATCGTCCTGAAGATCAGCTTCGCCGAAGCGGACGTGGCCATCCCGCCGTACACCGAGATCTACACCTACGCCGAGCAGAAGCTGCAACTGCTGCTGAACCTGGGCAACTACGCGATGCTCGGCGACGACGAGCTGTACATCGCCGCGTACCTCGGCTCGCTGAAGATGGCGTTTTTCAGCACGCTGCTGTGCCTGTTGATCGGTTATCCGATGGCCTACGCCATCGCTAGCGCCCGTAAAGAGATGCAGACGGTGCTGGTGCTGCTGATCATGATGCCGACCTGGACGGCGATCCTGATCCGCGTCTATGCGTGGATGGGCATCCTCAGCAACAACGGCCTGCTCAACGGTTTCCTGATGAGCATGGGCTTGATCGACGAGCCGCTGCAGATCCTCAACACCAACCTCGCGGTGTACATCGGCGTCGTCTACTCGTACCTGCCGTTCATGATCCTGCCGCTGTACGCCAACCTGGTGAAACACGACACCAGCCTGCTGGAGGCCGCTTCCGACCTGGGTTCGAGCACCTTCAACAGCTTCTGGAAAATCACCGTGCCGCTGTCCAAGAACGGCATCATCGCCGGCTGCATGCTGGTGTTCATCCCGGTGGTGGGCGAGTTCGTGATCCCGGAACTGCTTGGCGGTCCGGAAACCCTGATGATCGGTAAAGTGCTCTGGCAAGAGTTCTTCAACAACCGTGACTGGCCGGTGGCGTCCGCCCTGGCGGTGGTGATGCTGGCGATCCTGATCGTACCGATCATCCTGTTCAACCGCAGTCAGGCCAAGGAAATGGAGGGTAAAGAATGAAGCGCTTCCGTTTCTCCAGCCTGATGCTGGTGCTCGGCCTGTTGTTTATCTACCTGCCGATGCTGATCCTGGTGATCTACTCGTTCAACGCCTCCAAACTGGTGACGGTGTGGGGCGGCTGGTCGGTGAAGTGGTACGTCGGCCTGCTCGACAACTCGCAACTGATGGGCTCGGTGGTGCGCTCGCTGGAAATCGCCTGCTACACCGCGGTTGCTGCGGTGGCGCTGGGTACGCTGGCAGCCTTCGTGCTGACCCGCATCACCCGCTTCAAGGGCCGCACGCTGTTTGGTGGCCTGGTGACCGCGCCGCTGGTCATGCCTGAGGTGATTACCGGTCTGTCGCTGTTGCTGCTGTTCGTGGCGATGGCGCAGATGATCGGTTGGCCACAGGAGCGCGGCATCGTCACCATCTGGATCGCCCACACCACGTTTTGTGCGGCGTATGTGGCGGTGGTGGTGTCGGCGCGTCTGCGTGAGCTGGACCTGTCGATCGAAGAGGCGGCGATGGACCTCGGTGCGCGTCCGTGGAAGGTGTTCTTCCTGATCACCATCCCGATGATCGCGCCGTCACTGGCGGCGGGCGGCATGATGTCGTTCGCGCTGTCGCTGGACGACCTAGTGCTGGCGAGCTTCGTGTCGGGCCCGGGTTCGACGACCCTGCCGATGGAAGTGTTCTCGGCGGTGCGTCTGGGCGTGAAGCCGGAGATCAACGCCGTGGCCAGCCTGATTCTGCTGGCGGTTTCGCTGGTCACCTTCCTGGTCTGGTTCTTCAGCCGCCGTGCCGAAGAAGCCCGCAAGAAAGCGATTCAGCAGGCCATCGAAGAAGGCGCTGCGGATTCGTGGAAGCAACCGGACGTGCGCCGGGCGCCGACGCCGGAAGCGGCTTAAGCAGTCATGGGGTTGATCACAACTCTGTGATCAACCCCAATCCAAACTGTGGGAGCGAGCTTGCTCGCGAAAGCGGTGTGTCATTCAACATCGATGTTGGCTGATACGCCCCCTTCGCGAGCAAGCTCGCTCCCACAGTTGGTTTTAGGCCGACCAAGGAGAATTGCGGATGACTTCGACGAAGTTCATCGGCTTGAACCCCGGCGCCTGATCCTTCAACACATCGGTCTTCACATTGCCGAACGTGGTCTGCGGACGATGACGCAAGCCGTCGGCGAACGCGCAGATGATGCACTCCTTGAAACCTTCGCCCCGTGGATGCGCATGCACCACTGCTTCGCGCTGCACCGTGGTGAACGCCGCGTAGTCCATGCCCAGCACATCCATCTCCACGCCTGCGGTCACCAGCGCCACGGTCGGACGCAGATGCTTCGGTACGCCCGGTGTGGTGTGCAGGGCGATCGACAGCCAGACCTGCTCGATGTCGTCGTCACTCAACCCGTACGGTTTTAGAAACGCGGCGGCTGCGTTGGCGCCATCGACCTCGAAGCGCTCGTCGTCGCTGCGATGCCCTTCGACCAGACCCAGGTCGTGGAACATCGCGCCGACGTACAGCAGCTCCGGATCGTAGGCCAGTTGCTGGCGCTCACCGCTCAAGGCACCGAACAGAAACACCCGGCGCGAGTGGTGGTAAAGCAGGTCGGATTCGATGTCGCGGATGTATTCGGTGGTGGCCCGGGCGAGGGCGCTGTCGGGGATCTGGATACCGGCGATGGTCGTGGTCATGTTGAGCTTCCTCGTCGAAAACGCCGTCACGGCGCTGATGTGGAAAGTCTGTTCCCGGGGGCTAAACCGGACAATCGATCCATGGCTGCGATCCTTGCCATTCCACCTGCAAATCGTGCCAGCTCGCTTCTGCGGCGAGGATTGGCTAGGGTTGGCGCTGATTCGTCATTCCCCGGGAGCCGAGATTGCCATGAACAGAACCGTCGCCATCGTGTTGTTCCCCGGCGTGCAGGCGCTGGACGTCAGCGGGCCGATGGATGTGTTCGCCGAGGCCAACCGCTTCCTGGCGCCGGAGGATCATTACCGGCTCGACGTGATCGGCGTCGAGCGCGGGCCGATGGCGTGTTCCAACGGGCTGACCCTGAGTGCGCATCGGCATTTCAGCGAAGCGCAGGAGGCTTATGACTTGCTGCTGGTGGCGGGCGGGCCGCGGTTGCCGTTTCTGGATTTCGGCGAGACGTTCGATGCCTGGCTGCGCGAGGCCTGTGGGAGGGCGCGGCGGTTCGGCTCGATCTGCAACGGCGCGTTCATGCTCGCCCGTGCCGGGTTGCTGGACGGGCGCACGGTCACCACCCACTGGAACGACGCCGAGGCGCTGGCGCAGTTGTGCCCGTCGAGCCGGGTCGAGGCTGATCGGTTGTACGTCGAGGATGGTCAGCTCTACACCTCGGCCGGGGTGACGGCGGGGATCGATCTGTCGCTGTACCTGCTGGCGCGTGACTACGGGGCCGAGGTCGCGCTGAGCGTGGCCAAGCGACTGGTGGTGTTCACCCAGCGCTCGGGCGGGCAGTCGCAGTTCAGCCCGTTCCTTACACCCCATGCCGAGCCGACGTCGGCGGTGGCGATGGTACAGCTGTATGTGCTGGCCAATCTCACGGGCGACCTGACCATTGCCGATCTGGCGAACGCGGCAAACATGAGTGCGCGGAATTTCTCCCGGGTGTTTGCGAGGGAGGCGAAAGTCACCCCGGCGGAATTCGTCGAGCGGGCGCGGGTGGATGCTGCGCGGGTGATGCTCGAAAGCACCACGGCGCCGCTGAAAACCGTGGCGTATCAGTGCGGGTTTCGTGATGCGCAACACATGCGCAGCGTGTTCAACCGGCGGCTGGGGGTGACGCCGCAGCAGTTTCGGCTGAACTTTGCGGCGATGGTTTGAGCGGCGCCTATTGAGCCGCTCGCGCCGGCAACAGCTTCAGCGTACTCCGCGTATTCGCCGTCACCTCTTCCTCACTGAAATGCGCCTGCACATACATCCCGTCCACATACGCCTCCGCCTGATCGTCATAGTGGCTGTCGAACGGCACGCCGCTCTGGCCGACCGGGTTGATCGTCAGGCTGTGAGCCGGATCCGCGAAGTCCACCAACCGCCGGGTCGACGGGCCGTAGGTCACCGGCCACGGCGCCGGGCCGATCTTCGCCGAGAGGTTGTTCGGCACTTCATGGGAGCCCGGTGCGGCGAACGGGCCGACGTTGAAAATGCGATCCAGCGGTTTCTGCTGACCCAGCGGATGACCATGGGTCAGGGTGTGGGCCTTGCCCCATTGCCAGCCGGAGGCGTCGTCGCCGAGGGTTTGCTTCAGGTGCGCCATGCTGGCCTGCCACGCGGTGCGCACGGTGTCGACGCGGGTCTCCTTGTTCGGCGTGCTGCGGTTGTCCCACCACGGTGAATCGGCATTCGCCGCGAGCCGGGGCAGGGCTGCATCGATCACCCGGGTCGACAGCAGGGTTTCGAAGAAATCATTGCCCAGCTCATCGCGCATGGCCGCGTCGGCGAGGTTGAACAGGAACTGGTTGAACACCGTCGCACTGACCGAGTCCAGCGGATAGTCGCCTTGCCATTGGGCCAGTTGTTCGATCAGCTTCTGCTCGGTGGGATTGTCCGCCACCTCGCGCAGTACCGGCAGCAACGGCGCCAGCAGACGCGGGCCGTAACCGGTGGTAGTGCCCAGTTGCAGCTTCTGGTTGGCCTCGTTGTCCCACTTCACGTTCTTGTCGGCGAGCTGGCGGTTGAGCTGCTGGCCACGGTCGGCGAGGTTGTAATAACCGGGAATCTCCATGCCGGTCGGCGACACCGGTTGGAAGTTGGCCGAGACGATATAGCCGCGCGCCGGGTTCTCTTCCTGCGGGTTGGCGCTGAACGGGAAGTAGCCGTCCTTGTCCGCTTGATTGCTGCTGCCGTCGAGAATGAAGCCAGGCTTCACCCCCACCGGACGCTTGGGCAGCAGCGCCGAGGCCCACCACGCGATATCGCCCTTGGCGTTGGCGTAGACGATGTTCAGCCCCGGCGCCTGCACCTTGGCGGCAGCGGCGCGGGCCTTGGCCAGGGTGTCGGCGCGGTTGAGCTGGTAGAAACCTTCGAGGATCGGGTTCGGCGTTTCGAGAAATGCCCACCACATCGCGATCGGGGTTTTCCCGGCGGCGCTGCCGAGGGCGTCGTTGACGATCGGCCCGTGGGGCGACTGGCGCAGCGTGATGGTCACCGGCGTCTGGCCTTTCACCGCGATCTGCTGTTCGGTCTTGGCCATGTCGGTCCACTGGCCGCGATACCAGACTTGATCCGGGTTATCCGGATTGACCTTCTCGGCGATCAGGTCGAGGTCATCGTTCTGGAACATGGTCAGGCTCCAGCCGAAATCCAGGTTGTGGCCGAGAAACGCAAACGGCACCAGCGCCTGATGATGACCGTACAGTTCAAAACCCGGCGCCGACAGCTGTGCCTCGTACCACACCGACGGCACCGAGAAGCGGATGTGCGGATCGCCCGCCAACAGGGGCTTGGCGCTCTTGCTGTGGCTGCCGGCGATCACCCAGGCGTTGCTGCCTTCGAACTGCGGCAGACCGTTGTCGATCAGCGCCTGTTCGCTGACGCGGGCGAGGGCGTTCAGGTCTTTCCAGTCTTCGGCAGCGAGGGCCGGTGCAGTGCCGGCGTGACCTTTGGCGAGTACGCCTTTGGGCTGCCAGTCGAGGTCGAAGACGTTGAGGTAATCGGCGCCCAGTTGATCGCGCACGTAGGTCAGCAGCGGTTCGGTGCGAAACGCGGCGGCAAAGCTGTAGGCCATGTAGCCGGCGACGCTGATGCTGTCTTCGGCAGTGAACGGCCGCTTGGGGATGCCCAGCACGTCGAACTCGACAGGGGCAGCGTGCGAGTCCTGATATTGATTGATGCCGTCCAGATAGGCTTGCAGGGCCTTCCACGCCGGTGACTGCTTGTCGAGGCCGGCCACGTAACTGGCGGCGCGCTCGCGGATGCGCAGACTGCGGAACAGTTTGTCGGTATCGAGCAGTTTCGGCCCGAGCACTTCGGCCAGCTCGCCCCGGGCCAGACGACGCATGGCTTCCATCTGAAACAGGCGATCCTGGGCATGCACATAGCCGAGGGCGCGGTAGAGGTCAGTCTCGTTTTCGGCGCGGATGTGCGGCACACCGCGTTCGTCGTAACGCACGGTCACCGAGCCTTGCAGGTTGCGCAACTCCACCTGGCCCTGACGCGTCGGTTGCTTGCTGTAGACATACCACCCGCCGGCGGCGAGCAGGACAACGATGAGCAAGGCAAGAACGGTGAAGACGCGTTTCATGGTGACTCCTTGTGCATTCGGGATTGCCGCCCGTGCGGGCTGCAAACAATTAGCACACGCCTCGTGTGCTGCGCATCGCCGTCCTTGAAATGTCCGGAATGCCTTACTTCGTCTCGGCCGACCACGGGCAGTAGCAACCCACCGCCAACGTATGAGTCGCATTGACCGGGCGATCATCACTCAACGCTTTCAGGATCGGTTCGATAAAACTGTTGCTGGAGTTGCACGTCAGGCCTTCGCTGTACGGGCCGAAGTACGCCAGTCTGCCGCTGCGGTCCCAGATCGCTACGGCCGGGCTGGCGGGAATCTGTTCGGAGCCGGGCAGGACCGCGATGGTTTTGAGATTGCTGAGGGTTGCCGGCAACTGGCCGTGGCTGCCAGCCTTCTGCACCGCAAAGAATTCCACGCCCTTGGGGCCGAACTGTTCGACCATCTCGGTCAGGTGCTGTTGATTGCCGACGTTGCATGGGCAGGCCGGGTCCCAGAAGTGCACCAGACGGATGTTGCCGGGGCCGGCGAGATCGTCGGGCAGGTGCAACGGGTCGCCGGAAAACACAGCGGTGTGTTCGCTGAACGCCCGCAGGTAGCGGCCCTGAAACCAGTCGTATGCGGCCCACAGCACGCCGGCACACACGATGGCGAGCAGGCTGGCAAACAGTGCGGTGCGGTAGGGCGAACGCATGGTTTTCGATCCTCAGAGGCGCGCTAGCTTGCCATGCTTGCCGCGACAGATGAATATCGCAGGCCGATAAAGTCCGTTTACCGTTCTGGAATTGCCCATGTCTGTTGCCTTCGATCCCGATCACCTGCGTGCGAGCCTCAAGCCTCTGGCCGAGTGGCAGCCGTTGTCCGAGGAGGCGAAGGCGTATCAGCGGTTCTACAAGACCGACTTTCCGGAGCGTGATGTCTGGCGTGGCATGGGCCGGTTCGACATCGATGGCTATCAACTGGTCAGCCATTGCTGGTGGCCGGCGGAAACGGCCAAGGCCACGCTGTTTCTGGTGCACGGTTTTTATGACCACACCGGCCTCTACCGGCATGTGATCGAGTGGGCGCTGGATCAGGGGTTCGCGGTGATTGCCTGCGATCTGCCGGGGCATGGTCTGTCCAGCGGCGAGCGGGCGAGCATCCGCGACTTCTCCGAATATCAGGATGCGCTGCAAGGCCTGTTCGCCGAGGCGCGTTCGATTGCCCTGCCGCAGCCGTGGCATTTGTGCGGGCAAAGCACCGGCGGGGCAATCATTGTCGATCACGTGCTCAATCATGGTGAAAACAGCCCGGCGCAGGGGCAGTTGATTCTGCTGGCGCCATTGGTGCGTCCGCGTGCCTGGGGCTGGTCGCAGTTCAGTTATTACCTGCTGCGGCCCTTTGTCAGGGGCATCGCCCGGCGCTTCAGCGAGAACTCCAACGACCCGGATTTCCTGCCGTTCCTGCAGGCCGATCCGTTGCAGCCAAAACGCTTGCCGACCGCGTGGGTCGGGGCGTTGTCGCGCTGGATCAACCGGGTTGAGTACGCGAAGAAAAGTCCGCGTCGGCCGCTGATCGTCCAGGGCCAGGCGGACATGACCGTGGACTGGCAGCACAATCTGCAAGTGATGAAATGGAAGTTCGACCGGCCGCAGATTCTGCTGCTGGCCGAGGCGCGGCATCACCTGGCCAACGAGACGGCGGAAATGCGCGAGGAGTATTTCGAGTTCTTGAGCAAGCGGATCAAGGGCCGGAATCACTCGTGATCCTGAGGGCCCCTTCGCGAGCAAGCTCGCTCCCACAATAGATCGCAATCCTTTGTGGGAGCGAGCTTGCTCGCGAAGGCGGTCAGTCAGGCAGCAGAGATTTATTGATTCAGGTTCGAGGTGCTCTGGCCCACGGCCAGTCCGGCGCGGATCGCGGCCAGTGCGGCCTGATAGTAGGCCTTGCCTTCGGTGGATTCGGCAAAGGTCGCGAACTCTTCCAGCTCTTCATCCGACAGGTCGCGATAGACGTACAGCAGCGTGTTGTTCAGATCGGCGCCGATCTGATCCATCAGTCGCTGGCGTTGACCGTTCAACATGCCCTGGGCCTGACCGCCGCCGAGCAGGCCGGGGATCATCGAGCTCAGGCTATCCGCCGCCACGCCGGCAATCGCCAGGCTGACTTCGGCACCGGCTTCACGGGCGGGCAGGGCCTGGGCGAGGTGGCCGATGATCAGCAGGCGGCTGTCGCTGGCCGGCATCTTCGGCAGGCCCTTGGCGTTCTTTGCCAATTGATCGCGGCGGGTCGCCAGCAGTTCGGCGGCGACGATCTTCTTGCCCAACGGAGACTGAAAGAACGATAGGGCCGGTTTCGGATCGGCGAGGTTCTTGCGCAGCTGCGCTTCGGCGCGTTGATCCACGGCCTGAGGGGCGAAGCGCTGGTTGCTGTTGTTCACCAGCGCCTGAAACACCGCCGGCGGCAGGCTGTTCTGGTAACGCTGCTGCGCGGCACTCAGGGCGTCGTTGAAATGCGCGCGTTGTTCTGGCCAGCCGGCGACCTTGTACAACTGGTCGTGGCCGTCCGCCCAGGCGGGCAAAACGCAGAACATCAACAGTGAAAAAAGCAAACGGCGCATAAGGACTCCTGTCGGCAGCCGACTATTCTCCGTGCGGTGCCAGTACTTGTCGAGAATTCGTATCAAGCCGCCGCGTGGCTCTGTCGGATTTCTTGCCGCAGGCATACTATGCGCGCCATGCAAATATCCTCTGATCACCCGCTGCTGTTACGTATCGTCGACGACCTGGCCGAGCGCGGCTGGTCGCAGCAGAACATTTTCCTGCCTGCGGATTTGACCCGCGCACTGGCGGCCGAGTGCCGCAAACGTAACGCCGAAGGTGAACTGGCGCCGGCGGGGGTCGGACGTGGCCCGTTTTCGGAGATCCGCGAGGGGATTCGTGGCGACCATATCCAATGGATCGACCCCGGTCAGGCCGAGGCCAGCGACCGCTACCTGAACCTGATGGACAGCCTGCGCGAGGCGCTCAATCGCGGGTTGTTTCTGGGCCTTGAAGACTTCGAGTGCCACTTCGCCCTGTACCCGCCGGGTGCGTTCTATCGCAAGCATGTCGACCGTTTCCGCGACGATGACCGGCGCATGGTCTCGGCGGTGATCTACCTCAATGACAGCTGGCTGCCCGAAGATGGCGGGCAACTGCGCATGTACCTGGAGAATGACCGCGTTCATGACGTACAGCCTACGGGCGGTTGTCTGGTGGTGTTTCTCTCCGGCGAAGTCCCTCATGAAGTGTTGCCGGCCAGCCGCGAGCGGCTGTCGCTGACAGGCTGGTTCCGTCGTCGTGGCAACGAGCCGTTCTAGGATGCAGAAGATCCTCGTGAGTCGCTGCCTGCTGGGGCATCGCGTGCGTTACGACGGTGGGGCCAGCGGGCCGTTCGATCTGCTGGAACAGTGGATTGCCGAAGGGCGAGTAGTGCCGCTGTGCCCGGAAGTCGCCGGTGGTTTGCCGACGCCTCGGGCGGCGGCAGAGATTCCGGGCGGGCAGGGCAGCGAAGTGCTGGACGGACTCGCCTCGGTGATCACTACCGAGGGCGAAGATGTCAGTGCGCAGTTTCTGGATGGCGCGCGGCAGGCGCTGGCGCTGGTGCAAAAGCACGGGATTCGGGTGGCGGTGCTCAAGGCCAACAGTCCTTCGTGCGGGAATCTGTTGACCTATGACGGCACGTTCAGTGGGGTGAAGGTGAGTGGCGAGGGCGTTACCGCCGCGTTGCTCAAACGCCATGGTGTACAGGTCTTCAGCGAACTCGAACTGCCGCAAGCCGCACAGGCCCTCAGCTTGCTCGACTAGTCACGCTCACTTCAGTTTTCCGTAGCCTGCACACTCAACCACTTCTTCGACAACGCCTCCAGCCGCCCATCCGCCCGGATCCGCTGCAACGCATTCTCAAGGCTCGCGTGAAACGCCGGGTTGCCCTTCTGAAACGGAATCGCCAGATCCACCGGCGGTCCGACCTTCGGTTTCTCTTCCGTCAGTGTCTGCACCAGCACCAGTGGCCGAGGCTGCTCATCCTTTTTAGCCAGCAATTGTGCATTGACCTGCGTGTAAGGTTCGCTGACGTCGAAACGATCCTTGAGCTCGGGTGTCAGTGCTATGTGGTTGAGCGCGACGTCGTACTTGCCGCTTTCAACGCCCTGGAGCAGATCGGCTTCGTCGGTGACGATGAAGTCGGCACGCACATCCAGTTCGTTGGCCAGCAGCTGCCCAAGCTCGACCTCGAACCCCGTGAGCGTGTCGCCGTCCTTGAAATTGAAGGGCGGTGTATTAGCCTCAAGGGCTATGCGCAACTCGCCACGGTCGTTGACGTCATCAATCAGTTCGGCGTGAGCCAGAGGGCTCAGAAGGGGAAGCAGGCAGATCAGGCCAGGCAGAAAACGCATGGTCACTCCTTTGAAATCGATATCGGCCTGTTTTCCAGGCTCGCTTTGCTATGGTTGTCGAGTGCCTTCGACAACGAATGGTCATGAAGTTGTCATGACCGTGCGGATTTTACGGAAAAACTGGAGAAGAAAATGAAAAGCTTTATGTCACGTGCAGCGTTGGCCGGTGTGCTGATGGGTGTTTCGGTACTGGCCAGTGCGGCCACACCGGCACCGAAGGGCGCCGAAGTGTTCATCGTTTCTCCCGAGGACGGAGCCACGGTTCCGCAGACCTTTACGGTCAAGTTCGGTGTAAAGGACATCGCGCTGGCACCGGCCGGTGACGTCACCAAGAACACCGGTCATCACCATCTGCTGATCGATGCCAAGGAAATCGTTCCGGCCGGCTCCGTGGTGCCGACCGACGCCAACCACATGCACTTCGGCAAGGCGCAGACCCAGGCCGACATCAAGCTCGCGCCGGGCAAGCACACACTGCAGCTGGAGCTGGGTGACAGCGGCCACATGGCGTTCGATCCGCCGATCGTGTCGAAGAAGATCACCGTCAACGTCGAATGACGTTTTCGCGTGCATGAAAAAGGGAGCCCGAAGGCTCCCTTTTTTTGTCGCTCAGCGTCGGATCAGAACAACACGCGGCTACGGATGGTGCCGTTGACGTGTTGCAGCTTCTCTTGCGCCAGCTCCGAGTACTCGGCGTCGACGTCGATCACCACGTAGCCGACCTTCTCGTTGGTCTGCAGGAACTGACCGGAGATGTTGATGCCGTTTTCGGCGAAGACCTTGTTGATCTCGCTCATCACACCCGGGATGTTCTCGTGGATGTGCAGCAGGCGGTGCTTGCCAGGGTGAGCCGGCAGGGCCACTTCCGGGAAGTTCACGGACGATACCGAAGTACCGTTGTCGCTGTACTTGACCAGTTTTTCTGCCACTTCCAGACCGATGTTGGCCTGCGCTTCAGCGGTGGAACCGCCGATGTGCGGGGTCAGGATCACGTTGTCCAGGCCACGCAGCGGGCTTTCGAACTCTTCGTCGTTGGAGCGCGGCTCGACCGGGAACACGTCGATGGCGGCGCCGATCAGGTGCTTGTCCTTGATCGCAGCGGCCAGGTGATCCAGCTCGACCACGGTGCCGCGTGCAGCGTTGATCAGGATGCCGCCCTTCTTGATGGCGCGGATTTCCTTCTCGCCGATCATCCACTGGGTCGCAGCGGTTTCCGGAACGTGCAGGGTGACGATGTCGGACATGCCCAACAGCTCGTGCAGGTTGCCGACCTGGGTCGCGTTGCCCAGTGGCAGCTTGGTTACGGTGTCGTAGAAGAACACCTGCATGCCCAGGCCTTCAGCCAGGACCGACAGCTGAGTACCGATCGAGCCGTAGCCGACGATGCCCAGTTTCTTGCCACGGATCTCGAAGGAGTTGGCTGCGGACTTGATCCAGCCGCCACGGTGGCAGGAAGCGTTTTTCTCAGGGATGCCGCGCAGCAGCAGGATCGCTTCGGCCAGCACCAGCTCGGCAACGGAGCGGGTGTTGGAGTACGGTGCGTTGAACACGGCGATGCCGCGCTCGCGGGCCGCTTCCAGGTCGACCTGGTTGGTGCCGATGCAGAAACAGCCGACCGCGACCAGCTTCTTCGCGTGATCGAAGATCTCTTCGGTCAGTTGGGTGCGCGAACGAATGCCGATGAAGTGAGCGTCAGCGATCTTTTCCTTGAGCTGGGCTTCCGGCAGGGAGCCTGTCAGGTATTCGATGCTGGTGTAGCCCGCCGCCTTGAGGACGTCGACAGCCGATTGGTGGACGCCTTCGAGAAGAAGGAACTTGATCTTGCTCTTATCGAGAGAAGTCTTGCTCATCTGCGTAAACCTGTATCCCGGAGAAAAATGGCAGGAAATGGTCAACAGACATTGACCTGGACGACAAGAAAGCCGTCACCGCAGAACCGGCCTTGGGCACTGGCCTGCGGGGTCGGTATGCTAGCATAGCCACCCCGCTAAACACTCATTCCTGCGACGTGAAGCGTTCTCAGGATGACCATGAATTGTTCGAGAGTTCCGTCGATGACCAATCCTGCCCTGATTGATGAACTGAAGACCCTGGTCGAGCCTGGCAAGGTCCTGACCGATGCCGACTCCCTGAACGCTTACGGCAAGGACTGGACCAAGCACTTCGCCCCGGCGCCGAGCGCCATCGTGTTCCCCAAGACCATCGAGCAGGTGCAGGCCGTCGTCCGCTGGGCCAATGAGCATAAAGTGGCGCTGGTGCCGTCGGGCGGGCGAACCGGTCTTTCCGCCGCGGCCGTGGCCGCCAATGGCGAAGTGGTCGTGTCGTTCGACTACATGAATCAGATTCTCGACATCAACCTGACCGACCGTACTGCCGTCTGTCAGCCGGGCGTGGTCACCGAGCAATTGCAGAACGCCGCCGAAGGACATGACTTGTACTACCCGGTGGACTTCGCTTCGGCAGGTTCCAGCCAGATTGGCGGCAACATCGGCACCAATGCCGGCGGAATCAAGGTCATTCGCTACGGCATGACCCGCAACTGGGTCGCAGGCATGAAAGTCGTGACCGGCAAGGGCGATGTGCTGGAACTCAACAAAGACCTGATCAAGAACGCCACCGGTTATGACCTGCGGCAGCTGTTCATCGGCGCCGAAGGCACCCTCGGTTTTGTGGTCGAGGCCACCATGCGCCTGGATCGCTCGCCGAAAAACCTGACCGCGATGGTCCTCGGCACGGCCGATTTCGATTCGATCATGCCGGTGCTGCACGCCTTTCAGGGCCGGCTCGACCTGACCGCGTTCGAATTTTTCTCCGACAAGGCCCTGGCCAAGGTCATGGGCCGTGGCGATGTCCCGGCGCCGTTCGAAACCGACTGCCCGTTCTATGCCTTGCTGGAATTCGAGGCGACCACCGAAGAGGTGGCCAACACCGCCCTGGAAACCTTCGAGCATTGCGTGGAGCAGGGTTGGGTGCTGGACGGCGTGATGAGCCAGAGCGAAACCCAGTTGCAGAACCTGTGGAAACTGCGCGAGTACATCTCCGAAACCATCTCCCACTGGACGCCGTACAAGAACGACATCTCGGTCACCGTCTCGAAAGTCCCGGCATTTTTGCAGGAAATCGACGCGATCGTCGGCGAACATTACCCGGATTTCGAAATCGTCTGGTTCGGCCATATTGGCGACGGCAACCTGCACCTGAACATCCTCAAGCCGGACAACCTGAGCAAGGACGAGTTTTTCGCCAAGTGCGCCACCGTCAACAAGTGGGTGTTCGAAACCGTCGAGAAGTACAACGGTTCGATTTCCGCCGAACACGGCGTGGGCATGACCAAGCGCGACTATTTGACCTACAGCCGCTCGCCGGTGGAAATCGAATACATGAAAGCGGTCAAGGCGGTGTTCGACCCGAACGGCATCATGAACCCGGGCAAGATCTTCGCGGTTTGATTGGCAATCCCTGATGAATCAATGAAGGCAGGAGTCGGTAATGAGCTATCAGCACCAGTATGTCGACGGTACGCGGATTCATTTTCCGCTGGGGAAAGTGGTATGCATCGGCCGTAACTACGCCGAACACGCCAAGGAACTGGACAACCCGGTGCCTACCGAGCCGTTGCTGTTCATCAAGCCGGGCAGTTGTGTGGTGCCGCTGGAAGGCGGTTTCAGCATTCCGACCGAGCGCGGCTCCGTTCATTACGAAGCGGAAATCGCCGTTTTGATCGGCAAGCTGCTGTCGACCAAGCCGAGCCGCGAAGAAGTGCTGGACGCGATCTCCGGTTTCGCCCCGGCGCTGGACCTGACCCTGCGTGACAAGCAGGCCGAGCTCAAGTCCAAGGGCCTGCCGTGGGAAATCGCCAAGTCGTTCGACGGCGCGGCGGTGATTGCGCCGTTCGTGGTGGGCAGCACCTTTGCCGACCTGACCGACATCGGCATTCGCCTGACCATCAACGGCGAAGTGCGCCAGGACGGCAACAGCAGCGCAATGCTCAACCCGATCGTGCCGATGATCCAGCACATGGCCGGTTGCTTCTCTCTGCAGGCCGGTGACGTGATCCTGACCGGTACGCCGGTGGGTGTCGGCCCGCTGAACGTTGGCGATGAGATCGTGCTGGAACTGCCGGGCGCCAGTCGCTTCACCAGCAGCGTTCGCTGACTGCAATTCTGAGTAAAACAGTGGGAGCGAACTCGCTCCCACATTTGTTTTTGTGTTGCAGCTCGCAAACACATAAGGCAAACCGGCCATTTGCCGTTTTTTTCACATTTTGTCCGGATAATTCCGGTCATTCTGGCGTCTGAGCCGGCCTCTTTGTGCTATTACCCATAGCCTGAATTTTCGGAACACGTCCTTTGATGTCAGCTCAAACTCAGATCAAGCCCGCTCGCCGTTCACGCTTCGCACTGCGTTGGTATTCCTGGCTTTTGTTGGCAGCCGCCGCTGCGTACGGGCTGGCGTTTGCCATGCATTGGGATGACCGGGGCGTTTTGTGGGTGCTGGAGCGTTTCGAAAGCACGGCGGAGAAACAGGAAAGTGTCTGGCTCCCGGACTATCGGGCGGTCATCGATGCCAAGCTGCTGCCGGGCATGGAAAAGGACGAAGCTTCGGATCTGTCCTATAACCCGCAGACCAAAACCCTGTTTTCGGTGATGGGCAAGAATCCATTCCTGGTCGAGCTGACACTGCAGGGTGACGTGCTGCGCAAGATGCCGCTGGTGGGCTGGAGCAATCCGGAAGGCCTGACGGTGATGGAAAACGGCTTGATGGCGATTGTCGATGAGCGCGAGCACATGCTCTCCATCGTCAAGGTCGATGCCGAGACCCGCGAACTGAAGCGCGACGATTTCCCGAAATACGACCTCGGCCCGTCGAAAGACCAGAACAAGGCGTTCGAAGCTATCACCTGGGACGCCCGCAACCAGCAACTGCTGCTGGGCGAGGAGCGTCCGCCTGCGCTGTTCACCTGGAAAAGCGACGGCAGCCAGACGCTCAAGGGCGACAAGCAGAAACTCGACAGCGACGAACTCGACATTCGCAACCTCTCGGCCCTGTCGATTGACCCGCGCACCGGTCACACCCTGGTGCTGTCCGCTGATTCGCACCTGTTGCTGGAGCTGGACGAGAAGGGCGAGCAAGTCAGCTTCATGACCCTGCTCGGCGGTTTCAACGGCTTGAAGAAAACCATTCCCCGCGCCGAAGGCGTGACCATGGACGAGGCGGGTACGCTGTACATGGTCAGCGAGCCGAACCTGTTCTACCGCTTCGAAAAGCAGAAGTAATCTCTCCTTCAGCAATTGCCGATCTGTGCAGTTGTCGCCCAAGGCAAGTGGCCATTAAGCTTCAGTTCAGACAGGCGTGATATTTCATCCGCCTGTTTTGACTCCGAGCCTGCCCGAATGCGTCGACTTGCCCGTCCCAAGCCTCTATTCATCATCTTGTCGGTGATTGCCCTGATCGCGTTGATTGCGATCGGCCAATACATGCGACTGTTCGAGCGTGCCTGGTTCAACCTGCATACGCTCTGGCAGCCGATGAGCAGCGAGGCCATCGGGCTCGATCAGTATCGAGTGGAGATCGAAGCGAAGGTCATCGACGGGCTGAACGACGATGTCTCGGCGCTGACCTACGATCCGGTGCGCAAGAGCCTGTTCACCGTGACCAACAAGAATGCCGAACTGATCGAGCTGTCGCTGGACGGCGCGATCCTGCGTCGTGTTGCCTTGATCGGCTTCGGCGATCCGGAGGCGGTGGAGTTCATCAGCGCCGACACCTACGTGATCACCGATGAACGCCAGCAACGGCTGATCAAGATCCATCTGGAACACGACACCACGTTCCTCGATGCAGCGGACGCCGAGCAGATGACCCTCGGTGTACACATGAGCGGCAACAAGGGCTTTGAAGGCCTGGCGTACGACTCGGTGGGCAAGCGCCTGTTCGTGGCCAAGGAGCGGGATCCGATGCTGATCTATGAAGTGCACGGTTTCCCGCACTTCAATCCGGAAAAATCCTACGCAGTACACGTGATCAACAATCCCAAGCGCGATGCCGGGATGTTCGTGCGCGATCTGTCGAGCCTGCAATACGACGAGCGTAGCGGCCATTTGTTGGCGCTGTCCGACGAGTCACGGCTGATTCTGGAACTGGATGTGGACGGGCGCCCGTTGAGCACCATGTCATTGAGCGGTGGCCGGCAGGGCCTGAAGAAAACCGTGCCGCAGGCGGAAGGTATCGCGATGGATGACGACGGGACGTTGTATCTGGTGAGCGAACCGAATCTGTTTTATGTCTTCAGGAAGCCTGTGCAGAACTAATCCGCTTCACAAAACACTGTGGGAGCGAGCTTGCTCGCGATGAGGGAAGTTCAGTCACTAAACATGTCGACTGATACACCGCTATCGCTGGCAAGCCAGCTCCCACAGGTTTTTCATCTGCCCAGAAAAATGTGGGCAGATTTGAGTTACTCAGCCTTCAGGGTTTTCACACCTTCGCTGGTGCCCAGCAACAACAGATCCGCCGGGCGCGCCGCGAACAGGCCGTTGGTGACCACGCCGACGATCGCGTTGATCTGCGCTTCCAGCTCCACCGGATTGTTGATCTGCAGGTTGTGCACGTCGAGGATGATGTTGCCGTTGTCGGTCAGCACGCCTTCGCGGTAGACCGGGTCGCCGCCCAGCTTCACCAGCTGGCGGGCCACGTGGCTGCGAGCCATCGGGATCACTTCCACCGGCAGCGGGAACGCGCCCAGCACCGGCACCAGCTTGCTGGCGTCAGCGATGCAGATGAAGGTCTGGGCCACGGCCGCGACGATCTTCTCGCGGGTCAGGGCTGCGCCGCCGCCCTTGATCAGGTTCAGGTGTTCGTCGCTTTCATCGGCGCCGTCGACGTAGAACTCCAGGTTGCTCACGGTGTTCAGTTCGTACACCGGAATCCCGTGACCCTTGAGGCGCGCGGCGGTGGCTTCGGAGCTCGCGACCGCGCCATCGAACGCGCCCTTGTGCTGGGCCAGGGCGTCGATGAAGCAGTTGGCGGTGGAGCCGGTGCCGACGCCGACGATGCTCTTGTCGTCGAGTTTCGGAAGGATGAAGTCGACGGCGGCCTGGGCCACGGCCTGTTTGAGTTGATCCTGGGTCATGCGGGCTCCGGAAGCGGGCAAGGTAAGAACGGAAAGGCCGGCATTATAGCCTCAAGCCGGGCTAAAACCTCTGGATTCGTGTGGTCGTGCGCCCAAAAGCCGGGTTAGACTCGTTGGTCCCGCCCAATCGCCAGTGATGCTTTCCGATGCTCGAACAGTACGTCAAAAAGATCCTCACCTCGCGCGTTTATGACGTTGCCGTAGAAACCCCGCTGCAGAACGCCCGCCAGCTCTCCGAGCGGCTGGGTAACGACATCTGGCTCAAGCGCGAAGACTTGCAGCCGGTGTTCTCGTTCAAGATTCGCGGCGCCTACAACAAGCTGACCCAGTTGAGCGACGAAGAGCGCGCTCGCGGCGTGGTCACCGCGTCGGCGGGCAACCATGCGCAGGGCCTGGCCCTGGCGGCGAAAGTGCTGGGCGTGAAAGCGACCATCGTGATGCCCAAGACCACCCCGGAGATCAAGGTCGAAGGCGTGCGCTCCCGTGGCGGCAAGGTGGTGCTGCACGGCGATTCCTTCCCGGAAGCCCTGGCCTACTCGCTGAAACTGGTCGATGAAAAAGGCTACGTCTACATCCACCCGTACGACGATCCGCACACCATTGCCGGGCAGGGCACCGTGGCGATGGAAATCCTGCGTCAGCACCCGCAGCCACTGGACGCGATCTTCGTTCCGGTGGGCGGCGGCGGTCTGATCGCCGGCATCGCGGCGTACGTGAAATACCTGCGTCCGGACATCAAGGTCATCGGCGTCGAGCCCGACGACTCCAACTGCCTGCAAGCGGCGATGGCCGCGGGCGAGCGCGTGGTACTGCCGGCCGTGGGTATCTTCGCCGACGGCGTGGCGGTGGCGCAGATCGGCCAGCACACCTTCGACATCTGCAAGGATTACGTCGACGAAGTGATCACCGTCAGCACCGACGAAATCTGCGCGGCGATCAAGGACATCTACGACGATACCCGCTCGATCACCGAACCGGCCGGCGCGCTGGGCGTGGCCGGGATCAAGAAGTACGTCGAGCAGCGCGGCGTCAGCGGCCAGACCTTCGTGGCCATCGACTCGGGGGCCAACGTCAACTTCGACCGCTTGCGTCACGTCGCCGAGCGCGCCGAACTGGGTGAAGGCCGCGAAGCGATCATCGCCGTGACCATCCCGGAGAAGGCCGGCAGCTTCAAGGCGTTCTGCGAGGCCATCGGCAAGCGCCAGATCACCGAATTCAACTACCGCTACAACAATGGCAGCGAAGCGCACATCTTCGTCGGCGTGCAGACCCACCCGGACAACGACCCGCGCAGTGCGCTGCTGGCGAGCCTGACCGAGCAGGGTTTCCCGGTGCTCGACCTGACCGACAACGAACTGGCCAAGCTGCACATCCGTCACATGGTCGGTGGTCGTGCGGCGCATGTGGTCGATGAAGTGGTGCTGCGATTCGAGTTCCCGGAGCGTCCGGGCGCGCTGTTCAACTTCCTCAACAAGCTCGGCGGTCGCTGGAACATCTCGATGTTCCACTACCGAAACCACGGTGCAGCGGACGGCCGCGTGGTCGCGGGCCTGCAAGTGCCCCACGACGAACGTCATCTGGTGCCCGCAGCCCTTGAGGAAATCGGCTACCCGTACTGGGACGAAAGCGACAACCCGGCCTATCAGCTGTTTCTTGGCTGAACGGCTACGCTGATGGGCAGGCCATAAGGAAATCGGATCATGGAAACGTTAACCGCCCTGAAAGCGGCGCACATGCTGGCGACTGCGGTGCTCTTGCTCGGTGCGTTGGGCCTGGGAATCCGGGTCTGGCGCGCACGACGCAACGGCGACGCGACGGCGGGCAGCCGTACGTTGCAACGGCCATGGCTGTTTGTCTGGCTGCTGATCGTGCTGGCGCTGGTGAGCATGCCGTTCACTGGCTGGTGGATGGTGCATCTGGTGGGCTGGCCGCTGGGGCAGACGTGGATTCTGGCGTCGAGCGTGCTCTACACCGTGGCGGCGCTGGCGTGGTTCTGGCTGCTGGTGCGTTTGAACCGGTTGCGCAAGGCGCCGGGCGGCGTGGGTCGGTTCAGCCTGGGGCTGGCGTTGTTCGGGCTGGTCTGCTTTATCGCGATTGCCGGGTTGATGGGCGCCAAGCCGGTTTAAGGCCAGGCGCCTGCTGCGGTTTCAGTCGCGCAGCGAAATCACCGGCCAGCCGCGCTTCTCGGCTTCGGCCCGCAGGTTCGGATCCGGGTCGACTGCCACCGGATTCGCCACCTGCTCCAGCAGCGGCAGGTCGTTCATCGAGTCGCTGTAGAAATAGCTGCCTTCCAGCGAATGCCCGGTCTCTTCCAGCCAGCGGTTCAGGCGTGTCACCTTGCCTTCGCGGAAGCACGGCACGTCGGTGCTGCGCCCGGTGTAGCGGCCATCCTGCATCTCGCACTCGGTGGCGATCAGGGTTTCGACGCCCAGGCGCACCGCAATTGGCGCGGTGACGAAGCGGTTGGTGGCGGTGATGATCACCAGTTTGTCGCCGGCATCACGGTGCTTTTTCAGCAAATCGAGTGCCTTCGGCAGCACGATCGGCTCGATGCAGTCGCGCATGTAATCGTTGTGCCACTGGTCAAGCACGGCCATTTCGGTGCGGCCGAGGATCTCCAGGCAGAAGTTCAGGTAGGCCGCGTTATCCAGTTTGCCGGCCAGGTAATCCTGATAGAACTCGTCGTTGCGCGTCTTGTAGGCGATCGGGTCGAGGAAGCCGCGTTCGCACAGATAATCGCCCCAAGCGTGATCGCTGTCGCCGCCCAGAAGGGTGTTGTCCAAATCGAATAAAGCCAGGCGCATTGCAGTTACCCGCTGAAAAGTCAGTAAAAAGGCCACAAGAATACGGTCTTTTCACAAGAGTGCACATAAGCTCGGAACCTTCGTTGCCGCCTTCACAACCTTTGTGGAACAATGCGGCGACATGCGTTTGCGAGGTTGTTGCCGTGATCGACCCCGATGGTTTCCGCCCTAATGTCGGGATCATTCTGACGAATGACGCCGGCCAGGTGCTATGGGCTCGCCGTATCAATCAAGATGCCTGGCAGTTTCCGCAGGGGGGAATCAATCCCGAGGAGACGCCGGAAGACGCCTTGTACCGCGAGCTGAACGAAGAAGTTGGCCTGGAACGCGAAGATGTTGAAATTCTCGCCTGTACCCGGGGCTGGTTGCGCTATCGTTTGCCGCAACGTCTGGTGCGAACCCATAGCCAACCGCTGTGCATCGGCCAGAAACAGAAATGGTTTCTCCTGCGCCTGATCTCCAACGAGCAGCGGGTGCGGATGGATTTGACCGGTAAACCGGAGTTCGATGGCTGGCGCTGGGTCAGTTATTGGTATCCGTTGGGCCAGGTGGTGACATTCAAGCGCGAAGTGTATCGCCGCGCTCTCAAAGAGCTTGCCCCGCGCCTTTTAGCGCGCGACTGACGACGGAGTTCGACCCCGAGCCATGCTCAATACGCTGCGCAAGATCGTCCAGGAAGTTAACTCCGCCAAGGATCTCAAGGCGGCGTTGGGGATTATTGTGTTGCGCGTCAAAGAGGCCATGGGCAGCCAGGTCTGCTCGGTCTACCTGCTTGATCCAGAGACCAACCGCTTCGTGCTGATGGCCACCGAGGGCTTGAACAAGCGCTCGATCGGCAAGGTCAGCATGGCACCCAACGAAGGTCTGGTCGGCCTGGTCGGCACGCGTGAAGAACCCCTGAACCTCGAAAACGCCGCGGATCACCCGCGCTACCGCTACTTCGCCGAAACCGGCGAGGAGCGCTACGCCTCGTTCCTCGGGGCGCCGATCATTCACCACCGCCGCGTCGTCGGCGTGTTGGTCATCCAGCAAAAAGAACGCCGCCAGTTCGATGAAGGTGAAGAAGCCTTCCTCGTGACCATGAGCGCGCAGCTCGCGGGCGTAATCGCCCACGCCGAGGCCACCGGCTCGATCCGTGGCCTGGGCCGTCAGGGCAAGGGCATCCAGGAAGCCAAGTTCGTCGGCGTGCCGGGTTCGCCGGGTGCGGCGGTCGGTACCGCGGTGGTCATGCTGCCACCAGCGGATCTGGACGTGGTGCCGGACAAGACCATCACCGACATCGACGCGGAACTGGCGCTGTTCAAGACCGCCATCGAAGGCGTGCGCGCCGACATGCGTGCGTTGTCGGCCAAACTGGCGACCCAGCTGCGTCCGGAAGAGCGCGCGCTGTTCGACGTCTACCTGATGATGCTCGACGATGCCTCGCTGGGCAGCGAAATCACCAACGTGATCAAGACCGGCCAGTGGGCCCAGGGCGCGTTGCGTCAGGTCGTGACCGATCACGTCAACCGTTTCGATTTGATGGACGACGAGTACCTGCGTGAGCGGGCGTCGGACGTCAAGGACCTGGGCCGCCGCCTGCTCGCCTACCTGCAGGAAGAGCGTCAGCAGAACCTGGTCTACCCGGAAAAGACCATTCTGGTCAGCGAAGAACTGACGCCGGCGATGCTCGGCGAGGTGCCGGAAGGCACGCTGGTCGGTCTGGTATCGGTGCTCGGTTCGGGTAACTCCCACGTCGCGATCCTGGCACGGGCCATGGGTATCCCGACGGTGATGGGTGTAGTCGACTTGCCATACGCCAAGGTCGATGGCATTCCGATGATCGTCGACGGGCTCAAGGGTGAAATCTATACCAACCCGAGCGAAGTGCTGATCAAGCAGTTCGCCGAGGTGGTGGAAGAAGAGAAACAACTGGCGCTGGGCCTCGACTCCCTGCGCGATCTGCCGTGCGTGACCCTCGATGGCCACCGCATGCCGCTGTGGGTCAACACCGGCCTGTTGGCCGATGTGGCGCGGGCGCAGAAGCGCGGCGCCGAAGGCGTTGGTCTGTACCGCACCGAAGTGCCGTTCATGATCAACCAGCGCTTCCCGAGCGAGAAGGAACAACTGGCGATTTACCGCGAGCAGCTTGCCGCGTTCCACCCGCAACCGGTGACCATGCGCAGCCTGGACATCGGCGGTGACAAGTCGCTGTCGTACTTCCCGATCAAGGAAGACAACCCGTTTCTCGGCTGGCGCGGGATTCGCGTCACCCTCGACCACCCGGAAATCTTCCTGGTGCAGACCCGCGCGATGCTCAAGGCCAGCGAAGGCCTGAACAACCTGCGGATCCTGCTGCCGATGATCTCCGGCATCCACGAGCTCGAAGAGGCGCTGCACCTGATCCACCGGGCCTGGGGCGAAGTGCGCGACGAAGGCACCGACGTGCCGATGCCGCCGGTGGGCGTGATGATCGAAATTCCTGCGGCGGTTTACCAGACCAAAGAGCTGGCGCGGATGGTGGACTTCCTGTCGGTCGGCTCCAACGACTTGACCCAGTATCTGCTGGCGGTGGACCGCAACAACCCACGGGTGGCCGATCTTTACGACTACCTGCACCCGGCGGTGCTGCAAGCCCTGCAAACCGTAGTGCGCGACGCCCATGCCGAAGGCAAGCCGGTGAGCATCTGCGGCGAGATGGCCGGTGACCCGGCAGCAGCGGTGCTGTTGATGGCGATGGGTTTCGACAGTCTGTCGATGAACGCCACCAACCTGCCGAAGGTGAAATGGATGCTGCGTCAGATCAACCTGAGCAAGGCCAAGGATCTGCTGGCGGAATTGATGACCATCGATAACCCGCAGGTTATCCACAGCTCGCTGCAACTGGCGCTGAAGAACCTCGGACTGGCGAAGATGGTCAATCCGGCGGCGGTCAAACCGCTCTAGAAAGACAAGATCGCAGCCTTCGGGCTGCGATCTTTATATATTGACCTCCACTTCCCCCAGATGCCCGCCATACGGCCCGAAACTGCGCTCCACCATCCGCCGCGTCCCGTCCGCCTGCACAATCAACGCCGTACTCGCCCGCGTCCCGTAACTTTGGCTGGCAATAAACACACTCGACAACAACGACTCGGTCGCCAGCCCCACGCCGGTATCCGGCAGATCAGCAAACGGCGCCGTTTGCGCATCCCCCAACAACGCCAACAAACGCTCGGGCTGCGGATCATCCAGCACCGCACTCAATGCCGCCTTCGCCTTGAGCAGTTTCGGCCACGGCGTATCCAGTCCCGCGTTTGAAAGTCCGTAGACGCCGGGCTGCAGCATTACCGGTTCCGAAGACCGCGCATTGAAATGCCACAGCTCGTTGGCATTGCCCAGCAGCAGATTGAACCCGGCATAGTCCGGCGAACGGGCGACAACGTCGGACAAATAGTCATCGATCGACAGCGTTCCGGTCAGAAACCCAGCCACCAGCTCGCCCCGAGAGCGTCGCGCCGGCGGCTGATGCGGATCGCGAATGTTGGTCAGCGCCGCAAAGCGACCGTTGGCGCCAAGACCGAGCCAGGTTCCACCGGCCTCAAGATCCCGGCCGGCATGAACATGCGGCGACTCGGGCCACTGGGCCAACGGCAGGCTGGGCCGGGCGTAGAATTCGTCACGGTTGGCCGCGACGATCAGCGGCTGGGCATGCCCCGGTCGCCAGGCGAAAACAATCAGGCACATAAGGTGGTCCTTGTGTGTTTTTTGCCCACTCTACGCAGACATCGTCCGTGCATCCATCGCCAGTGGAGCCGAAGGGTATCCATCCGTTACCATGCCGCTCCGGTTTTGGGGACGCGCCTTGGGAGGCAGTCATGGAATTTCTGCTCTATCTGGCGCTGGGCGCCTGTGCGGGCGTACTGGCCGGGCTGTTCGGGGTGGGCGGCGGGATCATCATCGTGCCGGTGCTGGTGTTCAGTTTCACCTTACAGGGCTTCGACCCGTCGATCCTGACCCATCTGGCGGTCGGCACGTCCCTGGCGACGATCATCTTCACGTCGGTCAATGCCGTGCGCGAGCATCATCGACGCGGCGCCGTGCGCTGGCCGATCTTCAAGTGGATGACCGTCGGCATCCTGCTCGGCGCCGGTTTCGGTGCGCTGACCGCCGAGGCGATCTCCGGGCCCAACCTGCAAAAGATCATCGGTGTGTTCGCCCTGGTGATCGCCGCGCAGCTGGCGCTGGACGTCAAACCCAAGGCCAGCCGAACGGTGCCCGGCAAGCTCGGTCTGACCATGGCCGGCAGTGTGATCGGCTGGGCCTCGGCGATTTTCGGGATTGGCGGCGGCTCGCTGACCGTGCCGTTCCTGACCTGGCGCAGCGTGCCGATGCAGCAGGCCGTGGCGACATCGTCGGCCTGTGGCCTGCCAATCGCTGTCGCAAGTGCAATAAGTTTCATGATTCTGGGCTGGCATGATCCGTTGCTGCCGGCCCATAGTCTCGGTTTTGTGTATTTGCCGGCACTGCTTGGCATTGCGCTGACCAGCATGGTGTTCGCCCGTCTCGGCGCGCGGCTGGCGCACAGGTTGTCGCCGAAGTTGCTGAAACGGCTGTTCGCGACTTTGCTGTTTTGCGTGGGCCTGAGCTTTCTGTTCTGAGCCGTCTGTTTTGGCAGGTCGCAATCCTGGCTTAATCCTGAGGTGACAGCGTCGCCCGGGAATTTTTGAAGATTTGAATGCTAACGAGGAGTCGCAATGCTGCCTTACCCGCAGATCGATCCGGTGGCTTTGGCCATCGGTCCGCTGAAAATCCACTGGTACGGCCTGATGTACCTGGTCGGCATCGGCGGCGCGTGGCTGCTGGCATCGCGCCGGCTCAACCGTTTCGACCCGACCTGGACCAAGGAAAAACTCTCCGACCTGGTGTTCTGGCTGTCGATGGGGGTGATTGTCGGCGGGCGTCTGGGCTATGTGCTGTTCTACGACCTGAGCGCCTACATCGCCAACCCGACGCTGATTTTCGAAGTGTGGAAGGGCGGCATGTCGTTCCACGGCGGTTTCATCGGCGTGATGCTGGCCGCGCTGTGGTTCGGCAAGCGTAATGGCAAGTCGTTCTTCCAGCTGATGGACTTCGTCGCGCCGATGGTGCCGATCGGCCTGGGCGCCGGGCGCATCGGCAACTTCATCAACGCCGAGCTGTGGGGCAAGGCCACTGACGTGCCGTGGGCCATGGTGTTCCCGCCGTTCAGCGACCCGGCGCAACTGCCGCGTCACCCGTCGCAGCTGTATCAGTTCGCGCTCGAAGGCGTGGCGCTGTTCCTGATCCTCTGGCTGTTCTCGCGCAAGCCGCGACCAACCATGGCGGTCTCGGGCATGTTCGCGCTGTTCTATGGCATCTTCCGTTTCATCGTCGAATTCGTCCGCGTGCCGGACGCGCAACTGGGCTATCTGGCCTGGAACTGGCTGACCATGGGTCAGGTACTCTGCGTACCGATGATCATCGGCGGGCTGTTCCTGATCTGGCTGGCCTACCACCGCGCCCCGGCGGCGCCGGTTGCACCGACAGCTTAAATATTCGAACCCCGGCGCCGTTTGCCGGGGCTCAAGGACACAGGTAACTCATGAAGCAATATCTCGATCTGGTGTCGCACGTCATCAACAACGGCACCAAACAGGCCAACCGTACCGGCGTGAACACCATCAGCTTTCCGGGCGCCATGCTGCGCTTCGATCTGCAGGAAGGTTTCCCGGCGATCACCACCCGCAAGATGGCCTTCAAATCGGCCATCGGCGAGATGTGCGGCTTTCTGCGTGGCGTGAACAACGCCGCCGAATTCCGTGCGCTGGGCTGCAAGGTCTGGGATCAGAACGCCAACGAAAACGCCCAGTGGCTGGCCAACCCGTTCCGCCAGGGCGAAGACGACCTCGGCGAAATCTACGGTGTGCAATGGCGCAAGTGGCCGGCGTACAAGCAGATCCCGCTGAGCAACACAGCCGCCATCGAACAAACCCTGAGCAACGGCTACAAGCAGATTGCCCAGGGCGAAGAAGACGGCCAGGCCTACGTGGTCTTGTACAAAGCCATCGATCAGGTGCGCCAGTGCGTCGACACGATCATCAAGGATCCGGGTAGCCGCCGCATCCTGTTCCACGGCTGGAACTGCGCCCAGCTCGATGAAATGGCCTTGCCGCCGTGCCATCTGCTGTACCAGTTCCACCCGAATGTCGAGACCAAAGAGATCTCTCTGACCCTCTACATCCGCTCCAACGACCTGGGCCTGGGCACGCCGTTCAACCTCACCGAAGGCGCCGCGCTGCTGAGCCTGATCGGTCGCCTGACCGGCTACACGCCGCGCTGGTTCACCTATTTCATCGGTGACGCCCACGTCTACGAAAACCACCTGGACATGCTCAACGAACAGCTCAAGCGCGAGCCGTTCGCCATGCCGAAGCTGAAGATTTCGGACCGCGTGCCGGAGTTTGCCAAGACGGGTGTGTACCAGCCGGAATGGCTGGAGCTGGTGGAGCCGAGCGACTTCTCGCTGGAAGGCTACGAGCACCATGCGCCGATGACTGCGCCGATGGCGGTCTGACAGGCAATGTAAAAAACTGTGGGAGCGAGCTTGCTCGCGAAAGCGTCGGGTCAGTCGATATTTTTACCAACTGACACTCCGCCTTCGCGAGCAAGCTCGCTCCCACAGTGTTATGTGGTGTGCTCAGTGGCCGTGACTACGGCCCACATGCGAATGCTCAACCTCCGCCGCCACAACCCCGCCACTCACTTCCAGCCGCTGCAAAATCCCGCATTGATCCGCCTCCGGCCCTTCGCCACACCGCTGGCGCAGGTCGAGCAGTTGCGTCTGCAATGCCAGTAGCCCGTCGATCCGCGCCTTGACGTGCTGGATGTGCTCGTCGATCAGCGCATTCACGCTTTCGCATTGATCCTGCGGGCTGTCGCGCAAGGCGAGCAGGCTGCGGATTTCTTCGAGGGTCATGTCGAGGGTGCGGCAGTTGCGGATGAAGGTCAGGCGCTCGGCGTGGGCCTGGGTGTAGACGCGGTAGTTGCCGTCGCTGCGGGCCGGTTCCGGCAGCAGGTTTTCGCGTTCGTAGTAGCGGATGGTTTCCACGGCGCAATCGGTCTGTTTCGCCAGTTCTCCGATCTTCATGACGGCAATCTCCAAAAGGGTGCTTGACCCTATAGTGGCTACAGGGTCTTTACTTGGCAACAGGCACCTTCATGGACGCGACCAATGAGCGATTCCCTGCACACCCACAAGCCCGGCGACGGGCACGATCACAGTCAAAAACTGCAGCCTGTGCATAAACATGCCCACGGCGGCGATTCCTGCTGCTCATCGAAAGCCGCCGCGCCGTCACTGGTGCAACTGAGCGAGGCAAAAAGCGCCGATGCCCGGCTGAGCAGCTTCCGTATCGAGGCAATGGACTGCCCGACCGAACAGACGCTGATCCAGAACAAGCTCGGCAAACTGGCCGGGATCCAGCAACTGGAATTCAACCTGATCAACCGCGTGCTCGGCGTGACCCACAACCTGCCGGACACCGCGCCGATCATCGACGCGATCAAATCCCTGGGCATGCAGGCCGAGCCGCTGGAGGCGGGCGTCGAAGCGCCAACGCCAGCGCCGGTGAAAAAACACTGGTGGCCGCTGGCACTGTCCGGCGTCGGTGCGCTGGCCGCTGAAGTGATCCACTTCACCAGCGCCGCCCCGACCTGGGTGGTCGCGATCATCGCGCTGATCTCGATCCTCAGCGGCGGCCTGACCACCTACAAGAAGGGCTGGATTGCCCTGAAGAACCGTAATCTCAACATCAACGCCCTGATGAGCATCGCCGTGACCGGCGCCGTGTTGATCGGCCAATGGCCGGAAGCGGCGATGGTGATGTTCCTGTTCACCGTGGCCGAGCTGATCGAAGCGCGCTCGCTGGACCGCGCGCGCAACGCCATCAGCGGTCTGATGCAGATGACGCCGGAGCAAGCGACGGTGCTGCAGGCGGACGGCAACTGGGTCGAACTCGACGTCAAAAGCGTCGATCTTGGAACCCGAGTGCGAGTGAAGCCCGGTGAGCGCATCGCGCTGGACGGTGAAGTAGTCAGCGGCAGTTCGACCATCGATCAGGCGCCGATCACTGGCGAAAGCCTGCCGGTGGAGAAAACCGTCGGCGACAAGGTTTTTGCGGGCACCATCAACCAGGCCGGTTCGCTGGAATACACAGTGACCGCCGCGGCGAACAATTCCACCCTGGCGCGGATCATCCACGCCGTGGAACAGGCGCAAGGCGCACGGGCGCCGACCCAGCGCTTCGTCGATCAATTCTCGAAAATCTACACCCCGGTGGTCTTCGTCCTGGCGCTGGCCGTGGCGATCATCCCGCCGCTGTTCATGGGCGCCGCGTGGTTCGACTGGATCTATCGCGCGCTGGTGCTGCTGGTGGTCGCTTGCCCGTGTGCGCTGGTGATTTCCACCCCGGTGACCATCGTCAGCGGCCTCGCCGCAGCGGCGCGCAAAGGCATTCTGGTCAAGGGCGGCGTGTACCTGGAGGGCGGTTTCAAGCTCGACTATCTGGCCCTCGACAAGACGGGCACCATCACCCACGGCAAACCGGTGCAGACCGATTACCTTTCTCTCGACCCGACCGCTGACGCTACGGCCCCGGCGATTGCTGCCGCGCTGGCCGGGCGTTCCGATCACCCGGTGTCGCTGGCCATCGCCAATGCGGCTGCGGATAAAGGGTTCGCGGCGCTGGTTGTGGATAACTTCGAAGCGTTGGCCGGCCGTGGGGTAAAAGGCGAGGTCAACGGTCAGGTCTACCACTTGGGCAACCATCGTCTGGTGGAAGAACTGGGCCTGTGCTCGCCGCAACTGGAAGAAAAACTGTTCGCGCTGGAGAAGCAGGGCAAGTCCGTGGTGCTGCTGCTCGACCGCTCCGGCCCGCTGGCATTGTTCGCCGTGGCCGACACGGTCAAGGAAACCAGCCGCGAGGCGATCCGCCAACTGCACGAACTGGGCGTGAAAACCCTGATGCTCACCGGCGACAACGTCCACACCGCGCAGGCGATTGCGGCGCAGGTCGGGATCGATCAGGCCAAGGGCGACCTGCTGCCGACCGACAAACTGCAAGCCATCGAAGAACTGTATGTGCAGGGTCGTCGGGTCGGCATGGTCGGCGACGGCATCAACGATGCGCCGGCATTGGCTCGGGCCGAGATCGGTTTCGCCATGGCCGCGGCCGGCACCGATACGGCGATTGAAACCGCCGATGTCGCCCTGATGGACGACGATCTGCGCAAGATTCCGGCCTTCATCAGCCTATCGCGCCATACCGCCGCTATCCTCAAACAGAACATCGCGCTGGCGCTGGTGATCAAAGCGATCTTTCTTGGGGTAACCTTCGCCGGGCTCGCCACCATGTGGATGGCGGTGTTTGCCGACATGGGCGTAAGCCTGCTGGTGGTGTTCAACGGTTTGCGCCTGCTGCGCAAATAGAGGAAGAGGGACAGTTGTGCTGAGTGCCGAGCTGAAAGCGTTTTACATGGTGGCCCGCCTGGGCAGCATCACGCTGGCGGCGAAAAAGCTCGGCCTCAGCCAACCGACCGTAACCACCCAGATCCGCAATCTGGAAAGCCAGTATTCGGTGGAGCTGTTCTACCGTGGCGGCCGGCGTCTGAGTGTCAGCGACGAAGGTGCGCGGCTGTTGCCGATGGTCAAGGCGTTGTTGCAGCAGGAAGCCGATATCGAGTTCTTCCTGCGCAACAGCGGCCAGGTGCAGGGCACGCTGCGCATCGCCGCGACCGCGCCGTATTACATCCTCGATCTGGTGAAGACCTTCCGCGAGCGCTTGCCGCAGGTAGAAGTGTCGGTGGAAATCGGTAATTCACAGCAGGTGCTCGAAGCGCTGGAGGATTACCGGGTGGATGTCGCGGCGTCGTCGCAGTTGCTAGACGATGCACGGCTGATCCGTCGGGTGCTGGGCAGCGATCCGCTGGTGCTGGCGGTGCATCGCAATCATCCGCTGGCGGCGCACGACCATGTGACGCTGAGTGCATTGGCCGGGCATACCTTGCTGATGCGCGAATCCGGCTCGACCACCCGTCGCCTCACCGAAGAATTGCTGGCCAGCGCCGGGGTCAGTTTCGGCCCGTTGCTGGAGATCGGCAGCCGCGAATCGATCCGCGAAGCGGTGCTGCGCAACATCGGCATCAGCATCATTGCCCGCCAGGAAGTGCCGCACGATCCGCAGTTGCGGGTGTTGACGCTCGAAAATGCGCCGCAGATTCCCGAATACCTTTACTGCCTCAAGGAGCGCAAGAATGCGCGCTTGCCGGCAGCGTTTCTCGGACTGGCGCAGGAAATGTCCCCGGCCTGAAAGATTTACATCGGCCATGCCGATGCCTTCGCGAGCAAGCTCGCTCTCACAGGAAGAGTGCATTTCAATGTGGGAGCGAGCTTGCTCGCGAAGGCGTCAAATCAGGCAGCACACGACTTACAGGTTGAACCAAAATCCCTGAATACCACTATCGGTCGATTTTGCCTTGTTGCCATATGACCGACGCATTACAACTCTAGGATTCGTCTCATCTGCTTGATGAGGCCTGTCCATGAACCCTGCAATCGCAACTGCCCTGACCAACCCCGGCGCACCGATGAAAGTGCGCGGCGTGCAGAAGCGCTTCGGCGCTTTCACGGCGCTGGATAACGTCTCCCTCGATGTCGCGGCCGGTGAGCTGGTGTGCCTGCTCGGCCCGTCGGGCTGTGGCAAGACCACGCTGCTGCGTTGCATCGCCGGTCTGGAAAAGCAGGACAGCGGCGAGTTGTACCTTGGCGAGCGCGACGTTTCCCACCTCGCGCCCCAGGCTCGGGACTACGGCATCCTGTTCCAGTCCTACGCGCTGTTCCCCAATCTGACCGTCGAAGCGAACATTGCCTACGGCCTCGCCGGCAGTGGTCGCGATGAAGTGCGCCGTCGCGTCGGTCAGATGCTGGAACTGGTCGGCCTCACCGGCAGTGAGAAAAAGTACCCGGGCCAGTTGTCCGGCGGCCAGCAACAACGGGTGGCACTGGCCCGCGCTCTGGCCCCCGCGCCGTCGCTGTTGCTGCTCGACGAACCGATGTCGGCCCTCGACGCCCGGGTCCGCGAGCATCTGTGCACCGAGCTGCGCCAGCTGCAACGCAACCTCGGCATCACCACCCTGATGGTCACCCACAATCAGGACGAAGCCATGCTGATGGCCGACCGCATCGCCGTGATGAACAACGGTAAGGTCGAGCAGTACGCCACACCGCAGGAAATCTACAACCGCCCGGCCACGCCGTTCGTGGCCGAGTTTGTCGGTCAGGGCAACTGGCTGCCGTTCCAGCGCAGCAGCGACAGCCACGCCAAGGTCGGCGGGATGAACCTGCGCCTGGCTGACGGCAGCGTCCACAGCCCGTCGGGCCGGCTGTTCTGCCGCCCGGAAGCGATCAACGTCAATCCGCTGGTGCACGAAGAAAACCTGTTCCCGGCCAAGGTCCGCGAGATCACTTTCCTCGGCAACCGTTGCCGCATGAGCTTCGAACTCGATCAATTGCCCGGCCATGCCTTGCTCGCCGAACTGGCACCGGAAGCCATGCCGCGCCTCGGCGCCCAGCAGATCATGGTCGCCTTGCCGCCACGCAGCCTGCAGGTGTTTGCCTGATGAACAGCAACCTCGCACTGCCGCTACCGCAAAAGCAGGCGCGGCAGGTGTCCGGGGCCGAGGTCGGTGACCGGATCTTCGTCCTCGGCGGCAAACTTCTGCTGCTGGTGTTGCTCGGTGTGGCGGTGCTGTTGCCATTGCTGGCGATCTTCTGGCGCGGTTTCAGCAGCGAAGCCGGGCAGGGCGGTGGCTGGCTCGCCGCCAAGGAGCTGGTGACCAGCGACAATTTCCATTGGCTGCTCGGTAACAGCCTGAAAGTTTCCCTCAGCGTCGCGGCTATCGTCGTACCGCTGGCCTACCTGTTTGCCTACGCCTTGCAACGCACATTGATTCCGGCAAAAGGCATCTGGCGCGGGATTTCGCTGCTGCCGTTGATGGCGCCGTCGATGCTGCCGGGGATTGCGCTGGTCTATCTGTTCGGCAATCAGGGCATGTTGCGCGGGCTGCTGTCGGACAACATCTACGGTTTCTGGGGGATTGTTCTGGGTGAGGTGATCTACACCTTCCCACACGCCTTGATGATTTTGCTGTCAGCCCTGTCGCTGGCGGATGCACGACTGTTCGACGCCGCGTCGAGCATGGGCGCCAGTCCGGCGAAAGCTTTCCGTAGCATCACTTGGCCGGCGACCCGTCAGGCCGTATTCGCCGCATTCTGTCTGGTGTTCACCCTGACCATCACCGATTTCGGTGTGCCGGTGGTGGTCGGTGGCGACTACCAAGTGCTGGCGCTGGAAGCCTACAAAGCGGTGGTCGGCCAGCAGCAATTCGGTCGCGGTGCATTGATCGGCATGGTTCTGCTGCTGCCGGCGCTGTTCAGCTTCGGCGTCGATGCCTGGCTGCGTCGTCGTCACGGCGACTCCATGAGCGGCCGTGCCCAGGTGTTCAAACCGGCGCCGTCGAAGAAGCGCGACGCCTGTTATCTGGCCATCGTCCTGCTGATCAGCGCGGCGTTGCTGCTGGTGTTCGGCATGGCGGTGTTCTCGTCGCTGGTGAAGTTCTGGCCGTACAACCTGTCGCTGTCGCTCAACCACTATCAGTTCAACGAGACCGCCGGCGGTGGCTGGCTGGCCTACGGCAACAGTCTGAAGATGGCGCTGGGCACGGCGTTGATCGGCAGCGTGCTGATCTTCACCGGCGCCTACCTGATGGAAAAGACCCGCAGCCAGCGCGGCCTCAATCTGACCCTGCGCATGCTCAGTTTCGTACCGATGGCGGTGCCGGGGCTGGTGCTGGGTCTGGGTTATGTCTTCTTCTTCAACCTCACCGGCAACCCGCTGCATGTGCTGTACGGGACCATGACCCTGCTGATCGTCTGCACCATCGCTCACTATCTGACCACTGCGCAGATGACCGCCACCACCGCACTGCGTCAGCTCGACGCCGAGTTCGAAGCCGCCGCGCTGTCGCTCAAGGCGCCGCTGTACCGGCATTACCTGCGGGTCACCGTGCCGATCTGCCTGCCGGCGCTGCTGGACATCGTGCGCTACCTGTTCGTCTCGGCCATGACCACAGTGTCCGCCGCGATCTTCCTCTACAGCCCCGACACCATCCTCGCGGCGGTGGCGGTGCTGAACATGGATGACGCCGGCAACGTCGGCGGTGCGGCGGCGATGTCGACCCTGATTCTGTTCACCTCGGCGGGCGTGTCCTTGCTGCTGGCGTGGGCTTCGCGCGGCTTGCTGCGCCGTTCCCAGGCCTGGCGGCAAACGGCGCCAGGCCACTGATATCCCCAACCTCAACTCATCTCTTTAATCCGAGAAAGGAAAACGATCATGTTCAAGCCTATGGCCCTGGCCGCTGCTGTGCTCGCTACTTTCAGCCTGAATGCCTTCGCGGCAAAAACCGAGTTGACGGTGTACACCGCCCTCGAAGCCGAGCAACTGACCGCCTACAAGGCTGCGTTCGAAAAGGCCAACCCGGACGTCGAGATCAAGTGGGTGCGTGATTCCACCGGGATCATCACCGCCAAGTTGCTGGCCGAGAAGGACCGCCCGCAGGCTGACGCGGTATGGGGCCTGGCCGCTTCGAGCCTGGCGATCCTCGACCAGCAAGGCATGCTGCAAAGCTATGCGCCGAAGGATCTGGGCAAGATCGGTGCGAACTACCGCGACGCCGCCAACCCGCCAGCCTGGGTCGGCATGGACGTCTGGGCCGCGACCATCTGCTTCAACACCGTCGAGGCCGAGAAGCAGGGCCTGACCAAACCGGTGAGCTGGCAGGACCTGACCAAGCCTGAGTACAAAGGCAAGATCGTGATGCCGAACCCGGCCTCGTCCGGCACCGGTTTCCTCGACGTCAGCGCCTGGCTGCAAACCTTCGGCGAGAAACAGGGCTGGGCCTACATGGATGGTCTGCACCAGAACATCGGCCAGTACGTTCACTCCGGTTCCAAGCCTTGCAAACTGGCGGCGGCGGGCGAATTCCCGATCGGTATCTCCTTCGAATATCCGGCCGTTCAGCTGAAACGTCAGGGCGCGCCGCTGGACATCATCCTGCCGAAGGAAGGCCTGGGCTGGGAGATCGAAGCGACTGCCGTGATCAAAGGCACGCCGCACGAAGAAGCCGCGAAGAAACTGGCCGACTTCTCCGCCAGCGCCCCGGCGATGGATCTGTACAAGGAAAACTTCGCCGTCCTCGCTCAGCCGGGCATCGCCAAACCACAGACCGAACTGCCGGCCGACTACGAGCAGCGCCTGATCAAGAACGACTTCGCCTGGGCCTCGAAGAACCGCGACGAGATCCTGACCGAATGGCGCAAGCGCTATGACGGCAAGTCCGAGAAAGTCGCTGCCAAGTAAATCTTCTTACCCGATCGTTCCCTGACGGAGCGTTGATCGTTCCCACGCTCCGCGTGGGAATGCAGCCAAGGACGCTCTGCGTCCTCTGTGACGCAGAGCGTCACGGTATTCATTCCCACGCAGAGCGTGGGAACGATCAAGCGGCTGGATGCGGAAACGATCATTGGGGGCTTCATGACACAACACAAAGACTTGTTGATCGTCGGCGCCGGCATCCTGGGCCTGTCCCACGCCTATGCCGCTGCCCGGCGCGGTCTCAAGGTCACTGTTTTCGAGCGCACCGCCACGCCCATTGGCGCCTCGGTACGCAACTTCGGCCAGGCGCTGGTCACCGGCCAGCCACCGGGCCCGATGCTCGAACTGGCCAAGGCCAGCCGCGACATCTGGGGCCAGTGGGCGCAGCTCGCCGGCCTGCAACTCAAGCGCAACGGCTCGTACCTGTTCGCCCGCACCGAGGCCGAAGAGCACTTGCTCGAAGCTTTCTGCGCCGGGCGCGCCGTGGAGCACGACTACCGCGTCGAACTGCTGCGTGGTGACGCGTTGCGCGATCTGTATGGCGGCCAGTTCAGCCATCACCGCGCCGCGCTGCACGGCATGGACGATCAACAGCTGTATTCCCGGGAAGCGATTCCGGCGCTGATCGAATACCTGCGCCGCGAGCTCGACGTTGAGTTTCACTTCTCGACGCTGGTTCGCGACGTCGAGCCTGGGCGCCTGCAAAGTACTGCCGGCACATTCTCCGCCAAGCAGATCATCGTCTGCTCCGGCCACGATTATCAGACCTTGCTGGCCGAGCCGATTGCCGCCCTCGACCCGCAAATCTGCCGCCTGCAAATGCTCCGCGCCCGACCGCAGATCGACCTGAACTTGCAACACGCCTTGCTCACCGGCCTCAGCTGCGTGCATTACGGCGCTTTCGCTGACTTGCCGGAGGCGGCGGCGGTGCAGGCGCAAATCCTGCGCGAACAACCGCACTTGCAGGAAAACGGCATTCACCTGCTGATCAGCCCGACGCCGTATGGCGAACTGATCATTGGCGACTCGCACCATTACGGCAGCGATCCGTCGCCGTTCAACGCAGAACAGGTCGACAACTGGATGCTCGAACTGGCCGAACAGACCCTCGGCTGCAAGGTGCAGGTGGTCGAGCGCTGGCAGGGTGTCTATGGTTCTCGGGGGCCGGGGCCGTTTTCATTCCTGCGTCCGGCACCGGGGCTGAGCGTGGCGCTGATGCACAGCGGCGTCGGCATGAGCGTCGGCCCGGCCATGGCCGAGCGCAATGTTGCACAGCTATTTGGAGAGCACTGATGTTGAGTCACGAACAAGTCATCGACCGGGTGTTCGGCCTCTATGAGCGCTTCGGCGCCAGCGACTACATCGGCGAACCGGTGTCGCAGATCGAACACATGTCCCAGGCGGCGCAACTGGCCATCGCCGAAGGCTTTGACGACGAAGTGGTGCTCGCCGCGTTCTTCCATGACATCGGCCACTTGTGTGCCGAAGGCGCGGAGAACATGGGCGGTTACGGCGTGGTCAGCCACGAACGCCTCGGCGCGGACTACTTGCGTGAGGCCGGCTTCAGCGAACGCCTGGCGCGGCTGGTGGAATATCACGTCCAGGCCAAGCGCTATCTGACGCTAAGGGGGTCGGGCTATTACGACCGTTTGAGCGAAGCCAGCCGCCGCACCCTGGAGTATCAGGGCGGGGTGATGACCGAGGCTGAAGCCGATGCGTTCGAGCAGGATCCGTTGTGCGCCGTCAGCTTGCGAATGCGCCAGTGGGATGAGCTGGCGAAGGAAATGGCGGTGCCGGTGATGGATCTGTCTGTTCTAAAGCGCAAGGCTGAAGTTTTGTTGTCGACCGGGTGAGGGCGCGGATCTAAAGCTCAAGCACTTTCCCTACCAACAACTCAATCTGCTCCTGCCGCTCCGCCTGATTCAGTTTCGGATGCGGATTCAGCGAAGACCATTGCGGATGCGCCCGCGCTTTGTTCAGCGCCTCCGGCAGCTTGCCTTCGCGCCAGGTCTTGTCCTGCGGCGTGGCCACCTGAATGCTGTCCAGCGCCGCATGGCCTCGGTCATTCAGCGCTTGCAGCAGTTGCCGTTGACGCAGGGCCAGCAGGCGCAACACGTTGTCGTCGACCGTCAGCTCTCGCTGCCCTTTGATCTTGCCGAGCAGGCGGTTGCCATAGCTGCGGGCGGTTTGCAGGGCGCCGCCGGCAATGGCTCCGGCCAGGGCGGCGGCGCCGAGGGTGATGCCGCCGACCAGCAGGTCCACACCCGCACCGGCTGCGGCACCGGCGGCGATTCCGCCGCCGACCCGCACGCCAAGCTGCTTGAGGGTTTCCGGGTTGAACAGGTCATCGCCCCAACGCCCGTCGAGCAGCGGCAGATCGCTGGCGGCGGCGTCCTGCGGGCGGAAAGCGTAGAGTTTGAGCAGCGCCTCGACGCACTTCTGTTCGCGTTGACGCACGGCTTTGCGCAGTTCGCTGATGGCTTGTTGTTCCTGTTCGGCGTTGCTCGCCACACTGCGCCGGCAGGCGGCGCAGTCGATCAGCAATTCGGCGATCAGGCGCGCGGCACTTTGCTCGCGGGCGAGGCGTTGGGACTGTTGATCGGCGATCAAGCGTTCAAGTTGTGGGCGGGCGTTTTCCAGCAACAGTGCGAGGCTTTCATACAGCCGCCGTTCGCCGTCTTCGGGCGGGGCGACGCTGTCGAAACGCACCAGTGCATGCAGGCCGAGGCGCGCCAGTGCTTCACGCCAGTCCGGTTCGCGGTGGTTGGCGCTGCTGACGAAATTCAACACCGGCAGCAACGGTTTGCCGCAACTGGCCAGCACTTCCAGTTCATCGCGGTACTTGGCCAGCACCGGTTCGCGTGCATCGATCACGTACAGGCCGGCATCGGAATCGAGCAGTTGCCGCAGCACTTTGGCTTCCTGTTCGAAACGCTGGCGCGCTTCGCTGCCGTCGAGAAACCGCGCCAGCCGCGCCGGGCCATCGAGGCGTTCACCGGGGCGCTCCAGACGCTCAAGAAAATCCAGCAGGGCGATGGCATCTTCCAGGCCCGGCGTGTCGTAGAGGTCGAGCAACGGCTCGCCATCCACCGACAACCGCGCGCCTTCGACATGCCTCGTCGTGCTCGGGCGATGGGAGACTTCGCCGAAGCCGACGTCGCGGGTCAGGGTGCGCAACAACGAAGTCTTGCCGACGTTGGTGTGGCCGACCACCGCCAGTTTCAGCGGCGCTTTCCAGGCATCAGTCATGTCCGTGCTCCAGCCAGTTCAACGGGGCGCAATCAGCGAACGGCAGCTCCAGCTGTTGCAATGCCACGTGCCAGTCACCGAGGCGTTCGGCGTCCAGCGCCTGACCTTGCGGCGCCTGCAACAGCCAGACGCGGGTCGCGGCGGCATTGCGCGCCAGCTCGGCAATCAGCGCCAGGCTGCCGCGATCCGGTGAACGCCGTGGGTCGCAGGCAATCGCGAGGCGCGCCGGCGGGAAGCGGCTGAGTTGTTCGAGCAGTTTGTTGCGCGATTCACGGCTGTCGAGGATGCCGGCGTTGCTGACGTTTTTCGGCAGTGTCGGCGGCCATGGGTGTTGATCGTCGAGTTCGATTGCCACGAGCAACGCCCCGTCGCTGGCGTGTTCGCCGACGGTGCTTTCGACGCGGTGCAATTGCGCAGGTTCCGGGTCGGTGATGCCGAGGCGTTCGCTGGTCGGCATCAGGCGTTCGCGCAGTTGGGCGTAACCGGGCAGGTTCAGGTCCAGACGCAACGCCGCTTTGCCGCTGTTCCAGCGCCAGAAGCAAAACAGCGCCAACAGCAGGCGCGGCAGCACGCCGTACACCACCAGCACGCCGACCAGCCAGGTCGCCCAGGCCTGTCGGGCGCTTTCGATGTTCAGCGCGGTGTCGCCGCTGGCGCGGATCATGTCCACGGTCGGCACGTTAAAGCCCAGCAGCGCCGGCAAGGCGCCGAAAGCCTGAGTCATGTTGATGAACGTGTCGGCACTGAGAATCGTGGTTTCCCAGACGAACCCGTAGCGCCGGGTCGCCATCAGCGTCAGCAGCAAAACCAGCGCGCTGAACATCGCCAGCAGCCACAGGCCATTGACCAGCGTGCCGAGCGCCCAGCGATTGAGTTTCTGGCGTTGCAGCATCAACAGCAGGGCCGGCGCCAGTTGTGCAGCCTTGGCATCGCGGGCAAGTTTTTCACTGAGCCAAAGCCACAAGCGGCCGAGGGTGGCGCCGTGTTCACCAGCGAAGATCAGCCCCAGCGCCCAGCTCAACAGCAGAATCAGGTTCAGCCCGAGCAGACTGCCCAGGGCCCAGAACACATTGACCGGCGTTTGGCCCAATGCGGCAAAGGCCAGCCCGGCGCCGCTCAATACGGCGAAGATCGCCAGCAACACCAGCGCCAGGCGCGCGCCTTGCAGCCAGTGCTTGAGCGCCGAGGTCAGGCCGTCGCGCTCGGCCAGCCACAGGGCGCGGCGTTGAATGCGTCCCGGCAGGTCGCCGCCGGCCGCGCGGGCCAGGCGATTGGCTTCCAGATCGTCCAGCGGGCCTGCGTGTTCTTCGCGCAGGCGCACGGTTTCGGTGAGCCAGAGGTTTTGCAGTGAAGTCAGTTCAGTCACGCGGCATCCCGTTGCTTGATTGAGCCGTGAGCATAACCGCTGTGGCGCTTATCGGGGTAAGCGCGGCTCTGGTATCCTCGCCGGCATGACTAAAACACTCCCCCTCAGCCTGATCGCAGCCCTCGGTGAAAACCGCGTGATCGGCGTCGACAACAGCATGCCCTGGCACCTGCCGGGGGACTTCAAATACTTCAAGGCCACGACGCTCGGCAAACCGATCATCATGGGCCGCAAGACCTGGGATTCGTTGGGTCGTCCGTTGCCGGGCCGTCTGAATCTCGTGGTCAGCCGTCAGGCCGGCCTGGTGCTGGAAGGCGCGGAAGTCTATCCGTCGCTGGAAGCCGCCGTGGTTCGCGCCGAAGAATGGGCGAAAGAGCAGGGCGTCGACGAGTTGATGCTGATTGGCGGGGCGCAGTTGTATGCGCAAGGGCTGGCGCAGGCGGATCGTCTGTATCTGACCCGTGTGGCGCTGAGCCCGGAAGGCGATGCGTGGTTTCCGGAGTTCGATCTGAACCAGTGGAAACTGGTGTCGAACGTGCCGAATCCGGCTGAAGGCGACAAACCGGCTTACAACTTCGAGGTGTGGGAGCGGGTTTAGCTCGATCGTGTGATCGTTCCCACGCTCCGCGTGGGAATGCAGCCCGTGACGCTCTGCGTCACTGGACGCGGAGCGTCCCTAGAGGCATTCCCACGCAGGAGCGTGGGAACGATCAGTATCAAGACTTACGCCTGAGCAAGCTCCGCATGCTCATCGGCATCCAGCAGTGCCTTGTCGGTCTGCTGCATCGCCTGGCTGGTAATCGCGCCAGCGGTGATCGAACCGCTCACGTTCAGCGCTGTGCGACCCATGTCGATCAGCGGCTCGACCGAAATCAGCAACGCCACCAGCGAAACCGGCAAGCCCATGGCCGGCAGCACGATCAGCGCGGCGAAGGTCGCACCGCCACCCACGCCCGCCACACCGGCCGAACTCAAGGTCACAATCGCCACCAGCGTCGCGATCCACAGCGGATCCAGCGGGTTGATGCCGACCGTTGGCGCAACCATCACCGCCAGCATTGCCGGGTACAGACCGGCGCAGCCGTTCTGGCCGATGGTCGCGCCGAACGATGCGGCGAAGCTTGCCACCGATTGCGGAATGCCCAGACGACGGGTCTGTGCTTCGATGCTCAGCGGAATGCTCGCGGCGCTGGAGCGGCTGGTGAACGCGAAGGTCAGCACCGGCCAGATCTTGCGGAAGAAGCGCAGCGGGTTGATCCCGGCCGCCGACACCAGCAGACCATGCACCACGAACATCAGGCCCAGACCGAGGTACGACACCACCACGAAACTGCCGAGCTTGATGATGTCCTGCAGGTTGGAACCGGCGACCACTTTGGTCATCAGCGCCAGCACGCCGTACGGGGTCAGCTTCATCACCAGACGTACCAGACGCATCACCCAGGCCTGCAGGGTGTCGATGGCGTTGATCACTTTCTGACCTTTCTCGACGTCATCCTTGAGCAGTTGCAGCGCGGCAACCCCCAGGAACGCGGCGAAGATCACCACGCTGATGATCGAGGTCGGCTTGGCCCGCGCCAGGTCGGCGAACGGGTTCTGCGGGATGAACGACAGCAGCAGTTGCGGCACATTCAGGTCGGCGACCTTGCCGGCGTATTCGGTCTGAATGGTTTGCAGACGGGCCATTTCCTGAGTGCCGGCGACCAGGCCTTCGGCGGTCAGGCCGAACAGGTTGGTCAGGCCGATGCCGATCAGCGCGGCAATGGCTGTGGTGAACAGCAGCGTGCCGATGGTCAGGAAGCTGATCTTGCCCAGCGACGATGCGTTGTGCAGACGGGCCACGGCGCTGAGGATCGAGGCGAACACCAGCGGGATCACGATCATTTGCAGCAGTTGCACGTAACCGTTGCCGACCAGATCGAACCAGCCGATCGAGGCTTTCAGCACCGGGTTGCCGGCACCGTAAATCGTGTGCAGCGCGACGCCGAATGCCACGCCCAGCACCAGCGCGAGCAGGACTTTTTTCGCCAGGCTCCACGAGGTGTGACGGGTTTGCGCCAGGCCGAAGAGCAGGGCGAGGAACACCAGCAAGTTGAGAATCAGGGGCAGATTCATGAGGACTCCAGAAAAGACTGTGCCAACAACCTTCCGGGGCTGTTGCGAACCGGCAAGCCTAACAGTTTGATCTACAATGATTTAATACCGAAATCAAAGGTCGTCCGTCGTTTTTGGAATAAGCGGGTGTCGCTCTCGGGGATGCAGCTGGCGCGAAACGGACGTGGACGGTCGCTGACAGACGGGGACTGTCACATTTATTTGTTAGCGTCGATTTCTTTGACCCAGGGAGAAGCGCCAATGAAGTTTGCACCGAAATTTCTGGCTGTCGCACTGACTGTGGGGATGGGCCTGGCCACTCAGGCATTCGCCACCGACCTGAAACACTGGCCGGCGGATCAGGCCAAGGCACTGGACGCGATGATTGCCGCCAACGCCAACAAGGGTAACTACGCGGTGTTCGACATGGACAACACCAGTTACCGCTACGACCTCGAAGAGTCGTTGCTGCCGTTCATGGAAAACAAGGGCCTGATCACCCGCGACAAGCTCGACCCCTCCCTGAAACTGATGCCGTTCAAGGACACCGCCGACCACAAGGAAAGCCTGTTCAGCTACTACTACCGCCTCTGCGAAGTCGACGACATGGTCTGCTATCCATGGGTCGCGCAGGTGTTTTCCGGCTTCACCCTCAAGGAACTCAAGGGCTACGTCGATGAGCTGATGGCCTCGGGCAAGCCGGTGCCGGCGACTTATTACGAAGGTGACGTGGTCAAGAACCTGGATGTGAATCCGCCGAAGATCTTCACTGGCCAGAAAGAGCTGTACAACAAACTGATGGAGAACGGCATCGAGGTCTACGTGATGACCGCCGCCTCCGAGGAACTGGTGCGCATGGTCGCGGCCGATCCGAAGTACGGCTACAACGTCAAACCGCAGAACGTGATCGGCGTGACCACGTTGCTGAAGAACCGCGAGACCGGCGAGCTGACCACCGCGCGCAAGCAGATCACCGCCGGCAAATATGACGAGAAAGCCAACCTCGGCCTCGAGTTGACCCCGTACCTGTGGACCCCGGCGACCTGGATGGCCGGCAAGCACGCGGCAATCCTGACCTACATCGACGAGTGGAAAAAACCGGTACTGGTGGGTGGTGACACGCCGACCAGCGACGGCTACATGCTGTTCCACGATGTGGACGTGGCCAAGGGCGGCATTCACCTGTGGGTCAACCGCAAGGACAAATACATGACCCAGATCCAGGGCATGATGGCCAAACACGCGGCGGCCCAGGCGAAAGAAGGTTTGCCGGTGACGGCGGACAAGAACTGGGTGATCGTGAAGCCGGAAGAGATTCAGTAAGTCTCAAGGCAAAAAAATGCCCCGCACTTGGCGGGGCATTTTTATGCGCGACAGTTAAGCATTACAGCCCGTCGAGCATCGCCTTGTTACGCACCGCACCCTTGTCGGCGCTGGTCGCCAGCAGGGCGTAGGCCTTGAGGGCGGTGGTCACTTTACGTGGACGAATTTCCACCGGTTTCCAGCCCTTCTTGTCCTGTTCGACCCGGCGTGCCGCCAGTTCTTCATCGCTGATCAACAGATTGATCGAGCGGTTTGGAATGTCGATCAGCACCTTGTCACCGTCCTGCACCAGACCGATCGCGCCGCCGGCCGCAGCCTCTGGCGAAGCGTGACCGATGGACAGGCCGGAAGTACCGCCGGAGAAACGGCCATCGGTCAGCAGGGCGCAGGCTTTGCCCAGGCCTTTGGATTTCAGGTACGAAGTCGGGTAGAGCATTTCCTGCATGCCCGGGCCGCCTTTCGGGCCTTCGTAGCGAATGATGACGATGTCGCCTTCTTTCACTTCGTCGGCGAGGATGCCGCGCACGGCGCTGTCCTGGCTTTCGAAGATCTTCGCGTTGCCTTCGAAGACGTGGATCGACTCGTCGACGCCGGCGGTTTTCACCACGCAGCCGTCAAGGGCGATGTTGCCGTACAGCACGGCCAGGCCGCCTTCTTTCGAATAGGCGTGTTCGAAGCTGCGGATGCAGCCGTTTTCACGGTCGTCGTCCAGGGTTTCCCAACGGGTCGACTGGCTGAACGCGGTCTGCGTCGGAATGCCGGCCGGGCCTGCCTTGAAGAAATGGTGCACGGCTTCATCGTCGGTCTGGGTGATGTCCCACTTGGCGATGGCTTCTTCCATGCTGCGGCTGTGCACGGTCGGCAGGTCGGTGTGCAGCAGGCCGCCACGGGCCAGCGAACCGAGGATGCTGAAGATGCCGCCGGCGCGGTGCACGTCTTCCATGTGGTACTTCTGGATGTTCGGCGCGACTTTGCACAGCTGCGGCACGACGCGCGACAGGCGATCGATGTCGCGCAGGTCGAACGCAATCTCGGCTTCCTGGGCAGCGGCCAGCAAGTGCAGGATGGTGTTGGTCGAACCGCCCATGGCGATGTCGAGCATCATCGCGTTCTCGAACGCCTTGAAGTTGGCGATGTTGCGCGGCAGTACCGATTCGTCGTTCTCGCCGTAGTAGCGTTTGCACAGCTCGACGATGGTGCGGCCGGCCTGCAGGAACAGTTGCTCGCGGTCGCTGTGGGTGGCCAGGGTCGAACCGTTGCCCGGAAGTGCAAGGCCCAGGGCTTCGGTCAGGCAGTTCATCGAGTTGGCGGTGAACATGCCGGAGCACGAACCGCAGGTCGGGCAGGCGCTGCGCTCGTACTCGGCAACCTTCTCGTCAGAAGCGCTGGAGTCGGCGGCGATCACCATGGCGTCGACGAGGTCGAGACCGTGGCTGGCCAGTTTAGTCTTGCCGGCTTCCATCGGGCCGCCGGAGACGAAGATCACCGGGATGTTCAGGCGCAGGGCGGCCATCAGCATACCGGGGGTGATCTTGTCGCAGTTCGAGATGCAGACGATGGCGTCGGCGCAGTGGGCGTTGACCATGTACTCGACGGAGTCGGCGATGATCTCGCGGCTCGGCAGCGAATAGAGCATGCCGTCGTGGCCCATGGCGATGCCGTCGTCCACGGCGATGGTGTTGAATTCTTTTGCAACGCCGCCAGCGCGTTCGATCTCACGGGCAACCAGTTGGCCCAGGTCCTTCAGGTGAACGTGGCCCGGTACGAACTGGGTGAAGGAGTTGGCAATGGCGATGATCGGCTTCTTGAAGTCGTCATCTTTCATCCCGGTGGCGCGCCACAGTGCGCGGGCGCCGGCCATGTTGCGGCCGTGGGTGGATGTTTTCGAGCGGTAATCTGGCATGGAGCACTCCGGGCGGCTAATCAGGTATCAAAAGGGAGTGAGCTTCTATTGACGTCTGGAACACTCAGAAATGGCCGTGTGTCCTGATGTTGCCGATGACGTTGCGGGATCGCCGCTGGTCTCAGCCTGAGCTCATAAACCCGCCGGGGATGAATGGCGATGAATCTCGCGATTCTACACCGCTGGCGTCAGGAGGGAATGGCGCAAAGCGTTGTTCCAGTGCTGACGAAGCGTGCGGGATGACGACCGGCAGGATTAATCGCTGTCCGGTTGCCCCACCAGATCGTTGCGCCGACTGATCCGCGCGTTCAACGCCAGTGCCACCCCGCTGAGTATCACGAAGCTGTAGCCCAGCGTGGATTGCAGATTGGTCGGGCTCAGGCTGATCAAGGCACTGATCAAGCCGCCGCAGATGAAAATGATCGTGCTGCCGGCCGAGGCCGAGGTGCCGGCGTTTTCCGGAAACAGACTCATGGCCCGGGACGTGGCGGCCGGCCGGGCAATGGTGGTGCCGGCGGTACAGATCAGCATCGGGATCAGCACGGTCGCCGGAGCCAGTGCAAAGTTCGACGACAGGTACAGCATGGTCACGCCGGCGAACAGGATCAGGCTCAGGCCGACGACCATCTGCTGGCCGCTGTTGATGCGCCTGCTCAGCACGCTGGCGAGAATCCCCCCGGTGACGTAAGCCGCACCGTAGATCAGCAGGATCATCGAAAACTCGTAAGCGGACAGTTGCAGCCGATCCATGAAGATCAGCGGTGAGATCACGATGAATGAAAAGTGGCAGGCGAATGCAAACGCTGAAATCAGCCAGTAGCCGACGAAGTCGAAATCTCCCAGAACCCGTCGATAGGCCGTGAGGAAGTTCGTACGTGTGCCACTGGCGGTCGGTCGGGAGTTCTCCAGAAACAGCCAGGCCTTGAGCAGCACTGCGGCTGATAATGCGATGAACACCCAGAAGCTGCCGCGCCAGCCCAGCGTCGCCTGAAGAAATGTGCCAGCCAGCGGCGATATCGAGATGAAAATCCCGCCGGCGGTGACCATCAGGATCCGCAGGCGATCACGTTCTTCGCCTTCGAACAGGTCCTGCACCAGCGCCTGTGACAGCACGAAGCAACCGCAGCCCAGCGCCTGCACCACCCGGAACATCAGGAACAGCGAATAGTCCGAGGTCATCACGCACCCGAGGGCGCCGAGTATGGAAACGCTCATGCCGGCGAGCAGCAGCCCCTTGCGCCCGATCACATCCGACAGCGGCCCGATCAGCAACTGGGCGAAGGCAATTCCGACCGCAAACAGGCTGATCGACAGGGCGATGTCCGCCGGGGTGCGGCGAAAGTGTTCGGCCAGTGCCGGGAACGAAGGCAGCAGGACATCCAGTGGAAAGACGCCGAGCAACACCATTGCCAGCAAAAGACTGACAGCCCCGCGCCGCTGTCGTCGGGTCACCACAGATTGTCCGTCATCCATCGATCAGTCCTGCCCTAGCAAATAGTGTCTGGTTTTGAGGTTCGGCGAAAAATCCGGCTTTCTTCAATGCGTTCAATGTAGCGAGGCTGCCGGCGCGTGCCCGCCGTCGACTGGCCTGGGTCGTTGTCATCGTGCCGAGAATGTCCGTCACCGTGGTGTTTGCAATGCCCGCGCCACAGAGGCTTTCCTGCAGCCAGTGCTCATCCACTTCGAAGAAGATTTCCAGAACGTCGAGCAAGGTCGTCGCGGTGAACGTTCGCTGTTGCGGGTTCAGGTGCAGCCAGAGGTAGTGGAACACTTCGGTGAAATAGCGGCTGTGGCGCGCTTCGTCGGTGAGGTGATCGCGCAACATGTCGTTGACCCCGGACACCAGGCTGTCGCGGCAGACATCCAGCAGTTCACGGGCAATGATGGTTTCCGAGACGAAGCCCAGAAGAAAGCACGCCAGCGGCCGTTGCTCCTGCCCGGTGCGGGCAATCAGCAGGTTCATCCGGGTGATCCGTCTGGGCATGACCGGGCGCCCGGTGATGGCGTAGAGGCTGGCGATCTGCTCTGCCACCTGACTGGAAAACAGGGCGTGATAGCCCTCGTCGGTGTAGAGCTGGAGTGCGGCGGTTTTCATCGGCGCCGGCACTGCGACCGGCAGTTCGCTATGCACGATGGTTTCGACGGCGCGATTGACGATCCGGTGTTCGAGCAACGTGGTGTAGTCGAGAAAATGCACCAGATGCCGGGCCGTAAGCGGATGCAGCATCGAACGGCCCGCTGCTTCAATCGCCGGGTGGGCCAGATAGGGGAGGAATGCCGGCGGAAACCAGTGCCGGGTCTCCAGTTGTTCCTGCACGTTTTCCGGCAAGCGGTAATCGTGGGGGCTGGCGCGAACCGAGGCGCGGCTGTTCCAGTCGCTCAAGGTGAACTGAAAGACCGGTTCCGGGGCGAGGGCGCTCATGGTTGTGCCTCACGCAGCAGGTCGCGCATTTCCTGACACATCGCCTGGCCGTCGCTTTCCCCGCAACCGACGAAGAACAAGGGTTGCTCCGCACTGTTCTCGAGCTTCAGCAACGTTTCGACCTGATCGTCGGAAAACGCGCCCGTGAGCCAGGTGTTCATGCCCAGCGCTGTAGCCACCAGTTGAAATGTCTGCGAAAGGTGCCCGGCTTCGACGAACGCCATTCGATAGGCGCGCGAGTGCGGGTATTTCCACCAGAGCCGGTCGAAGCGGGCGGTGATGAACAGCCCCAATGGCAGGTTATTGATGAAATGCTGGCCACCCAGCAGATTGCCGGGCGCGGTGTCGGGCAAGGGGTTGATGAAGCTCAAGGCGTGTTCGACGGGGTGGTAGACATAAACCCCGGGCGCCAGTCCGTCGACGTTCTGGACAAACACGTAACCGGCGCAGGCATTGAGGCCGCCTCCGGAAGGGCTGCTGCGCCGCGCGCCCAGTCCATCGGCGATGCTGTCGTCGCAATCGGTTTCGCGTTCTCGCAGGTAACCGAGTGACAGGTAAAGCAAGGTGCCCACATAGTCCAGCGACACGGCAGCGCCGGTGAAGGATCGGCAGGTCTTTCGCCGGGTCAGTGAACTCGACAGGCTGTCGTCATTCAGTGCCAACGGTTCGGGCAGGGCGATGAGTGGGGTCGGACAGGTATCTGCAGGGATGTCGGCCGGCGGTGGAGTGGCAAGCACGGTGTTGCAGTGTTCGAGGTATTGCCTGGACCATTCCTGAATGTTTCGGGGAGTGTGCTCGCAAGGAATATCCCGAGTCCCGACATGGTAGATCCTGGACAGTTCATCCCAGCCCCAGGCAGGCGCTGAGATTTTTGAAGAAGTCAGTATTCCGGAATTCAATAGCTGTGTGTCTATTATGTTGCTGTTGTCATATAAGTCAGGGTTGTGGACAAGTTGCGCCAGTCGGGAAGAATATTCAAGATCAAGTTCATGTTGAGTATGGTCTTTGTAGTTCCAGACTATCTGGCCGGGCGTTCGCGGCAGTATGAACAAATAAGGATTTATATGCATGTTGGGGCACGCTGCTCTGGATAGGTGCTTTGTCAGAGGCGCTGGGTAGCCGGCTATACCCAGCGCCAACCTTACTTAACGGGCTTTAGGTGCGACCAGAAAAGCCAGGTTTGCGAGGGTGCGGGATTCCAGAGTAATTGCTTTCATGATTGAACTCCTTGTTCATTGTTGCTTCGTGGTTAGTTGGTGTCACCTTCGTGGTGACGACTTAATAATAGTTTGTAATGGATTAATCGCAAGCAAATATTAAGTAGGAATAATCCAGTAATTTTGTCGGAGTGATCTTTGGCTGGAAGTGAGTGTGTGAGTTAAATATCAGTAAATAACGTATTCGCGGAAATATCCTGCACGTCGGCAGGACAATAAATGTAGGAAAGCAAAGTTAAAGGCAAAAAGAAGGGGAGCCCGTGGGCTCCCCTTCTTTATACGCATCGATCCCGTTAGCTGTTCGGCAGCAGGCGGCAGGTGATGCTCTTGATGTAGCGGGTTTCCGGGATGGCCGGGTGTACCGGGTGATCCGGGCCCTGACCGCCGCGCTCCAGCAGCTGGATGTTGCGGTCCAGATGGCGGGCACTGGTCAGCAGGATGTTCTGCAGGTCGTCTTCCGGCAGGTGCATCGAGCACGAAGCGCTGAACAGGATGCCGTCCTTGGTGAGCAGGCGCATGGCTTGCTCGTTCAGGCGACGGTAGGCGCCTTCACCGTTCTTCAGGTCTTTCTTGCGCTTGATGAACGCAGGCGGGTCGGCAACGATCACGTCGAAGCGCTCTTCGCTGGCCTTGAGTTCCTTCAGGGCTTCGAAGACGTCGCCTTCGATGCAGGTCATCTTGTCGGCGAAACCGTTCAGTGCGGCGTTGCGCTCAACGCCGTCGAGGGCGAAGCCCGATGCGTCGACGCAGAACACTTCGCTGGCGCCGAATGCGGCGGCTTGCACGCCCCAGCCACCGATGTAGCTGTACAGGTCCAGCACGCGTTTGCCTTTGGCGTAAGGGGCCAGGCGCGCGCGGTTCATGCGGTGGTCGTAGAACCAGCCGGTTTTCTGACCTTGAACCACTGGTGCTTCGAACTTCACGCCGTTCTCTTCCAGCGCCACCCACTCCGGCACCACGCCGAACACGGTTTCGGTGTAACGCTCGAGGCCTTCGGCATCGCGCGCGGCGGAGTCGTTCTTGAACAGGATGCCGCTTGGCTTGAGCACTTGGGTCAGCGCCGCGATCACGTCATCTTTATGGGCTTCCATGGTCGCCGAGGCGAGCTGGACCACAAGGATGTCGCCGAAACGGTCGACCACCAGACCCGGCAGCAGGTCGGAATCGCCGTAGACCAGACGATAGAACGGTTTGTCGAACAGGCGCTCGCGCAGCGACAGGGCCACGTTCAGGCGATGCACCAGCAGCGACTTGTCCAGCGGCAGCTTGATGTCGCGCGACAGCAGGCGTGCGCAGATCAGGTTGTTCGGGCTCATGGCAACGATGCCCAGCGGCTTGCCGCCGGCGGCTTCGAGAATCGCCTGGTCGCCGGCCTTGAAGCCGTGCAACGGGGTGGCGGCCACGTCGATTTCGTTGCTGTAGACCCACAGGTGACCGGCGCGCAGGCGACGGTCGGCGTTGGCTTTGAGGCGCAAGCTAGGCAGGGACATGACGTCGCTCCGGAAAAAAGAGCGGGAGTATACCGTGTTGCGCTGCACGCGGGTTCGACGCTGGACACGCGGCGCGTCAGCCCGGCCTGCAAATGAATGAAGGCAGAATTTCCCGGATGGTCTTGAATGAAAGTTTCCGCCGATCTGCCCCCGATGTGTCGTCCGTCGGTTTTTAGAGGTTAGAATCGCCGCCTGTCCCAGAGTGTGTACTTATGTCCCAAGAGCTGACCACCGAACAGATTCAACAGTCCCTGCAAGGCATCAGCGTGCCTGCGCAGCCGCAGATCATGGTGGATCTGCAAATGGAGCAATACATGCCCGACCCGGATCTGGAGACGATCGCCAAGCTGATCTCCCAGGATCCCGGCCTGTCCGGCTCGCTGCTGAAAATCGTCAACTCGCCGTATTACGGCTTGAGCAACAAGATCACTTCGATCAAGCGCGCGGTGAACCTGTTGGGCAGCCGTTCGATCGTCAATCTGATCAACGCGATGTCGATCAAGGGCGAGATGAACGACGACACGATCGTCACCCTCAACCGTTTCTGGGATACCGCCCAGGATGTGGCCATGACTTGTCTGACCCTGGCCAAGCGCGTCGGCACCGAGGCCAGCGACGAGGCTTACGCCTTGGGCCTGTTCCATGACTGCGGCGTGCCGCTGATGCTTCAGCGTTTTCCGGATTACATGAAGACACTCGAACTGGCTTATGCCAACGCGAGCGTCGAGCGCCGGGTCGTGGACACCGAGAACGACGTCTACAACACCAACCATTCTGTGGTGGGTTACTACACCGCGAAGTCCTGGCGCCTGCCGGAACACGTTAGCGCGGCCATCGCCAACCACCACAATGCCCTGGCGATCTTCAGCGACGAGACTTCGCGCAACACTCAGATGAAAAACCTGCTGGCGATCCTGAAAATGGCCGAGCACATCTGCGCGTCGTACCGGGTACTGGGCAACCAGACCGAAGACTTTGAATGGCAGGCCGTCGGGCCGCTGGTGCTGGAATACATCGGCCTCTCGGATTACGACTTCGAAACGTTGAAGCAGACCATCCGCGAGCTTGGCGCGCACTGATTTAGCAGCTCATGATTCCAGAAGACCAATGATCCGAGACCCCCATGCCTGAATTGCCGGAAGTCGAAACCACCCGCCGCGGCATCGCCCCGCACCTGGAAGGCCAGCGCGTCAGCCGGGTGATCGTGCGTGACCGGCGGCTGCGCTGGCCGATTCCCGAAGACCTCGATGTGCGCCTGTCCGGGCAGCGCATCGTGCTGGTCGAGCGGCGTGCCAAGTATCTGCTGATCAATGCCGAGGTCGGCACGCTGATCAGTCACTTGGGCATGTCGGGTAACTTGCGGTTGGTGGAGGTCGGGATGCCGGCGGCCAAGCATGAGCATGTCGATATCGAACTGGAGTCGGGACTGGCCCTGCGCTACACCGATCCTCGGCGTTTTGGGGCGATGCTCTGGAGTACCGACCCGCTCAATCACGAGTTGCTGATTCGCCTGGGCCCGGAGCCGTTGACCGATCTGTTCGATGGCGAGCGCTTGTATCAGCTGTCACGCGGGCGTTCTATGGCGGTCAAGCCGTTCATCATGGACAACGCGGTGGTGGTGGGGGTCGGCAATATCTATGCGACCGAAGCGCTGTTCGCCGCCGGTATCGATCCGCGCCGTGAAGCCAAAGGCATTTCCCGGGCGCGTTATTTGAAGCTGGCGATCGAGATCAAACGCATCCTCGCTGCCGCCATCGAGCGAGGCGGCACCACGTTGCGTGATTTCATCGGTGGCGACGGGCAGCCGGGGTATTTCCAGCAGGAACTGTTTGTCTACGGTCGCGGCGGCGAGCACTGCAAGGTCTGCGGCACGGGCCTGCGGGAAATGAAGCTCGGCCAGCGCGCGAGCGTCTGGTGCCCGCGCTGCCAGAGCTGAGCAAAGCCTCCGAAAAAGTCCTACGGTCTATAGTGAGTTGTCTCACTGTTCAGCCCGAAGGATCGTGCCATGAAGTCCTTGCAAACCCTCATCGTCTTACTGCTGCTGTGCTTCAGCCTGACTGTTCAGGCCACGGAAGGCGGCAGCGGTGACCCTCGTTACGCCATCCAGAATCCACCGGCCTACGCCATGCTCGGCGATCTGCTGATTGCCCGACCATTGCTGGTGGTGGCAACGGTGATCGGTGCCGGGGCGTTCGTCGTGTCGTTGCCGTTCACCGCGCTGGGTGGCGGAATTGGCGATGCGGGAGAGGCGCTGGTGGTGGCGCCGGCGAAAGCGGCGTTCGTGCGTTGCCTGGGCTGCACAGGGGAGGGATTCGAACAGCGCGAATGACGCGATCGCAGCCGGGAGCTGCGATCGGATTCAGTGGCTCAAGCCTTGCCGGTGATCTTGCGGTACTTCTCCATCAACTGTTCTTCAGTCTCCGGATGGGCTTCGTCCAGTGGAATGCAATCCACCGGGCAGACCTGCTGGCACTGCGGCTCGTCGTAGTGGCCGACGCACTGGGTGCACAGGTTCGGGTCGATCACGTAGATCTCTTCGCCTTGGGAAATGGCGGCGTTCGGGCACTCGGGTTCGCAGACGTCGCAGTTGATGCAATCGTCGGTGATGATCAGGGACATGCTAACTCCAGCCGGGGCGGGGAGCCCGGGCGCTATGAATCAATGCGCGCAATTGTGCCGCATTGGCGCCCGTAGTGCACGCGGGCGCCGTTTGAACGGTCGTTACTTCTTGAAGCGCAGGGTCAGGGCTTCGGCCACCGCCGGGTGGACGAACTTGCTGATATCGCCGCCCAGGGCCGCGATTTCCCGCACCAGGGTCGAGGAAATGAACGAATACCGCTCGGACGGGGTGAGGAACAGGCTCTCCACATCCGGGGCCAACTGGCGGTTCATGTTGGCGAGCTGGAATTCGTACTCGAAGTCCGACACCGCGCGCAGGCCACGCAGGAACACGTTGGCGTTCTGCTCTTTGGCGAAATGCGCCAGCAGCGTCGAGAAACCGACCACTTCCACGTTCGGCAGGTGTTTGGTGACCTCGCGGGCCAGCTCGACCCGTTGTTCCAACGGGAACAGCGGATTCTTCTTGGGGCTGGCGGCGACGGCGATGATCACGTGGTCGAACAGGCGCGAGGCGCGTTCGACCAGATCGCCATGGCCCTTGGTAATAGGGTCGAAGGTACCTGGGTACAACACTCGGTTCATCGCGTCGTCCTGGCGGGAATCCGTTGGGGAGTCGGATGGTATCGCAGCCGTCCCGGTCGGGAAAGTCGCCTGTTGGGTAAGAAAGCACTATAGACGATCGGAATTTTCGTCTTTTTCACGGGTTTCTCAACCGTTCGCCGAGGGATGTCGCCAGTTGCGCCGTCAGACCATACACCGACAACTGCGGGTTGGCGCCGATGCTGGTGGGGAACAGCGAGCCGTCGTGAATCGACAGATTGCGCAGTTGATGATGGCGGCCGAGGCTGTCGGTGACCGCGGTTTTCGGATCCTCGCCCATCGCGCAACCGCCCATGACGTGGGCGCTGCCCAGGCGGGTGCGGTACAGCTCCAGACTCAGGCTGTCGATCAACGAGCGGGCCTCGGCCAGACTGTTCACGTAGCGCGCATCGGCGTGCATCGGCATCACCGCTTTGGCGCCGCCGGCGAACTGGATCTCCGCCATGCTATGGAAGGATCGGCGCAGACCCTCCCAGGTGTAAGGCGACACCTGATAGTCGAGCACCGGCGAGCCGTCACCGCGCAATTCGACGCTGCCGCCCTGACTGTCCGGATGAAAACCGTCGCGCAGCAGGGCGAGCATCGCGTGGGTGTGCGGCAGGTCCGCCATGTGTTGCGCGCTTTCCTGACCGAACCCGCCGAGCAACGTGGCGGCCAGTGCGGGGTGCAGCGGCGGTACTTCCAGTTTGTAGGCCATCGGGCCGGTGGTGCCGTCCTTCCACTGGAAATGATCCGAGTAGATCGACTGCGGCGCACCGTAAAACGGGTTGATGACTTCGTCGAAACGCCCGGCGGACATGTTCACCAGATGCAGGAAGGTGCGCTTGCCCAGCCGTTTGTGCGGATCCGGTGCGTCCGAGCGCATCAGCAGCGCCGGGCTGTTGATCCCGCCGCCGGCCAGCACGTAATGCCGCGCCTTGACGGTGATCGTGCGTCCAGTCGGTTCGACGCAGCGTTCGTCCATCGCCACGCATTGCAGGCCGGTGACCTTGTCGCCGCTGATCAACAGCTTTTCGGCCCGGGCCAGATAAAGCAGCTCGCCACCCTTTTCCAGGGTCGCCGGAATGGTCGTGACCATCATCGATTGCTTGGCATTGGTCGGGCAGCCCATGCCGCAGTAGCCCAGATTCCAGCAGCCGCGCACGTTGCGCGGGATCACGTGCCAGCTGTAGCCGAGCTGTTCGCAGCCTTTGCGGATCACGTCGTTGTTCGCGTTGGGCGGCACCATCCAAGGGGCGACGCCGAGACGCTGCTCCATTTTTTCGAACCACGGCGCCATGTCGGCGGGGCTGTGGCCTTTGACGTTGTGCTCTTTGGCCCAGTGTTCGAGGGTTGGTTCGGGCGTGCGAAAGCTCGAGGTCCAGTTGATCAGCGTGGTGCCGCCGACCGCGCGGCCCTGAAGGATGGTGATCGCGCCGTCCTTGCTCATGCGGCCGATACCTTCCTGATAGAGGCTGCTGTAGGCCTGGTCTTCCAGCAGTTTGAAATCGCTGCTGGTCTTGAGCGGGCCTTCTTCGATCAGCAGCACTTTATAGCCGGCGGCGCTGAGGATTTCCGCCGTAGTGCCGCCACCGGCGCCGCTGCCGATGATGGCGACGTCGGCTTCCAGGGTCAGGTCATCGGTGAGTTGCGCGCCGTTGTAGGTTTTCCAGCCACGGGCAAGGCCTTCGCGAAACGGGTCGGGTACGGGCATCGATCAGGTTCTCTTATTATTGTTTTGCGTGGGTCGTCAGGCTCAAACGGCGGGCGGGCCGGGGTAACCGCAATGGGCCCAGGATTCGGCGCGGGTGTACCAGGCCATCATCACCATTTGCAGCAACGAGCTGTGGCCCATGCGCAGCAGACTCAGCGAGCTGTTTTCCCAGCGTTCGAGGAAGTGACGGATCGCCTCGGGGCTGGCGTTTTCCCAACTGCCCCAGATTCCGGTCAATGGCCCGCGCGTCACGGCCATGCCCAGCACATCGAACAGTTGCCGGGTGAGCTTGAGCATTTCCGGCGACAGGTGATCGAGGCTGTAATCCAGCGACTTCAGGGTGCCATCGACAGCGGCGGGCATCTTTTCCGCTGCGACTGCGCCATCCAGCATCACTGGAATCAACGCACGCAGAAACAGCAAATCGCCGCTGCGCAACGCGGCGAAGCCGTTGGCTGAAACGCTCGACGAACAGCCGCTGAGGCTGGCACCAAGGCCAGCGGTGGCGAGAAAAGCCGTGGCGCCCAGGCTGAATTTCAGCAGGCCACGGCGCGACAGGGCAGGTGTTTCGGTCAGGCTTGGGTGCATTGTTGTTATTACCCGGCGGTGACGTTAGCGAATGAACAGTTTCTGGATCAGTTTCTGAATGGATTTGCCGTAGGGCGGGTAGATCAGCTTCGCCGCGTTGAAGCGCTGTTTGACCAGCACGCCCTTGGCCTTGCTGAACGTCAGGAAACCCTCGTGCCCGTGGTAATGGCCCATGCCCGACGGGCCGATGCCGCCGAACGGCATGTCGTCCTGCGCCACGTGCAGCAGCGTGTCGTTGAGGCAGACGCCACCGGAATGGGTTTCGCTGAGCACGCGCTTCTGTTCGCGCTTGTCGTAGCCGAAGTAGTAAAGAGCCAGAGGACGTGGCCGCTGATTGATGTAAGCAAATGCCTGATCCAGATCCTGATACGGCACGATCGGCAACAACGGGCCGAAGATTTCGTCCTGCATCACCGTCATCTCGTCGCTGACATTCAGCAGCAGGCTGTGCGGCATGCGCCGGCCCTGGCCCTGATCGAACAGCGGAATCAGCAGCGCGCCCTTGCTGGTGGCGTCGCTGAGGTAGCTATTGAGCCGCGCCAGTTGGCGCTCGTTGATGATCGCGGTGTAGTCCGGATTGTCGGCAAGCGTCGGATAAAACCCGCGCACCGCCTGGCGATAGGCTTCGACGAAACCGCCAATGCGCGCTTCCGGCACCAGCACATAGTCCGGGGCCACGCAGGTCTGGCCGGCGTTGAGGGTCTTGCCGAAGGCGATGCGTTCGGCGGCGTCCTTGAGCGGCACGTCGTGGGAAACGATGGCCGGGGATTTGCCGCCCAGTTCGAGAGTCACCGGCGTCAGGTTTTCTGCCGCTGCGCTCATCACATGCCTGCCGACGCTGGTGGAGCCGGTGAACAGCAGGTGGTCGAAGCGCATCTTTGAAAACGCCACGCCGACATCGGCCTCGCCGAGGACCACGCACACCAGATCCTCGGGGAAGATCCGCGCCAGCAGTTCCTTGAGCAGCAGACCGGTGGCCGGGGTCGATTCGCTGAGTTTCAGCATCACCCGATTACCGGCCGCGAGGGCGCCGGTCAACGGGCCTATGGCCAGGAACAGCGGGTAGTTCCACGGCACGATGACGCCGACCACACCCAGTGGCTGATACACGACTTTCGCCGACGCCGGCTGGAAAGCCACACCCACTTTGCGCCGCGAAGGTTTCATCCACTGACTGATGTGCTGGCTGGCGTAGTGAATGCCGTGCAGGCTCGGCATCAGTTCGGCGAGCAGGGTTTCATCGGCGCTGCGGTGGCTGAAGTCGGAGCTGATGGCGTCGATCAGAGCCTGCCGTTCGCTGCTCAGCAAATCGCGCAGGGCCTTGAGCCATTGCTGACGCTGGGCCGCAGGTGGCATCGGGTTGGCGGCGTACGCGGCGCGCTGCGCATCGAACAGCCGGTTGAGCTCTTCCAGCGGCTGTTGCAGCGTTTGCAGGTAGGCAATATCGGCAGTCATCGTCAGCTCCGGAGATGTTGTTGTGAGGAACTTTTTAGAGTCTATGCTCTAGAAAGTCAAATGGCTTCCTTGCGCATCCTGGTTTTATCCCGTTCCGGTTAGGTCGTAAGATGCCCCCCAACGCACTCTGAATTAAAGCTCAAGCCATGGCCCCACGGATCAAAACCAGCGAGCGCATCGTGCAGAACAGCCTCGAGCTGTTCAATCAGCAGGGCGAGCGCAGCATCAGCACCAATCACATCGCCGCCCACATGGAGATTTCTCCGGGCAATCTGTACTACCACTTCCCCAACAAGCAGGCGATCATCGCCGTGCTGTTCAGTGAGTACGAAAGCCTGGTGGACAGTTTCCTGCGTCCGCCCCAGGGCCGTGCCGCGACGGTCGAAGACAAGCGTTTCTATCTCAAGGAATTGCTTTCTGCGATGTGGCGCTACCGTTTCCTGCACCGCGATCTCGAGCATCTGCTCGACAGCGATCCGGATCTGGCCGGGCGTTACCGGCGCTTCTCCCAGCGCTGTGTGATCCAGGGCGCGGCGATCTACGAAGGCTTTGTTGCCGCCGGGATCCTGAAGATGGACCGGGTGCAGATCGAATCCCTGACCCTCAACGCGTGGATCATCCTCACCTCGTGGGTGCGCTTCCTGTGCACGACCCGGGAAAACTCCAATCACCTCAGCGAGCAGGCCATCAAGCGTGGCGTGTATCAGGTGCTGGTGCTGGAAGCAGGGTTCGTTACCGAGCAGGCCCGCGATGAGGTCAACGCCTTGTTCGAAGAGTTTTACGTGCCGCTGGCCCAGGCCCTCGAAGAAAGACCGTAATTCCATTTCCTCACTGGAGTCGTTCGCTATGCCGATTGCGCAACTGATCAGCCCGACCGCACTGGATGCCCGCAAGGCGCAGCCGGGGCTGGTGATTCTCGATTGCCGTTTTGCCCTCGAAGACCCGGATTACGGCCAGCGCAGCTACGCCGAGGGGCATATTGCCGGGGCACATTTCGCCGATCTTGAACGCGACCTCAGCGGCCCGGTGACCAAAGGCGTGACCGGTCGCCATCCGCTGCCGGAGCCGGCGGCGCTGATCGAACGCCTGCAAACGTTCGGCATCGACAATGACAGCGACGTGGTTCTGTATGACGACGGCCCGGGCGCCTATGCGGCGCGGGCCTGGTGGTTGCTGGCGTGGTTGGGCAAGCGCGACGGCGTGTTCATTCTCGATGGCGGGCTCAAGGCCTGGCATGCGGCGGGGCTGCCGCTGAGTCTTGATCCACCGTCAGCGGCCCGGGGTAACTTCAGCGGCCAGCCGGACATGAGCCTGTTGCTCAGCGCCGAGCAGTTGCAGCAGCGCCTCGGCCAGCCGGCCCTGACCCTGCTCGATGCCCGCGCCTTGCCGCGCTTCAAGGGTGAAGTGGAGCCGATCGACCCGATCGCCGGGCACATTCCCGGTGCGCAATGCGCGGCGTTTACCGACAATCTGGGCAGCGACGGGCGTTTCCTGCCGGCCGATCAGCTCAAGCAGCGTTTCGCCGCGAAACTCGGCGAGCGTTCGCCAAACGATCTGGTGGCTTACTGCGGCTCCGGGGTGACGGCGTGTCACAACCTGTTCGCCCTGTGCCTGGCGGGTTATCCGTTGGGTTCGCTGTATGCCGGATCGTGGAGCGAGTGGATCAACGAGCCGTCGCGCGGTATCGCCACCGGCGAGTAAACGCTCAGCGATCCAGCCGCGCGCTGCGATAGGCCGCCGGCCCCACGCCATAGACCTGTTTGAATTGCCGGCTCAGATGGCTCTGGTCGGCAAATCCCAGCTGCGTGGCGACTTCCACCGGCAGGCAGCCGCTCTGCAACAAGCCCCGCGCGCAGGCGATCCGCTGCTGCATCAGCCAGCTGTGCGGCGGCATGCCGGTGGCGCGGCGGAACACCCGGGCGAAGTGGAAGGGCGAAAGATTCACGGCCGCCGCCAGTTCTTCCAGCGAGGGCGGCGCCGCCAGTTGCGCGTGCAGCAACTCCTTGGCCATCGCCACCGCGCGATGCTCCTTGCCGGGGTTGCCGCTGATCTGCACCGCCGCGTGACGCTGCAACAGCAGCATCATCATTTCCCGCCACACCGTTTGCTGCTGCAACGCGGTGGCGGGGCTTTCCAGCAAACGATGCAACTGACAGAAACCGTTGACCAGATCCGGATCGCGATACAGCGTCGCGCCGAAGGCCGGCATCGGTGCGGTCGGCAGCTCCAGCTCATTCAGCAGCGCGACGATCTGCCCGGTGTCGGGATAGAACGCCCGGTACAGCCAGCCGTCCTCGGTGCCTTTGTGGCCGTTATGCACCTCGTCCGGATTGATCAGCACCAGCGTGCCGCTGCCCGCCAGGTGTTCGGCGCCGCGATATCGGTAGCGCTGGGCGCCGGCCATGATCATGCCGATCACATAACCGTCGTGGACGTGCGGGGCGAAACGATGCTCGATGTAGCGCGCGGTCAGCAGCTCGACCCCGGCCAGGGGCGCGGCTTGCCAGAAACGGATCGACTCGCCGTGATCGCTCATGAGCTCACCCGCGCCCCGCGTCGGCCAGCCACTGCGGAATCCGTCGTTCTAGGTAATAACCCGGTTGGCGGAGCGTGCCGTCAACGAAACCGACGTGCCCGCCCTTGTTCTGCAATTCGAACTGGGTCGTGGCCGACAACTCACTGGCCTGCGGCAGGCTGTGGGGAAACACGAACGGGTCGTCCGCCGCCTGAATGATCAGGGTCGGCGTGCGGATCTCGCCGAGAAAGTAACGGCTCGACGCACGGCGATAGTAATCCTCGGCATCGGCAAAACCATGCAGCGGCGCGGTCACCCGGCCATCGAAATCCCAGAAAGTGCGCATGTTTTCCAGCGAACCGAGCGCGGCCAGTGCGGCGAGACCGTCCTCGCGCCCGTCGTGCTGGAACTGGCGCTGCTTGTTCTTGATGTAGGCGACCATCTCGCGCATGAAGTGCGCCTGATAGACCTTCGAGAAACCCTGGCCAATACGGTCGGCACATTGATCGAGGCGAAACGGCACCGATACCGCCACTGCACCAAGCACGCCGCTGGCGCTGCCGGTTTCCCCCAGATGCTTGAGCAGCACATTGCCGCCGAGTGAATAGCCGACCGCATACAACGGCGCCAGTGGCCGCTTGGCTTTCAGATGACGGATGGTTTCGGCGAGGTCTTCGCTGGCGCCGGAATGGTAGCTGCGCGGCAACAGGTTCGGCTCGCCGGAGCAGCCGCGCCAGTTCAGCGCAACACTGGCCCAGCCTTGCGCGGCGAGCGCTGCCTGGATCCCGGCGACGTAAGGCGAATTGGAAGAACCGGTCAGCCCGTGCAGCACCAGCACCAGAGGCGCGTCGGCGCTGTGCGGGCCGTGCCAGTCGAGGTCGAGAAAGTCACCGTCGTCCAGCCACAGCCGTTCGCGCTGGCGATCAAGGTGCACGGTTTTGCGCCACAGCGGCCCCCACAAGGTTTGCAGGTGCGGATTGCCGAGGCCGAAGGCAGGGATGAACGGTTTTGACGAAGGGGACACGATTGCTCTCGATGCAGCGCAGCGAGCCTCGGCTGAGACTCGCCGCTTTTTCAGGCCGGTCGGTTAATCGGCGATCACTGCCATACGTTGCCACAACGCGTAGTACACCCGCCCGGATTTCTGCTCACGGTGCAGGCGCCAGTTGCCCGGCAGGCCGAGGGTCGATGGCGCGGTTTCGCTTTCAGTGTAGATCCACGAATCGTCGGCCAGCCATTGGCGCTCTTCCAGCAATGAGCACACCGTCGGCAGCAGGTTCTGATTGAACGGCGGGTCGAGGAACACCAGGTCGAACGCGGTTGCGGTCTGGGTTTCGAGGTAGCGCAGCGCATCGGCGGTCTGCACGTGACCGTTGGTGCAGCGCAGCGTGCCGAGGTGTTCTTTCAGGCTGGAGACCGCGACGTGGCTGGCATCCAGCGCCTGACCCATGGCCGCGCCACGGGACAGCGCTTCGAGAAACAACGCGCCGCTGCCGGCGAACGGATCGAGCACCTTGGCCCCGGCAACGTACGGCGCGAGCCAGTTGAACAGGGTTTCGCGCACCCGGTCCGGCGTCGGACGCAGGCCCGGCGCATCAGGAAAGCTCAGCTTTCGGCTGCGCCATTCGCCGCCGATGATGCGCAACTGGTTCACACCGTTGTGCAGTTTTTGTACAGGTTTCTTTGGACTGGCCATTAATGCTCCGGAACCCCGAGCGGCTGCTCGGCAGGTTTATCAGATGGGGCCGGTAACGGCTTTTGCGGCACGGTCGGGCCAGCGCTGACGATGACCAGTTTATCCGTGCTCAAGTGTTTGTTCAGAACATCGCGAACCTGCTCGACTGTCAGACTCTGGGACTGACGCATGAAGTCGTCCAGATAACTCAGCGGCAGGTTGTAGAAGCCCATGGCGCCAAGTTGACCGACGATATCGGCATTGCTCGCGGTGGACAGCGGGAAGCTGCCGGCCAGTTCGCGCTTGGCGTCGTCGAGTTCTTTCTGGGTCGGGCCGGTCTTGAGGTAGTCGGCGAGCACGTCCTGCACCAGTTTCAGGGTGCCTTCGCTCATTTCCGCGCGGGTCTGCAGGTTGATCATGAACGGGCCGCGAGCCTGCATCGGGCTGAAGGCCGAATACACGCCGTAAGTCAGGCCGCGCTTTTCGCGGACTTCGCTCATCAGACGGGTGCCGAAACCGCCACCGCCGAGGATCTGGTTGCCCATCGACAGCGCGGCGTAGTCTGGGTCATCACGGTCGATGCCCAGTTGCGCGATCATCAGGTTGGTCTGCTTCGACGGAAACTCGATGTGGCCGATGCCGGCTTTCGGCTCGGTCGGTTGCTCGACTTTCGCCAGTGCCGGGCCTTTTGGCAGTGCAGCGGACACCTGATTGGCAATCGCCTCGGCTTCGCTGCGGGACAGATCGCCCACCAGCGCGATCACCACGTTGCCGGCCGCGTAGGCCTTGGCGTGGAACTCACGCAGTTGCGCCAGCGTGATCTTCGGCACGCTTTGCGCGTTGCCGTCGCTGGAATGGGCGTACGGGTGATTGCCGTACAGACGCTTCATCAGCTCCAGGCTGGCGAGTTTGCCGGGGTTCTGTTTCTGGTACTCGAAACCGGCGAGCATCTGGTTCTTGATGCGCGCGAAGGAGTCGGCCGGGAAGGTCGGTTTGCCCACCACTTCCGAGAACAGCTTCAGCGCCGGCTCACGTTTGTCAGCAGCACTGAGGCTGCGCAGCGACGCGATGGCCATGTCCTTGTAGGCGCCGTTGCCGAAATCCGCACCCAAGCCTTCGAAACCTTGGGCGATGGCGCCGACATCCTTGCCCGCCACGCCTTCGTTGAGCATGGCGTTGGTCAGCAGGGCCAGGCCCGGCGCGTTGCCGTCCTGGCTGCTGCCGGCGGAGAAGATCAGGCGCATGTCGAACATCGGCAGTTCGCGGGCTTCGACGAACAGCACCTTGGCGCCTTCGGCGGTGTTCCAGGTCTGCACGTCGAGCTTGCGGCTGGCCGGGGCTTTGCCGTCGAGTTCGGCCAGCGATTGCAGCTTCTGGCTGGACTTGGCGTTATCCAGCGCTTCGCTGGCCTTGGTGTTGTCGCTTGGCACCAGGTAGAACGCGGCGGAGCCGATGATGGCCACCGCGATCAGGCCGAGCAGCAGGCGTGGGGTTTTGCGCTCACTCATGAGTCGTCTCCAGTGGCAGGACGTGGGCGACGCTGAGACGTTCGCGGGTGAAATACAGCTTGGCGGCGTTCTGGATGTCTTGCGGGGTGACGCTTTCCAGATCGGCCAGTTCGGTGTCCATCAGCTTCCACGACAGGCCGACGGTCTCCAGCTGGCCGATGGCGGTGGCCTGGCTGGTGATCGAATCACGCTCGAAGACCAGACCGGCGATGACCTGCGCACGCACGCGCTCCAGTTCTTCGGCGGAGGGTGCGGTGGTTTTCAGCTGTTCCAGCAGTTTCCACAGGCCGGCTTCCGCCTGGGCCATGGTTTTTTTCTTCTGGGTGTTCGGTGTGGCCGACAGGGTGAACAGGCTGTCGCCGCGGGTGTAGGCGTCGTAGCTCGACGAACCACCGGACACCAGTTCTTCACCGCGCTCCAGTTGGGTCGGGATGCGCCCGCTGTAGCCGCCGTCCAGCAGCGCCGAAATCAGGCGCAAGGCGTTGACCGAGCGTTTGTCTTCGGCGGTGGCGATGCTCGGGACGTTGAAACCGAGCATCAGGCTCGGCAGTTGGGTCTGCACGTGCAGGGTGATCTGGCGTTCGCCGGGTTCGGCCAGCTCCAGCGGCTTTTTCGCCGGCGGCACGTCGCGTTTCGCGATTGGCCCGAAGTAGCGCTGGGCGAGGGTCTTCACCTCGTCCGGGGTTACGTCGCCGACCACCACCAGCGTGGCGTTGTTCGGCACGTACCAGGATTGGTACCAGTGACGCAGCTCTTCGACCTTCATTCGCTCAAGGTCAGCCATCCAGCCGATGGTCGGCGTGTGATAACCGCTGGCCGGGTAGGCCATGGCCTTGTAGCGCTCGTAGGCCTTGGACATCGGCTTGTCGTCGGTGCGCAGGCGGCGTTCTTCCTTGATGACTTCGATTTCCTTGGCGAACTCGTCGGCCGGCAGGCGCAGGTTGGCCATGCGGTCGGCTTCCAGTTCGAAGGCCACGCCCAGACGGTCGCGGGCCAGCACCTGGTAATAAGCGGTGAAGTCGTCGCTGGTGAACGCGTTCTCTTCGGCGCCGAGGTCGCGCAGGATCAGCGAGGCTTCGCCGGGGCCGACTTTCTCGCTGCCCTTGAACATCATGTGCTCGAGGGCGTGGGACAGACCGGTCTGGCCCGGGGTTTCGTAGCTGGAACCGACCTTGTACCAGACCTGCGACACCACCACCGGCGCGCGATGGTCTTCGCGCACGACGACCTTCAGACCGTTGTCGAGGGTGAATTCGTGGGTCGGTTGCGGGTCGGCCGCCAGGGCCGAAAGGGGCAGGCAGACTGTGCTGAGCAGCAGGCCTGCGGCGCGGCGGGCTAGAGCATTCATTCGTTTTTAAACCTGTTGGGCTGCCCGCTTGGTCTTAGCGTCGGCGGGCGAGAGGGTGCTAGGATACTGATCCGTTTTACTGGCGGCCACGCCTATCAGGCCACTGATCGGTCTATAGGTTGTACGGGTTACCGGCAGAAGCTTTGAGTTTCTCAGCTAAACTCTGCGTTTTCGCCGACGATGCCGTTCCAGTCCTTCGTATTTAATGACCTTTGAGGTGCTTTTGGCGCCTCGACAAAATGTTGCGCGTGAACAAGCTGGGTGAAACACAGTCTGTTCTGCATCGAATATTTATTTGCCGGGGCGCCCCTGTGGCGCGTCGCTACCGTGAGATAGCCGTCCTCCATGTTTGGTTCCAACGACGACAAGAAGACCCCAGCTGCGGCTGGCGAGAAGAAAAGCCTGTTCGGATGGCTGCGCAAGAAACCGCAGGAACCCGTCGTCGAACAGCCGACTGCCATTCCTGAGCCAGCCCCTGCGCCCGCTCCCGTAATAGAAGAAGCGCCGGCACCGGTTGTGCTGCCGATCGCCGAGCCGGTGCTGCAACCGGTGGCCGAGGCCGAGCCTGAAGTGCCGGCTGCCGCCGAATTGCCGCTGACCCCGGCCAGCGAACCGTGGCTGACCTTGCCAGTGGCGGAAGAGCCGGTGGCGCTGGTTGAAGAGGCTGCGTCGCACGTTACGCCGCCGATTCCTGCGCCGGTTGCGTTCACGCCTGAGCCTGTTCAGGCGCCGGTGGTGGAAGCTGCTCCTGTCATTCCAGAACCTGTGGTTGCTCCGATTGCTCCGGTTGCCCCGATTGTCGAAGCGCCCGAGCCTGCACCTGCACCTGCACCTGCACCTGCACCGGTCGCCGTAGCGCCAGTCGCTCCTGTGGAAGTCCAGGTTGAAACCCCGGTCGAGGCCCCGCGCACCGAAGAGTCCAAGGCCGGTTTCTTCGCCCGTCTCAAGCAGGGCCTGTCCAAGACCAGCGCCAGTATCGGCGAGGGCATGGCCAGCCTGTTCCTCGGCAAGAAAGCCATCGATGACGATCTGCTCGACGATCTCGAAACCCGCCTGCTGACTGCCGACGTCGGCGTCGAGGCGACTTCGGTGATCATTCAACGTCTGACCCAGAAGGTCGCACGTAAAGAGCTGGCCGATTCCGACGCCCTGTACAAATCCCTGCAGGCCGAGCTGGCTGCAATGCTCAAACCGGTCGAGCAGCCGCTGAAGATCGCTTCCCAGAACAAGCCGTTCGTGATTCTGGTGGTCGGCGTCAACGGCGCCGGCAAGACCACCACCATCGGCAAACTGGCTAAGAAACTGCAACTGGAAGGCAAGAAAGTCATGTTGGCCGCCGGTGACACCTTCCGTGCGGCGGCTGTCGAGCAGTTGCAGGTCTGGGGCGAGCGCAACAAGATTCCGGTGATTGCCCAGCACACGGGCGCGGACTCGGCTTCGGTGATCTTCGACGCCGTGCAGGCCGCCAAGGCCCGTGGCATCGATGTGCTGATCGCCGACACCGCCGGTCGTCTGCACACCAAAGACAACCTGATGGAAGAACTGAAGAAGGTTCGCCGGGTGATCGGCAAGCTCGACGCCGATGCGCCGCACGAAGTGCTGCTGGTGCTCGACGCCGGCACCGGCCAGAACGCCATCAACCAGGCCAAGCAATTCAACCAGACCGTCGAACTGACCGGCCTGGCGCTGACCAAGCTCGACGGCACCGCCAAGGGCGGGGTGATTTTCGCCCTGGCCAAGCAATTCGGCCTGCCGATCCGCTACATCGGCGTCGGTGAAGGCATCGACGATCTGCGTACCTTTGAAGCCGAACCCTTTGTCCAGGCACTGTTTGCCGAGCGGGAGCGTTCATGATTCGTTTCGAACAGGTCGGTAAACGCTACCCGAACGGTCACGTCGGCTTGCATGAGCTGAGCTTTCGAGTCCGTCGCGGCGAGTTCCTGTTTGTCACCGGCCACTCCGGTGCCGGTAAATCCACGTTGTTGCGCCTGTTGCTGGCGATGGAACGTCCGACCAGCGGCAAACTGCTGCTCGCCGGGCAGGACCTGAGCACCATCAGCAATGCGCAGATTCCGTTCCTGCGTCGGCAGATCGGCGTGGTGTTCCAGAACCATCAACTGCTGTTCGATCGCACGGTGTTCAACAACGTCGCGTTGCCGTTGCAGATTCTCGGGCTGTCCAAGGTCGAGATCGCCAAGCGCGTCGATTCGGCGCTGGAGCGCGTGGCGCTGTCGGACAAGGCCGAGTTGTATCCGGGCGACCTGTCGACGGGTCAGCAACAGCGCGTCGGCATTGCCCGCGCCATCGTTCACCGTCCGGCCCTGCTGCTGGCGGACGAACCGACCGGTAACCTCGACCCGCGTCTGGCGGCCGAGATCATGGGCGTGTTCGAAGACATCAACCGTCTGGGCACCAGCGTGCTGATCGCCAGTCACGATCTGGCGCTGATCGCGCGCATGCGCCATCGCATGCTGACCCTGCAACGCGGCCGATTGATCGGCGACGGGGAGGCCGGCGTATGAGTGCAACACGCAGTCCGAAGGTTTCCGAGCGCGTGGCCCCGAAGGCCGCCGATCCGCAACCGCCAAAGAAGAAAAAGCACGACGATGACGACGGCCCGGACTTCGCCACGTTGTTCCGTGCCTGGATCGAAAGCCATCGCGCCAGCTGGATCGACAGCCTGCGCCGTCTCGGCAAGCAGCCGATCGGCAGCTTCTTCACCTGCATGGTGATGGCGGTTGCGCTGAGCCTGCCGATGGGTCTTTCGCTGTTGCTGAGCAACGTCGAACGTCTGGGCGGCTCGTGGCAGCGCGCGGCGCAGATCTCGCTGTATCTGGAACTTGAAGCGAGTCCTGCTCAGGGCGAAGCGTTGCGTGATCAGATCAAGGGCATGCCGGGCGTAGCTGATGCTGAATATGTCGGCCGCGACCAGGCGCTGGAAGAGTTCCAGCAGCAGTCCGGCTTGGGCGAAGCCCTGCGTGAGCTGCCGGAAAACCCGCTGCCGGGCGTGGTGCTGGTGACGCCGAATGAGGTCGACAAATCGACCCTGGAAGCATTAAGACAAAAACTTTCCGAGCTGCCCAAGGTACAACAGGCGCAACTTGATCTAGTCTGGGTCGAGCGTCTGGCCGCCATCCTCAAGCTCGGCGACCGTTTTGTGTTCGGTCTGACGGTGTTGCTGGTTTCCGCATTACTTTTGGTGATAGGCAATACCATTCGTCTTCATATTGAAAACCGCCGCACCGAGATAGAAGTGATTAAACTCGTCGGCGGCACCGACAGCTATGTGCGTCGTCCCTTCCTTTATATGGGCGCGCTGTATGGCTTCGGTGCGGGGCTGCTGTCCTGGGGTGTTTTGGCGTTCGGCCTGAACTGGCTGAACGACGCGGTGGTCGGGCTGGCCGGCTTGTACGGCAGTGATTTCGCACTGGCCGGCGTGCCAATTGCCGACGGTCTGTCGCTCTTGCTTGGCGCGGTGCTGTTGGGTTATATCGGTGCATGGATTGCAGTCGCACGTCATCTCAGGGAGCTGGCGCCGAAGTAGAATCTTTTTTTGCGCGTGATTGACCTTTCAGTGGTTAAGGAAACTTTCATTTGAGTTTCCGGTCAATTTTTCGCAATGCTGAAAAGCATGAGTATGTAAGTCGGAGGTTTTTCCGTATGTCCAATTCTTTGCAACCTGCGTATGCCTTGGTTCCAGGCGCAAACCTGGAAGCCTACGTGCACACCGTCAACAGCATTCCATTGCTGACGCCGGAGCAGGAGCGTGAACTGGCCGAGAGTCTCTACTATGAGCAGGATTTGGGGGCGGCTCGGCAGATGGTGCTCGCCCACCTGCGGTTTGTCGTACACATCGCCCGTAGCTATTCCGGCTACGGTCTGGCTCAGGCTGACCTGATCCAGGAAGGTAACGTCGGCCTGATGAAGGCTGTGAAGCGTTTCAACCCGGAAATGGGCGTGCGTCTGGTGTCCTTCGCGGTGCACTGGATCAAGGCCGAGATTCACGAGTTCATCCTGCGCAACTGGCGGATCGTGAAGGTCGCGACCACCAAGGCCCAGCGCAAGCTGTTCTTCAACCTGCGCAGCCAGAAGAAACGTCTGGCCTGGCTGAACAACGAGGAAGTCCACCGTGTGGCGGAAAGCCTCGGCGTCGAGCCGCGTGAAGTGCGTGAGATGGAAAGTCGCCTGACCGGCCATGATATGGCCTTCGACCCGGCCGCGGAAGCGGACGACGACAGCGCTTTCCAGTCGCCGGCCAACTACCTGGAAGACCACCGGTACGACCCGGCGCGTCAACTGGAAGATGCCGACTGGAGCGACAACTCCAATCACAACCTGCACGAAGCGCTGGAAGTGCTGGACGAACGCAGCCGCGACATCCTCTACCAGCGCTGGCTGGCAGAAGAGAAAGCCACGCTGCACGACCTGGCGCAGAAGTACAACGTGTCGGCCGAGCGGATCCGTCAGCTCGAGAAGAGCGCGATGAACAAGCTCAAGTTGTCGATTGCCGCATAAACGGTAGTCCGACAATAAAAAACGCCCCGATCAGTGATGATCGGGGCGTTTTTGTTTGCCTGTCAGAACGTCATTGGGCCCAGGGCGCGCGGCGCGAATCATTGAGTGTCAGCAGGTAGCTGTCGCCACCCAGCTGACTCATCTGCTGGCGAATCCAACCGGCCCGACGCGACACATAAGCGGTTGGATGACTGGCGCTCCAGACCCGGGGATTCGGCAGCACAGCCGCCAGATAACTCGCCTGCTGCCGGGACAATGACTTGGCGCCTACGCCAAAGTGATGCCTTGCCGCCGCTTCGGCGCCGAACACGCCGTCATCCCACTCGACGCTGTTCAGGTACACCTCGAGAATCCGCTGCTTGGGCCAGAACACTTCGATCAGCGCGGTGAACCAGGCCTCCAGGCCTTTGCGCAGATAGCTGCGACCGGACCACAAGAACAGGTTCTTCGACACTTGCTGACTCAAGGTGCTGGCGCCACGGATCGAACCACCGAGTTCGTTGTGGGCCAGTGCGGCCTTGATCGCACTGAGGTCAAAACCCCAGTGCTCGGGGAATTTCTGGTCTTCGCCGGCAATCACCGCGACCTTCAGGTCATCGGAGATTTCGTCCCACGGTTTCCAGGTGCGTTGCAGATCAATCGGTTCGCCGTCGACCCAGGATTCGATCTTGCGCTCGACCATCAGTGCCGTGCCCGGTGGCGGCACGAAGCGAAACACCAACACCAGCAATACGCTGCCGCCCGCGAACCAGAGCAGGGCCTTCGTGAAACGACGGAGAAATAAACGCAGCATAGAGATGGCTTGGCCGAACCGGTTGAGCGGGCCATTATACAGACCCTGCCGATCGAGTCTGACTGGAGTTCTACATGCTGCGTAGCTTTCTGATGCTGGCTGCCTTCTTTGGTTTCACCGGTGTCGGCCTCGGCGCATTCGCCGCCCATGGCCTGAAAAACCGCCTGACCCCGGAGTATCTGGCGATCTTCCACACCGGCGTCACCTATCAACTGGTGCATGCGCTGGCGCTGTTCGGCGTGGCGCTGCTGGCTACCCAGCTTCAGGGACGTCTGGTCGCCTGGGCCGGTATCTCGTTCAGCATCGGCATCCTGCTGTTCTCCGGCAGCCTGTACCTGCTGACCACCATCGGCATCGGCAAGCTCGGCATCATCACCCCGTTCGGTGGCCTGGCGTTCCTGATCGGCTGGCTGTGCCTCGGACTCGCCGCCTGGCGCCTGCAGCCAACCGCTTGACGCTTGGTGCTGACCTTTAGGTCATGATCGGGCTAGAATGCCACCCCCTAAAAAGTGATGGCGGCGTTGCGAATGCGCATTCAGTTGAACGGTGAATCCTTTGAACTGCCCGACGGTGAAACCGTTGCGGCCCTGCTGACCCGTCTGGATCTGACCGGACGCCGCGTCGCGGTCGAACTCAATCTGGATATCGTCCCGCGCAGCCAGCATGCCGACACCACTTTGAACGACGGCGACAACGTCGAAGTGGTGCACGCCATCGGCGGCGGCTGATCGCCAGGCCTGCACGGGCCGAGAATTCTGCAAGACCCTCACCCCAACAGAGGATTCCCCATGAGCATCGTTCGTAGCGACAAGCCTTTCGTTCTGGCCGGTCGTACTTACCAGTCGCGTTTGCTGGTCGGTACCGGCAAGTACCGTGACATGGAAGAAACCCGCCTGGCCATCGAAGCCTCGGGTGCCGAGATCGTCACCTTCGCCGTGCGCCGCACCAACCTGGGCCAGATCGAAGGCGAGCCGAACCTGCTCGAAGTGCTGTCGCCAGATCGCTACACTTTCCTGCCGAACACCGCCGGCTGCTACGACGCGGTCGAAGCCGTGCGCACCTGCCGCCTGGCCCGTGAGCTGCTCGACGGCCACAACCTGGTGAAGCTGGAAGTGCTGGCCGACCAGAAAACCCTGTTCCCTAACGTGATCGAAACCCTCAAGGCCGCCGAAGTGCTGGTCAAGGAAAACTTCGACGTGATGGTTTACACCAGTGATGACCCGATCATCGCCCGTCAATTGGCCGAAATCGGCTGTATTGCGGTGATGCCGCTGGCCGGTCTGATCGGCTCGGGCCTGGGGATCTGCAATCCATACAACCTGCAGATCATCCTCGAAGAAGCCAGGATCCCGGTGCTGGTGGATGCCGGTGTCGGCACCGCTTCCGACGCCACCATCTCGATGGAGCTGGGCTGTGACGCCGTGCTGATGAACTCGGCCATCGCCCACGCCCAGCAGCCGATCATGATGGCTGAAGCCATGAAACACGCGATCGTCGCAGGCCGTCTGGCCTACCTCGCCGGCCGCATGCCGAAAAAACTCTATGCCAGCGCCTCTTCGCCGCTGGATGGTCTGATCAAGTAAGAGCTATTGATGACTGAATCGAACGACACGCCAATCCAGACGGAAGAAGGCGACGAGCGCCAACACCGCCGCATCAAGAGTTTCGTGATGCGCGCCGGGCGCATGACCGAAGGCCAGCAGCGCGGCCTGGATCAGGGCGCGCCGAAGTTCGTCCTGCCGCTGGCCGATGCGCCGGTGGATTACGATCAGGTGTTCGGCCGTTCCGCGCCGCGTTCGCTGGAGATCGGTTTCGGCATGGGCCACTCGCTGCTGGAAATGGCAGCTGCTGCGCCGGAACAGGATTTCATCGGTGTCGAGGTTCACCGTCCGGGTGTCGGCGCGCTGCTCAACGGCGTGCTGACTCAGGGCCTGACCAACCTGCGGGTCTACGACTGCGACGCGATCGAAGTGCTCAACCGTTGCATCGCCGACAACAGCCTCGATCGCCTGATGCTGTTCTTCCCGGATCCGTGGCACAAGAGCCGTCACCACAAGCGCCGCATCGTTCAGGCGTCCTTCGCTGAACTGGTGCGCAGCAAGCTGAAGGTTGGCGGCATTCTGCACATGGCCACCGACTGGGAGCCGTACGCCGAATACATGCTGGAAGTGATGAACGTCGCTCCGGGCTATCGCAACCTCGCCGAAGACGGCAAGTGCGTACCTCGCCCGGCCGAACGCCCGATCACCAAGTTCGAACGCCGAGGCGAACGTCTTGGGCATGGCGTGTGGGATCTGAAGTTCGAGAAGCTCGCTTAAGCATCACGCAATAAAAAACTGTGGGAGCCAATGGCTCCCACAGTTGTTTTTGGGTAGTAGCTGAAAATCAGCGACGATCCGCGACCACGCCAATCAACACCAGCACCACCAACAACACCGGCGCCAGGCTGTAGTTGTTGAACTGGCTCAGCCCCTTCACCACCCACGGCGTCGCGTAAATCAGCGCTGCGCCGCTGCCGATCAGGCACAGCAGGGCCATCAACGGCACGCGCAGGGCGCCGGCGATGCTGCCCAGGCGTTGTTCGACCCAGGCCTTGAAGTCAGCGCCGAACAGCACAAGCAGACAGCCCACCAGGGCCAAAGCGATTTCCGAGAGGTTGCTGCGACTCCAGCGGGACACGGTGGCGAGCAGGTCGAGAATCAAATCCATGTTTTTTCCTTAGGGCTGCCGTTGGGCGTTGGGCTCAGCTCAGAAATTTCTGCAGCAAGTCGTTGAGGAACAGTTGTCCGCGTTCGGTGGCCGCCAGACGTGACGGTTCGACCTGCAACAGACCGCTTTGTTCGGCCTCGTGCCGGTGTTCGTCGAGGCTCTCCAGCGGCAGGCCGGTGCGCTCCGGGTACAGGCGCGATTCGACGCCGGCGGTCAGGCGCAGGGCGTTCATCAGGAACTCGAACGGCATCTCGTCGTTGGTCAGGGCCTTCTCACCAGCCTGGAAGCTTTTGGCCGGGTTGAGGTAATCCTTCGGCAATCGGGTTTTCCAGGTGCGCACGATGCGCCCGTCCGGATGGCTGAGCTTGCCGTGGGCGCCGGCGCCGATGCCGATGAAGTCGCCGAAGCTCCAGTAGTTCAGGTTATGCCGCGCCGGGCGACCCGGTTGGGCATAGGCCGAAACTTCGTACTGCGCGTAACCGTGCTCGGCCAGCAGCGCCTGTCCGGCCTCTTGAATGTCCCACAGCGTGTCATCTTCCGGCAGCACTGGCGGCTGGTTCCAGAACACGGTGTTCGGCTCCAGCGTCAGCTGATACCAGGAAATGTGCGTCGGTTTCAGTTCGATCGCCTGACGCAGATCGCTAAGGGCGTCGTCCAGCGACTGGTCCGGCAAGCCGTGCATCAAATCGAGGTTGAAGTTATCGAACCCGGCCTGGCGCGCCATGCCGGCGGCGCGGACGGCTTCATCGCCGTTGTGGATGCGGCCGAGGGCCTTGAGCTTTTCCTGCTGGAAGCTCTGGATGCCGATCGACAGGCGATTGATCCCCAGTTTGCGGTAGGCGACGAACTTCTCCTGCTCGAAGGTCCCGGGGTTGGCTTCCAGGGTGATTTCGATGTCATCGGCAAACGGAATGCGCTGTTTCACGCCTTCCAGCAAGCGACCAAGGGCTTCGGCACTGAACAGGCTCGGCGTGCCGCCGCCAAAGAAGATCGAACTCAACTCACGGCCATACACCGCGTGCAGATCCTGATCGAGGTCGGCCAGCATCGCATCAACGTATTCCTGCTCCGGCAGCACCGGGCTGGCGGTGTGGGAGTTGAAGTCGCAATACGGACATTTGCGCACACACCACGGGATGTGGATGTACAGCGCCAGGGGCGGCAGCGTCGGTAACCGCGCCCGAGGCGAGGAGGCGGCGCCACCGATAATCAGCGACGACGCGGAGGAGCTATCGGTCATTTCAGGCCCAGACGCTGGCGCAGCAGATCCATTGCACGGGCGCGGTGGCTGATCTGGTTCTTGTCGCTCGGGCTCAGTTCGGCGCTGGACACGTTACGCTCCGGCACCCAGAACAGCGGGTCGTAGCCGAAACCGTGCTCACCGCTGGCGGCGGTCAGGATGCGCCCGTGCCACAGGCCTTCGCAGAGGATTGGCAGCGGATCGTCGGCGTGACGCACCAGCGCCAGCACGCAGACGAACTGCGCGCCGCGCTCGGCTTCCGGCACATCCTTCAAGGCGTCGAGCAGTTTGGCATTGTTCGCCGCGTCGCCCTTGCCGTCGGCGTAGCGCGCCGAGTAGATGCCCGGCGCACCGCCGAGGAAGTCCACCGCCAGACCCGAATCGTCAGCCAGTGCCGGCAGCCCGGAGATGCGCGCGGCATTGCGCGCCTTGAGGATCGCGTTCTCGACGAACGACAGACCGGTTTCTTCCGGCTCCACGCTGCTGAATTCACCGATCGAGCGCAATTGCACCGATTCGCCGAGCATGGCCTGGAGTTCCTTGAGTTTGCCGGCGTTATGGCTGGCCAGTACGAGTTGCGTGAGATTGATCATTGGCCAGGGAAAAGCTCTTGGTTGAAATTGATGGTGTTGATCTTGTCGCCGGTCTGCACCTTGATTTCAAAGGTGCGGGTTTCCTGCTGCTCCACCGGGTACTGGGCGATGTAGTAGATCGCGCCCTGTTCGGTGATCTGGCGGAAAGTCAGCGGCACGCTCTGGCTGGTCAGGTCTTTGACGGTGCCGGTGACCTGGGCGATCAGCGGTTTGCCGTCCTTGATCACCGAAACATTGATCACGCCCTGGTTCTTGCTGCGGATCAGCTCGGCAGCCTTGGCGATGTCCGGCGTAAGGAAGGTCGAGTTGAAGGTGTTGTAATGCACGGTGACATCACCGAACACTTCCTTGCGTTCGCCCTTGATGGCATCGGCGGCCACGGCCGACAGGCTCAGGCAGGCGGCCAATAGCGCGGTAATCAAGCGTCCCATGTTCGTTCTCCTCGCAATGTCGTGGTTCAGACCGCGATTTTGTGATCCGCAAGCCCCGGGCTGCTGACGCGGTAGATACCGATCTCACCTAACAGATTAGGCCATAGCTTACTGGCCCACCCGTGGCGGTGCTGTTGATCCACGGCAAGCCGATCAATGACCTTCGCCTCACGTTCGCGACAAAGTTCTTCAAAGTCTTCGAAGGTGCAGAAGTGAATGTTCGGCGTGTTGTACCAGGTGTACGGCAGGAATTCCGACACCGGCATCCGGCCCTTGCTCGCCAGGTACCAGCGGCAGCGCCAGTGACCGAAATTCGGGAACGTGATGATGCACTGGCGACCGACCCGCAGCATTTCGTCGAGGATCTTGTCCGGGTAATGCACGGCTTGCAGGGCCTGCGTCATCACCACGATGTCGAAACTGTTGCTGGCGAAGTTGCCCAGGCCTTTGTCCAGATCCTGCTCGATGACGTTGACGCCCTTGGCCACGCACTGCGCGATGTTGTCGGCGTCGTTTTCCAGGCCATAGCCGGTGACCTGCTTGTGGTCACGCAGCCAGGTCAGCAACTCGCCGTCACCGCAACCGAGGTCGAGCACGCGGCTGCCGGCGGGGATCCATTCCTGGATGATTTCCAGATCAGCTCTCATGGCTTTCTCACAACGTAATGCGGTTCATGTAATTGCCGAACGCCTGCAAATAACGCGGGATCGGAATCAGGAAGGCGTCGTGGCCTTGCGGCGCGTCGATTTCCAGGTAGCTGACGTCCTTGCGCGCGGCCATCAGCGCATCCACCAGTTCCCGCGAGCGGGCCGGGGAGAAGCGCCAGTCGGTGGTGAACGACATCACGCAGAACTTGGCTTTCGCACCTTCGAAGGTTTTCGCCAGGTTATCGTTGAAGTTCGCCGCCGGATCGAAGTAGTCCAGCGCTTTGGTCATCAACAGGTAGGTGTTGGCATCGAAGCGCCCGGAGAACTCTTCGCCCTGATAGCGCAGGTAGCTTTCGACCTGGAACTCGACACTGTGGAAGTCGTAGTTGAGCTTTTCGCTCTTCAGGCCGCGACCGAATTTCTCGCCCATGGAGTCATCGGACAGGTAGGTGATGTGCCCGACCATCCGCGCCAGCATCAGGCCGCGTTTGGGGATCACGCCCTGTTCCTGGAACGAGCCGCCGTGGAATTCCGGGTCGGTGAGGATCGCCTGGCGCGCCACTTCGTTGAAGGCGATGTTCTGCGCCGACAGCTTGGGGGCCGAGGCGATGGCCAGGCAGTGGCGCACGCGATCCGGATACGTGATGGTCCATTGCAGCGCCTGCATGCCGCCGAGGCTGCCGCCGATCACCGCGGCCCACTGACTGATGCCGAGCAGGTCGGCCAGACGTGCCTGGCTGTGCACCCAGTCTTCCACGGTCAGCACCGGGAAGTCGGCGCCGAACGGCTTGCCGGTTTCCGGGTTGAGGCTGCTCGGGCCGGTGGAGCCGTTGCAACCGCCGAGGTTGTTCAGGCTGACCACGAAGAACTTGTTGGTGTCGATCGGTTTGCCGGGGCCGATGCAGCTGTCCCACCAACCGGGCTTGCGGTCGTCGACGCTGTGATAACCCGCAGCGTGGTGGTGGCCGGACAGGGCGTGGCAGATCAGCACGGCGTTGCTCGCTTGCGCGTTCAGCGTGCCGTAGGTTTCGTAGATCAGGTCATAAGCGGCCAGCGAACGGCCGCAGGCCAGGGCCAGCGGTTCGCTGAAGTGCGCCGTTTGCGGCGTCACCAGACCAACAGAATCGGGGGGAAAGGCAGCTGGCATCGACCCTGCTCTCGTTGAAATGAGGCGTAAGTCTAAAGACCGGTGGGGTTAGCGGCAAGCAACGATCAGGGGCGGCAGAGCCCCGGCAGATCCGGCAGCTTTTTCGGTGCGCTGATGCGCACTCGCTTCTGCCGGTTCAACTCGCCGCCGATCAGGCTGACCTGACTTTTGGAAACCCCAAAAGCCTTGGCCAGAAACCCCATCAGGTACGCATTGGCCTTGCCCTCGACCGGCGGCGCAGTCAGGCGGATCTTCAGGCGATCACCGTGCAGCCCGCAGAAATCATCGCTGCGGGCGGCCGGTTGCAGGTGACATTCCAGAATCAGGTCGTCACCGTCCCAGCGAAACCAGCTCACATCAGCAGGCGCAGGATTTCCGGCATCATCGTCATCGCCGCGAGGTTGTTGATCACCAACATGTCGATCAGCTTCAGCACGAGGAAGGCGAAAATCGGCGACAGGTCCAGACCACCGAGGTTCGGCAGGATGCGGCGGAACGGCGCAAGGGCCGGTTCACAGATCTGGTTCACCAGTTCGGCGCCAGGATTGTGGCTGCCCGGTGCGACCCACGACAGGATGATGCTGATGATCATGGCCCAGAAGAAAATCTTCAGGAACAGCGCCGTCACGCCGATCAACGACCAGATCAACAGTTGCAGCGGGTTGCCGGTGGTGCCGTAGGTCAGCAGCAGGGTCAGCGCCATCAGCGCCAGTTGCACGAGAATCGCCAGCACCAGCGACGACATGTCGAGGCCGAACATGCTCGGGATGATCCGGCGCAGTGGCTTGAGCAGCGGCTGGGTGGCTTTGACCACGAACTGGCACAGCGGGTTGTAGAAGTTTGCCCGCACCAGTTGCAGGACAAAGCGCAGCAGCACGATCAGCAGGTACAGGCTGCCGAGCGTTTGCAGCACGTAGACCGCTGCGGTGTTCAATCCAATCATGTAAGGCTCCTTATTTGCCCAGTTGTTCGGCCATTTCGGCCGAGCGGTGCGCGGCGGCGCCGAGTGCTTTTTCCACCAGGGCTTCGAAGCCGCCGGCCTGGAACGATTTGATCGCAGCTTCCGTGGTGCCGGCCGGCGAGGTCACGCGGCGGCGCAGTTCGGCGGCGTCGACGTCACTGGACACCGCCATGTGCGCGGCGCCCAGCGCGGTCTGCAGAGTCAGTTGCTCGGCGATTTCCTTCGGCAGGCCGAGTTTGACGCCGGCGGCAGTCATGGCTTCGATCAGCAGGAAGAAGTACGCCGGGCCGGAACCGGAGACCGCAGTGACGGCGTCCAGTTGCTGCTCTTCGTTCAGCCACAGGGCGATGCCCACGGCAGACAGCAGCTCTTCAGCCTGCTGGCGTTGTTCGGCACTCACTGCGCCGGTGGCGTACAAACCGCTCACGCCCTGACGCAGCAGCGCCGGGGTGTTCGGCATGCAGCGCACGATCGGCTGCTCGCCGAGCCATGCGGTCATGCTGGCGCAGGTGATGCCGGCGGCGATGGAGACCACCAGTTGATTCGGTTTCAGTCTTGGGCGAATCGCTTCGCACACGGCTTTCATGGCCTGTGGCTTGACTGCCAGCACGACAACGTCGGCGCCGTCGATGGCCTGGGCGTTGTCGGCGAAGGTTTCGATGCCGTGTTCGGCGCTGACCCGGTTTCGGGTTTCTTCGCCCGGATCGCTGGCGCGAATGTGTGCAGCTTCCAGACCCTTGGCCCGCAGGCCGCCGATCAGGCTGGCGGCCATGTTGCCGGCACCGATAAAGGCAATACGTGTGTTGCTCATGTCAGGTCCTTATCTGGAAATGTTCAAGATTGGGAGTAGTCGCGGGCGCCGAACAGGGCCGTACCGATACGGACCCAGGTCGCGCCTTGGGCAATGGCCGACTCGAGGTCGTGGCTCATGCCCATGGAAAGTGTGTCGAGTGGCAGATCGAGGCTGGCCTGCAACTTCTGAACGGCGGCGAATGCCGCGTCCTGCTCGGCGCGATCTTCGGTCGGCTCGGGAATCGCCATCAACCCGCGCAGCTTCAGGCGTGGCAGGGCGCTGATGGCCTTGGCTAGCGCCGGCAGGTCTTGCGGCGTGCAGCCGGACTTGCTGGCTTCACCGCTGACGTTGACCTGAATGCAAATGTTCAGTGGCGGCAGATCCGCCGGGCGTTGTTCGGACAGGCGTTGGGCGATTTTCAGACGATCCACGGAGTGCACCCAGGCGAAATGCTCGGCAATCGAGCGGGTCTTGTTCGACTGAATGGGGCCGATGAAGTGCCAGATCAAGGGCAGGTCGGCCAGTTTGAGCTGTTTGCCCAGGGCCTCTTGCAGGTAGTTCTCGCCGAAATCACGCAGGCCAGCGGCGTACGCTTCGCGCAGGGCTTGTGCCGGTTTGGTCTTGCTCACGGCCAGCAGCTGGACGCTGTTTTCATCGCGGCCGGCGGCTTTGACGGCTGCCTTAATGCGCGAACTAACCAGTTGAATGTTGTCTGCTATCGTGGACATCAAGAGGCGCCAGCGGTCTGAAGGTTCGCGGCATTCTACTGGAATTGAGGGACGCTATGGATATCACTGAACTGCTGGCCTTCAGCGCCAAACAGGGCGCTTCCGACCTGCACCTGTCGGCCGGTCTGCCGCCGATGATCCGCGTGGATGGCGATGTGCGGCGGATCAATCTGCCGGCGCTGGATCACAAGCAAGTGCACGAACTGATCTACGACATCATGAACGACACCCAGCGGGTGGACTTCGAGAAACATCTGGAAACCGACTTTTCCTTCGAAGTCCCCGGCGTGGCGCGTTTTCGGGTCAATGCCTTCAACCAGAACCGTGGCGCTGGCGCGGTGTTCCGGACCATTCCGTCGAAAGTGCTGAGCATGGAAGACCTCGCCATGGGCGACGTCTTTCGCAAGATCACCGATGCGCCACGCGGGCTGGTGCTGGTGACCGGGCCGACCGGCTCCGGCAAGTCCACGACCCTGGCGGCGATGATCGATTACCTCAACACCCATCGTCATCACCACATCCTGACCATCGAAGATCCGATCGAATTCGTTCACGAATCGCGCAAATGCTTGATCAATCAGCGTGAAGTCCACCGCGATACCCGCAGTTTCGCCACCGCATTGCGTTCAGCGCTGCGCGAAGACCCGGACGTGATCCTGGTGGGCGAGATGCGCGATCTGGAAACCATCCGCCTGGCGCTCACCGCCGCTGAGACCGGGCATCTTGTGTTCGGAACGCTGCATACCACCTCGGCAGCCAAGACCATCGACCGGGTGGTGGACGTGTTCCCCGGGGACGAAAAATCCATGGTGCGCTCGATGCTCTCGGAGTCGTTGCTGGCGGTGGTGTCGCAGACGCTGATCAAGAAGATCGGCGGCGGCCGGGTGGCGGCGCACGAGATCATGTTGGGGACGTCGGCGATCCGTAACCTGATCCGCGAGGACAAGGTGGCGCAGATGTATTCGGCGATTCAGACCGGCGGATCGCTGGGGATGCAGACACTCGATATGTGCCTGAAGGATCTGGTGACCAAGGGTTTGATCAGCCGCGAACATGCGCGGGAGAAGGCGCGTACGCCGGATAACTTCTAGGCAAAAAAAATCGCAGCCCGTGGGCTGCGATTTTGATCGTTCCCACGCTCTGCGTGGGAATGCCTCAATGGACGCTCTGCGTCCGCTTTGAGACGCGGAGCGTCAAACGAACTAGCTCAGCGCTGAACGACGCGCATCTGCCCTTGTTCTTTCGGCAATACGCGTTTGGCTACGACGTAATGCTTTTCCCAGTACGGCTTGTTCAGTGTGTCGATGCTCACCGACTTGCCGCGCCGTGGCGCATGGATGAAACGGTCGTTGCCCAAGTAGATGGCAACGTGATTGACCCGACGGCTCTTGATGTTGAAGAAAATCAGGTCGCCCGGCTTCAGGTCCTTGCGTTCGACTTTCTCGCCGTGACCGCTGGCCATGGCGTTCGAGGTGCGTGGCAGGTCGAACGTGGCGTCGTTGAACGCGTATTTCACCAGACCGCTGCAGTCGAAGCCTTTACTCGGGCTGCTGCCGCCCCAACGGTAGGGTGTACCGAGGACGTTTACCGCGCGACTCAGGACGTTGCTGCTTTCCTTGGTCGCCATCGGTGGCACCAGCTTGCTGCGGCCGTTGCTGCTCAGCGTGGTGGGTTTGACCTGTTTGCCTTTGTTCGAAGGAGCAGAGGCATGGGATTTAGGGGTGAAACCGTTAACGTTTGGAAGACGTTGCTCACGATTGGTGGCGTGGGCGGCCAGTGGCATTAATAGGCAAATGGTTAGCCATGTCTTGAAAAATGGACGCATTAGGCAGGGCTCTTGGTGTGTTAGCGCGCAACTTTATAACAGCTTTTTTGTCACTTCCGAGGCCGTTGGTCGATTCAATCGGGTGCCAACGGAACCAAATAAGCGGCAAAAAGACGCAATTGTCGGACAGAAGTCCGGTGCTATAAGGCTTTGACGGGAGACACGGTAGCATTTGCCATACGTCGGCTACCTGTAAAAAAGTCACAAAGAATTAAAGAATATTTATCTATCGCGTGTATCGAGGTCTTAATGAACGGCTATCAGCTGCCCCGTGTGAAGGAAAAAGACACCCATAGCAAGGTGATCGGCTACCTGTTGTGGATTTTCGGTTTCACAGGCTCACACCGCTTCTATTACGGCAAACCGGTGACCGGCACGATCTGGTTTTTCACCTTCGGGTTGCTGGGGATCGGCTGGCTGATCGACGTGTTCCTGATCCCGGCGATGGATCGAGAAGCCGACCTGCGTTTCGTGGCGGGCCCTATTGAATACAACGTGGCGTGGATTCTGTTGACCTTCCTCGGCGCGTTCGGCGTGCACCGGATGTATCAGGGCAAGTGGATCACAGGTTTGCTGTACCTGCTGACCGGCGGGTTGTTCTTTCTGGGGGTGCTGTATGACTTCTGGACGCTGAACGATCAGGTGTCGGTGCGTAATGCCGAAGGGCGGGGTGCCTTTCAGTAAGTGATGGCGAGGGAGCTGGCTCCCTCGCCATTTTTTTACGCCTGGTGGCTGATGCGGCCATCCACCAGCGTGTAACGCACCACACCCGGCAGGCTATGGCCGAGGAACGGGCAGTTCTCGCCCTTCGACAGCCAGGTTTCGCCGGCAACGGTCGAGGCCTTCGGATCGAACAGCACGATATCCGCCGCGCCGCCCACTGCCAGTTTGCCCGCCGGCAGGCGCAGGGCTTCGGCCGGGCCGGCGCTCAGGCGGGCCAGCAGGGTCGGCAGATCCAGCAGACCATCCTCGACCAGTGTCATCGCCAGCGGCAGCAACAGCTCGACGCTGCTGATGCCGGGCTCGGTCGCGCCGAACGGTGCCAGTTTGGCATCGCGCTCGTGGGGCTGGTGATGGCTGGAAATGGCCGAGACCACGCCAGACTTCACCGCTGCACGCAGGCCGTCGCGGTCGGCGCGGGTGCGCAGCGGCGGTTGCACGTGATAGAGGCTGCTGAAGTCGATCAGCGCTTCGTCGGTCAGGATCAGCTGATACAACGCGACATCCGCCGTCACTTTCAAACCGCGGGCCTGCGCCTGAGCGATCAGGGCGACGCCGCGAGCACTGGTCAGCTGGCTGAAGTGCGCACGCACGCCGGTCTGCTCGACCAGCAGCAGATCCCGGGCCAGGGCCACGGTTTCCGCCGTTTCCGGAATCCCCGGCAGGCCGAGGAAACTGGCGACGGCGCCTTCGTGGGCCAGGCCACCTTCGGCCAGATCGTGATCCTGCGAGTTGAAAATCACCGTCAGATCGAACGTCGCCGCGTATTCCAGCGCCCGGCACAGGGTGCGGGTGTTGCGGAAGCTTTCCAGGCCGTTGCCGAACGCCACGCAACCGGCGTCACGCAGCGCCACCAGCTCGGCGAGCTGTTCGCCGTCGAGGCCTTTGCTCAGTGCGCCAATCGGGAAAACCTTGGTGTTGCCGGCCTCACGGGCGCGGTCGAGGATCAATTCGGCCACGGCGGAGGTGTCGAGCACCGGTTTGGTCTTCGGCGGGCAGCACAGGCTGGTCACGCCACCGGCCGCAGCGGCGCGGGTTTCGCTGGCAATGGTGCCTTTGCGGCTGTAGCCCGGCTCGCGCAGGGCGACGTTGAGATCGACCAGCCCCGGAGCGGCCACCAGGCCTGTGGCCTCGATGGTTTCGACGGCGGTGAAACCGGCCGGTGCCGCGCCAAGGGCGACGATCTTGCAGGCTTCAACGTGAATATCGGTGATTTGATCCAGGCCGCTGCTTGGATCGATGACGCGGGCGCCGAGAATGCTGAGCTTCACTGGGCGTTCTCCTGCTCGAATTGACGTTGCGCCGTTTGCCCGCTCATGGCCATCGACAGCACGGCCATACGGATCGCGATGCCGTAGGTGACTTGATTGAGGATCACCGAGTGCGGGCCGTCGGCCACCGCCGACTCGATTTCCACACCACGGTTGATCGGCCCTGGGTGCATGACGATGCATTCAGGCTTGGCGCCGGCCAGGCGCGCGGTGGTCAGGCCGAACAGGCGGTAGAACTCGCCTTCGCTAGGCAGCAGGCCGCCGGTCATGCGCTCACGTTGCAGGCGCAGCATGATCACCACGTCGACGTCTTTCAGGCCTTCGGTCATGTCGGTGTAGACCTTCACGCCGTATTGCTCGATGCCGATCGGCAGCAGGGTCTTCGGCGCGATCACGCGGATGTCCGGGCAACCGAGGGTCTTCAGCGCCAGCATGTTCGAGCGCGCCACCCGCGAGTGCATGATGTCGCCGACGATGGCCACCGAGAGGTTCTCGAAACCGCCCTTGTGGCGGCGGATGGTCAGCATGTCGAGCATGCCTTGGGTCGGGTGCGCGTGCCGGCCGTCGCCGCCGTTGATGATCGCCACTTGCGGGCAGACATGCTCGGCAATGAAGTGCGCAGCGCCGGAATCACCGTGACGCACGACGAACATGTCGGCGGCCATGGCTTCGAGGTTGCGCAGGGTGTCGAGCAGGGTTTCGCCCTTGCTGGCCGACGAGGTCGACACGTTCAGGGTGATCACGTCCGCCGACAGCCGCTGGGCCGCCAGTTCGAAGGTGGTGCGGGTGCGGGTCGAGTTTTCGAAGAACACGTTGCACACGGTCTTGCCGCGCAGCAACGGGACCTTCTTCACGGCCCGGGCACCGACTTCGAGGAACGAGTCGGCGGTGTCGAGGATTTCCGTCAGCAACTCGCGGCGCAGGCCGTCGAGCGAGAGGAAGTGGCGCAGCTGGCCCTGATCATTGAGCTGCAGCGGGCGCTTGGTATCTAGAGGCGTCATCGCGAGGGGGACTCTCAATAGGGCGGATTAAAGGGCAAGGTCTTGCAGTTCGAGGGCCAGCTCCGGCCCGGACAGCTTGACCCGCTCGTGGGGGGCCAGCGACAGGGTCGCGCCGACCACGTTCGGGCGGATCGGCAGTTCGCCGGCGTCCAGGTCCAGCAGGCAGACCAGCGTCACGCTGGCCGGGCGGCCGTAGTCGAACAGTTCGTTCATGGCGGCGCGGATGGTCCGGCCGCTCATCAGTACGTCGTCGATCAGCACCAGATGCTGGCCTTCGATTTCGAAGGGCAGGGCGGACGGGCGCACTTGCGGGTGCAGGCCGTTCTGGCTGAAGTCGTCGCGATAGAAGGAAACATCCAGCGTGCCCAATGGCGCATCGCTGCCCAGCTCTGCGAGCAGGGCCTGGGCGACCCAGACGCCGCCGGTGCGGATGCCGATGTAACGCGGTTCGCTGATATCACGCTGGGCAAGGTGCGCCTTGAGGCGGGTCGCCATCTGGCTGATCAGATCGGCGGGATTGGGCAGGCTCATGGTTGCTCCTTCTTGGGGTCGAGCCGGCTCTCGCGAACCGGGGCTCGGGTTGTAACCAAAAGAAAAGCGCCGTAGCGCTTGTCAGGATTCAAATAGTGCGGTGTTTTCGTCGAGCCAGCCTTGCAGCAGCAGGGCGGCGGCGATGGCGTCCACCGGGTTGTCGCGGTAGCTGCCTTTCTGTCCGCCGCGCACCAGTCGCTCGCCCTTGGCTTCGAAGGTCGTCAGGCGTTCGTCGTGGGTATAGAAAGGCAGATTGAAGCGGCCGTTGAGGCGGCGGGCGAATTTCTCGGCGCGGGCGCACATTTCGCTGGGCGTGCCGTCCATGTTCAGCGGCAAACCGACCACCACGGCGTCGGGTTTCCATTCCTTTATCAGGGCTTCGACCTGATTCCAGTCCGGCACACCGTTTTGCGCCTTCAAGGTGCACAGTTCGCGGGCCTGGCCGGTAATTACCTGGCCGACCGCCACGCCGATCTGTTTGGTGCCGTAGTCGAAGCCGAGGATCAGGCGCAGGGCCATCAGGCGTGTCCTGCCTGGCTGGTCAGCAGACTGAGGTTGATCCCCAGGTGCTTGGCCGCCGCTTCCAGGCGCAGTTCACTGCTGGTGTTGAACAGGATGTCGGCGTCGTACGGGCAGGTCAGCCAGGCGTTGTCGGCCAGTTCGGCCTCCAGCTGACCGGCTTCCCAACCGGCATAACCGAGGGTGATGACGCTTTTGGCCGGGCCTACGCCGTCGGCGATGGCGAACAGCACGTCCTGCGAGGTGGACAGAGCCAGATCGCCCTCCAGCTCAACGGTAGCCTGGAACGTCTTGCCCGCCGGGTGCAGGACAAAACCGCGATCGGTCTGCACCGGGCCGCCGATGAAGATCGGCACATGCTGGCACAGCGCTGGCGGATCGATGTCCGGGCGCAGTTGTTCGAGAATGTCGGCCAGATTCAGCTCTTGCGGTCGGTTGACCACCAGCCCCATGGCGCCATTGGCCGTGTGCTCGACGATGTAGGTCAAGGTGTGGGCAAAGTTCGGGTCGGCCATGTGTGGCATGGCGATCAGGAAGTGATGCTTGAGGTAGCTGGGGCTGACGTTTTTCATGTGCGCTAGTGTGGCGTTGAAGGGGCAAACTGACAAGCTGACAAGCTGAGGATCAGAGAACAACCCAGATCAAAAGTGGGAGCGAGCTTGCTCGTGAAGGGGGCAGGTCAGGCAATATCAATGGCGCATGTGCCGGCCTCTTCGCGAGCAAGCTCGCTCCCACAGTGTTTTTGCGATGTATTCAGTTACTGGACAGCCGGTCGCCCCGGGCGAATTTCCAGGTGCGGATGATTTCCAGTCGATCGATGTCCGACAAGTCCCCGGTAAACGGTGCAAACGGTGCCGCCAGACGCACGATCCGCTGCGCCGCCTGATCCAGCAGCGGCTGGCCGGAGGACTCCAGCACCAGCACTTCATACAGCGAGCCGTCGCGGTTGATCGACACCATCAGGCGCAGATTGCCGTAGATCTGCTTGCGCCGGGCTTCGTCGGGGTAATTGAGGTTGCCGATGCGCTCGACCTTCTTGCGCCACTCGTCCTTGTACCAGGCGCCCTTGTCGCGCATGGTCGAGGCGGCGCTGAGGCGGTGGATACGCGGACGCTTGGCGTAGAGTTGTTGTTCGTTGGCCAGTTCGGCTTCCAGGCTGGCGATGTCGCTGGAGAGCTGCGAGCTGTCGAAAGTCGGGGCGTCGACCGTCGGTTTGGTCTCGGTCTTGGCTTCTTCTTTCTTGGTCGGCGCCTTTTTCGGTTTCGGCGCGACGGTCGTCACCGCTGCTTTGGGTGCGGCTTCCTGCACTTCCGGCTTGGCGGCCGGCGGCGGGGTGACTTTCTTGACCTGGTTGTCCTGGAACGGCGCGACTTCGGTGGTCTTGGGGATCGCCTTCTTGTCGAGGGTGCCGCTGCCTTCCTGGTTTTCCTGGGCGAGGAAGTCAGCCTTCGCCGGCTTCTTTTCGCTCTTGAAGGTGGCGAGGGTGATTTCCAGGGTTTTGCTGATCTGCTTGGGCTCGACCATGGTGAAACCCACGCCGAGCAGCAGCGCCAAATGGATCAGCGCCGCGAGAAACAGGGTAAATCCGAGGCGATCGACCGGGCGCACGCCTTTATGGGCGAGTTCAGCGGGCAGATCGGACGGAAGTGTCATGACAAGAAAACCAACATCGCGTTTTTCACAGGCCGCGCATGATAACGCAATGTTGGTTTCACGCCTTGGGCTTCAAGCATCAAGCGACAGGCTGCATGTGATGCACATCAAGCTTGCAGCTTTTTCTCGATGGCATCCATCAGCAGGCCGCCGATGTCGGTGCCGAAGGCATTGTCGATTTCGCGGATGCAGGTCGGGCTGGTGACGTTGATTTCGGTCAGGTGCTCGCCGATCACGTCCAGGCCGACGAACAGCAGACCTTTCTCGCGTAAGGTCGGGCCGACCTGGGCGGCGATCCAGCGATCCTTGTCGGTCAGCGGACGGGCTTCGCCACGACCGCCAGCCGCGAGGTTGCCACGGGTTTCGCCCTGGGCCGGAATCCGCGCCAGGCAGTAATCCACCGGCTCGCCGTCGATCATCAGGATGCGCTTGTCGCCGTCCTTGATCGCCGGCAGGTAGGCCTGGCCCATGATCTGCTGGGCGCCAAGGGCGGTCAGGGTTTCCAGGATCACCGACAGGTTCGGATCGCCGGCGCGGTGACGGAAGATCGAGGTGCCGCCCATGCCGTCCAGCGGCTTGAGGATCACGTCGCCGTGTTTGGCGGCGAATTCACGCAGCACGTCGGCGCGGCGGCTGACCACGGTCGGCGGCGTGCACTGCGGGAACAGCGTGGCGAACAGTTTTTCGTTGCAGTCGCGCAGGCTCTGCGGCTTGTTGACCACCAGTACGCCGGCGGCTTCGGCCTGTTCGAGCAGGTAGGTGGAGTAGACGAACTCCATGTCGAACGGCGGATCCTTGCGCATCAGGATCACGTTCAGGTCGCTCAGCAGCGAATCCTTTTCGGCGCCCAGTTCGAACCATTTTTCCGGGTTGGCGAAGACTTTCAGCGGCTTCATCCGCGCCCGGGCCTGGCCTTCACCCTGATAAAGGTCTTTCTGTTCCATATAGAACAGTTCCCAGCCGCGCTTCTGCGCCGCCAGCAGCATGGCCAGCGAGCTATCCTTTTTATAGGAAATGCTGGCGATAGGGTCCATGACAATCCCGACGCGAACGCTCATTGGGTTTTCCTCGAAAATTGGCTACCGGATCGGTATGAAAAAAGTGCCGCCAGAGTGGCGCCGGGCGGGTTTTCGGTCAAGGAAAAACCCGTCGATAGATTGGATCAGGAGACTGTGCTAAAAAGGCTGCCATGTCGTGCTGGCCCTTGAACATCAAGGGTTTCCAGCCATTACGCATCGCAAAACGGACAAATTGATTCGCAAAGGCGACGGTAGAGCCCCCTTATGGAACAGCAGTCCAGCGCCTTGAAGGTCATGGTGATCGACGACTCGAAAACGATTCGTCGCACCGCCGAGACCCTGTTGAAAAATGCAGGGTGCGAAGTCATCACCGCGATCGACGGATTTGACGCCCTGGCGAAGATCGCCGACCACCATCCCGGGATCATCTTTGTCGACATCATGATGCCGCGTCTGGATGGTTATCAGACCTGCGCTTTAATCAAGAACAACAATGCGTTCAAGGGCACGCCGGTGATCATGCTGTCGTCCCGGGACGGGCTGTTCGACAAGGCCAAGGGGCGGATTGTCGGTTCCGATCAATTTTTGACCAAGCCTTTCAGCAAGGAAGAACTGCTCGACGCGATTTCGGCCCATGTTCCGGGCTTCGCTGCCGCTTTGCCGCAGTAAGACACGCACAGAGACGCTCGGCCAGCGGGCCCGGTGTCGACAAGAAAAATGGGGAAGACCATGGCACGTATCCTGATCGTCGATGATTCGCCGACCGAAATGTACAAACTCACCGGCATGCTGGAAAAGCACGGGCACGAAGTGCTGAAAGCCGAAAACGGCGCCGACGGCGTGGCCCTGGCCCGCCAGGAAAAACCCGACGCGGTGCTGATGGACATCGTCATGCCCGGCCTCAACGGTTTTCAGGCTACCCGTCAGTTGACCAAGGATGCGGAGACCAGCCACATCCCGGTGATCATCATCACTACCAAGGATCAGGAGACCGACAAGGTCTGGGGCACCCGCCAGGGCGCCAAGGACTACCTGACCAAACCGGTCGACGAAGACACGCTGATCAAGACCCTGAACAACGTGCTGGCCGGTTGATCGCGCCGCCATGAGCGAATCGCTGACCGCGTTCGAACTGTTGTGGCAGATCGACCAGCGCTGTCGCCTGCTGGCGGCGGACCTGCCGTCGCAACCGGCGCGCCAGGATCGCTGGAGCGGCATCGGCTTTCGTCTGGGCGAGCACTGGTACGTCACGCCAATGGGCGAAGTCAGCGAAGTGCTGCCCGAACTGCGCGTCACCCAGTTGCCGGGCGTCAAGCCGTGGGTCAAGGGCGTGGCCAACCTGCGCGGACGGCTGTTGCCGGTCATGGACCTGTGCGGCTTTTTCGGCCATGAGCTGTCACCGATGCGCAAACAGCGGCGGGTATTGGTGGTAGAGCATCAGGACGTGTTTGCCGGGTTGCTGGTCGATGAAGTCTTCGGCCTGCAGCACTTCGAGCAGGACAGCTTCGAATCCGTCTCGATCAGTAAACGGCAAGGCTCCAAGGGCGAGTTCATCAAGGGCTATTTCCGGCGCGAGCAGAACTGGCGGGTGTTCAGCCTGTTTGCGCTGGCGCAGTCACCGAGTTTCATGCACGTCGCGGTTTAACAGGCGAGGACCGATGATCAAAGCAAAAACAGGCAAGCCCGCAGAAGGCTCGCGCAGCCGCTCGCAGATCATCGTGCTGTTCATCGCACTGATCGTGTTCATCATGCTGCTGTTCGCCAACTTCGCTTACCTCAACACCCAGGCCAACTACGACAAGCAGTACATCGGCCACGCCGGCGAGCTGCGAGTGCTGTCGCAGCGGATCGCCAAGAACGCCACCGAAGCCGCCGCCGGCAAGGCCGCCGCGTTCAAACTGTTGAGCGATGCGCGCAACGATTTTGCCCAGCGCTGGGGTTACCTCAAGAAGGGCGACCCGTCCACCGGTCTGCCGCCGGCGCCGTCCACCGTGCGCCCGGAAATGCGCGCCGTGCAGCTGGACTGGGAACGCCTGCTGAAAAACACCGACGCCATCCTGTCCAGCGAACAGACCGTACTGTCCCTGCATCAGGTGGCCGCGACCCTGGCCGAAACCGTGCCGCAATTGCAGATCGAATACGAAAAGGTCGTGGAAATCCTCCTGCAACGCGGTGCTCCTGCGGCGCAGGTGGCGATGGCCCAGCGTCAGTCGCTGCTGGCCGAACGGATTCTCGGCGCGGTCAACACCGTGCTCTCGGGTGATGAGAATTCCCAGCAGGCCGCCGATGCCTTCGGTCGTGATGCCGCACGCTTCGGTCAGGTGCTCAACGGCATGTTGCAAGGAAACTCGACGCTGAAGATCAGCCAGGTCGAAGACCGCGACGCCCGCGCTCGCTTGAGCGAGATTTCCGAACTGTTCCAGTTCGTCTCCGGTTCGGTGGATGAAATCCTCGAAACCTCGCCGGAACTGTTCAAGGTCCGCGAGTCCGCCACCAACATCTTCAGCCTGTCGCAGACCCTGCTCGACGAAGCCTCGCACTTGGCCACCGGTTTCGAAAACCTCGCCGGCGGGCGCAATACCGACACCATCGGCGGCTACGTGCTGGGCCTGCTGGCGCTGGCCTCGATCATCCTGATCGGCATGGTCATGGTCCGGGAAACCAACCGTCAGTTGCGCGAGACCGCCGAGAAGAACGAACGCAATCAGAACGCGATCATGCGCCTGCTCGACGAGATCGAAGACCTTGCCGACGGCGACCTGACCGTGACCGCTTCGGTGACCGAAGACTTCACCGGGACCATCGCCGACTCGATCAACTATTCCGTCGACCAGCTGCGCGATCTGGTCGCCACCATCAACCTCACCGCCGGCCAGGTCGCCGCTGCGGTGCAGGAAACCCAGGCCACCGCCATGCACCTGGCCCAGGCCTCGGAGCATCAAGCCCAGCAGATTTCCGAAGCCTCGACCGCGATCAGCGACATGGCCCAGTCGATCGATCAGGTGTCGGCCAACGCCGCCGAATCCTCGGCGGTGGCCGAGCGTTCGGTGGAGATCGCCAACAAGGGCAACGAGGTGGTGCACAACACCATCCACGGCATGGACAACATCCGCGAACAGATCCAGGACACCGCCAAGCGCATCAAGCGTCTGGGCGAGTCGTCCCAGGAAATCGGCGACATCGTCAGCCTGATCGATGACATTGCCGACCAGACCAACATCCTCGCCCTCAACGCGGCGATTCAGGCGTCAATGGCCGGTGATGCAGGGCGCGGTTTTGCCGTGGTGGCCGACGAAGTGCAGCGGCTGGCCGAACGCTCGTCCGCCGCGACCCGACAGATCGAAACGCTGGTGCGGGCGATCCAGACCGACACCAACGAAGCCGTAATTTCCATGGAGCAGACCACCACCGAAGTGGTGCGCGGCGCACGGCTGGCGCAGGATGCCGGTGTGGCTCTGGAAGAAATCGAAGGCGTGTCCAAGACCCTTGCGGCGCTGATCCAGAGCATTTCCAACGCGGCGCAGCAGCAGACGTCTTCGGCCGGGCAGATTTCCCTGACGATGAACGTGATCCAGCAGATCACCTCGCAGACCTCGTCCGGCTCCACGGCCACCGCCGAGAGCATCGGCAACCTGGCGAAAATGGCCAGCCAGTTGCGTCGCTCGGTGTCCGGGTTCACCTTGCCGGCGGCGCCTGCGCCCGTCGCGGACAAGGCGTGAGGCCTGCGGGCGAGTCCATGTCGAGCGGAGTGGTTATGGGTGACCGGCACGACTACGTGGCCCTCGAATGGGTCAAGGGTGAAATAGCCGAGACGCTGAGGCAAGCGCATCAGGCCATCGAAGCCGTGCTCGACGATCCGCAGTCGGTGCCGGGGCTGGACGAATGCCTGGCCTGCATCCATCAGGTGCATGGCAGTCTGCAAATGGTCGAGTTCTACGGCGCGGCACTGCTCGCCGAAGAAATGGAACACCTGGTCGAAGCGTTGCAGAACGAGCGCGTCAGCCACCGCGACGAAGCGCTGCACTTGCTGTTGCAGGCGCTGGGTCAGTTGCCGATTTACCTCGACCGCGTGCAGGGCGCCCGCCGTGACCTGCCGCTGGTGGTGCTGCCGCTGATCAACGACTTGCGCAGCGCCCGGGGCGAAAGCCTGTTGTCGGAAACCAGCCTGTTCAGCCCGCAGTTGCCTGAACTTGCGCCTTTGGGCGAGGAAACCCTGGCGCTGCTGGAACCGGCAGAACTGCCGAATGTGCTGCGCAAATTGCGCCAGATGCTGCAAATGGCGCTGGTCGGATTGCTCCGCGAACAGGACGACCAGACGCACCTCGCTTATCTGGCCAAAGTCTTTACCCGGCTTGAAGCACTCAGCGGTAACTCGCCGCTGAGCCCGTTGTGGCAAGTCTCCTCGGCGCTGGTCGAGGGCATGCGCGAAGGGCGGATCGCCAACAGCCCGGCCCTGCGCAGCCTGTTCAAGGACGCCGACAAGGAACTCAAGCGCCTGCTCGAACAGGGCATGCCCGGCCTCAACCAGCCGCCACCGCCTGAACTGCTGAAAAGCCTGCTGTTTTATATCGCCAAAGCCGAACATCCCACCGGGCAGATGCTGACCATGAAAGATCGCTACTCCCTGGACGACGCGCTGCCCGACAGCGCGATGGTCGACGAAGAACGCGCGCGCCTGGCCGGCCCTGACCGCGATGCCATGCGCTCGGTACTCGCGGCGCTGTGCGAAGAACTGGTGAGGGTCAAGGAACGCCTCGACCTGTTCGTGCGCAGCGACCGTCAGCACGCCTCGGATCTGGACAGCCTGCTGGCGCCGCTGCGGCAGATCGCCGACACCCTCGCGGTGCTCGGTTTCGGTCAGCCGCGCAAGGTCATCATCGATCAACTGGCGGTGGTGCTCAGCCTCGCGCAGGGTCAGCGCGAACCTAACGACGCCACGCTGATGGACGTCGCCGGCGCCTTGCTCTACGTCGAAGCGACCCTGGCGGGGATGGTCGGCACGGTGGAACCGGAGAGCCCGGAAGATTCGCGCCTGCCGACCACCGACCTGACGCAGATCCATCAGATCGTCATCAAGGAAGCACGCATCTGCCTGCAACAGGCCAAGGATATGATCGTCGACTATATCGACGCCGACTGGGATCGCCAGCAACTGCAACCGTTGCCAGCGCTGCTGACCCAGGTGCGCGGCGCACTGGCGATGATCCCGCTGGCGCGTGCGGCAAGCCTGCTCGAAGCCTGCAACGGATTTATCCGCGAGCATCTGTTGCTCGACCCTCACGAGCCGGGCTGGCAGCAACTCGACAGCCTCGCCGACGCCATCACCAGCCTCGAGTATTACCTCGAACGTCTGACCGACGACCCGCAGGCACCCAGCGAGCATTTGCTGGATATCGCGCAGAAAAGCCTCGCCAGTCTCGGTTTCTTTCCTGACGAACAGCCCGGCGAGCCGCATGTGCCGGTGCTCGACGATGTGCTCAGCCCCAGCGAAGCGCTGGTGATGCAGGATTTGCAGGAGCTGGACGATCCGGAAATCGTGCAGTCGTTGGCCGAAGTGCTCGCCAGCCCGGTGTCGGCGGTCAATCCGCCGGCGCTGACCACGCCGGGCAGCCTGCTGCCGCCACCGGCCGATGAAGAACCGGTGGATGACGAGCTGCGCGAAGTGTTCCTCGAAGAGACCGGGGAAGTGCTCGAAGTACTGAGCGAATACCTGCCGCGCTGGTCTGCCGAGCCCGATGACCGCGCCGCGCTGAGCGAACTGCGCCGCGCTTTCCACACCCTCAAGGGCAGCGGCCGGATGGTGCGCGCGCTGGTCCTCGGCGAGCTGGCCTGGGCGGTGGAAAACCTGCTCAACCGCGTGCTGGAACACAGCGTCGAACCCGGCCCGGCGGTGCGCCAGTTGCTGGCCGACACGCTGCTGCTGTTGCCGGATCTGATCGGCGAATTCGCTACCAACGGTCAGCGCCAGCGCCACGATGTCGATCAACTGGCGGCTCGCGCCCACGCGCTGGCCAAGGGCGACACGCCGCTGCCGGCCGAAGACGTGGAAGACGTCGCGGCCCTCGATCCGCTGTTGCTGGAGATTTTCCGTAACGAAGCCGAGACCCACCTAGCCAGTCTCAATCGTTTTCTCGATCAGGCTGCCGAGCATGTGCCGTTGCAGGCCAGCGACGAGTTGCAGCGGGCGCTGCACACGCTCAAGGGCAGCGCCTCGATGGCGGGGGTTTCGCCGATTGCCGAACTGGCGGCGCCGCTCGACAAACTGGCCCGGGAATTCAAGGCCCATCAACTGGCGCTGGACCTCGACGAAGTGGAGCTGCTGCTCGAAGCCGAGGGCCTTTTCCGCGTCGGTCTGCGTCAGCTCAAACACGATCCGCTGGCGCCGATTGTCGGCGCGCAGTCGCTGATCAAACGCACAGAAACCCTGCTCGGCGAGCGCCTGGAATCGATCCTCAACGCCCCGAGCAGTGCCCTGCGGGTCAAGCGCGATCCGCAACTGATCAACAACTTCCTGGCTCAGGGCATGGACATCCTGCTCGACGCCGAAAACCTCTTGCAGCGCTGGCAGCAGCACCCCGGCGAACGTCAGGAACTCAGCGCGCTGCTGGATGAGCTGACCACCTTGGGCGAAGGCGCGCACCTGGCGGATCTGCTGCCGGTGGATGTGTTGTGTGAAGCCTTGCTCGACCTGTACGGCGCCGTCGAAGAGAGCAGCCTGGCGGTCAGCGAGCGGTTTTTCCATGAAGCGCAGCAGGCCCACGAAGCGCTGATCAACATGCTCGACGAACTGGCCGCCGGCCAGGAAATCACCCCGCAACCGCAACGCATCCGCGCCTTGCACGAACTGCTCGACGAGAGCCTCGATCCGTCGGCCATGGGCCTGATCCGCAGCGACGGCAGCCGCACCCTGAGCATCCGCGAGCTGGGCAGCGCCACCGCCGAACTGCAACAACACAGCGTCGACAGCGGGCCGGACGACGAGATCGTCGAGATCTTCCTCGAAGAGGCGGTCGACATTCTCGACAGCGCCGGCCAAGCCTTGCAGCGCTGGCTGAAAGATCCGGAAAACGGCGCACCGCTGTCGTCGCTGCAACGGGATTTGCACACGCTGAAGGGCGGCGCGCGGATGGCCGAGGTGGCGGCGGTCGGCGATCTGGCCCATGAGCTGGAAGGCCTTTACGAAGGGCTGGTGGATCGTCGGTACAGCCACAGCGAAGCCCTGGATCGATTGCTGCGCCAGAGCCACGAGCGTCTGGCGCAGTTCCTCGAACAGCTGCACCGGCACCAGCCGCTGGATCCGGCGCAGGATCTGATCGAGGCGATCCGCCGTTTCCGTCAGGGCTCGGCCGCCAATCCTGAAACGCCGCCAACCAGTGTCGCGCAGGACGGCCCGGGGCACGATCCAGAGCTGCTGGAAATCTTCCTCGAAGAAGGTTTCGACATCATCGAAAACTCCGGCGCCGCGCTGCTGCGCTGGCAGGCCGAACCCGGCAATCGCCAGGAAGTGGAAACCCTGTTGCGCGACCTGCACACCCTCAAGGGCGGCGCGCGGATGGTGGAAATCGGCCCGATCGGCGACCTCGCCCATGAGCTGGAATACCTTTACGAAAGCCTGTCCGCCGGCACCCTGCAGGGCAGCGCCGAACTGTTCGCGCTGTTGCAGCGCGGCCATGACCGCTTGGCGCAGATGCTCGACGCGGTACGCGCCGGCCAGCCGTGCCCACCGGCAGACCGGCTGATCAGCGCGATCCAGAATTTCAGCCATCCGCTGGTCGTGCAGACTCCTGCACCCGTGCCGCCGGTGGCGGTCAAAGTCGAGCCTGCTGCCCCGGCGCCCGAGGCCGGGGCGGACATGGTCAAGGTCTCCGCCGAGTTGCTGGATGAGCTGGTCAACCTCGCCGGCGAAACCTCGATTTTCCGTGGGCGCATCGAGCAGCAAGTCAGCGATGCGCAGACCGCCCTGCACGAGATGGAAACCACCATCGAGCGCATGCGCGACCAGTTGCGCCGACTCGACACCGAAACCCAGGGGCGGATCCTCAGCCGCCAGCAAGTGGACGCCGAACGCCTCGGCTACGAAGATTTCGACCCGTTGGAAATGGACCGCCATTCGCAGTTGCAGCAGCTGTCACGGGCGCTGTTCGAGTCCGCTTCCGACTTGCTGGATCTGAAGGAAACCCTCGACCGGCGCACCCACGACGCCGAGAACCTGTTGCAGCAGCAGGGCCGGATCAACACTGAATTGCAGGAAGGCCTGATGCGCACGCGCATGGTGCCGTTCGAGCGCATGTTGCCGCGTCTGAAACGCATCGTCCGGCAGGTCGCCGAAGAGTTGGGCAAGGATGTCGCGTTCAGCGTCGGCAACGCCGAAGGCGAGATGGACCGCAACGTTCTCGAACGCATGGCCGCACCGCTGGAACACATGCTGCGCAATGCCGTCGACCATGGTCTGGAGTCCGCGGAGGTCCGGCTGGCAGCGGGCAAACCGGCGCAAGGGCAGATCAGCCTCGACCTGTCTCGCGAGGGCGGCGACATCGTGTTCGACATCCGCGACGATGGCGCCGGCGTGCCGCTGGACGCCGTGCGGCGCAAGGCAATCAAGCGTGGCTTGCTGGCGCCGGACGCCGATATCAGCGACCGCGAAGTGTTGCAGTTCATCCTCCAGCCAGGTTTTTCCACGGCCGAGAAAATCACTCAGATTTCCGGGCGCGGCGTGGGCATGGACGTGGTGCACGAAGAGGTCCGGCAATTGGGTGGCACCATGAGCATCGACTCAGTGCCGGGGCAGGGCGTGCATTTCCGGATTCGCCTGCCGTTTACCGTGTCGGTCAACCGTGCGCTGATGGTGCAGTGTGGTGAGGATCAGTATGCGATTCCGTTGAACACTATCGACGGCATCGTCCGCGTGCTGCCGAATGAGCTGGACGGGCATTTCCGACTCGATCCGCCGAGTTATCAGTACGGCGGCCAGCGTTATGAACTGTGCTACCTGGGCGAGCTGCTGAAAACCGCGCCACGGCCAAAACTGTCCGGCCAGAGCCTGCCGGTGCCCGTCTTGCTGGTGCAGTGCAACGACCGGCACATCGCGGTGCAGGTCGACACGATGGCCGGCACCCGCGAAATCGTGGTCAAGAGCCTCGGTCCGCAGTTCGCGTCGGTGCAGGGCGTGTCCGGGGCGACGATCCTCGGCGACGGCCGGGTGGTGCTGATTCTCGACCTGCTGGCGCCGATCCGCGCGATGCAGGCGCGGTTGCCGCAGCGTCCGGCCAGTCACGAAATCGAGAGCGAACCGCAGAAGCCGCTGCTGGTGATGGTGGTCGACGACTCGGTCACGGTGCGCAAGGTCACCAGCCGTCTGCTCGAACGTCACGGCATGAACGTGCTGACCGCCAAGGACGGGGTCGATGCGATGTTGCTGCTGGAAGAACACATGCCGGACCTGATGCTGCTCGACATCGAAATGCCGCGCATGGACGGCTTCGAAGTGGCGACCCAGGTGCGTCACGACGAACGCCTGCAACACCTGCCGATCATCATGATCACCTCGCGCACCGGCCAGAAACACCGCGACCGCGCGATGGCCATCGGCGTCAACGACTACCTCGGCAAGCCGTATCAGGAATCGGTGCTGCTCGAAAGCATCGCCCTGTGGAGCAAAAAACATGCATGAACGCCGGCACAACCAGCGCACCAGCCAACTCACCGGCCTGCTGCTGCCGCTGGCGGATCGCAACCTGATCCTGCCCAACGTCGCCGTCGCCGAGCTGATCGACTACCAGTCGAGCGCCTTCGATCTTGATACGCCGCCGTGGTATCTCGGTCGGGTGACCTGGCGCGAGCGGCAGATTCCGCTGCTGAGTTTCGAGTCGGCGTGCGGCAACAAGATCGTCATCGGCGAGCGGGCCCGGATCGTCATCCTAAACGCCCTCGGCGGGCGGCCGGAATTGAAGTTCATCGCGCTGCTGGTTCAGGGGATTCCGCGCTCGTACAAGCTCGACAGCCAGCTGAGTTATGTCGATGTGCCGCTGTGTTCGCTGGAGCAAGCGGCGGTGCAGGTGGGGGAGCAGGTGGCGAAGGTTCCGGATTTGTTGGCGCTGGAGACGTTGTTGGTGGATGCGGGGCTCGTCCACTGATCGTTACGCTGACCGTAACGGTTCGCCACCGCGCTTGATTGATGCCCCTCGATCACACTCCTAAGGTAGCTCCACGACAGCGAACCCCGTGGAGTGAGCATGACAACAACCATTTCCCCCGACTCGCGCTGGACGCGGCGGCGTGACGAGAAGCAGCGGCGCCTCGACAAGGTGCGCGGGCTGGCCGACGGTGCGGTGTTGCCCACCGACAGGATCGTCGCGGCGCTTGAGGCGCTGATCCTGCCCGGCGACCGTGTGGTGCTGGAGGGCAACAACCAGAAGCAGGCGGATTTCCTTTCCCGTGCGCTGGCCAAGGCCGATCCTGAAAAGCTCCACGACCTGCACATGATCATGCCCAGCGTCGGTCGCTCCGAGCATCTGGACCTGTTTGAACGCGGCATCGCCCGCAAGCTCGATTTCTCCTTCGCCGGCACCCAGAGCCTGCGCATCAGCCAGTTGCTCGAAGACGGTCTGCTGGAAGTCGGTGCGATCCACACCTACATCGAACTCTACGCCCGGCTGGTGGTGGACCTGATCCCCAACGTCGTGCTCTCGGCCGGGTTCATGGCCGACCGTGCCGGCAACATCTATACCGGCCCGAGCACCGAAGACACCCCGGCGCTGATCGAACCGGCCGCGTTCAGCGATGGCATCGTCATCGTCCAGGTCAATCAACTGGTGGACGACGTCAGCGAACTGCCTCGCGTGGACATTCCCGCGTCTTGGGTGGATTTCGTGGTGGTGGCGGACAAGCCGTTCTACATCGAACCGCTGTTCACCCGCGACCCTCGGCACATCAAGCCTGTGCACGTGCTGATGGCGATGATGGCGATCCGCGGGATCTACGAAAAACACAACGTGCAGTCGCTGAACCACGGCATCGGTTTCAACACCGCCGCCATCGAACTGATCCTGCCGACCTACGGTGAATCCCTCGGCCTCAAGGGCAAGATCTGCCGCAACTGGACGCTCAATCCCCACCCGACGCTGATCCCGGCGATTGAAAGCGGCTGGGTCGAAAGCGTGCATTGCTTCGGCACCGAACTGGGCATGGAAAACTACATCGCCGCCCGGCCCGATGTGTTCTTCACCGGGCGCGACGGCTCGCTGCGTTCCAACCGGATGTTCTGCCAACTGGCCGGGCAATACGCGGTGGACCTGTTCATCGGCGCGACCTTGCAAGTCGATGGCGATGGTCATTCTTCAACTGTAACCCGAGGCCGCCTCGCCGGTTTCGGTGGCGCACCGAACATGGGTCATGACCCGCGCGGTCGTCGTCACGGCACTCCGGCCTGGCTCGATATGCGCCACGACGATTCGCAGCAACCGATGCTCGAACGCGGCAAAAAACTTGTGGTGCAGATGGTCGAGACCTTCCAGGAGGGCGGCAAACCGACCTTCGTCGAAACCCTCGACGCGGTAGAGGTGGCGAAGAAAAGCGGCATGCCGCTGGCGCCGATCATGATCTACGGCGACGACGTCACCCACTTGCTCACCGAAGAGGGCATCGCCTACCTGTACAAGGCGCGTTCGCTGGAAGAGCGTCAGGCGATGATCGCTGCGGTCGCTGGCGTCACCGCCATCGGCCTGCGGCACAACCCAAAAGACACCGAACGCATGCGCCGCGAAGGCCTGATCGCCTTGCCCGAAGACCTCGGCATCCGTCGCACCGACGCTACCCGCGAATTGCTCGCGGCGAAGAGCGTGGCCGATCTGGTCGAGTGGTCCGGCGGCCTCTACAACCCGCCCGCCAAGTTCAGGAGCTGGTAATGCACGCACTCAACCTGCAACCGAAAACCATCACCCTCGCGGAACGGCTGGCGGATCTGGCCGTGGATGCGCTGATCGACGAAGCCGACCTGTCGCCGAAACCGGCGCTGGTGGACCGGCGTGGCAACGGTGCGCACACCGATCTGCACCTGGGATTGATGCACGCTTCGGCGCTGGCGCTGTGGCCGGCGTTCAAGGAAATGGCCGAAGCCGCGCTTGAGTTCGGCGAGATAGGCTTGCCGCTGCGCGAAGTCATTGGCCGCATCGGCCGTGAAGGCGAGCAAGCGATGCTCGCCACCACCAACGGCGTGAACACCCATCGCGGGGCGATCTGGGCGCTGGGCCTGCTGGTCACGGCTGCTGCGCTGGATATGAAGTCCACCGGGGCTGGCGCCGTCACTCTGCGCGCTGCGCGTCTGGCGTTGCTCGATGACCGTTATGCGCCGCGCCCGCTGAGCCATGGCGCTCAAGTCGCCCAACGCTACGGCGCTCGCGGTGCCCGGGAAGAAGCGCAACTCGGCTTTCCGTCCGTGGTGCAACGCGGTCTCCCGCAACTCAAACGCAGCCGCGCCGCCGGCCATGGCGAACAGAACGCCCGGCTCGATGCCTTGCTCGCAATCATGACTGAGCTGGCCGACACCTGCGTGCTGTACCGCGCCGGCGAACAGGGCCTGCACGCCATGCAGCACGGCGCCCAGGCAGTGCTCGACGCCGGTGGCAGCGCCAGCCTCACCGGTCGCCGCCGCCTGCACGAACTGGATCAACAACTCATCGCATTGAATGCCTCGCCCGGTGGCGCCGCCGACTTGCTCGCCGCCACTCTGCTGCTCGATCGAATCGAGCGCGACGGCATCCTTCAGGGAGCGTTTTGATGGAAACCTTATCCTTTGAATTCCCCGCCGGGCAGCCGCCGCGTGGTCGGGCGCTGGTCGGCTGTGTCGGTTCGGGCGATCTGGAAGTGCTGATCGAACCGGGCCTGGCCGGCAAGCTGACGATCAATGTGCAGACCTCGGTCAATGGCGCCGAGCAGCGCTGGCAGCATCTGTTTGCGCGGATGTTCGACGGCACCACGCCGCCGGCGATGGCCATCGATATCCACGACTTTGGCGCGACCCCGGGCGTGGTGCGCCTGCGTCTGGAACAAGGCTTCGAGGAGATCGGCCATGACTGACACCTCAGCGCTTCTGCACAAACACTCGTTCGTCGAACTCGGCGCACGGCAACGGGCGAAAGCCTTGCTCGACACCGGCACCTTCCGCGAACTGCTCGACCCGTTTCAACGCGTCATGTCGCCGTGGCTCGAACGTCAGGGCGTGGTGCCGCAGGCCGATGACGGCGTGGTGATCGCCAAGGGCAGCCTCGACGGTTTGCCGGTGGTGATCGCTGCCATTGAAGGTGCGTTTCAGGGCGGCAGTCTCGGTGAAGTCGGCGGCGCGAAAACCGCCGGCGCACTGGAGCTGGCCGCCGAGGACAACCGCAAAGGCATTCCTACCCGCGCCATCCTGCTGCTGGAAACCGGCGGCGTGCGCTTGCAGGAAGCCAACCTCGGGCTGGCGGCGATTGCCGACATCCACGCGGCGATTGTCGATCTGCAGCAGTACCAACCGGTGGTCGGCGTGGTGGCCGGCAGCGTCGGTTGCTTTGGCGGGATGTCGATTGCCGCCGCGCTGTGCAGCTACTTGCTGGTGACCCAGGAAGCACGCCTCGGCCTGAACGGCCCGCAGGTGATCGAGCAGGAAGCCGGGATCGAGGAATACGACTCCCGCGACCGGCCCTTCATCTGGAGCCTGACCGGTGGCGAGCAACGTTTCGCCAGTGGCTTGGTGGATCGCTATGTCGCCGATGACGTGGCGCAGATTCGCCAACAGGTCGGCGAGTTGCTGCAACAAGGCCTGCCAGCGCAACCGCGCAGTCAACGAGCTGAGTGGTTCCTGCAACGCCTGACGAGCCTGGACACTGACAAGCAAATCGAGCCTTCGGTGGTTCGCGATCTGTATCAAGGAGAGCGCTCATGAGTGGTTATTCCGTGCGCGGTTTGAACTGGTTCATCGCCTTGAGCGCGGGTGCGAACACCGTTGAAGGTTTGCCGCCCTCGCTGAAGGTCGCCGACGGGCCACTCGGGCGCTTTATTGCGGTGGTCGCCGATCCGCAAAACCGTTTCCCTCGCGCTCGCAACAGCGAAGTCGGATTGCTCGAAGGCTGGGGCCTGGCCAAGGCTGTGGATGACGCGATCACCGCTGACCGTGACAAAGCGCAAAAACGGCCCTTGATCGCCATCGTCGATGTGCCGAGCCAGGCCTACGGTCGCCGCGAAGAAGCCCTCGGCATTCATCAGGCCCTGGCGGGTGCGGCGGACGCTTATGCCCGCGCCCGTCTGGCCGGGCATCCGGTGATTGCGCTGCTGGTGGGCAAGGCCATGTCCGGGGCGTTTCTCGCTCACGGATATCAGGCCAATCGCTTGATCGCCCTGCGTGATCCGGGGGTGATGGTGCATGCGATGGGCAAGGCTTCGGCGGCGCGGGTGACCTTGCGCAGTGTCGAAGAGCTGGAAGCCCTGGCGTCCAACGTGCCGCCGATGGCCTATGACATCGACAGCTACGCCAGCCTTGGATTGCTCTGGGAAACCCTGTCGGTGCAGCAGATCGAGCAGCCAACGGCGGAAGATCTGGCGCGGGTCAGCGAATGCCTGAAGCAAGCCATCAGCGATATTGGCGCGACGGATTTGAGCAATCGTCTCGGCGCGAAAAATCGCGAAGCCTCCAGCCGCGTGCGTGAACTGCTGAGGGCGCAGTGGTGAACATGCCTTTGGCCCACGACTTGCTGTGGGGCATGACGCCGGCGCAGTTGCCGGCGGATGCGCCGCAGTGGGCAATTGATTCGCTGGCTGCCGGGCAACCGGTAGTCGTGCGGCGGGCGTTGAGTGAGGAGGGATTCGTGGCGGTGGGCGTGCGCGGTCGGTTGCGCGAGCAGCGCTTGGCGGCGTGCATGGCGATCGATTCGATTGCCTGTCGGGTCAGTCCGGAAGCGCTTTGTCATGTCGAGAACGAACGTGATTTGCCGGTCATGCACGCGCTGCGGCAACTGCGGCCGGTGCTTGATGATTGCGGCTGGATCTGGGGCGTCAGTGGCAGTGTCGGGTTTGAACTGGCGAGCGGGTTTGCGGCCATGCACGAGGCCAGCGATCTCGACCTGATCCTGCGTACACCGCAACTCATCACCCGTAATCAGGCACGTAAGCTGGTCGCAGTTTTCGATCAGGCAATCTGCCGGGTCGACCTGCAATTGCAGACACCATTCGGTGCCGTCGCCCTGCGCGAATGGGCCGGAAATGCTTCGCGGGTGCTGCTGAAAAACGCCCATGAAGCCTGTCTGGTGTCTGATCCGTGGAACCTGCAGGAGCAGGCAGCGTGAGCAGCCTGCTGGTGTTTCCCGGTCAGGGCGCGCAGCAGCCCGGCATGCTCCAGCGTTTGCCTCGGGAAACGCTGATCGAGGCCAGTGAAAGCCTCGGTGAAGATGTCTTGCGGCTGGATTCCAGCGAAGCGTTGCGCAGCACCCGAGCGGTTCAGCTCTGTCTGCTGATCGCCGGAGTCGCGGCCTCGCGGCAACTATTGCGGGACGGACTCACTGCGGATTACGTCGCCGGTCTGTCCATCGGTGCCTACCCGGCAGCGGTGGTTGCCGGAGCATTGAGCTTCAGCGATGCGCTGCATCTGGTCAGCCTGCGCGGCGAGTTGATGCAGCAGGCTTATCCACAGGGATTCGGCATGACCGCGATCATCGGCCTGCAATTATCCACAGTCGAAACGCTGCTGGCGCAGGTACACAGCGCAGAAACACCGGTGTACCTGGCCAACATCAACGCCGATAACCAGGTGGTGATTGCCGGCAGCGACCAGGCGATGCAAGCGGTCGCCGAGCTCGCGCGCAGTCGTGGCGCCGGGCTGGCGAAACGTCTGGCGGTCAGCGTGCCGTCGCACTGCCCGTTGCTGGATCAGCCTGCGCAAACCCTCGCCGAAGCGTTCGCCAGGGTAGAACTGAAAACACCGAAAATCGCTTACCTGAGCGGCAGTCGCGCAAGGCCTGTGACCCAGGTAGAAGCGCTGCGCGACGATCTCGCCTTCAACATGTGCCGCGTGGTGGACTGGCGCGGCACCGTGCAAAGCGCTTACGAGCGCGGCGTGCGACTACAGATCGAACTGCCGCCCGGTGCGGTGCTGACCGGGCTGGCGCGCCGGGTGTTCGAACAGGGGACTGTCACTGCCTTCGACAGTGCCCGGCTCGACACCTTGCAGGCGCTGTTGCGTGAGGAGGGTAGCCGCCGACTCTAGACCGCCGCGACTCAGGCTTCGAACAACAAAAACAACATTCGACGATGCACTTTGAGGACTACAACAATGATTATTTACGGTGTGGCGCTGCTGGCGATCTGTACGCTGGCAGGGGTGATCATGGGTGACCTGCTTGGCGTGCTGCTGGGGGTCAAATCCAACGTCGGCGGGGTCGGCATCGCCATGATCCTGTTGATCTGCGCGCGGTTGTGGATGCAGAAACGCGGCGGCATGACCAAGGATTGCGAGATGGGCGTCGGCTTCTGGGGCGCCATGTACATTCCCGTGGTGGTAGCGATGGCCGCGCAACAGAACGTCGTCACCGCCCTGCACGGCGGCCCGGTGGCGGTGCTGGCGGCGATCGGTTCGGTGGTGGTCTGTGGCTGCACGATTGCCCTGATCAGCCGCACCCACAAGGGCGAACCGTTGCCCGACGAACCGGCGGAAATCTCCCCGGTCGGCACACCGGTAGGAGGTCGCTGATATGTGGGATCTCATTGAAAAAGGTCTGGAACACAACGGTCTGATCACCGCGTTTGCCTTCGTCGGCGTGATCATGTGGGTCTCGGTGATTCTCTCCAAGCGCCTGACGTTCGGGCGGATTCACGGCTCGGCGATTGCCATCGTCATCGGTCTGGTGCTTGCCTGGGTCGGCGGAACGATGACCGGCGGGCAGAAGGGCCTCGCTGACCTGACACTGTTTTCCGGCATCGGCCTGATGGGCGGCGCGATGCTGCGGGATTTCGCCATCGTTGCCACGGCGTTTGAAGTGCAGGCGACCGAGGCGAAGAAGGCCGGGATGATCGGGGTGATTGCGCTGCTGCTGGGCACGATCCTGCCGTTCATTGTCGGCGCGTGCATGGCTTACGCGTTCGGTTATCGCGATGCGGTAAGCATGACCACCATCGGCGCCGGTGCGGTGACTTACATCGTCGGGCCGGTGACCGGCGCGGCGATTGGCGCGACTTCGGATGTGATGGCGCTGTCGATTGCCACCGGGTTGATCAAGGCGATTCTGGTGATGGTCGGCACGCCGGTGGCGGCGCGCTGGATGGGCCTGGATAACCCGCGCTCGGCGATGGTGTTCGGCGGGCTGGCCGGGACGGTGAGCGGCGTGACGGCGGGGCTGGCGGCGACGGATCGGCGGTTGGTGCCTTATGGGGCGTTGACGGCTACGTTTCACACCGGGCTTGGGTGCCTGCTTGGGCCATCGCTGCTGTTCTTCATTGTTCGCGGAATCGTTGGCTAACAGATCGTTGATCGTTCCCACGCGGAGCGTGGGAACGATCATCAGCCGCGATCATTGTGAGCCTTGGCGATTCGCATACATCCGACACTCCGCCAGCAACGCCAGCAAATTCGGATCCCGCTCCTTGGCCTTCAAAAACACCACCCCAATGTGCTGCTGCAACCGGTACTTCTCCTGCAACGGAATCAGCTTCACCCGGTTCTCGTACACCGCCGCAATCCTCCCCGGCAGCAATGCATAACCGACTCCGGAGCTGACCATGCTCAGCAGGGTGAAGATGTCGTTGACCTGCATCGCCACCTTCGGCTCGAACCCCGCCTGCCTGAACACCCGAATACCGTCCTGATGGGTGGCGAAGCCTTGGGTGAGGGTGATGAAGGTTTCGTCGCGCACCTCCGCCAGATCCACTTCGCTGCGTTGGGCGAACCGGGAGTCCGCCGGGGTGGCGAGGAAGATGTCGTCGGAAAACAGCGGAATCTGCTCGCAGTCCGGGTCGTTGACGGTGTCGTCCAGCGACACCAGGATCGCGTCGACTTCCATGTTTTTCAGCTTGTAGAGCAGGTCGATGTTCGAGCCGAGGATCAGGTCGATGTTGAGTTCGCTGCGGCGGATTTTCAGGCCCATGATCAGTTGCGGCACGGTTTTCACCGTCAACGAATACAGCGAACCGAGCTTGAAGCGCTCGGCCGAGAATCCGGCGGCTTCGCGGGTCAGGCGCACGCTTTCGACCACGTCCTGAATCAGCTTCTGCGCCCGCTCTTCGAGTACATAGGCGCTTTCCAGTGGCGTCAGGTTGCGCCCTTCGTGTTTGAACAACGGGCAGCGCAGGGCACTTTCCAGCGAATGGATCGCGCGGTGCACGCTGACATTGCTGGTCTGCAGCTCGGCGGCGGCGCGGGCGAGGTTGCCGGTGCGCATGAAGGCGAGGAACACCTCGAGTTTCTTCAGGGTCAATTCTTCGTCGATCAGCATGGCGCGGACTCTTCTTGGTATCGGTCGATTGTGCCCAAATATCAGGACAGGCGCCTGCCTGCGTTGAACGGAAACATTGCGCTTTTACGCTCAAGGCCCGAGCCTTGCGCGCTGCGGTAATGAAATCGAGGTGTGCGACACATGTATCACGGAGAAAAACTGAACGCCTGGACGCATCTGGTCGGGGCTATAGCGGCGTTTGTCGGGGGCGTCTGGATGCTGGTGATCGCCAGCCTCGACGGCAGCCCGTGGAAGATCGTCAGCGTGGCGATTTACGCCTTTACGTTACTGGTGCTCTACAGCGCATCCACCGTGTACCACAGCGTGCGCGGGCGCAAGAAAGCGATCATGAAGAAGGTCGATCACTTTTCGATCTACCTGCTGATCGCCGGCAGTTACACGCCATTCTGCCTGGTGACCCTGCGCGGGCCGTGGGGCTGGACGCTGTTCGGGATCGTCTGGGGGCTGGCGCTGATCGGCATCCTGCAGGAGATCAAGCCGCGCTCCGAGGCGCGGATCCTGTCGATCGTGATCTACGCGGTGATGGGCTGGATCGTGCTGGTGGCGGTCAAGCCACTGATCGCCGCGCTGGGGACGGCGGGGTTTGCCTGGCTGGCGTCGGGCGGTGTGCTGTACACCGTGGGGATCATCTTTTTTGCCCTCGACCATCGGTTGCGGCATGCCCACGGGATCTGGCATCTGTTTGTGATCGCCGGGAGCCTGCTGCATTTTGTGGCGATTCTGTTTTACGTCCTTTAAGCGCCTATCAGTCGGCCGAGTTGTTCGCCGGCACGCTGACTGAAGATCTGCAGCAAATCATTCAGCGTATGTGGCGGTGGTTCGGTGGCGCGAGTCACCGCGTACAGCGTGATCGGCAGCGGCGGGGCGAGAGGGCGGATAGTGGTAGTGGCCGATGAGGCACCGAGGGCGGTGAATGGATCGATCACGGCCACCCCGGCGCCGGACTCCACCATCGCCCGCGCCAGCGAATACGTCTGCACGGCAATCCGCACACGAGGCGGCGGCTCGACGGCTTCCAGATAACTATCGAGGCGCGCGGCCAGTGGATCGGCGCTGGACAGCCCGATCAGCGGCGCCCCGGCCAACGCCATCAGCGGCAACGGCTGACCTGCGTCTTCCTCCGGCCAGTAACCTTTCGGCGCCAGCGCCACCAGCACCCCCGAGGCCAATGCCTGGGCCTTCAGCCCCGGATGATCCGGTAACTGCAACGTCAGGGCCACGTCCACTTCGCGCATCAGCAGGTTCTGCATCAGCTCGCGGCTGTGGGCGCTCGACAGTTCGCAGGCGATGTCCGGGAACTGCGCCGTCCACTGTCGGATCGCCGGCGGCAGCAACGACAGCGCCAGCGCCGGAGTCGCGCCGATCCGCAGGCTGTGGCCGGGCTCGCGGCGCAGGCTCTGGGCCAGACGCCGCACGCCTTGCAGGCTTTCGGTGACCTTGTCGACTTCGCGTTCCAGCTCCAGCGCTTCCGGGGTCGCCTGCAACTTGCCGCGCACCCGCAGGAACAACGGAAAACCGAGCTGCTGCTCGGCGTGCTGCAACACCTTGGTCACCGCCGGTTGCGAGACATGCAGCAACTGCGCAGCGGCGCTGACCGAGCCGGTCTGGCGGATGGCCTGGAAAATCTCGATATGACGAAGGCGCATGACGATCCCATAACCTTTGTTTATAGGTTTGGCATCTTTATTCATTGTTCGGCGCCTGTCACCTCGCCCTAACCTCGGCCTCGTCTTCAAGAACGGTTAAGGACGGACATGGCTCAGCGTGTGTGCATCATCGGCGGCGGCGTGATCGGATTGGCAACGGCCTGGGCGCTGGTGCGCGACGGTTTCGAGGTGACGGTGGTCGAGGCGCGACAGTCGCTGGGCAGCGAAACCAGTTTTGCCAACGGCGGCCAGTTGTCCTATCGCTACGTCGCGCCACTGGCCGATGCCGGCGTGCCGTTACAGGCGATCGGCTGGATGCTGCGCGGCGACTCACCGCTCAAGCTGCGCCCGCGCCTGGACCCAGCGCAGTGGCGATGGATGGCCTCGTTTCTCGCCGCGTGCCGCACCTCGGTCAACCGTGAAAACGCTGCGCATCTGTTGCGTCTGGCGCTGTTCAGCCAGAGCACGCTGAAACGCTGGCGCGAGGACGACGGACTGGTCGGTTTCAACTGGCGACGCAACGGCAAACTGGTCACCTTCCGCAATGCCGCCAGCTTCGACCATGCGCGCAAGGGCTTGGCCGATCCACAGCAACAGCAGGTGTTGTCCGCCGCCGAATGTGCGCAGCTGGAACCGGCACTGACCGATGCGCCGTTTGTAGGCGCGATCTACACGCCGGATGAAGAAGTCGGCGATTGTCACGGCTTCTGCCAACAGTTGGCGGCGAGATTGGAAGCGTCGGGCCGCTGCGAGTTTCGCCTCGGTCAGGCAGTCACCGGTATTCGTCACAGCCACGGCGCGGTCACGGCGATTGAGCTTGGCGACGAAACCCTGCCGGTCGAACAACTGGTGATCGCCGCCGGCCATCGCAGCCCGTTGCTGGCGCTGCCCGGCCTGCGCCTGCCGCTGTATCCGCTGAAGGGCTACAGCCTGACCGTGCCGATCGGCAACGAGCATCGGGCGCCAGACGTGAGCATCACTGACTACGACCGCAAGATCGTCTACGCGCGCATCGGCGAACAGTTGCGGGTGGCGGCGATGGTCGACATCGTCGGTTTCGATCCGGCGGTCGATCCCGAGCGGCTGGCGCTGATCAAGCGCCAGGCCCGCGACACCTTTCCCGACGCCGGCCAATACGACGCGGCCGTGGAGTGGGCCGGCATGCGCCCGGCCACCCCCACCGGCGTTCCACTGCTGGGCGCCACTTCCTATCGCAATCTGTGGCTCAACCTCGGCCACGGTGCGCTGGGTTTCACCCTGGCTTGCGGCAGCGGGCAGTTGCTCAGCGAACTGATTAGCGAGCAGCGCACATCCATTGACCTACACGGGTTCAATCCCCGTGCGGCGTGACGGTTTCTGCTAAAACACCCCACCCACAACGGAGAATAACAATGCAAAAAATCACGTTGCTCGGCTGCACTCTGGCGCTGGTTTTCGGCGCTCAGACGCAGGCCAATGAAGTGCCGCTGACCGGTACGCTCGGCAAGATCGCCAGCGCCAACAGCATCACCTTGGGGTATCGCGATGCGTCGGTGCCGTTCTCGTATGTGGGCGATCACACCGGGCAGCCGATGGGGTATTCGGTGGAACTGGCGGACAAGATCGTCGAGCGCATCAGGCAGCAACTGGCGCTGCCGGAGCTGAAGGTGAAGTACAACCTGGTGACGTCGCAGACGCGGATTCCGCTGGTGCAGAACGGCACGGTCGACCTTGAATGCGGCTCCACCGGCGTGACCGCGGAACGGCAGAAGCAGGTCGCGTTCTCCTACGGTTTCATCTACGTCAAAGGTCAACTGCTGACCGCCAGGGACCGCGGCATCCACAGCTTCGATGACCTGCGCGGCAAGAACGTGGTGACCACCGCCGGCACCACCAACGAGCGCTATCTGAAGAACTACAACCTCGACCACAAACTGAACATGTTCGTGATCAGCGCCAAGGATCACGGCGAGGCGTTCCAGATGCTGCAATCGGGGCGCGCGGCGGCGTTCTACATGGACGATGCGCTGCTTTACGGCGAGCGGGCCAAGGCGCGCGACCCGCACAACTGGGTCGTGGTGGGAGAGGAGCAATCGCGGGAAATCTACAGCTGCATGGTGCGCAAGGATGATCCGCAATTCCTCGCGCTGGTCAACGGTGTGTTGGCCGACCTGTACAGCTCGGGGGAGATCAACGGGATCTACCGCAAGTGGTTCGAACAACCGATCCCGCCGAAAGGCTTGAACCTTGAGTTCCCGATGACCAGCGAACTCAAGGCAATCATCGCCAGACCGATCAGTGATCCGGTGCAGTGATGACTTAGAAATCACCCCACAGTTGCTGCGCGACTGCCAGCGCCACAACCGGCGCCGTCTCGGTGCGCAGCACGCGCGGGCCGAGGCGGGCGGCGTGGAAACCGTTGGCCTTGGCTTGCTCGACTTCGGCGTCGGACAGACCGCCTTCCGGGCCGATCAGGAACGCCAGGGTCGATGGTTTGGCGTGGCTGACCAAAGGCTCGGCCACCGGGTGCAGCACCAGTTTCAGTTCGGCTTCGGTCTGCTTCAGCCAGTCGGCCAGCAGCACCGGTGGATGAATCACCGGCACCCGCGAACGACCGCATTGCTCGCAAGCGCTGATCGCCACCTGACGCCAGTGCAGCAGGCGTTTGTCGGCGCGTTCGTCCTTGAGGCGGACTTCGCAGCGTTCGCTGAAGATCGGGGTGATTTTGTTCACGCCCAGCTCGGTGGCTTTCTGGATCGCCCAGTCCATCCGCTCGCCCCGGGAGAGGCCCTGGCCGAGGTGGATTTGCAGGGGGGACTCGACCTGACCTGCGAACTGCTCGTCGATCTGCACCACCACGCGTTTCTTGCCGACTTCCACCAGCGATCCGCGAAATTCATGGCCGGAACCGTCGAACATCTGCACCGCATCGCCCTCGGCCATGCGCAGCACGCGGCTGATGTAATGCGCCTGGGCTTCCGGCAGTTCGTGTTCGCCGGTGCTCAGCGGGGCGTCGATAAAGAAGCGGGACAGTCTCATTTCGGGTCTCTCTGATTAGATCGTTCCCACGCTCCGCGTGGGAATGCAGCTCGGGACGCTCTGCGTCCCAAGAGCGGACGCAGAGCGTCCGGTGAGGCATTCCCACGCAGACGGTTCGACGTCTCGACTTGGGAACGAGCCTTCAACTTAAGTAAGTTAGATCAGCCCGGATCACGGAACCCGGGATGGAAATCCTTCGGCACCGCCACACTGACGCTGTCGCGGGTGGCAATGTCGATACCTTCGCTGGCGACTTCGGCGAGGAAGTCGATCTGCTCCGGGGTGATCACGTACGGCGGCAGGAAATACACCACGCTGCCCAGCGGACGCAGCAACGCGCCACGCTCCAGCGCATGCTGGAACACCTTCAGGCCGCGACGTTCCTGCCACGGATAAGCCTCTTTCGTGGCTTTGTCCTTGACCATCTCGATCGCCAGCACCATGCCGGTCTGCCGCACTTCCGAAACATTCGGATGATCCACCAGATGCGCCGTCGCCGAGGCCATGCGCTGGGCCAGCGCCCGGTTGTTCTCGATCACGTTGTCCTGCTCGAAAATATCCAGGGTCGCCAATGCCGCCGCACACGCCAGCGGGTTGCCGGTGTAGCTGTGCGAATGCAGGAAGGCGCGCAGGGTCGGGTAATCGTCGTAGAACGCGCTGTACACCTCGTCGGTGGTCAGGCACGCCGCCAACGGCAGGTAACCGCCAGTCAGAGCTTTCGACAGGCACAGGAAGTCCGGACGGATGCCGGCCTGTTCGCAGGCGAACATCGTCCCGGTGCGGCCGAAGCCGACGGCGATTTCGTCGTGGATCAGGTGTACGCCGTAACGATCACAGGCCTCACGCAGCAGCTTGAGATAGACCGGGTGATACATGCGCATGCCGCCGGCGCCCTGGATCAGCGGCTCGACGATCACGGCAGCGACACTGTCGTGGTTCTCGGCCAGGGTCTGCTCCATGGCGGCGAACATGTTGCGCGAATGCTCTTCCCAGCTCATGCCCTGCGGCCGCAGGTAGCAATCCGGGCTCGGCACCTTGATGGTGTCCATCAACAGGGCTTTATAGGTTTCGGTGAACAATGGCACATCGCCGACCGCCATCGCCGCCATGGTTTCGCCGTGGTAGCTGTTGGTCAGCGTGACGAAGCGCTTCTTGTTCGGCTGGCCGCGGTTGAGCCAGTAGTGAAAGCTCATTTTCAGCGCGACTTCGATGCAGGACGAACCGTTATCGGCGTAGAACACCCGGTTCAGGCCTTCCGGCGTCATCTTCACCAGACGCTCGGACAGCTCGATCACCGGCTGATGGCTAAAACCGGCCAGAATCACGTGTTCCAGCTGATCGACCTGATCCTTGATGCGCTGGTTGATGCGCGGGTTGGCGTGGCCGAACACGTTGACCCACCAGGAGCTGACCGCATCCAGATAACGCTTGCCTTCGAAGTCTTCCAGCCAGACGCCTTCACCGCGCTTGATCGGGATCAGCGGCAGCTGTTCGTGGTCTTTCATCTGGGTGCAGGGATGCCACAGCACCGCGAGATCGCGTTGCATCCACTGGTTGTTCAGGCCCATGTTCAGTCTCCTCGAGGCGGCTCGCGTCAGGCGCGGGCAAACAATCGCGCAAGCCTATGCAATGCGTTGCGCCGGGACAACCCATTGTGTCGATTGAGCTACTTTGTATGGGCCGATAGACGTCGCTGGCGGCGTTTTGATGGCTGACGTATTCTTCGCGGTTCTTTGGGTCGTCTGACCCGCAAAACTGCATTTTCCTACGTGTTTTTCCGGAGTTCGCTGAATGTCTGTCGGTTGGCTGCGCGCCTGTGCGCTGGTGGTATTGGGGCTCTTTAGCGTTACGGCGCTGGCCAAGGATAAAACCGCAATCGTGATCGGCGGCGGCCTGTCGGGCCTGACGGCGGCTTACGAACTGCAGAACAAGGGCTGGCAGGTCACGCTGCTCGAAGCCAAACCGAGCCTGGGCGGTCGCTCGGGCATGGCCACCAGCGAGTGGATCGGCAACGACAAGACTCAACCGGTGCTGAACAAGTACGTATCGACCTTCAAGCTGAACACCACACCAGCGCCTGAATTCGTGCGGACCCCGGGTTACCTGATCGACGGCGAGTATTTCTCCGCCGCCGACCTGACCACCAAACAGCCTGCCACGGCCGAAGCGCTGAAGCGCTACGAGAAAACCCGTGACGATCTGGCGCGCTCGATCGACGATCCGCAGAACCCGGCGGCGACCAACACCCTGCACGCCCTCGACCAGATCAACGTCTCGAGCTGGCTCGACAAGCAGAACCTGCCGGCCACCGCACGTCAGCTGATCAACCAGGACATCCGCACCCACTACGACGAGCCTTCACGCCTGTCGCTGCTGTACTTCGCACAACAGAGCCGGGTATATCGCGGCGTGTCCGACCGTGACCTGCGCGCTTCGCGTCTGGTCGGTGGCAGCCCGGTGCTGGCTCAGGCCTTCGTTAAACAGCTGAAAACCATCAAGACCGATTCGCCGGTGTCCGCCATCACCCAGGACAAGGACGGCGTGACCGTCAAGGTCGGCAGCGTGGGCTATTCGGCAGATTACGTGGTGCTGGCGGTGCCGTTGCGCGCCCTTAACAAGATCCAGCTGACCCCTGCGTTGGACGCTCAGCACCTGGCCGCGATCAAAGGCACCAACTACGGCTGGCGCGACCAGATCATGCTGAAGTTCAAGACGCCTGTGTGGGAAAGCAAGGCGCGGATGTCCGGCGAGATCTATAGCAACACCGGCCTTGGCATGTTGTGGATCGAGCCAGCCCTGAAGGGCGGCGCGAACGTGGTGATCAACCTGTCCGGCGACAACGCCCGCGTCATGCAGGCCTTCGGCGACAAGCAGATGGTCGATCAGGTGCTGATTCGTCTGCACGCGTTTTATCCACAGGCCCGTGGCTCGTTCACTGGCTATGAAATCCGTCGCTACAGCACCGATCCATCGACCGGCGGTTCTTACCTCGCCTTCGGTCCTGGCCAGATCAGCAAATACTGGCGTCTGTGGGAGCGTCCGCTGCAACGCGTAGCCTTTGCCGGCGAACATACTGACACCTTGTACCCGGGCACCCTGGAAGGCGCACTGCGCACCGGTCAGCGTGCAGCCAGTCAGGTTGAAGACCTGGCGGCGGGCAAATCCTTCGAACCGGCCAAAGTCGGCCCGGCAGCAGCCACCGCCGCAGCGGCAGGTGCAGCGGGTGCAGCCGTGGCGGCGAAGAAAGGCAACTTCTTCACCAACCTGTTCGGCGGTTCGGACGACGACAAGAAGCCAGAGCCAGTGAAAGCACCAGAGCCGGCACCAGCTCCAGCCGCTCCAGCGCCTGCACCGACCCCGGCCCCTGCGCCAGCCCCGGTGGAAGCACCGAAGCCAGCAGCTCCGGTAAAAGCCGAGCCAACCAAGAAAGCGGCAGCCAAACCAGCCGCGAAGAAACCGGCGGCCAAGACCGAAGCGAAAAAACCTGCAGCGAAACCTGCGGCGAAAAAAGCTGAACCGGCGAAGAAGCCAGCGGCCAAACCGGCGGCAACCACCGAGACCAAAGCGCAGTAAGGCTTTGCGGTGAATGAAAAAGCGCGGCTTTCAAGCCGCGCTTTTTTTTGCCCGTGATTCACAACATCCCGCCACACTTTTGTCTTTAATCTTTCCTTAACTCCCCTGTTCAAGACTCTTGATCGTATTTCTCGATATTTCAAAGCGAAATTTTCCGCTTTAATTCGATAGATAACTCGCTAGTCTTGGTTCGCAGTTCTCACAGGATTTGGGCAATGCAGCTACGTAACTCTTCTTCGCGCTACGGTTGGGTCAGCATCTTCATGCACTGGGGCGTGGCGCTGGTGGTCTTCGGGCTGTTCGCGCTGGGTCTGTGGATGGTGGGGCTGGATTACTACAGCACTTGGCGCAAAGACGCGCCGGATCTGCACAAGAGCATCGGTCTGGTGCTGCTGGGTGTGATGCTGTTGCGGGTGTTGTGGCGCTTTGTCAGCCCACCGCCGCCAACGCTGCAAAGCTACAGCCGCATGACCCGCATCGGCGCCAAGTTCGGCCATGGGTTTCTGTACCTTGCGCTGTTCGCCGTGATGATTGCCGGTTACCTGATTTCCACCGCAGACGGTGTCGGGATCCCGGTGTTTGGCCTGTTTGAAGTTCCTGCACTGGTTTCCGGACTACCGGATCAGGCAGATACCGCCGGTGTGATTCATCTCTGGCTGGCATGGGCGCTGGTAATTTTTTCCGGCCTTCATGCGTTGGCAGCATTGAAGCACCACTTTATCGATCGTGATGCGACCCTGACACGAATGCTGGGACGCAAAGCCTGATGTTCAACCTCGACTCCAAAGGAAAACAAAGCATGTTGAAAAAGACTCTGGCCGCTCTGGCAATCGGCTCTGCCGTCCTGTCCGCCAACGTGATGGCCGCTGACTATGTGGTTGACAAAGAAGGCCAGCACGCCTTCGTCGACTTCAAGATCAGCCACCTGGGCTACAGCTTCATCACCGGTACCTTCAAGGACATCGATGGCAAGTTCAGCTTCGACGCTGCCAAGCCTGAAGACAGCAAGATCGAGTTCAACGTGAACACCGCCAGCGTGTTCACCAATCACGCCGAGCGCGACAAGCACATCGCCAGCGCTGACTTCCTCAACGCCAGCAAGTTTGCCAAGGCCACCTTCGTCTCCACCAGCGTCAAGTCCACCGGTGCCAACACCGCTGACGTGACCGGCGACCTGACCATCCTGGGCGTCACCAAGCCAGTGGTCGTGAAGGCGACCTTCCTGGGCGAAGGCAAGGATCCATGGGGCGGCTACCGTGCCGGCTTCGAAGGCACCACCACCATCAAGCGTTCCGATTTCGGCAAGCAGAAAGACCTGGGTCCGAAGTCCGACGCGGTCGAGCTGTACGTTTCGTTTGAAGGTGTGAAAGCGAAGTAATTTTCGCCTGACACACAAAAACGCCCCCGGTCTTGCGACCGGGGGCGTTTTTTATTGCCTGCCGTAATTCTCGTCTCGGCGGCGCGCAAAAAAATGCCCCGGTTTTCAGGCCGGGGCATTTTTCATTGCAGTCGAAAACTCAGCGATTGCGGGTCAGCAAGGCCGGTTTTTCACCGCGTGGGCGGCTTGGCAGTTGATCCAGCTGCTCAGGCGTCGGGAAGCGGTCGGCTTTCGATTCCTTGTGCATGATTTTCGGCCCGCTGCTGCGCGGGTTCTGCACGGCCGGTTCAGCGCGTTGCTGATCGTCACGGGCCGGGCGGCGGTTGCGCGAGTTCTCATCGCGACGACCCTGGCCGTCACGCGGGGCACCGTTGCGTGGGCCGCTGCGCTTGCCTGGCGGAGTGCCGGTGCTCGAACCGTTGCTGTTGCGCGGGCCGTTCTGGCGACCTTGTGGCTGACCGCCGCGTGGTGCGCCCGAACCTGCGCCTTGCGCCGGAGCGCCTGGACGACGGTTGCGACCACCGGCCGGAGCCTGCTTCGGCACGTAATCAACGCGGTTACCGAAGTTATCGATATCGTCGTCGAGGAACTCGTCCGGAGCGCGGTCAGCAGCGGCACGTGGCGGCTGGCTTGGCTGACGCTGTTCGCGGGCCGGGGTGCCTTCACGCGGCTTTTGTTGACGGGCTGGACGCTCGCCACGCTCACCGCGTTCGCCGGCCGGTTTTTCCTTGCCCTTGTCTTTGCCCTTGTCTTTACGACCGCCGCCACCGCCGCCGCCATTCGGACCGTCGTCGCGTGGGCCGCGGGCATTGCGCGGGTTGCGCATGTCCGGACGTTCACGGGCTTCCGGCTTCTCGGCCTCGATGGTGCTGGCATCGAAGCCCATCAGGTCGCCGTCAGCGATTTTCTGCTTGGTCATGCGCTCGATGCTTTTCAGCAGTTTCTCTTCGTCCGGCGCGACCAGCGAGATCGCCTCGCCCGAACGACCGGCACGGCCGGTACGGCCGATACGGTGCACGTAGTCTTCATCGACGTTCGGCAGTTCGAAGTTGACCACGTGTGGCAACTGGTCGATGTCCAGACCGCGCGCCGCGATGTCGGTTGCTACCAGGATGCGCACTTGGTTGGCCTTGAAGTCGGCCAGGGCTTTGGTGCGGGCGTTCTGGCTCTTGTTGCCGTGGATCGCCACAGCCGGCAGGCCGTGTTTGTCCAGGTACTCGGCCAGACGGTTGGCGCCGTGCTTGGTGCGGGTGAACACCAGCACCTGTTCCCACGCGCCAGCAGTGATCAGGTGAGCCAGCAGCGCACGCTTGTGGCTGGCTGGCAGGCGGAAGACGCGTTGTTCGATGCGCTCGACCGTGGTGTTCGGCGGCGTCACTTCGATGCGTTCCGGGTTGTGCAGCAGCTTGCCGGCAAGGTCGGTGATGTCTTTGGAGAAGGTCGCCGAGAACAGCAGGTTCTGACGCTTGGCCGGCAGACGCGCGAGGACTTTCTTCACGTCGTGAACGAAGCCCATGTCGAGCATGCGGTCGGCTTCGTCCAGCACGAGGATTTCAACGTGGGACAGATCGACGCTGCCCTGGCCGCACAGGTCGAGCAGACGACCCGGGCAGGCAACCAGTACGTCAACGCCACGGGACATGGCCTGAACCTGCGGGTTCATGCCGACGCCGCCGAAGATGCAGGCGCTGACGAATTTCAGGTCACGGGCGTAGATCTTGAAGCTGTCGTGAACCTGGGCCGCGAGTTCGCGGGTCGGGGTCAGGACCAGCACGCGCGGCTGGCGCGGGCCGTGACGCTGGGATTTGTCCGGATGGCCGTTGGGGAACAGCCGCTCCAGGATCGGAAGGGCGAAACCGCCGGTTTTACCGGTACCTGTCTGTGCCGCAACCATCAGGTCGCGACCTTGCAACACGGCGGGAATGGCCCGCTGTTGCACCGGAGTAGGCTCGGTATAGCCCGCGTCTTCGATAGCGCGGACCAAAGCCTCGGAGAGACCGAGGGAAGCAAAGGACATGAGTAATCCTGTTTTAGTTAGGGCTTGGCCCAATGGGAGTCTTGCCTGGCGCGAATGGCGTTTAAGAGGACGCAATCCCGTCCGGTCCTGCTGCGGTTCCGAAGGCACGTCCGGAGCGCTCGCGCGGGCTGAAAAGCTGCGCTGTAGCGGGTCGGGAGGCCTGTTACGGTTCCGGGCGTCCGGGCGTGAGCCTGGCGGGAACGCCGGAGTATAACAGAGCAATCACTGCGCGCCGCTTTCCTGCTGCTCAACGGTTTTGCCGCTGGCGGTGGCGCTGCCCAGTGGTGCCGTCAGGGCGGGGGCCGCGCCGTAGCGGGCGCTGAGCTCGGCATAGGCCGGTTCGCGCTTGAAACGCTTGAGCTCGGCACCGAAGCGCTGCACCAGCAAATCCATCCCGGCATTGCGCCGCACGGCCAGAAACTGGCTCTGACGGCTGATGACGGTGGGGTTTTCCGTGATCTTGTCGCGAATACCCAGTTCATCGAGCAAATGCTGACCCACGCGGCGGTCGGTGATCAGCAGGTCGATGCGCCCGCGCACCAGTTTGCCGAAATTGGCTTCGTGGGTCGGGGCCGGCTCGCGGGTGAATAAAGTCGATTCGCGAAAGTCGGGGCTATACAGGTAGCCCGGCGAGGTGCCGACAGTCAGGCCTTTGAGGTCTTCCAGGCTGTGAAAAGGATGCGGTCGCTCGTTGGCGTAAAACAACACGAACTCGACGTCCGACAACGGTTCGCTCGGATAGAGCAGGGTGGCGTCGCGCTCGTCGCTGTGAAAGATATCCAGCGCGCCGTCGGCCTGGCCGGTTTCGAGCATCGACAGGCAGCGTTTCCACGGCAGGAACTGCCATTCGACTTCGATGCCCAGGCGCTTGAACACAATGGCGGTGGTTTCGTAGTCCAGGCCGAGGTTTTTGCCGCCCTGTTCATAGACGTACGGTGCCCACGGCTCGGTGACAATGCGCAGCTTCTCGCCCCGAGCTGCGAAGCTCAGGCAAGTAAACAGCAAAACGCTCAGCAACTGGACAATGACAGGCATGGCCTGAGGTTAGTACGCGAATCGCCCGATGAGAAGCTCTGGCATGCATGTTTAACGCTGCAACCGGGCAGATTCGAGGCGATGCCTCTATTTGCCGGATGAATTGAGCAGGTGCTGGTGGATTGTCGTGTAGCGCGAGCCCAGAACCAGTCTGACCAGTCTTCTGCTGAACCAGTCCTCAAGCATGTGCTGACAAACCTCCTTGCCAATCCTTTCCTGCTGGTTTTTCAGTGCCTTTTCCCACCACACCGGTGCACAGGCTTGATCAAACTCATTGGGGTGCTGATAGCAGCCGTAGAGGATTTCGCGAATGAACTGGCGAAGGTGCGCAGGCAGCATCAGGGTGATGACTTTGTAGAGCATGCGCTGCGTACGTGGCGGACGTGGCAGTCGGGCGGAAACGAGTCGGGTGTCATCCAGTGCAGCCTGGCTGGTCGGGTTGTCGCCATGCTTGGCGACCCAGGCCTGAACCTTGGCCCTGAACAACTGCTTGCGGCTCCAGTAATGGTGAATCAGATCCGGGCACTTCCTGACGTCGAGTGTGCGATAGGCCGCAACCGACAGGCAGAACTCTTCCAGGGTGTATGCACCTTGGGCGCGCGGGAACAACTCGTCGATCAGTGCAATCGAGCGATCAAGCACTTGAGCGTCCTGGCGATGCAGGCCTATGACGCCGGAGTTGAGCAGCATCATTTGATCGTCAGCCAGGCCTCTTTCCAGCAAGGTCGTGGACAGTGCGCTGTAGAGCAGGTTTTCCTTGTTGGTGCCGTATTGCGAGTAGTAGTCGTTGCACAACAACGTGCCGGGCTGTACCCGTTCGAACAGTTTGACGGGCGAGCAATGGAAAAAAGTGTCGGTGTCGATCAGCAATGCAGTCTCGGATTCTTCGAGGACTGCCCGCAGCGCGACGTGTTTGATGCGGAAGTGGTAACCGTGAGGCTCGCTCCAGCGCTGTCGGGTGGCAGCGTCGAGGGGACGTACCCGCACCGGGAGATTTTCGTAAGGCTTTGGGTTGTCGCTGAAAACCTGGATATCAATCGCTGCATCCGACGATTCACGAAGCCAGGCCAAGGCACTGGCGATGCTGAACACGGCTTCCTGGTGATAGGTTTCGGAACCGAAAACCAGGTAGACGAGTTGAGGGCGTGATTTCAAAGAATCGCTGATCATTGACGACAACATTCCATTGGTACTTTTAATTGTAAAAAGGCCCTCGGAAGAGGGCACTTTTTACTGTCTTGAATCGCTCAGCGCGGCAACTTCAGGTTGTTCCAGATTGCCAGGCTCGGTTCGGCCTGGTTCATGGAATAGAAGTGCAGGCCGGGCGCGCCGCCTTGCAGCAGGCGTTCGCACATTTCGGTGACGACCTGTTCGCCAAAGCGCTGAATGCTCTGGGTGTCATCGCCGTAGGCTTCCAGCTGCTTGCGGATCCAGCGCGGAATTTCCGCACCACAGGCATCGGAGAAGCGTGCAAGTTTGCTGTAGTTGGTGATTGGCATGATGCCCGGAACGACCGGAATGTCCACGCCCAGCGCCTGCAACCGGTCGACAAAGTAGAAGTAGCTGTCGGCGTTGAAGAAGTACTGGGTGATCGCGCTGTCGGCGCCGGCACGGGCCTTGCGCACGAAGTTGGCGAGATCGTCTTCGTAGTTGCGCGCTTGCGGATGCATCTCCGGGTAGGCGGCGACTTCGATGTGGAAATGATTGCCGGTTTCTTCACGAATGAATTCAACCAGTTCATTGGCGTGACGCAGCTCGCCGCTGGTCATGCCCATGCCGGACGGCAGGTCACCGCGCAGGGCGACGATGCGCTTGATGCCGGCAGCCTTGTATTCGTTCAGCAGGCCGCGCAGGTCGTCCTTGCTGTCGCCGACGCACGACAGGTGCGGGGCGGCGGGGATTTTGACTTCGCTTTCCAGCTGCAGAACGGTGTTCAGCGTGCGGTCACGGGTCGAACCGCCCGCGCCGTAGGTGCAGGAAAAGAAGTCAGGGTTGTAGGTGGCCAGCTGACGGGCAGTGGCGAGCAGTTTTTCATGCCCAGCATCGGTCTTGGTCGGGAAGAACTCGAAGCTGTAGCGACGTTCTTGGGACATGGAGGAAACCTCCAGCTACAGGCTGCATGCTAAGAGCGACAAGAGCAGCGGAGATGCGCCGGTCTCTTGTGCCTCAAGCGTTTCGCCTGACACTGTTTTGGCAAATTGGGGCAGAGCTGTCGGGCCTTGTGCGGCAAGTTCGGCTTTTGGCCTTGCTTGCCGCGTGAAGCCTGGAACTCGCAGTTGCTCTTAGTAGCGGTAAGCGTGCGGCTTGAACGGGCCTTCGACGGTCACGCCGATGTAGTCAGCCTGTTGCTTGGTCAGTTGAGTGACCACGCCGCCGAAGCCGCGAACCATTTCCAGGGCTACTTCTTCGTCGAGTTTCTTCGGCAGTACTTCAACGGTCAGACGCTCGGCTTTCTGGGCTGGCGACAGGTCGGCGTACTTCTGGCCGAACAGGAAGATCTGCGCCAGGACCTGGTTGGCGAACGAACCGTCCATGATGCGGCTCGGGTGACCGGTGGCGTTGCCCAGGTTCACCAGACGGCCTTCGGCCAGCAGGATCAGGTAGTCGTCGTTCTGAGCGTCGAAAGCACCCGGGCCGGTACGGTGGATCTTGTGTACCTGTGGCTTCACTTCTTCCCATGCCCAGTTCTTGCGCATGAAAGCGGTGTCGATTTCGTTGTCGAAGTGACCGATGTTGCAGACAACGGCGCGCTTCTTCAGGGCTTTGAGCATGTTTGCGTCGCAAACGTTGACGTTACCGGTGGTGGTCACGATCAGGTCGATCTTGCCCAGCAGCGCTTTGTCGATGCTTGCTTCGGTGCCGTCGTTGATGCCGTCGATGAACGGCGAAACCAGCTCGAAACCGTCCATGCAGGCTTGCATGGCGCAGATCGGGTCGACTTCGGAAACCTTGACGATCATGCCTTCCTGACGCAGGGACTGGGCCGAGCCCTTACCCACGTCACCGTAACCGATGACCAGCGCTTGCTTGCCGGACAGCAGGTGGTCGGTGCCGCGCTTGATGGCGTCGTTCAGGCTGTGACGGCAGCCGTACTTGTTGTCGTTCTTGGACTTGGTCACCGAGTCGTTGACATTGATGGCCGGGATTTTCAGCTCGCCTTTGGCCAGCATGTCCAGCAGACGGTGTACGCCGGTGGTGGTTTCTTCGGTCACGCCGTGAACGCGGTCCAGAACCTGTGGGTACTTGTCGTGCAGCAGCTGGGTCAGGTCGCCGCCGTCGTCGAGGATCATGTTGGCGTCCCATGGCTGGCCATCCTTCAGGATGGTCTGCTCCAGGCACCACTCGTACTCTTCTTCAGTCTCGCCTTTCCAGGCGAAAACCGGGATGCCGGCAGCGGCGATGGAAGCAGCGGCCTGATCCTGAGTCGAGAAGATGTTGCAGGACGACCAGCGTACTTCGGCACCCAGGGCAACCAGGGTTTCGATCAGCACGGCGGTCTGAATGGTCATGTGGATGCAGCCGAGGATTTTTGCGCCTTTCAGCGGCTGCTCGGAAGCGTACTTGCGACGCAGACCCATCAGGGCCGGCATTTCCGACTCGGCGATGATGGTTTCGCGACGGCCCCAGGCAGCCAGGGACATGTCGGCAACTTTGTAATCGTTAAAATCTGCAGGCGTGATAACAGCGCTCATGAAGAGCCTCCATTCGTAATGTATGCGAATGGGCGCCGTTGTGCGTTTAGTGTCCGGCCGTGGCCAGTCAACGCCCCATCCGAGCCTGACAGGTTGAACCTGCTGCAGCGCCCCTCGGACAGGTGGCGGGAAAACGGTATCAAGTGAACGTTACCGTTTTGAAACGGGGGCGATTATAGCCGTCTAGACTGATCTTCCAAAGGGTTTCTGTCGGCCAGATGAAGATCGCTAATCGCGACCATAGTAGAAGCCTCATGGAGCATGACCGCTCAGTCTGCCAAGATGGCGCCATCATTCGGCAAGACGCTCAGGAGTGAAGATGAATTTCCACACCCGCAAGTGGGTAAAACCCGAAGACCTCAACCCCAACGGCACCCTGTTCGGTGGCAGCCTGCTGCGCTGGATCGACGAGGAAGCGGCGATCTACGCCATCGTTCAACTGGGCAACCAGCGTGTGGTGACCAAGTACATTTCCGAGATCAACTTCGTCAGCGCCTCGCGTCAGGGCGACATCATCGAACTGGGCATCACCGCTACCGAGTTCGGCCGCACCTCGATCACCCTGACCTGCGAAGTGCGCAACAAGATCACCCGCAAGAGCATCCTGACCGTCGAGAAGATGGTCTTCGTCAACCTCGGCGAAGACGGCTTGCCGGCGCCGCACGGGCGGACCGAGATCAAGTACGTCAAAGACCAGTTCAAGGATGAAACACCCGTAACCGAGTAATCGCACCACCCTGGCGAACGGAAGCCGAGCGGCGCGTGTCGTAGCCTTATGACCCCGCCACCGGTTTCCCGCCATGACCACGCCAACAGACGGCAAGACCCCCGACCTCTCGGCCAAGGAACAACACGAAGTCGAGAAAAACCAGCCGCCCCGGGCGGCGGTCCTGCATGAAATCATCCGCAAACAGGGCGACCAGGAACTGGAGCGCAGCATCGCCGCGCTGTGGTGGTCGGCACTGGCGGCCGGGCTGACCATGGGCCTGTCGCTGATGGGCATGGGCCTGCTCAACTCGCGTCTGCCCGAGGGCGACGAATTCAAGGTGATCGCCAGCTTCGGTTACTGCGCAGGTTTTCTCGCGGTGATCCTCGCCCGCCAGCAACTGTTCACCGAAAACACCCTGACCGCCGTGCTGCCGGTGATGACCAAACCGACTCTGGCCAATTTCGGCCGGTTGATCCGACTCTGGACGGTGGTGCTGTTCGGCAACCTGTGCGGGACGATTCTGGTGGCGTACGTGATGCTCGAACTGCCGATCTTCGACAGCAAGACCGACGAGGCCTTCCTCGAAATCGGCCGCAAGGTCATGGAGAACCACGCGAGTCAGATGTTCGCCAAGGGCATCGTTTCCGGCTGGATGATCGCCACCATGGTCTGGATGATCCCGTCCATGGAGAGCGCGAAGATGTGGATCATCATCCTCATCACCTACTTCATGGCGCTGGGCGATTTCACGCACATCGTGGTGGGGTCGGCGGAGGTGTCGTATCTGGTGTTTGCCGGCGAGCTGCCGTGGAGTGATTTCTGGGCGGTGTTTGCCGGGCCGACCCTGGCGGGGAACATCATCGGCGGCAGTTTCATCTTCGCCCTGATCAGTCATGCGCAGATCCGCAGCGAGAGCGGCGCGCCAAAAGAAACGGACGGGCCGAAAGAGTCTGCGGATCAGGCCGAAAAGCCCGATCCGCAGCAGATCAAAAAATGATCAGTGCTGCACGGGCTCGGCAGCGGTTGCCGGCTCGTCGCGCGTTGCGTGCTTGACCAGTTTGCCGATGGTCAGGCCCTGCAACAGGATCGATGACAGCACCACGATGTAGGTGATGCTCAGCAGCAGATCGCGCTCCGGGCCCAGCGGCAGGGCCAGGGCCAGTGCCACCGAAACACCGCCGCGCAAACCACCCCAGGTCAGTATGCGAATGGTGCCACGCGGCACGGTGCGCCAGCGCCGCAGCAGGACGATGGCCGGGGCCACGGTGAGCAGGCGCGACAGCAGAATCGCCAGTGCCAGCAGACTTGCCGCCGCCACGTGCAACCAGTTGAACGGCAGCAGCAACAGCTCCATCCCGATCAGCGCGAACAGCAAGGCGTTGAGCATGTCGTCGAGCAATTCCCAGAAACCGTCCAGGTATTTGCGCGTCATGTCGTTCATCGCCAGGTTGCGACCGAGGTTACCGATGATCAGGCCGGCGACCACCATCGCAATCGGCGCCGATACGTGCAGTTCGGTGGCCATCGCCGAACCGCCAATCACCAGCGCCAAAGTCAGCATGACTTCGATCTGGTGCTGCTCGATGCTGTTGATCATCAGGTACACCAGATAACCGATCAGCCCGCCGAACAACACGCCGCCGATGGCTTCATGGGCAAACAGCATGGCCGTGGCGCCGATGGTCGGGGTTTCGCCCAGTTGCGCAATGCCCAGCAGCACGGTGAACACCACCACGGCGGTGCCGTCGTTGAACAGCGATTCGCCGACGATGGTGGTCTTCAGCGGCTTCGAGGCATTGGCGGTTCGCAACACGCCGAGTACCGCGATCGGGTCGGTCGGGGAAATCAGCGCGCCGAACAACAGGCAGTAAAGGAAGCTCACGTGCCAGCCGAACAGGGCAAAAATGTAGTAGGCGAGGCTGCCGATCACAGCGGTGGCGATCAGTACGCCGAACGTCGCCAGCAAGCCGATGGGCCAGCGATAGCTGCGCAGGTCGTTCAGGTTCACGTGCAAGGCGCCGGCGAACAGCAGGAACGAGAGCATCCAGTTCATCAGCAGATCACCGAAGTCGATCTGGCCGATCAGTTGCTGCACGCGCTCTTCAAGACCGGGGTAGCCGAGCAGGCTCAGGCCTTGCAGCAACAGGGAAAACATCAGTGCGGTAACCATCACGCCGATGGTCGGGGGCAGGCCGATGAAGCGGAAATTGACGAAGGTGAGGAGGGTGGTGAGGCAGATGAAAGCGGCGACGAGTTCAAGCATCCGGGGTCCTTTGGATGGGGGGTGAAAGACAGCGCGCCCATTCATGGACGCAAGGGTTGGATGGGCTGACGCCGGGTGGGGACACAATTGTGTCCCCCGGGAAAATCAGCCGGACACATTGACCGCAGCGACACCCCGACGTTGCAGGTAGATGAAAAACAGCGCCGTCAGCACGGTAAACACGCCCACCAGCGCGCCGGTCCACGGCAAGTCGGCCAGATCCGCGCCGCTGGCCACCACCAGCCCGCCGATCCACGCGCCGGCCGCATTGCCGAGGTTGAAGGCGCTCTGGTTCAGGGTCGAACCGAGGTTCGGTGCTTCATGCGCCTGATCGATGATCAGCAGTTGCAGGATCGGGCACAGGGCGAAGGCAAAAATCCCCCATAGCACCAGCGTGATCGCCGCCGGAACCACCGAGCGGCTGGTCTGGCTGAACGCCGCCAGAATCACTACCACCGCCAGCGCGACACCCACCAGCGACGGCAACAGACGGCTGTCGGCCAGGCGCCCGCCGAGCATGCTGCCGCCGGTCAGGCCGACGCCGAACAACAACAGCATCACCGTTACGCCGTGAGGGCTGACGCCGGTGATGTCCTGCAGAATCGGCGCGATGTAGGTGAACACGCTGAACAGGCTGGTGGAGGCCAGTACGCTCATGCCCAGCGCCAGCAACACGTTGACCTTGCCCAGCACCTTGAATTCGCTGGCAAGGTTGGCCTTGTCCATCGGGATGTGTTTCGGCAACCACAGCCATTGGGCGAGGGCGGCGATCACACCGATCACCGAGACCGCCCAGAAGGTCGAGCGCCAGCCGGCGTACTGGCCGAGTGCAGTGCCCAGCGGTACGCCGAGAACGTTGGCCAGGGTCAGACCGGTGAACATCATCGCAATCGCCTGTGCCCGTTTGTTCGGCGCGACCAGCCCGGCGGCCACCACCGAACCGATGCCGAAGAACGCGCCGTGGCACAGCGCGGTAACCACCCGCGCCGCCATCAGCGTTGCGTAGTTCGGCGCCAGTGCGCACAGCACGTTGCCGAGGATGAACATCAGCGTCATGCCCAGCAGCGTGGCCTTGCGCGGCATGTTGGCGGTGCCGATCGCCAGGATCGGTGCACCGAACACCACGCCCAAGGCGTAGCCGGTGATCAACAGGCCGGCGTGGGGAATGCTCACCGCGAGATCGCGGGCGACATCGGGCAGCAGGCCCATGATGACGAATTCAGTGGTGCCGATGCCGAAAGCGGCAACAGCAAGTGCAAGCAAGGCGAGTGGCATGCGCAAGGTCTCTGTCGGTAGTCTTGACGCTTTGATCAGGCATACGCAGGCCGGGGACCGGTCTCGGACGAGAGCGGGACAGGCAGGAATTATTGGAATTTATCTGTGCGCAACTGAGTGCGGCGTGGTCGCTTGCAGTATAAACAGCTGCTGACACATCGCGAATCAATAATCTGACTAATTGGCTCAGACTCAACAACAAGAACTAAGGAGTGGCACGTGCTGGCGACAGCTCTGGTGTTGGTGGCGGCGCTGTTGCACGCAGCGTGGAATACGTTGATCAAGTTCAGCGCCGAGCGGCTGCTGGTGGTGGCCTGCATGGACACCGTGGCGCTGTTGTTCGTCGCGCTGGCATTCCCGTTCATCAGCCTGCCACCGCCGGAAATCTGGCCGTGGATTCTGGCGTCGGCGGCGTTCGAACTGCTCTATCGCTATCTGTTGATTCAGGCTTATCGGGTCGGCGATCTAGGGCTGGTCTATCCGTTGATGCGCGGGCTGTCGCCGCTGGTGGTGCTGGCGCTGACCCTGATCTTCGCCGGCGAAGTGCTGACCACCCAGCAGATCTTCGGGATCATGCTGATCCCGCTGGGCATGGCCTGCCTGCTCTGGCAGGGCGGCGGCGGGAAACACTTGCCGTGGTCGATGCTGCCGGTGGTTGCGCTGATCGGCTTGTGCATCGGTTGCTACACCTACATCGATGGCCAGGCCTTGCGGCGCTGGTCGCATCCGCTGGATTACCTGGTCTGGGTCACGCTGCTCAGTGCCTGGCCTTTCCCGATGCTGGCGTGGGTGGCCAAGCGTCCGGCGTTCATGCTGTTCTGGCGCGAGCAATGGAAGCTGGGACTGGCGGTCGGGTTCTGCGTGTTGTTCAGCTACGCTCTGGTGCTGTGGGCGATGCAGTTGGGCTCGATTGCCGAAGCGGCGGCGTTGCGTGAAATCAGCGTGATCCTGGTTGTGCTGTTCGGCATGCGTTACCTGAAAGAACCTTTCGGCCGGCCGCGGCTCTTAGCCTGTGGGCTGGTGCTGATCGGCATGCTGGTGATGAAGTTCTGACCCGCCAACACTCTAAAAACTGAATAAGGACGGCGTTATGACGGTGGCTCTGTGGTGCGTTTTGATTGCGATTTTTCTGCCGTATCTGTGCACGGGCGTGGCCAAGGCTGTCGGTGGGTATCGGCTGAGTGACAATCACGATCCCCGGGACTTTCTCGAAAGCCTGAACGGCGTGGCGCGGCGTGCCCATGCGGCACAGCTGAACAGTTTTGAAGTGACGCCGGCGTTTGCGGCGGCGGTGATCGTTGCGCATTTGGTGGGCACGGCAGAGCTGGTGACGGTCAATGTGCTGGCGGTGCTGTTTATCACCAGTCGCCTGCTCTACATCATTTGCTATCTGGCGGACTGGGCGATTCTACGGTCGCTGGTGTGGTTTGTCGGGATGGGGCTGATTGCCAGTTTCTTCTTCGTTTCGGTCTGAACCTGAAAAGATCGCAGGCTGACGACGCCTGCGATCTTTTGCGTTGTGCTTACGGCTTGTCGGCCACCTGCGGTACTTGCGGCAACGCCGCCCCTTTCGGCCAAAGCATCCAGATCTGCCCCTGCTGTTTCATGTCGCCGGCCAGTTGCCCGGCGGCTTCGCCGGTGCCCCAGAACAGATCCGCACGAACTTCGCCGGCAATCGCGCCGCCGGTGTCTTGCGCAGCGACCGGGCGTACCAGCGCCGTGCCGTCCGGGCGAGTGGTCGACAGCCACAACAGGCTGCCCAGCGGAATCACTTTGCGATCCACTGCCGCGCTGTAACCGGCGGTCAGCGGCACATTCAGTGAGCCGCGCGGGCCTTCGTTGCTGTCCGGGTTGCGGGTGAAGAACACGTAGCTCGGGTTGCTCGCCAGCAGTTCCGGAATGCGCGACGGGTTGGCCTTGGCCCAGTTGCTGATCGCACCCATGGTCACTTCTTCTTTTTTCAGCTCGCCCTGTTCCACCAGCCAGCGACCGATCGGCCGGTACGGATGACCGTTCTGGTCGGCGTAGGCGATACGCAGCTGGCGGCCGTCATCGGTCTGGATCCGCCCCGAACCCTGAATCTGCAGGAATTGCAGGTTCATCGGGTCGGTCAGCCACGCCACGACCGGCGCCTTGACGCCCTGGCTCTCGATGGTCGCCGCGTCGTCGTAAGGTTTGAGCACGCGACCTTCGAGGCGGCCGCGCAGACGTTTGCCTTTCAGTTCCGGGTAAATGCTGTCCAGCGAGACAATGATCATGTCTTCGGGCACGCCATACACCGGCACGTTGGCGGTGGCGGTTTGCGTCAGGCTGCCGGGATAGACCGGTTCGTAATAGCCGGTGATCAGACCGTTGGGGTTGTCGTTCTCGGCGCGCAGGCCGAACACGTCGAGGTTCTGCTTGAGGAACGTGCGAATGTCGCCGGCTTTTTGCGGCACGTTGGCAGCTGCCGCGCAGGTTGCACCCCAGACCGGGTCTGCCTTGAGCCGGGTGCAGGCGCTGCGCCAGGAACCGAAACCGGCCACCAGATCGCTATCGGACACTGCCGGCAGGGCTTCCCAGGTGGCGCTGGAATACGTGGCCAGGGCGTGGGTTTTCGGCTTGGCGCTGTCGCCACCGGTGCAGCCGGCGAGGATCGCCAGCAACGGGAGGGTGACGATGAGCGGATGACGCCAGGCCTTGAAACGGCTATTCATGGAGAATTTCCTGTGCCGGTTGCAGAAGTGCTCCATGCGCTCAAGCAACCCTTATTGTTAATAGGGCTATTGGTGTTTGGCGGTGACCCGAGGATACTGGCCGCCGATTTCCGTGACCTGAAGCCACCATGACTCTTAAAAGAATTTCTGTTGTATTGCTGGCCTGTCTGACCTTGTCCGCCTGTGGCGGTGTCGACCCGAATTCCCCGCTGGGTCAGCGCAAGGCGATCTTCAAGCAGATGCTCAAGACCGGCGAAGACCTGGGCGGCATGCTGCGCGGACGCATCGCCTTCGACGGGCCGAAATTTGCGGAAGGTGCGGTCAAGCTCGATGCGTTGTCCCATGAGCCGTGGAAACATTTCCCGCAGGTGCGCGAAGAAGATCACACCAGCGCCAAGGACGATGTCTGGCAGAAACAGGCCCGCTTCCAGGAAATGGCCCGCACCCTTGAAGCGGCCACCGGTGAACTGGTGATCGCCAGCAAGGTTCAACCCTACAAGGCCAGCAACCTGGGGCCGGCCGTGCAGAAAGTCGAAGATGCCTGCAGTGCCTGCCATAAAGAGTTTCGCGACCACTGATGTTCAAGGGATCACAGCCTTTTGGTCGTGATCCCCGACTTTCTTACTTGTCGAGTTCGTCCAGCGCGTCCTGCAATTCCTTGCGCGATTCGGCGAGCTTGTTCTTGCGCTTGTCGATCTTTTCCGGATCGCCTTTCTTCATGGCCTTGTCCAGATCGGCCTGACGCTTGCTCACTTCGTGCTTGGCGTCGAGCACCTTGTTTTCGCGTTCTTTCTTCAGGCCGGCGTCGGTGCAGTGTTCGGTGACTTCGCGCAGGGCGGTTTCGAGGCCGGCCTGCTGGTCGGCGTTGCCGCGGGACTTGGCCTGTTCGATCTGGTTGATGATGCCCTGCTTCTTGGCGGCACAACCGGTCAGGCCCGGCGCGTCTTCGTCGGCCATCACGGGGGCGGCGAGGACTGCGCAGAAAGACAGCAGGGCAAGCGGTGCGAGAAATTTCATAAAAGCTCCATGTGCAAAGGCAATCGGTCGGTGAAGCACTGCGCTGTTGGAGCGCTCCGGCGGACATTGGGTTCCCGGCGGGCCGGGGATTGCGTGTTCAGAAGCCGTCGACGCCGGCGGCTTGCAGGGTTTCACTCAGGGCCAGTACCTGCGGGTCGCGAAAAAAGGCGCTCAATTGCGCCGCGCGGCCCGGGCCGATTCCGGCTTCTGCCTGCCATTGTTCGGTGTTGCGTTGTGCCAGCGCCTGCCATGAGTCGGCGAGTGTTGCCTGACCGGTCGGTGGCAATCCCAGGGCTTTGAGCCACTGCAGGAACGGCCGTTGGCGGGCGCTGTGAAAACTGTGCAGCAGGCGGGCACTGCTGCGCTCGCCGAGACCGGCAATGTTAGCAAGCTCCGGCCCGTCGAGGGTCAACCAATCCAGCAGGCTGTTCAGGCGGCCTGTTTCCAGAAGTTTCTCCCAGGTGCCGCGACCGACATGCGACATGGCCAGTCCCTGCTTGCCGCTGAGCCAGGTCAGGCGCGCGAGGAACTGGCTTTCGCAGCCCGGCGTCGGTTGCCAGCAGCTCAGGGCGTGAAAGTCGCGGGCGAGCGGAACGTTCAGATCCACGCGTTCAGTGCTGCGCAATACCACGCTGTCGAGACGCGGAATCGTCAGCCCGGCCAGGCTGATTGCGACCTGATCGCCGGGGCGAATGTCCAGCTCCTGCCAACGCCTGAGCGAACTGACACTGACCCGTTTGATCTGCCGGTCATCGAGCATCACCGGCGACAGTTCAAGCACCGGCGTGATGCGCCCGGTGCGGCCGATCTTGAAGTTCACCTTGCGCACGTCGGCCAGCGCCTGGGCGAAAGGGTATTTCCAGGCGACAGCCCAGTAGGGCGGACGAGCCTGCCAGCGCTCGGCCGGCGGCCGCAGGCTCTGACGTAGAACCACTCCGTCCGTGGCGAATGGCAATGGCGAGCGATACCAGTGATCGCGCCAGTGTTGCGCTTCGTTCAGGCTGGCGACGGCCTGGGTGTAGGGCTCGGTGGTAGGAAAACCGAACTGCGTAAGGGCCGCGATTCGCTCCGGCAGGTCCTTCGGCCCTTGCGGCCAGTCCCAGACAAACAGCCCGATGCCGGCTGCGTGTTCCGCGTCGAGATCCTTGCGCCCCAGCAGCCCGGCCACGGTGGCCCGGGCGTTGGCGCTGCCGGCACGTGCCTGCGTATGCCCGTTCAAACGCCAATAGAGTTCGCCTTGTACCAGCAGATCCTGTGGTTGCGTCAGCTGTTGCGGAATGGCTCCGATCTTTTTTGCCGATACGGTCCAGTCCTGCCCGTGAACCCCATCCCCGCGACTGATCGCCTGATGCAATCGGCCGTCGCGATAGATCAGGGTCACCGCTACGCCATCGACTTTGGGTTGTACCCAGACATCTTTGCGGTCGTGCAACCAGGTCGCGATGTCCGCCGCATCGTGAAGTTTGTCCAGACCGGTATGCGCGATCGGGTGCGCAACCGGGCCTGATGCGGTGCGCAACGGCTCGGGCGGTGATGGAAATTTGAAGCACCGGCGCCATTGGTTCAGGCGCAGGCGTGACTGATCGTAGAGCTCATCGGCGATCACCGAGCGGCCTTCGCGATGATAGTCGTCGTCCCAGTGATCGATCTGTTGTTGCAGGGCGGCGACTTCGCTTGATGCCCGGTCGGCGGTCCAGTCGGGGCAGTCGGCAGCGAGGGCGTTGAGGTGGAAAACCGGCAGGAAAAACAAAAACAGGCGCAGTGTGGCAAGCATCGTGAGCGTCCTTGCTCAGGGAGAAACTTGAAGGCTAGGCGAGGATCCGTTCTTGAGAGAGGTGGGTGTTTTGCGAGCTGTTTCCATTCCGAATGTGATGTCGCTGATTCGGGCCTCTTCGCGAGCAAGCTCGCTCCCACAAGGTACGAATGAAAAAGCCCCGCACGGCGAACCGTGCGGGGCTTCTTGTACCGCCAGGAAAATTACAGGCCGGCAGCGGAACGCAGAGCGTCGGCGCGGTCGGTTTTTTCCCAGGTGAACGTGGAGAAGGTGTCTTCGCCAACAGTCTTGGTCTGCGGAGCGCGGCCGAAGTGGCCGTAGGCTGCGGTTTCCTGGTACATCGGGTGCAGCAGGTCGAGCATGGTGGTGATCGCGTATGGACGCAGGTCGAACACTTCGCGGACCAGTTTGATGATCTTGTCGTCGCTGATCTTGCCGGTGCCGAAGGTGTTCAGTGAGATCGAGGTAGGCTGGGCCACACCGATCGCGTAGGAAACCTGGATCTCGCAACGCTCGGCCAGGCCGGCAGCGACGATGTTCTTGGCAACGTAACGGCCAGCGTAGGCTGCCGAACGGTCAACCTTGGATGGATCTTTACCGGAGAACGCGCCGCCGCCGTGACGGGCCATGCCGCCGTAGCTGTCGACGATGATCTTGCGACCGGTCAGACCGCAGTCACCTACCGGGCCGCCAATGATGAACTGGCCGGTCGGGTTGATGTGGAACTGGGTGTCCTTGCTCAGCAGTTCGGCAGGCAGCACGTGCTTGACGATCAGCTCCATCACGCCTTCGCGCAGGTCGTTGTACGACACTTCAGGGTTGTGCTGGGTCGACAGAACCACGGCGTCGATACCGACAACCTTGCCGCCTTCGTAACGGCAGGTCACTTGCGACTTGGCGTCCGGACGCAGCCAAGGCAGCAGACCCGATTTACGGGCTTCGGCCTGACGCTGCACCAGTTGGTGCGAGAAGGTGATCGGTGCTGGCATCAGCACGTCGGTTTCGTTGCTGGCGTAGCCGAACATCAGGCCCTGGTCGCCGGCGCCCTGATCTTCAGGCTTGGCACGGTCAACACCCTGGTTGATGTCAGGGGACTGCTTGCCGATGATGTTCATCACGCCGCAGGTTGCGCCGTCGAAACCGACGTCGGAGCTGGTGTAGCCGATGTCGCAAATCACGTCACGAACGATCTGCTCCAGGTCGACCCAGGCGCTGGTGGTCACTTCACCGGCAACGATGGCCACGCCAGTCTTGACCAGGGTTTCCACTGCAACGCGTGCGTGCTTGTCCTGGGCGATGATGGCGTCCAGCACTGCATCGGAAATCTGGTCGGCGATTTTGTCCGGATGTCCTTCAGACACGGACTCGGAGGTGAAGAGGGAGTATTCGCTCATCTCGATGTTTTCCTGAATTTACCGATGGTGAGTGTCGCCAGCCGGTCGCTGAAAATGGCGGACCTGGATCTGGAAACCATTACGTAAGCCTACATAGAGGCTTTCCCCGGGAACGAGTCCCGCAGCGGTGGCCCAACGGGCCAGATCGTCCTGTTCAAACCCCAACCACAGATCACCGCAGGCCTCCCTGGCCCAACTCTGGTTGTGGCTACATAACTCTGTCACGAGCAGGCTACCGCCCGGTTGCAGCAGGCTGGCCATGTGCTTGAGCGCTTCGGCCGGCGCGGCGAAATGGTGCAACACCATGTTCAACACCACGCAATCGGCCTGAAGGCTCACGCCATTCAATGCATCGGCCAATTGCAGGCTGACGTTAGCCAGCTGTTCACGTTCACACACCTGGCGGGCCAGTTCGAGCATCGCCGCGCTGTTGTCCAGTGCGGTTACGGTGCCGAAGCGGCGGGCCAGTTCCGGCAGGAATGCACCATCGCCGGGGCCGACTTCAATGGCCGTGGCAGCGCCATTGAAGTTCAGTTTGTCGAGCAGGGCCAGCACGCTTTCACGGTACTGCGGCAGGCCGGCAATCAAATCCTGCTGGGCGCGGAACTTCTCCGCGACCCGGGCGAAAAAGTCCTGGCTGTTGGCCGCGCGTTGCCCGTGAACCTGTGCGATCCGGGTTTCCACGTCGGCCGGCAGCGCCAGATTGTCGACTTCTTCTAACAAGGCTGCGTGCAACTTGCCGCCCAGCAACTCGGTGTGGGGCAGGGCGCGGCGATAGAACACCGCATTGCCTTCGCGGCGAGTCGCCACCAGATCCGCCTGCGCCAGCACTTTAAGGTGATGGCTCATGCCGGACTGGCCGATATCGAAAATCTGCGCCAGTTCCAGTACGCCGAACGAGTCGTTGGCCAGGGCGCGCAATACATTCAGCCGCAGCGGATCGCCGCCGGCCTTGCACAGGGCCGCCAGCTCGTCGCAATCGTCATGGCGAATGGAAGGCACGCGTAGGTTCATAGGGCTGGCAGTCTAGTGACGGCCTGAAGGCATCGCAAGGTCTATATCAAAAAGTTTTGATATTGCTCGATGGATGGCGCATTCGATTGCACTTCTCACCGCCCGGTTAACTCTACAAACGAACAGCGGAAAGGTTTCACCAACCGAAACCGATGTTATCCATGGGAAAAACGCCTCCGGATGACTATCTGTCATTGCCCCGAGGCGCTCGGGTGAGGGAAAATGCCCTCCTTTTTTCCGTTTCAATCTATTCACACCCAGGAGATCAGCGATGCCTAGCCGTCGTGAGCGTGCCAACGCCATTCGTGCCCTCAGCATGGATGCCGTGCAAAAAGCCAACAGCGGCCATCCCGGTGCCCCTATGGGTATGGCAGATATCGCCGAAGTGCTTTGGCGCGACTACCTAAAGCACAACCCGAGCAATCCATCGTTCGCCGACCGTGACCGCTTCGTGCTGTCCAACGGCCACGGCTCGATGTTGATCTACTCGCTGCTGCACCTGACCGGCTACGACCTGTCGATCGACGACCTGAAGCAATTCCGTCAACTGCACAGCCGTACCCCGGGCCACCCGGAATTCGGTTACACCCCGGGCGTTGAAACCACCACCGGCCCGCTGGGTCAGGGTCTGGCCAACGCTGTGGGCTTCGCCCTGGCAGAAAAAGTACTGGGCGCGCAGTTCAACCGTCCTGGCCACAACATCGTCGACCACCACACCTACGTGTTCCTGGGTGATGGCTGCATGATGGAAGGCATTTCCCACGAAGTCGCTTCCCTGGCCGGCACTCTGGGTCTGGGCAAGCTGATCGCCTTCTACGATGACAACGGGATCTCCATCGACGGCGAAGTCGAAGGCTGGTTCACCGATGACACGCCGAAGCGCTTCGAATCGTACAACTGGCAAGTGATCCGTAACGTCGACGGTCACGACCCGGAAGAGATCAAGACCGCCATCGAGACCGCTCGCAAGAGCCCGCTGCCGACCCTGATCTGCTGCAAGACCACCATCGGTTTCGGTTCGCCGAACAAGCAAGGCAAAGAAGATTGCCACGGCGCCCCGCTGGGTGACGCGGAAATCGCCCTGACTCGTCAGGCGCTGAACTGGAACCACGGCCCGTTCGAAATCCCGGCCGACATCTATGCCGAGTGGGATGCCAAGGAAAAAGGCCGCGCCGCCGAAGCCGAGTGGGATCAGCGTTTCGCTGCCTACTCCGCCGCGTTCCCGACCGAAGCCAACGAACTGATCCGTCGCCTGAGCGGCGAGCTGCCGGCCGACTTCTCCGAGAAGGCCGATGCCTACATCGCTGAAGTCGCGGCAAAGGGCGAAACCATCGCCAGCCGTAAAGCCAGCCAGAACGCCCTGAACGCGTTCGGCCCGCTGCTGCCGGAAGTGCTGGGCGGTTCGGCTGACCTGGCCGGTTCCAACCTGACCCTGTGGAAAGGCTGCAAAGGCGTCAGCGCCGAAGACGCCAGCGGAAACTACATGTACTACGGCGTGCGCGAATTCGGCATGACCGCCATCATGAACGGCGTTGCCCTGCACGGCGGTCTGGTGCCTTACGGCGCGACTTTCCTGATGTTCATGGAATACGCCCGCAACGCGGTGCGCATGTCCGCGCTGATGAAGCAGCGTGTGATCCACGTCTACACCCACGACTCCATCGGTCTGGGCGAAGACGGCCCGACGCACCAGCCGATCGAGCAACTGACCAGCCTGCGCAGCACGCCGAACCTCGACACCTGGCGTCCAGCCGATGCCGTTGAATCGGCCGTGGCCTGGAAAAACGCTCTGGAGCGCAAGGACGGCCCGTCGGCGCTGATCTTCTCGCGTCAGAACCTGCAGCACCAAGCCCGTGATGCCGGCCAGATCGCCGACATCCGCCGTGGTGGTTATGTGCTGAAGGACTGCGCAGGCGAGCCAGAGCTGATCCTGATCGCTACCGGTTCGGAAGTCGGTCTGGCCGTTCAGGCCTACGACAAGCTGACCGAGCAAGGCCGCAAGGTGCGCGTGGTTTCCATGCCATGCACCAGCGCGTTCGACGCTCAGGACGCCAGCTACAAGCAATCGGTTCTGCCATTGCAGGTTGGCGCACGTATCGCGATCGAAGCGGCTCACGCCGACTTCTGGTTCAAGTACGTGGGTCTGGAAGGTCGCGTGATCGGCATGACCACCTACGGCGAATCGGCTCCGGCTTCGGCACTGTTCGAAGAGTTCGGCTTCACCCTGGAAAACATCCTGGGTCAGGCTGAAGAGCTGCTGGAAGACTGATCCAGAAAAGGTGTCGCCTGAACTGACGCCTTCGCGAGCAAGCTCGCTCCCACAGGGTTATGTATGACTCATGTGGGAGCGAGCTTGCTCGCGATAGCGATGGTTCAGGCGCCATCGCATCAACGGATACACCACGGTAATCGAGAACCCCATGCCTCAACCGCGTCCCTACAAAGTTGCACTCAACGGCTACGGCCGGATTGGTCGTTGCGTCTTGCGTGCGTTGTTCGAGCGAGGCTCGGCGGCAGGGTTTGAAATTGTCGCGATCAACGATCTGGCCGACATGGCCAGCATCGAATACCTGACACGCTTCGACTCCACCCACGGCCGGTTCCCCGGCGAAGTAAAGGTCGACGGCGATTGTCTGCATATTAATGGCGACTGCGTGAAGGTCCTGCGCAGTGCCACCCCCGAAGGCATCGATTGGGCGTCGCTGGGCGTCGATCTGGTGCTCGAATGCTCCGGCGCCTACCACACCCGCGCAGACGGCCAGCGTTTCCTCGACGCCGGCGCGCCGCGTGTGCTGTTTTCGCAGCCGATGGCCAGCGAGGCGGATGTCGACGCCACCATCGTTTACGGTGTCAATCAGGATTGCCTGACCGGCGACGAACTGCTGGTGTCCAACGCCTCCTGCACCACCAACTGCGGCGTGCCGCTGTTGCGTCTGCTGGATCAGGCGGTCGGCCTGGATTACGTGTCGATCACCACGATTCACTCGGCGATGAACGATCAGCCGGTGATCGACGCCTATCACCACGAAGACCTGCGCCGCACCCGTTCGGCGTTCCAGTCGGTGATCCCGGTGTCCACCGGTCTGGCGCGTGGTATCGAGCGCCTGCTGCCGGAACTTGCCGGGCGAATTCAGGCCAAAGCCGTACGCGTGCCGACGGTCAACGTGTCCTGCCTCGACATCACGATGCAGACCGCGAGCGACACCGACGCCGGCGAGGTCAACCGGATCCTGCGCGACGCCGCCACCAGCGGCCCGCTCAAAGGTCTGTTGGCCTACACCGAATTGCCTCACGCCAGTTGTGATTTCAACCATGACCCACATTCGGCCATCGTCGATGCCAGTCAGACCCGCGTTTCCGGCCCACGGCTGGTGAACATCCTGGCCTGGTTCGACAACGAATGGGGCTTTGCCAACCGAATGCTGGATGTTGCAGAACACTATCTGCAAACAGCGACTTCAAAAAAACCGTAGGAAGTGCGACCCATGACCGTGTTGAAGATGTCCGACCTCGATCTGCAAGGTAAGCGCGTATTGATCCGCGAAGACCTCAACGTCCCAGTCAAGGACGGTGTTGTCACCAGCGATGCGCGTATCCTGGCTTCGCTGCCGACCATCAAGCTGGCCCTGGAAAAAGGCGCGGCCGTGATGGTCTGCTCGCACCTGGGTCGTCCGACCGAAGGCGAATTCTCTGCCGAGAACAGCCTCAAGCCAGTCGCTGACTACCTGAGCAAGGCCCTGGGCCGCGAAGTGCCGCTGGTGGCTGATTACCTGGGCGGCGTTGACGTCAAGGCCGGCGATATCGTGCTGTTCGAAAACGTGCGCTTCAACAAGGGCGAGAAAAAGAACGCCGACGAACTGGCCCAGCAATACGCCGCCCTGTGCGACGTGTTCGTGATGGACGCTTTCGGTACCGCCCACCGCGCCGAAGGCTCGACCCACGGCGTCGCCAAGTTCGCCAAAGTCGCCGCTGCCGGCCCGCTGCTGGCTGCTGAACTCGACGCACTGGGCAAAGCCCTGGGCGCCCCGGCCAAGCCGATGGCGGCCATCGTTGCCGGTTCCAAGGTCTCGACCAAACTCGACGTGCTGAACAGCCTGAGCCAGATCTGCGATCAACTGATCGTCGGCGGCGGCATCGCCAACACCTTCCTCGCTGCGGCCGGTCACCCGGTCGGCAAGTCGCTGTACGAGCCGGACCTGCTGGACACCGCTCGCGCCATTGCCGCCAAGGTCAACGTGCCGCTGCCGGTCGACGTGGTGGTTGCCAAGGAATTCGCTGAAAGCGCCGAAGCGACCGTGAAACTGATCGCTGACGTCGCTGCCGACGACATGATCCTCGACATCGGCCCGCAAACCGCGGCCAACTTCGCCGAACTGCTGAAGTCGTCGAAAACCATCCTGTGGAACGGCCCGGTCGGCGTGTTCGAATTCGACCAGTTCGGCAACGGCACCAAAGTGCTGGCCCAGGCCATCGCGGAAAGCGCGGCGTTCTCGATTGCCGGTGGTGGCGACACCCTGGCGGCCATCGATAAATATGGCGTGGCTGAAAAGATCTCCTACATTTCCACCGGCGGTGGCGCGTTCCTCGAATTCGTCGAAGGCAAGGTGCTGCCGGCCGTTGAAGTCCTGGAAAGCCGGGCCAAGGCCTGAGGCCGCCCGATTGGCCAGGCAAAGGAGTGTTCAGATGGTCAAGTCGTTAGCGCTGTTGCTGCTGACCGGTACGCTGGCGGCCTGCGGGAGTAACCCGAAGGCCGAGCCGACACCGGCACCCGGCGAGGCCCAGAAAGGCTGCTACCAGGCCGACTGGCAGGCCGAAACCAACCCGGTGCTGAACAAGCGCTCGGGCCCGGACGGTCTGGACAAATACGAGACGCAAACCCCGGCCAAGGAACATGGTTGTCCTTGACCGGTCTGACTCTTTACTCAAGTCCGGCGGCGTGCGCTGCCGGTCGAGGAACACGGATGAAAGGCTTGATCGCCGTTGCGGCACTGGGATTGTTGGGTGGTTGCGCGCAGTGGAACCCGTTCCAGTCGTCCACCCCTGTGGATAACTGGACCACCTGGACCTGCGACAGCCAGGCCAAGGTGCTGTGGCGCTTCACCGATGCCGCCCGCAAGGAAGTCGATGTACGCCTGGGCGGCGGCGATCAGGTCTATCGCCTGAAAGAAGAGCCGGGTGCCTCGGGTGCGCTGTACAGCGATGACATGCTGGCGTTTCACATCAAAGGTGAGGAAGGCCTGGTCTACTGGGTCGCCACCAATGATCTGATCGGCCGGGGCTGCAAAGCCGAATAAAACAGAATTTGCTTTATCGAATCACCAGGCCGGGCCTCAACCCCCCGATCTGCAATCACTTGAATAGCCGCCGCCGCTCCGGCAGGCTGGCACGATTAACGACCCAAACCGGGAGAGAGACATACAATGGCACTTATCAGCATGCGCCAGATGCTGGACCACGCAGCCGAGTTCGGCTACGGCGTTCCAGCCTTCAACGTCAACAACCTTGAGCAGATGCGCGCCATCATGGAAGCCGCTGACAAGACTGACTCCCCGGTGATCGTTCAGGCTTCGGCCGGTGCCCGCAAATACGCCGGTGCCCCGTTCCTGCGTCACCTGATCCTGGCGGCAATCGAAGAATTCCCGCACATCCCGGTGTGCATGCACCAGGACCACGGCACCAGCCCTGACGTCTGCCAGCGCTCGATCCAGCTGGGCTTCAGCTCGGTGATGATGGACGGCTCCCTCGGCGAAGACGGCAAGACCCCGACCGACTACGAATACAACGTCCGCGTGACCCAACAAACCGTCGCCATGGCTCACGCCTGTGGCGTTTCGGTTGAAGGCGAGCTGGGCTGCCTGGGTTCGCTGGAAACCGGCATGGCCGGTGAAGAAGACGGCATCGGCGCCGAAGGCGTTCTGGATCACAGCCAGATGCTGACCGACCCGGAAGAAGCTGCTGACTTCGTCAAGAAGACTCAGGTTGATGCCCTGGCCATCGCCATCGGCACCAGCCACGGCGCCTACAAGTTCACCAAGCCACCTACCGGTGACGTGCTGGCGATCGACCGCATCAAGGAAATCCACAAACGCATCCCGAATACCCACCTGGTGATGCACGGTTCCTCGTCGGTGCCACAAGAGTGGCTGGCGATCATCAACCAGTACGGCGGCGACATCAAAGAAACCTACGGCGTACCGGTTGAAGAAATCGTCGAAGGCATCAAGCACGGCGTGCGCAAGGTCAACATCGACACCGACCTGCGTCTGGCATCCACCGGCGCCATGCGTCGCCTGATGGCCACCAACCCGAGCGAATTCGACCCGCGTAAATTCTTCGGCGAAACCGTGAAGGCCATGCGCGATGTATGTATCGCTCGTTACGAAGCTTTCGGTACTGCCGGCAACGCTTCGAAGATCAAGCCGATCTCGCTGGAAAGCATGTATCAGCGTTATCTGAAAGGTGAGTTGAACGCCAAGGTCAATTGAGACTGGGTGTTTAGCTGAGTTGAAAGAAACCCGCCGTGAGGCGGGTTTTTTTTGAGCCGATTTTGTCGGATGAACGAGGGTTCCTAGTTCGGCTCGACGTGATCCAGCGCCTGATTTACCGCCAGTTCTCCAAGCATCACCAGTTGCGCGATGCCTATCGCGGTTTTGCGGTCGGCGGGGGCGAGGGTGGCGGCGAAGTTGTTGAGCATTTCGCTGGCGGAGCCGAGGGTTTCGCTGGCGTTGGCCAGCAGGGATTCGGTGTTGTAGGCGGGGTTGGCGAAGTACATGCGGTCGGGTTCGTTGACCGTGGCCATGATGCGGGCGCCGGGGCAGAGGTAGTGGTCGAGGGCGCGTTCGGCGGCTTCGTTGAGTTTTTTGGGGTCGATGGAATCGTAGGGGGAGGCCGGGTCTGTGACCGGCGGATGAGGCGTCGATTGAATCATGTTTCGTCTCCGGGAAATGGAGCCGACACCGGATCGCTACTAAACGATGGGGTGGCAGCTGAACGCAGGTTAGTAGACCGGGGAGACGCGAACCGGCGCGCCCGAAAGCGCCCTGCGTACAGCTACCATCAAGCGCAGATATCGAGATATCTCACTTTCTGGAGTGCAAATACGCCTCGCGAACCCTCGGGCTACTAAACCCGATCACTGCGAATCAGTGACCCGAATCAAGTTACCGACGGCCCTCCAGGCGCACAAGCCGGCGGATTCTGGCGTACCGGTAGGCAGCGACGCAAGCCGTTGTAGTCTTCGAGACGTTACGCACACTGCCTTTAAACAGAAGCCTTAAACGAACGCATCGCGGCTATTTATCGTGATCGATATCCAGCTTGCTGAACGTTACCTGCCCACCTTCACTCGTGTATCCAGTGTTGTCCTGCACATACACGCCCGCCTTGAAATACAGCGGTTTGTTGCGCCACGTCGCGCTGATCTGCGAATCCCACTGATACCCGGCCGCACTCACACCTAGTGCGCCGCCGGGGCTCAGGTGAATGAGGTAGTTGAATTCGCGATTGAGTTTGATCCCGGTGGCGAGGGTGATGACGCGGCTTTCGTCCTGATCCGGATGGGTGCGCAGTTTGATCACCAGGTTGCCGGTCTCGGTTTTGTCTTTGTACTGGTACTCAAGCTTGAGCATCGGCTTCTGGCTTTCATAGGCGTGGATCTGGCCGATGACGATCTTGCCGGAACTGGGCACCTTGTTGACCGAGAGGGTCGCGCGCAGCAGGTTGTCGGCGTCGGGGTAGTACCAGTTGCGCAGGGTGCCGTTGCTCCAGGTTTCGCGCAGTTCGGTGCGGGGGTAGATGGCGTTTTCGGTTTTCGAGCCGGTCACCGGGGACCAGAAGAACAGGGTGCCGGTGTCGGAATGGAAGTACTGATCCTTGAAGCCGTTCACCAGTTTGGAGGTTTCGACGGTGTAGGGCGGGCTGCCAACGGGAACGCTGAGGTTCCAGGTTGCGAGGTCGATCATGTCGGTTCTTCCACTCTGTTGCTGTTGCACGCGCGTGCCAGAAGCTCTAGCCCGCGGTTCTTGGGGCGGCCTTTATAAGCGTAGAGGGATTTTTTGTTAACGGCCGTCTGGCGGATGATTGGCGTCAACATCCTGTCGAAATGCCATCTTTCCCGGTTTTCGGGGGCTTCAGCGGTGACCGTTAGTCGGCTACTTACCGGTTTGGTTAAATGATGGCTTGGTGACAGCTACTGCTTTTACAGATCCCGGACTAGAGTGAAGGCTCAGTGACTGTACGGTTTTCACGAGAAACCGCCCGGAACACTGATCCGAGATGCCCCGACACGAGATGTCCCGACAAGAGAAGCAGCATGGAATGCGCGCAACCCCAGCCAGGTGAAGGCAGCTCAGTCCTTTTGATCGTTGATGATTACCCTGAAAATCTGATCAGCATGCGCGCGTTGCTGCAGCGCCAGGACTGGCAGGTGATGACTGCAGCTTCCGGTTTCGAAGCCCTCAGCCTGCTGCTCGAACACGACGTCGATCTGGTGCTGCTGGATGTGCAGATGCCGGGCATGGACGGTTTCGAAGTCGCGCGGCTGATGCGCGGGAGTCAGCGCACGCGCCTGACCCCGATCATTTTCCTCACCGCCAACGAGCAGTCCCAGGATGCCGTGATCAAAGGCTACGCCAGCGGTGCGGTGGATTACCTGTTCAAACCCTTCGATCCGCAGATTCTCAAGCCCAAAGTCCAGGCGTTGCTGGAGCACCAGCGCAATCGCCGGGCGTTGCAGCGCTTGAGTCAGGATCTGGAATCGGCGCGGGCCTTCAATGCGTCGGTGCTGGATAACGCCGCCGAAGGGATTCTGGTATTGGCCGAGGATGGCTTGATTCGCTTCGCCAACCCGGCGATTTCCCGGCTGCTGAATGCGCCGGTGAAGGAACTGGAAGGGCAGGAGTTTCTCGATTTCCTGCAGAAACCGCACATTCCGCTGTGGGCCGATTCCGAGTTTTATGCCAGTTACAAACGCGGCGAGACGTTGCGCTTACACGACGCGTTGCTGCGTACCGCGCCGGGCCAGCAAGTGCCGGTGGCCCTGTCTTGCGCGCCGCTGCCGAGCGAACAGCACGCGATGGTGGTGACGGTGCTGGACATGTCGGTGGTGCGTCATCTGCATCAGCAGCTGGAATTTCAGGCGGTCACCGACCCGCTGACCGGGCTGCTCAATCGCCGGGGTTTTTACCAGACTGTGGAAAACCTCCTGCTGCGCGGCGAGCGCACGGACAGCAGCTGGGTGCTGATGTACCTCGATCTCGACGGCTTCAAGAGGGTCAACGATTCCCTCGGCCATGATGCCGGGGACCGAGTGTTGCGCTGGGTCTCCGAACAACTGAAGGCCTGCCTGCGGCCGTTCGACATTCTGGCGCGGATGGGCGGCGATGAATTCACTGCGCTGCTGGATCTGGAATTCCCCGAACAAGCGGCGAAGATTGCTGAAAAACTCATCGAACGGGTGTCGATCTGTCAGCAGATCGAAGGCCTCGATATCGCTCTGGGCGCGAGTATCGGCATCGCCACCTACCCGGATTGCGGCAACAACCTCGACGGTTTGATGCGCGCCTCGGACATCGCCATGTACGAAGCCAAGCGTGCCGGGCGTCAGCAATATCGCTTCTACGATCATGAAATGAACGGCCGCGCGCGCTCACGGCTGATGCTGGAAGAGAGCGTGCGCAACGCCATCGAGAACCGCGATTTCAATCTGGTGTATCAGCCGCAAGTGGCGATTGGCGACGGCCGGATTCGTGGTTTCGAGGCCCTGCTGCGCTGGCAACACCCGAGCGTCGGTGACGTACCTCCGGGGCTGTTCCTGCCGTTGCTGGAGGAGGCAACGTTGATCAGTAGGCTCGGCAGCTGGATCTATCACCGCAGTGCCGGGCAGCGTAAGGCCTGGGAGTCCGAGTTCTCCAGGGATCTGGTGATCGGCGTGAGCCTGAGCAACACCCAGTTCGGCCTGCCTAATCTGGTCACCGAATTGCGTCAGGTGCTGGAGCGCCATGGTTTGCAGCCGCACCAGATGGAAGTGGAAGTCACCGAGGAGGCGCTGACGATCAATCCGGATGAAACCCGCAAACAACTGAAGTTACTGCGCAATCTCGGGGTGCGGGTGGCGCTGGACGATTTCGGTTCCGGGTCCTGCTCGCTGTCGCATCTGCGCGATCTGGAGCTGGACACCCTCAAGCTCGATCGTCACCTGATCGCCCGATTGCCGGACTCGTCCCGCGATGCTTCCCTGGTGCGCACGGTCATCGACCTATGCAAGGAATACGGCTTGCTGGTGATTGCCGAAGGCGTGGAAACCGTCGAGCAATACCAGTGGCTGCAAGCCCATGGTTGCGAGTACGTGCAAGGCTTCCTGGTGGCGCGGCCGTTGGTCGCCGAGGACACCGCACGCTTTACCGAGCCGTTCGACTGGAGCGCGTTGGCCGGTTGAATTCGCTACACTGGCGGCCTTTTCATGACCCGTGCCGCCCCATGACTGCGTTGAAATACCTCCAGGCCTATCCCGCGAATCTGCAGGATCAGGTGCGCCAATTGATCGCCGACAACCGCCTCGGTGATTACCTGAGCCAACGCTATCCGGGCCGCCACGATGTGCAGAGCGACAAGGCGTTGTACGGCTACGCGCTGGACTTGAAGCAGGAATACCTGCGCAACGCCCCGGCCATCGACAAGGTCCTGTTCGACAACCGCCTCGACCTGACCCATCGCGCCCTCGGCCTGCACACCACGGTGTCGCGGGTGCAGGGCGGCAAGCTCAAGGCCAAGAAAGAGATCCGCATCGCCTCGCTGTTCAAGGACGCCGCGCCGGAGTTTCTGAAGATGATCGTCGTGCACGAGCTGGCGCACTTCAAGGAGTCGGATCACAACAAGGCGTTCTATAAGTTATGTGAGCACATGCTGCCGGGCTACCACCAGGTCGAGTTCGACCTGCGGGTGTACCTGACGTGGCGGGACATGCAATAAGACATCAAACAACGGAGCGCATGCATGGACGTAAGCAAGACCAAGAGCAGTTTCTACCGGCGCTTATATGTGGCGTACCTGATCGACAGCGGCCTGGCGAGCAGCGTGCCGGCGCTGACCGAGGTCACCGGCATGCCCCGGCGCACGGCGCAGGACACGATTGCGGCGCTGGCGGATCTGGATATCGTTTGCGAGTTTGAACAGGAAGAGGGCGCGCGCAATCATGCGGGGCGTTATCGGATTCGCGAGTGGGGGGCGATTGATCGGGGGTGGATCGAGCGGAATTTGCGGCAGATAAAAGCGGTTTTGGAATATCCCTGAGTTGGGTGTTCGCCTCTGGATCGTTGCCCTCACTGTAGAGACCGGTACATCCTTTACACATTAGACCGGGGACATCGTTTACACCTTTTACAGGCTTGATACG
>NZ_JBXAIV010000010.1:0-218632 GCF_058796615.1 Pseudomonas sp. GW823-FHT04A03
GCGCAGCGGACGGGACTCGAACCCGCGACCCCCGGCGTGACAGGCCGGTATTCTAACCGACTGAACTACCGCTGCGCGTCGGTGCAGGCACTTTCAGCCTACGCTCTTGCTTACGCAAGTATCTCGGGAGTGGTGGGTGATGACGGGATCGAACCGCCGACATTCTGCTTGTAAGGCAGACGCTCTCCCAGCTGAGCTAATCACCCGTTTGCATCTCCGAGGCCGCGAAATTTACGCAGGTAGCGAACCTAAGTCAATAGCAGGATTGAAGTTTTTCTAAAAAAGACGAAATTGCTTCATTCCGTATAAATCATCTTCTTGGTCATGCCGCCATCGACCACGAATTCCTGCCCCGTCACAAACCCCGCATTCTTCGACAGCAACCACGCCACCATTGCCGCCACATCCTCGACCGTCCCCACCCTGCCCGCCGGATGCTGGGCATGATCGGTATCGGTCAGCGGCTCTGCACGCCGAGCGGATGGATCCCGCGCATCGATCCAGCCCGGACTGACCGCATTGACGCGAATCTCCGGCCCGAGGCTGATCGCCAGTGCGTGAGTCAACGCCAGCAAACCGCCCTTGCTCGCCGCATAGGCTTCCGTATCAGGTTCCGACTGTGCCGCACGGGTCGAGGCCAGATTGACGATCGCCCCGTTGTGCGCACGCAGATACGGCGCACAGTGTTTGGCCAGCAACATCGGCCCACCGAGGTTCACCGCCAGCACCCGATTCCAGTAAGCCAGATCGAGGCTTTCCAGAGTGATGTTGTGCGGATCCGCCACGGCAGCGTTGCATACCAGCGCATCCAGGCGACCAAACTGCCCCAGCACCTCAGCGATACCCAACGCCACCTGGCTTTCGTCTGCGACGTCCATGGCGATGAACCAGGCGTTCTCGCCCAGCACCTTCGCCACTTTCGAACCACGGATACGGTCCAGATCCGTCAACACCACCTGCCAGCCTTCGCTGATCAGCCACGCTGCGATGCCCAGACCGATCCCGCGCGCGGCACCCGTGACCAATGCAACGCGGCCATGGGTGCCGATCTTTGGCGTAGACAACTCGATCACAACGCCGCCAGACCGCGCGACAGGTCGGCTTGCAGGTCAGCGACGTCTTCCAGGCCGACCGCGATGCGGATCAGGCTGTCACGAATGCCGGCTGCCTCACGCTCCTGCGGCGCCAGACGGCCGTGGGACGTGGTGCTCGGGTGAGTGATGGTGGTTTTGCTGTCGCCCAGGTTGGCCGTGATCGAGATCAAACGGGTCGCATCGATAAAGCGCCAGGCGCCCTCTTTGCCGCCCTTGACCTCAAAGCTCACAACCGCGCCGAAGCCCTTCTGCTGACGCTGAGCCAGTTCGTGCTGCGGATGGCTCTTGAGACCGGCGTAATGCACCTTCTCGATACCGTCCTGCTGCTCCAGCCATTCGGCCAGTTGCTGAGCGTTGGCGCAGTGCGCCTTCATCCGCAGGTTCAGGGTTTCCAGACCCTTGAGGAAGATCCAGGCGTTGAACGGGCTGAGGGTCGGCCCGGCGGTACGCAGGAAACCGACGATTTCTTTCATCTGCCCGCTGCGACCGGCAACCACACCGCCCATGCAACGGCCCTGGCCATCGATGAACTTGGTGGCCGAATGCACAACGATGTCTGCGCCCAACTTCAGCGGCTGCTGCAACGCTGGCGTGCAGAAGCAGTTGTCGACCACCAGCATCGCGCCCTTGGCGTGAGCGATTTCCGACAGCGCGGCGATATCCACCAGCTCAGCCAACGGATTGGACGGTGATTCGACGAACAGCAATTTGGTGTTGGACTTGATCGCTGCGTCCCAGGCCGACAGATCGGCCAGCGGCACGTAATCGACTTCCACGCCAAAACGCTTGAAGTACTTCTCGAACAGGCTGATGGTCGAACCGAACACGCTGCGCGACACCAGCACGTGATCGCCGGCGCTGCACAGACTCATCACTACCGCCATGATCGCGGCCATGCCGGTGGCCGTAGCCACCGCCTGCTCGGCGCTTTCCAGTGCAGCAATGCGCTCTTCGAAGGCGCGAACGGTCGGGTTGGTGTAACGCGAGTAAACGTTGCCCGGCACTTCGCCGGCAAACCGCGCAGCCGCGTCAGCGGCGGTACGGAACACGTAGCTGGAAGTGAAGAACATCGGATCACCGTGCTCGCCTTCCGGCGTACGGTGCTGACCGGCACGTACGGCCAGGGTATCGAACGCTACGCCTTCGAGGTCGCTGTCCAGCCGACCGGCATCCCATTCCTGACTCATGCTGTCACTCCTTGCCCTGTTCTCGATAAATAAAAGTCTTTTGCCAGATACAAAACCGGCCCCTAAGGGCCGGTTGAAACTCAGTTGTTGTACAGATCGATGATCGCACTGACCGCCTGGGTCTTGACCTTCGAGGCATCGTTGCGTGCCTGTTCGATCTTGTTCAGGTAAGCCTCGTCGACGTCGCCGGTGACGTACTTGCCGTCAAACACTGCGCAATCGAAGTTTTCGATCTTGATCTTGCCGCCACCGACCGCTTCGATCAAGTCAGGCAGGTCCTGATAGATCAGCCAGTCAGCGCCGATCAGGTCAGCAACATCCTGGGTCGAACGATTGTGCGCGATCAGCTCGTGAGCGCTCGGCATGTCGATGCCGTACACGTTCGGGAAGCGAACAGCCGGAGCCGCCGAGCAGAAGTAGACGTTTTTCGCACCAGCTTCGCGGGCCATCTGGATGATCTGCTTGCAGGTGGTGCCGCGAACGATCGAGTCATCCACCAGCATCACGTTCTTGCCGCGGAATTCCAGCTCGATGGCATTGAGCTTCTGGCGTACCGATTTCTTGCGCGCGGCCTGGCCGGGCATGATGAAGGTACGGCCGATGTAGCGGTTCTTGACAAAGCCTTCGCGGAATTTCACGCCCAGATGGTTGGCCAGTTCCAGCGCTGCGGTGCGGCTGGTGTCCGGAATCGGGATGACCACGTCGATGTCGTGCTCAGGACGCTCGCGCAGGATCTTCTCGGCCAGCTTCTCACCCATACGCAAACGGGCCTTGTAGACCGACACGCCGTCGATGATCGAATCCGGACGCGCCAGGTAGACGTGTTCGAAGATGCACGGGGTCAGGGACGGATTGGTCGCGCACTGACGGGTGTGCAGCTTGCCGTCTTCAGTGATGTAGACCGCTTCGCCCGGCGCCAGGTCGCGAATCAGGGTAAAGCCGAGCACGTCCAGAGAAACGCTTTCGGAGGCGATCATGTACTCGACGCCTTCGTCGGTGTGACGCTGGCCGAACACGATCGGACGGATGCCGTGCGGGTCGCGGAAACCGACGATGCCGTAACCGGTCACCATCGCCACGACGGCGTAACCACCGACGCAACGGTTGTGCACGTCGGTCACGGCGGCAAACACGTCTTCTTCGGTCGGTTGCAGTTTGCCGCGCTGGGCCAGCTCGTGGGCGAAAACGTTCAGCAGCACTTCCGAGTCGGAGCTGGTGTTGACGTGACGCAGATCGGATTCGTAGATCTCTTTGGCCAACTGTTCAACGTTGGTCAGGTTACCGTTGTGCGCCAGGGTGATGCCGTACGGCGAGTTGACGTAGAACGGTTGAGCCTCGGCCGAGGTCGAGCTGCCGGCAGTCGGGTAACGGACGTGGCCGATCCCCATATGGCCGACCAGGCGCTGCATGTGACGCTGTTGAAACACGTCACGCACCAGGCCATTGTCCTTGCGCAAGAACAACCGGCCATCATGGCTGGTCACGATACCGGCAGCGTCCTGGCCGCGGTGCTGGAGCACGGTTAGCGCGTCATACAGCGCCTGATTGACGTTCGACTTACCGACGATACCGACGATGCCACACATGCGACGCAACCCCTACTTAATGGATCTGAACTGAACAACACTCACTGAGGCGTTTTGGCCGACGGCAAGAGTTGCTCCTTGAACGGAATATCAGCGGGTACGCTGATTCCGCTGGCAAGCCACTGACTGCTCCACCCGAGAATCAGGTTCTTGGACCAGTCTGCGACCAATAGAAACTTTGGCACGAGCTGTGACTCTTTCCACCACCCGTCCTGCTGTACCGGCCCCAGGCTCAACAGCCCGACCGCCACGACCACCAGCAACACGCCACGCGCAGCGCCGAAGGCCATGCCGAGGAATCGATCGGTCCCGGACAACCCGGTGACGCGAACCAACTCGCCGATAAGATAATTGATCATTGCGCCCACGATCAGTGTGGCGACAAACATGATGGCACAGCCCGTGATCACACGAGCCGACGGTGTTTGAATGTATCCGGCGAGGTACTCGGACAGTGAGCCACCGAACATCCAGGCAACGGCTCCTGCGATGATCCAGGTCACCAGCGACAATGCTTCTTTGACGAAGCCGCGGCTCAAACTGATCAAAGCGGAGATGGCGATGATTGCAACGATCGCCCAGTCAACCCAGGTAAATGGCACAGTGCAGCCTACAGACGGATAAGGCGGCGCATTTTAGCAGAGCGCAGGGCTGTCGGTAAGCTGCGAATGTCAGTGCATTTCAATCGGGGCGATAGATTTCAGCCACGCTCGGGCTGGAAGCGCACCACAAACCCCTTGAGGTTCTGCTGGCGGCTCAACAGATCGCGCAGACGATCGGCTTCGGCACGCTCGATCAGCGGACCGACGAACACCCGATTCTTGCCATCGGCAGAACGGATGTAAGCGTTGTAGCCCTGGCTTCGCAGGGTTTTCTGCAGGCTTTCGGCGCTGGCGCGGCTCGACAGACTGGCCAGCTGCACCGACCAGCTCACCGACAGGCCATTGGCATCCACGCGGCTTTGAGTGGTATCCGGCTTGGCGGACAGCGCAGCGATCGGCTGGGCCGGGGCCGTGGTTGGCTTGACCACGGGAGCTGGAGCAGGCGCCGGTGCAACCGGTTTGGCTACCGGCGCCGGAGCCGGGGCTGGCGCGGCGGAAGCAATCGGTGCCGTTGGCGCCACTTGCTCGGCGACCTCGTCATCGCTCGGCACTGGCTCTTGCGGCAGAACCTGCGGCTCGGGCACGGCCACGGTTTCCATCTGGATCTGCGCCACAGCAGGCGCCTGCGGTGCGGCCGGCGCATCGACGGTCACCTGACGCTGCTCATCCTGACGGGAAAACAGCATCGGCAGGAAAATCACCGCCAGCGCCACCAGCACCAGGGCACCGACCATGCGCTGTTTGTACGCTTTATCCAGCAAAGCCATTTGCCGCTTCCTCCGTGGAGCGCCGAGACAGCCATTCGAGGGCCTCGGCGACACAATAAAATGATCCGAACAGCAAGATCTCGTCGTCGCTGGTGGCCACTGCACACTGCCCTTCCAGCGCAGCCGCCACACTGTCATAAGACGTGACCGACGCGCCAAGGTTCTGCAATGCAACATTCAATTCAGTCACCGGACGCGCGCGCGGCGAATCCAGCGGCGCCACCGCCCAATGCTGGACGCTGGCATTCAATTCACCGATGACACCGTCCAGATCCTTGTCCGCCAACAGGCCGAACACCGCCAGACGCTTGCCGACCGGCGGACGTGCAGCCAGACGCCGCGCCAGATATTCCGCCGCGTGCGGGTTATGACCGACATCCAGCAGCAGGTTGATACGCTTGCCGTTCCATTCGAACGAACGACGATCCAGGCGACCGACCACGCGAGTCGCCTGCAACGCCGCAACAATCTGTTTGGCATCCCATGGCAAACCGAGCAGCAGATAAGCCTGCAACGCCAGCGCGGCGTTTTCCATCGGCAGATCAAGCAGCGGCAAATCACGCAGCTCGACGACCTGACCGTCAGCATTAGTGCCGCGCCACTGCCAGAATTGATCAGTGATGCCGAGATCGAAATCGCGCCCGCGCAGGAAGAACGGGCAAGCGAGCTTGTGCGCTTTGTCCAGCAGGGGTTGTGGAGGATTCAGATCGCCGCACAGCGCGGGTTTGCCCTTACGGAAAATCCCGGCCTTCTCGAAGGCCACGGATTCGCGGGTATTGCCCAGGTAGTCGGCATGGTCGACACCGATACTAGTGACCAGCGCGATATCGGCATCCACCACGTTGACCGTGTCCAGACGCCCGCCCAGCCCGACTTCCAGTACCACCGCATCAAGCCCGGCCTGTTGAAACAGCCAGAACGCCGCCAGGGTGCCCATTTCGAAGTAAGTCAGGGAAGTCTCGCCGCGCCCCGCTTCGACCGCCGCAAAGGCTTCACACAGCTGCGCGTCAGTGGCTTCGACGCCATTGAGCTGCACCCGCTCGTTGTAACGCAGCAGGTGCGGAGAATTGTAGACACCGACGTTCAGGCCCTGCGCGCGCAGCAATGAAGCCACGAAAGCGCAGGTCGAACCTTTGCCGTTGGTGCCGGTGACCGTAATCACCCGAGGCGCCGGCTGGCCCAGTCCCATGCGGGACGCTACCTGTTGCGAACGCTCCAGCCCCATGTCGATGGCCGATGGATGCAACTGTTCAAGGTAGGCGAGCCACTCGCCAAGGGTGCGCTCGGTCATACGTTGGCAGGCACCGGCGGAACGACGATCGGCTCGATCGGCGCGGCAACGAAGGTCGGGGTCGGCTTGCCGGTCAGTTGCGCCAGCAGGTTGCCCAGACGCGGACGCAGCTCGCGACGATCGATGATCAGGTCGATTGCACCGTGCTCCAGCAGGAACTCGCTGCGCTGGAAGCCTTCCGGCAGTTTTTCGCGCACGGTCTGCTCGATCACGCGCGGACCGGCGAAGCCGATCAGGGCTTTAGGCTCGCCGACGATCACGTCGCCCAGCATTGCCAGACTGGCGGAAACGCCGCCGTAGACCGGGTCGGTCAGCACGGAGATGAACGGGATGCCTTCTTCACGCAGACGCGCCAGTACGGCCGAAGTCTTGGCCATCTGCATCAGCGAGATCAGGGCTTCCTGCATGCGCGCGCCACCGGAGGCGGAGAAGCAGATCATCGGGCAACGGTTTTCCAGCGCGTAGTTGGCGGCGCGCACGAAGCGCTCACCGACGATGGCGCCCATGGAACCGCCCATGAAGCTGAATTCGAACGCCGAAACCACGACCGGCATGCCCAGCAGGGTGCCGCTCATGGAGACCAGTGCGTCTTTCTCGCCGGTCTGCTTCTGGGCAGCGACCAGACGATCCTTGTATTTCTTGCCGTCGCGGAATTTCAGACGGTCAACCGGCTCCAGGTCGGCGCCCAGTTCGGCACGGCCTTCGGCGTCCAGGAAGATGTCGATGCGCGCACGCGCGCCGATGCGCATGTGGTGGTTGCATTTAGGGCAAACGTCCAGGGTCTTTTCCAGCTCCGGACGATACAGCACAGCCTCGCAGGACGGGCATTTGTGCCACAGACCTTCAGGGACCGAGCTCTTCTTGACCTCGGAACGCATGATCGAAGGGATCAGCTTGTCTACCAACCAGTTGCTCATGCTTTCTTTCTCCAGTACCGGCGGCCCGAACGCTCTGGTTCGCGGCCCCGCGTATGCCCTTCAGCTAAATTCATGTGTGGCGATGATCGTCCGGACTGCCGGGTCAGCGGAACTGACCTGCGTACACCCCGAAAAAACCCTCAGCCTCTTTTCTACAGAGCTGTGGACGGCGGCAGTCTGCCAGCCGTCACATCAACGTACGGCGTTGATGAACGCCCGAATCTTTGCGTGATCCTTGATGCCCTTGCTCGCCTCTACCCCGCCGCTGACATCCACGGCATACGGCCGCACCCGGGCGATCGCATCGGCGACGTTCTCCGGCGTCAGGCCGCCGGCCAGAATCAACGGTTTGCTCAAGCCTTGCGGAATCAATGACCAGTCGAACGCCTCGCCGGTTCCGCCGGGCACGCCTTCGACATAAGTGTCGAGCAGCACACCGCTGGCGCTTGGGTAGGCATCGCAGGCAGCGGCAATGTCATCGCCCGCCTTGACCCGCAAGGCCTTGATATACGGCCGGTGCCAGCCTTCACACTCGGCGGCGGTTTCGTCGCCGTGGAACTGCAACAGATCCAGCGGCACGGCATCGAGGATTTCCCCGAGCTCACAGCGACTGGCATTGACGAACAACCCGACCGTGGTCACGAACGGCGGCAAGGCGGCGATGATCGCCCGCGCCTGCTGCACGGTCACGGCCCGGGGACTTTTAGCGTAGAACACAAAACCGATGGCATCGGCCCCGGCCTCGACGGCTGCCAACGCATCTTCTATGCGGGTAATCCCGCAAATCTTGCTGCGAACGGCTGACATGTCGATAAAAACCCCAAGGCAAATCCGAGAAAGTCCCGGATGGTAACAAATGCGTTCGAGGGCGTCAGCCGTCAAGTTCCGAGAAACCCGTAAGGAAATGTGGCCCGATGAAACGCTCGGGCAACGGGAACTCGTCGTGGTACTCGACCTGCACCAGATACAGGCCGAACGGATGCGCCGTGACCCCGCCGGAACGCCGCTCGCGGCTCTCCAGCACTTCTTTCATCCACTCCACGGGCCGCTCGCCGGCGCCAATAGTCATCAGCACCCCGGCAATGTTGCGCACCATGTGGTGCAGGAACGCATTGGCGCGGATGTCCAGAACGATCATTTTGCCGTGACGGGTCACGCGCAGATGATGCATCTTCTTGATCGGCGACTTGGCCTGGCACTGGCCGGCACGGAACGCACTGAAATCATGGGTACCGATCAGGTACTGCGCGGCCTCGGCCATGCGCTCGACGTCCAGCGGACGGTGATTCCAGGTGATTTCTTCGTTGAGATGCGCCGGGCGGATCTGATCGTTGTAGATCACGTAGCGATAGCGCCGGGCAATCGCCTTGAATCGCGCATGGAAATGCGCCGGCATGACCTTCGCCCAACTGACGCTGATGTCGTGGGGCAGATTGATGTTGGCGCCCATGACCCAGGCTTTCAGCGAACGGTCGACCTGGGTATCGAAATGCACCACTTGCCCGCAGGCATGCACACCGGCATCGGTGCGCCCGGCACATTGCAGCGAGATCGGCGAGTCGGCGACCTTCGACAGGGCTTTTTCCAGGGTTTCCTGCACGGTGAGCACACCGGTGGACTGGCGCTGCCAGCCGCTGTAGCGCGAGCCCTTGTATTCAACGCCCAGCGCGACGCGGAAAAAGCCTTCGGGTGCCATTTCGGCGGCCGGGTTATCTATGTTTGCCAAGTCGGTACAGCCTGCTGATCTACAAAGGCGGGCATTATAAGGCGGCGGGACGGGGAAACCAGACCCAAACAAAAACGGCAACCTCATGGGCTGCCGTTTTGTTTACCGCTGAATGCCGACTCAGACCAGATGCGAAAGCATTTCGCTCGCTTCGCTCTTCTGCTTGTCGTTGCCCTCGCTGATGACTTCATTGAGGATGTCGCGGGCGCCGTCGTTGTCGCCCATGTCGATGTAGGCCTGAGCCAGATCGAGCTTGGTCGCGGCTTCATCGGTGCCGGACAGGAAGTCGAAGTCATCCTCACCCAGATCATCACCCAGCGCGGCATCGGCCTCGGTGAAGCTTGGCTCGTTGATGCTGCTCGACAGACGATCCAGCTCGGCGTTGACGTCGTCCAGTTCGGCGGCGAACGCATCCGGCTCGGCAGGCGCCGCGTCCATTTCGTCAGCCAGGGACAGGTCGAAATCGGCTGGCAGCTCCAGATCATCTTGCGGCACGTCGGCCACGGTTGGAGTTTCGACCAGCGGCAGATCCTTCACGCCTTCGTCCAGATCCAGCAGGAAATCATCGTCTGCCAACTCGACCGGCGCAGGCGCTGGATCGGCACCGAGATCCAGATCCAGGTCGAAGTCCGACAGGTCGTCGAGGTTTTCCTTGATGTCGGTCTGCTGTTGCAGCACGGACTCGAAGCTCAGGTCGTCATCAGTCGGGAACGCGTCCAGCTCGACCGGCGCTTCCGGCTCGACAGCCACCACAGGCTCAACCGGCGTGATGTTGTCGAGATCGTCGAGGCTCAGGTCGAAAGCGCTGTCCAGTTCGTCGTCCGCCGCAGCCGGCGCTTCAGGGGTTTCAGGCTCGTCGAGCAGCAGCTCCTTGACGTAATCCTCGTCCAGCTCGGCGGCAAGGGCCGCTGCCGCCAAGCCGCCGGCAGCGACGACCGCCATGGCCGGGAAGCGGCTTTTCAGCTCTTCGACTTTGGCGAAGTTGTCGCCATTAGCAACCAGTTGGCGCTCCTGACCGACGAACGCATCGCGATCACCCTGACGACCGTAAACTTCCATCAGTTTCAGACGCAGATCGCTGCGCTGCGGCTCCAGGCTCACGCCCTCTTCCAGCAACGCGGCGGCTTGATTCAGGCGACCGCCGTCGATGTGCGACTGCGCCTTGTCCAGCACATCGTCGGAACGCTCGGCGGCAGGCGCCACCAACGGCGCGGCGATCGGCTCGGCCATCACCACTGGCGCAACTACAGCAGCGGCGGCAGGCGCTGGAGCTGGAGCTGGAGCCGGGGTCAGCTTGACGCTGGCGGCTGGCACTTCCAGACCTTCGAAGCTGCTTTCCGGCAGATCGAGGTCTTGGGAGAAGGATTGCTCCTCCAGGGCACGGGCCATGCGCAGGTGCTTTTCGGCTTCCTGTTGCGCTTTACGGCGACGAGCCAGCAGCAACAGCAGGAGCAGCAGAACCACTGCACCGCCACCGACCAGACCCAGCAGAATCGGATTGGTCAGCAGTTCGTTGAAGGTTTTCTCGTCATCGGCAGGCGGCTTGGTTTCAACAACAGGCTCGACAACCGGCTCGACCGGTGCCGGAGCAGCAGCCTCAGGCACAGGTGCGGCTGGGGCCGCTTCTGCCGGAGTAGCCGGCGGCGTGGCCGCCAGTTCCGCGGTGATCGCCGGCACCACTGGCGCAGTGGCGGCGGTCGCGGGAGCAGCGCCCGAACCTTCGGCCTGCATTTTCGCCAGTTGATTGTTCTTCAGCTCGATCAGGCGTTGCAGCTTGTCCAGCTGGCTTTGCAGATCGGACATGCGGCTTTTCAGTTCTTCGTTGTCACGACGGGTGGTGTCGAGACTTTCCTGAGTCACCGCCAGTTTGTTGCTCAAGGCCTTGGCGTCGCCAGCCGGGCCCTTGCCGCGCGCCTTGGCGCTTTCGGCGGACACCAGGCTCAGGTTGTCTTTGGCGTTTTGCGCAGCACCGGTATTGGCGCGGCCACGATTGGTCGCATCGAGCTGCTGCTGACCGGTGCCCGGCTTGGCCACATAACGACGACCCTGACGCCAGGCCTCGTTCTGCGCAGCCACTTCGGCAATCGCTTTGGACTGCGGCAGCGCGGTGCTTTGCACCTGATCCGGAAGACGCAGCACCTGACCGGTTTTCAGGCGGTTGATGTTGCCGCCGATGAACGCGTCCGGGTTCAGGGCCTGGATCGCCAGCATGGTCTGCTGCACCGAACCGCCGGTGCGCGCCTTGGCTGCGATTTCCCACAGGGTGTCGCGCGGCGTGGTGGTGTGGGTCGAATGCGTGGCGCCGGTGGTCGGTGCGGTGATGGTTTGCGCTGGCGCTGGTTGAGCGGCGGCATCAGCGGTCTGCGGCGAGAACTTCGACGGATCCAGCAGCACACTGTAATCGCGCAGCAGACGGCCGTTCGGCCACATCACCTGCACGAGGAATTTCACCATCGGTTCCGACAGCGGCTTGCTCGACGTTACGCGCAGCACGCTTTTGCCGCTGGCGTTGAGCACCGGGGTGAAGGTCAGATCATTGAGGAAGGCCTGGCGATCGACGCCGGCCTTGGCGAAATCTTCCGGCGAGGCCAGGCTCGGCACCACTTCGGCAGCGGTCAGATCCTTGACATCGAGCAGCTCGATTTCCGCCACCAGCGGCTGGTTCAGGGTCGACTTCAGGGTCAGCTCCCCGAGCCCGAGGGCATGCGCCATACCGGAGGACAGCGCCGAGGCGGCCGCTATTGCTAACACCAGTTTGCGAACTTGAACCATAGCCTCTTCCTTTGTTTGAACGTTCCTCGGCCAGCGAGAAGATGTTGATTGTCGCTGCCGTAAGGCATTGCGCGCGACGACGACAGCATGCCGCGCGCGATCATTTCTTTGATGCCCCGGAAAGTCCCGGAGGGTGACACGTCATCGAGTGCTCCGGCCAAGCATAGCGCTCGCCTAGAATCAGTCGACAAATTGTTGCCAAGTATCTTTTACAGCAGGTCTTTTATCAACAACTCGGCGACCTGCACGGCGTTGAGGGCCGCACCTTTGCGTACGTTATCTGACGTCAGCCACAGATTAAGTTCCGACGGTTCGTCGACACCGGCGCGTACCCGCCCGACGTAGACCACGTCCTGCCCGACCGCGTCACCGACGGCAGTCGGATAATCGCCCGCCTCGACCAACTCGATGCCCTCGGCCTCTTCAAGCGCGGCGTTGACCTTTTCCAGGTCGACCGCGCTCGCTGACTGCAAGGTCACGCTAAAGCTATCGCCAAAAAACACCGGGGCTTGAACGCAAGTTGCGGAAATCTTTAATAAAGGCTTGGCCAGCACCTGACGCAGCTCGCGCACCAGACGTTTTTCCAGCAGCGTATGGCCTTGCGCGTCGGGCGTACCGACCTGAGCCAGCAGGTTGAAAGCCATCTGCCGGTCGAAGAATGTCGGCTCCAGCGGACGCATGTTCAGCAGCTCGGCGGTCTGGCGCGCCAGCTCAGTCACGGCTTCGCGGCCCTGGGCGGAAACCGCCAGATTGGCGGTGACATGCACATATTGCAGCTCGATCAGATCGCGCAGCGGCGCCAGCACCACGGCCAATGTGGTGGCCGACGGGCTCGGGCTGCTGACCTGAAACGGTACTTTCAAACCGGCCAGCACATCGGCATTGGCTTCCGGCACCACTTGTGGCGCCTGATCCGCCGGCAAGGCGCCGGACAAGTCGACCAGCGAGCAACCTGCCGCATGCGCGCGGGCGGCGTAGCTCAGCGTGATGGCCGGGCCAGCGGCGAAAAATACCAACTTGACCTTGCTGAAATCGAACTCGTCGACTTCACGCACGCGCACGTTCTTGTTGCGAAACAGCACCGAGCTGCCGGCGGATTCGCTGCTTGCCAACAAATGCAACGTGCCGACCGGGAAGTCGCGCTCTTCGAGAATCTGCACGAGGGTTTCGCCGACAGTACCGGTGGCGCCGATCACGGCAATATCAAGGGTCTGGGTCATGGTGCTGCCTCTGGCGAAACGGGGGGAGCGGCACTTTACCGGGTGAGTCGCACACAGGCAATTCGCGCCCGCCACGAAGAGCGGACGCGGAGCTTCAATGGCTGCATTCCCACGCAGAGCGTGGGAACGATCAACAGGTACAAAAAAACCCGCGCCTCTTGCAAGGCGCGGGTTCTTTCATTGCATCAAGCGATCAACGCTCAAGCAGGATCCGCAGCATGCGACGCAGCGGTTCGGCCGCGCCCCACAGCAGTTGGTCGCCGACGGTGAAAGCACCGACGAACTGCGAACCCATGTTCAGCTTGCGCAGACGACCGACCGGTACGTTCAGGGTGCCGGTGACTTTCGTCGGGCTCAGCTCCTGCATGCTGATATCGCGGTTGTTCGGCACCAGTTTGACCCAAGGGTTGTGCTGGCTGATCAGCCCTTCGATATCGGCGATCGGCACATCTTTGTTCAGCTTGATGGTCAGCGCCTGGCTGTGGCAACGCATGGCGCCGATGCGCACGCAGATGCCGTCCACCGGGATCGGGCTCTTGAAGCGACCGAGGATCTTGTTGGTCTCGGCCTGGGCCTTCCACTCTTCGCGGCTCTGGCCGTTCGGCAGTTCCTTGTCGATCCACGGGATCAGGCTGCCGGCCAGCGGCACACCGAAGTTTTCGGTCGGGTACGCGTCGCTGCGCATGGCTTCGGCCACACGACGGTCGATGTCGAGGATCGCGCTGGCTGGATCGGCCAGTTGATCGGCGACAGCGGCGTGGGTCGCGCCCATCTGTTTGATCAGTTCACGCATGTTCTGCGCGCCGGCACCGGAAGCCGCCTGATAGGTCATGGCGCTCATCCACTCAACCAGACCAGCCTCGAACAGACCGCCCAGGCCCATCAGCATCAGGCTGACGGTGCAGTTGCCGCCGATGTAGTTCTTGGTGCCCGCGTCGAGCTGCTGGTCGATGACCTTGCGGTTGACCGGGTCGAGGATGATGACGGCGTCGTCGTTCATCCGCAGGCTCGAGGCCGCGTCGATCCAGTAACCCTGCCAGCCGGCTTCGCGCAGTTTCGGGAATACTTCGCTGGTGTAGTCGCCGCCCTGGCAGGTCAGGATCACGTCGAGGGTCTTCAGCTCTTCAATGCTGTAAGCGTCCTTGAGCGGAGCAATGTCCTTGCCCACGGACGGGCCTTGGCCACCGACATTGGAAGTGGTGAAAAACACCGGCTCGATAAGATCGAAATCCTGCTCTTCCAGCATCCGCTGCATGAGCACGGAACCGACCATGCCGCGCCAACCGATCAGACCTACACGTTTCATCGCAACTACACCTTCTTGAAAAGTGGGCCGCTGCTTTGTATTGAATTTCGCAGCGGGCCCGAGAGATTACAGATTCCGCAGCGCGGCGACTACTGCGTCACCCATTTCCTGCGTACCGACTTTAGTGCAACCGGTCGAAAAGATGTCGCCGGTGCGCAGACCTTGATCCAGCACCACGCTGACCGCTTTCTCGATGGCATCCGCCGCTTCGTGCAGATTGAAGCTGTAACGCAGCATCATCGATACCGACAGAATGGTCGCCAGCGGGTTGGCGATGCCTTTGCCGGCGATGTCCGGCGCCGAACCGTGGCAAGGCTCGTACATGCCCTTGTTGTTGGCGTCCAGCGAGGCCGACGGCAGCATGCCGATGGAACCGGTGAGCATCGACGCCTCGTCGGACAGGATGTCGCCGAACATGTTGTCGGTGACGATCACGTCGAACTGCTTCGGCGCACGCACCAGTTGCATGGCGGCGTTGTCAACGTACATGTGGCTCAGTTCGACGTCCGGGTAATCCTTGGCGACCTGCTCGACCACTTCACGCCACAGTTGGCTGGACGCCAGCACGTTGGCCTTGTCCACCGAGCACAGCTTCTTGCCACGCACGCGGGCCATGTCGAAACCGACACGGGCGATGCGGCGGATTTCGCTTTCGCTGTACGGCAGCGTGTCGTAGGACTGACGCTCGCCGTTTTCCAGAGTACGGGTGCCGCGCGGCGCGCCGAAGTAGATGCCGCCGGTCAGCTCACGGACGATCAGGATGTCCAGGCCGGCAACGATTTCCGGCTTCAAGCTCGAAGCATCGGCCAGTTGCGGGTACAGGATCGCCGGACGCAGGTTGCCGAACAGGCCCAGTTGCGCACGGATTTTCAGCAGGCCGCGCTCAGGGCGGATGTCACGCTCGATGGTGTCCCATTTCGGGCCGCCCACGGCGCCCAGCAGCACAGCGTCAGCTGCGCGGGCACGCTCGAGGGTTTCATCGGCCAGCGGCACGCCGTGCTTGTCGATGGCGGCGCCACCGATCACGTCATGGCTCAGCTCGAAGCCCAGGCTGTACTTGTCGTTGGCCAGTTCCAGCACCTTGACCGCTTCGGCCATGATTTCCGGACCAATACCGTCGCCTGGGAGAATCAGAATCTGCTTGCTCATGCTTTCCTCGTGTCTTCAGTCGGTGCGCCATCGACTGGCGCGCCCGGAAAAATACTTATCGTTCCAAAATTACTTTTCAGCCCAGAGCACCAGTACATCTGTACTGAACGAACCATCGGCCTCAATCTCAAAATATTCGCGCACTTCGTTGCCCATCGATTGCTGCAACTGGCGGATCGCGGCGCGCATCACTTCGGGTGTGCGCATGCGCTCGACCCAGCTGTTGTACTCCAGACGCAGGCGCTGACGCGTGGTGCTGCGGGTGTGCAGACCGGCTTCGCTGACCTGGCGCAACCACTCACCGGCCGAATAATCGCGCACATGACTGGTGTCGCGCAGCACTTCGACGCTCTGCAAATAGGTGTCGAACAGCGGACTGCCCGGCGACAGCACATCGATGAACGCCGCCACGCCGCCCGGTTTCAGCACCCGGCGCACTTCGCGCAAGGCCACGCCGAGATCGCTCCAATGGTGCGCCGAATAACGGCTGAACACGAAGTCGAACTCACCATCGGCGAACGGCAGACGCTCGGCGGCACCGTTGACCGTGGACACATTGTTCAACCCGCGATCAACGGCTGCGGCGGCGACCACGTCGAGCATCTGCTGCGACAGGTCGTACGCCACCACTTCTTTCACCAACGGAGCGACGTGAAAACTCACGTGCCCGGCGCCGCAACCCAGGTCCAGCACCCGAGCCTCGCCCTGCCCTGCCAGTTCAGCCTGCAGCAGCGCAAATTCAGTGCCTTGAGCGTGAACGGCGCTGCTCAGGTAGGCGGCGGCCTGTTCACCGAATTGCTTTTGTACAACCTGACTGTGGGTGGTGCTGGTCATGGTCACATCCTGATAGCTGTGTTGTTGAACTGCCCCTTTCGCGAGCAAGTCGAATCGTCGCACCGTCGCTCCCACAGGGGAATGCATTTCAAATGTGGGAGCGAGCTTGCTCGCGAAGGGGCCAGCCCTGACTACATCAATCTCACGCGTCGCGGAACAACCATGGCTGGCTCGCGCGATGCTTGGCTTCGAACGCGGCAATCGCATCGCCGTCCTGCAGGGTCAGGCCAATATCGTCCAGGCCGTTGAGCAGGCAGTGTTTGCGGAAAGCGTCGATCTCGAAGCGATAGACCTTGCCGTTCGGGCTGGTGACGGTCTGTTCGTGCAGATCGATCTGCAACTGATAGCCCGGCGCGGCCTCGACCTGCTTGAACAGCTCGTCGACTTCGGCATCGCTCAAGATGATCGGCAGCAAGCCGTTCTTGAAGCTGTTGTTGAAGAAGATGTCGGCATAGCTCGGCGCGATGATGCTGCGGAAACCGTATTCTTCCAGCGCCCATGGCGCGTGTTCACGGCTGGAACCGCAACCGAAGTTCTCGCGGGCCAGCAACACGCTGGCGCCCTGATAACGCTCGGCGTTGAGCACGAACTCCTTGTTCAGCGGACGCTTGGAGTTGTCCTGATACGGCTGACCCACATCGAGGTAACGCCACTCGTCGAACAGGTTCGGGCCGAAACCGGTGCGCTTGATCGACTTCAGAAACTGCTTCGGAATGATCTGGTCGGTGTCGACGTTGGCACGATCCAGAGGCGCGACGAGACCAGTGTGCTGGGTAAAAGCTTTCATGCTGCGCTCCTTTAGATCAATTCACGAACGTCGATGAAACGACCGTTCACCGCCGCCGCAGCGGCCATGGCCGGGCTGACGAGGTGGGTACGGCCACCGGCGCCCTGACGGCCTTCGAAGTTACGGTTGGAGGTCGATGCGCAATGCTCGCCGGACTCCAAACGGTCCGGGTTCATCGCCAGACACATCGAGCAACCCGGCTCGCGCCACTCGAAACCGGCTTCGAGGAAGATTTTGTCCAGACCTTCGGCTTCAGCCTGCGCCTTCACCAGACCCGAGCCCGGCACGACGATGGCCTGCTTGATGGTCGACGCAACCTTGCGGCCCTTGGCGATCACCGCGGCAGCGCGCAAGTCTTCGATCCGCGAGTTGGTGCAGGAACCGATGAACACGCGGTCGAGCTGAATGTCGGTGATCGCCTGATTGGCGGTCAAACCCATGTATTTCAAGGCACGGACGATCGAGTCGCGTTTGACCAGATCCATCTCTTTAGCCGGGTCCGGCACGTTCTGATCAACGGCCAAGACCATTTCCGGCGAAGTGCCCCAGCTGACTTGCGGCTTGATTTGCGCAGCGTCGAGCTCGACCACGGTGTCGAAATGCGCGTCGGCGTCGGACACCAGGTCTTTCCAGGACTCGACCGCCAAGTCCCACTCGGCGCCTTTCGGTGCGAACGGACGACCGTTGACGTAATCCACAGTCTTCTGGTCCGCCGCCACCAGGCCCACGCGGGCGCCGGCTTCGATGGACATGTTGCAGATGGTCATGCGGCCTTCGATGGACAGGTCGCGGATCGCGCTGCCGGCGAACTCGATGGCATGGCCGTTACCGCCGGCGGTGCCGATCTTGCCGATCACCGCGAGGACAATGTCCTTGGCGGTCACGCCGAACGGCAACTGGCCTTCGACGCGCACCAGCATGTTCTTCATTTTCTTGGCGACCAGGCATTGGGTGGCGAGCACGTGCTCGACCTCGGAAGTGCCGATACCGTGAGCCAAGGCGCCGAACGCGCCGTGGGTCGAGGTGTGCGAGTCGCCGCAAACCACGGTCATGCCCGGCAAGGTCGCGCCCTGCTCCGGGCTGATCACGTGAACGATGCCCTGGCGCACGTCGTTCATCTTGAATTCGACGATGCCGTATTCATCGCAGTTGTCGTCGAGGGTCTGAACCTGCAAACGCGAGACCTGGTCGGCAATGGCTTCGATGCCGCCCTTGCGCTCCGGGGTGGTCGGTACGTTGTGGTCCGGGGTGGCGATGTTGGCATCGATGCGCCACGGCTTGCGCCCGGCCAGACGCAGGCCTTCGAAGGCTTGCGGCGAGGTCACTTCGTGGATGATGTGACGATCGATATAGATCAGCGCCGAGCCATCGTCGCGCTGCTTGACCAAATGCGAATCCCAGAGCTTGTCGTAGAGCGTTTTGCCGGCCATCAGACGGTTCCTCATCAGCTTGTTTCTATGCCCTGGGCTTATCAATAACCCTTTGGCTTGTGAGGCCGATCCTATGGGGTTAGATTAAATAACTCAAATTCATATTTTTTATGCTTTGGATAACCAACTGGAATACGAACATGGACCTGGCCAACCTCAATGCTTTTATCGCGATTGCCGAGACGGGAAGCTTCTCCGGCGCCGGTGAACGGCTGCACCTGACGCAACCGGCGATCAGCAAACGTATTGCCGGGCTGGAACAGCAATTGAATGTGCGGCTGTTCGACCGGCTCGGTCGTGAAGTGGGCCTGACCGAGGCCGGCCGGGCCCTGCTGCCACGGGCTTATCAGATTCTCAACGTGCTGGACGACACGCGCCGCGCCCTGACCAACCTGACCGGCGAAGTCACCGGCCGTCTGACCCTGGCCACCAGTCACCACATCGGCCTGCACCGTTTGCCGCCCTTATTAAGGGAATACACCCGCCGCTACCCACAGGTAGCGCTGGATATTCAGTTCCTCGATTCGGAAGTGGCCTACGAAGAAATTCTCCATGGCCGCGCAGAGCTGGCGGTCATCACCCTGGCGCCGGAGCCGCATACGCTGGTCAAGGCCACGCCGGTCTGGGACGACCCGCTGGATTTCGTGGTCGCCCCGGAACATTCATTGATCAGCAACGGCGCCGTCACATTGGCGGACATTGCCGGCCATCCGGCGGTTTTCCCCGGCGGCAACACCTTTACCCACCATATTGTCCAACGGCTGTTCGAGGCTCAGGGCCTGACGCCGAACATCGCCATGAGCACCAACTACCTGGAAACCATCAAGATGATGGTGTCGATCGGCCTGGCCTGGAGCGTTTTGCCGCGCACGATGCTCGATGAACAGGTGGCGCGCATACCTTTACCGGGCATACAGCTCAGTCGCCAGCTAGGCTATATCCTGCACACTGAAAGGACGCTGTCGAATGCTGCACGGGCGTTTATGGCCCTGCTGGACGCTCAAATCGATCTGCCAGGGACTCTCGGCTGACTTGTGCTACTCCTATAGAGCTGCCGTCCCTGTGCCTAACGCCCAAATCAGCTCAAGGCCCCTTAACAATGCCGAAATCTGTTGACCGTATTCCGCCAATGCCGCGTATTCAGGCCATTGATCCACGGCGTTCCGAGCAGAGCTGGGAGAGCGCGCCGCAACTGCTCGCGGCGCTTAACGGCGCCCGCCTCGGGGCCTGGTATTGGGACATCGAGCGCGGGCAGATCAGTTGGTCGCGCGGCACTCAGGCCTTGTTCGGATTCGATCCGCGGCAACCGCTGCCCGAAGACCTGGAATACCTCGACCTGCTGCCACCTGAAGACCGGGCGAAAACCATCCGCGCCTTCCACGCGGTAATCGCCGGCGCGCCGCTGGAACAGGCAATGCACCACCGCATCCGCTGGCCCGACGGCAGCCTGCATTGGCTGGAGATCAACGGCAGCCTGCTGCCGGACAAACACGGCCGCCCCCGAATGATCGGGGTGATCCGCGAAATCACCCACCAGCGGCAACGGGAACAGGCCCTCAGCAGCTCGGAGAAACGTTTCGCCACGCTTTTCCATCTGTGCCCGAACATGGTGCTGCTGACTCGTCAGGAAGACGGTCTGATCAGCGAGGCCAACCAGTATTTCGAAAGCCTGTTCGGCTGGCCGGTGCAGAGCGCCATCGGCCGCACCACCCTGGAACTGGGCCTGTGGGTGCATCCCGAGCAACGGGCGGAGCTGGTCAAGAAAACCAAGGCCAAGGGCGAACTGATCAGCATGGAGGTGCAGTTCCGCGCCAGCAACGGCCAGATCCACGACGGCATCCTCAGCGCGCAAAAGGTCGAACTCGAAGGCCAGCCGTACCTGCTCAGCACCTTTCTCGACACCACCGAACGCAAAGCTGCCGAACATGCCCTGAAAGACAGCCAGGAACGCCTCGACCTGGCGTTGGATTCGGCGCAGCTCGGCACCTGGGACTGGCACATTCCCAGCGGCATGCTCTACGGCTCGGCCCGCGCTGCGCAATTGCACGGTCTGGAGCCGAAACCGTTCCATGAGTCGTTCGAAGAGTTCTTCGAGGGCGTCCCCGGCGAAGAACGCGACAGCATGCGCGACGCCTATCGCAGCCTGCGCGAAGGCCCGGCGGGCAATTATCAGCTGACTTACCGCGTGCAACTGCCGGACGGCAGCTCGCGTTATCTGGAAAGCCGCGCCCGCCTCTATCGCGACGACAACGGCGTGCCGCTGCGGATGGCCGGCACCCTGCTGGACATCACCGATCAGGTTGAACGCGAGCAACGGCTGGTGGCTTCGGAAGAGAAATTCGCCACCCTGTTCCAGGTCAGCCCCGACCCGATCTGCGTGACCCGCCAGGAAACCGGGGAATTCATCGAGATCAATTCGAGTTTTTCCCAGACCTTCGGCTGGAGCGCCAGCGATGTGATCGGCCACACCGCCGAAGAAATCGGCCTGTGGGACGCCTCGGCGAAAAGCCTGCAACGCATCGAAAGGGTGATCCGCGAACAGGGCCTGAGCAATGTCGCGATCATCGTCCAGCACAAGGACGGCCAGTCGCTGACCTGCGTGATTTCCAGCCGTCAGATCAGCGTCGGCAACCAGCCGTGCATCGTCACCACGTTGCGCGACATCACCCAGCAACAGCGCTCGGAAGCGGCGCTCAAGGCCAGCGAAGAGAAGTTCGCCAAGGCATTTCATTCCAGCCCCGACGCGATCACCATCACCGAGCGCGACACCGGGCGTTATCTGGAGGTCAACGACGGCTTCTGCCGCCTGACCGGCTACCGCGCCGACGAAGTGGTGGGCAAAACCGTGTATCAGGTCGGCATCTGGGCCGAGGAAAAACAGCGCTCGGCGCTGCTTGCAGAACTTCAGATCAAGGGCCGCGTGCACCATCAGGAAATGCTCGGGCGCAACAAGCGCGGCGAGATCCTGACGGTGGAAGTCTCGGTCGAACCGATCACCCTCAATGAAACCGCCTGCCTGCTTCTCACCGCCCGGGACGTCAGCCTGCTGAAGAACGCCGAAGCGCAGATCCGCCACCTGGCCTATCACGACCCGCTGACCAACCTGCCCAACCGCGCGCTGTTGATGGATCGCCTGAGCCAGCAGATAGCCCTACTCAAGCGCCACAACCTGCGCGGTGCGCTGCTGTTTCTCGATCTGGATCACTTCAAACACATCAATGACTCGCTGGGTCACCCGGTTGGCGACACGGTGCTGAAAATCATCACCGCGCGGCTTGAAGCCAGCGTGCGTATGGAAGACACCGTGGCGCGGCTCGGTGGCGATGAATTCGTGGTGTTGCTCAGCGGGCTGGAAGGCACGCGCAATGAAGTCAGCGCCCAGGTACGCGAGCTGGCCGACACCATTCGCGAGTTGCTGTCGGAGCCGATGTTCCTCGATGGCCAGCGCCTGCAAGTGACCCCTAGCATCGGGGTGGCGCTGATTCCCGATCACGGCTCGACCCCGACCGACCTGCTCAAACGCGCCGACATCGCGCTTTACCGCGCCAAGGATTCCGGACGCAACACCACGCAGATGTATCACAACACCATGCAGAAAGCGGCCAGCGAACGGCTGCGCATGGAGACCGACCTGCGTCTGGCGCTGTCCCGGGGCGAATTCGACGTGCACTACCAACCGCAGATCGACGCCCAGGACAACCGCATCATCGGCGCCGAAGCCCTGGTGCGCTGGAATCACCCGGAACTCGGCGCGCAATCGCCCACCGAATTCATCAAGGTGCTGGAGGACAGCGGGCTGATACTGGAGGTCGGCACCTGGATCCTCGATGAGGCGTGCGAAGCCTTCAAGCAATTGATCGCCGAAAAGCTGATCGATCCACTGGCCTTCAGCCTGTGTGTGAACATCAGCCCCCGGCAGTTCCGCCAGAACGACTTCGTCGAGCGCATCGAACACAGCATGAGCAGCCACGGTCTGCCCTGTTCCTTGCTGAAACTGGAAATCACCGAAGGCATCGTCATCCAGAACCTGGAAGACACCATCAGCAAAATGCGTCGTCTGAAAAAACTCGGCGTGAGTTTCGCCATGGACGATTTCGGCACCGGCTATTCATCGCTGACCTACCTGAAACGATTGCCGGTGGACACGCTGAAGATCGATCAGTCGTTCATCCGCGACGCCACCACCGACCCCAACGACGCAGAAATCATCCGCGCCATCGTCGCCATGGCCCGCAGCCTGGAACTGGAAGTGATCGCCGAAGGTGTGGAAACCCCGGAACAGCTAGCCTTCCTGCAAGGGCTGGGGTGCCATTTGTATCAAGGATATTTGCACAGTCGGCCGTTGCCGCTGGAGGGGCTGAAGAGATTGCTGGAATGACCAGACGCCTGCGGTCGTTTACCGCAGGCATCGTCGCCAGGCCGGTAATTGCCAGGGTTGGCGGCAACCTGTAGGGTCGCGTTTTTTCGCGCTGTTTCGAGATCGATCATGCAGGATGCAACCCTCCCCCGCCCGGCCCTGCTGGGCATTGACCTTGGCACCACCAACAGTTTGATCGCCGTCTGGCAGGACGGTCAGGCCCGATTGATCCCCAACGCCCTCGGCGAGGTACTGACCCCGTCGGTGGTCAGCCTGGATGAAGACGAGACCATTCTGGTCGGCAAAGCCGCACGCGCACGCCTGACGACTCACCCGGAACGCACCACCGCCGCGTTCAAGCGATTCATGGGCAGCGACCGGCAGATCGAACTCGGCACCAAAACCTTCAGCCCGGAAGAATTATCGGCACTGGTGCTGGGCTCACTCAAGCAGGACGCCGAAGCCTTTCTCGGCCATCCGGTTTCTGAAGCGGTGATTTCCGTGCCGGCGTATTTCAGTGACGAGCAACGCAAACGCACACTGTTCGCCGCCGAACTGGCGGGCCTGAAAGTTTCCCGACTGATCAACGAGCCGACCGCCGCCGCGATGGCGTATGGGCTGCACGAGCAGAAATTCGAACGCACGCTGATCTTCGATCTGGGCGGCGGGACGTTCGATGTCACGGTGCTGGAATATGCGTTGCCACTGATTGAAGTGCATGCGTCCACCGGGGACAACTTTTTGGGTGGTGAAGACTTTACCGAGGCCTTGCTGCAAGCATGCCTCAAGGCGTGGCAGCTCACCCCGGCGCACATTGAAGCCCAGAACCTCGCCAGCCTTTGCGACAACCTTGAACAGCTCAAGTGCAAGCTCTCCGAAGGCACTCAAAGCCTGAACTGGCGCAATGGGGACAGTTCGTATGAATGGTCGCTGGACGAAACCGGCGCCGTAAAGATCTGGGAACCACTTCTGGCCCGTTTGCGCGCACCGATCGAGCAAGCCCTGCGTGATGCCCGCCTCAAACCCCGAGATCTCGACAGCCTGGTGTTGGTGGGCGGTGCCACACGGATGCCGGCAGTGCAGCAAATGGTGGCCACGCTGTTCGGACGCCTGCCTTATCGACACCTCGATCCGGACACGATTGTCGCACTGGGTGCGGCGACGCAAGCGGCGTGCAAGGCGCGGGACGGTGCGGTTGAAGAACTGATCCTGACCGATGTCTGCCCTTACACACTGGGAATTTCGACCAACCGTGGTGAAGGTATCAGCGGCGCTTTTTCACCGATCATCGAGCGTAATACCATTATTCCAACATCCAGGGTGCAACGCTTTTACACCACGCATCCACAGCAGGAGACCATTCGCATCGCGGTCTACCAGGGCGAACGCCCTTGGGTGCGCGATAACATTTTCATTGATGCTTTCGACGTACCGGTAACGGCGAGCGAACAGATCCAGGCTCTGGACGTGCGTTTCAGCTACGACATCAACGGATTGCTCGAGGTTGACGTCAACTTGCTGGACAGCGGTGAACGTCACAGCCACAGCATTGATCGAAGCCCGACCGGGCTCGACGAACAATCGCGACAAAACAGTCACGAGCGACTCGCCACCCTGAAAATCCACCCCCGAGACGCCCTTCCAAACCGGACGCTACTGGCCCGGCTGGAGCGTGCGTGGACGCAAAGCCTGGGGGACGAACGCGAACGCATTGCCGACTGGCTGGACACGTTCACCACCGTGCTCGGCAGCCAGCAATCGGAAGAGATTGCCAGCCACCGGTCACAACTCAACAAGGCTCTGGATCAACTTCGCCTCTAACCGATCAGCCGTCGCAACGTGGCCTGCAAACCGCCGGGCAGTGTGTCTTCACTAACACTGTCCGGTGGCACACCATACCGATTGGGCAACTTATCACCGGGAAATCCGAACAGTATCAGCGGCAAGAAAGGGAGTACCGGCGACAACACTGCGATGATCAGCAAGGTGGGAATCCCTCGCCCCATATCATGCAGGCGACGCAAAATCGCGCCAAGCAGGAACGCTGCGCCCAACAACATCACGATGATTCCGGCCAGCGGCGTACCGCTGAGCAACGCCGCCAAAGGCGTGATCAACACAGCGCCAATGACCTGCCAGATGAATGCGCCTCGGCCCAACCGCGAGCCCAAACGCCAGAAAGCTGAAGCCGGCGTCGGGCGGGTGTCGCTTTTGGCCTGCAACAAACGCTCACTCCACGACAACAGCGCGCTGAAGGCAAAACGAAGACCGAGGCCATTCTCGGGATTGTCCTTGGCTCGTTGCATGCGCAGCAGCATTTTCTGCCGCGGCACACCGGCACTGCCGTAACGCACCAATCCCTTGAGCACATCCACAGCCAGACCGAAAGCATCACTGCTGATCCCTTCTTCCTCCAGAAGCGCTGAAGGTGGATGCGGCGGCTCACCCTTGATCAAACCGTGGCGGAAACCATCGAACCAGTCCTGTGGATTGACGACCTCGGTAATCCTGTCGAGCAGGTATTTTCGCTGCTGGGCATCCAGCAGAGGATCGTGATACAGCACGCCCCCCAGCAACATGCGCCCGAGCAAATCGTCATCGAACGCCTTGATATCGCTGCGCATGCACTCGAACAAGCGGTCGTTGCTCAGCAACCGCGCACTGTCGAGCGCCTCCTGAGCGCTCAACAGCTGACGGGCAAGCATGGCATGCACCGGATCTGCCGCTTGCAACCACCCGAGCAGACCGCTGGCACTGCCCTGTTCGCGATTCAACCGGCAGAGCAACGGTTGCAAACGCGCCAGAGGATGCTCCCGCTCTACATTCATCGAGTCGACGCAATGCGCCGACTGCGCGCCCAGCCAGCGCACCGGCTGGTCGAGCGTCGCCAGCAGATACAGGGCCTGACGATGCCATTCCCACACATCGCAACGACCATCGATAGCGGGAAGCACCATGCCCTGCCCGGCGAGTTGTGCCAGCAACTTCAGTCCGTCGAGCAGCGCACCTTGCTTACCGAGGCCGAATGCCTCATCCAGTCGGGCCAACGAACGAGCGTCGTAGGCCCGCAGGCGACGCATCCACAGCAGACAAAGCGCCAGCGGTTCGCCCTTCTGCAACACCGGCTCAAGTACCGGTTGCGCTGAATTGCTCGCCAGAAATGCTTTCAGTGCCAGCGGAATCGGTGCCTGGGTCAACCAGCAGATTTGCTGGTCGGCCTGATACTTGAAGCCTTCCAACACCAGCTGTTCAAGAATGTCCGAAGCCTGCGGCGCCTCCATGATTCGTTGCAGTAATGGAACGTCACCCCGGTGCAGCGCCCAGGCGTACTGGTACAGCGTCTGCAGTCGCGGGTCATCGCTGGCGACGATCAGAGATGCCAGTAACGGTAATTCATCACCACTGATGCGCCATTCGACGAAGGCATCGGCAATGTCATGCAGCTCAAGCTGTCGGGCGCGAAACCAGCGACCCAGTGTTTCCGGACGCTGCGAAGGGCTGCCGTATTCCTGGGTGACATCACCCAGGTCATCGGACCAGTCGCGGAAATTCTCGAGGCGATCAAATGCCTGAATCAACAACGGCAAACGCTGGGGTTGATGACGCGCGCACAGGGCCAGGAGCCAGTCTGCGGCTTTCGGGTGCTGATGCTCTCGCCAGAGACGCACCCAAGCCTGCAGCGCCAATTCTTCCATGCCCAAGGCGCTGCGCTGGCACGCCAGCAGATAGAGCCAGTCAACATCCATCGGCGCAAGCCGATGCTGCTCATTGATGATTTCGAGAAAGCCTTTGCTGGCGATGCCGGCCTGACTGAACTGGATGGCCAGACGCTGCAGCAAACCGTCGTCCGGCGGTAGCGGTACGCAGGTGTGAAGGTTGGCGAAATAACGGTAATCATCCAGTGACGCATTACGGTGCAGATGATTCAGCGTACGCAAAAACCATAGCGTTTCCAGCTGCGCGACGACTGGCCATTCGCTCATCAACGATGTATCGAAAGGATCCGCCGCCTCGATACGCTGCAAAAATTCGTCGACATGCCGGGCATTTTCGAAATCCAGATCGAGCATCCGACTCGCCCAGCCCATGCGTTGGGCGAGCAAGCGTGCGCAGACGTGGGAAATAGGCCCTGCATCGAGCAACTCGCGCAGCAAAGGCCAGCAAACCTCATCCAAAACCTCAAGCGGCACTTGATCCAGCTCAAAAATGAAGACCTGCCACGCCGCAGGAGCGAATCGGCGCGCAGAATCATTGAGCAACGCATCAAAGCCGCTCAACAGCTGATCGCTGGCACTCAGCTCGGTGTCAGCCGGTGCATCTGCCTCGGGCTCTTCCTCTCGGGCAAAGCGCAAGGCGATTTCATAGGCTTCGCGCAATGCCTGGAAACCTTCAGGATCCGTTTCCGGATGGTGCTGTGGCAAACGCGCGCGATAGGCGCCACGAATGGCTTCATTGTCTTTGGTGGGTTCGATACCCAAGCGAATCCAGCAGCTCATGACCAGTCGAACTCCCCTAGAGACTCAGGGCGTTCCGGCAGATGCAGGGGCATGTCCCAAGGCAATTGTGCAAAAAGGTCGCGAGCGTCGCGATCCAGCTTCCTGAGCACCACCGTCGTGCCGATGTAATCACCTTGCCTGTCGTATTCGTGAGCCAGTTCCTCATCCTTGTTGCCGAGGCAATGCCAAAAGGCCTTGCCGATGACAAAACCGTTCAGATAACTGGTCCAACTGTCGTAGTAATACCGCGCACGCGCCGCCATGCGACCGTGCAACCAGAGGCTTTCGGTCAGGTCGATCCAGCCGTGCAGCACTGCGGAGCGCAGCAGAAACCCCATACGCCCGATATCCCAGGCGCGAATGCCGCCGGAGCCGCACTCTCCGAACGTACGGCTGGCCAATTCGTAAAAAGTCCGTTGCCGGCTGTCGAGTGTTTCGATCAGCGCTTGCCACTCGGAAGGCAGGCAGCGTTCCCATTGACGATAGGCTTCGTTCAACTGTGTGGCGTGCCCGTTGTCGGCCGTGCGCAACATGTCTAATAGTTGCGGGCGCGTGGTAATGCCCCACCCTCCTTCGACATCGACGTGCTTGAGGTCGAAGCAATAAGTGGGTGCCGTGTAGTCGGCATCGGGATTTAGGGCAACCAAAGGTGCAGAAAGCGCATACAGCCAGCGCTGCTCCATCTCGTCCATGAAAAAGGCTCCGGGGCCGGTGAAAAATTAGGAGTGCCGGCCTTGTCGGCGCGGATTGTAAAGAGCCAGGAAACCAGCGGCAAACCCCGCGACGACTTTCCTGCGCCCACAAAAAAAGGCCCCGACGTATCGGGGCCTTCATTCAGCGGCCTATCGCCCGTTCAGACGATTGTGTTTCTGCAAGTGAATCAGTGTTGCAGAGCCGGCTTCTGCACCCCGTTAATCGGGATGCGCTTGGCTTTCGCCTCTTCCGGAATCACGCGCAACAGGTCGATGCTCAACAGACCGTTGCTCAGGCCGGCGGCCTTGATCTCGATGTGATCGGCCAGGCGGAAAGACAACTTGAATGCACGCTGGGCAATGCCCTGATGCAGGAAAGTGACGCCTTCGTTGGCATCACGCTTGCCGCCACTGATGGTCAGCACGCCTTTCTCGACTTGCAGGTCCAGGTCTTCTTCCTGGAAACCGGCTGCCGCCACGACGATGCGGTATTGATCGTCACCGTGTTTTTCGACGTTGTAAGGCGGATAGGTGCTGCCTGGCTCGTTGCGCAGGGCAGTCTCGAACAGGTCGTTGAAACGGTCGAAACCTACCGAGGAACGGAACAGTGGAGCGAGGGAAAATGCGGTACTCATGGTTCAAATCTCCTGAAAACAATCAGCAAGTTTTTTGTCTCCGCGACCCGAATTCGGCATCGCGTAACCCTTAGATAGGGACCTGCGTTTTGTTTTCAAGAGATCGTTTGAAGATTTTTTCAGGCGGCTTCGGCGACCGGCAAACCCAGCAAGCGCGAGACCTGATCCGGCTCGGTCTCCCGGCGCAGCACGGTAAACAGCTCGACAGCTTCGGGATAATTGCGGGTCAGCATGGCCAGCCATTGCTTCAAACGACCCGGCGATTGGCGCGCGGTCATTTGAGCTTTGGCTTGCAGCCAGAAGTCCTGGATCAGTGGCATCAGCTCGGCCCAGCTCATCTCGACTACTTCCTCACCGGCACGTGCGGCGGCGATCTGCTTGGCCAGATCCGGACGCGATACCAGACCACGACCGAGCATGATGTCTTCGACGCCACTGATTTCCCGGCAGCGGCGCCAGTCCTCGACGCTCCAGATGTCGCCGTTGGCGAATACCGGCACCTTGACCACGTCCTGCACACGCGGAATCCACTCCCAGTGGGCAGGCGGCTTGTAGCCGTCCATCTTGGTCCGGGCGTGAACCACGATGTGCTCGGCGCCACCCTCGGCCAGCGCGGTGGCGCACACCAGCGAGCCGTCGGGGCTGTCGAAACCGAGGCGCATCTTGGCGGTGACCGGAATGTGCGCGGGCACAGCGCGACGGACATGCTCGACGATCTGGTTGAGCAGCTCCGGTTCCTTGAGCAGTACCGCACCACCACGGGATTTGTTGACGGTCTTGGCCGGGCAGCCGAAGTTCAGATCGATCACTTCAGAGCCTAGTTCGCAGGCCAGTGCCGCGTTTTCCGCCAGGCACACCGGATCGGAACCCAGCAATTGCACGCGCAGTGGCACGCCGGAAGCGGTGCGCGCACCGTTGAGCAGTTCAGGGCCGAACTTGTGGAAATAGGCCGGGGTCAGCAACTGATCGTTGACACGGATGAACTCGGTCACGCACCAGTCAATACCGCCGACACGGGTCAGGACATCGCGCAGGATGTCGTCGACCAACCCTTCCATCGGCGCCAGAGCAATTTGCATGGGAAACACACACTCAAGGAAAAACGTGCGGCAGTTTACTGGGTTTCGCGGGTTAAACCCATGTCCGCCGTCTGTATGGCCGGGCCGTAACCTTCGATGAACTCGGCGGGCATGCGCTTGGGCCTGCCGGTGGATAGCTCGATACAGACGAAGGTGGTCTGGGCGCGCAGCAGCGTGGCGTTGTCGCTGGGGCGAATCAACTGGAAGTGACGGGTCATTTTCAGGCGCTGATCCCAATCGACGATCCAGGTCGCCAGTTGCAGCTCGTCGCCTTCGTAAGCGGCGGCCAGGTAATCGATTTCGTGGCGCACAACGGCCATCGCCCGATCCAGACGCCGATATTCGACCAGATCCAGACCCAGGCGTTGCGAGTGACGCCAGGCGCAGCGCTCGAGCCAGGTCACGTAGACCGCGTTGTTGGCGTGGCCCAGCCCGTCGATGTCCTCGGCGCCCACTTGCAGATCAATGGTAAACGGCGTTGCCCGATCCCAGCCCATGCCCTACTCCCGGTCAAATGATTCAACCGGGGCAGTGTAACGGATGACTACGCCGATTGCCGCGCCTGAAGGCTGCGCCCGGCCAGCAGTGATAACACGCCATCAATCACCCGAGGGTCGGCCAGCACGCGCTGATGACCGCCGGCTTCCAGACGCAACAAGCGGCTGTCGAACCAGGATTCGTGGATAAGCTGGGATTCCTTGACCGAGACGAAGGTGTCGTCTTCGGCATGCACGATCAGGCCCGGCATATCCAGTTGATAGTGGGCGACATCGAGAGTGGCGGCGCGCATGCCGACGTCCTGTTCAACCTCGCGAATGAACGCGGAACGAGCTCTGGGTGGCATGCCGACGTAACGGGCAAAACCGCGCAACACACCAAGAATTCGCGCCGGAGCAGCAATGCTCACCAGAGTTTCAGTGCGCAAGCCCAATTGCACGGCGAGCATGGCACTGGCACCGCCCATGGAGTGGCCGATGACGGCTTGCAACGGCGGCAATTCGGCAGCGGCCTCAAGCATCGCACGAGCGAACAACACCACGTTGGCTTCGCGCCCCGGCGAGCGACCGTGGGCCGGGCCATCCAGCGCGACAACGGTGTAGCCCGCTTCGACCAGCGCCGTGATCAACGCAGCAAACTGGGTGGGCCGCCCTTCCCAGCCGTGCATCAGCAAGACAGTCGGGCCTTGCCCCCAGCGCAGGGCCGAAAGACCGAACCGCAAGGTGATGCGCTCGGATTTCGCCAGCAGCGGCAACTCCCAGTCCCGCGGTGTATTCGCGCGCGGCGTCATGAATGCCAGCCGCATTTTGCTCGCTACCAGTTTCGGTGCGAACCAGCCCAAGGTGCCATTAACGCCGCGAACCCACTTCAACGTGCTCATCGCTCTCTCCTCGGGCTTGTAGCCTTCAGGTCAACGCACCGCCGACTTGGCAGCGCGCAGCAATCGATCGGATAAATCACCAGGTCCCAACGCCCTTGAGAGCGCCAGACCACCTACCATCAGGGCCACGTCGGCCAACGCTTTATCGATGTCTTCAGGGCTTGAAGCCAACTGCGCAATCATCAATTCCAGGTGTTCGTTCAAGGCGATCCGGAACTCCTCTGGCAAACGGCCCAGCTCGCCGATGGAGGCTGGAATCGGGCAGGCCGAATCACTGGAATCGCGATGCTTGCGCGACAGGTAGAACGCGGCCACCAGGGCGCGGCGCTCTTCACCGGTCAGCTCGCTGTCCATGTCGGCAATCAGGTCGCGACGGCGACCGAGCAATTGCTTGAACGCCTCAAGCATCATTGCGTCCTTGCTTTCGAAGTGTGCGTAGAAGCCACCGACGGTCAGGCCGGCCGCCCCCATCACTTCGCCCACGCTCGGTTCAGCCGGGCCGCGCTGAATCAGTGCAGCACTGGCGGCCTTGAGAATGCGTTCGCGGGTTTGAGCTTTCTTGTCGTTCATCGTCGCCTCCGAATATTACGATAGCAATATTATTCTCATAATAATATTCCGCAAGTCACAAGCGTGACCGCTGGTCTGAAGCACAGTGTTAAGGAAAAAGAGGATTTGGCCAAACGCCAGACAAACAAAAGGGCCATTCAATAATTGAATGACCCTTATAAAATCCCGCAGAGCGGGTAATCGTGGCGTCCCCTAGGGGACTCGAACCCCTGTTACCGCCGTGAAAGGGCGGTGTCCTAGGCCACTAGACGAAGGGGACACAAACCTTCTATACAACTGATCAGCGCTGAGTACTGATCGATTCAAAGCCGGTGTGGCCAGACCTTGAACTGTAAATTGGTGGAGCTAAGCGGGATCGAACCGCTGACCTCCTGCATGCCATGCAGGCGCTCTCCCAGCTGAGCTATAGCCCCGGATTTTTCGCCTCTCGGCGGAGCGACATCTTGCAACATCGCTTCTGTAAAACTGGCGTCCCCTAGGGGACTCGAACCCCTGTTACCGCCGTGAAAGGGCGGTGTCCTAGGCCACTAGACGAAGGGGACGCAAACCCTTCTATACAACTGATCAACGCTGAGTGTTGATCGCTTCGAAGCCGGTGTGGCCAGGCTTCGAAGTGTAAATTGGTGGAGCTAGACGGGATCGAACCGTCGACCTCTTGCATGCCATGCAAGCGCTCTCCCAGCTGAGCTATAGCCCCTCATCGTTGATGTCATCGCTGAGGACGGGGCGAATCTTAAGGGCGTATCGAAAGGCTGTCAAACTTATTTTTGAAAAAAATCAAAATTTTTTGTCGGCATTACAATCACTTACCGCCCTCCCCCCGTAAATTCGGGGGAAAACACCGAAGGACAGGATCAAAAGATCCTGACCTCCGGCGCGTCCTGCAGAGTCAAACGCAATCAGGCGATGGCGCCCAACAGCTTTTCCCACTCTTTGTTTTCTTTCTTCGACACACCGCCCAGCAGGTCAATCGCCTGGCGCAGACGGAAACGGGTCAGGTCCGGCCCGAGGATTTCCATCGCATCGAGCACCGACACCGAACTCGCCTGCCCGGTGATCGCAGCAAACATTAGCGGCATCGCATCACGCAGCTTCAGCTCGAGGGATTCGACCACCGCCTGAATCGTCGCGGTGATGCTGTCCTTCTCCCACTGACGCAGGCTTTCCAGCTTCCACAGGATCAGTTGCATCAGTTGACGAACCTGATCGCCCGAGAGCTTTTTCGATTCGAACAGCTTGGCATCCGGGCTCACGCCACCGGCGAAGAAGAACCCGGCCAGCGGTGCAACCTGGCTGAAGGTTTCGACACGGCCCTGAACGTGCGGCGCGATCTTCATCATGTATTCGGAATTGAACGCCCACTTCTGTACGCGAGCGGCGAACTCTTCCACCGGCAGATCACGCAGCCACTGGCCGTTGAGCCAAGACAGTTTCTCGATATCGAAAATCGGCCCGCCCAGCGACACACGCTTGAGGTCGAAGTTGTCGACCATTTCCTGCAGCGAGAACTTCTCGCGCTCGTCCGGCATCGACCAACCCATGCGGCCCAGGTAGTTGAGCATCGCCTCAGGCATGAACCCCATGCGCTCGTAGAACGTCACCGAAGTCGGGTTCTTGCGCTTGGACAGCTTGCTCTTGTCCGGGTTACGCAGCAGCGGCATGTAGCACAGCTCCGGTTGTTCCCAGCCGAAGTACTCATAAAGCAGGATCAGTTTCGGCGCCGACGGCAGCCATTCTTCACCGCGCAGCACGTGGGTGATGCCCATCAGGTGATCGTCGACCACGTTGGCCAGGAAGTACGTCGGCAGGCCGTCGGTCTTCATCAGCACTTGCATGTCCATGCGATCCCACGGGATCTCGACGTCGCCACGCAGCATGTCCGGCACCACGCAGACGCCTTCGCTCGGCACCTTCATGCGGATCACGTGCGGCTCGCCGGCAGCCAGGCGACGGGCGACTTCTTCCTTGGACAGCAACAGCGCACGGCCGTCGTAGCGCGGGGTTTCACCGCGAGCCATTTGCTCGGCGCGCATCTGATCCAGCTCTTCGGCGGTGCAGAAGCACGGGAAGGCGTGGCCCATGTCGACCAGTTGCTGGCAGTACTTCTGGTAGATGTCGCCGCGCTCGCTCTGACGGTAAGGACCGTGCGGGCCGCCGACGTCCGGGCCTTCGCTCCAGTCGATACCCAGCCAGCGCAGGGCGTCGAAGATCTGCTGTTCGGACTCGCGGGTCGAACGCAACTGATCGGTGTCTTCGATCCGCAGGATGAACTCACCGCCGTGCTGCTTGGCAAAGCAGTAGTTGAACAGTGCGATGTAAGCGGTACCTACGTGGGGATCCCCGGTAGGCGATGGCGCGATGCGAGTGCGGACGGTGGTCATGGCATGTCTCGAAAAGAATGAAAAGCAAAGAACGATCAAGCGGCGAATGGTAACAGGCGACACCCGCCCCGCTCCAGCGGGCAGGGCATTTAAGCCAAGGTTGCGTCTGGAACGCCCGTTGGCCGTGGTGAATGGCCGAATATCAACAGACGGCATTTACCGTTCATCGGCTGTATGCCAGATTCGCCTGCTGATAACTTTCCTTACAATTCCTCGACTACAGTTTGCCCATGCCTGCCCAACTCAAGCGTCGCCTGTTCATTTTCCTGTTGCTGGTCCTGTTGATTGCCGGGGGCTTTTTCGCCCATTGGTTTTTCAAGGGACGCTTTTATGAAAGCACCGACAACGCCTATGTCCAGGGTGAAATCACCCGCGTGTCGAGCCAGTTGAGCGCACGCATTGACGAAGTCCTGGTGCAGGACAACCAGCACGTGGAAAAAGGCCAGCTGCTGATCCGTCTCGAAGGCGATGACTTCCGCCTCGCCGTCGATCGCGCCAACGCCGCCCTCGCCACCCGTGAGGCCGAGCGTCTGCAAGCCCAAAGCAAACTGACCCAGCAAGCCAGCCTGATCGCCGCCAGCGACGCGCAAGTCGCCACCACCCAGGCCACGCTCGGCCGCTCGCAGGTGGATTTGTCGCGGGCAGAAACCCTGCGCAAACCCGGCTACGTTTCCGAGGAACGGGTCACCACCCTCTCCGCCGATGCCCACATCGCTCGCTCGCAAGTGGCCAAGGCCCAGGCCGATGCCCAGAGCCAGCGCCAGCAGGTCAACGCGCTGACCGCCGAGATCAAACGCCTCGACGCGCAGATCGCCAACGCCCGCGCCGACCTCGCCCAGGCCGAACTGAACCTGACCCGCAGCGAAATCCACGCGCCGATCAGCGGTCTGATCGGCCAGCGTGCCGCCCGCAATGGTCAAGTGGTACAGGCCGGCGCCTATCTTTTGTCTATCGTTCCGGACGAAGACATCTGGGTACAGGCCAACTTCAAGGAAACCCAGATCGGCCACATGCAGCCGGGTCAGAAGGCCGAGCTGCTCTTCGATGCCTATGGCGACACACCGATCGAAGCGCGGGTCGACAGCCTGTTCGCCGCCTCCGGCGCGCAGTTCAGCCTGTTGCCGCCGGACAACGCCACCGGCAACTTCACCAAGGTCGTGCAGCGGATTCCGGTCAAGCTGACGTTCAAGGCCGATAACCCGCTGCACGGCAAGATCCGTCCGGGCATGTCCGTCACCGCCACCGTGAACATCAAAGACGCCCCTGACAATGGCCGGTGATTCACTGATCCGTCCGGTCGGCGAACCGACCCGGCGGGACTGGATCGCGGTGATGAGCGTAATGCTCGGCGCCTTCATGGCGGTGCTCGACATCCAGATCACCAACTCCTCGCTCAAAGACATTCAGGGCGCGCTGTCGGCGACCCTGGAAGAAGGCTCGTGGATTTCGACGTCTTATCTGGTGGCGGAAATCATCATGATTCCGCTGACCGCCTGGCTGGTGCAGCTGCTGTCGGCCCGTCGGCTGGCGGTGTGGGTGTCGCTGGGGTTTCTGATTTCGTCGCTGTTGTGCTCGATGGCCTGGAGCCTGGAGAGCATGATCGTGTTTCGCGCCATGCAGGGCTTCACTGGCGGTGCGCTGATCCCGCTGGCGTTCACCCTGACCCTGATCAAACTCCCCGAACATCACCGCGCCAAAGGCATGGCGATGTTTGCCATGACCGCCACCTTCGCCCCGTCCATCGGCCCGACCCTCGGCGGCTGGCTCACGGAAAACTGGGGCTGGGAGTACATCTTCTATATCAACATCCCGCCGGGGCTGATCATGATCGCCGGGCTGATGTACGGTCTGGAGAAGAAAGAAGCGCATTGGGAGTTGCTGAAAAGTACTGACTACACCGGCATTCTCACACTGGGCATTGGCCTCGGTTGCCTGCAGGTGTTCCTTGAAGAAGGTCATCGCAAGGACTGGCTGGAATCGAGTCTGATCGTGACGCTGGGCAGCATCGCCCTGCTGAGCCTGATCACCTTCGTGATCGTGCAGATTTCCAAGCCCAATCCGCTGATCAACCTCGGCATCCTGCGCAATCGCAATTTTGGCTTGTCGAGTATTTCCAGCCTCGGCATGGGCGTTGGGCTGTACGGTTCGATTTATCTGCTGCCGCTGTACCTGGCGCAGATCCAGAACTACAACGCCCTGCAGATCGGAGAAGTGATCATGTGGATGGGCGTGCCGCAGCTGTTCCTGATTCCGCTGGTGCCAAAGCTGATGAAATTTGTCTCGCCGAAATGGCTGTGCACGATCGGTTTTGGCCTGTTCGGGCTGGCGAGCTTTTCATCCGGGGTGCTCAACCCGGATTTCGCCGGGCCGCAGTTCAATCAGATCCAGATTATTCGTGCGCTGGGTCAGCCGCTGATCATGGTGACCATTTCGCTGATCGCCACCGCGTACATCCTGCCGCAGGACGCGGGCTCGGCGTCGAGTCTGTTCAACATTTTGCGCAACCTCGGCGGCGCCATCGGCATCGCCCTGCTCGCGACGCTGCTGGACGCGCGCACCAAGACCTACTTCGATTATTTACGTGAAGCGGTGGTGCCGACCAATCCACAGGTGGCCGAACGTTTGGCGTCGATGACCGATCGATTCGGCAGTGACACGGCGGCGTTGGGCAAGTTGAGCGAGATCGTGCATCAGCAGGCGCTGATCATGGCCTACAACGATGCGTTTCATTTTGTCGGGATTGCGCTGGGGATCAGCATGTTGGCGATTTTGCTGACCAAGAAATTGCCCGCCGGACTGAAGGCCGGCGAGGCACATTAACCTTGAGCGGACGTAGAGCGTCCAGGGCTGCATTCCCACGCAGAGCGTGGGAACGATCAGTCAGACGGCCAACAGCCGCTCACGCAGCTTGGCGATTTCGTCGCGCATCTGCGCCGCCGCTTCGAATTCCAGGTCGCGGGCCAGCTGGTACATCTTCTCTTCCAGTTGGCGGATGCGCTTGGTGATCTCGCTCGGCGAGCGCAATTCGGCTTCGTACTTGGCGTTCTCTTCGGCGGCCTTGGCCATGCCCTTGCGCTTCTTGCTGCGCGAACCGGGCACGGTGGCGCCTTCCATGATGTCGGCGACGTCCTTGAACACGCCCTTCGGCGTGATGCCGTTGGCCAGGTTAAAGGCGATCTGCTTGTCGCGACGGCGCTCGGTTTCGCCAATCGCCCGCTCCATCGACCCGGTGATGCGGTCTGCGTAGAGAATCGCCCGACCATTGAGGTTACGCGCCGCGCGGCCGATGGTCTGGATCAGCGAGCGCTCGGAACGCAGGAAACCTTCCTTGTCCGCATCGAGAATCGCCACCAGCGACACTTCCGGCATGTCCAGACCTTCACGCAGCAGGTTGATCCCCACCAGCACATCGAACGTGCCCAAACGCAGGTCGCGGATGATTTCGACCCGTTCGACGGTGTCGATGTCCGAGTGCAGATAACGCACGCGCACGCCGTGATCGGCCAGGTAATCGGTCAAGTCTTCGGCCATGCGCTTGGTCAGCGTGGTGACCAGCACCCGCTCCTCCACCGCCACACGCTTGGTGATTTCCGAGAGCAGATCGTCAACCTGGGTCAGGGCCGGGCGCACTTCAACCTGCGGGTCGACAAGACCGGTAGGGCGCACCACTTGCTCGATCACCCGGCCGGCATGTTCGGCTTCGTAGTTGCCGGGCGTGGCCGAGACGAAAATCGTCTGCGGGCTCACCCCTTCCCACTCGTCAAAGCGCATCGGCCGGTTGTCCAGCGCCGATGGCAAGCGGAAACCGTATTCCACCAGGGTTTCCTTGCGCGAACGGTCGCCCTTATACATCGCGCCGACTTGCGGCACGCTGACGTGAGACTCGTCGATCACTAGCAAGGCGTCGGCCGGCAGGTAATCGTAGAGCGTTGGTGGCGCCGCACCGGCCGGACGACCCGACAGGTAGCGCGAGTAGTTTTCGATGCCGTTGCAGTAGCCGAGTTCGAGGATCATCTCCAGGTCGAACCGGGTGCGCTGCTCCAGACGCTGGGCTTCCACCAGTTTATTGTTGTTGCGCAGGTATTCGAGGCGCTCCTGCAACTCGACCTTGATTCCCTCGATGGCGTCGAGCAGGGTTTCCCGGGGCGTCACGTAGTGGCTTTTCGGATAGAAGGTGAAGCGCGGCAGCTTGCGGATGACCTCACCGGTGAGCGGGTCGAACGCGGAGATGCTCTCCACTTCGTCATCGAACAACTCGATGCGGATCGCTTCGAGGTCGGATTCCGCCGGGTAAATGTCGATCACATCGCCGCGCACCCGGAAGGTCGCACGGGCGAAATCCATGTCGTTGCGGGTGTATTGAAGGTCGGCCAGACGCCGCACCAGTGCACGCTGATCGAGCTTGTCGCCGCGATCGACGTGCAAGACCATTTTCAAATAGGTTTCCGGGCTGCCCAGACCGTAAATGCACGACACCGTGGTGACGATGATCGCGTCCTTGCGTTCGAGCAATGCCTTGGTCGCTGACAGACGCATCTGTTCGATGTGGTCGTTGATCGACGCATCCTTCTCGATAAAGGTGTCAGACGACGGCACGTAGGCTTCGGGCTGGTAGTAGTCGTAGTAGGAAACGAAGTACTCGACAGCGTTGTTCGGGAAGAACGACTTGAACTCGCCGTACAACTGCGCGGCCAGGGTCTTGTTCGGTGCCAGCACCAGGGTCGGACGCTGCACTTGGGCGATCACGTTGGCGATGCTGAAGGTCTTGCCCGACCCGGTCACCCCGAGCAGCGTCTGGTGCGCCAGCCCGGCTTCAATGCCTTCGACCATCTGGCGAATGGCTTCGGGTTGATCGCCGGCGGGGTCGAAACGGGTGACGAGCTGGAATTCAGACATAAACACCTCTGGAATCGCGCCGCTGCAGGCAAACCGCAGCACCACGAGAAAGACCGCAAACGACCGATGTCGCGCAAGGAAAAACGAAGATTGTGCTGAATGTGGAGCCGATTGCCTCGCCTTTCAAGGCAAACGTCCTACATCCGGTAAAGTCTCCGACAAGTCCATTCGACTAACGGTCGAGAAATAATCGGAAAAACTTACCTTAAAAGCCGATTCGCCTGTCGCCATTGATCGATGATGGCCTCTATACTAGCTCCCCGTTTGTGCACCGCTCTAGTGCATTCGGCTGGAGCGCCACACGTCCCTCCACTCTCCAATAGAGCTGCCGTAAAAATGAGCCTGTTCTCCGCTGTCGAAATGGCACCCCGCGATCCAATCCTGGGCCTCAACGAAGCATTCAACGCCGATACCCGGACCAATAAGGTCAACCTCGGGGTAGGTGTGTACTGCAACGAAGAGGGGCGAATTCCACTCCTGCGCGCCGTCATCGAAGCCGAAACCATTCGCGCCGCTCAGCACGCCTCGCGCGGCTACCTGCCAATCGACGGCATCGCGGCCTACGACCAGGCCGTGCAAAAACTGCTGTTCGGCAACGATTCGCCACTGCTGGCCGCTGGCCGCGTTGTCACCACTCAGGCCGTCGGCGGGACCGGCGCGCTGAAAATCGGTGCCGACTTCCTCAAGCAACTGCTGCCCAATGCCGTTGTGGCGATCAGCGACCCGAGCTGGGAAAACCACCGCGCGCTGTTCGAAACCGCCGGTTTCCCGGTGCAGAACTACCGTTACTACGACGCCGCCACCCACGACGTGAACCGCGCCGGCCTGCTGGAAGACCTGAACGCCCTGCCGAATGGCTCGATCGTCGTGCTGCACGCCTGCTGCCACAACCCGACCGGCGTCGACCTGAGCCCGGCGGACTGGAACAACGTGCTGGAAGCGGTCAAGGCCAAAGGTCACGTGCCTTTCCTCGACATGGCTTACCAGGGTTTCGGTGACGGCATCGCCGAAGATGCCGCTGCCGTGCGTCTGTTCGCCGAATCCGGTCTGACTTTCTTCGTGTCGAGCTCGTTCTCCAAGTCGTTCTCGCTGTACGGCGAGCGTGTCGGCGCCCTGTCGATCGTCAGCGAATCGAAAGAAGAAAGCGCCCGCGTCCTGTCGCAAGTCAAACGCGTGATCCGCACCAACTACTCCAACCCGCCGACCCACGGTGCAAGCATCGTCGCCGCTGTGCTGAACAGCCCGGAACTGCGCGCCCAGTGGGAAGCCGAACTGGCTGAAATGCGCCTGCGCATTCGCGGCATGCGCGAGCAGATGGTTGCTCTGCTGGCCAAGAAAGCCCCGCAGCGCGACTTCAGCTTCGTCGGTCGTCAGCGCGGCATGTTCTCCTACTCCGGCCTGACCACCGAACAGGTTCACCGCCTGCGCAACGAATTCGGCATCTACGCCCTGGACACCGGCCGCATCTGCGTCGCCGCGCTGAACCAGAGCAACATCGAAGCCGTGACGGACGCCATCGTCCAGGTCATCTGATCCGGCGCTGACTGAAAACGGGAAGCCTTCGGGCTTCCCGTTTTTTATTTGTCTGAAGAAAAGCCGCCATACCCTCTAGACTGCACAAAGACGATATTTCAGAGAGACAACATGAAAAACGATGACCTGCGCGCCGACCGCGACGATCTGGATGACTTCATCCCCCGCGCCCCGGCCAAACGCGGCAACAACCTGGTGCTGCAAGTCGCGGCCGGGGTGTTTCTCGGCGGGCTGGCGCTGTGGCTGGTGCAACTGGGCGCAACGATGCTGTACGCCAAACTGATGCTCGGCACCTTCACGTTCGGCGGTTAAGCCAGTTCCGCTGCACGCTGAGTCGCCGCATCGTCATAAACGACGTAGAGCGATTCGGCGATCTGGCTCTTGATGGCCTTGGTGCTTTCCAGACCAAGGACAAAACCTTCGGCCTTGCCGCCTGCGCGGTTCAGTTCTTCAGCCGTACCGGCCTGAGTGATCGAGTCGAAAAGCTTTTCGGCGTGTGGGCCGACGCCTTTGGGCAGGCTGATTTGTGCGGTGCTCATGCGAACACCTCGGCAGAACAATGGGTGAGGATGGGGCTATTCATGGCGCGTACCTTTTCGGCGAATGGCCGGCAGCGCGTGTGACCACTTCCGGGCGGCCATGGTAGACCTCTGCTACGGTTCTGGTAACCGCCAATCGCCGATAGATCGCCGTCCGTCCTGATAATTCCAGAAAATTTACAACTGGCGCTTGACTAGTCTTTTTAAATCAGTAACATACGCACCAATTCCGCAATAGCTCAGTTGGTAGAGCAAGTGACTGTTAATCACTGGGTCCCTGGTTCGAGTCCAGGTTGTGGAGCCAAATACAGAGCCCCTGAATCGAAAGATTCAGGGGCTTTTTTGTGGGCGCTGAAAAAAACGGCACCATAGAAAAAGGGCCGATCAGTTTCGCAACTGATCGGCCCTTTTTCATTCAACTACAGCGGTCAGACGTGCTCGCTGCTCTTGGCATGCGCCTTCGGTGCGCCATGACCGTGATCCGCATCCGGATCGATCACCGGCACTTCATTGCCGTCGCAGTCATGCAGTTTGCCGTCGCTGAAGTAGTCGCCTTCACGCAGCGCTGCCAGATCGCGATAACGCAGGGTCCGCTCTTCTGCCGCCGCGAACACCGACTGCTGATCCGAGTTACCCGCCGTGAAGTGGTTGAACGCCAGGTTCAGCAGGATCGCCATGATCGCCGACGAACTGATGCCCGAGTGGAAAATGGTCGCAAACCAGCTCGGGAAGTGATCGTAGAAGTTCGGCGCGGCAATCGGGATCATGCCGAAACCGATCGAGGTCGCGACGATGATCAGGTTGACGTTGTTGCGGTAATCAACCTTGGACAAGGTGCGGATACCGCTCGCCGCCACGGTGCCGAACAGCACGATACCGGCGCCGCCAAGTACCGAGGTCGGCACGGCTGCGATGACCCGACCCATGAATGGCAGCAAGCCGAGGATCACCAGGAAGATACCGCCGGTCGCCACCACATAGCGGCTCTTGATCCCGGTCACCGCCACCAGCCCGACGTTCTGGGCGAATGCGCTTTGGGTGAACGAGCCGAAGATCGGCGCAAACATGCTCGACAGCATGTCCGCCCGCAGGCCGTTGCCCAGACGCTTGGAGTCGACCTTGGTGCCGATGATTTCACCGACCGCCAGGATGTCCGCCGAAGTTTCCACCAAGGTCACCATGACCACGATGCACATCGACAGGATCGCAGCGAAGTGGAAGGTCGGCATGCCGAAATGGAACGGCGTCGGGAAGCCGAACATCGGGCCCTGGGTGACGTTGGAGAAATCCGCCATGCCGAGGAACACCGCCAACACCGTGCCGATCACCATGGCCAACAGGATCGACAGACGCGAGATGGTGGAACTGCCGACCTTGCTCAGCAGCAACACCAGCACCAGCGTGACCGCCGCCAGACCGATGTTCTGCATGCTGCCGAAGTCAGGCGCGTGACTGTTGCCGCCCATGGCCCAGCGTGCGGCCACCGGCATCAGCGTCAGGCCGATGGTGGTGATCACGATGCCCGTGACCAGCGGCGGGAAGAACTTGGTGATTCGCGAGAACACCGGCGTGATCAGCAAGCCGATCAGCGACGCCGCAATCACCGCGCCAAGCACCGACTGGAAGCCGCCCTCCCCGCCACTGCTGACAATCGCCACCATCGTGGCAACGCCGGAGAACGACACGCCCTGCACCAGCGGCAACTGACAGCCGAAAAACGGTAAACCCAGGGTTTGCAGCAACGTGGCCAGCCCCCCCGCAAACAATGAAGCAGCAATCAACAGACCGATGTCCGCCGGCGAAAGCCCGGCGGCCTGACCGATGATCAGTGGCACCGCGACGATACCGCCATACATGGTCAGAACGTGTTGCAGGCCGTAAGCCATATTCGCGCCGACCCCGAGATTCTCGTCCTCGGGCCGTTGGTGTGAAACATGGGGCGTTTTCATGGTGGGGGAGTTCCCTGGTTTTTGTTATGCGCACACTGTATGCAAGAGTCAGGACAAATGTCCATAGACTTGTATACAACTTATCAGTCACATAATGGTTAGCTAGCCACCCAACCTTCTATCCCGCTGCTTTCATCCCCCACAAATCCGGCAACACATCCCCAATCGAGTCCACGTTTTATCCGCCTGGGCTGAAGTGTTCACGGCGACCGACGGCGCGGCCGCACTCTTTTTTATACATATAAAGTATGCATAATGAAGTCATTCAAGATTCAGTTCGACAAAAGCAAGAATGCTGCCAACGCATTCGAGCCCAGCGAGCAATGGCAACTTTGCGCAGAGGTGATCAATGAAGGATGAATACGATTTCAGCCAGGGTAAACGCGGCGCCATCGCGCCCACCAAGGGCAAGACCCGCATCACCATCATGCTCGATGATGCGGTGATCGAAGCCGCGCGCGAGGTCGCTAAACGCGAGGGGTTTGGCTATCAGACGGTAATCAACAACACCCTGCGCCACGCATTGCTTAACAGCCGCGGCGCAACCGAGGAACTCGAGCATTTCAGCGGGCAATTCAAGCAAGGCATCACCGCCACTGACCTCAAGAGCCTTGAGAAAAAACTGTCGGCGGCCGTGAACGAAATCCGGCGGGTGCTGGAGCCGGAGGCAAAACCTTAGGCTTCAGACCGGCTGAATCAAGCGCGCCAGCGCCAGACGTGCACCGGACTGGTGCGGCAAGCGCAGGCCGAATTCCCGTTCCAGCAATTCGATCAGTTCATCGACATCCGTCACTTCACGCCGCTCGCTCTCGGCGCCGATGCGGTGGATCGCGAAACTGCCGTTGTTCAACGTGCGCCGCCAGCCGTCGCCGGTCCGCGCGACCATCAGGCGCTGAGCAAATGGCGAGTCCGGGTGAGTCGAGACGTACCAGTTGCCGAGGGTGTAATCGATGTCTTCCTGGCGCTGCAGGTCGAACAGGTACATCGGCCGCCATTCGCCGGCGACGTTGGCCCGCAGCATGTAGCCATCGGCCTGCACTTCGATGCGATACGGCTCGTGCGGCGTGGTTTGCTCGGCGTCGGTATCGAGCACCAGCGGCGCGGTCGGCACCATGCCGCCGAAGCCGACGTCGGTGATGTAGCGCACGTCGTCAATGGTTACCAGGCTCAAGCGGTGGGTGCGCGCCGTCCAGCTGCCCTCGGGCTGATTCATGACCACTCGCCCGCTGATCCCCCGGGCATCGAACCCCAGCTCCAGCAGCAAAGCCAGAAACAGATTGTTCAGCTCGTAGCAATATCCGCCACGGGCGTCATTCAAAACTTTGCGTTCGATGGAGAGCAGATCGATCAGGACGGGCTCGCCACTGAGCGTCGACAGGTTTTCGAATGGAAAGGCGCCGGTATGGCGCAGTTGCAACAGACGCAGGGTTTCAAGGGTCGGTGCCGGGGGCGCATCGAATCCCAGGCGTTGCAGGTACTGTTTCAGATTCGTCAGGCGTGGCTCGCTCATTGCTGGGTCCTTTTGCATGGGGGCGCGGATCGTTCCGCCGATGGTCGCCATGTATACGGGATCCGGGCATCGAATCGACAATTGAATTAACCAATCACCTGCTAGCGTCTTTTACGCGAATCGATGCGAATCCACGTCGGCGCGTGGTCACTGGCATGCGGTTCGTTGCGCACCCAGGCATCCACACCGGCCTCATGCAAATACGGCGTCAGCTTTGGATTGAGCAGCAGATGGTCGATCCGCAGCCCGGAGTTCTTCTGCCAGTGCTGGCGGAAGTAATCCCAGAACGTATAGAGCCGATCTTCGGGATACAGATGCCGCAACGAATCGGTCCAGCCCTGATCCAGCAGACGCTGATAGCACTCGCGGCTTTGCGGTTGCAACAACGCATCCTTGAGCCACGAACGGGTGTTGTAGATATCCAGATCGGTGGGCACCACGTTGTAATCGCCGGCCAGCACCACCGGGTGATCGCTGCCTTGCAGATCCCGGGCGTATTTGATCAGGCGTTCGAACCAGGCCAGTTTGTAGTCGAACTTCGGCCCCGGTTGCGGGTTGCCATTGGGCAGGTACAGACACCCCACCAGCACTCCATGCACCGCCGCTTCGAGGTAGCGGCTGTGTTTATCGTCGGGATCGCCGGGCAGGCCGCGCCGGCTCTCCAGCGGTTGCGCATCGCGGGCAAGAATCGCCACGCCGTTCCATGACGCCTGACCGTGCCAGATGGCGCCGTAACCAGCGGCCTCCAGCTCGGCGGCAGGAAACGCGCTGTCCACCAGTTTCAGCTCCTGCAAACAGACGATGTCCGGCTGCTCGCGCCTGAGCCACTCCAGCAGGTTCGGCAGTCGGGCCCGCAGGCCGTTGACGTTGAACGTGGCAATGCGCATTTTTTTCATCGTCCGGATTCCCGCCATTGACCGATAAAAACTGTGACATCCACCCACCGCGACGGTTGCGTCGGATCGTTCCCGTACGGCGTAATAGGCCCTCGCCTGATCGCCGAGAATCCCCACATGCAAACCACGCTGCAAGGCCAGGGAATCACCCTGCGCCCGCTTCAATACACCGACGCCGATGCCCTGCTCCACGCTGCCGCCGACGGTGAACTGTGGAATCTCACGGTCACCGTGGTGCCGTCGACTACCACCGTCGACGCTTACCTGAAAAAGGCCCTCGACGGCCGTGAGGCGGGCACGGTCATGCCGTTTGTCATCGTGCTGAAGGAAACCGGCGAAGTGGTCGGCTCGACCCGGTTCTGGAAGATCGACCCGCTCAATCGCAAGCTGGAGATCGGCAGCAGCTGGATTTCGGCACGCTTTCAGAAAACCTTCGTCAACACCGAGGCCAAGTACCTTATGCTGCGCCACGCCTTCGAGGTGCTCGATTGTGTGCGGGTGCAGTTCACCACCGACGAAAACAACCAGAAATCGCGCAACGCGATCCTGCGCCTCGGCGCGCAGCAGGAAGGCATCGTCCGCCACGAACGCATCATGCCGGACGGCCGCAAGCGCAATTCGGTGCGCTTCAGCATCATCGATGACGAATGGCCGCAGGTGCGCCTGAACCTGGAGCGCAAACTGGCGGACTACGGACTGCGCTGAACGGTCAGACGCGATTGCGCAGCCATTGCAGGAAGCCTTTCTTCGGCGCCGCCACCGGTGTTTCTTCCGTCAGGGATTGCGCCTTGTGTAGGCGGAAATCGAGCAGCGCCTGCATCGCGTCGTTGATGTCATGACGGGCATCCAGGCACGGCTTGAGATAAGACTTCTCGATGCGGTACAGCGCGCAGAAGGTTTTTGCCGAGAAGTCGGCCGGCAACGACGTATCGGACAGAATCCCCGCCTCGCCAATCACTTCGCCCGGCCCCATCCGCCCGGATTCGAATGGCGTGCCGTGGCGCTTGAGCGTCACCGAGACCACGCCGGATTCGATGATGAACAGGTGATCGCTGACCTCGCCGCCCGCGAGAATCATCTCGCCGGCCCGGAAGGTTTGCAGGGTCATGTTCTGGCTGAAGGTTTCCTTCTCTTCCTGACGCAGCGTGGAGAAAATCGGCGAGCTGTCGAGCAACGCCCGTGGACGCGAAAGATTGCTCAGCATGCCCGGCTCATCGCTCGACAGCAGATTGACCCCGGACGCTTGCAGGTGCCGGTAGGCCAGGTCGAACAGCTGATTACGCACCAGGCGCTTTTCGCTCATCGAAGCGACGAACCCGCTGATTTCATATTCGGCACCAGCGCTGCTGGAGCTCTTCAGCGCGACACTCGGCGCGGGGCTCTCCAGCAATTGCCGAGAGCCCTGCATCGCCCGCTCCAGGGCATCGATCACCGAGCTGGGCCGCGCATGGGGGCTGACCTGCACACTGACAGCAACCCCGAACATATTGCTCGGCCGACTGAAGTTGATGATCTTGGCCTTGGCCGCCAGCGAGTTGGGAATCACCGCCATGCTGCCCTGACTGGTTTGCAGGCGCGTGGCGCGCCAGTCGATGTCGGTGACCCGGCCTTCGGTGCCGTCGATGGAGATCCAGTCATCCAGCTGATAAGGCTTGGTGGTGTTGAGCACGATCCCGGAAAACACGTCGCTCAAGGTGCTCTGCAACGCCAGACCGACGATGATCGCCAACGCTCCGGACGTTGCCAGCACGCCTTTGACCGGCAGATCCAGCACGTAGGCCAGCGCCGCGATAATGGCGATCAGGAAAATCACCGCGCCCAGCAGATCCTGCAACAACCGACCGGTGTGCCCGACCCGCTGCATCATCACCGCGCCGATCAACACCGTCAGAGTCCGCGCGCCGAACAGCCACCAGCCGATCTGCAACCCGGTCGCCGCCAGGTGCAACGGCACGTTGTCGGCCCACGGCGCAGGCTCCATCGGGTTGAGCCCTTCGTTGAACAGCAGGATGCTGAACAGGGCAAAAATCAGCACCCGCACCAACAGTTTCCACGCGCTGCCGTGGGAGCTGATCAAACGCCACAGACCGAGATCGATGAGGATCAGGATCAAGGCACAAAACAACGGATGATCGGTGAGCAGAGACAGCATCAAACAACTCCGACAGGGGCCAGTCGCGAGAAGATCGCACAGATTGGGCTCAGTGTAGGAGGAATTGATTTGGCGGGATGAGCGCCACTGCGCGCGCTCAAAAAAAACCGGCAGGCGCGCGTGGCGCCTGCCGGTTTTTTCAGCCGTGCATCTGGCCGAAACGGCCGGACTGGAAGTCGGCGAAAGCCTGATGGATTTCCTGCTCGGTGTTCATCACGAACGGGCCGTGGCCGACGATCGGCTCGTCGATCGGCTCGCCGCTGAGCAGCAGCACCACCGCGTCCGCGCTGGCTTCAAGGGTGATGCGATTGCTATCGCGCTCGAACAGCGCTAACTGCCCTTCGCGCATCGACTCCACACCGTTGATCTGTACCGAACCCTTCAACACCACCAGCGCGGTGTTGCGGCCTTCGTGCAAGTCCAGCGAGAGCAGCTTGCCGGTGTTCAGCCGCAAGTCCCACACATCGATAGGCGTGAACGTGCGGGAAGGACCTTTGTGGCCGTCGAACTCACCGGCGATCAGACGCAGACTGCCGGCACCGTCCTTGAGCGCGATATTCGGGATATCACTGTCCAGAATGGTCTGGTAACCCGGCGCGGCCATTTTGTCCTTGGCCGGCAGATTGACCCACAGTTGCACCATTTCCAGGTTGCCGCCGGTTCGGGCGAAGTTTTCCGAGTGGAATTCCTCATGCAGGATTCCGGAAGCTGCCGTCATCCATTGCACATCGCCCGGGCCGATGGTGCCGCCGCTGCCGGTGGAATCGCGGTGCTGCACTTCGCCTTCGTAAACGATGGTCACGGTCTCGAAGCCACGGTGCGGATGCTGACCCACGCCACGGCGTTCGGTGGTCGGGGTGAATTGCGCGGGCCCGGCGTGATCCAGCAGGAGGAACGGGCTGATGTGCTTGCCCAGATTGTCGTAGGAAAACAGGGTACGCACCGGAAACCCATCGCCGACCCAGTGGCCGCGAGGGCTGGTGTAGATACCGATAAGGTTTTTCATGGTGGACTCCGTCATCAGGTTGATCATGGAGCGATCATAAATTCGCCACGTATTTAGTACTAGTCAGCCAAAACCGTCCTCATCGTTCTACTGGTGGAACGATACCGAACGCAGTGATTCGTGACTTCCAGTCAACAGTACTTTGCCCCGACAGCGGTTTTTCCCAAGGAACCAGACGCGGATACTCCTGCCCCATTCCCACTGCAACCCTGGAGTTCCTGCATGTCTGTTCCCGCTTTCGGTCTTGGTACGTTTCGCCTGCAAGGTCAGGTGGTCATCGATTCGGTGAGCACTGCCCTTGAGCTCGGTTACCGGGTCATCGACACCGCACAGATCTATGAAAACGAAGCTGACGTTGGCGAGGCCATCGCTGCCAGCGGCATCGCCCGCGAAGAACTGTTCATCACCAGCAAGATCTGGATCGCCAACTTCGCCAAAGACCGGCTGATTGAAAGCCTCAAAGAGAGCCTGCAAAAGCTGCAGACCGACTACCTGGACCTGACGCTGATCCACTGGCCGTCGCCGGAAGATCAGGTGCCGGTCGAAGAATTCATGGGCGCGCTGCTGGAAGCCAAACGCCTGGGCCTGACCCGGCAGATCGGCGTGTCCAATTTCACCATCGACCTGATGAAACAGGCGATCGCGGCGGTCGGCGCGGAAAATATCGCCACCAACCAGATAGAGCTGCACCCGTACCTGCAAAACCGCAAGGTCGTCGAGTTCGCGCAAAGTCAGGGCATTCAGATCACGTCGTACATGACCCTGGCCTATGGTGAAGTACTGAAGGATCCGCTGATCGTGCAGATCGCCGAGCGTCTGCAAGCCACCCCGGCGCAGGTCACTCTGGCGTGGGCGATGCAATCGGGTTACGCGGTAATTCCGTCGTCGACCAAACGCGCCAACCTGCAAGGCAACCTCGGCGCCACGGCGCTGACCCTGAGCGACGCCGACATGGCGCTGATTGCCACACTGGAGCGCGGCCATCGCCTGACCAGCCCCAAAGGCATTGCGCCGCAGTGGGACTGACCGATCAGGCCTGAAGCTGCTGCGCGAGGTCGTGCATGGCCACGCGCAGCAACTCGATGGCGGCCGTCAATGCCGCTTCGGGCTCATCGTCCCGGCAGGCCTGCTCGAGTACCCGACACGCCGAGACCACGCGCTCGGCACCGATCATGTGCGCCCCGCCCGTGATGTGATGCCCCAGATCACGCAAGACTTTGCGATCCCGCCCTGATGCGTCCAGGCGTTTCAGGTCGATGCGCAGACTGCTCAGCACTTCTTCGCGCAACTGCCCGATCAGCGGGTTGTCCGCGCCTGCCAGTTCGAACAGCGCGCTCAGGTCGAATTCGGCCACTGCCGGATCGTCCATGCTTTCGACCTGCGCTCCTCCGTATGTTGCTGACATCAGCGCCTGGCTCAATTCGCGCAACAGCACCGGCTTGAACAGGCAATCGTCCATCCCGGCCGCCCGGCATCGCTGTTTTTCTTCCATCTGCGCATTGGCGGTAAATCCGAGGATCAGACAGGGCGCCCTGCCCATCGCGGCCTCTTCCTGACGAATCGCTCGCGTCAACTCGTAACCGTTGAGCCCCGGCATGTTGATATCGGTGATCAGCGCATCGAAGGATTGACCGCGCCACCGCGCCAGTCCCTCCTCACCCCCGCCAGTGTCAACGGCGCGATGCCCAAGCTCACTCAACTGCCGACACAACAGCAGGCGATTCACCGGATGGTCATCCACCACCAGCACGTGCAGCGACTTCACCGTCGCCGCCGCTGACAGCGGTTCAGCCTCCTGCACAAGCGGCGCCAGCAACGGCAGTTCCAGTCGCAGCATGACCTGCGTGCCGCGGTTCAGTTCGCTGTTCATCCACAAATCACCGCCCATCATCCGGCACAGATTGCGGCTGATCACCAGCCCCAGGCCAGAACCGCTGTGCGCCACAGATTGATGATCACCGACCTGCACAAACGGGCTGAACAACCGTTGCTGATCCTCGGCGCTGATCCCTCGGCCACTGTCTTCAATGGCCACGCCCACTTCAATCTGCCCATCCTGTTCTCCAAACACCCGCAAGCGCAGGCTCACCTCGCCGTCATCGGTGAACTTGATTGCATTGCTCAGCAGGTTCGACAGCACTTGTTTGAAACGCAGGGGATCGAGCATCACCTCAACGTTGCTGCGCTCGTCCATTTCCACCTGCCACAACAGTTGCTTCTGTCGGGCCAGGCCTTCGAAAATCCGGCACACCGACGCCACCACCTCGCGCAGATTGGCGCGCTCAGGAGCCAGCGACAAGTGCCCGGACTCGATACGGGCGATGTCGAGAATATCGCCGATCAATGCCAGAAGTTGCTGCCCGGCGCTGGATGCCACCTCGATCGCCTCCCGATCGGTCACGCCTTCATCGGCACGCTTGAGGGCCAGTTCGAGCATGCCGATCAGGGCGTTCATCGGTGTGCGGATTTCATGGCTCATGGTCGCCAGAAACGTGCTTTTGGCACGGTTGGCTTCATCGGCTGCGTCCTTGGCCTCCTGCAACTGACTCAACCATTGCTGACGGTGGCGGATCTGCCGACGCTGAAAACCGATCCAGCCCAATGCCAACAGCAACAACCCTGCCGCCACTGCAAACCCGCGCAGTATTTGCTCTCGATGACGGTGCCAATAGCTGTCTTGCAGGATCACGTTACGACTCCAGCGCGCGACCAGAGCGTCAATTTCCTGCGGTGCGATGCTAAGCAGTGCCTTGTTCAGAATCGATTGCAACTGCGGGTCATCGAGCGCCGTCGCCATCGCAACCCGGGCCGGCAAATCGCCCAGCGTGGAGACAATCCGCAAGCGATCGCGGTACTGGTGATCGATCTGGTAGCGCGCTACCAGCAGCGAACTCAATGTCGCCTCAGCCCGACCTTCGAGCAGCGCCCGCGTACCGTCCGCCGGGCTTGGCAACTCGATCAGGCGGATCTGCGGCACATGCTCCAGCAGATAATCGCGCAACGGATTGCCGCGATAGAGCGCCAGACGTTTACCTGCCATTTCTTCAAGGCTGCGCGGCGCCTGAGCCCTGGAGTCGCTGATCAAGACGAAGGGACTGTTGGCGTACGAGCGGGTGAACAGCATTTGCGTTTCGCGCTCGCGGCTCGGTGTCATCACCGGCAACAGGTCCAGTGCACCGCTTTTGAGTTGCTCGACCTGACGATCCAGAGATTGACCGCGCACCACCTCGAACGTCAGGCCGCTGCGCTGACTGATCAGGTTGAGCAGTTGCGCAACCAGACCACTGAACCGACCATCGGCGTCAAAGAATGTCAGCGGTGCAAAATCATCGATAGCGCCGACCCGCACCACCGGATGCTGATCCAGCCATTGTTGTTCGCTGTCGCTCAGGCTCACCCGTGACTGCGCTGCCATATCGGCGCGACCGGCGCTCCAGCGCAGCTCGATGGCCAGGCGCTGCTCCATGGGAATTGCCAGCAGGGCCTTGTCGACCAGACGTTTCAAGCGCGTGTTGCTGCGGGCCAGGGCAAAGCCGAACGGATTGGCGTCGAGGCCCGAAGGGCCGGCCAGTTGCAGGTCATTCTGAAAATGGGTGTTGATCAGATAGCTGGCGCTGATGAAGTCGCCCAGGTACAGATCATCCCGGCCGAACGCCACGGCGCCGAGGGCATCGAGAATCGATCGATAACGTTGCAGGGAGGCTTGCGGGTACGCTTCTTCGATGGTCGAGGCTGGCAGGTAGTCGTCCACCATGGCGATGCGCTTACCAGCCAGATCGCCGGGCAACGGTTCTTCGATCCGGGTTACCCACATCGGCTGATCTTCGGCGTAGGCACGGGACAGCATCAGGCGAGAATTGGCTTTTTCGAACTCGTTCGACGTGCCCAGCAGGTCCACCTCACCGGCCTCGAGCGCAGCCATGGCGCTTGCGCGGTCGGGATAACACCAGACTTCAACGCCGATGTTCAAAATCTGTGCAATCGCATCCGCGTAATCGGCCGTAAGACCTTCCAGTTCATGGCGCTTGCGGGTCAACTCAAAGGGCGGGTAATCCGGCCAGGAGGCACCGATGCGCAATATCGGATGCGCACGGAGCCACTGCCGATCCTGCTCATCCAGTTGAATCTGCACACCCTCAAGGCGGGTGCGGGAGACGATTTCCAGCCGTTGTGCCTCGGTCGCGTGTACTGCACTTGCAAGCATCAGTATCGACAGAAGAACGAACCGAAGAAGCGAAATCATGGCGCGGCCGATCAAAACAGGCCGTTGCGTTTGACAAACTCTCGCAACACCACCAGCGAACTTAGCCCTAATTTCAGCATCAAGCGGGTCTTGTAGGTACTGATGGTTTTATGACTGAGGTTCATCGCCAGAGCAATGTGCTTGTTGGACTCGCCTCTGGCCAGCTGCAGCATGATCTCCATTTCGCGGGTCGACAGAAGCGCGATCAACTCTCGCTCATCGCGGTGAGATTCGGATTGCCCGGCATTGACCGCAGGCATTTCGGGGAAGTAGGTATAACCCGAACGGACGGCCTTGATTGCATTTTGCAAATGCTGCATCGAGGCGGATTTGGCGACAAAAGCCATCGCCCCTGCCCGTCGACAGCGCATCAGATAGTGTTCAGGGTCGGCCGAGGTGAAAATCACCACATTGCAGACCAGCCCGATGGCTCTGATGCGGGCTAATACCTCCAGGCCTCCGAAGCCATCGAGTTTCAGGTCGAGCACTACCAGTTTCGGCGCGTGCTCACGCAGCATCGGCACCACATCGACACCTCTGCCAGTCACATGGATCGGTTTGTAACCCGCAGACTCCAGAACCAGGCGAAGGGCTCTGACCACAATCGGATGATCATCGACGATCAATGCTGAACCCATGACCACTCCCGGGGCGAATACATGACATGACGCCACCGATCTTGCATGAACGGGACTATTGGTAGCTGCGCTACAACTGTTGCACGGTGTGCACGTTTTTTCACCTGTCAGATCTGACAGTTGTGCGTCAGGCCGATCTGTGATCGAACACGCGAAGAGCGCTCCAGCGAAGACTCGACCCAGGTCATCAACTGTTCGATGGCGCGGATGGAAGGCACTGCTTCAGGGCTGCTGATGATCTTTACCCCAAATCGCCTGGAAACACCTGAAGAATCCGCCGGCTCACCATAGACCAGCGCCCTTCGGACTTGTGGGTGATCAAACAGAAAACCGCGCAGATCCTCGATCCCGATCGCCAGTTCTGCGTTGACCACCAAAACATCGAACGGCTCACAGCCGTAATCGACCAGCGTCAGCAGTTCGGCAAGGTTTTGCACCGGCGCAATGCGGTAGTAATCGAGGCCATTGAACATCCGCTCAATCTTCATCCGGTGGAAGTGCTGCAAGTCGGCGATCAGGATGCGCAGGGTTTTGTCGGTCAACGTGGAAGTCCGGGTAGTCGCTTCAAGTGGCGGCAAGACTACCCAAGCGCCGAGGTGCACTCTGTAGGACTTTTCCGAAAATTCCTTCACTCGTCTGAATTGAGCGCCTTACTCCGTGGTACTCGGACTCCAGAACGCCTGCACCACCAGGCTTGAAGTGGAAATCCGCTTCACCAGTGCATCCAGCTCATCGCCGTCCACCGAAGTGGTCGCCAGCGTCGCTTCGATCTCGATTTCATCGGCCCCGAAGGCGTGCACATCAACGTCACTGGCCGGGTAGTTGCTGCGTTCGAGCTCGGCTTCAAGCAAGGCGAACACGGCGGTCTGCTGCGAACGCCGGGCAATGACGTAGACGATGTTGGTGACTTCCGCCGAGACCACATCGAGCGGCTGACGGTTGATGTTGTTGACGATCGGCCGCAGCAAGGTATTGGCGGCGAGCACGAACAAGGTGCCCAGCACCGCTTCGGCCAGCAGGTCGGCACCGGCGCAGGCGCCGACGGCCGCCGAGGTCCAGAGCGTGGCGGCGGTGTTGAGCCCGCGCACGTTGCCTTCTTCGCGCATGATCACGCCGGCGCCGAGAAAACCGATGCCTGAGACCACGTAGGCAACCACCCGCACCGCGCCTTCGGCACCGGCGAGACGGTTGGCCATGTCGACGAAAATCGCCGCACCGACCGCCACCAGCACGTTGGTGCGCAAACCCGCCGTGCGTTGCCGGTACTGGCGTTCGAAGCCGATCAGGCCACCGAGGATGAACGCCGCGCTGAGGCTGACCAACGTGTCGAGCAATGAGGTGAGGTTGAGATTGTTGATCGCTTGCATGTGAAACTCCTTGAAACCGCCCCCCTTGCTCCCACAAGGGGGGAATCTTGCCTGTTACTGCCAGCCGAACCGGCGGATGTAGAAGCCTTTGACGGCCTGAGTCAGCGCCATGTACGCCAGCAGGATCACCGGCAGGAACACGAAGTACATCGACGGCAGCGCCTGCAATTTGAAGTAGTGCGCCAGCGGCCCCATCGGCAGGAAGATGCCCACGGCCATGATGATTCCGGTCATCACCAGCAACGGCATGGCCGCGCGGCTTTGCAGGAACGGAATCTTCGGCGTGCGGATCATGTGCACGATCAGCGTCTGGGTCAGCAGCCCCACCACGAACCAGCCGGACTGGAACAGGGTCTGGTGATCCGGGGTGTTGGCATCGAACACGTACCACATCAAGGCGAACGTTGTGATGTCGAAGATCGAACTGATCGGGCCGAAGAACAACATGAAGCGCCCGACGTCGCCTGGCTGCCAGCGTTGCGGCTGTTTCAGCATCTCGTCGTCGACGTTGTCGAACGGGATCGCGATCTGCGAAATGTCATAGAGCAGGTTCTGCACCAGCAGGTGCATCGGCAGCATCGGCAGGAACGGAATGAACGCACTGGCCACCAGCACCGAGAACACGTTGCCGAAGTTCGAGCTAGCGGTCATCTTGATGTACTTGAGCATGTTGGCGAAGGTCCGGCGCCCTTCCAGCACGCCCTCCTCCAGCACCATCAGGCTCTTCTCCAGCAGGATGATGTCGGCCGCTTCCTTGGCGATGTCCACCGCGCTGTCCACGGAAATTCCGATGTCGGCGGTGCGCAGCGCCGGGGCGTCGTTGATGCCGTCGCCCATGAACCCGACCACGTGGCCGTTGCCCTTGAGGATGCGCACGATGCGCTCCTTGTGCGACGGCGTCAGCTTGGCGAACACGTTGGTGGTTTCCACCGCCACGGCCAGTTCGGCGTCGCTCATGCGTTCGATGTCGTTGCCCATCAACAGGCCTTGTTGGGCCAGGCCTACTTCGCGGCAGATCTTGGCGGTCACCAGCTCGTTGTCGCCGGTCAGCACTTTCACCGCCACGCCGTGCTCGGCCAGGGCCTTGAGTGCCGGGGCGGTGCTTTCCTTCGGCGGATCGAGGAATGCCACATAACCAATCAGCGTCAGTTCCTGCTCGTCGCTCAGGCTGTAAGTGTCGCGCCCTTCAGGCATCGAGCGTGCCGCCACCGCGACCACGCGCAAGCCTTCAGCGTTGAATGCTGCTGTGACCTGACGAATTTTCGCCAGCAATTCATCGCTCAAGGCTTCGTCGACTTCACCGTGACGAACCCGGCTGCACACCGCCAGCACTTCTTCAACCGCGCCCTTGCAGATCAGTTGATGCGGCTGGCCGCGTCCCTCGACGACCACCGACATGCGCCGACGATTGAAGTCGAACGGGATCTCGTCGACCTTGCGAAACGCCGTGCCGACCTTCAGCTCACGGTGGATTTCCACGTGTTCCAGCACCGCCACATCGAGCAGGTTTTTCAGGCCGGTCTGGTAGTAGCTGTTGAGGTACGCCATTTCCAGCACGTCGTCGGAGTCCTCGCCCCAGACGTCGACGTTGCGTGCCAGGAAGATCTTGTCCTGGGTCAGGGTGCCGGTCTTGTCGGTGCACAGCACGTCCATGGCGCCGAAGTTCTGGATCGCATCCAGACGTTTGACGATGACTTTCTTGCGCGACAGGAACACCGCCCCCTTGGCCAGCGTCGAGGTGACAATCATCGGCAGCATTTCCGGAGTCAGGCCCACGGCGATCGACAGCGCGAACAGCAGCGCTTCGGTCCAGTCGCCCTTGGTGAAACCGTTGATGAACAACACCAGCGGCGCCATGACGAACATGAAGCGAATCAGCAGCCAGCTGACTTTGTTCACCCCTTGCTGGAACGAAGTCACCGCGCGATCGGTCGCCCCGACCCGCTGCGCCAACGCACCGAAATAGGTGCTGTTGCCGGTGGTGAGAATCACCGCCACCGCTGTGCCGGATACCACGTTGGTGCCCATGAACAGGATGTTGTCGAGTTCCAGCGGATTGCGCGTGTCGCGATCGGCCTGACGCGGGAATTTCTCCACCGGCATCGATTCACCGGTCATCGCCGCCTGGCTGACGAACAGGTCCTTGGCGCTGAGCACCCGGCAATCGGCAGGAATCATGTCGCCGGCCGAAAGCACGATCAGATCGCCGGGCACCAGTTGCTTGATCGGCAGTTCAGCGCGCGGCGCATCCCGGCGCAGCACGGTGGCAGTGTTGCTGACCATCGCCTTGAGCGCATCGGCGGCCTGGTTGGATTTGCTTTCCTGCCAGAAGCGCAGCAGCGTCGACAGCACCACCATCGAGAAAATCACGATGGCGGCCTTGAGGTCTTCGGTCAGCCACGAGATCACCGCCAACAGGGTCAGCAGCAGGTTGAACGGGTTCTTGTAGCAGTGCCACAGGTGGGTCCACCACGGCAGCGGTTGCTCGTGTTCGACTTCGTTGAGGCCATGCTGCGCGCGCAGCACATCGACTTCGAAATCGGTGAGGCCGTCAGTGTGGGTGCCGAGGTTCGACAGCAGCACGCCGCTGTCGCAATGGGCGGCATCCACGAGTGTATTGGCCAGGGTGGGCGGCACTTCACGGCTGACCGTGGTGTCGCTGAGGGTTTCCAGCAAGGCCAGGCGACGGAAGTGCCGGGCGATGTGGCGGGTCCGCAGGAAGCCTGCGAAAAATTCCTTGAGCGTAAGTTTCATGGCTGTTGCCCCTATGGTCAGCCGGGAAACCGTCGAGCAGGTACGTCCTCGTCCCGGGCACCGGGAAACCGGCACGGCAAGGCGTGGCGCGCCGGTCAGAAAAGACAGGCGTGTCGATAGGGCTGCAATGACGACGATAAAGTCGACTTCACAGGCTTTTCAGTGTCGATGAGAAGGACGTCGGGACATGACCAAGACCGGTCATGATCGGGATGCCGCTGCTCGCTGTTCGGCGAGACAACGGCACAAAGGAATGCGCGTTATCTTGCCGAGAATCTGCCGGTTACAAGGACCGGCCGACAACTGTCACTCGAACAAGTACCCACTGTGGGTCTCCGCTATTGATGAAAACGCGCGAAGCTTACGCCCCGATGTCTGGAGAGTAAACCCGCAAAAGGAAGTGTGTCGGGGAATGTGGCGGGTGTTCAGGAAGGGTTCAGGATTGCCCCCCGAGATCGCCGAGATCGTTCCCACGCTCTGCGTGGGAACGATCAGGCTAAAAAGGATACTTAGCTGGCAGTGGCCAGCAACAGATCCATCACCGAACGGCTGTGCCCACGGTTCTTGCCATGCTCATACAGCGAGCCGGCAATCTCGTCCGCGCGAATCGGCAGGATCGACAGCAGCGTATCGCTCAGACCGTGGCTGGCCTGGCAGAAGCCCTGCATGTACAGACCGGCCTTGCAGCGCTCGTCGGTGATCAGTTTGTAGTTGCGATCGACTTCGAAATCGCCCAGGTACTCCTCCAGCGGCGCCAGCAATTTGCGGTGCATCTGACGCTCGTAACCGGTGGCCAGCACAACCGCGTCGTAGGCACGCACGGTGACTTCGCCGGTGGCGTTGTTGCGCACGGTCAGTTCGATACCGCGTTCGGTGGCGGTGGCTTTCTCGACAGTGGTCAGGGTGCGGAACGCATGGCGGGCAACACCGGAAACTTTCTGGCGATAGAAGATGCCGTAGATGCGCTCGATCAGGTCGATGTCGACCACCGAGTAGTTGGTGTTGTGGTACTCGTTGACCAGACGCTCGCGCTCACTGCTCTTCTGCTGGAAGATCAGGTCGGTGAATTCCGGCGAGAACACTTCGTTGACGAACGGGCTGTCGTCCGCCGGCTTCAGGGCCGAGCCGCGCAGGATCATGTCGACCTGCACCGACGGGAACGAATCGTTGAGGTCGATGAAGGCTTCCGCCGCGCTCTGCCCGCCACCGATGATCGCGATGCTCATCGGCTGGTTGTTGTTGCACGGCTGCTTGGCCATTTCCGCCAGGTACTGCGAGTGATGGAACACCCGGCCATCACCCTTCAGCGCCTTGAAAGCCTCGGGAATACGTGGTGTACCACCGGCGCTGACCACCACCGAACGTGCGGTGCGCACGAACTGCTGGCCGTCCGTACCACGGGAAATCACCCGCAGGGCTTCGACCTGATGGTTGTGCAGCACCGGCTCGATGGTCAGCACTTCTTCGCCATAGCGGCTCTGTTCGGTGAACTGCGCAGCCACCCAGCGCAGGTAGTCGTTGTACTCCATGCGGCACGGATAGAAGGTGCCGAGGTTGATGAAGTCCACCAGACGACCGTGATGCTTGAGGTAGTTGACGAACGAGTAAGGGCTGGTCGGATTGCGCAGGGTCACCAGATCTTTGAGGAAGGAAATCTGCAGCTCGCTCTGGGTCGACAGGGTATTGCCGTGCCAGCTGTAGTTGGGTTGCTTGTCGAGAAACAGCACATCCAGCTCGCCCTGAGTCGGGCCGCGCTCTTGCAGAGCGATGGCCAGCGCCAGGTTCGAAGGGCCGAAACCGACGCCGATCAGGTCGTGAACGATGGGCGATGCAATTGCCTGTGTCATTTCCAGTGTCCTCTGGATGAACCCCCGAACAGCGCGGAGGAAGAGCTTGGGTGACCGGCCGGCCCGGAGCAGGACAGCAGATCGTCTGTTGAGTAGGAACGAGGACAGTGAAATAAAATTTAACGACGACGGCTCAATGGGCATCCCATTGTTTGATTCGAAGGCGGCAATGTTTCATGGCGTTGACGATGTGCTTTTCCACCAGAGCCTTGGAAATGCCAAGGTGCTCCGCAATCTCGGGGTGCGACAGGCCTTCGATCTTGCGCAACAGAAAACTCTCGCGGCACAGCGGCGAAAGCTCGGCCAGCGCGCGCTGCAGCATGTCCAGACGCTGGCCATGATCGAAGGTGCTGTGGGGGGACGGGGTGAAATAGCGCTCTTCGCTGTCGAGCACTTCCAGCGATTCGACCTGACGCAGGGCATTGCGCCGATGGTCGTCGATCACCAGGTTCAGCGCGGTGCGATAAAGGAAGGCTCGGGGCTGTTCGATCGGCGTATCGCTGGAACGCTCCAGAACCCGCACATAGGCGTCATGCACCACATCTTCGGCGACCTGACGGTTGCCGAGCTTGGCGTTCAGGAAACACACCAGCTCACGATAGTAGTTTTCCAACATGACTCCCGGCCGCTTGAGTGCGGGTTCTGTCCTTTAGCACACCGTTCTGCTGAGCCGCACGAGGCAGTAGCAAGATAGTGGCAACTTGAGGTGCGTAATTTATAGTAATTCTCATATAGATTTAAAGTAGTGTTTGTCGTTGCCCGATAAATTGTGGCCGGCTATACCTTCAGATTGCTGTAACAACCTGTTTCGCCGCTTAAATTACGTTCCGCATTCATCGTTTAAAGGACAGCTCCCCGTGTCTGTCGCGCCCTGCGGCAGCGTTCAACGGTGCCTGATCCTGTGCACTCCTCTGAACGACGGGCCGATTTCCACTGGCCGGAACCCTGCATGAAACGTCCCCGCCCCGCCCGACGCGCCCTGCTCGTAGTCCTTTGTCTGATCCCTGTTGTCGCCTACGCCGCCTGGCAGATCCTGCCCCCCGGACGGGACAAGTTCGCCACCGTACAGGTGACCCGCGGCGATATCGAAAGCAGCGTCACCGCACTGGGCACCCTGCAACCACGGCGTTATGTGGACGTCGGCGCCCAGGCGTCGGGGCAGATCCGCAAGATCCACGTAGAGGTCGGCGACGTGGTCAAGGAAGGTGAGCTGCTGGTGGAGATCGATCCGTCGACCCAGAAAGCCAAACTCGACGCCGGACGTTTTTCCATCGAAAACCTCAAGGCCCAGTTGCAGGAACAGAAAGCCCAGCACGAACTCGCGCAACAGAAATACCAGCGCCAACAGAACCTGGCCGCGGGCGGCGCCACCCGCGAAGAAGACGTGCAGACCGCCCGCGCCGAACTGAAAGCCACCCAGGCGCGCATCGACATGTTCCAGGCGCAGATCCGCCAGGCCGAAGCCAGCCTGCGCAGCGATCAGGCCGAACTCGGCTACACCCGCATTTATGCACCGATGGCCGGCACCGTGGTTGCCCTCGATGCCCGCGAAGGCCAGACCCTCAACGCACAACAACAGACACCGCTGATACTGCGCATCGCCAAACTGTCGCCGATGACCGTATGGGCCGAAGTTTCCGAAGCCGACATTGGCCACGTCAAACCGGGCATGACCGCCTACTTCACCACCCTCAGCGGCGGCCATCGACGCTGGAGCAGCACCGTGCGGCAAATCCTGCCGGTGCCGCCCAAGCCGCTGGACCAGACCAGCCAGGGCGGCGGCAGTCCTGCCAGTTCCAGCAAAAGCGGCAGCGCTCGCGTGGTGCTCTACACCGTGCTGCTGGATGTCGACAACGCCGACAATGCACTGATGGCGGAAATGACCACCCAGGTATTCTTCGTCGCCAGCCAGGCAAAGGATGTTCTCACCGCACCGGTTGCCGCCCTGCAAGGCACTGCCACTGCAAACCGGCAGACCGCGCAGGTGATCGCCGCCAATGGCGACATCCAGTCCCGCGAAGTGCACACCGGAATCAGCGATCGCTTGAAAGTCCAGGTACTGGAAGGCTTGAACGAAGGCGACCACCTGTTGATCGGCCCGGCCGACGGCAGCGGAGGCTGAATGCAGACGCCCCTGATCGACCTGCAGGACATCCGTAAATCCTACGGCGGTGGCGACGCGCCTGAAGTGCATGTGCTGCGCGGGATCGACCTGTCGATCCACGCCGGGGAATTCGTGGCGATTGTCGGCGCTTCCGGCTCCGGCAAATCGACGCTGATGAACATTCTCGGCTGCCTCGACCGGCCCACCTCCGGCGAATACCGTTTCGCCGGGGAAAACGTCGCCGGCCTCGACACTGATGAACTGGCCTGGCTACGCCGCGAAGCCTTCGGATTCGTGTTTCAGGGCTATCACCTGATTCCGTCCGGCTCGGCCCAGGAAAACGTCGAGATGCCGGCGATCTATGCCGGCACCCCCGCCGCCGAACGTCACGCCCGCGCTGCCGCCCTGCTCGATCGCCTCGGTCTGGCCTCGCGCACCGGCAACCGTCCGCACCAGTTGTCCGGTGGTCAGCAGCAGCGGGTGTCGATCGCCCGGGCGCTGATGAACGGCGGCCACATCATCCTCGCCGACGAGCCCACCGGCGCCCTCGACAGCCACAGCGGCAAAGAAGTCATGGCGCTGCTCGACGAGCTGGCGAGCCAGGGCCACGTGGTCATCCTGATCACCCACGACCGCGAAGTCGCGGCGCGGGCCAAGCGCATCATCGAGATCCGCGACGGCCTGATCATCAGCGACAGCGCCCGGGACAATCCCGAAGCCCAGACCACGGCCAACCCCGGCGCCTTGCAAGCCGTCGACCTGCGCAAGCGCCTGAGCGAAGGCGCGCAAGCCTCCGGCGCCTGGAAAGGCGAACTGGTAGACGCCCTGCACGCCGCCTGGCGGGTGATGTGGATCAATCGTTTCCGCACCGCACTGACCCTGCTCGGGATCATCATCGGCGTAGCCTCGGTGGTGGTCATGCTCGCCGTGGGCGAAGGCAGCAAGCGTCAGGTCATGGCGCAGATGGGCGCGTTCGGTTCGAACATCATTTACCTGGGTGGCGTCCCTCCGCACCCGCGCGCACCGCAGGGCATCATCACCCTCGACGACCTCGCCGTGCTCGCCACCCTGCCGCTGATCAAGCAGATCATGCCCGTCAACGGCGCCGAAGCCGTGGTGCGTTTCGGCAATCTCGATCACAACAGTTACGTGGGCGGCAATGACACCAACTTCCCGAAGATTTTCAATTGGCCGGTGGTTGAAGGGACTTACTTCACCGCAGCCGACGAAGCCAGTGGCGCTGCGGTTGCTGTCATCGGCCACAAAGTCAGAAGCAAGTTGCTCAAGGACGTCGCCAACCCCATCGGGCAGTACATCCTGATTGAAAACGTGCCCTTTCAAGTGGTCGGGGTTCTCGCGGAAAAAGGCTCCAGCTCCGGCGATTCCGACAGTGACGACCGCATCGCCATTCCCTACTCCGCCGCCAGCACGCGCCTGTTTGGCACGTATAACCCGGAGTACGTCGCCATCGCCGCCGCCGATGCGCGCAAGGTCAAGGAAACCGAACAGGAAATCGAGCGCATGATGCTGCGCCTGCATAACGGCAAAAAGGATTTCGAACTGACCAACAACGCCGCCATGATCCAGGCCGAAGCGCGTACGCAAAACACCCTGTCGCTGATGCTCGGCTCGATTGCCGCGATTTCGCTGCTGGTCGGCGGGATCGGCGTGATGAACATCATGCTCATGACCGTGCGCGAACGCACCCGCGAGATCGGTATTCGCATGGCCACCGGCGCCCGCCAGCGCGACATTCTGCGTCAGTTCCTCACCGAAGCGGTGATGCTCTCGGTGGTCGGCGGGATCGCCGGGATTGCCTTGGCGCTGATCGTCGGTGGTGTGCTGATCCTCAGCGACGTCGCCGTCGCCTTTTCGCTGCTGGCGGTGCTCGGCGCTTTTGGCTGCGCCCTTGTCACCGGTGTTGTCTTCGGCTTCATGCCGGCCCGCAAAGCTGCCCGGCTCGACCCGGTCACGGCCCTTACCAGTGAATGATCGATCTATGAAACCGCGTCTCAGTCTGTTGACCGTGTGCCTGATTCTCAGCGCCTGCGCCAATCCCCTCCAGCGTCCGGACAGCGGCTTGCAACCGCCCGCCGCGTGGCAGTCAGCGCAGACTGCCAGCAGTGCCCGCAACAACCCGCAATGGTGGACGCAGTTTGGCAGCCAGGAGCTTGATCGCCTGATCGAACAGGCTCGCACCGGCAGCTTCGATCTCGCCGCCGCCATGGCCCGGGTACGCCAGGCCCAGGCCGGCACTGTGATCGCCGGCGGCTCACAATTGCCAGAAGTGCAGGCCACGCTCAATGCCAATCGGCAGAAACTGTTACGCGGCAATGGCTACAGCCAGCTGGATGCCGACAGTAGCAACAAGGCCGTGGATTACTTCGACGCCAATCTGAATGCGAGTTATGAAATCGACTTTTGGGGAGGCAAGCAGGCGTCGCGCGACAGTGCGCAATTCGCCTTGCAGGCCAGCGAATTCGACCGCGCCACGGTGGAGCTGACTTTGTTCGGGAGTGTTGCCGACACCTATGCGCAAACCTTGTCGCTGCGCGAGCAGAGCCGCATTGCCGAACTCAATCTGGCCAACGCGCAAAGCGTTTTGAAACTGGTGCAAACACGTTTTGATTCAGGCTCGGCCACCGCCCTGGAACTGGCTCAACAGAAAAGCCTGGTAGCGGCCCAGCAACGGCAATTGCCGCTGGTGCAGCAACAAGCCCGGGACGCTTCGATCAGCCTCGCTGCCCTGCTGGGTCGACCCGTTCAGGAACTTGCGCTGAACCGGGAATCGTTTGATCAACTGCATTGGCCGGAAATCGCCGCTGGCGTACCAAGCGATCTGCTCAATCGCCGCCCGGACATCGCCCGTACCGAAGCGCAACTGGCCGCCGCCGAGGCCGACGTCAAAGTTGCGCGCGCCGCCATGCTGCCCAAGGTCACTCTGAGTGCCGATATCGGCTCGGGGGCCGACCAGTTACGCGACGTTCTGCGCAGCCCGTTCTACAACCTGACTGCCGGACTGATCGGGCCGATCTTCAATAACGGTCGTCTTGGCGCAGAGCGCGACAAGGCCACTGCACGTCAGGAAGAACTGCTGCAGAACTATCGCGGCGCGATCATCAACGGCTTCGCCGATGTCGAAAAAGCCTTGAACAGCATTCGCGGCCTCGACGAACAACGGCAATGGCAAAGCGAGGAACTGCGGCAAGCGCAATCGGCGTTCGACATCGCCCAGAGTCGCTACCAGGCCGGCGCAGAGGATTTGCTGACGGTACTGGAAACCCAACGCACGCTGTATGCCGCGCAGGACCTGAATGTGCAGTTGAGATTGTCACGCATGCAGGCAAGCATTGCGTTGTACAAGGCGTTGGGCGGCGGCTGGCAGGCACTGGCATCGCGCTGACCTGCAAACGCAATCGCCAGCAGGCCGGCCCCCACAACATTCATCGGTGCAATTGAATGTGTGGGCGTCGGCCTGCTGGCGATTGCAGTGAAGACCGTCTCAGACCGTCGTCTGTTTGGGCTTCAGATGACGCGCATACCATGGACGCTGCGGTACCTTGCGGAACAACGACGACAACACCTTCTCGTCATCGCTGAAGGTGATGCGCAGGGCCAGCTTCATGGTTTCCGGATCCATCTCCACTGACTTGCCTGGTTGCAGGCCCGGCACCGTGCTGCAGCCGTGGGTGCTCGGCCCGAGCCACGGGTCGGCGACTTCCACCCAGCGTCCCGGTGCAAACCACGGCACACCATTGACCTGCAGGCGACTGACTTCACCCGGATGAAAGCGTTCGTGCGCGCGGAACCAGTCTTCCAGACGATCATCGATCCAGCCATGGAACGCCCAGAACACCGGGCTCACATGAGAGGAGAACGGATCGCCCAGGAAATCGTTTTCAGCGGCGTACCAACGCGCGGAAAAATCGGCCGGATCACGCGCAAATGGCACCGGGTGCCCGTTGGACGGATCGCGTGGCACGGACGCCCACCGCATGTGCAGCCAATCGTGCAGCCCCAGTTCAACCTCCGAACCGAACTGCCCCAAGGTCAGTTTGGCCAGGTAGCGCGGGTCACGGTAGCGCGATTCCCATACCAGGAAATTGCTGTGATACGTCTCGGCCGTCTTGATGTCGCTGACCCATTGCGAGTATTCGTCATCATCTTCGGCCAGCCAGGTCGGCGGCAGCGAAGTGCCGTCGTGATTGTCGAAATAATCGGCAAAGCCCTGGCGATCGCGGATCAACTCCGGCTGCGGTAGCGGAAAATGCTGCCACGACGGCAGATCCTGCATTGAACGCGCCGTACCCAGCATGTGCCGGTGCATGAAGAAGAAATCGATCCCCGAACCATTGCGATCCTTGCGCGGGCCACGGGCGTCGCGCTCCTTGTCACGCGGGCCGGGCTGCCAGCCGATACCGCGCAGGGCGCCGCGCTTTTCCTCGCTCAAGGTATGCCACTTGTCGCGGCTGGCATGCCAGAGCTGGTGGAACAAACGGTGCTCGGGGGAGATCAGCCAGGCCAGCAACGTCGGGTTCAACCCTGTGCGTTCGCGGGCCTCGGGGAACACACGTTTGACGGCAATGAAACGATTGTCCTGCGCCGTCAGCATCAACGGCCGATCAAGGTTGAGGACGCGCCCGCTGAGGCTGCCGCTGCCGGCGTTGCCGAAACCGCCCCAGACTTCATCCAGCGCCATGTTGAATTCGTAGCCCGGTGCACCGTCCACCGCTGATGTGCTGACCAGTCGCCAACTCAACTGCGAGGCTTTGACATCGGCGAGGTCCGCGAGAATTCGATAGCGCGGTGCCTGAGACGAGCGCAAACGCTCGGCCGTGTCGAGAAAACCGATAACACCGCGCCCTTTGTGGGCAACATCGAGAAACACTTCCAGGCCGTCTCTGGGCAAACCCGCGATACCGGCGTCATGACCCTCGAAACGGATCTTCCAGACACCGCGCAGCGCATCAGCCAGGCGCTGCCCGGCAACATCCGCGATGTCGAACGACGCCTCACCCGGGGTGATCGTCGGATCCGGCTTCGTCCATTCACGATGCCCAAAATACGCTGCAGGCACAGCGGCGCCGGTCAGTGCCAGGCCCGCCATGAACCATCGTCGAGAAATCTTCATTGCCCTACCTGTGTCAGCCATGAAGCAGGCTTTATCCAAGCTAGAACGTTTGTTGCAGAGGTAAATTTATGGCGTCCCGAAAAGATCGCAGCCTTGGGCAGTGCCTGCATCGGGCTGCGTTCTTTTCGCCCAGACCTAAATTACCCGGCCGCTCAGTCGTTCCACCCAGATAGCGAAGGCCCTTGCGCCTGCACCTCGACGGCGAACCTGACTGAGATGGCAATGACAAAACCACGTTCGAAAAAGGCTCTTTACATCGGCCTGCCGCTGGCCCTGGCGATCAGTGCTGCCGCAGGCTTTGCGGTCTGGGAGCACTGGTTCAAGGACAATCCCGGTTACCCGGTCAAAGTCATGCAGCAAGCCGATGAGTTGCAGGATCGCATCCTCTCTTTCGACAGCCACATCACCGTGCCGCTGGATTTCGGCACCGCCGGCAATGAAGCCGACAAGGATGGCAGCGGCCAGTTCGATCTGGTGAAAACCGCCCGCGGGCGCCTGTCCGGTGCCGCCCTGACGATCTTCGGCTGGCCGGAAATCTGGAACGGTGCCAACGCTCCACACCGTCCGACTGCCGGGTTTGTCGAAGAAGCACGCTTCGAACAGGAAACCCGCTACAAGATCATCAGCACCCTGGTGCGCGATTTCCCCAATCAGGTCGCCATCGCCTACACCCCGGACGATTTCCGCCGCCTGCATGGCGAAGGCAAGTTTGCGATTTTCATGAGCATGCTCAACGCCTATCCACTGGGCAACGATCTCAACGCCCTGGACAAGTGGGCCGCACGTGGCATGCGCATGTTCGGTTTCAGTTACGTGGGCAACAACGACTGGGCCGACTCTTCGCGACCATTGCCGTTTTTCAATGACACCCGCGATGCGCTTGGCGGTCTGTCGGACATTGGCAAGCAGGCCGTGCACCGCCTCAACGATCTGGGCGTAATCATCGATGTCTCGCAGATGTCGACCAAGGCACTGGAACAGGTCGCACAACTGAGTCGCGCACCGATCGTGGCCTCCCATTCGGCACCGCGGGCGCTGGTGGATATCCCGCGCAATATCAGCGACCAGGAAATGCAACTGATCAAGAACAGCGGCGGCGTCGTGCAGATCGTCGGCTTCCCGACTTACTTGCGCCCGTTGAGCCAGACAACCCAAGACAAGCTCAACGCGTTGCGTGCGAAGTTTGATCTGCAGCCGCTGCAGGGCCTGGAGATGGCGCTGATGCCGGGCGACCCGATCATCACTGTGTGGCCGGAACAACGCTTTGGCGAGTACGCCGGCCAGCTCTACGCAATCGTCGACGAAGAACCCAAAGCCAACCTCAAGGACTTCGGCGACGCCATCGATTACGCGGTGAAGAAAATCGGCATCGACCATGTCGGCATCAGCTCCGACTTCAACGATGGCGGCGGCCTGGACGGCTGGAAGGACGTCAGCGAAGCGCGCAACGTAACCGCCGAGTTGATCTCGCGCGGCTACAGCGAGGCCGACATTGCCAAATTGTGGGGCGGCAACTTCCTGCGGGTCTGGGAACAGGTACAAAAATCCTCCAAACCGGTCGTCAACCGCTGACACCTCTTCGAACAAGCGATCTGATCTCATGACCAACCGTCGTTCTTTCCTCAAACAGGCTGGCATCCTTGCCGCCAGCCTGCCCCTGGGCGCTGCCGTCAACCTGCCGGCCCGTGCCGCCGATCCACAACCGCTCGCCGGGAACAAATGGGCCCGATTGCGCCAGCTGTTCGATCAGGACCCGGATTACCTGCATTTCGCCAACTTCCTCGTGACCTCCCATCCGCGCCCGGTGCGCGAAGCCATCGAACGCTATCGAGTGACCCTCGACCGCAATCCCGGGCGTGCGATGGATTGGGATCTGGGTGAAACCGAAAAACGCGAGCAAGCCGTGCGCGAATGGGCCGGTCGCTACCTCAAGGCCAAGCCCGAGCAGATTGCCCTCACCGGCAGCACCACCGAAGGTCTGGCGCTGATCTATGGCGGCATTCATGTGCGTGCCGATCAGGAAATTCTCACCACCGAACACGAGCATTACTCGACTAACTACACGCTGGGTTATCGCCAACAGAAAGATGGCGTAAAGGTGCGCAAACTGAAGTTGTTCGACAGCAGCGCAAAGGCGTCCGTCGACGAAATACTGACCCGGATCGACCAAGGTATTCGTCCCGAAACCCGCGTACTGGGCATGACCTGGGTGCAATCGGGCAGCGGCGTGAAACTGCCGATCGGGGAGATCGGCAAACTGGTGGACCGGCACAATCGCCAGCGCGAGGAAAAGGATCGCATTCTGTACGTCGTCGACGGCGTGCATGGTTTTGGTGTCGATGACCTCGACTTCCCCGACATGCATTGCGACTTCTTTATCGCCGGCACCCACAAGTGGATGTTCGGCCCACGTGGCACCGGAATCATTTGCGCACGGTCCAGCGAACTCAAGGACGTCACCCCGACCATCCCGACCTTCTCCGAAGCCACCACGTTCTCGACCATCATGACCCCCGGCGGGTATCACAGTTTCGAACACCGCTGGGCGCTGGACGAAGCGTTCAAGCTGCATTTGTCGCTGGGCAAGCGCGAGGTGCAAACGCGCATTCACGAACTCAACACCTACGCCAAGAACCGCTTGCTGGAACACCGCTCGATTGAACTGGTGACACCCCGCAGCGCCGATCTGTCCGCCGGTTTTACTTTCTTCCGGATCAAGGATCGCGACTGCGATCAGGTCGCCGCCCGGCTCATGCAAAACCGCGTGGTGTGTGACGCGGTGGAGCGCGACGCCGGCCCGGTGATCCGCATCGCACCCGGCCTGCTGAACAGCGAGAACGACATCGAGCGTTTCATGGCCGTACTCGACAAACAGTTGTGACACCCCGCTTTCCTTTAAACGAGATGACTCATGAAACGTGATCTGTTGACCCCTGCCCACGGCGCCAGCGCGCTCAAGGCACTGGCCCTCGCCGCCCTCATGACCGGTCTGCTGCCGATTGCCGCCCAGGCCGCGACACCGCCCGCCGCAGGTAAAGTATTCAAGGACTGCAAAGACTGCCCGGAAATGGTCGTGCTACCGGCCGGCACCTTCACCATGGGCACGCCGGAGGATGAAGTGGGCCGCGAACCTGACGAAGGCCCGATGCATGAAGTGACCTTCGCCAAACCCTTCGCCATGAGCCGCTTCCAGATCACCGCAGGTGAATGGGACAGCTACATTCGCGAGAGCGGTGCGGTGATCGCCAACGGCGACACGCGCCCCGGTCGCGAGTGCATCGCAAGCAAACCGCGCTACCCGCAAACCCCGCGTCAGCCAGCCGTGTGCATGGACTTCCAGGACATCAAGAACTACGTCGCCTGGCTGTCGAAAAAAACCGGACAGAAGTACAGCATGCTCAGCGAAGCCCAGCGCGAATACGGAGCCCGGGCAGGATCCAAAGGCCCTTTCCCCTTCCCGTTCGACGAGGGCAAGGGCTATAGCATCGCCAAACACGCCAACACCTACGGCCCGGCGGACGGTTACAGCTTCAGCTCGCCGGTGGGCAGCTACCCGGCCAACGCCTTTGGCCTGTACGACATGCACGGCAATGTCTATGAGTGGGTCGAAGACTGCTACCACCCGGACTACAACGGCGCGCCAACCGATGGCAGTGCGTGGCTTGAACCCAACTGCGACACCCTGCGCATTCGTGGCAATGACTGGGGTGAAGCGCCAGTGTTCTCTCGTTCGGGCAACCGCAACGACATCGATCCGAAGACCCGTGGCGACTGGATCGGTTTCCGTGTCGTGCGTGAGTTGTAATCGGCAGTAACGCTTCTCCCCCTCCCCCGGTCGCCGCCAGTCGGCGACCGTCTAAATTAAGCACCGGATCAGACGTTCTACAGGGTATCTGCCTTTACGACCCAAGGAACTGTCCTGTCATGACCCAGCCTACGCGCGGTGCAATTCATGAATTGTTCACCCTACTCAAACCTTTTCGGCTCGTCGTTGCACTGTCGGTCATTCTGGGTATGGTCGGTGGCCTGAGTGTCACGGTCCTGCTGGCCACCATCAATAACGCGCTGCACTCCGAATCCGGTCTGACCCAAGGCGTGGTCGCGCTGTTCGGCGGCCTGTGCGTGCTGGCGCTGCTCAGCTCGATCTGCTCGGACATCGGCACCAACTATGTCGGCCAGCACATCATCGCCACCCTGCGCAAACAACTGGGCGAGAAAGTGCTGTCGGCACCGATCGAACAGATTGAGCGCTACCGCAGCCATCGCCTGATTCCGGTGCTGACCCACGACGTCGACACCATCAGCGACTTCGCCTTCGCCTTCGCGCCCCTGGCCATTTCGCTGACCGTCACCCTCGGCTGCATGGGATATCTGGCGATGCTGTCGTGGCCAATGTTCCTGATCATGGTCGTGGCGATCCTGATCGGTACTGGCATCCAGTACTTCGCCCAGGGTCGCGGGATCAAGGGTTTCTTCGCCGCCCGTGACGCCGAAGACGAACTGCAAAAGCACTACAACGCGATTGCCGAAGGCGCCAAGGAACTGCGCATTCACCGCCCGCGCCGCCAGCGCATGTTCAACAGCGGCATCAAGGGCACAGCCGATTTCATCTGCAAGACCCAGATCAAATCGATCAACACGTTCGTGATTGCCAAGAGTTTCGGCTCGATGCTGTTCTTTGTGGTCATCGGTCTGGCGCTGGCCCTGCAATCGTTCTGGCCCAGCGCCGACAAAACCGTGATGAGCGGTTTCGTTCTGGTGCTGTTGTACATGAAAGGTCCGCTGGAACACCTGGTCGGCACCTTGCCGGTGGTCAGCCGCGCGCAGATCGCCTTCCGCCGCATCGCTGAACTGTCGGCGCAATTCTCCTCGCCCGAGCCGCATCTGCTGCTCAGCGATCAGGGCAAGAAAGCCGAGCCGGTGCAGAGCCTGGAACTCAAGGACGTGCGCTACGCCTTCCCGGCCGTAGGCGAGGCCAACCCGTTCACGCTGGGGCCGGTGAACCTGAAGATCGAACAAGGCGACATCGTGTTCATCGTCGGCGAAAACGGCTGTGGCAAGACCACCCTGATCAAACTGCTGCTGGGCCTGTATCCGCCACAGCAAGGAGAAATCCGCCTCAACGGCGAATGCGTGACCGCCCTCACCCGCGACGATTACCGCCAGTTGTTCACCACGGTCTTTGCCGACTACTACCTGTTCGATGACGTGGTGCAAGGCGATACGCACATTCCCGACGACGCCAACAAATACCTGCAACGCCTGGAAATCGCCCACAAGGTCAGCGTGCAGGATGGCAGCTTCACCACCACCGACCTGTCTACCGGCCAGCGCAAGCGTCTGGCGCTGGTCAATGCCTGGCTGGAGGAGCGCCCGGTGCTGGTGTTCGACGAATGGGCCGCGGATCAGGACCCGACCTTCCGCCGGATCTTCTACACCGAGCTGCTGCCCGACCTCAAACGCTTGGGCAAGACCATCATCGTGATCTCCCACGATGACCGTTATTTCGATGTCGCCGACCAGTTGGTGCGCATGGATGCGGGCAAAGTCAAAACCGCGCTCAACCCGGCCTGATACGCCAACCGCTCAGGGATGAGTTGATCCCGCTTTCGCGCGATAGCAGAGTTTTTCGCGGTTCGCGGGATTTTTTCCGGTTTTTACGCAGTGTTGCGTCTAATTATCATTAACTAATAAAACTGCACTCGCACTTCAGGAGCATCCCGAGCAAATGCAAGCCTTAAAGTTGTCCCGCACCCCTCTGGCCGAGGCCATCTCCCGCCGCAATCCGCGTGGCGCAATACTGTCAGGTGCTCTGCTGACGCTGATGCTGTTGGGCAGCACGCAGGTTCAAGCGACGCCGGTCGACGTCAACATCCCTGCGCAACCGCTGTCCCGGGCACTGCAACAGCTGGGGCAACAAGCCAATCTGCAGATTCTCTATAGCCCGGAATCCCTGGCTGGCCTGAACTCGAACGCGGTCTCCGGTCACCTGGAGCCGAAACAGGCGCTGGACAACTTGCTGCTGGGGAGCGGCATGACCTATCAACTGACCGGCAACTCGGTTTCGCTGGTACCGGCCACCGGTGCCGGTGCGGGAAACGCACTGGAGCTTGGCGCGGTATCGATTTCCGGCAAGGCGCCGGGCTCGACCACTGAAGGCTCCGGGCTGTACACCACGTACTCGTCCAGCAGCTCGACGCGCCTGAACCTGACACCCAAGGAAACCCCGCAGTCGCTGACCGTCATGACCCGTCAGCGCCTCGACGACCAGCGCCTGACCAACCTCAGCGACACCCTCGACGCCACACCGGGCATCATCGTGCTGCGTGACGGCCAGGGCGCAGAGTCCGACGGTTACTTCTCCCGTGGTTTCGAGATCCAGAACTTCGAAATCGACGGCGTGCCGACCGTCAAGCGTATGGACAACTACACCCAGAGCATGGCGATGTACGACCGTGTGGAAGTGGTGCGTGGCGCCACTGGTTTGATCAGCGGCCTGGGCAGCCCTTCGGCCACCATCAACCTGATCCGCAAGCGTCCGACCGCCGAAGCTCAGGCCAGCGTCACCGCTGAAGCCGGCAACTGGGATCGCTACGGCACCGGTTTCGATGTCTCCGGGCCGTTGACCGAAACCGGCAACATCCGTGGCCGTCTGGTCGGCGACTTCAAGACCGAACAGTCCTGGATTGACCGCTACAAGCAGGATTCGCAGCTGATGTATGGCATCACCGAATTCGACCTGAGCGAAGACACCCTGCTGACCATGGGTTTCAGCTACCAGCGCACCGACGTCGATTCGCCAATGCGTTCGGGCCTGCCGACCCGCTTCACCGACGGCTCGCGCACCAACCTCAAGCGTTCCCTGAACTCGGCGCAAACCTGGTCTTATAACGACCACGAACAAACCAGCTTCTTCACCTCGATCGAACAACAGTTCGCCAATGGCTGGAGCGGCAAGGTTGAACTGACTCACTCCGAGAACAAATTCGACGAGGTCTTCAACTACGTCAACGGCGGCCTGAACCCCGACGGCAGCGGCACGACCCAACTGCCGGTGCGCTTCTCCGGCACCCCGCGCCAGAACAACATCGACGCCTACCTGACCGGTCCATTCGGCCTGCTGGGTCGCGAGCATGAGCTGATCGCCGGTGTGACCCTGTCCAACTACTACGAAAACGTGCCGAGCTACGGTGGCTGGAAATACGACTACTCCGGCTCCCCTGCCGGTGCCATCGACAACCTGCTGAACTGGAACGGCGACTCGGTCAAACCCGAATTCAACGTCACCGGCAAATCCACCGTCGATGAAACTCAATACGCCGCTTACCTGGCCACCCGCCTGCGCGCTACCGATGACCTGAGCATCCTGCTCGGCAGCCGCGTGGTCGACTGGCATCGCGACATCGAAGACAAGCCGTACGGCGCAGCAGAAACCAAGACCAAAGAATCGGAAACCGGTGTCTACATTCCATACGCGGGTGTGGTCTACGACGTCAACGACACCTGGTCGCTGTATGCCAGCTACACCAAGATCTTCAACCCGCAATCGTCCTGGGTACGCGACATCAACAACAAGCCTCTGGACCCGATGGAAGGCACCGGCTACGAAGTCGGCGTCAAGGGCAGCCACTTCGATGGCAAGCTGAACTCCAGCTTCGCGCTGTTCAAGATCGAGCAGGACAACCTGGCGATCTGGATCGACACCCCGGGCGGCAACACCTACAAATCCGAACAAGGCACCACCACCAAAGGTGCTGAATTCACCCTCGATGGCGAACTGGCCGAAGGCTGGCAAGCGTCTGCCGGTTACGCCTATGCCGTCAGCACCGATGCCGATGACCAGCGCATCGTCACCACCCTGCCCCGTCACAGCCTCAAGACCTTCACCAGCTATCGCCTGCCGGGCATTCTGGACAAAGTCACTGTGGGCGGCGGTGTGAACTGGCAGAGCAAGACCGGTGCCGACCTGCATACCTTCCAGCAAGGCAGCTACGCCGTCACCAACCTGCTGGCACGCTACGACATCAGCAAAAACCTCAGCGCCTCGGTCAACCTGAACAACGTATTCGACCGCGAATACCTCAGCTACGCCGGCGACCACGGCATGTACGGCGCACCGCGCAACATCATGACCGGCTTCAAGTACACGTTCTGATTTAACCGCTGCAATAAAAAAGCGCCCCGGTAAGACCGGGGCGCTTTTTTTATGGGCGCTGAATTCTCCGACCTGGCTGTATGTAACATCCTACAAGACTCCCGGAAACCTCCAGTCAGCTTCTGCTGTAACTTGAAATGGCAGGAAGCGATAAACATTTCAAACGCAAGTCAATCAAACAACCGCACATTCAAAAGGATATGAATATGCCGCAAAACCCTCCACCGTGGGTGTGGGACGTCGCTGTCGAAATCAACGACAAAGCACCGCGCCACGTACCGCCTAATCCCGCTACTGGCACCAAGATGCCCAACAGCGGAATGTTCGGCCCGCCACGAAACTCTACGCGCTACCAACAAGTACTGGATCATTTCACGACACCTCTGGCGGCGGAGTACCAGAACAAAACCGCACAGATTCCACACATGATCGAAGCGGATCTATCTGCCGCACGGCAAGAAGTTTCTACTCAGCCGCTACCACCGGCGGCATCGCTGATCCGTGAACTGGGTGTACGCAACAACGTCATCCAGCGAAAAACTGCAGAAATGCACCGGCAAACCCAGCTGTCCCACGGCTTTTATGGCAGCGACCCCACCGACAAAACTGTTTATCAATTCCTCTCCCGCGCCCAGATCGTGGACAAGATCCTGAGTCCCAACGGTCCGGGGATGAATTTATGGAAGCAATCCTATCGAGCAGCGCTCGAAGCCAGATTGCTGGCTCAGACCCTCACCGTTCTGCATCAACAACAAGCCAATGTGCACAACTGGCTGACCACCGTGCAGGCCAACGAACAGGCACAAGCCGCTGCCGCCGAAGCGGCGCGTCAGGCTGCCGAGCGCGCCAGAATCGCCGCTGAACAGCAGCGTCAGCAGGCGCAGGCAGATGCAGCACGTCGCCAACGTGAACAGGCAGAGGCGCAGCGCGCGGCTGCTGAACGTGCCCGTATCGCCGCCGAGCAGCAACGTCAACATGCATTGGCCGAAGAAGCTCGTCACCAACGTGAACTCGCAGAGGCTGAACAGGCGCGGGTTCAAAGAGAACAGGAAGCACAGCGCTTGAAGGAGCAGCATCAGGCGCAGAGGAAGGCCAAACGGAAAAAGCAGCAGCAGGCGCGCCGGGCCAGGGCCAGATTGGCTGCGCAACACAAACGCGTGCATGAACAATGGCAAGCCGAGAGCGACGCCCGCTGGCAAAACCCGACGTTCGCCAACGTTGGCTCAATGGCTGCATTTGATTCAACGTTCAGCGGCACACTCGGCCACATCGCCACCAGCCAGGCCACCTCACTGGCGCTCAGAACCGCTTTGCGCACAGCCGTTTCGGTCGTGAGCGCCGCGGCTGCGCCCGTTCTGGTCGGTTTCGCAGCACTGCTGATGCCATCCAGGCTGGGCAATGGTGATCTTTATTCGGCCAGCGTTCCGCTCTCGGAACTCGCTCCCGATCTGAACGCTGTAGACCTGTACGAACGGGCGACCAGCGGCAAAGACGCTGACCTGCCGGTAAGGCTCGGTTCCAGGACGATCGGCAACCGCGCGGAGATTGTTGTCGTCGGTACGGACGGCGTCACAGTACCTGCCAGCGTGCCGGTAAGACTGGCCCGTTTTGATGCTGGCAAAAATTCGTACGTCTCCGGCGACGCCGAGGCCAAGGGTCCCACCCTGACCTGGACACCTTTGGTACAACCGCTGAATCCTTCGACGGATTTGCCGTTCGCCGACACCGACCTGCCGATCTACGAAGGTGCAACGGTCACCCCGCAAGGCGGGCGAATCGACCCCTTTCCCGAACTGGACCAGTACGACTTCGGTGGCTTCATCACCGTATTCCCGATCGAGTCCGGCATCCCGCCGACCTTCACGATGTTCAGGGATCGTCGTCAGGATCCGGGAGTCGCTTCGGGGAATGGGCAAGTGATATCGGGGAATTGGCTGGGGGCCGCGTCAACCCCGGACGGTGCGCCGATACCCGCGCAGATTGCGGATACGCTGAGGGGACAGGAATTTTCCAGTTTTAAAGCGTTTAGGCGGGCATTTTGGAAGGCAGTGGAAAGTAATGAGCAATTAATGCATGAGTTTCCATACTTTAATCAACTCGATATCAAAAAGGGGCTTTCACCACGTGCCCCCCAAGCAGAACATGTAGGGAGAAGGGTAAAAATAGAGATACATCATGTTGTGCCTATCGGTGAAGGTGGCATGGTTTACGATGCAGACAATCTCCGACTGTTGACACCGCGCCAACACATAAAAATCCACGCCAAGCAGAGGAGGACCAAACAATGAAATTTAAATCCAGGTTTGAAGAATATACAGAGTCAGAGTTTATCGCCCTCATAAACCGCTTGGTTGAAGGAGACTACTCATCCGAGAGAGAGCACGACGCAATAGTGGACAACATAGTGAAAATTTCGGAACACCCGAGCGGCTCGGATATTTTGTACTACCCGGCCGAGGGGGTCGAAGACAGCCCCGCTGGTGTATTAAAAGCCATCAAGGAATGGCGGGCCACCAACGGAAAACCAGGTTTCAAACCGGAATAGTCAGTTCCTGAAACGCGCTGTCAGAGGCGCTCTCTTCGCGAGCAAGCCCGCTCCCACGGAGACGGGTGTGATGGCCTGATGTGTGGACGCGCACATCAGGCCAGGTCGGATCAGACCGTTTCCGGATACATCACGGTGCGCAGCACGCTCACCAGTTCCTGATAGATCGCCTCCACCTCTTCGGTGACCATGCGCATGCGCAGGAAGTCATGCACGTGGCCGCTGAATTCGCGGCATTCGAGTAATCCTCCGGCGCTGGCCAACCGTTCGGCGTAGGCGCGGCCTTCATCGACCAGCGGATCGAAACCGGCCAGCGCCACGTAGGCCGGGGCTGCGCCGTTGAGGTCGGGGCTCAGCAGTGGCGAGAAGCGCCAGTCGCTGCGATCCTCGATGCTGCGGGCGTAGTGCTGGTAGAACCATTCCAGCGTTTCGCTTTCCAGCAGGTAGCCTTCGCCAAGCAAGTCCATCGACTCACGGCGCTGCGAGGCGTCGGTCACCGGGTAGCAGAGCAATTGCAGGCACGGTTTCAGCGCGCCGGGTGCGCGCGCCTCAAGCGCCAGCACGGTCGCCAGCGTGGCACCGACGCTGTCGCCGCCAAACACCAGGCGCGACAGATCAAGATCGAATTCGCCGGCCTGTTCGCGCAGCCAATCCAGGGCATCGGCACAATCGTGCAACGCCACCGGGAATTTATGTTCCGGCGCGCGGCGGTAGCCGACCGACAGCACTGCACACGGCGTGCGTGCGCAGAATTCACGGCAAATACCGTCGTGGGAATCGAGGCTGCCGACGACAAAACCACCGCCGTGCAAAAACAGCAGCACCGGCAAAACACCGCCCCTGTGCAACGGACGGTACAGCCGCAAGGTCAGCTCGGCGCCGTCGCGGGCAAGATGCCGCACCTCACTCACCTCGACATCCGGCACCGCCCAACGCATCTGTTGCGAGGACTGCTCGAACGCCTCACGGGCCTGCTCGGGTGTCCCTTGGTGAAACGCGTCGTTCTGACTGTCTTCGACCAGATCAAGAAACGCCGCTACTTCCGAATTCAATGACATGCATCACATCCCGGGCCGATGCGCACAATGCACACCGGCCCTCTCAATAAGTTAAAGACCGGCTCAACGCGCCGACTGTTGCAGGCAATGCTCGACCAACGCTTCCAGCTCGGCCTGATACTGCTGCATCAAGGTCTCGATGGTGCTTGGGCGGAAGCGACGGGTGCTGTACATGCAACGCATCGACAGCTTGCCGTCGAACACCTGACCGACGATTTCCAGCCAGTTGCCGAGGTTGGCATCGAGGCTGTAGACATCGCCGATATGCTCGTCCGCCGGCATCAACATTGCCTGCTCGTCAAAGGTCTGATCAAACTGCCCCAGGTAGTTGAAGGTCAGCCGCGCCTGCGGCAACGCCGCCAGACGCTGTTGCACCGACGCATCGGCCATGTAGCGCAGCGCGCCGTAGCCGACGCCTTTCTGCGGCACAGCGGCCAACTGCTCGCGTACCGCCAGGATCGAGGCGCCGAAATCCTGCTCCGCCAACGGCGCCAGCCGTACCGGGAACATGGTGGTGAACCAGCCCAGCGTGCGGCTCAGGTCCAGTCCTTCGACCAGGTCTTCACGACCGTGCCCTTCCAGTTGCACCAGCACCGACTCGGCCTCGCTCCAGCGGCACAACACACGACCGAGAGCGGTCAGCAGCAGATCGTTGATCTGCGTGCCGTACACCGCTGGCGCCTGTTTGAGCAATTGCCCGGTGCGGGTGGCGTCGAGGCCCATGAACGTTTCTTCGCGAAAACGCACCAGGTTCTTGCCGCGCGGGTTGTCACACGGCAGATCCTTGCCCGGCTGATCCAGCTGTCCAAGCCAGTAGTCCAGCTCTTGCCCGACCAGTGCCGGCACCTGCGCCGCCAGGCCATCGGCCCAGGCGCGATAGCTGCTGGTGCGCTGCGCCAGTTGCGGCTCGCGGCCCTGACTGAACGCCTCGTAAGCGAGTTGCAGGTCTTGCAGGAACACCCGCCACGACACCGCGTCGATCACCAGGTGATGCACCACCAACAGCAGGCGCACCTCGCCGTCCGGCAGATTTACCAGCAGACCGCGCATCAGTGGCCCGTCGAGCAGGTTGAGGCTGCGCTGGGCTTCGTTGACCAGTGCGTCTAGTTGCTCGATGTCGCTGATCTCACGCTGCCACAGCAACGGGTTGTGCTCGGCGATGCGCAAGCTGTCCTGCAACGTTTGATAGTGCTGCAACCAGCGGCCCTGATCCTGATAGAAGCGCAGCCGCAACGAGTCGTGCTGCGCCAGCATCAACCGGAGCGTCTGTTCCAGCGCCGGGGCATCCAGCGCCTGGCGCGAACGCAGCATCATCGCCTGGTTGAAATGATGCGGTTCACTCATGCTCTCGGCGAAGAACCACTCCTGGATCGGCAACAGACCGAACGCACCCGCCTGCGCTACGTGGCTGCTGTCGGCAGTCTGGCTTGAGCGGGCGACCGCTTGCTGGTCGAACAGGTTGCCAATGGTCTGGAAGCGCATCAGGTCGCGCAGCTTGATGTCCAGTTTCAGTCGCGGATGGTTCCGCGCCCGGGAAATCACCTGCAGGCTGAGAATCGAATCACCACCCAACTCGAAGAAGTTGTCGCTGATGCCGACCTGCTCCACTTGCAGCACGTCGGCCCAGATATCGGCCAGCCAGGTTTCCTGCTCGTTGCGCGGCGCCTGATATTGATCGGCGCAAAACTCGGGCTCCGGCAGCGCCTTGCGATCCAGTTTGCCGTTCGGCGAGATCGGCAGGCGCGCCAGACCGATGATCTGCAGCGGCACCATGTATTCGGGCAACTGTGCGCGCAACAAAGTCTTCAGACGGTCACCGACGTTGTCGTCAGTACTGACCACGTAGCCGATCAACTGTTTGCCGGAGACGCCGTCACGGGCGATGACCACGGCATCGGTGACACCGTCCTGAGCGCGCAGACAGGCTTCGATTTCACCCAGCTCGATGCGGAAACCGCGAATCTTCACTTGATGGTCAGCGCGGCCGACGTAATCGAGGATGCCGTCATGGCGCAGGCGCACCAGGTCACCGCTTCGGTACAGGCGACTGCCCGGTGCCCCGAACGGATCCGGCACGAAGCGCTCGGCGGTGATGGCCGCACGGCCATGGTAACCACGGGCAACCCCGTAGCCTCCGATGTACAACTGACCGGACAAATCCTGTGGCAGCGGATTGAGATCGTCGTCCAGTACCCACAGCGAACGTTGACCGACCACTCGCCCGATCGGCGCATAGGCGGCAGCGCAGGCTTCATCGTTCGGCGCTTTCCAGAGCATCGGCGTGACCACGGTTTCGGTCGGGCCGTAACCGTTGGTGATGAACTGCGGCTGCAACACGCGGCGCACTTGCGCCAGGGTCTGCTCCGGTACAGCGTCCCCCCCCAGGCAGTAAATGCGCACCTTCGGCACGGCTATGCCGCTGGCCTCGACGTACTCGGCCACCTGTTTGAGGTAGGCCGGCGGGAAGCAGGCGATATCGATGCGGCGGTTGAGCAAGGCGTGGCTGGTCTGCTCCGGCGTCCACAATTCGTGATCACGCAGCACCAGGGTGCCGCCAAAGGCCAGGGTGGTCAGCCAGCGTTCATGGGCGCCGTCGAAAGCGAACGACATGAAGTGCAATTCGCGCGTGCCGGCGTCCATCTCGTACAACTCGCGGATTGCCTGGCAATGCATGCTCAGCGGTCCGTGGGTCACCGCCACACCTTTGGGCAAACCGGTGGAGCCCGAGGTGTAGATCAGGTAGGCGAGGCTGTCATCACAGGTCGGCACGCGCGGCGCCGTGTCCGGGTACTGAGTGCCGTCGAAAAGATCGAGATCAAGCAATGGCAGGTTCGCCGGCAATGGCAAACGCTGGCTGGCGGCGCCACGGCTGATCATCTGACGCATGCCGGAGTCTTCAATCATGAAGGCCAGGCGATCGACCGGATAGTCGATGTCCAGCGGCACGTAGGCAGCGCCGCTTTTGAACACGGCGAGCAAGGCCACCAGCATGTCGAGCGAACGTTCCAGTGCGACACCGATCAGCACTTCCGGACCGGCACCCGCCGCGATCAAGTGATGCGCCAGCTGGTTGGCCCGGCGCTCGAGTTGCGCGTAGCTCAACTGCTCGTCACCACATTCGGCGGCAATGGCCTCGGGGCGTTGCGCGGCAATCATCGCCGGCAACAGCTCGCGACGATGCACCGCCGCCGGTTCTGCGCCCCACTGCTGCAAGGCCTGCCATTGTGGCGCGGCCAGACGCTGCAGGTTGCCCAGACGCTCCGTCGGCTGCTGCATCATGCTGTGCAGCAACACTTCCATGGTCTGACGGATCCGCTCGACCGCTTCGACACTGAAACGATCACGCAGGAACAGGTACTCGATGGAGAACTCTTCACCCAGATGCACGGCCAGGTCCATCGGGAAGTTGGTCACGTCATGGCTGGCCGAGGTGCCGAAGCGCAGGCCGCCCGGTGCCTGCTCCAGACGCTGGTCGATCGGGTAGTTCTCGAACACGATGATGCTGTCGAACAAGGCTTGCCCGCCCTGCCCTGACCAGCGCTGAATGTCCGCCAGCGGTGCGTGAGCATGTTCACGCAGATCGAGGTTATAGGCCTGCAGACTGCTCAGCCAGGCATTCAGCGGCTGCGCCGGATCGAGGGTCTGAATCACCGGCAAGGTGTTGATGAACAGCCCCAGCATGCTGCCGGCATTCGGCAACCCTTCCGGGCGCCCGGCCACGGTGGCACCAAACGCCACGCTGTGCTGACCGGTGTAGCGCTGCAACAGCAGCAACCATGCACCTTGAATCAACGTGTTGGCGGTAATGCCCTGAGCCCGGCAATGCTGTTGCAACAAGGCGGTCTGCTGCGCATCCCAACGGGTGTACAACGCCTGGTGGCCGTGCTCGTCAGATTCGTGACGCGGGTGCATCGCCTGGCTCAGCGCGGTCGGTTCGACCAGTGTCTGCAAGTGGCCGCGCCAGAACTGCTCGAGTTGCGCCGAATCCTGCTGCTGCAGCCACGCGATGAAGTCGCGATAACGACCGCTCTCGCCTTCGACCTGGCCGGTGGCGTAGTGCTGCAGTACCTCGCCGAACAACTGCGAACTGCTCCAGCCGTCCATCAGGATGTGATGGCTGGTCCAGATCAGCTGGTACTTGTCGGCATCCAGACGAATCAGGCGCGTGCGTTGCAACGGCATGCGGTCCAGCTCAAAGCCCTGAACCCGCTGCTGACGGGCGAACTCGGCGAGTTGCGCCTCATCCATCGGCGTGTCCAGCGCCTGCAGGTCAACAATGCCCTGACGGTGGACGACCTGCACCGGTGACGCCTGGCTGTCTTGCCAATGGAACGACGTGCGCAGGATTTCGTGACGCTGTACCACGCATTCCCACGCGGCACGGAAGCGCTCGATATCGAGTCCCTCGACCGACAAATTGAGCTGGTTGACGTAAAGATCATCGCCATCATCGGACAAGGTATGGAACAGCATGCCCTGTTGCATCGGCGACAACGGATAGATGTCTTCGATGTCCGCGACCGGCACCGGCAAACCGTCCAGACGCGCCTGGCCCAGCGCTGCCAGCGGGAAGTCCGACGGCGTCAGGCCGTGGTTGCCCGGGGTCACGCAGTGTTCGATCAGCGCGGTCAGTTCACGCCCGTATTCATCGGCCATGGCCTGCACGGTCTCGGTGTCGAACATCTGCTCGCTGAAGCTCCACGACAGACTCAGCTCACCGCCATACACCTGACCGTTGACCGACAGCCAGTTGCCCAGCGGGGCGCGATCGCTGAGGTCACTGCCGGCACTTTCGCCGGCCGGCAGGAACAGTGCGGCTTCGTCGAACTCGCTATCGAACTGGCCGAGGTAGTTGAAGGTGATTTTTGGCGTGGGCAGTGCTGCCAGCGCCTCACGCGCCGAGGCATCGCCCAGATAACGCAAGGCACCAAAACCGATACCCTTGTCGGGAATCGCACGCAGCTGCTCCTTGATCTGCTTGATCGAATCAGCGAAACCGCCGGCCGGCGTCAGGTGCACCGGGAACACGCTGGTGAACCAGCCGAGGGTGCGGCTCAGATCGATATCGTCGAACAGGTCTTCACGACCATGACCTTCCAGCTGAATCAGTGCCGAGGCATGCCCGCTCCAGCGACTGATGACCCGCGCCAGTGCGGTCAGCAGCAAGTCGTTGACCTGCGTGCGATAAGCCGCCGGGGCCTGTTGCAACAGTTGTCTGGTCAGCTCCGGCGCAAGGCGCGTCTGCACACTTTGCGCGTAGCGGTTTTCCTGGCTGCCATCCGGACGTTCGCACGGCAAAGTGGCGGTCGCCCCGTGCAAGTGCTCACGCCAGAACGCCAGTTCGTCATCGAGGCTGGCGGTGTGCGCCTGCAAGCGTTCGGCCCAGGCTTTGAAGGCGCTGGTCTTGGCCGGCAACGCGACCTCGCGCCCGGCCTGGATCTGGCTGAACGCGGTTTGCAGGTCTTCCAGCAGGATCCGCCACGAGACACCGTCGACCACCAGGTGATGCACCACCAGCATCAGGCGCTGAGTGTGATCCGGCAGATCGAACAGCACACCGCGCAACAGCGGACCGTCGTGCAGATCGAGACTGCCCTGGGCCTGCTGACAGATCCCTTCGATTTCAGCCGGATCCGTCAGCGTGCGCTGCCAGAGCAGTTCGTGCACAGGCTCGAGCGGGCGGTGAGTGGCGGTCCAGCCTTCAGTCGTTTCAATGAACGACAGGCGCAAGGCATCGTGATGCGCAACCAGAGCCTGAAGCACCTGCGCAACGGTCCCGGCGTGCAGAGTCATCGCGGGTTTGAGCAGCAACGACTGGTTCCAGTGATGCCGCTCGGGGATCTCGCTGGCGAAAAACCATTGCTGGAACGGCAACAACGGCGTCGTACCGCTGACCGGCCCCTGATCGATGCTCAGCACCGTGCCGCCCGATTGGGCGACCGCCGCCAGTGCCTGCACGGTCTGGTGCTGGAACAGATCCTTGGGCGTGAACTGGATGCCGGCCTGCCGCGCACGGCCGACCACTTGAATCGAGATGATCGAATCACCGCCCAGCTCAAAGAAGTTGTCCGTGGCGCTGACCCGCTCGAGGCGCAGCACATCGGCCCAGATCGTGGCGATACGCTGCTCCATTTCATTGCGCGGCGCCACGTAGCTGTTCTGCATCAGACTGGCGTCCGGTGCCGGCAGCGCCTTGCGGTCCAGTTTGCCGTTCGGGGTCACCGGCAGGTTCGCCAGCACCATCAAGTGCGCCGGCACCATGTGCGTTGGCAGGCTCTCTTTGAGAGCGTTGCGCACGCTGTCGCGCCATTCCCCCAGATGTGCTTCTGCCACCGGCTGTGTCGGCACCAGATAAGCCACCAATTGCTTGCCGCTCGGCCCGGCATGCGCCAGCACCACGGCTTCGCGCACGCTGCTCAGTTCCAGCAGACGCGCTTCGATTTCGCCCAGCTCGATGCGGAAACCACGGATTTTCACCTGGTTGTCGACACGGCCCTGATAGTCGAACACGCCATCGACGCGCTCACGCACCAGGTCACCGCTGCGGTACAGACGACTGCCCGGCGCTCCGAACGGATCGGGTACGAAGCGTTCAGCGGTCATCGCCGGACGATCCAGGTAACCCCGGGCCAGCCCGGTGCCGCCCAGATACAACTCGCCCATCACGCCTTGTGGCAAAGCGTTGAGGTCAGCGCTGAGCACACAAGTGCTGCGGTCGCCGATCCGCGTGCCGATCGGCGCATAGGCCGCGCCGCACGCGTCATTGCGCCCGGCCTTCCAGATCAACGGGGTGACCACGGTTTCGGTCGGCCCGTAACCGTTGATGATGTACTGCGGCGCCAGCGCCGCACGCGCCCGCTCGAAACTGTCGTTGGGCACGGCATCGCCGCCGAAGCAGTAGATGCGCACCGCGGGCGGCTGGCCGACCTGTTCGGCGTGCTCGGCCAATTGCTGCAAGTACACCGGCGGGAACGCCGCCACCGTCACGCCGTGCTGTTGCATGGCGGTATAGGTCTGCTCCGGGCTCCACAGACCGTCATCGCGCAGCAATAGCCTCGAGCCATGGGTCAGCGGGGTCAACCAGCGCTCATGAGCGCCGTCGAACGCGAACGACATGAAGTGCAGCTCGCAATCGTCCGGGGTCATTTCATAGCGCTGACCGATCGCCTGGCAATGCATCGCCAGCGGTCCGTGCTCCACGCACACACCCTTGGGCTGGCCGGTTGAGCCCGAGGTGTAAATCACGTAAGCAAGGTTTTGCGCGTGTACCGCGACCTGCGGCGCAACGTCTGGCCATTCGGCGGTCGGCAACGTGTCCAGATCCAGTGCGCGCAAACCGGTGCTCAGCGGCAACCGCGGGCGCAGTTGCGAATCGCTGAGCAACAGCGCGATGCCCGAATCTTCGATCAGATAGGCCAGACGCTCGCGCGGATAACTGGCATCCAGCGGCACATAAGCGCCGCCGGCCTTGAGCACCGCGAGCAAGGCCACCAGCATCGACGGGCTGCGCGGCAGCGCTACGCCGACACGCACTTCCGGCCCGACGCCTTCATTGATCAGCACATGCGCGAGGCGGTTGGACTGGCTTTCAAGCTCGGCGAAGGTCAACGCCTGATCGCCACAACGCACGGCTTCCTGTTGCGCCTGCTGCGCCGCGATCACCGCGATGCGCTGATGCACCAGCAACGGATCCGTGCACGGTTGCGCACGATTGTTTTCCTGCAAACGGCGCTGTTCTTCGCCACTGAGCAGGGTCAACGCGCCGAGACGTGCATTCGCCGACTGCACGAACTGCTCCAGCAGCGAGGCCAGTTGCGCGTGCAGACGCACAATCGCCTGCGCGCTGAAACTGGCGGCGGCAAAGCTGTAATGCACCGACAGGGTTTCGCCGAGGTTGACCCCGACCGTCAGCGGGAAGTTGGTTTGTTCACGGGTGTCGACCGCGCCAAACTTCAGGCCCAGCGACGAGCCCTGCTCCAGCGCTTCGGAGATCGGGTAGTTCTCGAACACCAGCAGGTTGTCGAACAGGCCATCGCTGCCCTGCCCCGACCAGCGCTGGATATCGGCCAGTGGCGTGTGTTCGAAATCACGCAGGCCGATGTTGAGTTCCTGCACGGTTTGCAGCCACTGGCTGACCGTCAGTTGCGGCTCCGGACGGGCAATCACCGGCAAGGTGTTGATGAACAGGCCGACCTGCTGCTCGACCCCCGGCAGATTGGCCGGACGCCCCGACACGGTGGCGCCGAAGGCCACGGTCGGTTGCCCGGTGTAACGTTGCAACAGCAACAGCCACGCCGCTTGCACCAGGGTGTTGAGGGTGACTTTTTGCTGACGGGCAAACTCGCTCAAGCGCAACGTGCCAGTGGCGTCGATCCACTGCTGATAGTGTCCGGTACCGCCCTCGGCGCTGGCCGAACGATCCGCCAGCCCCTGGGCCAGGCGGGTTGGCTCATCGAATTGAGCCAGACGCTCAAGCCAGAATTGCTCGCTGAGCTGACTGTCCTGGCGCTGCAGCCAGGCGATGTAATCGCTGTAGCGACCGATGGGCGCTGCAGGCACTTGCCCGGCATAGCGCTGCAGCACTTCACCGAGCAACTGCGAGTTGCTCCAGCCGTCGAGCAAAATGTGGTGGCTGGTGTAGAGCAGTTCGTGACGGTCTTGCCCGGTGCGCACCACCACCAGGCGCAACAGCGGCACCTCGTTCAGATCGAACGGACGGTTGCGTTCGGCCTCAGCCAGCGCATCCAGCGCTTCACCCGACTGGCCGCGCCAGTCGTGAACGGTGAACGGCAGCGTGGCCGAGCGTTCGACGATTTGCAGCGGCTGAGCCTGCTCCCCTCCCCAGACAAACCGCGTGCGCAGAATGTCATGGGCTTCCAGCGCCGCTTGCCAGGCCTGACGGAAACGCTCGACATCAAGCCCTTCCACCGACACCCGCATCTGGTTGATGTAATCGCCCGAACCTTGTTCGTACAGGGTGTGGAAGAGCATGCCCTGCTGCATCGGCGACAGCGGATAGACGTTATCCACCGATTGCGGATCAGTAATCAGCGAATCGAGCTGCGCCTGAGTCAGGTCAGCCAGAGGGAAGTCCGACGGCGTCACACCGCGGTTGTGCGCCTCACAGCAATGGGCGATCAGCGCATTGAGTTCTTGCGCATAGTCGTCAGCCAGACGCTGGATCGTCGCCTGGTTGAACATTTCGTGGCTGAACGACCAACTGAGGTTGAGCTCACCGCCATAGACCTTGCCGTTGATGTCCAGCCAGTTCGCCAGCGGTGCCAGCGAACTCTGCTCGCGGCCGGTGCTTTCACTGGCGGGCACGAACAGCGCGGCCTCGTCGAACTGGCTGTCGAACTGCCCCAGGTAGTTGAAGGTAATGCGCGGTACCGGCTGCGCAGCGAGTGTCTGCCGCGCGCGCTCATCGCCCAGATAACGCAGGGCACCGAAACCCAGGCCTTTGTTCGGCACGTCACGCAGTTGTTCCTTGACTGCCTTGAGCGAGTCGGCCAGGCCCATGGCCGGGGTCAGGCGCACCGGGAACAGACTGGTGAACCAGCCAACGGTGCGGCTCAGGTCGATGTCGTCGAACAGCTCTTCACGGCCATGACCTTCGAGCTGGATCAGGGTCGAGGCCTGACCGGTCCAGCGGCAGATCACCCGCGCCAGCGCCGTCAGCAACACATCGTTGATCTGCGTGCGATAGGCGACGGGTGCCTGCTGCAACAGTTGGCGGGTCTGATCCGCATTCAGGCGGGTTTCCACGATCACCGCGTGACGGTTCTGCAAGGTTGCCGCAGGGTTGTCGCAAGGCAGATCGGCGGGCGCTTCGCCCAACTGTCCGGCCCACCATGTCAGTTCGTTTTGCAGCTCACCGGCGGCGAACGTTTGCAGGCGTTGCGCCCAGTCCTTGAACGGGCTGGTCTTGGCCGCGAGTTTGATCGCCTGGCCGCTTTGCAACTGCTCGCAAGCGTTCTGCAAATCTTCCAGCAACACGCGCCAGGACACACCGTCGACCACCAGGTGGTGGATCGCCAGCAACAAGCGCTGACTGCCGTCGGCCACATTCAGCAGCACGGCACGCAACAGCGGGCCGTCTTGCAGATCGAGGCTGCCTTGCGCGGCGTCGCACAGCGCTTCGATTTCGTCGGTGTGCTGCACGTTCGCCTGTTGCAGCAACGGCCGTTTATCCGGCGCGCGGTGCGTGGCCGTCCAGCCTTCAGCGCCTTCAATGAAGCTCAGGCGCAACGCATCGTGATGCGCAACCAGCGCCTGCAAGGCCTGTTCGAGGACACTGGCGTCAATGGCCTGTGAAGGTTTCAGCAGCAACGACTGGTTCCAGCGCTGACGCTCAGGAATCGCCAGTTCGAAGAATCGTTGCTGGAACGGCAGCAACGGCGTGCTGCCGGTGACGGCGCCCTGCTCGATGCTGAACGCCGCTTCACCCCGCTGGGCGACCCGGGCCAGACCTTGCACAGTCTGGTACTGGAACAAGTCCTTGGGGGTGATGCGCAGGCCGGCCTGACGTGCACGGCTGACCACCTGGATGGAGATGATCGAGTCGCCGCCAAGGGCAAAGAAGTTATCCGTGACGCCCACCTGCTCCAGCCCGAGCACGGCCTGCCAGATCTCGCACAATTGCCGTTCATTGTCGTTGCCCGGGGCCAGATAGGTGTGCTGCTCCAGCGCTGCGTCAGGTTTGGGCAGCGCCTTGCGATCGAGCTTGCCGTTGGGGGTCAGCGGCAGTTGTTCGAGGAACAGCAAATGCGCCGGCACCATGTATTCCGGCAGGTGCTCGCGCAGGCCGGCCTTGAGCACTTCACGCAGCCGCGCTTGTTCTTCGGCGTTACCCAGGGCAGCGCTCGGCACGATGTAGGCGACCAGTTGCTGGCCGCTCGCGCCGTCCTGCGCCAGTACCGCCAGTTCGCGCACTGAGTCTTGTTGCAGCAGACGTGCTTCGATCTCGCCCAGCTCGATGCGGAAACCGCGCACCTTGACCTGATGGTCGATACGCCCGACGTATTGCAGGTTGCCGTCAGCCTGATAACGCGTCAGGTCACCGGTGCGGTAGAAACGCTCGCCCGGAGCGCCGAACGGGTTCGGCAAATACTTTTCTGCGGTCAACGCCGGCCGGGCCAGATAACCGCGGGTGATGCCGGCACCGGCCAGATACAGTTCGGCGGCGACGCCTTGCGGCACCGGTTGCAGCTCACCATCAAGGACATAGCTGGCGGTGTGCTTCAGCGGTCGGCCAATGCTTGGCTGGCCACCCGCCGTGCGCCGCGTCCAGGTCGAATAGGTGGTGTCTTCCGACGGGCCGTACAGGTCGAAAACATGTTCGACCGTCGGTTGCGCATACAAGGTGTCGACCAGCGATTGCTTGAGCGGCTCGCCTGCCAGATTGATGATGCGAACGCTCGGCGGAATCTCGCCGCTGCGTTGCAGGGCGGCAATCGCCGACGGCACGGTGTTGATCAGGCGCACCTGATCGCGGGCCGGCAACTGCGGCAATTCCAGCGCATTACGGGCGATGATCAGCGAACCACCGTTGGCCAGGGTGACAAACAGCTCCCACACCGACAGGTCGAAACACACCGACGTCGAGGCCAGCACGCCTTGAATATCGTCGCGGCTGTACACCGATTGCGACCAGTCGATCAGCGCCAGCACGTTGCGATGGGCAATCGCCACGCCTTTCGGTTTGCCGGTCGAACCGGAGGTGTAAATCACATACGCCAGGTTGTCGGCCGACACGCGCGTTTGCGGCGCATGCGCCGGATACGCGGCGAAATCATCGGCGGCGTTGTCCATCAGCAGTACGTCGGTGTCCGCCGCAATCGCCAGACTGGCGGCGACGTCCCGTTCGGTCAGCAGGCACAGCGCACGGCTGTCTTCGAGCATGTAGGCGACGCGGTCGGCCGGGTAATCCGGGTCGAGCGGCACGTACACGCCCCCGGCCTTGAGCACGGCCAGCAGCGCGACCAGCAGATTCTCCGAACGCTGCATCGCCACACCGACGCGCACCTCAGGGCCGACACCTCGTTCGATCAAGGCATGCGCCAACGGGTTGGCCCGTGCTTCAAGCTCGGCATACGTCAGATGCCGCTCGGCGAAGGTCACCGCGCGCGCATCCGGGGTCTGCGCCGCCTGACGAGCGATCAATTGATGGATGCACAAATCGCTGGCAAACGGTGCGTCCACAGGGTTCCAGTCGTGCAGCAATACCTGCCGCTCACTGGCATCGAGCAGCGGCAATTCGCCGACGCGCTGTTGCGCATCGCTGACGATGCCCTTGAGCAACGCCTGCAAATGCCTGCCCATGCGCTCGATGGACGCGGCTTCAAACAGGTCCGTGGCGTAGATCAACGAGGCCCACACGCCTTCCGGCGACTCGTGGGTTTCCAGGGTCAGGTCGAACTGCGCCGTGAGGCTGTCCCAGTTCACGCTTTCAACCGCAAGCCCCGGCAATTGCATGGCCTGTCTGGCCTGCCGCGCACCACTCTGATGGTTGAACATCACCTGGAACAACGGGCTGCGGCTCAGGCTGCGTTCCGGCGCCAGGGCTTCGACCAATTGCTCGAACGGCAGATCCTGATGCGCCTGCGCGCCCAGCGCCGATTGTCTGGCCTGGGCCAGCAAGGCGCTGAACGTCATGCTGCTGTCGAGGGTGGCGCGCAAGACCTGGGTGTTGACGAAGAAGCCGATCAGCCCTTCGGTTTCCGCACGGTTGCGGTTGGCAATCGGTACGCCGATGCGAATGTCGTCCTGACCGCTGTAGCGATGCAGCAAGGTCTGGAACGCTGCCAGCAACAGCATGAACATCGTCACGCCTTCACGACGCGCAAGCTCCTGCAGGCCTTTGCTCAACGCCGCGTCCAGCTGCATGTCCAGACGTGCACCGCGATAGCTTTGCACCAGCGGGCGCGGGTGATCGGCCGGCAGTTCCAGCACGCCCGGATCCGAGCCCAGATGTTCGACCCAATAGCTCAATTGCCGCTCGCGCTCACCGGCGTCCATCCAGCTGCGTTGCCACTGGGCGAAATCGGCGTACTGGATCGGCAACGGTGCCAGCGTGGCCGGTGCGCCCTGAATGAACCCGGCATAGAGTTCGATCAGTTCGCCGACCATCACTTGCATCGACCAGCCATCGGAAATGATGTGATGTTGCACCATCACCAGAACGTGATCGTCCGGTGCCAGACGCAGCAGGCAGACCCGCAGCAAGGCGTCCTGTTCGAGATCGAACGGGCGGGCAATCTCGGCTTCGATGGCCGCGCGCAAACGCGGCTCATCGACTTCGCCCTCCAGCTCGCGAACCTCGATCTGCAAGGCAAACGGCGCCTTGATCAGCTGAATGGCCTTGTCCTGATCACCTCGGGCAAACCCGGTGCGCAGACTTTCGTGACGCTCGATCAGCGTATCGAAACTGCGCTGCAGGACCGCCATGTCCAGGGCGCCGCGCAAGCGCAACGCCGTGGGAATGTGGTACGCCGCGCTGTCCGGCTCCATCTGCCAGAGAAACCACTGCCGCTCCTGGGCATAAGACAAAAGCAGCGGTTCACCTTCGGTGCGCCGGAAAATCGGCGCGATGCCATAAAGGTTAATGCCCTGTTTGCCCAGTAGAATCGCCAGCGCCTTGCGTTTCTCGGGAGAAAGCGCGCCTACCGATTCAATCAACTGCTGCATGCCGTGGTCCTCTCAGGAAATCAGTTTTTCAAGTTCATCTGCTGATAAACGATTGAGAGCCTCCAAGGATTTAGCCAAAACATCATGAACGGGCTGCAAATCGGGTTGCAGGGCTTGTACGGCTTCGCTGAAAGCCGCCAGATCGGCACTGGCGAACAGGCTGGCCAACGGCACTTCGAAGCCCAGCAACTCACGCAGACGCAGGGCCACCTGAGTGGCCAGCAGCGAATGACCGCCGAGTTCGAAGAAGTTGTCTGTCAGGCCGACCCGCTCCAGTTTCAGGACGTCGGCCCAGACCCCGGCGATCTGCTGTTGCAGTTCACTTTCAGGCGCCACATAGCTGTTTTGCAGCAGGCTGGCGTCCGGTTGTGGCAGGGCCTTGCGGTCAAGCTTGCCGTTGGCGGTCAGCGGCAGGCTGTCGAGCAGCAACAGGTGCGCCGGCACCATGTAATCCGGCAAGTTCTGCTTGAGCGCCTGGCGCAGTAGCTCGCGCCACTGGCCCTGCTGGTCGAGTTCGACCGACTGGTCGGCCACCAGATACGCGACCAGCTGCACGCCGCCGGCGCCTGGCTGATCCAGTACCACGGCCTGACGGATTTGCGGCAGCGCCAACAGTTGCGCCTCGATTTCACCCAGCTCGATCCGGAAACCACGGATCTTCACCTGATGGTCGATGCGCCCGGCGTACTCGATCCGGCCATCGGCGCGATAGCGTGCCAGGTCACCGGTGCGATACAGCCGCGCACCATCGTCACCGAACGGGTTCGGCACGAAACGCAAGGCGCTGAGGTCGGCACGCTTGAGATAACCGCGTGCCAGCCCGGCGCCACTGACGTGCAACTCGCCGATGCAGCCCTTGGCCACCGGTTGCAGGTCGGTGTCGAGCACGTACCAGCCCAGGTCCGGGATCGGCTCGCCCAGCGGGCTGCCGGCATCCTGTTCGAGATCGGCCAGGGTCAAAGGACGGTAAGTCACATGAACCGTGGTTTCGGTGATGCCGTACATGTTGATCAGCTGTGGCGCGGCATCGCCGAAGCGTTCGAACCATGGACGCAGGCTGCGTACTTCCAGCGCTTCACCGCCAAACACGACGTAACGCAACGACAGTTGCGGATCCTGTGGGGCGTCGCAAGCTACTTGCATCAGTTGCTTGAATGCCGACGGCGTCTGGTTGAGCACGGTGATGCGCTCACGGCACAGCAGCGCATGGAACTCCTGCGGCGAGCGGCTGACGCTGTGCGGCACGATCACCAGACGCCCGCCATGCAGCAGTGCGCCGAAGATTTCCCAGACCGAAAAGTCAAACGCGTACGAGTGGAACAGCGTCCAGCGATCCTCGGCACCGAAGCTGAACCAGGGCTGTGTTGCCTCGAACAGACGCAGTACGTTGTCGTGAGCCAGCAGCGTACCTTTCGGTTTGCCGGTGGAGCCCGAGGTGTAGATCACGTAAGCGAGGCTGGCGCTGTCGGCCCAGACCTGCGGGTCGGTTGCCAATTGATCCTGCCAGCGGCTGTCATCACCCAGCAGCAGGGTTTCGACGCTCTCGGCAACTTCCAGGTGATCGAGCACACCCGGCTGCATCAGCAGCAGGGCAATGCCGCTGTCTTCGATCATGTATTGCAGGCGCTCGGCCGGGTACTGCGGATCCAGCGGCAGGTAAGCCCCGCCAGCTTTGAGGATGGCAACCAGGCCGACGATCATTTCGATCGAACGCTCGGCAGCCAGACCCACCAGCACATCGGCACCTACGCCCCGTGCGATCAGGGCATGGGCCAGGCGGTTGGCGCGGGCGTTGAGTTCGCCGTAGCTCAATTGCTCCTCGCCCAGACTCACGGCAATCGCCTGCGGAGCCCGACGCACCTGTGCTTCGATCAGCTGTGGCAGGGTGCGGGTTTGCGCGAAGGTGGCCGGCGCACGGTTCCAGTCCTGCAACACCGCCTGGTGCTGTGCGGCATCGAACAGGCTCAGATCGGCCAGCAGACGTTGCGCGGGCGAGTCGGCCATTTGCTGCAACAGGTGCTGCAAGTGGCCGGCGATCTGCTCGATCTGCGCAGCGCTGAAATGCTGACGGGCATAGGCAAATTGCAACGACAGGCTGTCGCTCAGGTCCACCAGCACCGTCAACGGCAGGTTGGTCTGTTCCTGGCTGCGCGCCTGGTCGAAACGCAAACCTTGCGGCGCACCGTTGTTCAGTGCCTCCGACACCGGGTAGTTCTCGAACACCAGCAGGCTGTCGAACAAGCCTTCGCCGCGTTGCCCGGACCAGCGCTGAATGTCCGCCAGTGGCGTGTATTCGAATTCGCGCATGGCCAGGTTCAGCGCCTGCACCGTTTGCAGCCACTCGCCGAGGGGTTGCTCGACACGCGGGGTGGCGATCACCGGCAGCGTGTTGATGAACAAACCGATCTGTTGCTCGACACCTGGCACCTCGGCCGGACGCCCGGCGACCGTAGCGCCGAATGCCACGGTCGGTTGTCCGGTGTAACGCTGCAACAGCAACAGCCAGGCAGCCTGCACCACGGTGTTGAGGGTGACCTTGTGCTGACGGGCGAACGCACCCAGACGTTGAGTCTGCTCACGGTCCAGCCAACGGGTCTGCTGGTCGTAACCGCTCTGGCCGGCAGTCGCCAGCGTATCGAGGCAGCTACGGGCCAGGTGGGTCGGCTCGTCCAGGTCGGCCAGCCGCTCAGTCCAGAAGCGTTCGCTGGCCTGACCGTCCTGACGCTGCAGCCAGCCGATGTAATCGCCATAACGGCCCACCGGCGCGGCCGGGGTTTCACCGGCGTAGCGCTGCATCACTTCGCCGAGCAACTGCGAGTTGCTCCAGCCGTCCATGAGAATGTGATGGCTGGTGTAGATCATCTCGAAGCGATCATCGCCGGTGCGGACCAGCACCAGGCGCAGCAGGGGTGCCTGCAACAGGTCGAAGCCTTGTTGCAGTTGCTCCTGCGCCAGCCCGTCGAGTGCCCCCGCCAGGTCAGCGCGACCTCGCCAGTCATGCAGACTGAACGGCAACTCGGCCTGACGCTGGACGATTTGCAACGGCTGCTCCTGCTCGGAGATCCACACGAAACGCGTGCGCAGAATCGCGTGGCGATCGACGGCGCCCTGCCAGGCCTGACGCAAACGCTCGGGATCAAGGCCTTCGACGCTGACGCGCATCTGGTTGATGTAATCCCCCGAACCTTGTTCGTACAGGCTGTGGAACAACATGCCCTGTTGCATCGGCGACAGCGGGTAGATGTCTTCGACGTCGGCACCGGCGTCCGGCAACGCATCGAGCTGCTGCTGGTCGAGCGGCGCCAACGGGAAGTCCGACGGTGTGACGCCGGAATTCTGTGCAGCGCAGCAATGTTCGATCAGCGCTGCCAGTTCGATCGCGTACTCATCGGCCAGACGTTGAATGGTCGCTTCATCGAACATCTCCCGGCTGAACGTCCAGCCCAGACTCAGCTCGCCACCGTAAACCTGACCATTGAGTTCCAGCCAGTTGCCCAGCGGCGCCAACGGGCTCTGTTCGTCCCCGGCCTTTTCGCTGGCCGGGGCGAACAGAGCGCCGTCATCGAACTGGCTGTCGAATTGCCCGAGGTAGTTGAACGTGATGCGCGGTGTCGGCAGCACTGCCAGCTCACGGCGGGTCGCTTCATCGCCGAAGTAACGCAGTACGCCAAAGCCCAGGCCCTTGCCGGGAATCGCCCGCAACTGTTCCTTGATCTGCTTGATCGAACCGTCGAGCGACGCGTTCGGGGTCAGGCGCACCGGGAACAGACTGGTGAACCAGCCGACGCTGCGACTCAGGTCAAGGTCGTCAAACAGGTCTTCACGACCGTGCCCTTCCAGCTGAATCAGGGTCGAGGCCTGCCCCGTCCAGCGGCAGATGACTCGAGCCAGCGCGGTCATCAGCAAGTCATTGACCTGAGTGCGATACGCCGCCGGCGCCTGTTGCAGCAGTTGTCGGGTCAGCGCTTGATCGAGGCGCGTCTGTACGGTGTGCGCATCGCGGTTTTGCAGACGGGCCTGCGGATTGATGCACGGCAGGTCGACAGGCGCATCGGCCAGTTGTGCGCGCCACAGATCCAGTTCACCCGCCAGTCGCGGCGCGTGCTGTTGCAAGCGTTCGGCCCAGTGCTTGAAGGCGCTGGTCTTGGCCGGCAGCAGCAGGGGCTTGCCGTCGATGCGCTGCTGATAAGCGCTTTGCAAATCTTCCAGCAGAATCCGCCAGGACACACCGTCCACCACCAGGTGGTGCACCGCCAGCAACAAGCGTTGAGAACCGTCGGCCAGGCTCACCAGCAAGCCACGCAACAGCGGGCCTTGAGCCAGGTCGAAGCTGCGCTGCGCCGCAAGGCAGGCGTCCTGCAATTGTTGCTCATCGCTGACCGAAGCCTGCATCAACAGGTCGTGTCTGACGGTTGTTGCGTGGTGATTCGCGGTCCAGCCGTCGGTGGTTTCAGTGAACGACAGGCGCAAGGCATCGTGATGCGCAACCAACGCTTGCAAGGCTTGCTCAAGCGCATCGGCCTCAATGCTGATGGCCGGCTTGAGCATCACCGACTGGTTCCAGTGGTGACGCTCGGCAATGTCCGTCGCGAAGAACCACTGCTGGAACGGCAGCAACGGCGTGGCACCGCCGACCGGGCCCTGGTCGATCTGCCCCGCGCCAACGCCCAGCGTCGCGACGCCCGCCAGCGCCTGGACGGTCTGGTACTGGAACAAGTCTTTGGGGGTAAAGCGGATGCCGGCCTGACGGGCACGGGCCACCACCTGAATCGAAATAATCGAATCGCCACCCAGTTCAAAGAAGTTATCGCCCAGCCCGACTCGCGGCAGCTTCAGCACGTCAGCCCACACCGCAGCGATGCGTTGCTCCAGCTCATTGCGCGGCGCGATGTATTCGGCCTTGCCGGCGCCCAATTCGGGTTTCGGCAGCGCCTTGCGATCCAGTTTGCCATTGGGACTCAACGGCATCTGCGCAAGGTTCAGCCACTGATTGGGCACCATGTACTCCGGCAGTCCGGCGTGCAGATGACGCATCAGGGTGTCGCGCCAGTCTGCGCTTTCTTCGTTCAACACCACGTAAGCGGTCAGCAGCTTGCCGTCGATCACCAGCACCGCCGCTTCACGAACGTTGCCATGCTCCAGCAGACGCGCTTCGATTTCACCGAGCTCGATACGCAAGCCGCGCAGCTTGACCTGATGGTCGATCCGGCCGGCGTATTCGATCACGCCGTCGACGCGGTAGCGCGCCAGGTCACCGGTGCGGTAGATCCGCTCGCCATCGCCATACGGGCTGACGGCAAAACGTTCCGCGGTCAGCGCCGGACGCTGGTGGTAACCCCGCGCCAGACCGACGCCCGCCAGGTACAACTCACCGAGCACACCGGTCGGCACCGGCTCAAGGTTGTCGTCAAGGATGTAGCAGCCGAGGTTGGCAATCGGTTGTCCGATCGGCACGCTGTCGCGGCCCTCCTCCACACACGTCCAGTGCGTGACGTCGATGGCGGCTTCCGTCGGGCCGTAAAGGTTGTAAAGCCCGGCCGCTGGCAGTCTGGCGAAGACTTGCTGTTGCGCGTCCGCCGGCAGCGCTTCGCCGCTGCACACGATGCGTTGCAGGCTGGTGCACGTGGCGACGTCGGTGTCCTGCAGGAAGGCTTGCAACATCGACGGCACAAAGTGCAGCGTGGTGATGTGTTCGCGGTTGATCAACGCCACCAGTTTTGCCGGATCGCGGTGATCGCCCGGGGCGGCGACGACCAGCCGTGCGCCGGTCATCAGGGGCCAGAAGAACTCCCACACCGAAACGTCAAAGCTGAATGGCGTCTTCTGCAGCACGCTGTCGCCGGCGCCGATCTCATAGGCCTGTTGCATCCAGCACAGACGGTTGGTCAGGGCGACATGACGGTTGCCGGCACCTTTCGGTTTGCCGGTGGAACCGGAGGTGTAGATCACGTAGGCGAGGTTTTCACCGCTGACCGCCACGTCCGGATTGTGGCTGGCGAAGCCCTCCAGCGATTCCTCAAGCAACAGGGTTTGCACCTGCCCGCTCAATGGCAAGGCATCGAGCAGATGTGCCTGGGTCAGCAACAGCTGCACGCCGCTGTCTTCGATCATGTACGCCAGGCGATCCTGCGGGTACTCCGGGTCGAGCGGCACGTAGGCGCCCCCGGCCTTGAGCACGGCCAACAGACCGACGACCATTTCCATCGAACGTTCGGCAGCGATGCCGACCAGGCTTTCAGGTCCGACACCCTGCGCCATCAGCTTGTGCGCCAACCGGTTGGCACGGACATTGAGCTGCGCGTAGCTCAGGCATTCGTCGGCGAATTTCAGCGCCGGGGCGTCCGGGGTGCGCAGCACTTGCGCTTCGATCAACTGCTGCACGCTGAGGTGTAGCGGGTACTCGGTAGCGGTTGCGTTCCATTCTTCGAGGATCTGCTGGCGCTCTTGCGCGGCGAGCATCGGCAACGAGGCAATGGACTGTTGCGGCTCAGCGACAATCGCCTGCAGCAATGCCTGCCAGTGTTCGAACAGGCGCGCAATGGTTGCCGCTTCGAACAAGTCGCTGGCGTAGGTCAGGCTGACCATCAGCCCGGCGGCGGTTTCCGTGGTGTCCAGGGTCAGGTCGAATTGTGCGGTGGCGCTGTTCCACGGCAGGCCTTCGATGCGCAGATCCGCCACATCGGTGACCGGCGCTGCATCGCGCTGGTGGTTGAACAGCACCTGGAACAACGGGCTGTGGCTGAGGCTGCGCTCTGGCGCCAGCGCTTCCACCAATTGCTCGAACGGCAGATCCTGATGCGCCTGGGCGCCCATTGCAGCCTGCCGGGTCTGCGCCAGCAGATCACGGAAACTCAGGTCGCCGGCAAACTGTGCACGCATCACCTGGGTGTTGACGAAGAAGCCGATCAGGCCCTCGGCTTCGGCGCGGTTGCGGTTGGCAATCGGCACGCCGACGCGGATATCGTCCTGACCGCTGTAGCGGTGCAACAGGGTCTGGAACGAGGCCAGCAGGAGCATGAACATCGTCACCCCCTCACGCCGGGCAACCTCCTGCAATTGCGCGCTCAACGCGGGTTCCAATGGCGCATCCAGTCGCGCCCCCCGGTAGCTCTGCACCGCCGGACGCGAATGGTCGAGCGGCAACTCCAGCACCGGCTGTTCGCCGCCGAGCTGGCCCACCCAATAATCGAGCTGACGCTGACGCTCGCCCGCTTCCATCCACTGCCGTTGCCACTGCGCAAAATCAGCGTATTGCAGCGTCAGCGCGGCCAGCTCCAGCGGTTGTCCGGCGCGTTCTGCGGCATACATCGCCATCAGTTCGCGCACCATCACTTGCATCGACCAGCCGTCAGACACGATGTGGTGCTGAGTGATCACCAGCACGTGATCATCTGCCGCCAACCGCAGCAGGCTGACGCGCAGCAGCGGCCCGTTCAACAGATCGAACGGCTGGCGAATCTGCGCCTGTACCCAGTTCGAAAGATTGTCCTCGACGTCGAGGCTGTGCTGTTCAATCGTCAATTGGCCCTGCGCATGAACCACCTGCACAGTGCGCTCGTCGTCCTGACGGAACGTGGTGCGCAACGGTTCGTGACGCGCCACCAGTTGATTGAAGCTTTTCTGCAACGCGGAGATGTCCAGAGCACCGCGCAAGCGCAGCGCACTTGGCACGTGGTAAGCGGCACTGTCCGGCTCCAGCTGCCAGAGGAACCACTGCCGTTCCTGGGCGTAAGACAACGCCAGTGCATCACCGCGCTGCAACGCCATCATCGGCACGCTTTCGCTGTGTTGCAGGGTGGCGCAGGCGGCGGCAAAGGCTTGCAGCGTCGGCTGCTCGAACAGGGTGCGCATCGGCACATCGAGTTTGAGCGTCTGGCGGACCCGGGAAATCACTTGAGTGGCCAGCAGCGAGTGGCCGCCACGTTCGAAGAAGTGATCGTTGAGCCCCACCGCGCCGGACTCCAGCACGGCTTCCCAAATCTGCGCCAGTTGCAGTTGCAGCAAGGTTTGCGGCGCTGCATAAACGCTCAGGTCCTGGCTCAGTTCGACTTTCGGCAGCGCGGTGCGATCAAGCTTGCCGTTGTTGTTCAAGGGCAACGCGTCCAGCGACAGCAGGTGCGTCGGCACCATGTAATCAGGCAGCACTTGTTGCAGCGAAGCTTTGAGCGAGTCCAGCCACTGCGCCTGCGCGGTCGCAGCTTCGGTTCCTGTCTCGGGCACCACGTAAGCCACCAGTTGCGCGCCACCCGGGAAATCCTGAGCGATCACCGCGGCGGCGCGCACGCCCTCCTGCGCTTGCAGGCAGGCTTCGATTTCACCCATCTCAATGCGCAAGCCACGAATCTTCACCTGGTGGTCGATACGCCCGGCGTACTCCAGATCACCCTTTTCGTTGTAACGCGCCAGGTCGCCACTGCGATACAGACGCGCCCCCGCCTCGGTGGCAAACGGGTCTGGCAGGAAGCGTTCGGCGGTGAGCGCCGGACGATCGAAATACTGCTGCGCCAGACAGGCGCTCGCACCAATGCACAACTCGCCGACGCCACCGGCCGGCAACAACTGCCCGGCGCTGTCGAGCACGTACAACGCGCGGCCGGGAATGGCCCGGCCAATCGGAATGCCGAAGGTGTCGCTGGCATCACTCAAACGGCAATCGTGAACGCTCGACACCACCGTCGCCTCGGTCGGCCCGTAGGTGTTGAGCAAACGCACGTGGCTCAGCCCTGCTTCGTGCCACAGGCGCAGGCCTTTGACCGACATGGCTTCGCCACCGACATGCACCTGGCGCAACGCGCCCAGACTGGCGACGTTGCCGCCAGCACATTCACGCGCCAGCAAGAACCAGTAAGCCGCCGGCAAGTCCGCCAGGGTTACGCCGTGGCCGACGATCTCGTCGGCCAACCGGATGACATCCCAGAGTTCGTCGCCGCGCATGATCAGCGCCGCGCCGACACACAGCGGCGGGTAACACTGCTCGACAAAACCGTCGAAGCTGAAGGTCGCAAACTGCAGCACGCGATCATCGGCAGTCAGCGCCGAATACTCGGCACCGGTCTGGCAGAACTCGCGCAGCGCCGCGTGTGCAATTGCCACGCCCTTTGGCTGACCGGTGGAGCCCGAGGTGTAGATCACGTAGGCCAGGTCGTCGACCGTGGCGTGATTCAGCGGGTCGCTGTCCGGATAAGCCCCCAGCGTCTCGATGATGTCGCCCAGTTGCAGATACTCCAGGCCGGCCGCAAGCGGCACGTCTTGCAGGAGAGCGGACTCATCGAGCAGCAGATCGACACGGCTGTCTTCGATCATGTAGGCCAGACGCTGGGCCGGGTAGTTGGCATCAAGCGGGACGTAAGCGGCGCCCGTCTTCAGCACGGCCAGCAGGCTGACGATCATTTGCGGGCCGCGACGCAGCGCCAGGCCGATACGCTTGCCCGGCGCAGCACCGCTGGCCAGCAGACGGTGGGCCAGGCGATTCGCCTGGCGGTTCAGTTCGTCATAGCTCAGGCGCTGTTCGCCGCACTGTACGGCCAGGGCCTGCGGTGTGGCTTTGGCCTGCGCGGCAATGCGCTCGTGCACCAGGCCCGTGTGCTGGAGCTGCGGCGCTGGCGCCTGGCAGTGGGCGAGCATGGCGCGCGTGGTGGCTTCATCGAGCAGCGTCAGGTTGCCGAGGCAACCTGTGGCGTTGGTGATCAGTTGCCCGAGCAAGTAGCGCAGGTTGGCGCAGAGCAATTGCACCTGGGCGGCGCTGAATCGTGCAGCGTCGTAGCTCATCTCCAGACTCAGCGTGGCGCCGAGTTCGATACCCAGCGTCAGCGGATAGTGCGTGCGTTCATGGTTGTGCAGGTTGCCGAAGGTCAGCCCGGCCGGAGCGCCCTGTTTCAGCGCCTCGGCGACCGGGAAGTTTTCGAACACCAGCAGACTGTCGAACAGCGCCGAGCCCTGCTGCCCTGCCCAGCCCTGAATGTCGTACAGCGGCACATGCTCGAACTCGCGCAGGGTCAGATTCTGCGCTTGCAGATCACTCAGCCACTGCCCGACGCGGTGATCCGGGCGCGGGTTGCACACCAGCGGCAAGGTGTTGATGAACAGCCCCAGTTGCTGCTCGATGCCCGGCAGCGGCGCCGAACGACCGGCCACTGTCGCGCCGAACGCTACGCAGTCCTGCCCGGTGTAGCGTTGCAGCAACAGGCTCCAGGCCGCTTGCAACAAGGTGTTGAGGGTAACTTTCTGCTGACGGGCGAACTCGCCCAGACGCCGTGTTGCGGCTTCGTCGATCACCTCGCGATGCTCGTCAGTGCCATGCCCGCCCACGGGCGGACGCAGGGCATCGGCAAGCAGCGTCGGCGCCTGCAACGGTGCCAGCGCAGCATTCCAGAACGCCTTGCCGGCGTCTGCCGATTGCTGCTGCAACCAGCCCATGTAATCGCGGTAATGCCCGACCGGCGCCGGCAGTGAGCGCCCGGCGGCGTAGTGGGAAATCACCTCGCCGAGCAACTGCGCATTACTCCAGCCGTCCATCAGGATGTGATGGCTGGTGTAGATCAAGTGCCAGTGATCGGCGCCGGTACGCACCAGTTTCAGGCGCAGCAACGGCGCGCAGTCGAGTTCGAAACCCTGCGCCCGCTCAGACTCGGCCAGCGTATTGGTGTCAGTGTTGTCCAGCACTTGCAGCGGCAGTTGCACCTGACGGCTGATCACCTGATGGGCGCTGTCCAGGCCTTGCCAATGGAAGCTGCTGCGCAGCACGTCATGACGCGCCAGCGCCGCTTGCCAGGCGCTGGCAAAACGCTGTGGATCAAGGCCCTGGATGTCCAGACGCATCTGGCTGATGTAGGCCTCGGCCTGCGGTTCATACAAGGTGTGGAACAGCATGCCCTGCTGCATCGGCGACAGCGGATAGACATCTTCGATGACAGCGGCGGCGACCGGCAATGCATCCAGTTGCGCCTGGCTGATGCGTGCCAACGGGAAGTCCGATGGCGTCGCTTGCGCGGTGTCGAGGGCGCAGCAGTGCTCGATCAGTGCCGTCAGTTCTGCTGCGTAGCGATCAGCCAGCCTTTGCACAGTGGCATTGTCGAACATCTGCGAACTGAAGCCCCAACTCAGGCTCAATTCGCCGCCATAAACCTGGCCTTCGACCGTCAGCCAGTTATCCAGCGGCGCCCGGGAATCCTGGGCGACACCGCCGGACTCGGCGGATGGCACCAGCAGCGCCTGCTCGTCGAACTGGCGATCGAACTGCCCCAGGTAGTTGAAGGTAATGCGCGGCGGCGCCAGCACCGCCAGCTCTTCACGCACCGACGGCGCTGCCAGATAACGCAGCACGCCGTAACCCAGACCTTTGTCCGGCACCGCGCGCAGTTGTTCCTTGATCGCCTTGATCGAACCGTCGAGATCCTCGGTGGCCACCAGATTGACGGCGAACAGGCTGGTGAACCAGCCAATGCTGCGCGTCAGGTCGATGTCGTCGAACAGGTCTTCACGGCCATGGCCTTCCAGTTGAATCAGGGTGCCCGGCTGACCGCTCCAGCCACTGATGGTGCGCGCCAGTGCCGTCAGCAACAGATCGTTGACCTGCGTGCGATACGCCGCCGGCGCCTGTTGCAGCAATTGGCGTGTGCGCTCGGCGTCCAGACGCCATTCGATCTTTTCCCCGAAACGGTTTTGCAGGCTGCCTTCAGGGCGCTCGCACGGCAGATCCTGCGCGGTGTCGTGCTGGGCTTTCCAGTAAGCCAGTTGATCGTCGAAGCGCGAAGCCTCGGTGCTCAGGCGCGCAGTCCAGCTCTGGAACGCGCTGGTCTTGGCCGGCAATTGCACGCCACCGCCCGCCGCGAGCTGTTCGTAGGCTTGCTGCAGATCTTCCAGCAACACACGCCACGACACGCCGTCGACCACCAGGTGATGGAGGATCAGCGACAGGCGCTGACTGCCATCGGCCATCGTCACCAATACGGCGCGCAACAACGGCCCGTTGGCCAGATCAAGACTGCGCTGGGCTTCGTCGCAATGGGCGGTCAGTTGCTCGGTCGTGTCGGCCGTGCGCTGCCACAGGTCAGCACGTTCGACCTGTGCGGCGTACGCTTGCTGCCAGCCTTCGGCGCCCTCGACAAAACGCAGGCGCAAGGCATCGTGATGATTGATCACATGGGTCAATGCGGCGTCGAGCCACTGAGCATTCAGCGCCTCGCGCGGGGTCAGCAGCAGGGACTGGTTCCAGTGCTCACGCTGCGGCATCGCCCGGCTGAAGAACTGCTGCTGGATCGGCCCCAACAAGGCCTCACCCGTCGCCGGCGCCTGATCCACCGAACTGTGGCTGTCGAGGATCGCAACCAGCGCCAGACTGCGCACGGTCTGATACTGGAACAGATCGCGCGGGCTGATACGGATGCCGGCCTGCCGCGCGCGGCTGACCACTTGAATCGAAATGATCGAATCGCCGCCCAGCTCGAAAAAGTTGTCTTCCAGACCCACGCGCTGCAAACCGAGCACGTCTTCCCAGATCGCCGCCAGGGCTTTTTGCATGGCGTCCTGCGGCGCGACAAAAGCCTGCTGCGGCGCGGCATCCGGCTGCGGCAAGGCTTTGCGATCCAGCTTGCCGTTGGCGGTGACCGGCAACCTGGCCAGCGTCATCAGGTAGGTCGGCACCATGAATTCCGGCAGGCTGCCGAGCAGCCAGGCCTTGACGTCCTGTTGCCACTGTTCGTCTGCCTGGGCAGTTTCCAGCACCAGATAGCCGACCAGATGTTTGCCGCCCTGCACCAGCACCACGGCTTCACGCACCAGCGGATGCTGCATCAGGCGGGTTTCGATTTCGCCCAGCTCGATACGCAAGCCACGCAGCTTCACCTGATGATCGAGACGTCCGAGGTATTCGATGACGCCGTCGGCACGCTGACGTACCCGGTCACCGGTGCGGTACAGGCGCGCGCCTTCGTGGAAGGGGCACGGTACAAAACGCTCGGCGGTCAGCGCCGGACGCTGGTGATAACTGCGCGCCAGCCCTGCCCCGCCCAGGTACAGCTCACCGGCAACGCCGCTCGGCACCGGCAACAGTTCGGCGTCGAGCACATAGGTGCGCAGGTTGGCGATCGGCCGCCCGATCGGCACGCTGTCGGCGCCTTCGTCGACACAGGTCCAGTGGGTGACGTCGATGGCCGCTTCGGTCGGGCCGTACAGGTTGTAGAGTCCGGCGTTCGGCAACTTGGCGAACACTTGCAGTTGCGCGTCCAGCGGCAATGCTTCACCGCTGCAGACAATGCGTTTTAGGCCGACACAGGCCTCGACGCCCGGCTCATGAATGAACGCCTGCAACATCGACGGGACGAAGTGCAGCGTGCTGATGCCGTAGCGGTTGATGGTCTCGATCAACAACGATGGATCGCGGTGCGCGCCCGGCGCTGCCACGACCAGACGCGCGCCGGTCAGCAGCGGCCAGAAAAACTCCCAGACCGACACGTCAAAGCTGAACGGGGTTTTCTGCAGCACCGAATCGCTGGCATCCAGCCGGTAAGCCTCCTGCATCCAGCACAAACGGTTGACCAGCGCTGCATGACTGTTGCCGGCGCCTTTCGGTTTACCGGTGGAGCCGGAGGTGTAAATCACGTACGCGAGGTTCTGCGGATCGACGACTGCCTCGACACGGCTTTCGCTGTAGCGATCCAGCCAGTCGGCTTCCTGGTCGAGGGTAATCACCTTCACCCCCGCGGTCGGCAGCGACGACAGCAAGGCACTCTGAGTCAGCAGCAAGGTAATGCCGCTGTCCTCGATCATGTAGGCCAGGCGTTCTTGCGGGTACTCCGGATCCAGTGGCACATAGGCGCCGCCGGCCTTGAGAATCGCCAGCAGGCCGATCACCATTTCCAGCGAACGCTCGACGCAGATCCCCACCAGGCTGTCGGCTCGCACGCCTTGCTCACGCAACAGATGGGCCAGTTGGTTGGCCCGCGCATCCAGTTGCGCGTAGCTCAGGGTCTGTTCGCCGAACACCAGTGCCGGTGCATCCGGGGTGCGGGCCACCTGGGCTTCGATCAATTGATGAAGGGGTTGCCCGGTTGGATAAACCGCTGCTGTAGCGTTCCAGGCATGCACCAGCGTGTGCTGCTCGTCCGCGTCCAGCAATGGCAGCTCACCAATGCGTTGCGCGGGATCCGCGACCATGGCCTTGAGCAGACGCAACCAGTGGCGCGCCATGCGTTCGATGGTCGGCGCATCGAACAGATCGCTGGCGTAAGTCAGTGCCGCGTGCAGCTTGCCGCCCTTTTCGTAGGTGTCGAGTGTCAGGTCGAACTGAGTGGTGCGGCTTTGCCAGTCGAGGCTGTCGAGCACCAGGCCCGAAGCTGTACCGAGGGCGGCGATATCGGCCACCTGCGGCTGGTGGTTGTACATCACCTGGAACAGCGGCGTGTGACTGAGGCTGCGCTCCAGTTTCAGCGCCTCGACCAGTTGCTCGAACGGCAGATCCTGATGCGCCTGGGCGCCGAGCGCCGTCTCTTTGATCGCCTGCAGCAACGCATCGACGCGGGTCTGGCCATCGACTTTGGTGCGCAGCACCTGGGTGTTGACGAAGAAACCGATCAGGCCTTCGATCTCGGCGCGATTGCGGTTGGCAATCGGCACGCCGACACGAATATCGGTCTGCCCGGTGTAACGGTGCAGCAGTGCATTGAACGCGCCGAGCAACAGCATGAACAAGGTGACCTGATGCTGTTGCGCGGTGGCGCGCAACTGGTCGGCCAACTGGCCGTCGACCGCAAATTCATAGCGTATGCCGCGATAGCTCGGCATGGCCGGACGCGAGTGGTCCAACGGCAGTTCCAGCACCGGATGCTCGTCACCCAACTGCGCCTGCCAGTACTCCAGTTGCCGCGCTTGCTCGCCAGCCTCCAGCCAGCGACGTTGCCACAGGGCGTAATCGCTGTACTGAACCGGCAAGGCTGCCAGCGCCGGCGACTGGCCGGCGTCAAAAGCGTCATAGCATCGGATGAATTCGTCGATCAGCACATTCATCGACCAGCCATCGGAAACGATGTGGTGCAGGGTCAGCAACAAGACGTGCTCCTGCTCGGCGAGCTTGAGCAACGTGACCCGCAGCAACGGCCCGACCGCCAGGTCGAACGGCAACACCGATTGCTGTTCGGCGGCACGAACGACAGCCTCCTCGCGCTCGGTGGCCGGCAGCGCACTGAAATCTTCGTGATGGATGTTCAAGGTTGTCGGGGCCGGCACTTGCAGCAGGCTGTCATCCGCCTGGCGCTGGAAAACCGTGCGCAAGGTTTCATGTCGCGCCACCAGTGCCGCAAACGCCTGCTCCAGCGCCCGCAGATTCAGACGCCCGGTCAAGCGTACCGCGCCCGGCAAGTTGTAGGCGCCGCTGTGCGGGTCCAGTTGCCAGAGAAACCACATCCGTTGCTGCGCGTAAGACAACGCCTGGCGATCGTCGGCCTCGATCCCGGCGGGAATCGGGAAGCGGGCGAAATCCACGCCCTCCTTTTGCAGGGCCGCGAGGAACATCTGGCGCTTTTCCAGGGGCAACCCGATAAACCGGCGAGCAAGTTTCAAGGAGTCTTCAGCATTCATTTCTTAGCATCCGGATCAGTAGGCAGGAAGCACAAAGGCACGTCGTCCCTATAAAACGAATGCACACCGGAAAAATTAGCGAATGAGAAGAAGTATCAGGAGGGAGGCAGGCGGGAGTTTTCAGACGGGCAGCAAACCCTGTGGGCGCGAGCCAGCTCGCTCACACAGGGTTTCCCGTTGTTCAGGCAATGGCGGGCATCGAGTGCCGGCGGTGGTGTACGTCGAGCTGATCCTTGATGACCTTCAGCACTTTAGCCTCGTGTTCATGGATGAAGAAATGACCGCCGGCAAGCATGTCCACGGAGAAGCTGCCGAGGGTTTCCTTGCTCCAGCCGATCAATTGCTCGGTGGTCGCGCGGTCGGTGGTACCGCCAAGCACATGCACCGGGCATTTGAGCAGCGGGCGCTGGATCGGCTGAAAACGTCCGCACAGCAGGAAGTCGGCACGCAGCACCGGCAGGGTCAGGCTCATCAATTCGGCGTTGGCGAGAATTTCTTCGCTGGTGCCATTCAAGGTGCGCAACTGCTCGATCAGTTCGGCATCGCTCTTCGGTTCGGCGAAGCCGCGGTCGTAGTCACTGCGCAGCGTCGGCGCCGCCGTGCCGGAGGCGAACAGCGCAACCGGCTCCGGCAATCCCAGAGCGCGCAAGGCATGGGCCAGTTCGCAGGCCAGCAGCGCGCCGAGGCTGTGGCCGAAAATGGCATAAGGCGCACGCAGGGTCGTTTGCAGTTCGCTGGCCAACTGACGGGCCAGCGCCCGCATATCGGTTTGCAGCGCTTCGCCAAAACGCGCGCCGCGACCCGGCAGTTCTACCGGCTGCAGCGTCAGCCACTGCGGCAATTTGCGCCGCCAGCGGCTGTAGACCATGGCACTGGCGCCCGAATAAGGAAGGCACAGCAATGTCAGCTGAGTCACCCGGCTTACCTCGAAAAGTTGTCTGTATAAAAGAACGAAGGCGGCCCTGCAGAAATTAGCCCGCGTGCGTCTATCCAGTCATTTCAAGTGGCGGAAACTCTGCACCGCCGAGCCCAGCACCACCGCCCCGGCGGCAATCGCCAGCCAGAAGCCGCTGCGGGCGCCGAACGCATCCACCAGTGCGCCGGAACCGGCGGCGCCGATGGCCACGCCGATGCTCAGGCCGGTCACCAGCCAGGTCAGGCCTTCGGTGAGTTTGGCCGGCGGCACAATCCGCTCGATCAACGCCATCGCCACGATCAGGGTCGGCGAAAAGAACAGCCCGGCGATGAACACCGCGACGGCCAACCCGAAAATGTTGGTCGCCAGCAACAACGGCAGCGTGGTCACTGCTGTCGCCAGACCGCCGTAGAGAAACAGCCGCGGCAACGGCAGTTTCGAACGCATCGCGCCGAAGGCAATACCCGCCAGACAGGAACCGATGGCGTACACCGACAACACGATGCTCGCCGCCGCCGGCTGCCCCTGCTGCTGGGCGAACGCGACACTGACCACATCCACCACGCCGACAATCACGCCCATGGCGAGCATTAACGCTAGCAGCCACTGCACGTCGGTCGAACGAATGATCGAACCCTGATGCTGCGATTCATGCGGATGCACCGGCGGCTCGGTGCTGCGCTGGGCGACGAACGCCGTGACACCGATCGCCAGCATCAACAACGCCGCCAGCGGCCCGGCCTCGGGGAACACGCCGACGCACAAACCCACTGACAACGGCGGGCCAACGATGAAGCAGACCTCATCAAGCACCGACTCCAGCGCATAGGCGGTCTGCAATTGCGGCTGGCCGCGATAGATTTCGGTCCAGCGCGCCCGCGCCATCGCCGACATGCTCGGCATGCAACCGGCCAGTGCTGCGCAGACAAACAGGGTCCAGGTCGGCGCCTGCAAGCGGGTGCACAACAGCAACATCAGCAGCGCGCCCCCGCCGATCAGCGCCGCCACCGGCAGCACCCGCCCCTGGCCGAAACGATCCACCAGCCTTGAAACCTGCGGCGCGCAAAACGCCGTGGCCAGCGCAAACGTCGCCGCCACCCCGCCCGCCAGCGCGTAGCCGCCGGTCAGTTGCGAAAGCATGGTGATCACGCCGATGCCGGTCATGGAAATCGGCATGCGCGCGATCATCGCGGCAATCACAAAAGCCCGGGCGCCTGGGGCGTTGAACAACTCGCGGTAAGGGTTTGCCATCGGATGCAGCCTCATCAGGGGCGGCCAAGTTGCCACAAAGCCTGACGGCCGGGGAAGCGAGGAATTGTTGGTGGAATGTGAAGTCCCCAACGCGCGCAGGGCCAATCACTGCCGCATAAAGCTGTCGATGATTTCATGTACGCGGATGAACTCTCGCCGCCGCTCATCAGTCAGCTAAATAAGCCCTCAACCCAAGGCGCGACCCTGCATGCAGATTTCCCTCGCCCGTCAGGTGGCACTGGTCACCGGCGCCAGTTCCGGCATCGGCCACGGCGCCGCCAAAGCCCTGGCCGCTGCCGGTGCTGCCGTGGTCATCAACTACAACCGCCAGGCCGAACCGGCCGAAGCGCTGGCTCGGCAGATCGTCGCCGACGGTGGTCAGGCCATTGCCATCGGTGCCGATGTCTCGAAGGAAGAAGACGTAGAGAGACTGTTCGAGCAGACCCTCGACGCCTTCGGCACACTGGACATTCTGGTGGCGAACTCCGGCCTGCAAAAAGACGCCGCGGCTGTGGATATGTCGCTGGCCGACTGGAACGCGGTGATCGGCGTCAACCTCACCGGCCAGTTCCTCTGCGCCCGCGCCGCGCTGCGGATCTTCAACCGCCAGGGCGTGCGCGAAGGCGTGTCCCGGGCTGCCGGCAAGATCATCCACATGAGTTCGGTACACCAGCGCATTCCCTGGGCCGGCCACGTCAATTACGCGGCGTCCAAGGGCGGCGTCGATCAGTTGATGCAGACCCTGGCCCAGGAAGTCAGCCACCAGCGAATCCGCATCAACGGCATTGCGCCGGGGGCAATCCGCACGGCCATCAATAAGGACGCCACCGAAGGCGACGCGGGCCAGGCCCTGCTCAAACTCATCCCTTACGGGCGCATCGGCGATGTCGAGGACGTGGCCAACGCGGTGGTATTCCTCGCCTCCGATGCCTCGGACTACATCGTCGGTACCACCCTGTTCATCGACGGCGGCATGAGCCTCTATCCGGAGTTCCGTGGCAATGGCTGAGCATCCTTCCGAACGACAAAGCCCCATCGATGCCCACGGCATCATCGGCGACATGCGCAGCGCCGCGCTGGTCAATGACAAGGGCAGCGTGGATTTTTTCTGCTGGCCGGAGTTCGACAGCCCGTCGATCTTCTGCTCGCTGCTGGACACGCCCGATGCGGGGATTTTCCAGCTGGCCCCGGACCTGCCCGATGCCCGGCGCGAGCAGATTTACCTGCCAGACACCAACGTCCTGCAAACCCGCTGGCTCAGCGATCACGCCGTGGTGGAAATCACCGATCTGCTGCCGATTGGCGACAACGACGATGCCCTGCCGCTGTTGATGCGCCGGGTTCGAGTGGTCAGCGGACAGGCGACGTTTCATCTGCGCTGCGCGGTCCGGCATGACTACGCTCGCGCTGAAACCCGCGCCGCAATCGACAAGAAGGATGTGCTGTTCAGCGCCAGCGGGCAGCCGACGCTGCGACTGGCCTCGGATCAAACCTTGAGCGTCGATCACGATGCAGCGGTCGGGCAATTCACCCTCAAGCAGGATCAAACGGCGGCGATCATGCTCGGCGCCAGCGACGATCCGCGCTTCGCCGAAGGCGCCGCACAACTGTGCATCGAACGCACGTTGAAGTTCTGGCGCGACTGGATCGGCCAGTCCAACTATCGCGGTCGCTGGCGGGAAATGGTCAACCGCTCGGCCCTCGCCCTGAAGCTGCTGACCTCACGCCAGCACGGTGCAATCCTCGCTGCCGCCACCTTCGGCCTGCCGGAAACAACCGGCGGCGAACGCAACTGGGACTATCGCTACACCTGGATCCGCGACGCCTCTTTCACCGTCTACGCCTTCATGCGCCTGGGTTTTGTCGACGAAGCCAACGGCTACATGCGCTGGCTGCGCGGGCGGGTCAGCGATTGCAGCGGCCAGCCGATGAAGCTGAACATCCTTTACGCCATCGACGGGCGCCAGGAACTGCCGGAAACCGAACTCACGCATTTGTCCGGGCATGGCGGCGCGAAACCGGTGCGCATCGGCAATGGCGCCTACGACCAGATTCAACTGGATATCTTCGGCGAACTGATGGACGCCGTTTATCTGGTCAACAAATACGGCGACGCGATTTCCCAGGAAGGCTGGAAACATGTGATGGAAGTGGTCGATCAGGTCTGTGAGACCTGGCAGACCAAGGACGTAGGCATATGGGAAATGCGCGGTGAGCAACATCACTTCCTGCACTCGCGGCTGATGTGCTGGGTGGCGCTGGACCGGGCAATCCGCCTGGCCTCGAAACGCTCGCTGCCAGCGCCTTTCGCCCGCTGGGACCAGACTCGTCAGGCGATTCATGCCGACATCTGGGACAACTTCTGGAACGAAGAGCGCGGGCATTTTGTGCAGTATCAGGGCGGGACTGCGCTGGATGGCTCGATGTTGCTGATGCCGCTGGTGCGTTTTGTCAGTGCCAAGGATCCGAAATGGCTGGCGACGCTGGAAGCTATCGAGAAGCATCTGGTACGTGACGGCATGGTTTATCGCTATCGCAACGATGACGCGGGTATTGATGGCTTGTCCGGCACCGAGGGCGCCTTCGCTGCGTGCTCGTTCTGGTACGTGGAATGTCTCGCCCGGGCCGGGCAAGTGGAAAAGGCCCACCTGGAATTCGAGCAACTGCTGCGTTATGCCAATCCGCTGGGGCTGTATGCCGAAGAGTTCGACAACCGTGGCCGGCATCTGGGCAACACGCCACAGGCGTTGACGCATCTGGCGCTGATCAGTGCTGCGAGTTTTCTGGATCGCAAGTTGAGTGGGGAGAAGAATTACTGGCAACCGTAGTCATCCTTCTTCGCCAGTGCCTGTAAGAAAGATCTCAACTCCAATCGCCGTTTGTAGGATGGCTACCTACGAACGGCAAACACCCCCGAGCCTTGCGGTTGAAGGGCTGGCCTACACAATCGATTCCTTTCGATACAACTGGTTGATGGCACGGCCTACAAAAACCTGCCAACCCCGTGTAACGCTTGGCCCGCAACTCGCACTGACACCCCGAAATACCTTGTTGCCAGCTGTTACATCCCCCCCTACCATCCACCGCAACGGGCACAGCGGAGCTGTCCAATAAAAACCCGATTCAAGGAACCAGAATGAGCCAACGCATCCACCGCCAGATCGACACCCCACTGCGCACCGGCCTCAAGCGCGACGAACTGTGGGAAGCCGCCGACAAGGGCCTGATCAAATGCTGGGAAATCGGCCGCCAGCGCGCCACCCGCTTCCCCGACCTCGCCCAACGCTGCAGTGCCGATGAATTGCCGGTACTGGGCTGGAAAGGCGGGGTCAGTCGCAGCCTGAAGAAGAATGAAAAATACGGATCGCTGAAATACCTGGCTCAGTGGCAAGGATTGCGTGGGGAAGATCTGGATATCGATCTGGGTGCCGAGCGGGTCATGACCTGTTCGCGGACGAAAATGGTGGTGACGTTTACACCGGATCGCAGCAAGTATTTCAATCAGGTGGCGGAAGCCGAGGCTTAAGGAGAAGCGCAATGGTCGATCTGCATCAGGAGTTTCAAAACAGCAGTTTCTTTCATCAAGCCCGAATCGACCGTCGCTCCGTCGACGCGCTGACTGGAATCGCCGCCGGGCTTGCAGCAGACGGCAAGATCAATCAGCAGGAAGCCGAATTTCTCAAGAACTGGATCGAATCGCACTTGATCCATCTGAATGATCCGGTCGTCAACATCCTTTATAAGCGTCTCGCCGACATGCTGAGTGACGGCATTCTTGATGCAGAAGAGTCGGTGGAACTGCTGGAAATGCTTCACCAGTTCGCGGGTCTTCCAGTCGGCGCACAGCAACCTTTCGTTGCCTCAACCTCTCTTCCGCTCGACAACCCTGCTCCGACATTGAGCTGTGCGGATCGTGTCTTTCTGTTCACTGGCGTCATGGCCTACGGCCCCCGCAAGGACTGTGAGGCGCTGATTGTCGAGCGAGGTGGACTGATCGGCGGTTCGGTCAGCAAAAAGATTCATTATCTGGTGGTGGGCAGCATCGGTAATGATCAATGGCTTCACAGCAGCTATGGCACCAAGATCAAGAAAGCAGTTGAGCTTCGCGACAGTGGCGTGCCGATTGCCATCATCAGCGAAGACCATTGGCAGAAGGTGTTGTTCGGATAACGGGAGAGTGAGATGACCCAAGCCGTGATGCGGTTTTGCAAGACTGAAAGTCTGACCATCGCCTATGAACATCACGGCCCGGAAAACGGCACGCCGGTCATCCTCCTTCACGGCTTCCCCTACTCCCCCCGCGCCTACGACGAAATCGCCCCGCCCCTCGCTACCAAGGGTTATCGGGTGATCGTGCCGTACCTGCGCGGCTACGGCCCGACCCGTTTCAACAGCCCGGACACGCTGCGCTCCGGCCAGCAAGCGGCGTTGGCGCAGGATCTGCTGGAGCTGATGGATGCGCTGGGTATCGAGCAAGCGACGCTCTGCGGTTATGACTGGGGTGGTCGGGCGGCGTGCATTGTGGCGGCGCTGTTTCCTGAGCGCGTGCGTGGGTTGGTGACGGGCGATGGCTACAACCTGCAAGACATACCGAACTCGATCCAGCCGCTGGATCCACAGAGCGAGCATCGCTACTGGTATCAGTATTACTTCCACACGCCCCGTGGCGTTGAAGGGCTGACGCAGAATCGTCGGGCGCTGTGCGAGTTGCTGTGGCAGTTGTGGTCACCGACCTGGGCGCGGAACGCCGAGCGTTATCCGTTGAGTGCGCCGGCGTTCGACAACCCGGATTTCGTCGAGGTGGTGATTCACTCCTACCGTCATCGCTTCATGTATGCGCCGGGCGATCCGGCGCTGGAGGGGATGGAGCAGGCGCTGGAGAAACAACCGGCGATTGGCGTTCCGACGATTTCGCTGTGCGGTGCGGATGATGGCGTTGGCCCGGCACCAGATGACGATGAAGATGCGCAGCACTTCACCGGACTTTATGAGCGTCGGGTGTTGGCGGGTGTCGGGCACAACATTCCCGAGGAAGCGCCGGGCGAGACGCTCAAGGCATTACTGGATCTGCTCCGGCGCTGACTGAAAACCGCTCCCGATACGCCTGCGGCGTCACACCCATGGCCCGCAGGAAGCTGCGTCTTAACGTCTCTTCACTGCCAAATCCACAATTGGCCGCGACCCGTTTGATCGGCAGTCCGGTATCGCTCAACAACCGGCGGGCGGTTTCGACGCGGATCAGTTCGATGGCGCGGGCCGGGGTCTGGCCGGTGTCGGCGCGGTAGTGGCGAACGAAGCTGCGTTCGCTCATACCGGCCTGTTCGGCGAGAGTCGGGATGCCCAGATCACAGGTCAGGTGTTCGGCAATCCACGCGTGTAAATCATCGAAGCGGTTGCCCTGTTTTTGCAGCGACAGCGTCACGCTGAATTGCGACTGCCCGCCCGGTCGCTTGAGGAACACCACCAGTTGCCGGGCGACGTCCAGGGCCATGTCGCGACCGAGGTCGTCTTCGACCATGGCCAGCGCCAGGTCGATGCCGGCGGTGACGCCCGCCGAGGTCCAGACCGGGCCGTCGTTGATGAAGATCGGATTGGGTTCGACCTGCAAGCGCGGGTGTTGCTGTGCCAGTTGTTCACAGCGGGTCCAGTGGGTGACGACCCGGCGACCGTCGAGCCAGCCGCTAGCGGCCAGCAGAAATGCGCCGGTACAGACCGAAGCCACGCGCCGGCAGCCGTTCGCGTGCTCTCGCACCCAACTCACCAATTCGGCATCTTCGGCAGCGGCGTAAACGCCCCAGCCGCCGGCAATGATCAGCGTATCGCTGGGCTGTTTCGGCAGTGGCTCGGCCAACATCGCCAATCCGGCGGACGAGTTGACCGCCCCGCCGCCGCTGGCAATGACCGTTGGCGCGTACGGCGCAGGCAAACCTTGCTGGCGGGCGATGTCGTTGGCCGAGGCGAAGACCTGCAACGGCCCGGTGACATCGAGCAATTGCACATTGGCGAACGCGAGTACGTGGATGGCTTTCGGCATTTGGCGTAATTCGTGGGCTGATTGGCGTATGCGCCAAAACCTACGCGCCTACAGTGAAGCCGTCTACCCCTTTTCACGGAGAAGAATCATGGCGTTGCAGATCGGTTTTCTATTGTTTCCCCAGGTACAGCAACTCGACCTGACCGGCCCGTATGACGTGCTGGCCTCGTTGCCGGACGTGCAGGTGCATCTGGTCTGGAAGGATCTGGTACCGGTCACCGCCAGCACCGGGCTGGTGCTGAAACCGACCACCACGTTCGAGGACTGCCCGGATCTGGATGTGATCTGCGTACCTGGCGGCGCGGGGGTCGGGCCGTTGATGGAAGATGAACAGACGCTGGCGTTCATCAAGTCGCAAGCGGCGCAGGCGCGTTATGTGACGTCGGTATGCACCGGTTCGCTGGTGCTCGGGGCGGCGGGTCTGTTGCAGGGCAAACGGGCGACCACGCATTGGGCTTATCACGATTTGCTGCCGACGCTGGGCGCGATCCCGGTGAAGGATCGGGTGGTGCGCGACGGCAATCTGTTTACCGGGGGCGGCATTACTGCCGGGATTGATTTTGCCCTGACGCTGGCGCAGGAACTGGTGGGTGTCGACACGGCGCAATTGGTGCAGTTGCAGCTGGAATATGCGCCGGCGCCGCCGTTTGATTCGGGCAGCCCGGAAACGGCGCCGAGCGGGATTGTCGATGAGGCGCGCAAGCGTGCAGCACCGTCGCTGAAACTTCGCACTGAAATCACTGAGCGCGCGGCGGCAAAGCTCAACCTGCGCTGACATTTCAGCCTTACGCAAATCCCTGTGGGAGCGAGCTTGCTCGCGATAAGGGCGTGTCAGTTGACCTTTGTGCCACTGCCCCACCGCCATCGCGAGCAAGCTCGCTCCCACAGGGGGTACTTGCTCTCCTTCACTTTTCATACAGGGTTTTGTGCTGTCCCGGATTTCCCCCACACCTTCACTTGTCCCCTCGCCCCCACCCGTGTAGAAAGCCTGTCCACAAATCGTGCACAAGGACTTTCCATGACAGCTCTGCCATGGCTCTATCTCGGGCTTCTCAGCCTTGGTTACGGATTGGCGCTGAGCTTCGGCCAGCTCGGCTGGCTGGCGCTGATCTCCATTGCACTGCTGGTTTTCGCCGGTTACGCCGTGCGCCAGCAAACCGTGCCGGTCGGGCGTTATCTCGGCCATGGCCTGTTTATCGTGCTGGCTCTGGCGCTGGCCCTGCACTGGCTGCCGGGCTTCTACAACGGCCGGGCCATCGAGCCGCAGCGTTTCACCGACAATGCCGTGCCGTTCTCGATGTACCTGAATCTCGACAAACCGTTGATTGGCTTCTGGCTGTTGCTGGTCTGCCCGTGGATCGTCGCGCGGCGTTCGTTGCGCCTGACGGTTTACGCCACCGCGCTGGCACTGACGTTGAGCGTGATTCTGGCGCTGGGCGGCGCGGTGTTGCTGGGCATGATCACCTGGGCGCCGAAATGGCCGGATCAGGCGTGGCTGTGGGTGCTGAACAATCTGCTGCTGGTGACGCTGGTCGAAGAAGCGCTGTTTCGCGGCTATATACAGGGCGGCCTGAGCCGGCGTTTCAAACACCTGCCCTACGGCGAAAACCTCGCGCTGCTGCTCGCGTCCCTGCTGTTCGGCCTGGTGCATGTGGGCGCCGGCTGGCAATGGGTGTTGCTGGCGGGCCTGGCGGGTGTCGGCTATGGTCTGGCCTACCGTTTTGGCGGGCTCGGTGCGGCGATCGCCACGCATTTTGGCCTGAACCTGCTGCACTTCGGGCTGTTCACCTATCCGATGCTCGCGGGTTGAAGCAAGGGCCGTTTTGCGACGCCGTACTTATAAATGAAAAAAAATTTCAATAAATGGCCGACACCGCCGACAACCTTTCAAAGCCTTGCGGATTGAAAAACCATGCGTAATAACCAGCCCATTACACAACGCGAACGGACTTTCCCGGCTCAGCAACGGTTGATTTCCACAACCGACGCCAAGGGCGTGATCACCTACTGCAACGACGCTTTCGTCGAAATCAGCGGGTTTTCGCGTGAGGAACTGATCCGTGCGCCGCACAACCTGGTTCGTCACCCCGACGTCCCGGCTGCGGTGTTTTCGCACATGTGGGGCACACTGAAACAAGGCTTGCCATGGATGGGCATTGTCAAGAATCGCTGCAAGACCGGTGACCATTACTGGGTGAACGCCTATGTAACGCCGGTGTTCGATGGCAGTCAGGTGGTCGGTTACGAGTCGGTGCGGGTCAAACCGTCCGCCGAACAGATCCGCCGTGCCGAAGCGCTCTACCAACGCATCAACCAGGGCAAGTCGGCGATTCCTTCGAGCGACAAATGGCTGCCGATCGTGCAGGACTGGCTGCCGTTCATTCTGGTCAGCCAGTTGAGCTTCATGATCGGCGCCACCCTGAACTCGCAGTGGGGCTTCGCCCTCGCCGCCGGTCTGTCGGTGCCGCTGGGCCTGCTGGGCCTGCAATGGCAACAACGCGGGCTCAAACGCCTGCTGCGTCTGGCCGAGCAGACCACCTCCGACCCTTTGATCGCGCAGATGTACACCGACAGTCGCGGCCCTCAGGCACGTCTGGAGATGTCGATCCTCAGTCAGGAAGCCCGCCTGAAAACCTGTCTGACCCGTCTGCAGGACACCGCCGAGCACCTGACCGATCAGGCCAAGCAGTCCGACGCCCTGGCGCACAACAGCTCCAGCGGTCTGGAACGTCAGCGCGTGGAAACCGAACAGGTCGCCACCGCCGTCAACCAGATGGCCGCCACCACGCAAGAAGTGGCCAGCCACGTCCAGCGCACCGCCGACGCCACCCAGGAAGCCAATCGCCTGACCGGTCGCGGCCGCGACATTGCCGGGGAAACCCGCGAAGCCATCCAGCGCCTGTCGGTCGTCGTCGGCGAAACCGGCCTGACCGTCACCCAACTGGCCAAGGACAGCGACGAAATCGGCGGCGTGGTCGACGTGATCAAAGGCATCGCCGACCAGACCAACCTGCTGGCGCTCAACGCCGCGATCGAAGCAGCGCGTGCCGGCGAGATGGGCCGTGGTTTTGCCGTGGTCGCCGACGAAGTCCGCCAACTGGCACAACGCACCAGCGAATCCACCGGCCAGATCCACGCCCTGATCGCCAAGTTGCAACAGACTGCATCCAGCGCCGTACAAACCATGGAAGCCGGCCATCGCCAGGCGGAAGAAGGTGTAGCGCGGGTACTGGAAGCGGACCAGGCACTGGTCGGCATCAGCGAAGCGGTGGCCAACATCACCGACATGACCACCCAGATCGCCGCCGCGACCGAAGAGCAAAGTGCCGTGGCTGAAGAAATCAGCCGTAACATCAGCAACATCTCGGAACTGGCGGACCAGACCTCGGAACAGGCGCATAACTCGGCGTTGCTGAGTGAAGAGCTGACCAAGACTGCCAACACGCAATACTCGTTGGTGGAGCGGTTTAACCGCTGATTGTTCTGGCAATAAAGAAACCCCGGACAGCGAAAGCTTCCGGGGTTTTTATTGCCTGCCTGAAATGGACGTAGCCAGCACCGCCCTCTTCGTGGGCAAGCCCACTCCCACAGGGTTTCGCATTGGCCACAAAATCTCGCAACACCACCATCCTTGTGGGAGCGGGCTTGCCCGCGAAGAGGCCCGAGCGGCTGGCGAAAATCTCATTCGATAAGCGCGGACAGTGCCTACAACTGAATAAGACCCAACTGACTGGCACGCGTTGAAGCCCAGCTCTACTTTGTCGTCCGAACCTATTCACACGGGCTAGCCAGCATGAATACATCACCTACGCAGAATCCGATGATCAGGACCGACAAACCTGTGAGAAAGGAAATCCGGGGGGAACTGACATTCCTTGATGTGCAACGAGCGGCGCGTGATGGGCAAAAAGCATTCGATAAATTTGTGATCACTCGCAGGCTGTGACCTTTTGATATCGATAAAAAAACCGGAAGCCAAACGCTTCCGGTTTTTTTGTGCCGTTTACTCCTTCGGCACGAGGTTATCCAGCGCCTGATTCACCGCCAACTCGCCCAACATCACCACTTGCGCAATGCCCAGCAGGGTCTTGCGGTTCGGCCCTTCCAGCAGGCCGGCAAAGTCACCGAGCATGACCGTGGCTGACGCGAGGGACTCGCAGGCATTGGCCAGCAGGGATTCCGTGTCGGTTTGCGGGTTGACCATGAACATGTCGTTTGGGGTGTAAGGCGTGGCCATGATCTGGGCTGCGGGGGTCAGGTAATAGTCGAGGGCGCGTTCGGCGGCGTCGTGGAGTTTTCTTGAATCGGGAAATTCGTACGGGGACACCGGATCTTCTAACGGTGGAATGACGGTCTTGGACATCAGCTGGAACTCCGGAAAGAGTCGCTTGAGGATTTTTATAGACGGCTGCCAGGCAGTGAGGGGACAAACCCCTCACCGAGGCGGCAACTACCGCGAGACGTGATGGTTATCCAGCACACGATTGACCAGCAGCTCACTCAGCATGATGACCTGCTGCAGTATCTGCATCGCCTTGCGCTGCGACGGATCGACGGTGCTGCCGAGATCCCGAGCCATGTCACTGGCCGACGACAGCGTTTCGCACGCTTCGACCAGCAGCGTTTCGTCATCCATCGTTGGATTGACCAGATAGATCTTGCCCGGCTTGCGCGATGGCTTGGACGTCTTCTGCGCCCCAGGATCGAGGTAATGATTGATCGCCCGCTCGGTGGCCGTTTTTATGTTTTCAGCTTCGAGTGCGGCGTCGTAGGGGATTGAGTCGGTTTCTGGTGGGTTTGGTGTGGCTTTGAACATAGATAGAACTCCAATTTGAAAAATAGGAGCCATCACCCTCGCTACCAAACGGCGGGTGGCGGCCATGCGCGGGTTGGTAGACCGGTCAAATCGGGAAACCCGGCGCTCACAGAGGAGCCCCACGCATGCCCACCATACAAAGCCATACCCAAAAAAGAGACGGCATCTAGGGTGTCGCTACAACGACAATTTGAGACGGGCTACCAAACCCCATCACTGTTTTTCAGTGACAGGGAAACGATATAGCCCACCCCATAGCCGCGTAAGCCGGCGGATTCTGGCGTACGCGTAGGCAACGACGCAAGGTGTTGTAGCCCTTATGGCGTAACGGTTCGTGTACTTTAAACGCCATCTCGGAATTACGTTTACGCACAGAAAACAAGCAGATGTTTCCCTGCTGCAAACCACATGGCTCCTCACCACTCAACACGATGAGCGTTAGCTCGAGTACCGCTTTTGATCTTGATCCTCGGGCGACGTCGGAAGGCTGAGTGGAGGGATTCATCCGGGGGTGGGAGCGCAGCGACCGTTTGGCGAAGCCAAACACATCGAGAGGAGGTGCAGCGAAGCAAACCGTAGGCGATGCCCCACGGATGAATCCCGGAGCGAAGGAACCCCGAGCCTTAGCGAGCGGGCCGAACGTAGGAGCAAGACCTTTTGGTTACTTTTGGGGCGTTTGCCAAAAGTGACCCGCCGTAAGGGCGGAACCCTAAGCAGCCATAACCGCAGCAACGGATATACACCCCAAAACCAAACCTCAACGAAGAAACCCGGCAACCTTCTCCGCAGCCGAAGCCAAATGCTGCTCATGCGTAAACCCGGAAACCTTGAGCGGCTTCAAATCATGATCCCCCGCCGCCAGCCAAAACACTTCAATACTCGGCGATAAGGAATACCCTTCGACAGCGTCCCGATTGCCAAGAGCATCCCGCTCCCCCTGAACAATCAACGTCCGAGTCTTCAACCCAGCGAGATGTTCGACCCGAGGCTTCTCCGGTTTCCCAACTGCATAAAACGGATAACCCAGACAAACCAGCGCATCCGCACCCAACTCGTCGGCCAAGAGACTGGCCATCCGTCCGCCCATGGACTTGCCACCAATCGCGAGCGGACCAGCGACATGACGTCGCACTTCAGCGAAAACCTCACGCCAACATTCCAGCAACTTCGGCGCCGGATTCGGCGGACGTTTACTGCCATCAACCCGCCGCTGCGCCATATAAGGAAACTCAAACCGCAACACATTCACCCCAAGCCCAGCAAGGCGCCCAGCCATATCTGTCATCCACTCACTGTCCATCGGCGCCCCCGCCCCATGCGCGAGAATGAGCGTCGCCGAAGCCTCCCCAACAGCGGCATCCCAAAGCCACCCGTGATCCCGCAGGCACTGCGCCCATTGATCCCCGTCAATACTGGCCTTGTGCTGTTTGTCCATGCTTGCCTCGCTTTTAGTCTGCCTATAACTCCAGGCGAAGGATTCGCGGCGTTTTCTGCGCGCGCTCACTTCGGCTGAACCGTGGATGGGGAACCATGAACACTTCTATCAGTACCGCCTACAACTACAAGGTGGTCCGCCAATTCGCCATTATGACGGTGGTGTGGGGCATCGTCGGCATGGGGCTCGGGGTTTTTCTCGCGGCTCAATTGGTCTGGCCCGAACTCAACTTCAACCTGCCGTGGACCAGCTTCGGACGCCTGCGCCCGCTGCACACCAACGCGGTGATCTTCGCGTTCGGCGGCTGTGCCTTGTTCGCCAGTTCGTTCTACTCGGTGCAGCGCACCTGCCAGACCCAACTGTTTGCGCCGAAAATCGCCGCCTTCTGCTTCTGGGGCTGGCAACTGGTGATCCTGCTGGCGGCAATCAGCCTGCCACTGGGTTACACCAGTTCCAAGGAATACGCCGAGCTGGAATGGCCGATCGATATCCTGATCACCATCGTCTGGGTCGCCTACGCCATCGTGTTCTTCGGCACGATCATGCAGCGCAAGACCAAGCACATTTATGTGGGCAACTGGTTCTTCGGCGCGTTCATCATCACCGTGGCGATCCTGCACATCGTCAACAACCTTGAGCTGCCGGTGAGCTTCACCAAGTCCTACTCGGTGTACGCCGGTGCAACCGACGCGATGGTGCAATGGTGGTACGGCCACAACGCCGTAGGCTTTTTCCTCACCGCCGGTTTCCTCGGGATGATGTACTACTTCGTACCGAAGCAGGCCGAACGTCCGGTGTATTCGTATCGCCTGTCGATCGTGCACTTCTGGGCGCTGATCACCCTGTACATCTGGGCCGGCCCGCACCACTTGCACTACACCGCGCTGCCAGACTGGGCGCAGTCGCTGGGCATGGTGATGTCGCTGGTACTGCTGGCCCCAAGCTGGGGCGGCATGATCAACGGCATGATGACCCTCTCGGGCGCCTGGCATAAGTTGCGCAGCGACCCGATCCTGCGCTTCCTCGTGGTGTCGCTGGCGTTCTACGGCATGTCGACCTTCGAAGGTCCGATGATGGCGATCAAGACGGTGAACGCCCTCTCCCACTACACCGACTGGACCATCGGCCACGTACACGCCGGCGCCCTCGGCTGGGTGGCGATGATTTCCATCGGCGCGCTGTACCACATGATCCCGAAAATTTTCGGCAAAGAGCAGATGCACAGCATCGGCCTGATCAACGCGCACTTCTGGCTCGCAACCATCGGCACCGTTTTGTACATCGCCTCGATGTGGGTCAACGGCATCGCCCAGGGCCTGATGTGGCGCGCAGTGAACGAGGACGGCACGCTGACCTACTCCTTCGTCGAAACCCTGGTGGCCAGCCACCCAGGCTTCGTCGTGCGGCTGATTGGCGGGGCGATCTTCCTCAGCGGCATGTTCCTGATGGCTTACAACACCTGGCGCACCGTGCGGGCCTCGCAGCCTGCTGACGTCGTTGCTGCCGCGCAGATGGCCTGAGGAGTCCGCCATGAAACACGAAACGATTGAAAAGAACGTCGGCCTGTTGATGCTGCTGATGGTGTTCGCCGTGAGCATCGGCGGCCTGACCCAGATCGTCCCACTGTTCTTCCAGGATGTGACCAACAAACCGGTGGAGGGCATGAAGCCCTACACCGCGCTGCAACTGGAAGGCCGTGACATCTACATCCGCGAAGGCTGCGTCGGTTGCCACTCGCAGATGATCCGTCCGTTCCGCGCTGAAACCGAACGCTACGGCCACTACTCGGTGGCCGGTGAAAGCGTGTGGGATCACCCGTTCCTGTGGGGCTCGAAACGTACCGGTCCGGACCTGGCCCGGGTCGGCGCGCGCTACTCGGATGACTGGCACCGCGCGCACTTGTACAACCCGCGCAACGTTGTACCGGAATCGAAAATGCCGGCCTACCCATGGCTGGTCACGCAACCGGTCGACAGCAGCCACACCGAAACCAAGCTCAAGGTCATGCGCACCCTCGGCGTGCCGTACACCGACGACGACATCAGCGGCGCGGTGGCCAGCCTCAAGGGCAAGACCGAAATGGACGCCCTCGTCTCCTACCTGCAAGTGCTCGGCACTGCGATCAAGAGCAAGAGGTGATCGAGATGGCCTTAGAAATGAGCGCGGGGCTGATTCGCGGCCTCGGCACGGTCGTGGTGTTCGTGGCCTTCATCGGCCTGACTCTGTGGGTGTTCAACCGCAAGCGCACGCCGGAATTCGCCGAAGCGCGCCTGCTGCCGTTTGCCGACGAGCCGCAACCCGACACTACCCAAGTTAATGAAACAAGGAGTACCCGGCCATGACCACCTTCTGGAGTACGTGGATCTGCGTACTGACCATCGGCAGCCTGATCGGCCTGACCTGGCTGCTGGTCGGCACCCGTCGGGGCGAGACCAAGGGCAGCGTCGACCAGACCATGGGCCACAGCTTCGACGGCATCGAGGAGTACGACAACCCGCTGCCGCAGTGGTGGTTCATGCTGTTCGCCGGCACGCTGGTGTTTTCCGTGGGCTATCTGATCCTTTATCCGGGCCTGGGCAACTGGAAAGGCATCCTGCCCGGCTACGAGGACGGCTGGACCGGCGTCCACGAGTGGGAAAAGGAAATGAGCAAGGCTGACGCCAAGTTCGGGCCGATCTTCGCCAAGTTCGCCGCCATGCCGGTGGAAGAAGTGGCAAAGGATCCGCAGGCGCTGAAAATGGGCGGCCGTCTGTTCGCCTCCAACTGCTCGGTGTGCCACGGCTCGGACGCCAAGGGCGCGTTCGGTTTCCCTAACCTCGCCGACAAGGACTGGCGTTGGGGCGGCAGCGCCGAAACCATCAAGACCACCATCATGGGTGGCCGGATGGCGGCGATGCCGGCGTGGGGCGAGGCGCTGGGTGAGGCCGGGGTGAAAAACGTCGCGGCTTACGTGCGTCACGAACTGGCCGGCCTGCCGCTGGCAGCGGACAACAAGGCCGATCTGCAAGCCGGGCAGCAAGCGTTCAGCACTATGTGCGTGGCTTGTCACGGGGCAAACGGCCAAGGCACCGAAGCCATGGGCGCGCCGAACCTGACGCACCCGGCCGGTTTCATCTACGGCACCAGCCTGACCCAACTTGAGCAGACCATTCGCCATGGCCGTCAAGGCCACATGCCCGCTCAGAACGAGCTGCTGGGCAACGATAAAGTGCAATTGCTGGCCGCTTATGTGTACAGCTTGAGCAATGGATTGAATACAGAAAAACTGATTACTGAGGACAATAAAAAGTAATCATTGAACACAAGACTGCCGCACGTTTCCAGTGCGGCAGTTTCCAGCCCCTTTGCGACGCATTGTCGCACCCCTTCACCCCCTCTCCTTTCGGTTACCCGGATTCGGGTCTACGCTTGCTCGATGCGGACTGGCCCGTGCCGGTTCCAGGTCGACCCCGAGCGAGGCGTTGAACGAATCGGCTGACTGACATGGCCGCAAAGGCCGGTAGATACCGGCTGTCGTGCCGATTACCGTCCGTCACCCGAACCGAGCGTTCGAACACACCCCGTTACATCCGACCGGGACCCCTCGCTTTTTTCGTCCGCTGCGACATTTTGCCCGAGGGCAATTTTGTCCTTACGCGGCGCATGGAAAGGCCGCAGAATCAGCGTTGGAAAGCATTGACCCAGGTCATGGCGCGTTGCATTGACCCCCTGCTTTCTACATACTTGCGGCCGATTTTAATCCTAATAAAACACCCAAACCGTGGAACCTTAGAATGAGCACAGCAATCAGTCCGACTGCTTATAACTATAAGGTAGTCCGCCAGTTCGCCATCATGACGGTGGTCTGGGGGATCCTTGGCATGGGGCTCGGTGTCTTCATCGCCTCGCAACTGGTCTGGCCGGAGTTGAATTTCGGCCTGCCGTGGACGAGCTTTGGACGCCTGCGCCCGTTGCACACAAACCTGGTGATTTTCGCCTTCGGTGGTTGTGCACTGTTTGCCACTTCCTACTATGTCGTGCAGCGAACCTGCCAGACGCGACTGATTTCCGACAGCCTCGCGGCCTTCACCTTCTGGGGATGGCAAGCGGTCATCGTCGGCGCGATCATTACCTTGCCGCTGGGTTACACCACCACCAAGGAATACGCGGAACTGGAATGGCCCCTCGCCATTTTGCTGGCCATTGTCTGGGTCACCTACGGTCTGGTGTTCTTCGGCACCATCACCAAGCGCAAGACCAAGCACATCTATGTCGGCAACTGGTTCTACGGTGCGTTCATCGTGGTGACCGCGATGCTGCACATCGTCAACCACATGTCGCTGCCGGTCAGCCTGTTCAAGTCCTACTCGGCTTACTCGGGCGCCACCGACGCGATGATTCAGTGGTGGTACGGCCACAACGCCGTGGGCTTCTTCCTGACCACCGGCTTCCTGGGGATGATGTACTACTTCGTGCCGAAACAGGCCGAACGTCCGATCTACTCCTATCGTCTGTCGATCGTGCACTTCTGGGCGCTGATCACCCTGTACATCTGGGCCGGCCCGCACCACCTGCACTACACCGCACTGCCGGATTGGGCACAATCGCTGGGCATGGCGATGTCGATCATCCTGCTGGCGCCAAGCTGGGGCGGCATGATCAACGGCATGATGACCCTGTCGGGCGCCTGGCATAAGCTGCGCACCGACCCGATCCTGCGCTTCCTCGTGGTATCGCTGGCGTTCTACGGCATGTCGACCTTCGAAGGTCCGATGATGGCGATCAAGACCGTCAACTCGCTCTCGCACTACACCGACTGGACCATCGGCCACGTACACGCCGGCGCTCTGGGTTGGGTAGCGATGATCTCGATCGGCGCGATCTACCACATGATCCCGAAACTGTTCGGCCGTGCGCAGATGCACAGCACCGGCCTGATCAACGCGCACTTCTGGCTCGCGACCATCGGTACCGTTCTGTACATCGCTTCGATGTGGGTCAACGGCATCACTCAGGGCCTGATGTGGCGTGCAATCAACGATGACGGCACCCTCACCTACTCGTTCGTCGAAGCGCTGCAGGCCAGCCACCCTGGTTTCATCGTCCGCGCCCTGGGCGGTGCGTTCTTCGCCAGCGGCATGCTGCTGATGGCTTACAACGTATGGCGCACCGTTCGCGCCTCGAACCCGGCTGAAGCCGAAGCCGCCGCCAAGATTGCCGTAGTTGGAGCTCACTGATGAAGCATGAAGCCGTCGAGAAGAACATTGGCCTGCTGGCTTTCTTCATGGTCATCGCCGTCAGCGTCGGTGGTCTGACCCAAATCGTTCCGCTGTTTTTCCAGGACGTCACCAACAAGCCGGTCGAAGGCATGAAGCCGCGCACCGCCCTTGAACTGGAAGGTCGCGACGTTTACATCGCCAACGGATGTGTCGGCTGCCACTCGCAGATGATCCGTCCGTTCCGTGCCGAAACCGAACGCTATGGCCACTACTCGGTCGCCGGTGAAAGCGTCTGGGATCACCCGTTCCTGTGGGGTTCCAAACGTACCGGTCCGGATCTGGCCCGCGTCGGCGGTCGTTACTCCGATGACTGGCAGCGTGCGCACTTGTACAACCCGCGCAACGTCGTCCCCGAGTCGAAAATGCCGGCCTACCCGTTCCTCGTAGAAAACAAGCTCGACGGCAAAGACACGGCCAAGAAAATGGAAGTGTTGCGCACGCTCGGCGTCCCTTACACCGACGAAGACATTGCCGGTGCAAAAGACGCTGTGAAGGGTAAAACCGAAATGGACGCGCTGGTGGCCTATCTGCAAGGCCTGGGCACCATCATCAAAAGCAAACGGTGATTCTTAATGGATATCGGGATGATTCGAGGCCTGGGCACCGTTGTCGTGATGGTTGCCTTCATCGGCCTGGCGTTGTGGGTGTTCAGCCCCAAGCGCAAGTCGGAGTTTGAAGACGCGACCTTGCTGCCCTTCGCGGATGATCCCGAAGCCATCAAGCACGTCGAGCAAGCTTCTAGGAGTAACAAAGAATGACTACATTCTGGAGTCTGTACGTCACAGTCCTCAGTCTCGGTACGATCTTTTCCCTGACCTGGCTGTTGCTGTCGACCCGCAAGGGCCAGCGCACCGAGCAGACCGACGAGACGGTCGGCCACTCCTTCGACGGGATCGAGGAGTACGACAATCCGCTGCCGAAATGGTGGTTCATGCTGTTCGTGGGCACCATCGTCTTCGCTCTGGGTTATCTGGTGCTGTACCCGGGCCTGGGCAACTGGAAAGGCCTGCTGCCGGGTTACAACTACCTCGATACCGAGAAGCAGACCGCGTTCGCCAACGGCCAGACCGGCTGGACCGGCGTTCACGAGTGGGAAAAGGAAATGGCGCGTTCGGACGCCAAGTTCGGTCCGATCTTCGCCAAGTTCGCCGCCATGCCGATCGAAGAAGTCGCCAAGGATCCGCAAGCCCTGAAGATGGGGGGCCGTCTGTTCGCCTCCAACTGCTCGGTCTGCCACGGCTCCGACGCCAAGGGCGCTTATGGTTTCCCGAACCTGACCGACGCCGACTGGCGCTGGGGCGGCGAGCCGGAAACCATCAAGACCACCATCATGGGCGGTCGTCACGCCGTGATGCCGGCCTGGGCTGAAGTGATCGGCGAGCAAGGCGTGGCCGACGTGGCCGCGTTCGTGGTGAGCAATCTGGATGGCCGCAAGCTGCCGGAAGGCACCAAGGCAGACGTCGCCAATGGCCAGAAACTGTTCGCCGCCAACTGCGTGGCGTGCCACGGCCCGACGGGCAAAGGTACGCCAGCGATGGGCGCACCTGACCTGACCCACCCGGCCGCGTTCATCTACGGTTCGAGCTTCGCCCAACTGCAGCAGACCATCCGTTACGGCCGTCAGGGCCAGATGCCTGCCCAGGAACAACTGCAAGGCAACGACAAGGTTCACCTGCTGGCGGCGTACGTTTACAGCCTGTCCCACGGTGAAAAACCAGCGGAAGCCGAGGCCCAGTAAGGCCAACGCTTGAAGCAAAAAACGGCCCCGCCAATGAGAATTGGCGGGGCCGTTTTGTTTCTGCCCTTTGAATGGCCGACCAGCGGTCAGGCTCGTCAGGCCTTCCCGGTTGTGAGACGCCGGACGCGGTAGTAACGTTGCTACATATCTTTTTCAGAAGAGGTCGCAATGATGGCCATCACCACCATTTCCAGCCGCGAATTCAATCAGGACACAAGCAGTGCCAAAAAAGCCGCGCGCAATGGGCCGGTGATCATCACGGATCGTGGCAAGCCCGCCCACGTACTGCTAAGCATTGAGGAATACGAAAAACTCACCGGCCTCAACGCGAGCATCGTCGATCTGCTGGTCATGCCTGAAGCGGCAGACATCGAGTTCGAAACCGAGCGTGCCGTGATCACTCACCGCCCCGTGGATCTGTCCTGAATGTATTTGCTCGACACCAACGTAATTTCCGAACTGCGCAAACCCCAGGCTGACAAGAACGTTGTCACCTGGGCCAGAACCGTCATCTCCCCTCGCATGTTTATCTCGGCCATTACGCTGAAGGAACTGGAGACCGGCGTCCTTCGCATGGAGCGCCGTGATCCGGCTCAGGGAAAGATTCTGCGCACCTGGCTCAAGCGCCACGTGATGCCGGCCTTCGATGCGCGAATCCTGCCGGTCGATGCGGCTGTCGCCTTGCGCTGCGCGCGCATTCACGTGCCGGATCAGGCCAATGAAAGTGATGCCCTGATCGCTGCGACGGCGCTGGTCCATGGACTGACCGTGGTCACCCGCAACACCGGTGACTTTGAATCCAGCGGCGTTGCGTTGATCAATCCGTGGGAGTGAAAGCCTCGCATCGCAGCTTCACATCTCGCAACTGAAATTCGATGGGCACATTGGCTGCCAAGCGATAACGTCCTGCTGCAGCCGATGTGCTGCATACCTCACGACTTATCCTGCAAGGAAGCTATGCGATGAACGAACAACAGCAAAATCAGGATACTGATCAGCCGATTCAAACGGGTGAACACACGCCAAAAAATGATGCGGCCAACAGCGACAGCCTGAGACGACAAACACGATCCATCGTGAGCGAAGTCGCTGCCGACAGAAAGCGCAGTACCGGCGGGATCGATAGCCTCGGTGGCGGCCGGTTGCCTTGACCGACTGATGAAAGCGACGGCAAACCTGCAATTGCGCAGCATCGCTGTCGCGATGTCAGCAGCACCTATCGTCTATAGTCAATTGATCTGCATCATGCTTTGTTACATTCGCTACACCATTCATGATTTTTCCCCAACGCGACCAAAGGTCGCACCCGTTCGTCGGCATGACAGGCGTATCATTGCGCCACCGCAACACCCCTTTTTGACCCCGGCCGGCACGTATCGACCGAGGCATTTTTCCACTGCCGTGGGATGCAATGATGAGCAACCAGATTCCGGTACACGACGTCACGCCACCCAGCAAGAACGCGAATAACAGCGTCGACCTTTACGCCTCTCGAGAAAAAATCTACACCCGTGCTTTCACCGGCCTGTTCCGCAATCTGCGGATGATGGGCGGCGCGGCCTTGTTCCTGCTGTATTTCGGTACGGTCTGGCTGAACTGGGGCGGCCATCAGGCCGTGTGGTGGAACCTGCCGGAACGCAAGTTCTTCATTTTCGGCGCCACGTTCTGGCCGCAGGATTTCATTCTGCTTTCCGGGCTGCTGATCATTGCGGCGTTCGGCCTGTTTTTCATCACCGTGTATGCGGGCCGGGTCTGGTGTGGGTACACCTGCCCGCAAAGCGTGTGGACGTGGATTTTCATGTGGTGCGAGAAGGTCACCGAAGGCGACCGCAACCAGCGCATCAAGCTCGACAAGGCGCCGATGAGCGCCAACAAGTTCCTGCGCAAATTCGCCAAGCATGCGCTGTGGCTGCTGATCGGTTTCGTCACCGGCATGACCTTTGTCGGCTACTTCTCGCCGATCCGCGAACTGGTGTTCGAGTTCTTCACCGGGCAGGCCGATGGCTGGTCATATTTCTGGGTCGGTTTCTTCACCCTCGCCACCTACGGCAACGCCGGCTGGCTGCGTGAGCAGGTGTGCATCTACATGTGTCCGTATGCGCGCTTCCAGAGCGTGATGTTCGACAAGGACACCCTGATCGTTTCCTACGACCCGCGTCGCGGTGAAAGCCGTGGCCCGCGCAAGAAAGGCGTCGACTACAAGGCCCAGGGCCTGGGCGACTGCATCGACTGCACCATGTGCGTCCAGGTTTGCCCTACCGGCATCGACATCCGCGACGGCCTGCAGATCGAGTGCATCGGTTGCGCCGCCTGCATCGACGCCTGCGACAGCATCATGGACAAGATGGATTACCCGCGCGGGCTGATCAGCTACACCACCGAACACAACTTGTCCGGGCAGAAAACCCATAAACTGCGACCACGCCTGATCGGTTATGCCGTGGTACTGCTGGCGATGATCAGCCTGCTGGTGACGGCCTTCTTCATGCGTTCGCTGGTGGGTTTCGACGTCAGCAAGGACCGCGTGCTGTACCGTGAAAACGCCGAAGGCCGGATCGAAAACGTCTACAGCCTGAAGATCATGAACAAGGATCAGCGCGACCACACTTACGTGCTGGAAGCCGCCGGTTTGCCGGATCTGCGCCTGCAAGGCAAACGCGAGATCAAAGTGCCTGCCGGGGAAATCTTCAGCATGCCGGTCGAGCTGTCGAGCGCGCCTGAACAATTGCCATCGAGCACCAACGAGGTGAAATTCATCCTCAAGGATGCCGATGACGACAGCGTCCACGTAGAAGCCAAGAGCCGGTTCATCGGCCCACAAAATCGTTGAGAGAATTGAACATGCCCGCAGCAAACGCCGCAAGTCCCTGGTACAAGCACCTTTGGCCATGGATCATCATCGGGATTCTGGCTTGTTCGGTGACCCTGACGCTGTCCATGGTGACCATCGCGGTGAACAACCCGGACAACCTGGTCAACGACAACTACTACGAGGCCGGCAAAGGCATCAACCGTTCGCTGGACCGCGAACTGCTGGCCCAGACCCTGAAGATGCGCGCTGCCGTGCATCTGGATGACGTCACTGGCGAAGTCGACCTGCGCCTGAGCGGCGACAGCCAGCCGAAAACCCTGGAACTGAACCTGATCTCGCCGACCCAGCCGGAGAAGGATCGCAAGATCGTCCTGGCTCGCAGCGAGACTGAAACGGGCCGTTACATTGGCCAGTTGAGCGACAAGATTGAAGGGCGGCGTTTTGTGGAGTTGCTGGGCACTCAGGACGATCACGTTTGGCGAATGTTCGAGGAAGAGCTGGTCAGCCATGACAAGGATTTGTTGTTGGGTGATGAGCCGCTGCAAGGCGCTGAAGACCTGAAAAAATAAGCCTTACTCTGATTGTTCCCACGCTCTGCGTGGGCACGCAGCCAGGGACGCTCGGCGTCCCAGCCGAAGCGGACGCGGAGCGTCCAGGGAGGCATTCCCACGCGGAGCGTGGGAACGATCATCGGAACGCCTCATGACCATTCCAATCCCCTGCTACCACTGCGCCCTGCCCGTCCCGTCCGGCAGTCGCTTCACCGCTGTCGTGCTCGGGGAATCCCGCGAGTTCTGCTGCCCCGGCTGTCAGGCGGTGGCCGAAGCCATCGTCGCCGGCGGGCTGGAAAGCTATTACCAGCACCGCAGCGAAGCCTCGGCCAACCCCGAAGCGCTGCCGGTGCAACTGGTCGATGAACTTGAGCTGTACGACCGCGCCGACGTGCAGCAACCTTTCGTGCGCCACGAAGGTGAGCTGGCCGAAACCACGCTGTTGATGGAAGGCATCAGTTGCGCCGCCTGCGGCTGGCTGATCGAGAAACACCTGCGCACCCTGCCCGCCGTGGCCGAGGCGCGACTGAATCTGTCCAACCATCGCCTGCATGTGCGCTGGGCCGACGGGCAATTGCCGCTGAGCCAGATCCTCGGCGAACTGCGCCACATCGGCTACGCCGCGCACCCCTATCAGGCCGACCGCGCCAGCGAACAACTGGCCAGCGAAAACCGCCTCGCCCTGCGTCAGCTTGGCGTCGCCGGCCTACTGTGGTTCCAGGCCATGATGGCGACCATGGCGACATGGCCGGAATTCAACATCGACCTCAGCCCGGAGCTGCATACGATTCTGCGTTGGGTCGCGTTGTTCCTCACCACGCCGATCGTGTTCTACAGCTGCGCACCGTTTTTCAAAGGCGCCATGCGCGACTTGCGCACTCGCCACCTGACCATGGACGTATCGGTATCGCTGGCAATCGGCGCAGCGTACGTCGCCGGGATCTGGACCTCGATCACCGGGGTCGGCGAGCTGTATTTCGACGCGGTAGGCATGTTCGCGCTGTTCCTGCTTGCTGGACGCTACCTAGAACGTCGCGCCCGCGAGCGCACCGCCGCTGCCACCGCGCAACTGGTCAATCTGCTGCCTGCCTCGTGCCTGCGCCTTGACGACGCTGGCCAAAGTGAACGCATCCTGCTCAGCGAACTGCGCCTCGGTGACCGAGTGCTGGTGCAGCCCGGCTCGGTACTGCCGGCGGACGGAAAAATTCTCGATGGCCAATCGAGCATCGACGAATCCGTGCTGACCGGCGAATACCTGCCGCAACCGCGTACCAAGGGCGATGCCGTCACCGCCGGCACGCTGAACGTGGAAGGCGCGCTGACCGTCGAGGTGCAGGCGCTCGGGCAGGACACGCGACTCTCGGCCATCGTCCGCCTGCTGGATCGCGCCCAGGCAGAAAAACCACGACTAGCGGAAATAGCCGACCGCGCCGCGCAGTGGTTCCTGTTGCTGTCGTTGATCGCAGCGGCCGCCATCGGCCTGCTGTGGTGGGAGCTGGATTCGTCGCGAGCGTTCTGGATCGTCCTCGCGATGCTGGTCGCCACTTGTCCGTGCGCGCTGTCGCTGGCGACGCCGACCGCGCTGACCGCCGCCACCGGCACCCTGCACAAACTCGGCCTGCTGCTCACGCGCGGTCATGTGCTGGAAGGCCTGAACCAGATCGACACGGTGATCTTCGACAAGACCGGCACCCTCACCGAAGGCCGGTTGGTGCTGCGTTCGATCCGCCCGCTCGGTGCCCTCGACAGCGATCAATGCCTGAGCCTGGCCGCCGCTCTGGAAAACCGTTCGGAACACCCGATAGCCCGGGCCTTCGGTCGCGCGCCGCTGGCTGCCGAAGACGTCCACAGCACGCCGGGACTGGGGCTGGAAGGATTGGTCGGCGAACAGCGCTTGCGCATCGGTCAGGCGGACTTTGTCTGTGATCTCAGCGGCGCGCCGGTGCCGTCGATGCCGAAGGAGCCGGGTCAATGGCTGCTGCTCGGTGACAATCAGGGGCCGCTGGCCTGGTTCGCCCTCGACGACCGTTTGCGCGATGACGCCCCGGCGCTGCTCGCTGCGTGCAAGGCGCGCGGCTGGCGCACACTGTTGCTGTCGGGTGACAGTTCGCCGATGGTCGCCAGTGTCGCTGCTGAACTGGGCATCGATGAGGCCCGGGGCGGTCTGCGTCCGGACGACAAGCTGCAAGTGCTGCAACAACTGCACAAGGACGGCCGCAAGGTGTTGATGCTCGGTGACGGCGTCAACGACGTGCCGGTGCTGGCCGCTGCGGACATCAGCGTGGCCATGGGCTCGGCCACTGATCTGGCGAAAACCAGCGCCGATGCGGTGCTGCTGTCCAATCGCCTCGACGCTTTGGTGCAGGCCTTCACGCTGGCCCGCCGTACTCGCAGGGTGATCATCGAGAACCTGTTGTGGGCCGCGCTGTACAATGGCCTCATGTTGCCGTTCGCCGCCCTCGGCTGGATCACTCCGGTGTGGGCCGCCGTCGGCATGTCGATCAGTTCGCTGACCGTGGTGCTCAACGCCCTGCGCCTGACTCGCCAGCCGAGCGCGCCGGCCGTCAGCGCCACGTCAGAAACCCGCCCGCTGCCGGCCTGAGCCGCGCGGGCATGGAGTACAGATGCCAGCTCTCTACGTGATGATTCCGGCCGCGCTGCTGATCGTGGCCATCGCCGTCTACATCTTCTTCTGGGCGGTGGACAGCGGCCAATACGACGACCTCGACGGCCCGGCCCACAGCATCCTGTTCGACGATCAGGATCCGAACCACACCGCCGCAGTGGACGAAGCCAACCCAAACAAACCGGACGACAAGGCGCCACCCCATGCTTGAACTGGCGCCGCTGCTGGTGTCTGCGTTGATTCTCGGCCTGCTCGGCGGCGGGCATTGCCTGGGCATGTGCGGCGGCTTGATGGGCGCGCTGACCCTGGCGATTCCCAAGGAACAACGCAGCCGACGCTTTCGATTGTTGCTGGCCTACAACCTCGGGCGAATCCTCAGTTATGCCACTGCGGGACTTCTGATCGGGCTGGCCGGCTGGGCCGTGGCCAACAGTCCTGCGGCGCTGTTCATGCGGGTTCTGGCCGGGTTGCTGCTGATCGCCATGGGCCTGTATCTGGCGGGCTGGTGGAGCGGCCTGACCCGTATCGAAAGCCTCGGTCGCGGACTGTGGCGTTACATCCAGCCAGTCGCCAATCGTCTGCTGCCGGTGTCGAGCCTGCCTCGCGCTTTGCTGCTCGGCGCGCTGTGGGGCTGGTTGCCGTGCGGGCTGGTTTACAGCACGTTGCTGTGGTCGGCCAGTCAGGGCAATGCACTCGACAGCGCCTTGCTGATGCTCGCCTTCGGGCTCGGAACCTGGCCGGTTTTACTCGCAACAGGCCTGGCTGCCGAACGAGTGACGGCGCTGCTGCGCAAACGCAGTGTGCGGATGGCCGGCGGTCTGCTGGTGATCCTGTTCGGTATCTGGACCCTGCCGGGGCCGCACCAGCACTGGCTGATGGGCCACTGATCGGCGGTGCGGCCTTCGCGAGCAAGCTCGCTCCCACAGGAGATTTGTAGCGTACACAACACCTGTGGGAGCGAGCTTGCTCGCGAAGAGGCCCGCACTGGCAACACACATATCCCCGTTGATGCAAATCAAGATGCCTTTTTGTGCCCTCCCCTAGACTCGGCACACTGCCAGCCTATCCGGGGGAATGCCCGCATGCTCGACGCCATTCGTTGGGACACCGATTTGATCCGCCGTTACGACCTGGCGGGGCCGCGCTACACCTCGTACCCGACGGCCGTGCAATTTCACAGTCAGGTCGGCACCTTCGACCTGTTCCACGCCCTGCGCGACAGCCGCAAGGCCCTGCGCCCGTTTTCGCTGTACGTGCACGTGCCGTTCTGCGCGAACATCTGCTACTACTGCGCCTGCAACAAGGTCATCACCAAGGATCGCGGCCGCGCGCTGCCGTATCTGCAACGGCTCGAGCAGGAAATCCAGCTGATCGCCTGCCACCTCGACCCGGCGCAGAAAGTCGAGCAACTGCACTTCGGTGGCGGCACCCCGACCTTTCTCAGCCACGATGAGTTGCGGCAGTTGATGGCGCACCTGCGCAAGCATTTCAATCTGCTGGACGACGATTCTGGCGATTACGGCATCGAGATCGACCCGCGCGAAGCCGACTGGTCGACCATGGGCCTGCTGCGCGAATTGGGCTTCAACCGGGTCAGCATCGGCCTGCAGGATCTCGACCCGGCGGTGCAACGGGCGGTCAATCGCCTGCAAAGCCTGGAAGAAACCCGCGCGGTGATCGACGCAGCACGCACCCTGCAATTTCGCTCGATCAACATCGACCTGATCTACGGCCTGCCCAAGCAGACCCCGGACAACTTCGCCCGCACCGTCGACGAAGTCATCAGCCTGCAACCGGACCGTCTGTCGGTGTTCAACTACGCACACCTGCCGGAACGCTTCATGCCGCAGCGGCGGATCAACGGCAACGAACTGCCGAGCCCGGCGCAGAAACTGGAAATGCTGCAACGCACCATCGAACAACTGACCGCCGCCGGCTATCGCTACATCGGCATGGACCATTTCGCCCTGCCCGACGATGAACTGGCGATTGCTCAGGAAGAATCGACCCTGCAACGCAATTTCCAGGGCTACACCACCCACGGTCATTGCGACCTGATCGGCCTGGGCGTGTCGGCCATCAGCCAGATCGGCGACCTGTACTGCCAGAACAGCAGCGACCTCAATCACTACCAGAACACCCTCGCCGGCGCGCAACTGGCCACCAGCCGGGGCCTGGTGTGCAACGCTGACGATCGCTTGCGCCGCGCGGTGATCCAGCAACTGATCTGCAATTTCAGCCTGGATTTCGCCGAAATCGAGCGCCGCTTCAACATCGATTTTCAGGGTTACTTCGGCGCGCTCTGGCCACAATTGCAGGGCATGGCGCAGGACGGGCTGATCGAACTGGATCGCGAGCGCATCACCGTGCTGCCGGCCGGGCGCCTGCTGGTGCGTTCGGTGTGCATGGTGTTCGACGCGTATCTGGAACAGCAGAACCGCCAGCGTTTTTCGCGGGTGATTTAGCTCTTCATCAGCAGCGCGTTGGTTTTCAGGTTCTGGTCAGCGGTCAGACCCGATTGGTCGATGACTTTGGTCAGGGACAGGTTGGCGGTGATCAGACCGTTGTTGAGGGCGGAGATGGCGCCTTTGAGGGCTGCGATCTTGGCGAACCGCTCTTCGTTGGAGAGCGTCTTGTTGGCCATCAGCGCGTTGATCTGGGCGTTCTTCTCGGCGATCTGCTGGCGCAACTTGCGAATCATCTTCAGCAATTGCTGGACGTTTTCCGGCAGACCGCTTTCTTCGATATCGCGGTTTTTCCCGCCGGAACCGGCGGATTTAGCAATGGCGGCGCCGGACAGCGACACTTTGACGCCCTCGACCAAGGTCGGGCTTCCCAATGATGCCGCGTCTGTGCCGGACTCATCGTCAACGGAGGTCTCAGCACTTTCCAGCAACGACGCAACGCCACTGTTACCGGGGGTCAGCGTACCTATAGCAGTCATCGAAGCGGTTCCTTGCATGCCGTCAGATACCTGTTTATCGGCCGTCATCCCTGCGGCTTTATGCCGTGGGGGCAATCTCGCCACAGACTGGCCTGAATGTCCTCCGCTGGGTTACCCTTACGCCTTATGTGTGTTTTCCCACAAGGATTTAAGAAATGTCCGAGCCAGTTAAACTGCGCGCTCATAACCAGGCTAATTGCAAGGATTGCAGCCTGGCCCCTCTCTGCCTGCCACTTTCGCTGAATCTGGAAGACATGGATGCGCTGGACGAAATCGTTAAACGTGGCCGCCCGTTGAAAAAGGGTGAGTTCCTGTTCCGCCAGGGCGACACCTTCGATTCCGTTTATGCAGTACGCTCCGGCGCCCTGAAGACCTTCAGCCTGAGCGACACCGGCGAAGAACAACTGACCGGCTTCCACCTGCCGAGCGAACTGGTCGGGTTGTCCGGCATGGACACCGAGAAACATCCGGTTTCCGCCCAGGCGCTGGAAACCACTTCGGTCTGCGAGATTCCGTTCGAACGCCTCGACGAACTGGCCCTGCAACTGCCGCAGCTGCGCCGTCAGTTGATGCGCGTGATGAGCCGCGAAATCCGCGATGACCAGCAAATGATGTTGTTGCTGTCGAAGAAAACCGCCGACGAGCGCATCGCCACCTTCCTGGTCAACCTGTCGGCGCGTTTCCGCGCTCGCGGGTTCTCGGCCAACCAGTTCCGCCTGAGCATGTCGCGCAATGAAATCGGCAACTATCTGGGGCTGGCGGTGGAAACCGTGTCCCGGGTCTTCACCCGCTTCCAACAGAACGAACTGATCGCTGCCGAAGGCAAGGAAATCCATATCCTCGACCCGATCCAGCTCTGCGCCCTGGCTGGCGGCTCGCTGGAAGTCTGATCTCGACCCGCGGCCGAGCGTATCGTTTCAGCCGCGGGTATACTGCGCCGTTTGCAGCCCTGCCAGGACACCTCGACGATGGTCTTCGACTCCTTCGACATCAAATCCCTGATCCGCCCCGTGATCGACTTCCCGAAACCGGGCGTGATCTTTCGCGACATCACCCCGCTGTTCCAGTCGCCCAAGGCCCTGCGCCTGGTGATGGACAGCTTCGCCCACCGCTACGTGGAAGCAGACTTCACCCACATCGGCGCGATGGATGCGCGTGGTTTCCTGATCGGTTCGGTGCTGGCCTATCAGCTGAACAAGCCGCTGGTGCTGTTTCGCAAGCAAGGCAAACTGCCGGCGGACGTACTGGCTGAAGGTTACGCGACCGAGTACGGCGAAGCGTTCCTCGAAGTACACGCCGACAGCCTGTGTGAAGGCGATTCGGTGGTGATGTTCGATGACCTGATCGCCACCGGCGGCACGCTGATAGCAGCGGCCAACCTGATCCGCCGCATGGGCGCCCGCGTTCATGAAGCAGCGGCGATCATCGATCTGCCGGAGCTGGGTGGTTCGCAGCGTCTTGAGGACATGGGGATTCCGACGTTCTGCCTGACGCAGTTTGCGTTGACTGATAAGTAAATAGTGCCTGCTCCACCGCTTTCGCGAGCAAGCTCGCTCCCACAGTTGGAATGCGTTCCTCTGTGGGAGCGAGCTTGCTCGCGAATGGGCCGGCAGCCTCACTGCAAAATCTAAAGTCCCATCTGTTTGCTGATGATCTCGTTCATCACTTCCCGCGTCCCGCCGCCAATCGACAAGATGCGGTTATCCCGATACAGCCGCTCCACCAGGCTTTCGCGCATATAACCCAGCCCGCCGAGAATCTGCACCGCTTCATTGGTGATGCGATCCGAAGTGTCCGTGGCAAAGTTTTTGGCCATGGAAATCTCCTTGATCACGCTCTGCCCCGCCGCCATTTTCGCAGCCTGCCGGTAGGTGAATTCCCGCGAGACTTCCAGCGCCGTGGCCATTTCCGCGAGGCGATGCTTGATCACCTGGAACTTGCCGATGGGTTTGCCGAACGCTTGCCGCTCCTTCGCCCACTTCAGGCTTTCTTCCAGCGCCAGTTGCGCGGTCATGTTGGCCATCAGCGCCAAGGCCAGACGTTCGCTCTGGAAGTTGCCCATGATGCAGGCGAATCCCATGTTTTCAGCGCCGATCAGATTTCCCACAGGCACCCGGCAATCGTCGAAGAACAATTCAGCGGTGTCCGACGCCCACCAGCCCATTTTCTTCAGCTTCCGGCCGACGTTGAAACCGGGCGTGCCCTTCTCGATCAGCAGCAGGCTGATGCCGCCAAAACCGGGCGCACCGGTGCGCACTGCGACGGTGTAGTAATCGGCGCGCACGCCACTGGTGATAAAGGTTTTGCTGCCGCTGACCCGGTAATGATCACCGTCGCGTATGGCGCGGGTTTGCAGGTTGGCGACGTCGGAACCGCCGCCCGGTTCAGTGACGGCCAAGGCGCTGATTTTCTCGCCGCTGAGCACTTGGGGGACGACGCGGTCACGGACTTCGGGCCGGGCCCATTTGACGATGGGCGGCAAGCCGATATCCAGCGAACCGAGCCCGGCCACCAACCCACCGGAGCCGCAACGCATGAGTTCCTCGCTGGCGGCGATCTTGGCGAACAAATCACCTTCATGACTGCCGCCCAGCGCTTCGGGATAACCGATGCCGAGGATGCCGGCCGCACCGGCCTTCAGGTACAGCTCACGGGGGAAGCTTTCGGCTTCTTCCCACGCATCGATGTCCGGCAGGATCTCGCGTTCGACGAAACGTCTGACGCTGTCGCGGACCATTTGGTGGCTGGGGTCGAAGTATTCCTGGAAGGCGGGCATCGGCGAACTCCATGGAAGGGTTCGCCGAACTTAACCGAGCGCTTGCTTGGTTTTCAACAGGATTGTGTGGCTCAGAGGGAAATCGGCTTGCGCCCGGCAAACGAGTGAGCCAGCGTGCCGCCGTCCACCAACTCCAGTTCGCCGCCCAACGGTACGCCGTGGGCGATGCGCGAGGCGATCAGGCCTTTGTTCTGCAGCAACTGGGCGATGTAGTGGGCCGTCGCTTCGCCTTCCACGGTCGGGTTGGTGGCGAGGATGACTTCGGTGAAGGTGCCCGCCTCTTCGATCCGCGCCATCAATTGCGGAATGCCGATGGCTTCCGGGCCCAGGCCGTCCAGCGGCGACAGGTGCCCCTTGAGCACGAAGTAGCGACCACGGAAGCCGGTCTGCTCGACCGCGTAGACGTCCATCGGCCCTTCCACCACGCACAGCAGCGTGTCGTCACGGCGGGTGTCGGCGCATTGCGGGCACAGATCGTCTTCAGTCAGCGTGCGGCACTGGCGGCAGTGTCCGACCCCTTCCATGGCCTGGCTCAAGGCCTGGGCCAGGCGCGTGCCGCCGCTGCGGTCACGTTCGAGCAACTGCAACGCCATACGCTGGGCAGTTTTCTGACCCACGCCCGGCAAGGTTCGCAGGGCGTCGATCAGTTGGCGAATCAAAGGGCTGAAGCTCATGGGGAAAAAGTCCGACAAAACAACGAGACGCGGTTTATACCCGCGCCTCCGGCCAGCGTCAAATCCTCAGTCCTGGGCGACCTTCACCACCAGTTTGCCGAAGTTGCGCCCCTCCAGCAGCCCGATAAACGCCTCAGGCGCCTGCTCCAGGCCCTCCACCACGTCCTCGCGGAATTTCACCTTGCCGTCGCGCACCCACGGCACCATGGCGCTGATGAATTCCGGCTGACGATCACCGTAGTCGTCGAACACGATGAAGCCCTGAATGCGTGCGCGTTTGGTCAGCAAGGTGCGCTGTAGTGCAGGCAGACGATCCGGGCCTTTCGGCGCTTCCGAGGCGTTGTAGCCAGCAATCAGGCCGCACAGCGGGATCCGCGCCTTGGGATTGAGCAGTGGCACGACCGCATCGAAGACATGGCCACCGACGTTTTCGTAATAGATGTCGATGCCATTGGGGCAGGCCTTGGCCAGTTGCTCGGCGAAGTCCGGCGCCTTGTGATCGATGCAGGCGTCGAAGCCCAGTTCCTCGACCACGTATTTGCACTTATCGGCACCACCAGCCACGCCCACGGCGCGCAGGCCTTTGATCTTGGCGACCTGGCCGACCACCGAACCCACTGCACCGGAAGCGGCGGCAACCACTAGGGTTTCGCCCTCTTTCGGCTGGCCGATGTCCATCAGGCCCATGTACGCGGTCATGCCGGGCATGCCCAGCACGCCAAGCGCCATCGACGGACTCGGCAGGCCGGACGGGATCGGGATGATGTTGCGGCCATCGCTGATGCTGTGGCTTTGCCAGCCGGTGGCACCCACGACCAGATCGCCGGGGTGGAATTTCGGATGACGCGACTGTTCGACCCGGCTGACAGCGCCGCCGGTCATGACCTCGCCGATTTGTACCGGCGCCGCGTAGGACGGCGCGTCACTCATGCGCCCGCGCATGTAGGGGTCGAGCGACAGGTACAGGGTCTTGAGCAACACCTGGCCGTCTTCAAGGTCCGGCAGCGCCTCGCGCTCCAGACGGAAATTCTCGGGTGTCGGCGCACCGACCGGACGTGAGGCCAGCACGAAGCGTTGATTGAGGGTCAGAGGGTCGGACATGTCAGCGTCTCCTTTGAATGGTGAATTCGGCGTTATAGGGAGCAGACCGTTGCAGCTATTGCGCGTTCGATGTTTCGTCAGCCGGAAACAAAAATGCCAGGCGCAATGCCTGGCATTTTTTGTAGCTCATCCAACCCGCAAAGGCGAATCAGAACGGCAGTTTCATACCGGCCGGCAGGTTCATGCCAGCGGTCATGCTGCCCATCTTGGCCTGGCTGTTGGCTTCGATCTGACGCACGGCGGCGTTGACGGCAGCGGCCACCAGATCCTCGACCACTTCGCGGTCGTCTTCGTCCAGGCCCGGCAGTACGCTCGGATCGATGCTGACTTTCTTCACGTCATGACGACCGGTCATCACCACGGTGACCAGATCGCCACCGGCTTTGCCGGTGACTTCGGCGTTGGCCAGTTCTTCCTGCATCTTGGCCATTTTTTCCTGCATCTGCTGCGCCTGCTTCATCAGGCCGGCCATGCCACCTTTCATCATGGGAATCACCTCAAAAGTACTTGGATCAAAACAGCGCCCGGCCAGACAGGCCGGACGCCCTCAGTTATTAGCCCTGACTGACCAGGGCGTCGACAGGTTCAATAGTATCGTGTCGCACGACCGCACCGAACTGCTGCACCATCTGCTGGATGAACGGATCGCCGTGGATCGACTCCTCCGCCTCGCGCTGACGGTTGGCACGGCGCCGGGACGCGGCCTGGGCCGGGGTTTCCTGCTCGGGCTTGATCAGCTCGATGGTCAGGGTCAGCGTGCGCCCGTGGAACTGGTTCAGCGCATCGTTCAGACGACGCTGCTGGGTGGCGTTGAACAAGGCGCTATGGGCCGGGTCCAGGTGCATCAGCCAGTGATCACCATCGACCGCGATCAGCGTGCAGTTGGCGGCGATGCTGCCGGTCATGCCGGAGATCGGCAGTTGCGGGAACAACTCCAGCCATTGCAGGGCCAGACCGGTGGCCGGCGCGGCGGCAGGTTCCGGCTCGGGTTCGGGGGCCGGTTCTGCGGCGTGTTCGCTGGCCAGATCGTCGAGGTAACTGTAGGCCGAATCCATGTCCGGCTCGATGTAGTCCTCGTCGAGCGGCGGCTCGTCGTCCATGTCCATGCCCGGCGTGGCGGCATCGACTTCGGCTACTGACGGCTCGGGAATTGGCGCGGCGGCCCACTCCGGAGCGTCCGGCACGACGCTGTCCGGGGTCGGCAGCGGCATTGGCGGCAGGTCCGGTTGTTCGGCGGTGGTTTCCAGCACCGGCTCGACGGCTGGCTGCTGCACAGGCGCAGGCTCTACCGGGTCATTCCACGGCAGATCGACGACTTCTTCGACAGCGACCGGCTCGGGCTCCGGCTCAGGTACGGGTTCAGGCGCAATCACCGGGGCAACCGGCGCAGGCTCGGGAGCCGGCGCAGGTGCAACCACCGGCGCTGGCGCGGGCGCAACAGCCGCAGCAACTACCGGCGCAGGCTTCGGCGCGGCAGCCACTGAGTTTGCGGAATCAACTGTGGCCTGGCTGATCCCCACTGGCTTTAGCGGTTGCCTCGGGGCGTCCGCCGTGTCTGCCGGCCGGAAGGCCAGCATCCGCAGCAGGACCATTTCGAAACCACCTCGCGGGTCCGGCGCCAGCGGCAAGTCGCGGCGACCGATCAGGCCCATCTGGTAATAGAACTGCACGTCTTCGGCCGGCAAGGCCTGGGCCAGCGCCAACACCCGGTCACGGTCGCCGTGGCCGTTGTCGACACCTTCCGGCAAGGCCTGGGCGATGGCGACGCGGTGCAGCACGTTGAGAATTTCCGAGAGCACGCCGTTCCAGTCCGGTCCCTGTTCGGCCAGATGACGCACGGCTTCGAGCAACGCCTTGGCGTCGCCTTCGATCAGCGCGTGCAGCACGTCGTAAACCTGGCCGTGATCCAGCGTACCGAGCATCGCCCGCACATCGGCGGCCAACACCTTGCCTTCACCAAAGGCGATGGCCTGATCGGTCAGGCTCATGGCGTCACGCATCGAACCGTCGGCCGCGCGGCCGAGCAGCCACAGTGCGTCGTCTTCAAACGGTACGTTTTCGGCGCCCAGAACGTGGGTCAAATGCTCGACCACGCGCTCCGGAGTCATGTTCTTCAGGGAGAACTGCAGGCATCGCGACAAAATCGTTGCCGGAAGTTTCTGCGGGTCGGTGGTCGCCAGGATGAACTTGACGTAGGGCGGCGGCTCTTCGAGGGTTTTCAGCAGCGCATTGAAGGAATGGCTGGAGAGCATGTGCACTTCGTCGATCAGGTAGACCTTGAAGCGCCCGCGGCTCGGGGCGTACTGCACGTTGTCGAGCAGCTCGCGGGTGTCCTCGACCTTGGTCCGGCTCGCGGCGTCGATCTCGATCAGGTCGACGAAACGGCCTTCATCGATCTCGCGGCACACCGAACACTCGCCGCACGGGCTTGAAGTGATACCTGTTTCACAGTTCAGGCATTTGGCGATGATCCGAGCAATCGTGGTCTTGCCGACGCCCCGCGTACCGGTGAAGAGGTAGGCGTGGTGCAGGCGCTGGCTGTCCAAGGCATTGATCAGAGCCTTGAGCACATGGGTCTGGCCGACCATTTCGCGGAACGAGCGCGGACGCCATTTACGTGCAAGAACCTGATAACTCATCGAAAACCGTCGCGGCAAAGGAAGCAGAAGCGGCTAATGCTAGCGGAGCAAGGGCAAAATTGCATCCGGTGTGCTCGTCTATTCTGGCTAAGCTGCATGAGCGAGGGCTTTTGTCGGCTCGGGATCGGGAATTACCGGAGCGTTTATGCGGTGGGCCGTGGGGGCATTACTGGGATTGAGCCTGAGCGCGATGGCGGCGCAACCGCCGCTGCGCTTCGTGGTTGCCGACAGCTGGGCGATGCCGATGGTGCAGATCGAACGTGGCCGTCCGACCCAGGGCATCCTCTACGACATGATGCTCAGCCTGGCGACCCAGGTCGGCGTGCCAGCGCAATTTCACGTCCTGCCCCGCGCCCGGGTGCAGAGCGCCATGGAACATGGCGAAGTCGACGTGCGCTGCTATGCCGCACAATCGTGGCTGCCGAACCTGTCCGGCGATTACATCTGGAGCCTCCCGCTGTTCTTCCAGCGCGACCTGCTGATCAGCCGTCAGGATCAACCAACCAGCGCAGATCCGGCCCACCTGCCCCGCCAGTCGATCGGTACCGTGCTCGGCTACAGCTATCCCACGCTGCAACCGATATTCGACGCCGACCGACTATGGCGCGAAGATGCGCGCAATCAGGAGCAGGTGCTCGACAAACTGCTGGCCGGCCGTTACCGCTACGCCGTGAGCAATCAATGGACGCTGGACTGGTTCAACCAGCGCCTGCTGCCGGGGCAACAACTGCAGGCGGTGGCGGTGTTGCAGGAGCAGAAGGTCGGCTGCTATGTGCGCAATGATCCGAATGTGCCGGTGCAGCGCATATTGAGGACGTTGCTGCGGATGAAAATGTCGGGGGAGATCGATGACATTATCCGGTTGTATACCGGTGGGTCGGGCGGCGAGCCGTAAGCCGGACCCTCAATGCCCCGCCGTATCACGAAATTGCTGGTACTCGTGATACTCGACCCACGCGACCACATCGTACGGCACGTAAAGCTTCAGCCTGGCGCGGGAGATGGCGATGTACACGGCGCAGATCCGCTGATCGAACGCGTAGGCGTCCTTGAATTTCTCGTTGGTCAGCAACCCCGGCGTCAGCAGGACCTTGTCGAACTCCATGCCCCCCGCCTCTTCCGCGAGCATCAGCAGGCAGCCGTTGCCGGCGTTGTCGATCATTCGGTTCAGGCGTGTCAGGTCGGCAATCATGAAGCCGCTTTCCAGCTTGGCCTTGACCCGCAGAAACGACTCGTCGAACTGGTTGGCGTCGCACACGGCCTGCCAATCGGGCAAGTCGCTGAAGTACGGATGCACGCCGTTTTCGCTGAATTCGGAGCGGTAGAAGTCAGGTTTGAACAGTTCGATGGCGGTGGCCATGAAATGCTTGAGTTCATCCTGGGTGCGCTTGTCCGGGAATCTGAACTTGCAGTTGGAATCGTGCAGGTGGATGGCCCAGATCATGCTGTCCCACGGCGATGCCGTCAGCACCACGCAACCCTCGGACGGTACGAAACCTTCCGGGTATTCCTTGATGACGACGTCAGCATCGCTGGCGCCTTCGAACGGAATCTTGCCCTTCTGCGAGTGCCGGGCGATCAGCGGATTGACCAGCCGTTCGACGTTGCGGCCCGAGCGCACGGAATAGCTGATATCGCTCTGACGAACCTCACGATGCCGTTTGACCGGCACGCCGCTGGCCTGCTGGTACTCGTCGCCGAGGGTGATCAGCACCTGGCGGCCGCGTTCGATGATCTGCAACAGCGATCCGGGAATATCCTGGCTTTCATCGATCAGCACGTGGGTGTAGCGCGCCGGCACCACGCAGCCGGCGATGCAGGCACGCTTGATCATCAGCAGCGCTTCGAAGCCAGTCTGGCTGCCCCACGCCGGGTTGAGTTCGAGGTAGCCCCACACCCGGCTCGAATACTCCAGCAACACCTGAGCGTCGACGCTGGAGAGCGGCTGGTTGAAATGCGGCAGATGCTTCGCCGAAAAAGTGTGATCGCGGAAGCGGCAGTAGCGCTCGATTACTTTGAGGCAGAGCTCAAGGGTTGCCTGCCCGTCGTGGTGGCGAAAACCGAAGATATTCAGTTCCTGCGCCAGCGCCTGCCGGGTCGGGATTCGCCCACCCTCCGCCTGAGGCCTGCGACCGAGCATCAGCGACTGCGCAAACGCCAGGAAGGTCTTGCCGGCCTTCTTCTCGCTCGGCCCCACCATGCGCTGGCGAAGGACTTCCAGCTTGGCCGGGGTGCGCGCCAGCAATAGGGTCTTTTCCGGGCGCAGATGTTCCAGCAAGGCGACCAGCAGATGGCTTTTGCCGATCCCCGCGTAACCTTGAACGTGCAGGTCTTCGTCCAGGTTGGCGCGGAAGGTCCTGACCAGTTTGTCCTGCGCCGGGCTCAACCAGCGCTCGCGATAACGGGGCGTCACTATCGACTGGCTGAACGGGTCATGGCTGCGATGGCGCTGGACTTTGTATTCGAAATCCCACTGGCCGTCGGGCAACAAGTAGTCGCGTGCCGATACTTCTTCGGCCAGCAGAAAACGCAGGTTGAGAGGGTTAAGGACCTTCAGGCCGAAATACAGTTTGCGTGGATCGAACAATCGCTGCGCTTCGGACAGCAGGCTCGCAGTCGCTGACTGACGGCTTTCGGCAGCCCAAGACAAGAGCTTGGCCAGAATTTTCTCTGCCGCCACGGCGCCGAGATCCTGCTCTTTCGTCTGCACCAGATTCTGGATGACCAGCACCGCCGCCAACTCCGGATCGGTCAGGCTTTCGAGCACTTTGGCCCCACCCGCCTGCAACAGGTTCGCGCAGGTTTCATCCGTGACGGGCAGGAACACAGGGCTGGATAGATCGGAATGTTCCGGGAGCATAAAACCTCGCGGCCAGGGCGCGGACCTTGCAAGGTCGATCCTGGCCAGACTCTTCATTTATTTCGGTGGCTGCGAGTATGCGGGATTGGAGAGCAAATGATTACCCCGTGTCGGCGCCCTCGCGAGCAGGGGTTTGGATACGAACCGACAAATCGCAGGCATAAAAAAACCGCAGTGGGTGAAACCCATGCAGTTCGGTGTTGATTCGTTCGATGTTCGTTAAGGTGGTAACCCTACCAGCCACACCCCGGCACACAATGTTCCCGCTGTGGCTGCTGCCTTCCGGCTCTGACCAGGTTCACGGGTAATCGTTGCGGGGGGACCGATAGGGTCACCATAACTACACTCGCCTGTCGGCGAGCCGCGCCATTGTACCTATCTGAGACGAAGTTACAACCGCTCGTTGCAGATTAAAAATATGAAGGGCTTCAAGCACTTGCTATTGCGCCTGAAGCACCTCGTCTGCCCGGCCGCCCTCTTGCTGAATCACCAGATGAATGAAGTGCAGCTTGGCAATCGCCGCCGGCGGCAGGACGAACGGATAGAAATCCGGCTGACCCATGCTGCGCGACAGTTCGTTGAGCATGCCGGCCAGTTCGATCCACGCGTTGACGAACGACAGGAACGCCGCGCCGCCAGGATGTTCGGGGTCGTACAGTGTGCTCGACGGAAACGGCTGGTAGTCGAGGTCCATCTCCCGGGCGCTCATGCCGAAACCCAGCGCCGTATCTACCGCGTCCATCATGTGCAGGTAATGGGCCCAGGTTTCCGCCCAGTCTTCCCACGGGTGCATGGTGGCGTAGGCGCTGACGTAATGCTGCGGCCAGTCCGCCGGCGCGCCCTGTTGATAATGCCGCTCCAGCGCCTCGGCATAACTGGCGCGTTCGTCGCCGAACAGGCTGCGGAATGAACCGAGCCACGGGCCGTTGTCGATCAGGCGATCCCAGTAGTAGTGCCCGACCTCATGGCGAAAATGCCCAAGCAACGTGCGATAGGGTTCGTGCATCTGCGCCCGGACCTTTTCGCGATGGGCATCGTCGGCTTCTTCGATGTCGAGAGTGATCAGGCCGTTGGCGTGGCCAGTCATCGGTGCATTGCCCTCTAGATCAACGCCGATAAAATCGAAAGCCAGGCCGATGTCTTCGTCGACGGTTTTCGGGACGACCGGCAGACCGAGGCTGATCAGTTGCGCCACCAGTCGCCGCTTGGCGATTTCCACTTTGCGCCAGCGTTCGGGGTTTTCCGGGACGGACAGGTCGGGGATGGTGCGATTCAAATCGCAGGCCGCGCACAGGGTGTCGTGATCGTTGGCGGGCAGCAGCCAGTTGCAGGCCGCCGGGGTGTCGAGGTTGGCGCAACGCCGGAACAGCCCGGCCTCGGGATCGACGTCCAGCGTCCAGGTGCCCTCTTGCGGCCCCGGTTGCAGCGACGTCAGCCGACTGTGCTCCGGTTGATAACCCAGCGCCGTGTTGCAGGCCAGGCACTGACTGTTGCGAAAGAACAGCGACTGGCCGCAGCGGCACGGCCAGACTTTGCTGTTGCGCGAGGATTCGCCCATGAACGGCGCGACGATGCGGGAACTGAGCTGCTCGAAAAAGCGGTACATGGCGATCTCTCCCTTGGGCTTGCCAAGACTAGATCATTCCCGCCCAAAGATCGTTCCCACGCTCTGCGTGGGAATGCATACCGTGACGCTCTGCGTCACAACGGACGCGGAGCGTCCGGGGCGGCATTCCCACGCGGAGCGTGGGAACGATCATCAGGCGCTGATACCGTGCCCTTTCAGGAACGCGATGAACGCCTCTTCGTCCATGACCTTTACGCCCAGTTCGTTGGCCTTGGTCAGTTTCGACCCCGCGCCCGGCCCGGCGACCACGCAGTGGGTCTTGGCCGACACAGAACCGGCGACCTTGGCGCCGAGGCTTTCCAGGTGTTCCTTGGCGACGTCCCGACTCATCAGCTCGACCTTGCCGGTCAGCACCCAGGTCTCCCCGGCTAGCGGCAGGCCTTCGACGACTTTCTTTTCGCTCTGCCAGTGCATGCCGAAATCGCGCAGTTGCTTCTCCGCGTCTTCAGCCAGTTGACGATGCTCGGGCAAGGCGAAAAACTCGCGAACCGAGTTGGCCTGCTTCTCCGGCAATGCCTGGCGCATGTCCAGCCAGTCAGCGTTCATCACCCCTTCCAGCGATTCGAACTTGTCCGCCAGCTTCTGCGCCCCGCCCGGACCGACCGAAGGAATGTGCAGCTTGTCGAGGAAGCCGCCCAGCGTGGTGCTCGCGGCAAACTCGGCGCCCAGCTCGCCCTGATCCTGAATCTCTAAACCATGGCCCAGCAACTCGGTGATCACCTGCTGGTTGTGCGCATCTTCAAAGAAGCTGTGAATCTCGTGCGCCACTTCCAGGCCGATGTCCGGCAGGTACGTCAGCACTTGCGGCAAGGCTTGCTGGACGCGCCCCAGCGAACCGAGCGAGCGGGCCAGAACCTTGGCCGTCTCTTCGCCGACATCCGGAATGCCCAGCGCATAGATGAAGCGCGCTAGGCCCGGTTTTTTGCTGTCTTCGATAGCCGCCAGCAACTTGTTGCTCGACACCTCGGCAAAGCCTTCCAGGTCGACGATGTCGTCGAACTTCAGGGCGTAAAGATCAGCCGGCGAACTGACCAGACCTTCGTCCACCAGTTGCTCGACGCTCTTGTCGCCAAGGCCTTCGATGTCCATCGCCCGACGGGAGACGAAGTGAATGATCGCCTGCTTGAGTTGCGCACCGCAGGCCAGTCGACCAACGCAGCGATACACCGCGCCTTCGCTGATGGTTTCCTTGCCCTTGCTGCGCTTGACCAGTTGCGTGCGCTCGACGTGGGAGCCGCAGACCGGGCAGCTCTCGGGAATCTGCACCGGCCGCGCGTCTTCAGGGCGACGCTCGGTAACGACTTGCACCACTTGCGGAATCACGTCACCAGCGCGGCGAATGATCACCGTGTCACCGATCATCAGACCCAGTCGGGCGACTTCGTCCATGTTGTGCAACGTGGCGTTGGCCACGGTGACGCCGGCGACCTTGACCGGTTTCAACCGCGCCACCGGGGTGACGGCGCCGGTGCGGCCGACCTGGAATTCCACATCGAGCAGTTCGGTGAGTTCTTCCATGGCCGGGAATTTGTGGGCGATGGCCCAGCGCGGTTCCCGGGCGCGGAAGCCCAGTTCGCGCTGATCGGCAATGCTGTTGACCTTGAACACCACGCCGTCGATTTCATAGGCCAGCGAGTTACGGCGCTCACCGATATCGCGGTAGTAATCCAGGCATTCGCCGATGCCCTTGGCCAGTTTCAATTCGTGGCTGATCGGCATGCCCCAGGCTTGCAGTTGCTTGAGATTGCCAATGTGGGTGTCGGAAATATCGTGAGAGACCTGACCGATGCCGTAGCAGCAGAATTCCAGCGGGCGATTGGCGGTGATTTTCGAATCCAGCTGGCGCAGGCTGCCGGCGGCGGCGTTGCGCGGGTTGGCGAAGGTCTTGCCGCCGACTTCCAGTTGCGAGGCGTTGAGGCGTTCGAAACCGGCCTTGGACATGAACACTTCGCCGCGCACTTCCAGCGTCGCCGGCCAGCCCGTGCCGTGCAGCTTCAGCGGAATGTTGCGCACGGTGCGCACGTTGACGCTGATGTCTTCGCCGGTGGTGCCGTCGCCGCGCGTGGCGCCGCGCACCAGCACGCCGTCCTGATACAGCAGGCTGACCGCCAGGCCATCGAGTTTCGGCTCGCAGCTGTATTCCACCGCCGCGCCACCGCCGAACAGATCACCGGCCGGCAGATCCAGACCTTCGGTCACCCGGCGGTCGAACTCGCGCATGTCGGTTTCTTCGAAGGCGTTGCCAAGGCTGAGCATCGGCACTTCGTGACGCACCTGGGTGAACGCGGTCAGCGCCACGCTACCAACGCGCTGGGTCGGCGAGTCGCTGGTGATCAGTTCCGGGTTGGCCGCTTCCAGCGCCTTGAGCTCGTGGAACAACCGGTCGTACTCGGCATCCGGAATGCTCGGCTCATCGAGGACGTGGTAACGGTAGTTATGCTGATCGAGTTCAGCGCGCAGCTCTAGAATGCGGTCTTTGGCGGCAGTCATGGGTGTTCTCTCATAAAGCAAAAGAGCAGCCGAGGCTGCTCAATCTGTATTTTGCCGATTGCCCCTTTATTGCGAGGCAACCTTTTCAATCAACGCTTCTGGGTCAGGGCGCGACGTTCGAATTCAACGATGCGCTGACGGTAGTGCTCGATGGTCTGCGCGGTCAGGACGCTGCGCTGGTCATCTTTCAATTCGCCGTTCAGTTCCTGGGACAGCTTGCGGGCTGCCGCCACCATCACGTCGAAGGCCTGCTTCGGATGACGCGGGCCTGGCAGGCCGAGGAAGAAGCTCACCGCCGGGGTGCTGAAATGGTCGATGTCGTCCAGATCGAAAATGCCCGGTTTGACCGCGTTAGCCATGGAGAACAGCACTTCACCGTTGCCGGCCATGCTTTCGTGACGGTGGAAGATATCCATCTCGCCGAAACGCAGGCCGCTTTCCAGAATGTTCTGCAACAGTGCCGGGCCTTTGAAGCCGGCCGGATCGCGGCAGATCACGCTGATCACCAGCACTTCTTCGGCTTGCGGCTGATCTTTATCGGCAACCGCCGGTGACGACTTGGCAACAGGCTCGACGAAATCATCGTCGCGGCTGCTGAAGCTCGGGCCGCCGTCCAGATCCAGATCGAGGTTCAGGTCGCCCTGGGCCGGACCGTTGCTGCCACGCTTGCCGCGCTTTGAACCGGATTCGCGAGGCTCGCGTGCTTCGCGGGCCGGCATGCTCACCGATGGCAGATCGTGCTCGTCCAGTTGCGGCTCTTTATGGGTATCCAGCACGCGGGCCGGGCCCAACAGCTCAGCGCTGGTGTCCTCGTCCGGCAGGTTGGACAGACTTCGGTCAAGACGGAATTTCAGTTTTCCCTTGCCGCCGCGCATACGGCGCCAGCCATCGAAAAGAATACCGGCTATCACAATGATGCCGATGACGATCAGCCACTCGCGCAGACCGATTTCCATGTAATCCCGTGCCTCTATAAAAAATGCTGAAAAATAAGGGGTTTACACTGTGTAAACCGCTTTAAAACGTGGCGCCAACTCTATGTTCTGACAGGCGTTTTGCCCACGTATACGAAAAATTGACATTAAACTAGCACGACCAAAGACAACTTTACACCGTCTGTCTCATTGGCTTGCGCGATTATGTCGATTGGCCAGCAAGTCGAAGCCGGTAAATATGTCCTACAGACTACAAATACCTTTTCCGACACGCGCCGGCTCAGGCATCCACCATCGCCATCGCCTCCTCGACATCCACGGCTACCAGTCGCGAACAACCCGGCTCATGCATCGTCACGCCCATCAACTGGTCAGCCATTTCCATGGCGATCTTGTTGTGGGTGATATAGATGAACTGCACGGTCTGCGACATCTCTTTGACCAATCGTGCGTAGCGTCCAACGTTAGCGTCATCCAGTGGTGCGTCAACTTCATCGAGCATGCAGAACGGCGCCGGATTCAATTTGAAGATCGCAAAAACCAGTGCCAGTGCGGTCAGGGCTTTTTCGCCACCGGAGAGCAAATGGATGGTGCTGTTCTTCTTCCCGGGCGGCTGCGCCATGATCGTCACCCCTGTATCGAGTAGATCTTCGCCCGTCAGTTCCAAATACGCGCGTCCGCCACCGAAAACTTTCGGGAAAAGCGCCTGTAAACCGCCATTGATCTGATCAAAGGTATCTTTGAAACGGTTACGGGTTTCCTTGTCGATCTTGCGGATGACGTTTTCCAGCGTCTCCAGGGCTTCGACCAGATCGGCGTCCTGGGCATCCAGATAACGTTTACGCTCGGATTGTTGCGTGTATTCATCGATCGCCGCGAGGTTGATCGCGCCCAGGCGTTGAATGCGCGCGGCGATGCGTTCAAGTTCTTCTTCGGCGGCCTTCTCGCTGGCCTCGGTGGTCAGGGTGTTGAGCACGCCGTGCAGATCGTAGCCGTCTTCCAGCAGTTGATCCTGCAGGGCCTTGCGGCGCACGGTCAGGGCCTGCCATTCCATGCGTTGCTGTTCGAGCTGGCCACGGATCAATTGCGATTGCTGCTCGGCCTGGGTCCGGCGTTTTTCTGCGTCGCGCAGTTCGCGGTCGGCGTCTTCGAGGGCGATCTGGGCGGTCTTGAGTTCATCGTCGACGCTCATGCGCTTGTCGAGCAACTCCTCGAGCTTGAGGCGCAGCTCTTCCAGCGGTGCTTCGCCCTCCTCCAGGTTCAGGCTGAGCTGTTCACGTTTTTCGGTGAGGCGCTCGGCCTGCATTTCCAGACGTTCAAGGGCCTGACGCGTCGAATCATGTTGTGCACGCAGCGAGCCGAGGCGCACGGCCAATTGATGGGCGTGATCCTTGTGCTGACGGGCTTCCTGACGCACGCGATCCAGCCGTTCGCGCAGACTGTCGCGCTGGGCCAGCAGCAATTCGCGCTGCTCGGTGTCGAGGGCCATGGCGTCGAGGGCGTCCTGCAACTGGATCCGTGCTTCGCCGATGTTTTCGTGTTCCAGCTCTCGCTGCTCGGCGAGTTCGACCAGTTCTTCGTCGAGGCGGGTGCGACGCAGATTCAACTGCTCTGCCTTGGCTTTACCGGCGGACAGCTGAGCTTTCAACTCACCTTGCTGACGGGCTTCGTCCTGCAAAAGGCGACGCAAATGTTCGCGACCGTTTTCCTGCTGACGCTGTTGCGCGCGCAGCGTCTGCAAACGGGTTTCCATGGCCTCGACCGTGGCTTCGCGCTCTTCGCGTTCCGCATGCAGCGATTCGATTTCCTGGCCGCGCGCGAGCATGCCGCTTTCGGCTTCGCTGGCGCGGCGCACCCGCAGGAAATGCCGACCAACCCAGTAACCGTCGCGGCTGATCAGGCTCTGCCCGGCAGCCAGTTGGCCGCGCAAAGCGAGTGCCTGTTCAAGGCTGTCGACCGGTTTGACCTGAGCGAGCCAGGGCGACAAATCGACCTGTGCCTCGACCTTGTCCAGCAGACTGCCGGCCACGCGTACGCCGTCATGGCCGGGGCTGAGCAAACGCAGATCGCCCTGAGCAAAACCGGACAGATCGAAACCGTCGAAATCATCCACCAGCACCGCTTGCAGGTCGGCGCCGAGCACGGTTTCCACCGCCAGCTCCCAACCGGCCTCGACCTTCAGGCCTTCGGCCAGACGCGGGCGCTCGGCGAGGTTGTGTTCCTTCAGCCATTCAGCGGTGCCGGTGCCCGGATCGAGCGCGGCCTGCTGCAAGGCTTCCAGCGATGCAAGGCGACCGTTGAGGCGCTGCAAATCGCCCTGCGCCTGCTGCTGCGCAGTCAACGCTTGCTGCAATTCCTGGCGCAGTTGCTCAAGCTTTTCGACCTGGGCTTCTTCGCTGGTCTGCAAATCTTCAAGGGTCGCTTCGGACTCGGCGAGCTGTTCGCTGAGCTCCATGATCGCCGCGTCTTCCGGATCGGCCGACAGCAGCGCCCGCTCTTCGCCCAGACGCTTTTGCCGATCGGCCAGACGCTCCATGCTGGTTTCCAGCTGCTGGATGCGCGACTGCTGCACTTCGGCCTGACGACGGGGTTCGGCGGCAGTCAGGTTGAAGGCGTCCCACTGCTCCTGCCAGCCGTGCATGACGGTTTCGGAATCTTCCAGCGCAGCGGCGGCTTCTTCGGCGGCGGCGTTGGTGATTTCCTGCTCGGGCGTCAGTTGATCGAGTTCTTCGCCGAGAGTCAGCAGCAACGTGCGGTCGTGGCCCAGGTGCGATTCGGTTTCGAGGCGTGCGCGTTCGGCTTCTTTCAGATCGTCCTGTAATTGGCGCAAGCGCTGTTGGCCGTGCTGGATGCTCTGCTCGACCCGGGCGATGTCGCCGCCGACCGAATAGAAGCGCCCCTGCACCAGATTGAAGCGCTCGGACAGGTCATGGTGACCGTCGCGCAAGCGTTCAATGGCGGCGTCGGCGTTGCGTTGCTCGGCGACCAGCGCTTCGAAGCTGATTTCCTGGTTGCCGATGATCGATTCGCGCTGACCGACCTGATCGTTCAGATCCTGCCAGCGCAGGGCCGACAGTTGTGCCTTGAGCTGGCGTTCTTCGGCCTTGTATTCCTGATACTTCTTGGCGGCCTCGGCCTGACGGTGTAAGCGTTCGAGCTGGCGTTCGAGCTCTTCGCGCAGGTCGGTCAGACGGGCAAGGTTTTCGTGAGTGCGGCGGATGCGGTTTTCAGTCTCGCGCCGACGCTCCTTGTACTTGGAGATGCCGGCGGCTTCTTCAATAAAGTTACGCAGGTCTTCGGGCTTGGACTCGATCAGCTTGGAGATCATCCCCTGCTCGATGATCGAGTAGCTGCGCGGGCCGAGGCCGGTGCCGAGGAAAATGTCAGTGATGTCACGACGACGGCATTTGGCGCCGTTGAGGTAATAAGTGGTCTGGCTGTCGCGGGTCACTTTGCGGCGGATCGAAATCTCCGCGTACGCCGCCCACTCGCCCAAAAGCGTGCCGTCGGAGTTGTCGAACACCAGTTCGATGCTCGCCTGGCTCACCGGTTTGCGGCTGGTCGAGCCGTTGAAGATGACGTCGGTCATCGACTCGCCGCGCAGGTTCTTGGCCGAGCTTTCGCCCATCACCCAGCGCACGGCGTCGATGATGTTCGACTTGCCGCAACCGTTCGGCCCGACGACTGCCGCCATGTTGCTGGGGAAGTTCACCGTGGTCGGATCGACGAAGGATTTGAACCCCGCCAGCTTGATGCACTTGAGCCGCAAGGTCAGGCAACCGTCAGGGCGGACACCACCAGATCGCAGCTGCGCTGGGCGTAAGCCGTCAGCACGATGCGGATCTGCGGCAAGTCACGGGCGAGGACGGCGGCGAGCAGGCGTTCGAACAGTTCGAGGAACTCGCTCATCTCGGCCTTGCGCTGTTCCAGTGCAAGGAAGTACGCGCGGCTCATCGCCGGTTGCAGGTTTTCCACCGTTTCTTGCAGGTACGGGTTGTTGGCGAACGGGTACGCGGCGCGCATCACGTTGAAACTGTCGTCAACGAAGGTGCGGATGTCCTGACGCTCGTAGCTGGCGGTCAGGCGCTGCTGGATCTGCACGAACGGCGCCATGTCGGACTGGACTTGCCAGCCATTGGCCACTGCGTTGCCGAGCAGGATGTACAACTCGCTCATCAGCGTGCACAGGCTCTGCACCTTGTGCGCCGTCAGCTCGGTGACGTGGGCGCCGCGGCGCGGCAGGATCGCGATCAGGTGACGGCGCTCGAGGATCAGCAAGGCTTCGCGGACCGAGCCGCGGCTGACGTTCAGCGCCAGCGTGACCTTCTGTTCCTGGATACGCTCTCCCGGCTTCATTTCGCCGCGAATGATCCGTTCGGCGAGGTGGTGAGCGATTTGCTCGGCGAGGCTGTCCGGCGCCTTGAACGTCATGGTTGTCCTTCAAACTCTTCGATCTGCACAAGCGGCGCAGTGTAGCGCAATGCGCGGTCATGGCGGAGTGCCCGCACAGCGGTTTTTGGCACGAATCCCGCAAAAAAGCGCTTGATCCAATGAGGGTCAATACTGAAGAGACACGTGGTTGAGCGACAAAACGGTTTTTCCTGACCTTTAAGTCAGAAAACCATTGACCGAAAAGTCAGACCTGCTAAATTCGGCTCAAGTCGCTCAACAACAATAATGAGTCTGCGAGGCCTTCCGTGATCCAGTTTTTACTTAACCAGGAACTCCGTAGCGAGCACGCCCTGGACCCGAACCTGACTGTGCTCAACTACCTGCGTGAACACGTGGGTAAATCCGGCACCAAAGAAGGCTGCGCCAGCGGTGACTGCGGCGCGTGTACGGTGGTGGTCGGCGAGTTGCAGACGGATGACGATGGCCGCGAGCACATTCGCTATCGCAGCCTCAACTCGTGCCTGACGTTCGTTTCGTCGCTGCACGGCAAACAATTGATCAGTGTCGAAGACCTCAAGCACCAGGGCGAACTGCACAGCGTGCAGAAAGCCATGGTCGAGTGCCACGGTTCGCAGTGCGGTTTCTGCACCCCCGGTTTCGTGATGTCGCTGTTCGCCCTGCAAAAGAACAGCGATGCACCGGATCATGCCAAAGCCCACGAAGCGCTGGCCGGCAACCTCTGCCGCTGCACCGGCTACCGGCCGATCCTCGCCGCCGCCGAACAATCCTGCTGCGGCAAGCAACCGGACCAGTTCGACGCTCGCGAGGCGGAAACCATCTCCCGCCTTAAAGCCATTGCCCCGACGTCGATCGGCGAACTCAACAGCGGCGACAAACGCTGCCTGGTGCCGTTGACCGTGGCCGACCTGGCCGATCTCTACGACGCTTATCCACAAGCCCGCCTGCTGGCTGGCGGCACCGATCTGGCGCTGGAAGTCACTCAGTTCCACCGCACGCTGCCGGTGATGATCTACGTCGGCAACGTCGCCGAAATGAAGCGCATCGAGCACTTCGACGATCGCATCGAAATCGGCGCCGCCACCGCCCTCTCCGATTGCTACGAAGCGCTGAACGCCGAGTACCCGGACTTCGGCGAACTGCTGCACCGCTTCGCCTCCCTGCAGATCCGCAACCAGGGCACGTTAGGCGGCAACATCGGCAACGCCTCGCCGATCGGTGACTCGCCGCCCCTGCTGATCGCGCTCGGCGCGCAGATCGTGCTGTGCAAGGGCGAGACCCGCCGCACGCTGGCCCTCGAGGATTACTTCATCGATTACCGGGTCACCGCGCGCCAGGAAAGCGAGTTCATCGAAAAAATCATCGTCCCGCGCGCCACGGCTGAGCAGCGCTTCCGCGCCTACAAAGTCTCCAAGCGTCTGGACGATGACATTTCTGCCGTCTGCGCCGCGTTCAATCTGCGCGTCGAGAACGGCGTGATCACCGATGCCCGCGTCGCCTTCGGAGGCATGGCCGCGATCCCGAAACGCGCCGCTCATTGTGAAGCCGTGCTGCTCGGCCAGCCGTTCAACAACGCTGTGGTCGAACGCGCCTGCACCGCGCTGGGCGAGGATTTCACCCCGCTCTCGGACTTCCGCGCCAGCAAGGAATACCGCCTGCTCAGCGCGCAGAACCTGCTGCGCAAATACTTCATCGAACTGCAAACACCGCACATCGAGACTCGGGTGACCGCTTATGTCTAACCATCACGGCGTAGAGAAAACGCAAGCTGAACTGGCTGAATTGTTCGCCAAGGACCTGACCTCTGGCGTCGGCCGCAGCGTCAAGCACGACAGCGCCGCCAAGCATGTGTCCGGTGAAGCGCAGTACATCGATGACCGCCTGGAATTCCCCAACCAGTTGCACGTTTACGCACGGCTGTCGGATCGCGCCCACGCAAAAATCATCAGCATCGACACCCAGCCCTGCTACGCCTTCGAAGGCGTGCGCATCGCCATCACCCACGAAGACGTGCCGGGCCTGAAAGACATCGGCCCGCTACTGCCGGGCGATCCGCTGCTGGCCATCGATGACGTGCAGTTCGTCGGTCAACCGGTGCTGGCCGTGGCGGCGAAAGATCTGGAAACAGCACGCAAGGCCGCCATGGCCGCGATCATCGAATACGAAGATCTGGAGCCGGTGCTCGACGTGGTCGAAGCCCTGCGCAAACGCCATTTCGTGCTCGACAGCCACACCCATCAGCGCGGCGATTCGACCACGGCGCTGGCCACGGCCGAACATCGCATTCAAGGCACGCTGCACATCGGCGGCCAGGAACACTTTTACCTGGAGACCCAGATCTCCTCGGTGATGCCGACCGAAGACGGCGGCATGATCGTCTACTGCTCGACCCAGAACCCCACCGAAGTGCAGAAACTGGTGGCCGAAGTCCTCGACGTTTCGATGAACAAAATCGTCGTCGACATGCGCCGCATGGGCGGTGGTTTCGGCGGCAAGGAAACCCAGGCCGCGAGCCCGGCCTGCCTGTGCGCAGTGATCGCGCACCTCACCGGCCAACCGACCAAGATGCGCCTGCCACGTGTCGAAGACATGCTGATGACCGGCAAGCGTCACCCGTTCTACGTCGAGTACGACGTCGGCTTCGACAGCACCGGGCGCCTGCACGGCATCGCGATGGATCTGGCCGGCAACTGCGGCTGCTCGCCCGACCTGTCGGCCTCGATTGTCGATCGGGCGATGTTCCACTCGGACAACTCGTACTACCTCGGCGATGCGACCATCAACGGCCACCGCTGCAAGACCAACACCGCGTCGAACACCGCGTACCGTGGTTTCGGCGGCCCGCAAGGGATGGTCGCGATCGAAGAAGTGATGGACGCCATCGCCCGTCACCTCAACCTCGATCCGCTGGCCGTGCGCAAGGCCAACTACTACGGCAAGACCGAGCGCAACGTCACTCACTACTACCAGACCGTCGAGCACAACATGCTCGAAGAGATGACCGCCGAACTGGAAGAAAGCAGCCAGTACGCCGAGCGCCGCGAAGCGATCCGTCGCTACAACGCCAACAGCCCGATCCTGAAAAAAGGCCTGGCGCTGACCCCGGTGAAATTCGGCATTTCCTTCACCGCCAGCTTCCTCAACCAGGCAGGTGCCTTGGTGCACGTCTACACCGACGGCAGCATCCACCTGAACCACGGTGGTACGGAAATGGGTCAGGGCCTGAATACCAAAGTCGCGCAGGTCGTGGCCGAAGTGTTCCAGGTGGAAATGGACCGGGTGCAGATCACCGCGACCAACACCGACAAAGTGCCGAACACCTCGCCGACGGCGGCGTCCAGCGGTGCCGACCTCAACGGTAAAGCCGCGCAGAATGCGGCAGAAATCATCAAGCAGCGCCTGGTCGAATTCGCCGCGCGGCACTACAAGGTCAGCGAAGAAGACGTGGAATTCCACAACGGCCACGTGCGGGTTCGTGACCATATCCTGACCTTCGAAGCGCTGATCCAGCTGGCGTATTTCAATCAGGTGTCGCTGTCGAGCACCGGGTTCTACAAGACCCCGAAAATCTACTACGACCGCAGTCAGGCCCGTGGTCGGCCGTTCTACTACTTCGCCTTCGGCGCGGCGTGCTGCGAAGTGATCGTCGACACCCTGACCGGCGAGTACAAAATGCTACGCACCGACATCCTGCACGACGTCGGCGCCTCGCTGAACCCGGCCATCGATATCGGTCAGGTCGAGGGTGGTTTCGTTCAGGGCATGGGCTGGCTGACCATGGAAGAGCTGGTGTGGAACAACAAGGGCAAGCTGATGACCAACGGCCCGGCCAGCTACAAGATCCCGGCCGTGGCGGACATGCCGCTGGACCTGCGAGTGAAACTGGTGGAAAACCGCAAGAACCCGGAAGACACAGTGTTCCACTCCAAGGCTGTGGGTGAGCCGCCGTTCATGCTCGGCATCGCCGCGTGGTGTGCGATCAAGGATGCGGTGGCCAGCCTCAGCGACTACAAGCATCAACCGAAGATCGACGCGCCGGCGACCCCGGAGCGGGTGTTGTGGGGTTGCGAGCAGATGCGCCAGCTCAAGGCGGTGAAAGCCGTCGAGGCTGAAACCGAGCTGGCTCCGCTCTAAGACCGAGGTGCGGCCTTCGCGGGCAAGCCCGCTCCCACAGAGATATGCACTGACTGTTGGACTTGTGCAAATTCAATGTGGGAGCGGGCTTGCTCGCGAAGAGGCCCGAACAGACAACGACAGATGTCGAGGTGAACATGTACAACTGGATCGACGCCCTCGCCGACCTGCAGAACCAGGGCGAACCCTGTGTTCTGGTGACGATCATCGAAGAGCTCGGCTCGACGCCGCGCAATGCCGGCTCGAAAATGGTCGTCAGCGTTCGCCAGACGTTCGACACTATTGGTGGCGGACACCTGGAATACAAAGCCATGCAGATAGCCCGCGAGATGCTCGCCAGCGGCAAGCAGGACACCCATCTGGAGCGCTTCAGCCTCGGCGCCAGCCTCGGCCAGTGCTGCGGCGGCGCCACGGTGCTGCTGTTCGAACCGATGGGCCAGGTGCAGGCGCAGATCGCCGTGTTCGGCGCCGGCCATGTCGGTCGCGCGCTGGTACCCTTGCTCGCCAGCCTGCCCTGCCGGGTGCGCTGGATCGATTCCCGGGAAGAGGAATTCCCCGAACAGATTCCCCACGGCGTGCGCAAGATCGTCGCCGAGGAGCCTGTGGATGAAATCGACGACCTGCCCGCCGGCAGCTACTGCATTGTCATGACCCACAACCATCAGCTGGATCTGGAACTCACCGCCGCGATCCTCAAGCGCAACGACTTCACCTGGTTCGGCCTGATCGGTTCGAAAACCAAACGGGCCAAGTTCGAACACCGTTTGCGTGATCGTGGTTTCGACGCCAGTGTCGTGCAACGCATGCGCTGCCCGATGGGCATCGGCGAAGTCAAAGGCAAGTTGCCTGTGGAAATCGCCATTTCCATCGCCGGCGAAATCATCGCCACCTATAACGCCAATTTCGGCCAGCACACCGCCAGCGCCGAACCGATTGCCAAGCTGCTGCCGGTTTCGCGCCGCAGTCAGGCCGCCACACTCAAAGCCTCAAACTGATTAGAGAACCCTCATGCCTCTGACTCGCAAAGCCTACCGCGCCGCCATCCTGCACAGCATCGCCGACCCTGCCGAGGTCGGCATCGAAGCCTCCTACGAGTATTTCGAGGACGGCCTGCTGGTGGTCGATGACGGCAAGATCAGCGCCCTCGGCCACGCCAGCGAACTGCTGCCGACCCTGCCGGCGGACATCGAGATCGTTCATCACAAGGATGCGCTGATCACCCCGGGCTTCATCGACACCCACATCCACCTGCCGCAGACCGGCATGGTCGGCGCCTACGGCGAGCAACTGCTGGACTGGCTGAACACCTACACCTTCCCGTGCGAAAGCCAGTTCGCCGACAAGGCCCACGCCGATGAAGTGGCGGACATCTTCATCAAGGAACTGCTGCGCAACGGCACCACCACCGCGCTGGTGTTCGGCAGCGTGCATCCGCAATCGGTGAACTCGTTCTTCGAAGCCGCCGAGAAGCTGGACCTGCGGATGATCGCCGGCAAGGTGATGATGGACCGCAACGCGCCGGACTACCTGACCGACACCCCGGAATCGAGCTACGTCGACAGCAAGGCGCTGATCGAGCGCTGGCACGGCAAGGGCCGTCTGCACTATGCAGTCACCCCGCGTTTCGCCCCGACCAGCACCCCGGAACAGCTGACCCTCGCCGGCCAGTTGCTCGGTGAATACCCGGATCTGTACATGCAGACCCACATCAGCGAAAACCTCAAGGAAGTCGAGTGGGTCAAGGAGCTGTTCCCGGAGCGCAAAGGCTATCTGGACGTCTACGACCACTATCAGTTGCTCGGCGAGCGCTCGGTGTTCGCCCACGGCGTGCACCTGTGCGACGACGAATGCGCGCGCCTGGCGGAGACCGGTTCGGCGGTCGCGTTCTGCCCGACCTCGAACTTCTTCCTCGGCAGCGGCCTGTTCAACCTGCCGATGGCCGAGAAGCACAAACTGAACGTCGGCCTCGGCACTGACGTCGGCGGCGGCACCAGTTTCTCGCTGCTGCAAACCCTGAACGAAGCCTACAAGGTGATGCAGTTGCAAGGTGCGCGCCTGAGCCCGTTCAAGTCGCTGTACCTCGCCACCCTCGGCGGCGCGCGGGCGCTGCGTCTGGAAGACAAGATCGGCAACCTGCAACCGGGCTCCGACGCCGACTTCCTGGTGCTGGACTACAACGCCACGCCGCTGCTGAGCTACCGCTTGAAGCAGGCCAACAACATTGCCGAAACGCTGTTCGTGCTGATGACCCTGGGCGATGACCGCACTGTGGCTCAGACCTATGCGGCAGGCGCGCTGGTGCACCAGCGCTAACTGATCGCTTGATCGTTCCCACGCTCTGCGTGGGAATGCCTCTGGGGACGCTCCGCGTCCAGTGACGCGGAGCGTCACGGCTGCATTCCCACGCGGACGGTTCGACGTAGGAACGATCAGGACGCTAGTTTTCCGCAGACAAAAAAATCCCCCGGTACTTTGCAGTCCGGGGGATTTTTATTGCCTGTCAATTCGCCTCAGAGCTTGACCGCCGGCCGCCCCGGCTTCTTGGTCTGCAACAGGTGCGAGAACACTGCATGCAGATCGTCCGAAGCGCTTTCCTCGTCGAGGTTGAGCTTGCTGTCGATGTGATCCATGTGATGCATCATCAGGTCCACCGCCAACTCGCCGTTGCGCGCTTCGATGGCGTCGATCAACTGGGTGTGCTCGTCGTAGGAACAGTGCGAACGGTTGCCGCTTTCATATTGGGCAATGATCAGCGACGTCTGCGAAACCAGGCTGCGCTGGAAGCTGATCAACGGCGCGTTCTTCGCTGCCTCGGCCAGCTTCAGGTGGAATTCGCCCGAGAGACGGATGCCGGCACCGCGATCGCCACGGGAGAAGCTGTCGCGCTCGTCGTTGACCATCTGGCGCAGTTCGGCGATCTGCTCGGCGGTGGCGTGTTGCACTGCCAGCTCGGTGATCGCGCGTTCCACCAGACGCCGGGCGAGGAACACCTGACGTGCTTCTTCGACGCTCGGGCTGGCGACGACCGCGCCACGGTTCGGCCGCAACAGCACCACGCCCTCATGGGCCAGACGCGAGAGCGCGCGGCGAATGATGGTGCGGCTGACCCCGAAAATTTCCCCCAGCGCTTCTTCGCTCAACTTTGTGCCGGGCGCCAGGCGCTGTTCGAGGATGGCCTCGAAGATATGCGCATAGACGATATCGTCCTGGGTTCCGCTGCGGCCGGCTTTGCCTGCTCGCGGTTGTTTCTTGAGGGGTTGCAACTGTTCGTTCATGGGCACTCGAGTCGGGAAGAACTGCGGCGAATTGACCGTGACTGTAATACGGCACAGTGGGTCGCTGGCAAGTATCGCGTAAAAAACAGCGCGATTGTACACAATGGAAGGTGGCAACACGACTGTACGGCTGTTTGTGGCTTCGGCTGTATTGCAACGCTCCGTTACGTTTGAGTTTAGGCTTGATCGCAGAATCCGCGATCCCTGTGGGAGCGAGCTTGCTCGCGATAGCGGTTGGACATTCAACTCCAATGTCGACTGTTCCGCCGTCATCGCGAGCAAGCTCGCTCCCACAAGGGTTTCGCGTAGCTGCGAATATCTTCATTGGTACAAGGAATGCCGCTGTCATGAACGAAATTACCCACACCCGACTGCGCCCGCTGGCGGACACATCGCCCTCCGCCATCGTCGCCGGGTTCATCGCGATGATGACCGGCTACACCAGTTCGCTGGTGCTGATGTTCCAGGCCGGGCAAGCGGCGGGCCTGACCAGCGGGCAGATTTCGTCGTGGATCTGGGCGATTTCCATCGGCATGGCGGTGTGTTCGATCGGCCTGTCCCTGCGTTATCGCACGCCGATCACGATTGCCTGGTCGACACCCGGCGCGGCGCTTTTGATCACCAGCCTCGGCGGCGTGACGTATGGCGAAGCGATTGGCGCCTACATCACCTGCGCCGTGCTGGTAACCATTTGCGGCCTGACCGGCAGCTTCGAACGGCTGGTGAAAAAGATCCCGGCCTCCCTCGCCGCCGCGCTGCTGGCGGGGATTCTGTTCAAGATCGGCAGCGAAATCTTCGTCGCCGCGCAACACCGCACCGGTCTGGTGCTGGGGATGTTCTTCACTTATCTCATCGTCAAACGCCTGTCGCCGCGTTATGCGGTGCTCGCTGCGCTGCTGATCGGCACCGCACTTTCGGGTTTCATGGGGCTGCTGGACTTCAGCGGTTTTCATCTGGAAGTGGCGACCCCGGTCTGGACCACGCCGCACTTCTCCCTCGCGGCGACCATCAGCATCGGTATTCCGCTGTTCGTTGTAGCGATGACCTCGCAAAACATGCCCGGCATCGCCGTGCTGCGCGCCGATGGCTACAACGTCCCGGCCTCGCCCTTGATAACCACCACCGGCATTGCATCGCTACTGCTGGCGCCGTTCGGTTCCCACGGCATCAACCTCGCAGCGATCAGCGCGGCGATCTGCACCGGACCGCATGCCCATGAAGATCGCAACAAACGCTACACGGCAGCCGTGTGGTGCGGGATTTTCTACGGGATTGCCGGGGTGTTCGGCGCCACGCTGGCGGCGCTGTTTGCCGCGCTGCCCAAGGAACTGGTGCTGTCGATTGCTGCGCTGGCGCTGTTCGGCTCGATCATCAACGGCTTGAGCATCGCCATGACCGAGGTGAAGGAGCGGGAAGCGGCGCTGATCACCTTCATGGTCACGGCGTCGGGGCTGACGCTGTTTTCCATCGGTTCGGCGTTCTGGGGGATTGTCGCGGGGGTGCTGACCTTGCTGATCCTGAACTGGCGCAAGGCCTGAGGCCTGAGGCCTGAGGCCTGGTTAAAAAGCAGGCATAAAAAAACGGCGACCCTCAGGTCGCCGTTTTTTTCAGTATCACTTGGCCGCGTTGATCGGCTTTTCCGGATACCAAACGTCCAGCAGCGGGCTGATTTCAGTAGAAGTCAGCTCGGAGCGGGTTTTCAGCCAGGCTTCAACAGCAGTGCGCTGCTCTTCGGAGACCGAACCACGCTTCTGCAGGCAAACCAGACCGAAGTCGTCGCCGCCGACATAGCCCAGACCGTTGGCTTCCATGGCTTCTTTGATGAATGCTTCGAGGAAAGCGTCAATGGCTTCTTCGGACAGGTCTTCTTTGAAGCCCAGGTTCAGTTCGAAACCCAGCTCTTGAAATTCATCGACGCACAGTTTTTTGCGCAGACGCTGGGAACGGTTAGTCGCCATTGGAACAATCCTCTTAAGTAATAACGGCCGGCACTTTACCAGTTTAAGCCGGCGATTGCCCGACTCTCTGGGACGTGCGTGCGACCGCCTGTAAAAAAATAACGAATTGGCGCCCTTGCGAAAGGCACAAGCTGTTACACCTTGGGGCATAATGCCGACACTTTCATGACCACTGAGGGCCTTTTCATCCATGTCCTCGTCTTTTTTCCCCTCGGCTGTAGGGTTTTATTTCATATGATCAAATCGTTGCGTCCTCTGCTCCTGGCCGGTCTTCTTCTGCCGCTGGCCTTGCCCGTCTCCGCTGCCACCATCAACACCGCCCTGACCCCCAACGTCGAAAAAGCCCTCAAGGCCAGCAAGCTGCAGCCCACTGCCCTGTCGCTGGTGATGGTGCCGCTGGACGGCCCGGGCACGCCGACCGTGTACAACGCCGACGTGTCGGTCAACCCGGCCTCGACCATGAAGCTGGTCACCACTTACGCGGCGCTGGAAATGCTCGGCCCCAACCATCAGTGGAAAACCGAGTTCTACACCGACGGCGACCTGAACGGCGGGATCCTCAACGGCAACCTGTACCTCAAGGGTGGTGGCGATCCGAAGCTGAACATGGAAAAACTCTGGCTGCTGATGCGCGACTTGCGCGCCAATGGCGTGACCCAGGTCACCGGTGATCTGGTGCTCGATCGCAGCTTCTTCGTGCAGCCGCAACTGCCGGAATTCAACGATGACGGCAACGACGAGAACAAGCCGTTCCTGGTCAAGCCGGATTCGCTGCTGGTCAACCTCAAGGCCCTGCGCTTCGTGGCCCGCAACGACAATGGCCGGGTCTTGATCTCGGTCGAACCGCCGATTGCCAGCATCAACATCGAAAACACCGTCAAAGCGCTCAACTCCAAACAATGCACCGGCGGCGTGCGCTACAACCCGGTGCCGCAGGCCGATGGCAGCGTGACCGTGACCGTGGCCGGCCAGTTGGGCGAAGGCTGCAGCTCGCAGACTTACCTGTCGCTGCTCGACCACGCGACCTACACCGCCGGCGCCGTGCGGGCGATCTGGAAGGAACTGGGCGGCAGCATTCAGGGCAAGGATCGTCTGGCCCCGACCCCGAGCAGCGCCAAAGTGCTGGCCCGGGCGTTCTCGCCGGATCTGGCGGAAATCATCCGCGACATCAACAAATACAGTAACAACACCATGGCTCAGCAACTGTTCCTGAGCCTGGGCCAGAAATTCCGCAACGACGCCGACGGCGATGACGCCAAGGCCGCGCAACGCGTGGTGCGTCAGTGGCTGGCGAAGAAGGGCATCACCGCGCCGCACCTGGTGATGGAGAACGGCTCCGGCCTGTCGCGTTCGGAGCGAGTCAGCGCCCGTGAGATGGCCAGCATGCTGCAAGCGGCCTGGCACAGCCCGTACGCCGCCGAGTACATCAGCTCGCTGCCGATTGCCGGGACCGACGGCACCATGCGCAAACGCCTGAAGACCACCGCGATGCGCGGCGAAGCCCACGTCAAGACCGGCACCCTGAACACCGTACGGGCGATTGCCGGCTTCAGCCGCGACGTCAACGGCAACACCTGGGCGGTGGTGGCGATCCTCAACGACAAGGCCCCGTTCGGCGCGTCGTCGGTTCTGGATCAGGTGCTGCTGGATCTCTATAAACAGCCGCGGACGCCGCAGACCGCTTCGGTTCTGTAAGCACACCACAAAACACTGTGGGAGCGACGGTGCGACGACTCGACTTGCTCGCGAAGGCGTCCATTCAGTCGATGAAGATGTCGACTTTGATGGCCCCTTCGCGAGCAAGCTCGCTCCCACAGGGGTTCAGTGGCGGACGGGATCAGTTCATCTGACGCTCAACCCGATCCCGTCCGCCCTGCTTCGCCGCATAAACCCCCGAATCCGCCCGCAGCAACAGCGCATCCGCGCCCTCCCCGGGTCGCCAGCTGGCAATCCCGAAACTGGCCGTCACCACACCCACCACGTCGATCGGCGCACCGCGCAGGCTTTGCCATAACTCCTCGGCCAGCATGTGGGCGTGATCGCCGTCGATGTCCGGGCACAGCACCATGAATTCTTCGCCGCCCAACCGGCAGAACACGTCGGTACGTCGCAGACGATGACCGATGCGCTCGCAGACCGCCTGCAACACGCGGTCGCCCGCTGCGTGACCGTACTGATCGTTGATCCGCTTGAAGTGGTCGATGTCGAGCATGATCACCGACAGCTCGCCTCCACCGCGTTCGACCCGGGCCATTTCGGTGGTCAGGCGCTCCTGGAAATAGCGCCGGTTGTGAATCCCGGTCAGGGCATCGGTCACCGATAGCGCGCGCAACTCTTCTTCCACGCGCTTCAGGTCGGAGATGTCGGAAATGTAACCGTGCCACAGCACGCCGCCGCCCGGCAGTTCCTCCGGAGTCGCCTCGCCGCGAACCCAGCGCAGGCCGCGCTCGGGCAGCTGCACGCGGTATTCCTCGCGCCACGGGCTGAGGTTGTCCGCCGAGGCGCGGATCGACTTGCGCACGCGGCTGACGTCCTGCGGGTGGATGCGGGTGAAGATCGCTTCGGCGTTGAGCAGCAGCACATCCGGCTCCAGCTCGTAGATCTCGCGGATGCCGTCGCTGGCGTAAATCACGCTGAAGCGACCGTCGAATTCCATCTTGAATTGATAGATCCCGCCGGGAACGTGGGCGCTGAGCTTTTTCAACAGCACGTCCCGAGCGGCGAGCGCTTCGTGCACGCGCTTGCGCTCGGTGATGTCGATGCAGATTGCCAGATGCCCGACCCACAGCCCCTGCTCGTCCAGCACCGGGGTGGCCAGCATGTTCACTGGAATGTGGCTGCCATCCTTGCGCACCAGCGTCCATTCCCGCGCCTCGTGCCCGCCGACTTCGCCACCCTCCACCAGCATCGCCTGGCAGGTCGGAATGGTTTTGCCATAGCGGGCGCTGAGCTCCGCCGCCCGGGCCACCAGTTCCCGGGGAAAGTGCAGGTTTTCCAGGGTCATGTGGCCGACCACTTCGTTGCTCAGATAACCGAGCATCTGCTCGGCGCCGGGGTTGAAGGTGTTGATCACACCGCGCAGGTCGGTGGCGATGATTGCAACCTGGGTCGCCGCGTTGAGCACCCCGCGCAACTGGCCGTGGGTGCCGCGCAGTTCCTGTTCGCGCTCATGCAGCTCCTGGGTGCGCAACTCGACCATGCGCAACGCACGCTGGCGCTGACTGACCAGCACATAAAGCAGCGCGCTCAGCAGCAGACTGAGCAATCCGCCCAGCACCACCACGCTGCCAACCGACGAATGGTTGGCCTGCATGAACGCTTCGCTGGGCAGGATATCCACCTGATAGTCGTGATCGGCCATGCGCACCAATCGAGTGGCCGACAGATCGCTCGGCGCCGGTTCATTGGTCGATTCGAACAGCACTTCATGCTGATCGTTGGTAGACAGATCAAGAATGCGCACCGACAGATAGTCATGGAACGCATCCGGCAGACCGTCCGCCAGCAGCTGACGCATGCTGATGACGGCCATCACGTAGCCGAACGACTTGGGCTCGCCGGGGCGCACCACCGGCGCCACCAGCAGCACACCGCGTGCATAGGCCGGTTCGATCGCCACCAGATGCATCGGCTGCGACACCGCCAGGCCACCGATCTGGTCGGCGCGCTCCAGGGTCGTGCGGCGCAGCGGCTGGGCCAGCAAGTCGTAACCCAGCGGCGAGCCGAGCCGGCTCTGAGTCTGGCTGTACAACACCACCACGTATTCATCACGGGCCGCGGCCAGTTGCAACTCACCGCGGGCATTGAGTTCGCGCACGCTGAAGGTGCTCAGGCCTTCATCCCGCGCCCGCTGTTCAAAGGCTGCACGCTCGGCGCCGCTCACCCGCAGGGCGAACGAATAGGCCTGGGTGCGCAGTAATAAAGGTTGGGTGTAGCCGTCGAATTCGGCGCGGGACACCGATTCGGAGTTGGCGAAGAAGCGGCGCAGCCCGTCGAGGCGTTGCTCCTGATCCTGAAAACGTTCTTCGATGCGGCTGTAGCGCTCGTTGGCCAGCAGCTGAAAGCGTTGGCGCAACTGGCTGTGAAACTGATTGAGGGTGCCCCAGGCGAGCAGCCCCGTGAGAATCCCGCCGGCGAGCAATACCAGCAGCGCGACCAGCCAGGCCGAGACTTCTTCGCTGATAAAACCCAATATCTTCGGGCGCACGGGGTGCAACGACATAAAAGCCACTCACTACGTCAGCATCTGCGGGAAAAACCCCATCGGCCGTGTGTGAGTTATAGCTATTAGCCACTAATTTGGCTAGCTCTGAACGGATCCAAGAGCCTTTAAAAATCAAGGCTCTGTGGATCCAATTTTGCAGAGTGTCAACGAGCCGTGATTTTCCAGGCGCGGTGGATCTTGCCGTTGCGGGCGAAATCCGGATCGATGGTGCTGGCGGTGATTTCCTCGACCGCGTAACGCTCGGCCAGGTTGTCTTCGAGCTGGAACTTGCGGAAGTTGTTCGAGAAGTACAACACCCCGCCCGCTGCCAGCCGCGCCATGGCCAGGTCGATCAACTGAACCTGATCACGCTGCACGTCGAAGATGCCTTCCATGCGCTTGGAGTTGGAGAAGGTCGGCGGATCGATGAAGATCAGATCGTATTCGTCGCGGGAATTCTCCAGCCACGCCATCACATCGCCCTGCTCCAGACGGTTCTTGTCGGAGAAACCGTTGAGCGACAGGTTGCGGCGCGCCCAGTCGAGGTAGGTTTTCGACAGGTCGACGCTGGTGGTGCTGCGCGCGCCGCCCTTGGCCGCGTGCACGCTGGCGGTCGCGGTGTAGCAGAACAGGTTGAGGAAGCGCTTGCCGGCGGCCTCTTTCTGGATCCGCATGCGCATCGGCCGGTGGTCGAGGAACAGCCCGGTGTCGAGGTAATCGGTGAGGTTGACCAGCAACTTCACGCCGCCCTCGGTCACTTCATTGAACTTGCCCTGAGCCGCCTGACGCTCGTACTGCTTGGTGCCGCTCTGACGCTCGCGGCGCTTGACCACCACGCGGCTCTTGTCGATGTTCAGCGCCTGCGGGATGGCCGCCAGCGCGTCGAACATACGAATCGAGGCCTTTTCCGGGTCGATCGACTTCGGCGCGGCGTATTCCTGAACGTGCACCCAGTCGTGGTACAGGTCGATGGCCATGGCGTATTCCGGCATGTCCGCATCGTAGACGCGGTAGCAGTCGATGCCTTCGCGCTTGACCCACTTGCCCATCGCCTTGAGGTTCTTCTGCAGGCGGTTGGCAAACATCTGCCCGCCTTCGCTCAGGCGCGGCTGCTCGATCACTGGCGCCGGGGCCGGCGTCGGTTTGATCGGGTTGCCGTTCTTGTTGTACTTGCGCTCTTGCGGCTCGTCCGGCGTCTGGTCGTAAGCAGCTTGCTCACGCTCGGCCTGACGTTGCTCCGGAGTACGACGCTCGCCGGTGACGAACTGATCCGGCAGGACTTTGATCAACAACAGCTTGCACGGCAGCGCGCCGTTCCAGAACGAATACTGCTTGTGGCTGCGGATGCCCATGCGCTTGCCCAGGTCCGGCGCGCCGGTGAACACCGCCGCTTCCCAGTTCAGGCAGGCCTGACGCAGACGCTCGCCGAGGTTCTGGTAGAGGTACAACAGGCTGGCTTCATCACCCAGACGCTCGCCGTACGGCGGGTTGCAGATGACCAGGCCTTTCTGGTTCTGGTCCGGACGCGGCTCGAAGGTCGCCACTTCGCCCTGATAGATCTTGATCCACTCGCTCAGGCCGGCGCGTTCGACGTTGTTGCGGCCTGGCTGGATCAGCCGTGGGTCGGCTTCATAACCACGAATCCACAGCGGCGGCTTGGCCAGACCGGCAGCAGCACGCTCGACCGCTTCTTCATGCAGTTTTTTCCACAGCGCCGGTACGTGACCGAGCCAGGCGGTGAAGCCCCACTGCTCACGACGCAGGTTTGGCGCCATATCGGCGGCGATCATGCCGGCTTCGACCAGGAACGTGCCGACACCGCACATCGGGTCAGCCAGCGCGCCACCTTCGGCGGCAATGCGCGGCCAGCCGGAACGGATCAGGATCGCGGCCGCCAGGTTTTCCTTCAGCGGCGCAGCGCCCTGCTGCAAGCGGTAGCCGCGCTGGTGCAGGCTGTGGCCGGAAAGGTCGAGGGACAGAATCGCTTCGCCGCGATCCAGACGCAGGTGAATGCGCAGGTCCGGGTTGAGCTTGTCGATGCTTGGGCGGTCGCCCTGCGGGGTGCGCAGTTTGTCGACGATGGCGTCCTTGACCTTCAGGGCGCCAAAGTGAGTGTTGTCGATGCCCGAGCCATGACCGCTGAATTCCACGGCCAGTGTGCCGTCGGCCAGCATGTGATCCTGCCAGTCGACGTCGAGTACGCCGTGGTACAGGTCTTCGGCGTTTTTCATCGGGAAACGCTTGAGCACCAGCAGCACCCGGTTGGCCAGACGCGACCAGAGGCACAGGCGATAAGCGGTTTCCATGGTCGCCATGCCACGCACGGCGGAGGTGTGTTCGCGGGCCTCTTCAAGGCCAAGCCCGACGGCTTCCTCGATGAGCAGGCCTTCAAGGCCTTTGGGGCAAGTGAGGAAGAGTTCGAAACGGTCGGACATGGTTTTTCCAGAGCCTTTGGCTAATGAACCGGCAACGCATTGCCGATCCGGTTTTCAATCAGGCGCTTTTCTACAAGAGCGCCCGCGTGGCACGAAGGTGTGCCGTTCCATCCCCGCTGCTCGGGTTAAAAGAGCTTAGATGCCGGGACAGATAAAAAAGTTGAAGCAACAAAATGACTCAAAGCAACCCTTCGTCGAATAGTACCCCAGCGTAAACGTGGGTCATTCTCACTAAAGGATTAACCTCATCATCCAGCGCGGGGCCGATCATACCGGGGTTTGGCCAATAGACACTGGATAAATACGCGGTTACTTATGGCCATAGCATCTTTTTCGTTACGTCCTTATGACAAAACGGTCATTCCATCGATGTGACTCATTGGTTAGAACTGGACACAGGTTGACGTCGCAACGGCGTCAACACCTTGGCTCGCCACGCCGGCAGCGAGCCGCCAACGGCAGAGTTTTTCTGCCAGACCTCAATTGAGGTCGACGCGACAAAAACAGTCAACAAGTGAGGGAAACACCCTATGAGAAGACTTAAGCGTGATCCGTTGGAAAGAGCATTTTTGCGCGGATATCAATATGGCGTTGGTGGCAAATCCCGTGAGCTTTGCCCATTTACTCTACCGTCGGTACGTCAAGCCTGGATCAATGGCTGGCGAGAAGGACGCGGCGACAACTGGGACGGTATGACCGGCACTGCGGGAATCCACAGACTCAACGAACTTCACGCCGTCGGCTGACACAGGGCACTTATTCCGACACGACAATCTGATTTCGCAACACCCTGATCACCATGCACGTCCTTCCCGGACGGCGGGCTACGGCCCAGGGGCTCCTTCGAGGAGCCCTTTTTTATGCCTGCCTTTTATATCCGCCGATCAGCGCTTGGCGGCGATCGCGTCCACGGACTCGCGAATCAGCGCCGGGCCCTTATAGATGAAGCCGGAGTAGATCTGCACCAGGCTCGCGCCGGCAGCGATCTTCTCGGCCGCATGCTTGCCTTCGGTGATGCCGCCCGCTGCGATGATCGGCAGTTTGCCGCCCAGCTCGGACGCCAGCACTTTCACCGTGTGGGTGCTCTTCTCGCGAACCGGCGCGCCGGACAGACCGCCCGCCTCGTCACCGTGTTCCATGCCTTCGACACCCACGCGGCTGAGGGTGGTGTTGGTGGCGATCACCGCGTCCATCCCGGTTTCGATCAGTGCCTGGGCGACTTGCGCGGTTTCTTCGTCGGTCATGTCCGGCGCGATCTTGATCGCCAGCGGTACATGTTTGCCATGACGCAGGGCCAGTTCGGCGCGACGTGTGGCCAGATCCGCCAGCAATTGCTTGAGCGAATCACCGAATTGCAGGCTGCGCAGGCCCGGGGTGTTCGGCGAGCTGACGTTGACCGTGACGTAACTGGCGTGGGCGTAGACCTTGTCCAGGCAGATCAGGTAGTCATCCACTGCGCGTTCGACCGGGGTATCGAAGTTCTTGCCGATGTTGATCCCCAGCACGCCCTTGTATTTGGCCGCCGCCACCCGCGCCAGCAGGTTATCCACGCCGAGGTTGTTGAAACCCATGCGGTTGATGATCGCCTCGGCTTCCGGCAGGCGGAAAATCCGTGGTTTCGGGTTGCCCGGCTGCGGACGCGGGGTCACGGTGCCGATTTCGACAAAACCGAAACCCAGCTGCGCGAAGCCGTCGATGGCCGCGCCGTTCTTGTCCAGACCGGCCGCCAGACCCACAGGGTTCGGGAACTCCAGGCCCATGACAGTCACCGGCAGCGACGCCGGGGCCTTGCACAGCAAGCCGTTGAGGCCCAAACGCCCGCCCGCGCCGATCAGATCCAGCGACAGATCGTGGGAGGTTTCCGGGGAAAGTTTGAACAACAGCTGACGGGCCAGGGTGTACATGGGCGGCTATGACTCGGGCGGCGAAAAGAGGCGGCGATTATAGCCGGGCATCGCCCCGCCGCGCGAGGCGCACGGGTAAATCCGTGCGCATGGCATATGCCTTGCACCTTCCTCGGTATCAGCCCGCAGGCCAATGGTGGCGTGCAGGCAAGGACAATGGCGTCGTCTCTCGGTTTTGCGCGGGCAAAGCCCGGGACGACGTTTTTTTTGAGGGTGGCTTTCATGACTCAAACCTCCGCCGGGCCGCTGGCCTGGGTCAACGGCAGCGATGCTCCGGAAAAAAGCGCGATCAACCTGGGCTTCATGGCCCTGAGCGACTGCGCCTCGCTGGTGGTCGCCGCCACTCAAGGCTTTGCCCAGCCTTACGGGCTGACCCTGAACCTCAAGCGCCAGAGTTCCTGGGCCAACCTGCGGGACAACCTGGTCAGCGGCGAGCTGGATGCCGCCCACAGCCTTTACGGCCTGATCTACGCGGTGCACTTGGGCATCGGCGGTGTCGCGCCGACCGACATGGCGGTGCTGATGGGCCTGAACCAGAACGGCCAGAGCCTCAACCTGTCCCACGGTTTGCAGGGCCTGGGCGTGACCGGTCCTGAAGCGCTGCACCATCACGTGCACCAAACCCGCGCAAAACTCACTTTCGCCCAGACCTTCCCCACCGGTACCCATGCCATGTGGCTGTATTACTGGCTGGCGAGCCAGGGCATCCATCCGTTGCAGGATGTCGACAGCGTGGTGGTGCCGCCGCCGCAAATGGTCGCGCACTTGCAGGCCGGACGCATCGATGGCCTCTGCGTCGGCGAACCGTGGGCGGCCAGCGCCGTGCAGCAGGATCTCGGTTTCACGCTGGCGACCAGCCAGACCATCTGGCCCGATCACCCGGAAAAAGTCCTCGGCTGCACCCGCGCCTTCGTCGAGCAATACCCCAACACCGCCCGCGCGCTGGTGATGGCGATCCTCGAAGCCAGCCGTTTCATCGAAGAAAGCCCGGAAAACCGCCGCAGCACCGCGCAGTTGCTGAGCGCCCCGGAATACCTCGACGCCCCGGTCTCCTGCATCGAACCACGCTTTCTCGGCGACTACGACGATGGCCTCGGCAATCGCTGGCAGGACCCGCACGCCTTGCGCTTTCACGGCGATGGCGCGGTGAACCTGCCGTACCTGTCGGACGGCATGTGGTTCATGACCCAGTTTCGCCGTTGGGGTTTGCTGCGTGATGACCCGGACTACCTCGCCGTCGCCCGTCAGGTACAACAACTGGAGATCTATCGCGACGCGGCGACTGCTGTGGGCGTCGCGGCCTGGGGCAAGGACATGCGCAGCAGCCAGTTGATCGACGGCAAAATCTGGGACGGCAACGACCCGGCCGCCTACGCCCGGAGCTTCAAGCTCCACGCGCTGAGCGACAGCGCCCCCCTTCTTGCCCAGCGCTGACAGGAGACCGCGAACATGCTGCGCATTCTGCTGATCAACGACACCGCGAAAAAAGTCGGACGCCTGAAAGCCGCGCTGACCGAGGCCGGTTTCGAGGTGATCGACGAGTCGGGCCTGACCATCGACCTGCCGGCGCGCGTCGAAACGGTGCGTCCGGACGTGATCCTGATCGATACCGAGTCACCGAGTCGCGATGTGATGGAACAAGTGGTGCTGGTCAGCCGCGACCAGCCCCGGCCGATCGTGATGTTCACCGACGAGCATGATCCCGGCGTGATGCGTCAGGCGATCAAGTCCGGGGTCAGTGCCTACATCGTCGAAGGCATTCACGCACAACGCCTGCAGCCGATTCTCGACGTGGCCATGGCCCGCTTCGAAAGCGACCAGGCCTTGCGCGCCCAGCTTCAGGCCCGCGACCAGCAACTGGCCGAGCGCAAGCGCATCGAGCTGGCCAAAGGGCTGTTGATGAAAATGAAGGATTGCAACGAAGAAGAGGCCTACACCCTGATGCGCCGCCAGGCCATGAGCCGCCAGCAGAAACTGATTCAGGTGGCGGAGCAGATCATTGCCATGAGCGAGTTGCTTGGCTGAGCTGGCACAAATCTCGCTAAGCAATCCCTACAGGTAACCAACGGCGGTTGCCCCACCTACGACAAAGACGTCGCTCACCTTCTTCGCCCCTTTCGGCGATCCGGGGTAGCGGCGTTTTTGCGTTTTGGCCCCACAGCCCGGGGCCGGTGGTGCGGCCGTGGCGGCGCCCCACTGTGCTGGTTCTGACTCCTTCTCGAGATTCTCTACAGCTGAGGTGCGCGATGAATAAAAGCTTCTGGAAATCCGGCCACACCCCGACCCTGTTCGCGGCCTTCCTGTATTTCGACCTGAGCTTCATGGTCTGGTACCTGCTCGGCCCGCTGGCGGTGCAGATTGCCGCCGACCTGCACCTGACCACTCAACAGCGCGGCCTTGTGGTCGCCACGCCGATTCTGGCCGGCGCGGTATTGCGCTTTGCGATGGGTATGCTCGCCGATCGCCTGTCGCCGAAAACCGCCGGGCTGATTGGCCAGGTAATCGTGATCTGCGCACTGTTCGGTGCCTGGAAACTCGGCATCCACAGCTACGAACAGGCCCTGCTGCTCGGTCTGTTCCTCGGCATGGCCGGCGCTTCGTTCGCGGTAGCCCTGCCTCTGGCTTCGCAATGGTATCCACCGGAGCATCAGGGCAAGGCAATGGGAATCGCTGGGGCCGGCAATTCCGGGACCGTGTTCGCTGCGTTGATCGCCCCGGTACTGGCCGCGTCGTTCGGCTGGAGCAATGTGTTCGGTTTCGCCCTGATTCCGCTGATCCTGACCCTGGTGCTGTTTGCCTGGCTGGCGAAAAACGCGCCGGAGCGGCCAAAAGCCAAATCCATGGCCGACTACTTCAAGGCCCTTGGCGACCGTGACAGCTGGTGGTTCATGTTTTTCTACAGCGTCACCTTCGGCGGCTTCATCGGTCTGGCCAGCGCCCTGCCCGGCTACTTCAACGATCAATACGGCCTGAGTCCGGTGACCGCCGGTTACTACACCGCGGCCTGCGTGTTCGGCGGCAGCCTGATGCGTCCTTTGGGCGGCGCGCTGGCTGATCGTTTCGGCGGCATTCGCACGCTGTTGGCGATGTATACGGTGGCAGCGGTTTGTATTGCAGCGGTCGGCTTCAACCTGCCAAGTTCCTACGCGGCGCTGGCACTTTTCGTCTGCACCATGCTCGGTCTCGGCGCGGGTAACGGCGCGGTGTTCCAACTGGTGCCGCAACGTTTCCGTCGGGAAATCGGCGTGATGACCGGGCTGATCGGCATGGCCGGCGGCATCGGCGGTTTCGCTCTGGCAGCCGGCATGGGCGCGATCAAACAGAGCACCGGCAGCTATCAACTGGCGCTTTGGCTGTTCGCCAGCCTTGGCGTGTTGGCGTGGTTCGGTCTGCACGGGGTCAAACGTCGCTGGAGAACCACCTGGGGTTCGGCGGCCGTGACCGCTGCCCGGGTCTGAGGCCTTCATGGCTCTGCAACTGAGCTTTGCCGAAGCCAGCGCCACCGGCCCCCGCGCGGAAAATCAGGACGCTTTGCGCCTGGTGACCCCGGCCCCGGCGCTGGCCGCCAGCAAGGGTTTTCTGTTCGCCATCGCCGACGGCGTCAGCCAGTGCGCCGATGGCGGGCTGGCCGCGCGCTCGACCTTGCAGGCGCTGGCGCTGGACTACTACGCCACCCCGGAAACCTGGAGCGTGGCCCAGGCCCTTGATCGTCTGCTGCTCGCGCAAAACCGCTGGTTGCAGGCCAACGGTGGCGGACAGCCGCTGCTTACCACGGTCAGTGCGCTGGTCCTGCGAGGCCGGCGATTTACTTTGGCGCACGTCGGTGATTGTCGGGTTTACCGCTGGCACGCCGAGACCTTGCAACGGATCAGCGAAGATCACGTCTGGGATCAGCCGGGCATGCAGCATGTGCTAAAGCGCGCATTGGGGCTGGATCAGCATCTGGTGCTGGACTTTCTCGATGGCGAACTGCGTGACGGCGAATGTTTTGTGCTGCTCAGTGATGGCGTGTGGGCGGCGCTCGGCGATACCGCCATCGCCGGAATTCTGCGCGATCAGCCGGATCTGCACAGTGCCGCGCAAACGTTGGTCAACGCCGCGCATCTGGCCGGCAGTCAGGACAACGCCAGCGCGCTGTTGGTGCGGGTGGATGCCGTCGGCGAGGCCAGCCTTGGCGACGCGCTGATTCATTTGCAGCAGTGGCCGCTGCCCCCGCCGCTGAAACCGGATCAGGTCTTTGAAGGCTGGCAGGTTCAAGAGGTTATGAGCCGGAGCCAGCAATCGTTGCTGTATCGCGCGCTCGACGGTCAGGGCCAGGCGTGGCTGTTGAAGACGTTGCCTGCACAACTGGCAGACGATGCCCTGGCCGGTCAGGCCTTGCTGGCGGAGGAATGGTTTCTCAAACGCGTCGCTGGGCGGCACTTCCCTGAAGTCCATAGCGCCGGTCAGCGTCAGCATTTGTACTACGTGATGCGTGAATATTCAGGGACAACCCTGGCGCATTTGTTCGAGCAAAGCGGCCCGCTGCCATTGGCCCAATGGCAGGATCTGGCCGAACGCCTGCTGCGGGCCGTCGGCCTGTTGCATCGACGGCAGATCCTGCACCGCGACATCAAACCGGAAAACCTGCACCTGGGGGACGACGGCGAGTTGCGCCTGCTGGATTTCGGCCTGGCGTATTGCCCCGGTCTGTCGCAGGACGCGCCGTCAACCTTGCCCGGAACCCCGAGCTACATTGCGCCGGAAGCCTTTCAAAGCGCAGCACCCAGCGCACAACAGGATCTGTATGCGGTGGGCGTGACCTTGTATTTCTTGCTCACCGGGCATTTTCCCTACGGCGAGATCGAAGCCTTCCAGCGCCCGCGTTTCGGGGTGCCGGTGAGTGCCGGTCGTTATCGCCCGGATCTGCCGGAGTGGCTGGCGCAGTGCCTGGAGCGCGGGGTCTCAGCCGATCCATTGCAACGTTATGAAACCGCCGAGGAATGGCTGCTGATTCTGGAGCAAGGTGAGCGCCGCAGCCTGAGTGTGCGCCCTCGCCCCTTGCTGGAACGGGAGCCACTGAAGGTCTGGCGGACGTTGGCGTTGCTGGCACTGCTGGGCAATCTGGTCCTGCTGTTTCTGTTGTTTCATGGCTGATGCGGCGCTCCATTAACGGGCGCGCCGCTTCCATTCAGTGCAAAAACCACAATGAACATCTGGCCAATTCCAGCATTACCCCAGTGAATTCGCGGCTCACCGCGACTTGGCACAACCACTGCATTAACGTTTTCAACTGACATAAAGCCCGGCCTTCAACGACGAAGGCCAGGCTTCCCGAGAGAACGGGACAAGGACAAAGGCGTCCTCGCTAGGTAACTGGCGGGACGCCTTTTTTGTTTGCGCCATTTTTGTCGAGCAAGGCCTGACTGCCCACAAGAGGCAAGCCCGATGCTCCCGGAGAACCTGATGAAAAAACTCAAACTGGTGATGATCGGTAATGGCATGGCCGGGGTCCGCACCCTGGAAGAATTGCTCAAGCTGAGCAACGAGCTGTACGACATCACGGTCTTCGGCGCCGAACCGCACACCAACTACAACCGCATCCTGTTGTCGCCGGTATTGGCCGGCGAACAGACCTTCGAAGAAATCGTGCTCAACGACCTCGACTGGTACCTGGAAAACAACATCAAACTGCTGCTCAACCGCAAAGTGGTGGAGATCGATCGGGTCAAACGCCGAGTGATCGCCGAGGACGGCACCGAGGCCGAATACGATCGCCTGCTGATCGCCACCGGCTCGACCCCGTTCATCCTGCCGATCCCCGGCAACACCTTACAGGGCGTGATCGGCTACCGCGACATCGCCGACACCCAGGCCATGATCGACACCGCCAAGACCCACAAGCACGCCGTGGTGATCGGCGGTGGCCTGCTCGGTCTCGAAGCGGCCAACGGCCTGATGCTGCGCGGCATGCACGTCACCGTGGTGCACCTCGGCGAGTGGCTGCTGGAGCGGCAACTGGACAAGACCAGCGGCCAGCTCCTGCAATCCGCCCTCGAATCCCGTGGCCTGCACTTTCGCCTGTGCGAACAGACCCAGGCCCTGCACGACGCCGGCAATGGACGCGTCGGCTCGGTGCAATTCAAGAACGGCGACATCATCCCCGCCGATCTGGTGGTCATGGCCGCCGGCATCCGCCCCAATACCGAACTGGCGGAAAAGGCCGGCATCCCATGCAATCGCGGGATTCTGGTCAACGACACCCTGCAAACCTACGACCCGCGCATCTATGCCATCGGCGAATGCGCCAGCCACCGTGGCATCGCCTACGGCCTTGTCGCGCCGCTGTTCGAACAGGCCAAGGTCTGCGCCAATCACCTGGCGCAACTGGGTTTCGCCCGCTATCAGGGCTCGGTGACGTCGACCAAATTGAAAGTCACCGGCATCGACCTGTTTTCCGCTGGCGACTTCATGGGCGGCGAAGGCACCGAGACCATCACCCTCTCCGACCCGATCGGCGGGGTGTACAAAAAACTGGTGATCAAGGATGACGTGCTGGTCGGCGCCTGTCTGTACGGCGATACGGCAGATGGCGGTTGGTATTTCCGGCAGATTCGTGAGAATCACGCCATCGGCGAGATCCGCGATCACCTGATGTTTGGCGAAAATGCTTTAGGCGACGTAGGACATCAGGGCCAGGACAAAGCCATGAGCATGGCCGACAACGCCGAAGTCTGCGGCTGCAACGGCGTGTGCAAGGGCACCATCGTCAAGGCGATTCAGGAACACGGGCTGTTCAGCGTCGACGAAGTGAAGAAACACACCAAGGCTGCGAGCTCCTGCGGCTCTTGCGCCGGGCTGGTCGAGCAGATCCTGATCAACACCGTTGGCGGCGCGGCGGACGTCAAACCGAAAAGCGAAAAAGCCATCTGCGGTTGCAGCGACCTCAACCACGGCCAGATCCGCCAGGCGATTCGCGAACAGCATTTGCTGACCATCGCCGGCACCATGAGCTACCTCAACTGGCGCACCCCGAACGGCTGCGCCACTTGCCGCCCGGCCCTCAACTACTACCTGATTTCCACCTGGCCCGGCGAAGCCAAGGACGATCCGCAGTCGCGCCTGTTCAATGAGCGGGCCCACGCCAACATTCAGAAGGACGGCACTTATTCGGTGGTGCCACGGATGTGGGGCGGCGTGACCAACCCGTCGGAACTGCGGCGGATCGCCGACGTGGCGGACAAATATCAGGTGCCGATGGTCAAGGTCACCGGCGGCCAGCGCATCGACCTGCTGGGGATCAAGAAGCAGGATCTGCCCGGTGTGTGGAAAGACCTCGACATGCCATCCGGCCACGCCTATGGCAAATCGATCCGCACCGTGAAAACCTGCGTCGGCAGCGAGTTCTGCCGCTTCGGCACGCAGAATTCGACCCAACTGGGCATCGACCTCGAACACGATCTGTTCAACATGTGGTCGCCGCACAAAGTGAAACTGGCGGTCTCCGGATGCCCACGCAATTGCTCGGAAGCGGGGATCAAGGACGTAGGAATCATCGGCGTCGATTCCGGCTGGGAGATGTACATCGGTGGCAACGGCGGGATCAAGACCGAAGTCGCCGAGTTCTTCGTCAAGCTCAAGACCGCCGAGGAAGTGCGCGAGTACAACGGCGCGTTCCTGCAGCTGTACCGCGAAGAAGCCTTCTACCTCGAACGCACCGTGCACTACCTGCAACGGGTCGGCATGGAGCACATCAAGAAAGCCGTGCTGGAAGATCCCGAGCGCCGCAAGGCCCTGAACGAACGCCTGCAATTTTCTCTGTCGTTCGAACAGGATCCGTGGAAAGAGCGCCTCGCCCAGCCGCAACTGAAGAAAGAATTCGACGTGATCCCTGTGAAAAACCTGGAGGTGCCGGCATGAACTGGCTCGATATCTGTGCCCTGGAAGAGATCAACGCCCTCGGTTCGCGGATCATTGCCGGGCCCAAAGGTGACATTGCGATCTTTCGCACAAGCGACGACGAAGTTTTCGCACTCGATGACCGCTGCCCGCACAAGGGTGGCCCATTGTCCCAAGGCCTGATCTACGGCAAACGTGTCGCCTGCCCGCTGCACAACTGGCAGATCGACCTGCAATCCGGCGAAGCCCAGGCGCCGGACGTCGGCTGCGCGCACCATCATCCGGCCCGAGTCGAGAATGGCCGCGTGCAATTGGCGCTGCGGGACGCCGTCTGATGAACCGCCAGACGACCGCCTCGACCTGCTGTTATTGCGGGGTCGGCTGCGGCGTGCTGATCGAGCATGACGGCGAGCGCATCCTCGGCGTCAGCGGCGATCCGGCGCATCCGGCCAACTTCGGCAAACTGTGCAGCAAAGGCTCGACCCTGCACCTGACCGGCGATCTGGCGGCACGGGCGTTATATCCGGAATTGCGCCTGGGCAAAGGCCTGGCGCGCAGTCGCTGCGACTGGGACACCGCGCTGGATCACGCCACCAACGTATTCGCCGACACCATCGCCGAACATGGCCCGGACAGCGTGGCGTTCTACATCTCCGGGCAGTTGCTGACCGAGGATTACTACGCCTTCAACAAACTGGCGCGGGCGCTGGTCGGCACCAACAACATCGACAGCAACTCGCGGCTGTGCATGTCTTCGGCGGTGGTCGGCTACAAACGCAGCCTCGGCGCCGACGCACCGCCGTGCAGCTACGAAGACCTGGAGTTGAGCGATTGCGTGGTGATCGTCGGCAGTAACATGGCCTACGCCCACCCGGTACTGTTTCGTCGTCTCGAAGAGGCAAAATCCCGCCGTCCGCAGATGAAAGTCATCGTCATAGACCCACGGCGCACCGACACCTGCGATCTGGCGGACCTGCACCTGGCGATACTGCCGGGCACCGATGTCGCTTTGTTCCATGGGATTTTGCATCTGCTGTTGTGGGAAAACTGGATCGACCGCGACTTCATCAAGGCGCACACCGAAGGCCTCGCCGAGCTGAAAAGTCTGGTGCGCGACTACACCCCGGCGATGGTGTCGCAGCTGTGCGGGATCAGTGTCGAGCAATTGCAGCAATGCGCCGAATGGATCGGCACCGCGCCGAGTTTTCTGTCGCTGTGGTGCATGGGTCTGAACCAGTCAACCGCCGGCAGCGCGAAGAACAGCGCGCTGATCAATCTGCACCTGGCCACCGGGCAAATCGGCCGACCGGGTGCAGGACCTTTCTCCCTGACCGGTCAGCCGAATGCCATGGGCGGGCGCGAAACCGGCAGTCTTTCCAATCTGTTACCGGGCCATCGTGAAGTCGCCAATCCAGAACACCGCGCAGAGGTCGCGGCGTACTGGGGTGTGGATAAGCTGCCGGAAAATACCGGTCTCAGCGCCATCGAACTGTTTGAGCAAGTACGCAACGGCAAGATCAAGGCGTTGTGGATTGCCTGCACCAACCCTGCGCAATCGATGCCGGATCAGAACGCTGTGCGTGCAGCGTTGGAGGCTTGTCCCTTCGTGGTGTTGCAGGAGGCGTTTCGCACCACCGAGACCGCAGCGTTTGCCGATCTGCTGTTGCCGGCGGCCAGTTGGGGCGAGAAGGAAGGCTCGGTGACCAACTCAGAGCGGCGGATTTCCCACGTCCGCCAGGCCATCGCCGCACCGGGTGAAGCGCGCCCGGACTGGGCGATTACCGTTGATTTCGCACAACTCCTGGAGAAACGTCTGCGCCCGCAGCAGTCTGGCCTGTTTGCCTTCGAGCAACCGGCGCAGCTTTTTGACGAGTACAAACAACTGACCCGAGGGCGCGATCTGGATTTGTCCGGGATCAGCCATGGGTTGATTGATGAACTGGGGCCACAGCAATGGCCCTTCCCCGCTGGCGCTCGCCAAGGCACAGCCCGGTTGTATGGCGACGGGATATTTCCCACGGCGAACGGACGCGCGCAGTTCGTTGCCGATCCCTATCGCGCCGCCAAGGAACAACGCGACGCGCGCTTTCCCCTGACCCTGATCACCGGCCGCCTGCGTGATCAATGGCACGGTATGAGCCGCACCGGCACGGCGGCTCAGTTATTCGGCCATGTCAGCGAAGCGGTATTGAGCCTGCATCCTGACGAGTTGCGCCGCCACCGCTTGCAACCGGGAGATCTCGTGAACCTGAAAAGTCGTCGAGGCGCAGTGATCGTGGCGGTCGCCAGCGATGACAGCGTGCGTCCGGGTCAGGCGTTCCTGCCGATGCACTGGGGCGATCGTTTCCTCAAGGGCGGCGTGAACAGCCTGACCCTGCCCGCCTTCGATCCCTTGTCGAAACAGCCGGAACTCAAGCACAGCGGTGTACGACTGGAACCGGTGAATTTGCCATGGCAACTGTTCGCACTGATCGAGGGCGATGTTCAACGGCATTTCGAGGCGCTTCGACCGCTCTGTGAGGCGTTTTCCTACGCGAGTCTCAGCCTTGTCGGACGCGAACGGCCTGCGCTGCTGATACGCGCAGCCAGCGCCGTGGCGCCGGAACCGCAATTGCTGCGTGAAATCGACCAGTGCCTGGCCCTGATCGACGGGCCGGTGCTGGCTTATGACGATCCTCGCCGCGCCATCGGCAAACGGGTGCGCATCGAGAACGGGCGAATCACTGCGATCCGCTTGGCCGGTGAAACCCTCGCTCAGCACTGGTTGCAAGGCCTGTGGCTGGAGGGGCGCGCCGACGAACAACTGCGGCGCTGGCTGCTGGCACCGATGAGTGCACCGCCGGGCAATACCGGCGCGCAGGTTGTGGCGGACAAAACCTTGTGCAACTGCAAGAACGTCAGCCACAACGCGGTCTGCGCCGGTATCCGTGAAGGTCTTGATCTACAGGGTTTGAAAAACAAGTTGGGGTGCGGCACGCAATGCGGCTCCTGCGTCCCGGAAATCAAGCGTTTGCTGGCCGCCGAAGTGCGTCCGGTCGCCGTCATCTGAAGAGGAAAACACCATGAACGCGAAAGTCTGGCTGGTGGGCGCGGGTCCCGGTGATCCTGAATTGCTGACGCTCAAAGCGGTACGGGCCTTGCGCGAAGCCGAGGTGGTGCTGATCGACGATCTGGTCAATGAGGCGGTGCTTGAGCACTGCCCTGCTGCGCGGATTATCGCGGTCGGCAAACGCGGCGGCTGCCGCTCGACGCCTCAGGCGTTCATCCATCGGCTGATGCTGCGTTATGCCCGTCAGGGTAAATGCGTGGTGCGGCTCAAGGGTGGCGATCCGTGCATTTTCGGGCGCGGAGGTGAGGAAGCGCAGTGGTTGCGCGAGCGCGGAGTCGAGGTCGAGCTGGTCAATGGCATCACCGCCGGACTGGCCGGCGCGACCCAGTGTGATATTCCACTGACGTTACGCGGCGTGGCCCGGGGCGTGACGCTGGTCACGGCTCATACTCAGGACGATAGCCAGTTGAACTGGCGGGCGCTGGCGCAAGGCGGGACGACGCTGGTGATTTACATGGGGGTGGCGAAGCTCGGCGAGATTCGCGAGCAGCTGTTGGCAGGAGGCATGGCGGCGGATACGCCGGTGGCGATGATCGAGAACGCCTCCTTGCCGGAGCAGCGCGAATGCCGCAGCAATCTGACAGCGATGGAAGGCGATGCCCTTGGTTTCCAGCTCAAGAGCCCTGCAATTCTGGTCATAGGCGCCGTCGCAGCGGCAGCGACCCAAGTGGATTCGATTGGCTGGGCAGCCGATCGACTGGCCTGACAATCCCGGCTTCACCAAATCGCAGGCAAAGAAAAGCCCGGCCTAAGCCGGGCTTTTCTCGGAGCGGCAGCTAATTACTTAGCTTGAGCTTCAACCTGCGCTTCTACGCGACGGTTAACAGCACGGCCAGCTTCAGTTTTGTTGTCAGCAACTGGACGGGTTTCGCCGTAGCCAACAGAGTCAACGCGGGACGATTCAACACCGTACTGGTTGGTCAGAACTTGCTTAACGGCGTTTGCACGACGCTCGGACAGTTTCTGGTTGTAAGCGTCAGGACCGACGGAGTCAGTGTGACCTTCAACAGTGGTGCGAGTCGATGGGTACTGCTTCATGAAGTCAGCCAGGTTTTTGATGTCGCCGTAGCTGTTTGGCTTCACAACCGACTTGTCGAAGTCGAACTTGACGTCCAGCTCAACACGAACAACTTCAGCAACTGCCGGGCAGCCATCAGCGTCAACAGTTACGTTGGCTGGGGTGTCTGGGCACTTGTCAACGTTGTCGCAAACGCCGTCGTTGTCGCTGTCGGAGCAGACTTCAGCCGGAGCTGGAACTGGAGCAGCAGCTGGCTTGGAGCCGCCACCGAAGTTCACACCGATACCGACGCTAGGAGCCCACTCGGTGTCGCCCTGGTCGATGTTGTATTGAGCTTCAACGCCAGCACGGGCGTAGAAGTTCTCGGTGAAGTACAGCTTGGCACCGCCGCCAACGTTGGCGAAGGTAGAACGGTTACGACCGCCAGTGCCGTTCTGACCGATGCTCTGATCGGAGAAACCAGCCGATACGTATGGACGCAGCATGTCGCCTGGGTTGTTGAAGTGGTACAGAGCGTCCAGAGCGGTGTTGGCGCCCTTGATGTTACGACCGTCGTCGGAACGCACGTTGTGCACTTCGTCGTAGCCCAGACGCAGTTCAACGTCGTCGGTCAGGAAGTAACCGATCGAACCGCCGAACAGGTTGCCGTTGTTCTTGAAGTTACGAGCGCTGTCGAATTGTTCTTTCTTTGCGAAGCCTTCGATTTCAACTGCGCCTTGGCCTTGTGCCAGAGCGCCGAACGAAGTGGCGGCAATCAAAGAACCAATGGCCAAGCCCAAGGTGTTTTTCAGTTTCATCCGTTAAATCCCCATCTGGTGATTGTGAAGCAGTCCCGCAAACCGGGGGACAACTCGGCGGCAAGTCTATCAGAACTTGCCTACACGTAAGAGATATTTGCGCCGAACTAAGTTTCAGCAATGCCTGCAAATTTCTCACGCAATTTATCAAGAGCGCGTTTGTACCGCATTTTTGTCGCACTCAAACCCATGTGCATGATGTCTGCGATCTCCTGGAACTCCAGCTCTGCGACAAATCGTAGCACCAGAATTTCCCGGTCAATCGGGTTCACATACACCAGCCAGCGATCTAGTCCACCCTTCTCCTCGGGTTTCGGCGCCTTTTCTTCGGACGCTTCCTCGAGGGGGTCAAGACTCAGTGCGTCCATCAAGCGACGCTTTCGCCGTTCCTTCCGATACTGCGTGATGCATTCGTTGTAAGTGATGCTATATAGCCATGTCTTGAACTTCGATTTCCCCTCGAAGTTCTTCAGGCCGTACAGCACCTTCAACATCACTTCCTGACAGACATCGTCTGCGTCGCGATCGTTCCCAAGATATCGCGCACAAACGTTAAATAATGTCCGCTGGTAACGCCGCATCAATTCTTCATACGCGCGCGTCACGTGAAAAAGCTCGGTATGCGAGCGCGCGACCAACTCCTCATCAGAGAGCTCGCGGGGGTCGTAGCGCGTGGATAGCGTTTGGGCTTTATTCAAAACAAGTCGTGCCGACAGTCAGGTCAATGTCCACCGCAGCCAGCGACAGCTGGCATTTTGCGGCGGCATACATTAGCAGGGTTTGCCGGGTTAGCGGCTACTCACATGCTGCTCCAGCAGGATCCGATTCGAGAGAGAGACTAGCTCACCCTCATCGGTCAGCAATGTGGTCTTAACCGTGCCGATCTCTTCGATCTGGCCTTCGACCTCGCCAATACGCACTTGTTGCCCAACCTGATACAACTCACGCACATAGATTCCCGCAAGAATCTGACCGGCAATTTCCCGGCTTCCCAAACCCATGGCCAGCGCAACCGCCAGACCAACGGTAATCAATACGATGACGATCACATGGTTCAGCAGGTCGGTCTTGACCTCCAGCTGACTGATCGCGACCGAAATACTGATGATGATCACCAGACCCTGGGCAATTCGCCCAAGTCCTGAAGCGTAGTCCAGGCCTACGCCTTCTGCCGCCCCGCGAACCAGGCCATTGGCCAGTTGTGCGAGCAGGACACCTACCAGCAACACCAGCGCAGCACCGAACACTTTCGGCAAATACAGCGCCAGCATGTCAAGCGTAGCCGAAACTCGCTCAAGTCCAAGGGATTCTGCTGCCGAAACCAGGAAAATCAGCAGAACGAACCAATAGACGATCTTGCCGATCAGGGTCGAGATCGGCACTTGCAGCCCCGCGCGGGACATCAATTTGGTCAGGCCGGTGCCGCCCATCAGGCGATCGAGGCCCAGTTTGGCCAGCAATTTGGACAGCAAGGTGTCCAGCAGCTTGGCCACGACAAAACCCAACAGCAACACAACCAGTGCGCCGAACAGATTCGGAATGAAGTTAGCGACTTTGGTCCACAACGCAGTCATTGCAGTGACGAGGCTCTGAGTCCAGAGATCAAGTTCCATATTCAATCAGCCTTATCAGCAGTGCGAGCGGTAGGTTTACGGAGACGGGAGACCGGCGCGACATGGGCCGAGCCGTTATTAAGGGCGATCATCAGCGCGGGCAGCCAGCGGCCCAGCAGGCTGAACAGATCGCCGGCGCCAACCTGGCGGTTGGCGGTTTTGAGTACGCGGCCCAGACAGGCATCGTCGTCGCGACTGGACGGCGAGGCGTTGAGCATGTCGCGCAAAGACTGTTCAAACGGATCGTGCATACGCACCTCTCGTGATGTCTGTGAAAGACGCGGGCAAATTTGGTCGGGTCACATGGCGCATCGTCATACCCAGCGCAATCGGCGGAACAACCACCATTGTCCGAACGCCAGGGCGAGCACCGTCAGACAGGCGATCAGGAAACCATAAGGGCTGCTCGAGAACGGAATGCCGCCGACATTGATGCCCAGCAGACCGGTCAGAAAACTCATCGGCAAAAAGATACAGGTGATGATCCCGAAGCGATACATCGTGCGGTTCATGCGCACGCTCAAGCGCCGGTCTTCGGCCTCCAGCACAAGCCCCACGCGCTCTCGGGTCAATTCGAGCTCTTCGAGATAACGGGTCAGGCTGTTGTTCAATTCGTTCCAGTAGTCGGCATCGTCATCGACGAACCACGGCAGTTTTATCCGCGTCAACTGTCCGAAAATATCCCGCTGTGGTGCCAGAAAACGCTTCAGTCCGGCAGCCCGGCGACGGATGTGCAAAATGGCGCCGTGCTCGGGGGTATACCGTTCGTCGGCATCCAGTTTTTCTTCCTCTTCATCGACCACTTCGGAGAGGCAAGTCACCAGATCCTGCACCTTGTTGGTGAGGAATTGCGCCAGATAAAGCATCAATTCGGACGAGGTTTTCGGCCCTTTGCCCTCGCCCAGCATCACCAGCAACTCGTCGGTGGCGCGCAATGGACGTAAACGCAGGGAAATGACCCGCTGGGCCGAAGCGAAAATCCGCACCGACACCATGTCTTCCGGCTCGGCACCGGGGTTGAGATTGACCCCGCGCAAAAACAGCAGCAGCTCGGAATCCGGCAGCGGCAACAGGCGTGGGCGGGTGTTTTCTTCCAGCAGCAGATCGCACGTGAACTCGTTGAGCCCACTGGATTTGCGCAGCCAGGTCTGGGTCTGCGGGTGACTGCGATCCCAGTGCAACCACAGGCTTTCATGAGCCTGCAGTTGCAGATCGTCGAGATCAGTCCGGGCTATCGAACGCGCACCGCCTTTACCGTCCAGCACCAGGGCATGCACCAGCCCCCATTGCGCGTTTTCTTCCTCGAACATCCTCACCCCTGTGGTTACCGCGATTTATTCAGGCATTTTCAGCGGACTTGGCGAGATGATCACGCCATTGTTGTCCGCATAGATGTACTGGCCGGGATGGAAAGTGACACCCGCAAACGTCACCGGCACATTGAGGTCGCCGATACCGCGCTTGTCGGTTTTCATCGGGTGGCTGGCCAGCGCCTGCACGCCAAGATCGGTCTGGGCGATGACGTCGACGTCACGGATGCAGCCGTAGATGACCAGCCCTTCCCAACCGTTTTTCGAGGCTTTCTCGGCGAGCATGTCGCCCAGCAGCGCACGACGCAGGGAACCGCCACCATCAACCACCAGCACCTTGCCATTACCCTTGAGCTCGACCTGCTCCTTGACCAGCGAGTTGTCTTCGAAGCATTTGATGGTCACGATCTCGCCGCCGAACGAATCACGGCCGCCGAAATTGCTGAACATCGGGTCCAGCACCTGAACCAGCTCCGGATAGGCGTCGCACAGGTCAGGCGTAAGGTAATGGTTCATCGAATAACTCCTGTAACAAGGAAGACGATCAAGGATGTCGCACTCTTTTGAAACGAGTTCCGGCGGTCGCTGTTTACCTTAGCCCATGTAATGGTCGCTGAACGAACCTGAACACAAGCTGAAACGTAATAGCGAAACAGCCACTAAATATGACCAGAACCGTCCAATGCGTCATATCTTAGCCGCAAGCCGACTCGAACGAAATGCCCTTTTCAGGGCGCCGCATTCAGACCGCTGCAGCCAGATCCGGCTTCTCGCCAAGCAATGGCGTGTGCTGATCCGCCAGCCAACGCGCCACCAGCGGCCAGACCTCAGCCTGCGCCGCCTTGCTGACCAGCATCTCGACATGCCCGAACTGATCGTTGAAACCCTGCTCACGGCCCAGGTTGATGAACTGCTTGTGCTCGGAGCCGATCTGTTCGAACAGCTTCTGGCACGCCCAGGCCGGATCCTGATGATCCCCCGCCGCACTCACCGCCAGCACCGGCACCTGCACATCGGCAAGGCCCGCCCACCAATCCTTGTCCTTGTCACCGAAACGGCCGAACAGCCCGTACCAGCGCATGCTTTCCAGCGCCAGACCGATCGGTTCGTCTTCGGGGCCGCGCTTGAGCCGCGAGCCGGACAACTGGGCAAACCGCTTGAGAATGAAGCGCCCGCTCCACTCCACCGGCGGAATCTTCAGCGGCCAGTATGTGCGGCTGACTTGGGTACCGAAAAATGCCGCCGAGGCCACTGCAGGCTCGCCGAGGTATTCGCCGCCCAGCGCGGCCGCCAACGTGATGCCACCCAGCGAGTGGCCGATCCAATGCGGAATCTGCCCGCTCTGCTCCCGGACGAACGCAGCGATGGCCGGCAGATCGTAACGGGCATAGTCGGCGACGCGGTTGCGGCGGTAATCCTCGTTGCGCTGGGACAAACCGTGGCCGCGCATTTCCGGGATCCACACATCGAAGCCCAGTCGCGTCAGATACGCGCCCAGGCCCAGGCCCTTCGGCGAGAACCAGAAGCGCCGGTTGGAAAAACTGCCGTGCAGCAAGATCACCGGCACGCCGCGCGACGCCGGCTCATCCGCCATGCCGAGACGGGTCACCGCGATTTCCACGGACCAGTCAGGGCTGTTGCCCGGTTTCAAACGGTAAACGTCTTCGCTCAGATCACCGCGTCGTTCGGCGCTGATCAGGGCGACAGGAAATAGGTTGCTGCTGCTTTGCATAATGCTCTTGCACAAAAAAGGGCGGCATCCGGAGAGCTCGCCCTACTTCAATCTTAAAGCCCCGGCCCGAATCAACGGGCCGAGGCTTCATTCACGACTTATTCCGCCGCCTGGCCTTCGGCAAGGAAGAACCAGGTTTCCAGCACGGTGTCCGGGTTCAGCGACACGCTTTCGATGCCCTGCTCCATCAGCCACTTGGCCAGGTCCGGGTGGTCCGAAGGGCCCTGACCGCAGATGCCGATGTACTTGCCGGCCTTGTTGCACGCGGCAATCGCGTTGGCCAACAGCTTCTTGACCGCCGGATTACGCTCGTCGAACAGGTGCGCAATGATCCCGGAGTCACGGTCCAGCCCCAGTGTCAGCTGAGTCAGGTCATTGGAGCCGATCGAGAAACCGTCGAAGAATTCGAGGAATTCTTCAGCCAGGATCGCGTTGGATGGCAGTTCGCACATCATGATCACGCGCAGACCGTTGTCGCCACGGGCCAGGCCGTTTTCGGCGAGCAGATCCACAACCTGGCTGGCTTCGCCAAGGGTACGGACGAACGGCACCATGATTTCGACGTTGGTCAGACCCATCTCGTTGCGCACGCGTTTCAGCGCACGGCACTCGAGTTCGAAGCAGTCACGGAACGATTCGCTGATGTAACGCGAAGCACCACGGAAGCCCAGCATCGGGTTTTCTTCTTCCGGCTCGTAGAGTTTGCCGCCGATCAGGTTGGCGTATTCGTTGGACTTGAAGTCCGACAGACGCACGATGACCTTCTTCGGTGCGAACGCAGCGGCCAGGGTGCTGATGCCTTCAACCAGTTTCTCGACATAGAAGCCGACCGGATCGTCGTAACCGGCGATGCGCTTGTCGACGCTTTCCTTGATGTCCTGCGGCAGGCCGTCGTAGTTCAACAGCGCTTTCGGGTGCACACCGATCATGCGGTTGATGATGAATTCCAGACGGGCCAGGCCCACACCGGCGTTCGGCAGCTGCGCGAAGTCGAAGGCGCGATCCGGGTTGCCGACGTTCATCATGATCTTGAACGGCAGCTCCGGCATGGCGTCCACGGAGTTCTTCTTGATGTCGAAGCCCAGTTCGCCTTCGAAGATGTAACCGGTGTCGCCTTCGGCGCACGACACGGTCACGCCCTGGCCATCCTTCAGCAGTTGGGTGGCGTTGCCGCAACCCACAACAGCAGGAATACCCAGCTCACGGGCGATGATCGCCGCGTGGCAGGTACGGCCGCCACGGTTGGTGACGATGGCGCTGGCGCGCTTCATGACCGGTTCCCAGTCCGGGTCGGTCATGTCGGAAACCAGCACGTCGCCCGGCTGGACCTTGTCCATCTCGGAGACGTCCTTGATGATCCGCACCTTGCCGGCGCCGATGCGCTGGCCAATGGCGCGACCTTCCACCAGCACGGTGCCGGTTTCTTTCAGCAGGTAACGTTCCATGACGTTGGCCTGGGTGCGGCTCTTCACGGTTTCCGGACGGGCTTGCACGATGTACAGCTTGCCGTCGTCACCGTCCTTGGCCCACTCGATGTCCATCGGGCAGCCATAGTGCTTCTCGATGATCATCGCCTGCTTGGCCAGCTCGCTGACTTCAGCGTCGGTCAGGCAGAAACGCGCGCGCTCGGCCTTGTCGACATCAACGGTTTTCACGGAACGACCGGCCTTGGCCTCGTCGCCGTAGATCATCTTGATGGCCTTGCTGCCCAGGTTGCGACGCAGGATCGCCGGACGACCGGCTGCCAGCGTGCCCTTGTGGACATAGAATTCGTCCGGGTTCACCGCGCCTTGTACGACGGTTTCGCCCAGGCCGTAGGCGCCGGTGATGAACACCACGTCACGGAAGCCGGATTCGGTATCGAGGGTGAACATCACGCCGGCGGTGCCGGTTTCCGAACGCACCATGCGCTGCACACCAGCGGACAGGGCGACCAGCTTGTGGTCGAAGCCCTGGTGGACGCGGTAGGAAATGGCACGGTCGTTGAACAGGGAAGCGAACACTTCCTTGGCCGCGCGGATGACGTTTTCCACGCCACGGATGTTCAGGAAGGTTTCCTGCTGACCGGCGAACGAAGCGTCCGGCAAGTCTTCGGCGGTGGCGGAGGAACGCACGGCCACGGCCACGTCAGGGTTACCGGCCGACAGCGCGGCGAACGCGGTGCGGATCTCGGTGTTCAGTTTCTCAGGGAATTCGGCTTCCATGATCCATTGGCGGATCTGGGCGCCGGTCTTGGCCAGGGCATTGACGTCATCGACGTCCAGCGCATCGAGGGCCTTGTGGATCTGATCGTTCAGACCGCTCAGTTCCAGGAAGTCGCGATAGGCTTGCGCCGTGGTGGCGAAGCCGCCGGGGACCGAAACACCGGCACCGGCCAGGTTACTGATCATCTCGCCCAGGGATGCGTTCTTGCCCCCCACATGCTCAACATCGTGTTTGCCGAGCTTATCGAGGGAAACTACGTACTCTACCAAGGTGATCTCTCCACTAACTGTGTTGGAAAAGCTCAGAAACCGGCGGCTCGGGGGAGCGTTGGCCGGCTGTATGGCCTGGACCTGGAAAATAAGTGAGAATGCGGGCCAATGGCGGCCGGCAAATCGCGCCTATCATATCCAAGATTCGTCACTAGCTTAAGGCCCAAGGTGCAAATGAAACGATCTGCTTTCTTTATCTCCGATGGCACCGGCATCACCGCCGAAACCCTGGGTCAAAGCCTTCTGGCGCAGTTCGAAAACATTACCTTCAGCAAATTCACGCGCCCGTACATCGACAGCGTTGAAAAAGCGCGGGCCATGGTACAACAAATCAACAAAGCCGCTGAAACCGACGGTTTCCGGCCGATCATCTTCGACACCATCGTCAATCAGGACATTCGTGAGATTCTCGCAACCTCCAATGGTTTCATGATCGACATTTTCTCGACGTTCCTCGCCCCGCTCGAGCAGGAACTGACCGAGCATTCTTCCTACACCGTCGGCAAGTCCCACTCCATCGGTCACAACTCCAATTACATGGAGCGGATCGAGGCGGTGAACTTCGCCCTCGACAACGACGACGGCGCCCGCACCCACTATTACGACAAGGCCGATCTGATACTAGTGGGCGTGTCGCGTTGTGGTAAGACGCCGACGTGCCTGTACATGGCGATGCAGTTCGGCATCCGCGCGGCCAACTACCCGCTGACCGAAGACGACATGGAACGCCTGCAACTGCCGGCCGCCCTGCGCGCCCACCAGCACAAGCTGTTCGGCCTGACCATCGACCCGGATCGCCTCACCGCGATCCGCAACGAGCGCAAACCCAACAGCCGTTATTCGAGCTACGCCCAGTGCGAGTTCGAAGTGCGCGAGGTGGAAAACCTGTTCCGCCGCGAGAACATCCCGAACATCAACTCCACGCATTTCTCCGTTGAAGAAATTTCCGCGAAGATCCTCGTGGAAAAAGGCGTGGAGCGGCGCTTCAAATAACCAATAAATCCATAAACCGGTTCACTGGCGTGGCTTCAAGCCGCGCCTGATCTTTGCACAGCGCCAGAATCTCCCCGCTGCGCTGCCCGGTGAACCGGGTGGCCAGATTTGCCCTGAACTTGTCCTCCAGCAATGGAATGCCCTCGGCCCGGCGCCGGCGATGCCCGATCGGGTACTCCACCACCACGTTTTCCGTACTCGAACCGTCCTTGAAAAAAACCTGCACCGCGTTGGCAATCGAGCGTTTGTCGGCCTCCAGGTATTCGCGGGTGAAGCGCGGATCCTCGACGATGACCATTTTCTCGCGCAGCACATCGATGACCGGATGGGCCTTGTGGAAATCATCCTCGTACTGCTCGGCCACCAGATTGCCGAACGCCAGCGGCACAGCGGTCATGTACTGGAGGCAGTGATCGCGGTCCGCGGCGTTGGCCAGCGGCCCGACCTTGGAAATGATGCGGATCGCCGATTCGTGGGTGGTGATGACGATCCGGTCGATCTCGTGCAGACGATTGCGCACCTGCGGATGCAGGGTCACGGCGGCTTCGCAGGCAGTTTGCGCGTGGAATTCTGCCGGGAAGCTGATCTTGAACAGCACGTTTTCCATCACATAACTGCCGAACGGCCGCGAAAAGCTGAACGCACGTTTATCTTCGGGCTTGAGCGCCAGATCGTTGTTGGTGTGGCTGAACAATACGTCGTAAAAGCCCCATTGTTTGGCACTCAAGACGCCGGGAATCCCCATTTCGCCGCGCATCGCGATATCCGCCAGCCGCACGCCCCGACTCGATGCATCCCCTGCCGCCCAGGATTTGCGCGAACCGGCGTTCGGCGCATGACGGTACGTGCGCAACGCCTGACCGTCGGCGAACGCATGGGACAACGCTGATAACAGCTGCTCACGGTTGGCGCCCATCAGTTTGGCGGTGACGGCAGTCGAGGCCACTTTCACCAGAATGACGTGGTCGAGTCCTACGCGATTGAACGAGTTTTCCAGCGCGATAACGCCCTGTATTTCGTGGGCCATGATCATGGCTTCGAGTACATCGCGCACCGTCAGCGGCGCTTCACCATTGGCCAGACGCTTTTGCGACAGGTGATCGGCCACCGCAAGAATCCCGCCGAGGTTGTCCGACGGATGCCCCCATTCGGCGGCGAGCCAGGTGTCGTTGTAATCGAGCCAGCGCACGATGCAGCCGATGTCCCACGCGGCTTTTACCGGATCGAGCCTATAGGAGGTGCCCGGCACCCGGGCACCGAACGGCACGACGGTGCCTTCGACGATTGGGCCAAGGTGCTTGGTGCACTCGGGGAAACGCAGAGCCAGCAGGCCGCAGCCTAATGTGTCCATCAGGCAGTTGCGGGCGGTGTCGAGGGCTTCGGTGGATTCGATCTTGCAGGTGAGGACGTAGTCGGCGATGTCCTGCAGGACACGGTCGTAGTCGGGACGGTTGTTCAGGTCGACGTTGGCGCTCATGTTCGATTCACTCTTGAAAGTGGTTCGTTGATGGGACCTCGGTTCAGGGCTAATTTTCTTCTTATTGAAATGCGCATGGCGGTGAGAGCGAACGGGTTCGCTCTCACCGGTTGTTCATTAGAACGAATCTCCAGGAACGCGGACGTAACCTTCCATCAGGACGCGCGCACTACGGCTCATGATCGCCTTCTTCACGATCCACTCACCGCTTTCCAGGCTGGCCTCAGCCCCCACGCGCAGGGTTCCGGACGGATGCCCGAAGCGCACGGCGTTGCGTTCAACGCCACCGGCCGCGAGGTTGACCAAAGTGCCGGAGATAGCTGCTGCAGTGCCAATCGCCACAGCCGCCGTCCCCATCATCGCGTGGTGCAACTTGCCCATCGACAACGCCCGCACCAGCAAATCCACATCACCGGCGCCAATGGCTTTGCCACTGGACGCGACGTAATCCGCAGGTTTGGCAACAAACGCAACCTTCGGCGTGTGCTGACGCTTGGCCGCTTCATCCAGACTGGAAATCAGCCCCATGCGCAGCGCGCCATAAGCACGAATGGTCTCGAACATCTGCAACGCTTTCGGATCGCTGTTGATCGCGCTCTGCAGTTCGGTGCCGGTGTAACCGATGTCTTCGGCATTGACGAAGATCGTCGGGATACCCGCGTTGATCATGGTCGCCTTGAACGTGCCGACGCCCGGGACTTCCAGCTCGTCGATCAGGTTGCCGGTGGGGAACATCGAGCCACCGCCGCCCTCTTCTTCCGCCGCCGGGTCCATGAATTCGACCTGGACTTCGGCGGCCGGGAAGGTCACGCCGTCGAGTTCGAAATCACCGGTTTCCTGGACTTCGCCGTTGGTGATCGGCACGTGGGCAATGATCGTTTTACCGATGTTGGCCTGCCACACGCGAACCACCGCCACGCCGTTGTGCGGAATGCGGCTGGCGTCCACCAGACCGTTGCTGATGGCGAACGAACCGACCGCCGCCGACAGGTTGCCGCAGTTGCCGCTCCAGTCCACGAATGGCTTGTCGATGGACACCTGACCGAACAGGTAATCGACGTCGTGATCGGCCTTGATGCTCTTCGACAGGATCACGGTTTTGCTGGTGCTGGACGTGGCGCCGCCCATGCCGTCGATCTGCTTGTCGTACGGGTCGGGGCTGCCGATCACCCGCAGCAATAGCGCGTCACGGGTCGGGCCGGGAATCTGCGCGGCTTCGGGCAGATCCTTGAGGCTGAAAAACACGCCTTTGCTGGTGCCGCCACGCATGTAGGTGGCGGGGATTTTTATTTGCGGTGCGTGAGCCATGGTGCTCCTTAACGAAGGCATGGGACTTGAAGTCCCATGCCTACATCGATTGATTTAAACGGCAACCGCCGACTCTTCGAGGAAATCCTGAGCGAAGCGCTGCAAAACGCCGCCAGCCTCGTAGATCGACACCTCTTCAGCGGTGTCGAGGCGGCAGGTCACCGGCACGTCGACGCGTTCGCCGTTCTTGCGATGAATTACGAGTGTCAGGTCGGCACGCGGCGTGCGCTCGCCGATCACGTCGTAGGTTTCGCTGCCGTCGATGCCCAGGGTCTTGCGGTCGGTGCCCGGTTTGAACTCCAGCGGCAACACGCCCATGCCCACCAGGTTGGTGCGGTGAATGCGCTCGAAACCTTCGGCGGCAATCGCCTCCACACCCGCCAGACGCACGCCTTTGGCCGCCCAGTCGCGGGACGAACCCTGACCGTAGTCGGCGCCGGCGATGATGATCAGCGGCTGCTTGCGTTCCATGTAGGTTTCGATGGCTTCCCACATGCGCATCACTTGGCCTTCCGGCTCCACACGCGCCAGCGACCCCTGCTTGACCTTGCCGTTTTCCACGACCATTTCGTTGAACAGTTTCGGGTTGGCAAACGTCGCGCGCTGCGCGGTCAGGTGGTCACCACGGTGGGTCGCGTAAGAGTTGAAGTCCTCTTCTGGCAGGCCCATTTTCGCCAGGTACTCACCGGCGGCACTGTCGAGCATGATCGCGTTGGATGGCGACAGGTGATCGGTGGTGATGTTGTCCGGCAGTACCGCCAGCGGGCGCATGCCCTTGAGCGGACGCGCCCCGGCCAGCGCGCCTTCCCAGTACGGCGGACGGCGGATGTAGGTGCTCATTTCGCGCCAGTCGTACAGCGGAGTGACTTTCGGGCCGGTGTCTTCATGGATGGCGAACATCGGAATGTAGACCTGACGGAACTGCTCGGGCTTGACTGAGGATTTCACTACGGCGTCGATTTCCTCGTCGCTTGGCCAGATGTCTTTCAGGCGGATTTCCTTGCCGTCGACCACGCCCAGCACATCTTTCTCGATATCGAAGCGGATGGTGCCGGCAATTGCGTAGGCCACCACCAACGGCGGCGAAGCGAGGAACGCCTGCTTGGCGTACGGGTGAATCCGGCCGTCGAAGTTGCGGTTGCCGGACAGCACAGCAGTCGCGTACAGATCGCGGTCGATGATTTCTTGCTGGATCACCGGATCCAGCGCGCCGGACATGCCGTTGCAGGTGGTGCAGGCGAAGGCGACGACGCCGAAACCGAGTTGCTCCAGCTCCGTGGTCAGCCCCGCTTCATCGAGGTACAGCGCCACGGTTTTCGAGCCCGGCGCCAGCGACGACTTGACCCACGGCTTGCGGGTCAGCCCGAGCTTGTTGGCGTTGCGCGCCAGCAGGCCGGCGGCGATCACGTTGCGCGGGTTGCTGGTGTTGGTGCAGCTGGTGATGGCAGCGATGATCACCGCGCCGTCGGGCATTTGCCCCGGCACGTCTTCCCACTGGCCGGCGATGCCTTTGGCCGCCAGATCCGACACCGCCACACGGGCGTGCGGGTTGCTCGGGCCAGCCATGTTGCGCACCACCGAAGACAGATCGAAGGTCAGGCCGCGCTCGTACTGCGCGCCTTTCAGGCTGTCAGCCCACAGACCGATCTGCTTGGCGTACTGCTCGACGAGCTGCACTTGCTGGTCTTCGCGACCGGTCAGTTTCAGGTAGTCGATGGTCTGCTGGTCGATGTAGAACATTGCCGCCGTGGCGCCGTATTCGGGGGCCATGTTGGAGATGGTTGCGCGGTCGCCGAGGGTCAGTGCCGAAGCACCTTCGCCGAAGAACTCCAGCCACGCGCCGACCACTTTCTGCTTGCGCAGGTATTCTGTCAGCGCCAGCACCATGTCGGTGGCGGTGATGCCCGGTTGCAGCTTGCCGGTCAGTTCGACGCCGACGCTTTCCGGCAGACGCATCCACGACGCGCGGCCGAGCATCACGCTCTCGGCTTCAAGCCCACCGACACCGATGGCGATCACGCCCAGCGCATCGACGTGCGGGGTGTGGCTGTCGGTGCCGACGCAGGTATCCGGGAATGCCACGCCGTCGCGCACCTGGATCACCGGAGACATTTTCTCCAGGTTGATCTGGTGCATGATGCCGTTGCCCGGCGGGATCACGTCGACGTTCTTGAACGCCTTTTTGGTCCAGTTGATGAAGTGGAAGCGGTCTTCGTTGCGACGGTCTTCGATGGCGCGGTTCTTCTCGAACGCCTGGGCATCAAAACCGCCCGCCTCCACCGCCAGCGAGTGGTCGACGATCAGTTGCGTCGGCACCACCGGGTTGACCTGCGCCGGGTCGCCGCCCTGCTGGGCAATCGCGTCGCGCAGGCCGGCCAGATCCACCAGCGCGGTCTGGCCGAGAATGTCGTGGCACACCACGCGAGCCGGGAACCACGGGAAGTCGAGGTCGCGCTTGCGCTCGATCAGTTGTTTCAGGGAATCGGTGAGCGTGGCCGGGTCGCAGCGACGCACGAGGTTTTCCGCCAGCACGCGAGAGGTGTACGGCAGGGTGTCGTAGCTGCCCGGCTGGATCGCATCGACAGCCGCGCGGACGTCGAAAAAGTCCAGCGGCGTGCCGGGCAGGTTCTTGCGAAATTCTGTGTTCATCGGTCAGGACTCGGTCACGGTGATAACAAAAAGGTGGGGCCTGGCACGGGTCTCAAGATTCACACAGCCCCTTGTGGGAGCGAGCTTGCTCGCGAAAGCGGACTGACATTCAACACTGATGTCGACTGATGTACCGCAATCGCGAGCAAGCTCGCTCCCACAGGGTTTATCGGTGTTCTCAAGCTCCGAGGCAGCCCACCATTCAGCGACGTTCGATTGGCACGAACTTGCGCTGTTCGACGCCGGTGTACTCGGCGCTTGGACGGATGATGCGGTTGTTGGCCCGCTGTTCGAACACGTGCGCCGCCCAGCCGGTCAGGCGCGAGCAGACGAAGATCGGGGTGAACAGCTTGGTCGGGATGCCCATGAAGTGGTACGCCGAGGCATGGTAGAAGTCGGCGTTGGGGAACAGTTTCTTTTGCTCCCACATGGTCTTGTCGATGGCTTCCGAAACCGCGAACAACACCTTGTCGCCCACTTCGTCGGCAAGTTTTTTCGACCAGCCCTTGATCACCTCGTTGCGCGGATCGCTGTCCTTATAGATCGCGTGGCCGAAGCCCATGATCTTGTCCTTGCGTTCGAGCATGCCGAGGGTGCCCTTGATCGCCTCTTCCGGCGACGAGAAGCGCTCGATCATTTCCATCGCCGCTTCGTTGGCGCCACCGTGCAGCGGGCCGCGCAGCGAGCCGATGGCCGCCGTGACGCAGGAATACAGATCGGACAGGGTCGAAGCGCATACGCGGGCGGTGAAGGTCGAGGCGTTGAATTCGTGCTCGGCGTAGAGGATCAGCGACACGTTCATCACTTTGACGTGCAGTTCGCTCGGCTTCTTGTCGTGCAGCAGGTGCAGGAAGTGGCCGCCGATGGACTGCTCGTCAGTCACGCAATTGATGCGTTTGCCGTCGTGACTGAAGCGATACCAGTAGCACATGATCGCCGGGAACGCGGCCAGCAGGCGGTCGGTCTTGTCGCGTTGCTCGGAGAAATCTTTCTCCGGCTCGATGTTGCCCAGGAACGAGCAACCGGTGCGCATCACGTCCATCGGGTGGGCGTCGGCGGGGATGCGTTCCAGCACTTCTTTCAGCGCTTGTGGCAGGTCGCGCAGCTTGCTCAGCTTGCCTTGATAGTCGGCGAGCTGTGCCTTGCTCGGCAGCTCTCCGTAGAGCAGCAGGTACGCCACTTCTTCAAATTGAGCGTCTGCCGCCAGTTCGCGCACGTCGTAGCCGCGATAGGTCAGCCCGGCACCGGCCTGGCCCACGGTGGACAGTGCGGTTTGCCCGGCGACCTGGCCCCGGAGTCCGGCGCCACTGAGTACTTTTGCTTCGGCCATTGTTGTCTCCAATCTTGAATTTATTAGGGAGTACGGTTGCGGCTTACTTCTTCGCCGCAAACAACGCGTCGAGCTTCTGCTCGAAGGTGTGGTAATCGATGCGATCGTAGAGCTCCATGCGAGTCTGCATGGTGTCGATGACATTCTGCTGAGTGCCGTCGCGGCGGATCGCGGTGTAGACGTTTTCCGCAGCCTTGTTCATCGCACGGAACGCCGACAGCGGATACAGCACCAGCGACACGTCGGCGCCGGCCAGTTGCTCGGTGGTGTACAGCGGCGTCGAGCCGAATTCGGTGATGTTGGCCAGAATCGGCGCTTTCACACGGCTGGCGAACAGCTTGTACATCTCAAGTTCCGTGATGGCTTCCGGGAAGATCATGTCGGCGCCGGCCTCGATGCACGCGGCGGCGCGATCCAGTGCCGATTCCAGGCCTTCAACGGCCAGCGCGTCGGTGCGGGCCATGATCACGAAGCTGTCGTCGGTGCGGGCATCGACGGCGGCCTTGATGCGGTCGACCATTTCCTGCTGGGTCACGATCTCTTTGTTCGGACGGTGGCCGCAGCGCTTGGCGCCAACCTGGTCTTCAATGTGAATTGCCGCCGCGCCGAACTTGATCATCGACTTGACGGTGCGGGCCACGTTGAACGCCGAGGCGCCGAAACCGGTGTCCACGTCCACCAGCAGCGGCAGGTCGCAGACGTCGGTGATGCGGCGCACGTCGGTCAGCACGTCATCCAGGCCGGTGATGCCCAAGTCCGGCACGCCGAGGGAGCCGGCAGCCACCCCGCCACCCGACAGGTAGATCGCCTTGAAACCGGCGCGCTTGGCCAGCAGCGCGTGGTTGGCGTTGATCGCGCCGACCACTTGCAGCGGATGTTCGCTGGCGACCGCATCGCGGAAACGCTGGCCTGGAGTGCTCTTGTTGGAACTCATGACTCACCTCGTTCAGTGGCTGTCTTATTGTCGGCGCCGTCCTGGTAGTGACGGGCGATGTTGCGTTTCGAGGCGCCGATGTGACGGCGCATCAACAATTCCGCGAGCTCGCCGTCACGGTCGGCGATGGCATCGAGAATCCGGTGGTGTTCGGCAAAGGCCTGGCGCGGGCGATTGGGCGTGGTGGAAAACTGAATGCGGTACATGCGCACCAGCTGATAGAGCTCGCCGCAGAGCATTTGCGTGAGGGTGCGGTTGCCGCTGCCCTGGATGATCCGGTAGTGAAAGTCGAAATCGCCTTCCTGCTGGTAGTAGCCGACACCGGCCTGAAACGCTGCATCGCGTTCGTGGGTTTCCAGCACCCGGCGCAGTTCGTCGATTTCTTCGACGCTCATGCGTTCGGCCGCCAGACGGCAGGCCATCCCTTCGAGGGATTCACGGATTTCGTAGAGTTCTAGCAATTCGGCGTGGCTCAGCGACACCACCCGAGCACCGACGTGCGGTACGCGCACCAGCAGTCGCTGGCCTTCCAGCCGATGGATCGCCTCGCGCAGCGGACCGCGGCTGATGCCGTAGGTGCGCGCCAGTTCCGGCTCGGAGATCTTGCTGCCCGGGGCGATCTCGCCTTTGACGATGGCCGCCTGGATGCGTCGGAAGACGTTTTCCGAGAGCGTCTCGGAATCATCACCGTTGATCACCGGGGGATCGAATTGATCCAGCATATTGTCGACACCTTCAAATCCAATGCGGCAAAAACTAGCGAATCAGCCCGCATCAGTCAAAGGATAAATAAGGATTGTCGACAATCGTCTAATAAGCCTTGGTATCAGCCCCAAGGGTTATAGACCGCCCCCGGCGCTGGCGCCATAAAACCACCGTGCTAGAATGCCGCCCGCATTTGCGAGTCATTTGCACGGCTTGTCATAAAAAGCTGATAGGCACACGAAGGCGCATGGGCAGACAGGATTTCCTGATGCCATGGCCCTGAACCGAGAACGGAACGCTGCTCGCCAGGATTTATGAGACTCAAGCCCTTCCCCACATTCTTTGCACTGTTTTGCCTGCCCGGCCTCGCTGCGGCGGGGGAAAAGACCGTGTACGGCCTCAACGAATACGCTGCCCTCGACGGGATCAACCTGGAAGTGGCGGCGAAACTCGACACCGGGGCGAAAACCGCCTCCCTGAGCGCCCGCGATATCAAACGTTTCAAACGCAACGGCGAGTCCTGGGTACGTTTCTACCTGGCCATCGACGCCGCGCATTCGCACCCGATCGAACGCCCGCTGGCCCGGGTCAGCAAGATCAAGCGCCGCGCCGGCGACTACGATCCGGAAGAGGGCAAGAAGTACACCGCCCGCCCGGTGATCGAGCTGGACATCTGCATGGGTTCGGCAATGCGCAGCATCGAAGTGAACCTGACCGACCGTAGTGCGTTCCAATACCCGCTTTTGATCGGCTCCGAGGCGCTGAAACGCTTCGATGCGCTGGTCGATCCCAGTCTTAAATACGCTGCCGGCAAACCCGCCTGCGCCATCGCCGCTCATACCGCCGAGTAATTTCCATGCGTTCTCTAACCTTCCACCTGAAAGTCCTGATCACCATCCTGGTGTTGCTGGGCGTTTCGGTTACGGCCTATCAGATTTTCGTGCTCGGCATTCCGGTGACCGAAGACGCCACCGACGACCTGTGGAACATCGACGCCAAGGTCGAGTTCGTCGCCAGCACCAAGGATCCGGTGAAGATCCAGATGTTCGTGCCGCCCCTGAGCCGCGACTACGTCAGCCTCAATGAAAGCTTTATCTCCAACAACTACGGCGTGGCGGTCAACCGTGTCGACGGCAACCGCAAGGTCACCTGGTCGGCGCGCCGGGCCAAGGGCAACCAGACCCTTTATTACCGTCTGGTGCTGACCAAGCGTTACACCGCCGAAAAAACCAAGATCAAAGGCCCGACCTTCCGCGACAGCATGGCCATCGAAGGCCCGGAGAAGATCGCCGCCGAAGCCCTGCTCGCCCCGATCCGCCAGCACTCGGCCGACGTCGAAACCTTCATTGGCGAGGCGATCAAACGCGTCAACAACGTCAACGACGACAACGTGAAACTGCTGCTGGCCGGCGATCCGTCGACGCCGCACAAGGCGAAAATCGTCGAACTGCTGCTGTCCATCGCCCACGTGCCGGTGGAAAAAGTCCATACCATCCGCCTCGTCGCCGATCAGCCGCAAACCCCGGAACTGTGGCTGCGCAGCTTCAATGGCACCGACTGGCTGTACTTCAACCCGGAAACCGGTGAGCAAGGCCTGCCGACCGACCGCCTGCTGTGGTGGAGCGGTGATGAAAACCTGATCACCGTCGACGGCGGCAAGAAAGCGAACGTGACCTTCAGCCTGAACAACAGCGAGATGAACGCGATTCGTCTGGCCAAGCTGACCGACGAAAACACCGACGCCAACTTCCTCGAATACTCGCTGTACGGCCTGCCGCTGCAAACCCAGCAGACGTTCATGATCATGGTGATGATCCCGATCGGCGTGCTGGTGATCCTGATCCTGCGCAACCTGATCGGCCTGCAGACCCTGGGCACGTTCACGCCGGTGCTGATCGCCCTGGCCTTCCGCGAGACACAACTGGGCTTCGGCATCCTGCTGTTTACCGTGATAACCGCGCTCGGGTTATCGCTGCGCTCGTACCTGGAACACCTGAAGCTGCAAATGCTGCCGCGCCTGTCGGTGGTGCTGACCTTCGTGGTGGTGCTGATTGCGGCGATCAGCCTGTTCAGTCACAAACTCGGCCTGGAGCGTGGCCTGTCGGTGGCGCTGTTCCCGATGGTGATTCTGACCATGACCATCGAACGCCTGTCGATCACCTGGGAAGAACGCGGCGCCAGCCATGCCATGAAAGTGGCGATCGGCACGCTGTTCGCGGCGTCCCTGGCGCACCTGATCATGACCGTTCCGGAGCTGGTGTACTTCGTGTTCACCTTCCCGGCGATCCTGCTGATCCTGGTGGGCTTCATGCTGGCCATGGGTCGCTATCGCGGTTATCGCCTGACCGAGCTGGTGCGTTTCAAGGCTTTCCTGAAGAAGGCTGACGCCTGATGTTCGGTTTCTGGAAGACCTGGAAGGCCCTGGAAGCCCGGGGCATCATGGGCATCAATCGGCGCAACGCGGACTACGTGCTCAAGTACAACAAGCGCAGCCTGTACCCGATCGTCGATGACAAGATCATCACCAAGGAACGCGCGATCAAGGCCGGCATTCACGTGCCGGAACTGTATGGCGTGATTTCCACGGAGAAGGAAATCGACAAGCTCGGCGAGATTATCGGCGGGCGCAACGACTTCGTGATCAAGCCGGCCCAGGGCGCCGGCGGTGACGGCATCATCGTGGTCGCCGACCGTTTCGAGGGCCGCTATCGCACGGTGTCGGGCAAGATCATTGCCCACGAAGAGCTGGAGCATCATATCTCCAGCATCCTCACCGGCCTGTATTCGCTGGGCGGCCACCGTGATCGGGCGCTGATCGAATATCGCGTCACGCCGGACCAGATTTTCAAGAGCATCAGCTACGAAGGCGTGCCGGACATCCGCATCATCGTGCTGATGGGTTACCCGGTGATGGCGATGCTGCGTCTGCCGACCCGTCAATCCGGGGGCAAGGCCAACCTGCACCAGGGCGCCATCGGCGTCGGTGTCGACCTGGCCACCGGCCTGACCCTGCGCGGCACCTGGCTGAACAACATCATCACCAAACACCCGGACACCACCAATGCGGTGGACGGCGTGCAACTGCCCTACTGGGACGGTTTCATGAAGCTCGCCGCCGGTTGTTATGAGCTGTGTGGTTTGGGTTACATCGGCGTGGACATGGTGCTGGATCAGGAGAAAGGTCCGCTGATTCTGGAACTGAATGCGCGGCCGGGGTTGAATATCCAGATTGCCAATGATTGCGGGCTGACGTTGCGTACCCATGCGGTGGAAGCGCATCTGGAAGAGCTCAAGGCGCGTGGCGTGACGGAGTCGGTTGAAGAGCGGGTGGCGTTTGCTCAGGAGTTGTTTGGGCATATTCCGGCGGTCGAGGGCTGAGTCGCACTTCCTGCCGCCAATCTGCCAATCCCCGACATCCCCTCTAGGAGCAATTCCCGGAGGGGACTACAATCCCCACCCCGCCTCGATGGCCGATCTGCCCCGCCCATGTTGACCTGTTCCGTACACCCGCTACCCTACCGCGCCAACTCCGCCGACTATTTCGCGGCCGTCCGCCATGCGCCCGGCGCCGTGCTGCTCGACAGTGGCCGGCCGAGTGCCGACCGTGGCCGTTATGACCTGTTCAGCGCCTGGCCGCTGGAACAGCTGGCGGTGTTGCCGGACGAGCGCGGCGACGATTTCCTGCAACGTCTGCGGGATAATCTGACCCGCTTGGGTGACGCGCAATTGCCCGACGGGTACGAATTGCCCTTCGCCGGCGGCCTGATCGGCTACCTGAGCTACGACTTCGGTCGGCATCTGGAAAACCTGCCAAGTCAGGCCCGGGATGATCTGCAATTGCCCGATGCGCGTTTTGGTCTGTACGACTGGGCCTTGATCAGCGATCACCAATCGGCCACCAGCCAACTGGTGTTCCACCCCTCGGTCAGCGCCAGCGAGAAACAACGGCTGATCGACCTATTCAGCCAACCGGTGGGCACCGAACTGACCCCGTTCAAGCTGAACAGCCCGATGGCGGCAGATCTTTCAGCCGACGAGTACCGTCAGGCGTTCGAACGCATCCAGCATTACATCCAGGCCGGCGACTGCTATCAGGTCAATTTCGCCCAGCGTTTCCGCGCGCCGTGCCAGGGCGATCCATGGCTGGCCTACTGCAAATTGCGTGAGGCCTGCCCGACGCCGTTTTCCGGTTTCCAGAGCCTGCCCGACGGCAACGCAGTACTGAGCCTGTCCCCCGAGCGTTTCGTCAAAGTCAGCCAGCGTCAGGTGGAAACCCGCCCGATCAAGGGCACCCGCCCCCGTGGCGCGACCCCGGCCGAAGACGCCGCCAACGCCGCCGAACTGCTGGCCAGCCCCAAGGATCGCGCGGAAAACCTGATGATCGTCGACCTGCTGCGCAACGATCTCGGCCGCACTTGCCGAATAGGCTCGGTGCGGGTGCCGGAGCTGTTCAGCCTGGAAAGTTATCCGAACGTGCATCACCTGGTGAGCAGCGTGACCGGTGAACTGGCGGAAGATCGCGACGCCCTGGACCTGATCGCCGGCAGCTTCCCCGGCGGCTCGATCACCGGCGCACCGAAGATTCGTGCGATGCAGATCATCGACGAATTGGAGCCGACCCGACGTGGTTTGTATTGCGGTTCGTTGCTGTATCTGGACGTGCGCGGAGAGATGGACAGTTCCATCGCCATTCGCAGTCTGTTGGTGAAGGATGGGCAGGTGTGCTGCTGGGGCGGTGGCGGGATCGTGGCTGATTCGGACTGGCAGGCGGAGTATCAGGAGTCGATTACCAAGGTCAGAGTTTTGCTCGAAACCCTGCAGAACCTATGACATTTGTGGCGAGGGAGCTTGCGCCCTCGCCACAAAGTTGATCGTTCCCACGCTCTGCGTGGGAATGCATCCCGTGACGCTCCGCGTCACAGTGGACGCGGAGCGTCCATAGCGGCATTCCCACGCGGAGCATGGGAACGATCAAGGAATGTGATTACAGGGACAGGTCGCGATTCGAAGCCTTGAGAAACTCCTGCTTCAACTCTGCAAACGTATGCACCGCCGGAAACTGCGGAAACTCGCGAATCACGTTATCCGGCGCGTGGAACAGAATCCCCGCATCCGCCTCGCCCAGCATGCTGGTGTCGTTGTAGGAATCCCCCGCCGCAATCACCCGGTAATACAGGCTCTTGAAGGCCAGAACCGACTGACGTTTCGGATCTTTCTGACGCAACTGGTAGCTGGTCACCCGCCCGCTGTCATCGGTAATCAGTCGATGGCAAAGCAAGGTCGGAAAGCCCAGCTGACGCATCAGCGGCTGGGAAAACTCGTAGAACGTGTCCGACAGAATCACCACCTGAAACCGCTCGCGCAGCCAGTTGACGAACTCCACCGCGCCGTCCAGCGGCTTGAGGGTGGCGATCACTTCCTGAATGTCCGAAAGCTTCAGGCCATGCTCGTCGAGAATGCGCAGGCGCTGTTTCATCAGCACGTCGTAGTCGGGAATGTCCCGGGTGGTGGCCTTGAGCGATTCGATTCCGGTTTTTTCGGCGAAGGCGATCCAGATTTCCGGCACCAGCACCCCTTCAAGATCAAGACAGGCGATTTCCACAAGACACTCCCGTTTGTAATGTTTATTGAGTCGAGCGAGCCCGAACTCTAGCGGCTCGACCTGGAGCGCGCAACGCAGAGGCCGCCCCGGCGGGCGTTGCTTTTTGTTAACATCGCCGCCATATAGAGCGCCCAGCGCCACCGACCTGTAGGAAGCCGCCCTGATGAGCCCAACGTTCGACGTCGTGGAACTCGCCACGACCTATGCCAACAAATCCGCGCAGGACATCCTCAAACTCGCGTTCGCCGAGTTCGGCGATGACCTGTGGATATCTTTCAGCGGTGCCGAGGATGTGGTGCTGGTGGACATGGCCTGGAAGCTGAACAAGAACGTCAAGGTGTTCAGTCTCGACACCGGCCGCCTGCATCCGGAAACCTACCGCTTCATCGATCAGGTGCGCGAGCACTACAAGATCGACATCGAACTGGTCTCGCCGGACTACACGAAACTTGAACCGTTCGTGAAGGAAAAAGGCCTGTTCAGTTTCTACAAGGACGGCCATGGTGAATGCTGCGGGATCCGCAAGATCGAACCGCTGCGCCGTAAACTGTCCGGCGTCAAAGCCTGGGCCACCGGCCAGCGCCGCGACCAGAGCCCTGGCACCCGCAGCGCCGTGGCGGTGATGGAAATCGATACAGCGTTCTCCATTCCGGAGCGCACCCTGTACAAGTTCAACCCGCTGGCGCAGATGACCAGCGAGGAAATCTGGGGCTACATCCGCATGCTGGAGCTGCCGTACAACAGCCTGCACGAGCGCGGTTTCATCAGCATCGGCTGCGAACCGTGCACCCGCCCTGTCCTGCCGAACCAGCACGAGCGCGAAGGTCGCTGGTGGTGGGAAGAAGCGACCCAGAAAGAATGCGGGTTGCATGCCGGGAATATCATCAGCAAGGCATAACCCCTGATGCACCGTGGGAGCAAGTCAGCTCCCACAGTGTTCGCTACCCGCCTTGAAAAATGTGTACACACGAATGTCACCATCGGTGCCATTTATGTGTGCACTTTTCGTTTCTGCGCCCTGAAAAGTTACATCAAGCTCCAAAAACACTCCCTCCCGGCACCCGCCAAAATCCTTCCCGAAAAATAAATACCTGTTCGAACGGTCAATTTATATCGCCCGTATTTCAACGACTTGGCACTCATCAATAACTTTTCGAAATCAGCTGTAATTTTCATAGATCGCCGGCTGGCACAGATTTGGCTTAAGTGCATACATGTTTTGTATACAAAACTGCGAAACATGAACCCACACTTTCGATCCGCAAGCCTGAAGCGCCCTATCCCGTACAGGCTGCAGATGCCCCGTAACCAGTGATGTTTTCACCGCCGCGACGAAGATCTGCCGAGCCCGAGCGCTCATGCACAGTCATCGCGGCCCGAACATCAGGAGCCTGCCGGAATGCGTACGAGTCTCTCGAACAACAACATCGCGCTGAATCTGCCCGCCTCTTCACCCCTCGACCACAGCGTGCCCGATGATGGCATCGCCGAACCGCTGCAACTGAGCCCGCGTCTGCACAACAGCGATCTCGCACCGACCAAGGTCGAAGGACGGCGCTGGGGCAAATACAGCATCTTTGCCCTGTGGACCAACGATGTGCACAACATCGCCAACTACTCGTTTGCCATCGGTCTGTACGCCCTGGGCCTGGGCGGCTGGCAGATTCTGCTGTCGCTGGGGATCGGCGCGGCGCTGGTGTACTTCTTCATGAACCTGTCCGGTTACATGGGGCAGAAAACCGGCGTGCCGTTTCCGGTGATCAGCCGGATCAGTTTCGGCATTCACGGGGCACAGATTCCTGCATTGATCCGGGCGGTGATCGCCATCGCCTGGTTCGGCATTCAGACGTATCTGGCGTCGGTGGTGTTTCGCGTGTTGCTCACGGCGATCCATCCCGGTTTCGCTGACTACGACCACAACTCAATCCTCGGCCTGTCGAGCCTGGGCTGGGTGTGTTTCGTGGCGATCTGGTTCGTACAGCTGGCGATCCTCGCCTATGGCATGGAAATGGTCCGCCGCTACGAAGCCTTCGCCGGACCGGTAATTCTGCTGACCGTCGCCTGCCTCGCCGCGTGGATGTACACCCAGGCCAACGCGACCATCGCCTGGTCTATCCGCGAACCGCTGACCGGCGGCGAGATGTGGCGCAACATCTTTGCCGGCGGCGCCTTGTGGCTGGCGATCTACGGGACGCTGATCCTCAACTTCTGCGACTTCGCCCGCTCTTCGCCGTGCCGCAAGACCATCAAGATCGGAAACTTCTGGGGCCTGCCGGTGAATATTCTGGTGTTCGCCGGGATCACCGTCCTGCTATGCGGTGCGCAATTTCAGATCAACGGCCGGATCATCGAAAGCCCGACCGAAATCATCGCCTCGATCCCCAACACGTTCTTTCTGGTGCTCGGTTGCCTGGCGTTCCTGATCGTCACCGTGGCGGTGAACATCATGGCCAACTTCGTCGCCCCGGCCTTCGTGCTCAGCAACCTGGCGCCGAAATACCTGACCTTCCGCCGCGCCGGGCTGATCAGCGCCACCATCGCCGTGCTCATCCTGCCGTGGAATCTCTACAACAGCCCGCTGGTGATCGTGTACTTCCTCTCCGGCCTCGGCGCCCTGCTCGGCCCGTTGTACGGCGTGATCATGGTCGACTACTGGCTGATCCGCAAAGGCCGGATCCACGTGCCGCAGCTGTACAGCGAAAGCCCTAACGGCGCGTATTACTACAGCCGCGGGGTCAATCTGCGGGCGGTGGCGGCGTTCATTCCGGCCGCACTGATCGCCATCGTTCTGGCACTGGTGCCGGGCTTCCACAGCGTTTCGCCCTTCTCCTGGCTGATCGGCGCCGGCATTGCCGGGATGCTCTATCTGATCATCGCCAAACGCCAGCCGCACTACGCCGACGTCGACGGTGAAGCCATCGCCGTCGACAACGTCAGCCACTGAATCTTTTGGCGGCCCTTCGCGGGGCCGCAGAACCAACCGTAATAAGGACTTCCCATGCGAATTCTCGTGGTCAACGTCAACACCACCGAATCCATTACCCAGGCCATCGCCCGCTCGGCGCAGGCTGTCGCTTCCCCCGGCACCGAGATTGTCGGCCTGACGCCGTACTTCGGCGCCGATTCAGTCGAAGGCAATTTCGAAAGTTACCTGGCCGCCATCGCCGTGATGGACCGGGTGATGTCCTACGACCAGCCGTTCGACGCGGTGATCCAGGCCGGCTACGGCGAACACGGTCGCGAAGGTTTGCAGGAATTGCTCAACGTGCCGGTGGTGGACATCACCGACGCGGCCGCCAGCACCGCGATGTTTCTCGGCCACGCCTATTCGGTGGTCACCACCCTCGATCGCACCGTGCCGTTGATTGAGGATCGGCTGAAACTGTCCGGCCTGTGGGATCGCTGCGCTTCGGTACGGGCGAGCGGACTTGCGGTGTTGGAGCTGGAACATGAGCCGCAACGAGCGCTGGAAGCCATCGTGCATCAGGCGGAACTGGCGGTGACTCAGGATAAAGCCGAAGTGATCTGCCTGGGTTGCGGCGGTATGGCCGGACTTGATGAGAAGATCCGCCAGCGTACCGGGGTGCCGGTGATCGATGGTGTCACAGCGGCCGTGACCATCGCCGAATCGCTAGTTCGACTAGGCCTGTCGACGTCCAAGGTGCGCACGTATGCGACGCCACGGCCGAAAACCATCATCGGCTGGCCAGCACGTTTTGCGCGTTGAACCGTTCAGCGAGGCCCAGGGTTGAAAACTGCTCGATGACGAAATCGACGAACGCCCGGGTCTTGCCCGGCAGCAATTTGTGTTCGGCGTAATAGATGGAGATGTTGCCGTCGTCGACGTACCAGTCGGGCAAGACTCGCTGCAAAGTCCCCGCCTCTAGGTAGCCGACCGCGAACGGCATGCTCACCAGCGCAATCCCCAACCCCTGCGCCGCCGTGGCGCAGGCGGCTTCGGAATCGCTCATGGTCATTCGAGCCTTGAGGGTCAGCGGGCTGTGTTGCCGGGTGCGATGCGTCAACTGCCAGGAGCGCACGCGACCGGTTTGTGGTGAGCGGATCAGGATGCCGTCGTGCAGCTTGAGGTCGTCCGGTTCGCTGATCGGCGCGTATCGATCCAGATAATCCGTGGAAGCCACCAACACCCGGTGCGCCGGCGTCAGCCGGCGCGCCACCACGCCCTGGGGCAGCTCGAAGCCACCGCCAATCGCTGCATCGAAACCCTGGCCGATCAGATCAACCTGGCGGTTATCGAAATGCCAGTCCGGGTTGATCGCCGGAAACCTTTTCAGGAACTCCCCCAGCAACGGCACGATGTACAAGCGGCCGAACACTGTGCCCATGCTGACTTTCAGCGTACCAGCCGGTTGGCCGCCGGCGCTGGCCAGATTGTTCACCGCGTTCTGGATGGTGGTCAGGCTGCCGCTGACCTCACTCAGAAACAGTTGCCCCGCTTCCGTCAGGGTCAATCTTCGGGTGCTACGCTGGAACAGCCTCACGCCGAGGCGCGCTTCCAGTTTTGCCACGCTTTTGCCCACGGCGGCCGGTGTCAGGCTCAGACGTCGCGCGGCCTCGGCAAAGCTGCCGACTTCGGCGCTGCGCACGAAGCATTCGATACTGCTAAAGGTTTCCATGGCCGCCACTCTAAACTTTTGGTTTACACAGACTATAGCAACCACGGTCTACTCGCCTGGTGGCGAGGGGCAGATACTCGACACCACACCAAGGCAGCCTGCCTTGAAACTTCTGGAGATCGAACATGACCACTCAACACCTCAGCGGTAAAGTCGCTCTGATTCAAGGCGGCTCTCGCGGCATCGGTGCCGCCATCGTCAAACGCCTGGCCGCTGAAGGCGCCGCGGTTGCCTTTACCTACGTCAGCTCGGCCGCCAAGGCTGAAGAACTGCAAAACAGCATCACCGCCACCGGCGGCAAAGCTCTGGCGATCAAGGCTGACAGCGCCGACGCCAGCGCCATCCGCAACGCGGTGACCGCCACTGTCGAAACCTTTGGCCGCCTCGACATCCTGGTCAACAACGCCGGCGTGCTGGCCGTCGCGCCGCTGGAAGACTTCAAACTGGAAGACTTCGACCAGACCCTGGCAATCAACGTGCGCAGCGTGTTCATCGCCAGCCAGGAAGCCGCCAAACACATGGGCGAAGGCTCGCGCATCATCAACATCGGCAGCACCAACGCCGACCGCATGCCCTTCGCCGGTGGCGGCGTGTATGCGATGAGCAAGTCCGCACTGGTCGGCCTGACCAAAGGCCTGGCCCGCGACCTCGGCCCACGCGGCATCACCATCAACAACGTGCAGCCCGGCCCGGTCGACACCGATATGAACCCGGCTCACGGCGAGTTCGCCGACAGCCTGATCCCGTTGATGGCGGTGGGTCGTTACGGTAAAGCCGAGGAAATCGCCAGCTTCGTGGCTTACCTTGCAAGCCCGGAGGCCGGTTACATCACCGGTGCCAGCCTGACCATCGACGGTGGTTTCGGCGCCTGATTGATCAGATAGTCGATAACGAAAAACGCCGCCCCTCCTTTGACAGAGGGGCGGCGTTTTTTTGTTCGCGATTTGATCAGGCCCAGTCGAGCGCCGGCAATCCGCATGCACTCGGCGTGAACGCCTTCAACGTACGAAGAATCCCATCAGCGTGTGCGTATTTTTCATCGGCCATGGCGGCATCGGGAATGGCGATGGCGGTCATGCCGGCTGCTTTCGCCGCCGTCACGCCGAATGGCGAGTCTTCGAACACCAGGCAATCTTCCGGCGCTACACCCAGGCGGCGCGCGGCGGTGAGGAAGATGTCCGGCGCCGGTTTGGCCGCGCCGACTTCCGGGTCGTCAGCGGTGACGATGAAGTCGAACAGTGCAAACCAGTCGCGGTGCAAGGTGGTTTTCTGACCGAACGACTGACGCGATGAACTGGTGCCGACGGCAATCGGAATGTTGTGCGCCTTGAGGTGGCGGATCAGTTCCTCGGCGCCCGGCATCGCTTGCGCGGTGGGAAAACGCTCGCGCATCAGCGGCTCGCGGATCACCAGAAACTCTTCGGCGGTGATCGGCAGATCCAGCGCTTCGACCACATAACGGGCCAGATCGCCGGCGCCACGCCCGATAATGTTCTGCTTGATGCTCCAGTCGAAGGTACGCCCGTAACGCTCGGCAATCAGCGAGGTGACCTCGGTGTAGATGCCCTCGGTGTCCAGCAGCAAACCGTCCATATCGAAAATCACGGCCTTGATCGGGCCGAACGCCTTCAGCGGTGCATTCATCATCGGATCCGTTATCAAAGACATCCCGGGCGGCGTGGATAGCGCCGCTGCTCGGATCTGATTAAAGGGTTCAGCAGCATAACGAGCCCGGCCAAGGTTGAGCAACGGGCAATGTCGGTTGTCCGCCGAACGCCCTCCTGCACATTTAGAGAATCGCCCTACAGACATCGCCTACTCGGCTGACTTCTTTCCTGTTTGATCCCCCGCAAAGTTTCGCGCCATTCCCCTGATGCGCGCGAGTGACTGCGAATGCTTCCATCTGACCAACTCCTGAAACTGAACAACAGCATTGGTTTGCTGGTGGTCGCTGCGCTGAACCCTGATCAGCCCGACGTCGAAAAGCTGTTTAAGGAGTTTCGCCTCTGTCTCAACAACTATGACGCCTGGGCCGAGCAGTTCTGGACGGGCACCGCGCTGGGTGTCGAGCAAGTGTTCCAGGTCGGCAACGATGTCCGGCTCAGTGCGCCGGTCGCCAGCCGCAAACCCATCAGTTCCTCTGTCGCCATGTGTTCCGCCAGCGGCTCCCTGACGCTGGTGCACATGTTCGAAGCCGCGCGGTTTGTGCCGATCGGCGATACGCCGGTGATCCTTGAACCGGTCATTTCCGATGTCGACGGTGTTTTGGGTTTCGGCGAACCGCTGCATTACACCATCGGCCCTAGCGGCATTCTCAAGGTCGACGATTGCGACCGGGGCCAGCGTTATCGCATCACCTTCTTTCCCGATGTTTCCACCACGCATATCCAGACGTTGTACGCCTCGTATCAGAGCCTTGTTGATGGCCTGGAAGGCTGGCTGCGTGAGGAATGGAAAGGGTTTCAACCGCAGTGGACGGAGTTTTCCGGCGCCGGTTTCACCGAGCGTTACGGGCAGTTGCAACGGGCTGACTGGCACGGCTTCGAATCAGCCCTGAATGGTGTCTGGGATGACGTGAAGCAACTGTTTGCGCTGCTCGCCGATTTGCAGGCCAACAGCGAAAAGCTTCTGCAGTACCTGTCCGACGCTGAACTGGATGCCTTGCTCACGGCATCCACCGACGCCATCGCCAATGGCCTGCTGATGCTCGGCGATGAGCCGTTGCTGTTCATTTATCTGGCGGCCTTTACCAGTTGGCTGAAGATGCTGCCGCCGCAGTATCTGGCCGAGGTGGTGGCTGAGGTTCGGGCCGAACTGCTGGTCAGTTTTCTGCTGATGTGTGTGTCGGGTGGCATGGGTGTGCCGCTGCGCTTAAGCACCAAGATACTGGGCAAGATCAAGTCGCCGCGTGTGCGGGAATGGCTGGCGGCTTCGGCGTTGCGGCTGGCGGAGATGACCTCGGCGCCTGACCTGACCCGACATGCGAGCGCTTTGAAACCGCTGATGGTCAACGTGCGGCTGGCGCCGTTGCGGCCGACACCGGCCATTCCGCTGGAGGTTCGCACGGCGGATGCGCTGGTGCTGAAGGTGCCTAATCCGGCGGCCATTGCCCGTGACAAGTCCCATGGCATGACGCGAATGGAGCGGCATGAGTCTCGGGATGAGGCTTCGGATCAGGCGAAAAACCCCAACGGCGACAGTGCCGATTGTGCGCCGCTGACCTGCACCAACGGGTGTCCGGTGTCGATGGTCACCGGTGAGGAATTGTTGACGCTTACCGATGGTGTGCTCGACGGGTTGTTGCCGTTTGAGTTCAGTCGGTTGTATCGCACCAGTGCGGCTGAGATTGATGTTGGGTTGGGGTTTGGCTGGAGCCATTCGCTGGCGCATCGGCTGGAGGTTGATGGCGCTGCGGTGGTCTGGGT